>CAVPMC010000011.1:0-177010 GCA_963706465.1 Terriglobales bacterium
GGCACAACATGCAACGGTGGCATCTCTTACTATGGGACAGCGTTCAGTTTGTCGGCCGAGGACAAGGAGAGCATACTGTATAACTTCGATGCTGGGTATGGCTCTTGCCCGTCCTCGCTGCTGGCATGGCACGGCGATTTCTATGGTGCAACTTCCTTCGGAGGAGCTTACGGCGCCGGCGTGGTATTCAAGCTGGATGAGAAGGGGCGCGAAACTGTCCTCTACAACTTTCCTCAACCCCTGGCGGATTTCCCGGCGCTGTCCGTGGTCGACGCAAACGGCGTGTTCTACGGATCCAGTTTCAATGGCGGAGCGAATAACTGGGGCTCAATCTTCAACGTGGATAGCACAGGCAAATTTTCGATTCTGTACAGCTTTACTAACGGTATCGATGGGTCTGAGCCGAATGGGGGCCTGGTTCTCGATGGCAAAGGCAACATCTACGGCACAACATACCACGGTGGAGACCCGGACTGTCTTAGCCCCGGCGGTCTGTGCGGAACAGTCTTCAAATTGGACACAGCCGGCCATCTGACAACGTTGCATATGTTCAAGGGGGGCGCTGATGGCGCTCAGCCCACTGCCGGCGTGATCCGTGATTCGTACGGAAACCTCTACGGTACTACCGATAGCGGCGGCGATGTCAATTGCTCGCCGCCATACGGCTGCGGGACGGTATTTGTGGTGGGTTCGTCCGGTAACGAAAAGGTCCTCTACAGTTTTGCTGGGCTGCCGAACGGAGTGGGCCCTGGCGGAAATCTTGTTCGGGATGCAAGTGGCAACCTGTATGGGACTACTTCCGTGGGAGGTGATGCCAACTGCGGCTGCGGGATTGTCTTCAAGCTTGATACAACGGGAAAGGAATCTATACTGCATAGCTTCACCTCGTCGCCGGACGGCGCATTTCCCATATTGTTGGTCGAGGATGATGCGGGTAATCTGTACGGCACGACCGTCGAGGGTGGCGACGCAGGCTGTACAGAGCATTATCGGTCGAAGGGTTGCGGAACGATATTCAGACTGACCCCGTGAACGCCGCGCGGAATGCGGAAAGCTTCTGAGGAGATATGATCATGAAAAAATATTCTCAGGGTCACGACAATGCTTCCGGATCATTTCACCAACGACTGAACGCCTATGCCCTTGCGGCGAGTTCCGCGGGAGTAACTCTGCTTGCATTGGCCGAGCCTTCCACGGCCGAGATTATCTATACCCCCGCTCATCACGTCATCGCAGATCGCGGCAGTTATAGGCTGGATCTGAATCACGACGGCACAACTGATCTGACGATTCAAAACAACTACGTTCATAGCTGCACCACCGACTCCTGCCATACGTCGGAAGACCTGGTTACCAAGCTCAGTGAAACGAACCAAGTCGTGTACAACTTCTACGGCGCCGTTGCCTTGAAAAAAGGAATGCAGATCGGTCACGGAAAAGCATTCCGTGGTGGTGCAGAACGTATGGTCAACGTCAATTCCCTCAGCTATCCAATGGGAAGCTGGATCAACGTCAAGAGCCGTTATTTGGGCATCAAGTTCAAGATCAAAGGCCAAATCCACTACGGCTGGGCACGATTGAATGTTCAGGTTGAAATGCCACTGACCATCACCGCAACGCTGACCGGTTACGCCTACGAAACCATTCCCGGGAAGTCGATCAAGACTGGTCAGACCTTCGACATTTTGCCACCAGCTCCAGACTCCCTGAGCCCGGATGATCCCGGTCCCGGTGCTTCCCTGACCAACCCCATTCCCGACAATTCGCAACCTGCATCGCTCGGCCTGCTTGCGTTGGGAGCGCCCGGACTCGCCATTTGGCGGCGAGAAGAATCTGTGGATGCTAAACCGTAAAGCGGCTGGAGCAGTCGTGCCCCAAAGTTCATCCCTGCATCTGCCCACTATCCGGCGGTGTCTTAACATCGTTGGCGAAAAATCGCCATAACGCTCAGTGACCGGAACCTAACCGGAAACAACCCTTCCCATTCTGGAACTCCGCCGCAACTTTCCTCATTATTTTCTTGACTTCACTTTAAGATATATGTGAAGAATATGTTTATAACACATCGAGAAATTTCATCCATGCCTCGGCCGTCCCCAGCACTCTCCGTTTTCCCTCTCGGTCTTACTCCGAAACTCCGCCTGTTAGCCCCTGGCAGGGCCACCGAATGCGTGTCCCTCCCAGCGGCAAGGCATTTTCGTAAAAAACCTTTCTTCGGAATCGGCATCCTAATGTAGCGCTTCTCTCGAAAATATGAGGTTGATCAAGAAATCCATGACATTGAACAAACCAACCCTTCAATTGATGCTGGCTGCATTGGCGGTACCCGTGCTTGCCCTCGTCGCCAGCTCTCAAGAATCGTCTTCAATAATGGCGGCCCCGCCTGTTACCGCAGCGATCCAGGAGACAACTCCAGCGCCCAGCTTCCGCGTCGGCGAATTTCGATTGGAGAGGCTGGACGCAGACAACCCGGCGCCCGATGATGCACCCGGCACTTCATCTGCCGCCCACCCGCAGCAGGGATTTGTGAAACGAAGTCTTGTACGGATTGGACAAGATCAGAAGAATCTGTATCGAGGCCCTTTTGAAGCGCATAACCTCAAGTGGGACGCTTTAATTCTGGTGGGCACCGGCGCTTTTCTCGCCGCCGACCGCCGCATTGAAAACAATGTTTCGCACTCCAATTTCTCGACCTATCAGGCTATTTCTGATACCGCTTTGGGGGGGCTGGCTGGCTCGCTGGCAGCGATATATCTGTACGGAGCCAAGCCCGAGCACAACCACGCCCGAGAGACTGGCGAACTCGAACTTGAAACTTTGATCAACACCTTCCTCGTGTACGCGCCAATGCAGTTGATTGCCGGCCGCCAGCGGCCCGACGAAGGTAACAATCACGGAGACTTCTTCAAGCATCGTGCCCTGAACACTTCGTTCCCCGGCGGCCATGCCATGTTTACCTGGGCAATGGCCTCGGTGCTGGCCGACGAATATCCGAAACCGTGGGCGCGGACGCTCAGTTACGGCGCGGCGTTCACCGTGACCTTCGCTCGCTTCATGGCCCGGGATCACTGGTCGTCTGACATGTTTGTGGGCACGGCTTTGGGCCTTGCCATCGCCGAGCGTACCTTCCATAGTCGCTGCAATCCGGAGTTCGAGTCGCAGTGTAAGCACCATCAGTGGTGGTGGAAACCTATGAAGACTGGAACCCCTTAGCAGACAGCAAACGTAGTCGCACGTACACGTGACAGCTGCCGCCCAAGTTGGAGCGATCAGCTCGGCAGTTCGATTCGGTCTGCATGTTTTTTGTCGCGCTCGTGCTCTTCGGCAAGAACTTTTTCGAGCCAGTATGCCTGTTCGTTAGCCAGCCTCCTGTCGATGAATGCGGGATGCTGACCAATGATAAATTCCTCGCCACAACCGTCACACCGCAGCGTTCCCATTTCGTGGAAATCCGCTTCCGCCCGACTCCGACCCTTTTTTATGGCCACTGCTCTCATCGCTGAACTTCCCCCGGACATGAGCCCCTTCGTATTCTTATCCGATGATCGACCCGTTGATTAAGCAGTCTTCTTCTGCTGCTTGTTCAACGTCGCCCACCGCGCCCGCTGAAACGCCGCAATCTTCCTGCGGGCTACTGCTGACATGGTGCGCTTAGGCTTCAATGCGATTGCATGACTGTTCGTCGAAGCTCGGTTTGCCCAGCGCGCTTTCTGTGCCAGACTCATCTTCTTGCGGGCTGCTGCCGAGAGATTGCGTCTCGGTTTCGTGAAGGAACTCCCACCGTCCAGCTTGCCAAGAACTGACAGAGCCGCGTCAACATGTTTAAGCTGAGCTATCAGATTCGTTCTCTCCGCCCTTAACTCCGACACTATGGACGCCAGTCCCTTTAGCATTGCCATGAATCCTCCTCAGCAAGCAATTGTAATTCATCAACGTCGTGGACTCAGCCAGCCAGTCCGGAACCAACTTGGGAACCTTACAGAACACCTTGGGAAGCGACTGCCAAGAAATGACCGGGTCCGGAGAGGTGCGCATCCGGACCCGGGAGGGCCGTTCCTTCCTTCAACGGGGACAGGGAGGGGATTTCCGGCTGGCTGCGGATCGGACGGGTTTGTAGTCCGTCCGCCGGATTGAGCGGGAAGTCTTTTTATTTACCCTCGCGCCTTCTTCCGCCACCGGCCCAACTGTTGATTGCGCGACAGTGGCGGTGCGCTCCGAGGAACAGCCAATGATTATTTCTGCAAACTGCGGACGTAGGTCACAACCGCTTTTACCTGGTCAGCGGGCAGACTCTTGATGTTGCCCGGGTGTTTCGGCTTCTCGGTTACAGCCTTGGCCAGGTCGTCATCCGAAGCCTTCTTGGCATCGTCTGCAACCAGGCTCGGAATCTTGGCTGCGGGTTTGCCGGTCGCGTCCGCCCCGTGGCAGGCTGCGCACTTTGCTTTGAAAATGGTCGCGCCATCGTCGGCAGCCCAGGACAGATTGGGAATCAGAATGAACAGGGCTACCGCAATTGTCATTACCAGCATCACCAGCTTTGTGGTTTTCATGATTTCGTTTTCTCCTTATAAAGTCTTGCTACTCGACAGAATCGGCAGTTCTCTTGCAGTCCTGAGTTGCGAAAGTAACTACTGGTGCGACTCCGAAAACTGGATGTAAGAGAACTGAGCAGCGCTGTCGCTGCCTAGTGGAGAGTTTCAACGATCTGACATAACCGCTGCAGTGACCTCGCTCACCCGCAGTTGTGATTCTGCGGATCTGGAACGCGCACGGAAGTAACCGGATTTTTATTCTTGATCATATCCAGGCGACTGACAGTCGCGGCGTCTAACGCGATCAGGAGAGACAATCTTCGGGAGCGATAGGCGAATTCAGTCTCAGATAGGCAGATGTTTTGCTAGAACACTTTCAGGACTACCGCAGTGATATCATCGTGCGGGGACCTGCCATCGGAGAACGCCAGCATGCGATCGAAGACGAGGTCCACTGATTCTGCGGCCGATTTGTGCCGGCACGACGCCCACACGTCTTCCATTTGGCTGGTGCAGAACTCGACCTCTTCCCAGTTGCGCAATTCGTGGAGTCCGTCGGTGGCGAACAGAACGCAGTCTCCGGAGCTTAGTTGGACGACATGGCGTTCGTACGTGGAGCCGGGAAACATTGCCGAGGGTAGCCCACCCTCGCCTAAAGGGCGACACTGGGTTTCGGAAGCCAACAACGGCTGAGGCATGCCGGCGTTAGAAAAAATCAGCTCTCTCGTGGCCGGGCTGAAAAGAGCGTACAAGGTGGAGCAAAAACGGCCACTGATGGGACGCTGCACCAATCGTTCGTTCAACTGGTGAAGAACGCGGGCGGTGTCTGTTCCGGTCTTGTGAATCCCGCGCAGCGTTCCCATTACGAGTGCGCCATACATTGCCGCCGGCAATCCCTTCCCGACGACGTCTCCGAGATAGATGCCAATGAAACCGTCCGGCAAAACGAAGAAGTCAGCAAAGTCTCCGCCCACGTCGGAGAATGGTATAAAACGGAATGCGACTTCGGCGGACTGGTGGCTGAGCCCCTTTGTAGGCACCAGGGATGACTGGATGAGCCTCGCTTCCCGCGCGTGATCGTCGCACGAGCATTCACGCTTGAGACTTGGCTCGACGGGCTTGGACTCCAGGGCGCTTACCAGTTTAGATGTAATCAAACTATCGTCCTGCTGGTTAGATCGGCAAAAATCGAGTTGTGATTAGTGCCCGTGGTCTCCTTGCAAGGAGGGCAGCAAGTCGATTACACCGAAGGAGTTGCGATATCTGAGTCGGCGAAACCAGTCTTGACCGGTTTAGCGCGCCGGATGAACCCCATAACAGCTCAACTCGGGCGCCAGTTCCAGGCACTTGGGCGAGTGAGATCACGGATCGCACCTTCGTACCCGACGGTCTACCCCCTGGAATTTGCGGGAAGGCGAAATTTCAGTTTGCCTGGCTGCCCCTGCTAGACTCATCGCGGGCCAATCATGAATCCCGGTTTGGTTTTCTTCGTCATTCTGGCTGCGCTTGCGGGTTTCAATCCTGCTTCGGCTAAGACTTCTTCGGCGGACTTGCTTATCGTTAATGCCCACATTGTTACCATGGACGCGAAGCGCCCCGCCGCCACCGCGATGGGCATTCAGGGCGATCGCATCGTTTGGGTGGGAGACACAGGCTCGGCACAAAGGCGCTTTCCGGGAACTCGTGCCGTCGATCTGCAGGGCGCAACCGTCCTGCCCGGAATCATCGATGCACACACGCATCTGATTGAACTGGGCAAAAGTCTGGTTCGGTTAAACCTCAAAGATGTTGCCACGGCGCAAGAGGCTGTCGAACGAGTCAAGCAGCGGGTCAGTTCAGCGGCGCCGAATGAGTGGATTCTTGGCTGGGGTTGGGATGAGGGCAGATGGGCCACACATTATCCTGACAATCAGGCTTTGAGCGAGGCGTCTCCGAACAATCCGGTGTTGCTGGTCGGTCTGCATACTTTTGCGGCGTGGGCCAACAAACGTGCGCTGCAACTTGCCGGGATCACGAAGGACACAAAAGATCCGCCTAGCGGAAGGATTCTGCGGGACGAGAAAACCGGCGAGCCGACTGGAGTTTTACTCAACCACGCGCAGGACCTGGTGGAAAGAAAGATTCCACCTATGACCCTCGAGCAGACCAAGCAGGCGCTCGAACTGGCGGCGCAGGAGTGCGTTCATTACGGTCTTACCTCGGTTCATGAAGCCAGGGTTTCGGGAATTCTGGTGGATGCGTTTCGGGAGTTGATCCGGGAGAACCGGCTGCCAGTGAGGGTTTACGCCATGCTCGATGGAGCCGATCCCGGGCTGGTGAGCCAGTGGCTGGGGCGCGGTCCTGAAATTGACCCGAATCATCGGCTGACCATTCGCGCATTCAAGCTGTTTGCTGACGGAGCGTTGGGCTCGCGGGGCGCGGCTCTGCTCGAACCTTACAGCGATTCTCCGCAAAGCAATGGCACATTCACCACGCCCGAGCCGGAAGTTTATGACTTGACTCGCAAGTCGCTGCAGCGCGGCTTTCAAGTATGCACGCATGCCATAGGCGATGCCGCCAACCGGATGGTGCTGGACGCGTATGCGCATGCTCTGGCTGATGTTCCGCGAGCACACGATCCCAGGCTGCGAATCGAGCATGCTCAGGTTCTGTCACCGGAAGACATACCGCGGTTCGCGAAGCTAGGGATCATTGCGTCGATGCAACCGGTGCACGCTACATCGGATATGGGCTGGGCGGAGCAGCGACTGGGGCCGCAGCGTATTAAGGGCGCTTATGCGTGGCGATCTTTGTTGCAAACCGGGGTTCACATGCCGCTCAGTTCGGATTTTCCCGGCGAGACTCTAAATCCTTTCTACGGGATTTATGCAGCGATCACGCGCCAGGATGCGCAAGGCAATCCACGGGGTGGCTGGTATCCAGGGCAACGGCTTACGCTGGAGGAGGCTCTGCGCGGCTACACGGTCGAGGCTGCCTATGCGGAATTTGAAGAGCAGAACAAAGGTTCGATTGAAGCGGGCAAGCTGGCTGATTTCATCGTGATTTCGCAAGACATCACGAAAGTGCCGCCGAAGGAAATTTTGACGATCAGAGTGCGCAAAACGTTTGTCGGCGGGAAGTTGGTTTACGACGGCGAGGCTGAGAAGTAAGCGCCGGGCGCGGCTGTTTCGCTGCACAGCCAGCCCTGTTATTCGTGACAGTTTGGAAGGCACAGAAGGACGGGCGCTACTGGGCCGCGTCTTTGTCGATTTTGCTGGCGACTTTTATGCCGCTGAGGCCGCTGACATATTTGGCGATGCCGCGGTAGAGGGATTCGGCGATTTTCTGGCGGTAGTCGGCGGTTCGCAGGCGGCGCTCGTCGCCGGGATTGCTGACGAAGGAAATTTCCGCGAGGATGGACGGCATGTTGGCTCCGATAAGCACGATGAAGGGAGCCTTTTTCACGCCGCGGTCGCGCATCCCCGGGTTCTTGGTCGCAAGGCCGGTGTGCAGAGAGCGCTGGACGTCGGAGGCGAACTCTTGCGACTCTTCGATCTTCTCTCGTAGAGCGATCTTTTTCACCAGATCCTGAAGTTCGTGAATTGATTTTTCCGAGACCGCGTTTTCACGGGCGGCGACTTCGAGGGCTTCCGGAGAAGAAGTGAAATTCAGATAGTAGGTTTCCACTCCGCGGGCGGCGGGGTCATGGCTGGAGTTGGCGTGGACGGAAACGAAAAGATCGGCTGCTTCCTGATTGGCGATCGCGGTTCGAGTTTCCAGCGGAATGAAAGTATCGTCCCGGCGGGTGTAAATGACTTCGGAGCCAAGGCGAGTTTGCAGGAGCTTGCCGAGACGCCGGCTGACGTCGAGCACCAGATCTTTTTCCTCGAGGCCGTTAGGGCCGATGGTGCCAGTGTCGTGGCCTCCGTGGCCGGGATCGATAACGATTTTGCCGATTTTCAGGCCGAGCGCGCGGATCAGCGAGCGGTCGCCACTGGCGGTGGGCTGCGCTTCGCGAACGTCGAGATCGGCGCTGGGCTTGCGTTTGCTTTTTGCGGTACCGCTCTTGAGATGGTCAGAGGTTGATCGGGCGCCGGGGATGATGCTGGCCGGCCGGGTCGGGGAAAAATCGGCTGCGGGAGGATCAAGTTTGGCGACGTCAGCTTTGTCTTTATTTCTGTCTTTGTCTTTATCGCCTTGATCGTTGTCTTGCGGCACGGCATCTTCATCGTCGGCCTCGACGATGGTTTTTTTGACACCGTGGTCGAGCACTACGGTCGTGCGATTAGGTTTTTCGATATTGGTCTGTGTTGGTTGGGAAGGCTCGTCGGCGTTATTGGCGATTGAATCGAGCAAGGTCTTGCCGACGGGACGATCTAAGTCTACGTCCGCGGAGAACTCTTTGGCGTCATTCTGATTTTCTTTGCTCTGCGTACTGGTGTTCCTGCTGTGGACTTCCCCGCTGTGCACCTCAATGATGAGCCGCGGGGGGTTCGAGAGCAGGGAAGCGTTAAAGTCGGAGCGGTCGTTAAGATCGAGCACGACGCGCGTGCTGCCGAGTTTGTACTGGGAGAGGCGGATATCTTTGAGCAGGCTGTCGCTGACATCGAAGGTTTTGCCGGCAAGTTTCGCATCGAGCTGGGTGTTGAAAAGATCGAAAAAGACGCGATCGGGATGTTCGATGCGTTGCGATTGAAATTTAACGTCCTGTTCGAGATCGATGGCCACACGGGTGTAGTCGGGCGCCGACCAGTGGCGGATTCCAATGACTCGCGAGGGCTTGCCGTAGGTGGATTCCGCGGTTGTGGCTGAGTTGTTCTGGATCGAATTGTCTTGAGCCGAGCTGGCTTCGGAACCGGAGTTCGGAGTTGGTTTAGGGTTCTTTTTCGCGGCCCCGATTGCATCCTTCGATCTTAAATTGGCCGGCTGCGCGGGCTCGGCCAACGCCTGGCGCGCGGCCTCGGCGAACTGGTTGCGCGGATAGCGATGCAGGAACTCGTTGAAAGTGGCATTGGATCGAGCTTTGTCGTGCAGGTCGTCCTTGTAGATCTCGCCGATTCGGAAGAGCGCGTCGAAGCGGTTTTTGCTGCCGGGATACTGGCTGCGCAGGAATTCGTATTGCTGAATGGCGGAGCGCAGGATGTCGGGATCGTTGAAGCGGCGGCCCATTTCCTCGGTCATCTGGGCGGCGGCCACCACGCTCGGATCGGCGCGGCCGGCGCTGGGAGCTCCGAGATACACGCGGCGGTAGGCGTAGATGACGCGTTCGTAGTCGTGGCGAGTGCGGGTCTCGAGAGGACGAGCCTCCAGGGCTTGTTGCAACTGTTGGGCGGCGGCGAATTGGGCGTCGGCCCAGCTTCCGGAGCGGTGCACGCGGGCATGCGCGGGCAGCGCCGGAAGCAGCAGAGCGAGCACGGCCGCGCTCGCGCACAGGAGGCGACGAAGGCGAGGTGAATTCTTCAATTGATGGACCGTAATCCTGTTGCGAACCTGGAACTCAACGAACCTGGACTCTGCGAGCCTGAATTCTGCGAATCTGAACTCAACGAACTTGTAACTCTAACGTCGAACCGTTGCCACGAGGGTCATACACTTACTCCGTGTTGCTGATGTGAAGAACGCCTCGGGCATCCCGTTGCACGTGGATGGGATCGTGCATGGGGTTTTGCAGGAAGCGCGTGCCGGGGTCGGAACCTCCGTAATACAGCTGGGTGATGCGGTTGACGTAGTTGCGGGTTTCGGCGAAATGCGGCACCCCGGCGCTGCGCGCAACGGCTCCCTGACCGGCGTTGTAGGCAGCCAAGGTCAGCTTCACGTCGCCTCCGTAGTTCTCCATCAACTGCTTAAGATGTCGAACCCCGGCGTCGACGTTTTGTTGCGGATCAAACGGATTTGCCACGTTCAATTGGCGCGCGGTTTGCGGCATCAGTTGCATCAGGCCCATTGCACCCTTGCGGGAGACGGCGTTGGGATTAAAGTTCGACTCAACCTTGATAACGGCACGCACAAGGTTGGGATCGACGTTGTGGCGGGAAGCAGCCTGGTCGATGGCGGAATCGATATCCTGGGGAGAGAACACGCGATCATGAACCAGGTTTTGAAGGGGCGCATTGGCACCGGGTTGGTCGCCGAGGTAGTGGTTCACCTCCGCCGCGGCTGAACGGGCGGCGCGGATGTTGGCGGAAGGAATCGATTTCCATCGATGTTCGGTTGTGCTCCAGAAAACCAGCGAACTGCGCGGGACGGGGACTTGGGAACGCCGACTGGTGAACACGGGAATGGATTCATTTACATAGACTTTGCGGCCATTGTCGTCGGTCGAGGTAATGGCGGATTTAGCGGCGCCAGAAGCGGCTTCTGCGAGCACGCAGGGCGGGGCGAGCGAAAGGAAGGTCGCGAGTATGGGACTAGCCATCAGGGCGAGTTGCAGGTTCTTTCGCATAAGCCGGGTGACGCGCTGTCGCTTAAAGCAATGAGTGTCAAACCCAATGATTTTCGACGCGGACAAAAGTCTGCGCCGGCCCACCCGGAACCTGACGGAGAATCGTAAAACCAGAGTGAATCGATTATAAGTTGGCTGGGAATGAGGGACAACTTACGAAAGGGACACTGAACCACGATGGTAATGTTGCAAGTCATAGAGAATGCTAGCGTTGCGCGGAGGTAACCGGGTTGGCGCCGCGATTGGCCGCGGTCGAGGCCCGCTTTCTGTGTGTTCGGTGCAGGACGGTTCAGATCAGGAGGGCGAGGACGGCCGTCCTCCACAAATTTTGTGGGCTGTAGTAGGCTGCCTGTGATTCCTCATGAGCGAACTGGAAAATTCTACGCGTCAGACGCCGGATGCATTGATGCTCTACGGGTTCTGGTATCGGGCGCTGCCCAGCGGACAAGTTTCGCGGGGCCGATTGCATAAGGCGATGCTGCTGGAGACGCCGTTGGTTATCGGGCGCGACGCTCAGGGAAGGCCATTTGCCTTGCGCGACGCTTGCCCGCACCGGGGAATGCCGCTTTCGTGTGGCTGGTTTGACGGCGAAAATCTGGAGTGCAGCTATCACGGCTGGAGGTTTGACGCTCACACGGGGCAGTGCCGGATGATTCCGTCGCTGACCGCAGATCGAGAGTTGAAAGTAGATCGGATCTACGCGGGGAGTTATGCCTGCGAAGAACACGATGATTATGTTTGGGTTTTTATGCCTGAGCCGGCTGCGCCGGGCGCCGGTTTTACCAAAGCTGCGGAGCCTTCGTTTCCGACGCCCCGGGTGCCGACTTTCAGCGGGAAGTATGAGATCGCGTATTTGAGTGCCGAACTGCCTTGCAGCGTGGATCATGGGATCATCGGGCTGATGGATCCGGCGCACGGGCCGTTTGTGCACCAGGCTTGGTGGTGGCGCAGCCGGCACAGCATTCACGAGAAGCAAAAGAATTTCGAGCCGATCCCGATGGGCTTCCGCATGAGCGCGCACACACCCAGTTCGAACAGCGCGCCTTACAAACTGCTGCGGCTTTACGCGGATGCGGATTCGATTACGACCACCATCGATTTTGTTTTGCCCAACCTGCGCCTGGAAACCATCCGGGCAGGGAAGTACTGGTTCTCGAGTTTGACTACCGTGACCCCGATTACGCACAGCCATTGCCGCATCGACGTGGTGGCTTGCTGGAATATTTTTCGCTGGGTTCCTTTGGGGGCGGAGTTGCTGAAGTTTGTGTTTGCCAAGTTTGTCGAACAGGACCGGCAGACCATGGAGAATCAAGCGGAGGGCTTGAAGCACAACCCGCACCTGATGTTGATCGACGACGCGGATCGTCCGGCGAAGTGGTATTTCCAGTTGAAGGCGGCGTATCTGGAGTCATGCCGTAATGGTGGGGAAATGCGGCATCCGATGAGCGGGCCGGTGACGTTGAAGTGGCGGAGCTAGTTGCGCCGGATTCATTTATCACGGAGGCACAGAGTCACAGAGAACCTCTCTGATTTTTTCTCTGTGACTCTGTGGTAAACGCCTTCTGCCGAGTCGCAACATCACTCATCTTTTACCAGCCAGTCCAAGGCTTCCTCGCGGGTTTTGAAAGTTGGCAAATCCCGCTGGGAGAAATTCTTGATGTGTTCGTAGAATACGCGGGGCAGATTTTCCGTTCCCACCCAGGCGGACTTCTTGAGATGAGGGCGGTCGAAAACCGTGCTCTCTTTCAGGCTGGTAATGGCTTCGCGATCGAACTCGGCTCCGGTGAAATCCGCCAGGAGGAGGACGGAGCCGCGCGGTTCGGGCATTACAACGTGCGGAACGACGCGGGAGATCTTCAGCAGTTCCGCCGGGGAGCAGTGCGAGACATCCACCAGCAGGATCTGCTTGCCCTGATGCGTGATGAAGCGGATGCGGTCATCCATAGGGAAATCCCGAGAAGTAAGCGCGCGAAACAGAATTGAGAACTCACCGCAACAGGGTGTCGACGAAAGTTATATACCTCGGCGGGGGCGGCGTCCAGCGCTTCGATCTTTTCACCACACTACTTTGAGTCCGCGATAGAGTCCAAACTTCTCATCGGGGGTTACAACCGGAATCTGCTCGGACAAGGCTTGGGCAATGATCTGTCGATCAAAGGGCTCGCCGTGATGAAGCGGAAGCGCGAACAGTTCGAAGGCATGCTCAGCGGTATAGGGCAATGTTCGGATGTCCAGATCCTGAACCGCCTGACGCACCAATGCCGGCGACAGTTTCAGCTTGCCCACAGCTGCCTTGATCGCGATTTCTGCCAGAGAAATTGTGCTTAGCTCCAGGACGTTTTGGGTGTTTTTCAGAACCGCCGCCGCGCGTTTGCTGAGCCGTTCGGGCGATTCGACCGCATAAATGAGAACAGCCGTATCGAGAAGCAGGCGCACTTCAGAGGCGCCCCGCGAGGAAGGCTTCCACTTCGTCGTCGCTCATGGGCTTCCACCAGTTCGGGTCGAGGATTTTGATCTTGCCTTTCAGAGTACCCAAAATACGTTTCTTGCGGGCGGGTTTCTGGGTGCGAACGATGTCCACTACAGGCACCCCGCGGCGGCAGATGGTTACCGGGCGGCCGTCTTCGACGGCCTTAATCAACTCCGGCAGCTTATTTTTGGCGTCGGCCACGCTGACTTGCATGTGATTATTATAGCTATCTCAGATAGCTATGTAAAAAAAGCTTTCCTGGTGGTAGCGACATTGCTTGCAACGCTGAGACGTAGCAGAGTTTCGTCTCTACGGAGGGGATCATCAATTGTTTGTCAGCAAGCCTTCCACTACGCTGTACGCCTCGCTCAGCGCGGCGTCCAGCGCTCCGGGATTCTTTCCGCCGGCCTCGGCCAGGTCGGGACGGCCGCCGCCTTTGCCGCCGACTTTTTCGCCACTTGGCCGATGACTTTGCCGGCCTGGATGCGGCGGTCAGGTCTTTGGTCACGCCGACGATGAGCGCGACGTTGCCGTTGCTGGCCGAGCCGAGGACGACGACGCCCGAGCCGAGCTTGTCGCGGAGTTGGTCGACCAGCGTGCGCATCTGGGCGCGTTCGAGGTTGTCGACGCGGTGGGCCAGGACTTTGACGCCGTGCACGTCTTTGATGTTGTCGGTGACCGATGCGACCGTGGACGAAGCCGACTTCATGCGGGCCTGATCGAGTTCGCGCTGCAGGCGCTTGATCTCGGAGTCTTTCTTGTCGAGTTCGAGTTTCAGCGCCTCGGCGGGAGACTGCGGCGTCGCGAATGCGTGGCCAGACTCGCGACTACGTTTTCCAGTTGGTGATCTTTGCGGAAGTGCTGGAGCGAGCCTTCGCCGGTGACGGCTTCGAGGCGGCGCACGCCGGAGGAGACGCTGCCTTCTTTCAGAACCTTGATCAGGCCGATTTCGCCGGTGGCGCCGGTGTGCGTGCCGCCGCAGAGTTCGGTGGAGAAGTCGCCGATCTTGATGACGCGGACGCGGTCGCCGTACTTTTCGCCGAAGAGCGCCATCGCTTTGTATTCGTTGATGGCGACGTCGATGGGCACGTTCTCGATGACTTCGACCCTCTCGTTGCGCAGCACTTCTTTGTTGATCGAGGTCTTCGATGTCCTGCAGTTCTTCGTCGGCGACGCCGGTGAAGTGCGAGAAGTCGAAGCGCAGATGATCGGGATCGACCAGCGATCCCGCCTGCTTCACGTGCTTGCCCAGCACTTCGCGCAAGCCGGCGTGCAGCAGGTGCGTGCCGGTGTGGTTGCGCATGGTGGAGTCGCGGACGTCGGCGTTGACGACGGCGTCGACCTTGTCGCCGACGCGGATCGGCTGCTTGGCGATGACTTGATGCGCGCGCACGCCCTGCACGGGGAGTAGCAGCCTTTCACTTCGGCGACGATGGTGTTGTGATCGTCGGAGTAGAGCCAGCCGCGGTCGCCGACCTGGCCGCCGGATTCGGCGTAGAACGGCGTGTGGTCGAGGACGATTTCGCCTTCGTCGCCGGGCTTGAGTTCCTGCGCGCCTTGGCCGTTGTGGATGATGGCGAGCACTTCGCAGCCGTCGGAGCGAGTCTGGCGGTAGCCTTCGAATTCTGATTTCGGAAGCTGCTGGTAGGCGGGATTGGCGGTTTGCTTGGCGGCGCCTTTCCAGGAGGCGCGAGCGCGCGTCGCGCTGCTCGTCCATGGCCGCGTCGAAGCCAGCTTGATCGAAGTCGACGCCTCGGTCACGTGCAGCGTCCTGCATGAAATCGAGCGGCAGGCCGAAGGTGTCGTAGAGCTTGAAACGCTTCGTCGCCGGCGAGTACGCCGATCTAGTTCGCCGCGCCTCGAATGATCGCTCTCGAGTCACGAATGCCGCTTGCGCTCCGGCTTCATCACGTACCGAGCTGTCTGATCGACCGCATCGTCTGCGATCGCGTAGCAGTCAGCAGTCCGAGCGTTGAGCAGAGCCTGCTCCAAGCTCTCTCCAGTCCGACATCCAGCGTGTGCGCAAACCGCGTTTCTTCGGCCAGGATCATTTTCGCGACGCGCTCGCACGTCTCCTTCAACTCCGGATACGCGTCCTGCATCAGGTCGCGCACGGCGAACACCATCTCGTACAGAAACGGCTTCTCCTGTCCCAGCAGGCGTCCGTGCGTGATCGCGCGGCGAATGATCTTGCGCAGCACGTAGCCGCGGCCTTCGTTCGAGGGCAGCACGCCATCGGAGATCAGGAACGTTGCGGCGCGCGCGTGGTCGGCGATGACGCGCAGCGGATAGCCGCCGACTTTGCGGCTACGTCGACGCTTCCTGTCTGTCGCAATTCGTCCTTCTGGTGAGCTGTCACGTGCGCCGTCAGCTCCGCCGCGCGCTTGATCAGCGGCGTGAACAGGTCGGTGTCGTAGTTCGAGATCACGCCCTGCAGCACCGCCGTCACGCGCTCCAGGCCCATGCCGGTGTCGATCGACGGCTTGGGCAGCGGAGTCAGCTTGCCGCTCGGCGTCGCGGTCGAACTGCATGAAGACCAGGTTCCAGATTTCGACGTAGCGGCCGCAGTCGCAGCCGAAGTCGCAGTCGGTGTGGCCCTGGTCGCTGGCGGCTCGGCGCCCATGTCGTAGTGGATTTCGCTGCAGGGGCCGCAGGGGCCGGTGTCGCCCATCTGCCAGAAGTTGTCTTTCATGCCCATCTCGAAGATGCGCTCTTTGGGCACGCCCTGCGCGACCCAGAGGTCGTAGGCTTCGTCGTCGCGCGGCATGCCGCCTTCGCCCTTGAAGATCGTCACGTAGAGCTTGTCCTTGTCGATGCCGAACCACTCCGGCGAGGTGACCAGCTCCCAGGCGTAGGCGATGGCGTCTTTCTTGAAGTAGTCGCCGAAGGAGAAATTGCCCAGCATCTCGAAGAAGGTGTGATGGCGGTTGGTGAAGCCGACGTTTTCCAGGTCGTTGTGCTTGCCGCCGGCGCGCACGCACTTCTGCGACGTGGTGGCGCGGTTGTAGTCGCGCTTCTCGAGGCCGAGGAAGACGTCCTTGAACTGGTTCATCCCGGCGTTGGTGAAGAGCAGCGTGGGGTCGTTGGCGGGCACGAGCGAGGACGAGTGGACCTCTTTGTGTCCTTGCTGGACGAAAAAGTCCAGGAACTTGCGGCGAATTTCGGAGCCGGTCAGCATGAATTGTGAATGATTGCGTCATTTCGATTCTAGCATCCGGGCTTTGATCTCTGGTGGTTGGAAGGGTCACCTACTACAAAAGCAAAGTCAAAGGCGGCGGACAGGAGTGTCCGTCCCACCCATGCTTCCCTACATGCTTCTCACCCATGCTCACTGATCTTCGGCAATGGTCGGTGAGGTTTCTTCGTCGCCGTGGATCAGGCCGAATTTCTTCAGCTTGTAGCGCAGGGCGTCGCGGCTGATGTCGAGCAGCCTGGCGGCGTTGGTCTGGTTGCCGTTGGCCTGGCTCATGGCCAGTTCGACCATGGAGTGCTCCACTTCTTCGAGCGACGTTCCGCCTTCGGGAATGTAGAGGCGGGGAAGGGTGCGTCCGTTGGGCAAGCTTGCTGTCCGCCGTCGGCGGGCGAGGTGCGTTCGAAGAGGGTGCGGCCGCCGGATTCGCCCACGGAGAACGGCAGATAGACCGGGCGCAAGAACGGTTCTTCTTCGAGGATCATGCCGCGCTCGATCGTGTTCTTGAGTTCGCGCACATTGCCCGGCCAGTTGTGGCTGAGGATCAGATGGCGGGTTTCGTCGGTGATGCCGCGAATCGACTTTCTTGAATCGGCGGTTGTAGCGCTCGATGAAGAAATCGACCAGCGGCAGAATGTCTTCCTTGCGATCGCGCAGCGGCGGAATGAAGATGGCGATGATGGCCAGGCGGTAATAGAGGTCCTGGCGGAACTGGCCTTCGCGCACGGCCTTTTCGAGATCGCGATTGGAGGCGGCGATCACGCGCACGTCCACCTGCATGTCGCGAACGCCGCCGACGCGGCGGATGACCTGGTCTTCAAGCACGCGCAGCAGCTTGGCCTGCAGCAAGGGGGAGAGTTCGCCGATTTCATCGAGAAAGAGCGTGCCGCCGTCGGCCGCTTCGAACAGGCCCTTCTTCATCTGCTTGGCGTCGGTGAAGGCGCCTTTTTCGTGGCCGAAGAGTTCGGCTTCCATCAGCGTTTCGGGAATGGCCGAGCAGTTGATGGCGACGAAAGGCTTTTCTGGCGCGCGAGCTTTCGTAGTGGATGGCCTTGGCGATGAGGTCCTTGCCGGTGCCGCTTTCGCCCTGAATCAGAATGGTGGAGGCTTCGCAGGAGGCGACCTTGTTGACGAAGTTCATCAGCTCGGTCATCTTCGGCGAGACGCTGACCACGCTGTCGATAGCCGACGCCGCCGCGGACTTCGCCGCGCAGGGTCTGGACTTCGGTGCGCAGGCTGGTGGCCTCGAGGGCATTCTTGATGGCGACGTGAAGTTCGTCGAAGTCGATCGGCTTGCCGACGAAGTCGTAGGCGCCGAGCTTGAGCGCGGCTTTCACGTCGTCCAGTTGCGGATCGGCGGTGATCATGATGACCGCGCGGGCATCGCCGCTCTTCTTGAGCTGATCGAGGACTTCGATGCCGGTGAGGTCGGGCAGGCGCACGTCGAGCAGGACGAGGTCGGGGGATTCGCGCTGCGCGAGCTGGAGCGCGGGCTCGCCGGCGTCGGCTTCGACGACGTGGTAGCCCCACTCTTCGCACTTCTGGCGCAGCGACCAGCGCACCAGGCGCTCGTCGTCGACAATCAGGATTTTCTCGGCAGGCATCGGCGTTTAATTTACTACGCAAGGGAAGTGCATGCTTGGGTGCGGAAACGATCCGTGGTTTGCCAGAGGGCAGGATGCCGGCTACTACGACTTCTTCACGCTGGGGCCGAGTGGGCTTTTGACCGCCCGGAAGAGGCGACCGGGGCTACGCGGGTGCCGCGAATGGAAGCAGGACCTCGAACTTGCTTCCTTTGCCAATCTCACTGCTGACTTCGATGCGGCCGTGATGCTCTTCCACGATGCGGCGGGCCAGCGAGAGGCCCAGGCCGGTGCCATTGCCTCTGGTGGTGTAGAACGGCCGGAAGATGTTGGGCAGGTTTTGCGCTGAGATGCCACGGCCGGTGTCGCTGACCGCGATGCTGGCGCGACCCTCTCGTGAACCGAGTTGAACCCGGATCGTGCCCGGCCCGTCGATGGCCTGCACCGCATTCAAGAGCAAGTTCAGAAGCACCTGGTGAATCTGATCGCTGTCGTGCTCGACTTCGGCAGATCGGGCGCTTTCTGCAGTTCGATCTTGATCGGTCTGGAAAGGACCTGCTGGCGGGCCAGCATGACGGCGTGTTCGACGGTGGTGTTGAGATTGCTGCGGCGCATCTCCGGGCGGTGAGGGCGCGCGGTTTCCAGCAGGTCGGTTAAGATGCGGTTGATCTGGGTGATTTCCAGGCGAACATCTTTCACCACCGCGCGCGCCGGACTGGTGGCGGGCAAGTCGCGGCCGATGATCTCGATGACGCCGGCGATTCCGGCGAGCGGATTGCGAATCTCGTGGGCCAGGCCCGTGGCCAGTTCGCCGAGCGTGGCCAGGTGCTCGGCGCGAGACATCTGGGTGCGATGCAGGCGCTCGATTTCCTCGCGGCTCTCACGCAATTGCTGCATCATGTGATTGAAGTTGCGGCCGAGGTCTCCGATTTCGTCGTTGCGTCCGGAGAAGCTGACCGCGACGTTCAGGTCGCCTTCGCTGACTTGAGCGATTTTCTCCTGCAGTTCGACCATGGGCCGTTGAATCAGGTAGGCAAGCACGACGATCAAGACGGCACAGATAGCGACTGCTCCTGCGCCGGCGACGATCAGCACCGCGTGGCGCTCGGGGTCGCGCAAGGACACGGTCGCTAGAATGAAGAGCAGCAGGCCACCCAGCAGCACGAACCCGACCGGCAAGATTGCTTTAAGCTGCCAATTAACGCGTACGGAACTCAAGCGGAAGTCCTCCACCTGCGGGCGGTCTGCCGAGGTTGTATGGGGGCCACCGCCCGGCTCATTCGAAGAATGGCTGGGTGCCGCGGGCGTATTTATCGTCCCTGGCGGTGCCGCAACTTCACCTGGCGCGGGCTGCGTGCGGCTAAGCATACGCATGCAATCCGGGCAACAGGTACGTCACCCCGAAGAACGTGAACATGACTACGGCAAAGCCGAGGATGGCGAAGTAAGCAGCGCGCCGGCCACGCCATCCGCGAGTGATGCGCATGTGCAGATAGCCGGCGTAGACCAGCCAGGTAATGGCGGCCCATGTTTCTTTTGGATCCCAGCTCCAATAAGAACCCCAGGTGCGATTTGCCCAGTAAGCGCCGGCGGCGATCATCAGGGTGAGTAACGGAAATGCGATGGCGATCGTCTTGTAGGTGATGCGGTCTAGTTCTTCGGCGCTGGGCAACATGCGCTCGAGATCTTGCCGCCGCCACAGCAGCAAGAGGTACAGCAGTGAAACAAAGATGGCGCCGACCAGGCCCGAGAGGATGAATGGGCTGGCGGCCAGGCTGGTTGAGAACAAGCCGTCGGCGTCGAGTGAGCCGTAGCGGCCATCCCGCGCGCGCAGCAGGAAGAATACCAGCGCCAGCACCTGCAGCAGGATGCTGACAAAGACTGCGCGGTTGGCGATGTCGATGAGTTCGTCTTTCCCGGTTTTGCGCCAGACAAGATACAGAGCGAGCGGAGCGGCAATGGCCGCAAGCACCAGCAGCATGAGCCAGCCAAGATCGGGAATCACAACGAACAGGCGCACGCCTTTAGCGAGAAATACTTCGGATTTTCGTTCCGGATTCCAGGCCACTACGCTGAGACCACCCCACTTCTCGAAGCGAGTCAGAACGCCGAGGTAGGTACCGATGCCGAACAGACTGGTTGCGGCGAGAAAAGTCTCGGTCTTCATCTTGTCCTGGATGAGGAACATCATGGCCAGCGCGAAGCTGAGCGCGCAGGCGGCGTAGGCCAGCATGGCCAGGGTGACGTGAACGTGCAGCCAGGTGGATTGCAGGGCGGGGACCAGTGGGTGCACTTCGGTGCGCAGCAATTGCATCAGCACTACGCCGACGATGGCTACCGGCATGGTCACGGTACCGATGACTTTCACTCCGTATTTTTTCTCGGCAATCAAGGTCAGTACGGCGAGCGTCCATACGAAACTGAGCAGCATTTCATAGATGCTCGCGAACGGCGGATGTCCAGCTTCATACCAGCGATGGGCGACGGCGCCGGTGTTGGCGATGAGACCGGCCCACGTGGCGAGCGATGCGAAGCGGACATAAGACGGAATGCCGGTGACCCCGAAGCCGAGATAAAGCGTGCCCGCGCCGGAGTAAAAAATCAGCGCTGCATAGAGCAGGTTGGATTCGTTGAGCAGATTGCCGTTCTTGACGACATTCAGAAAGGCCATGAACAGCAGGAAAGCCACACCCAGTCCCACCATTACGACTAGCGGGGTGCCTGTCGCTGCCGGTTGCTGTTCGACTCTTGCGACTCGTGCCATAAGCGCATCCTCCATTGCCGGATTTATTTTCCGGTGAGTGCAGCAACAGGCGTCTCCGCGCCTGCCTTCGATGAAACTTTGAGTTCCACTTCGATCTTCTCAACCAGTTCGCGGAATCGCTGCTCAAACGCGTCTTTGTTCTTGTTGGCGGTTCCGCCAATCCAGAGCATCAGTTGGCCGCGGGCATCGCGAACGGGCACGGCCCACACGCGGACGTGGACGAAGTAAAAAACCAGGGCGAGGCCAAAGCCCATGACGAGCACACCGGCCCAAACCGACCACTGGCCGGGCTCGTGTGAAACTTCGAGGCCGGTGAAGTAGGCCATCTTCAGATCCTTGCCTTCGAAGGTGTAAGGCGAAGACGCATTCTGCTCAAAGCCTGGGATCGCAGGCAGCCAGAAGTTTACGGCTTGATGCGATTTCCTCGACTCTACGACCAGGTGGGCGGCTGGATTTTCCAGTTCGCTGGAGCGGGCGTAGATTTGCCCGTCGCGCAGTACGTAGTCAGGAATAAATTCGGCGAGGCGGACCGTGGTGTCGGGATCCAGCCAAACAGTTTCGTCGAGTGCAATTGTGATGTCCCTGGACGCTGCGCCGTTGCGTGGTGTCGCGGTGAGCACCAGTTTGTCGATTTTTCCGGTGTTGCCATAGCTGGCTTGATAGAAGCGAACGCCGCGGTAAACCAGGGGATCGTTGACGACGATCTGCTTGCGCAAGATTTCGCGACCCTTGTCCAGAACAACCAGATCCGACCACCAGCGTTTGGGGGTGCCGTCGGAATAGTTTTCCTGGCCGGCGCCGTCACAGCGGACGGCAAAAGCTATGTCGCGTTTGCCGCCGTTCTGGGTCTGCACCTGGCTGGACTGTTGCCCTCGGTTCAACATGACAAATGCTCGCCATCCATATAGCGCGTCGACGATGCCACCGAGAAAAATGAGCAGCAAACTGGCGTGCACGATATAGACCGCCATTTCAGACAAGCGATTGCGCTCGCCGAACAGAGAAAAGCTGTTCTCGCGAACTATGTGCTCGGGCTGAAGCCTGCCTTTTGGAATACGCGTTGTGCAACGCTCAGGGCTCGCTCTTCATCCTTAATTGGGATCAATGTATGGTTGGGGAGGGCGTTGCGGAAACTGTCGTCCGGACTCTTATAAGGACGGGAGAAAAATCTCCATGCGTTAGGGAACCGCTGGAGCGAGGCGGCGATGATGCTGAGGCTGACCAGGCTTAACAGCAACACGAACCACCAGGCATGGAAAACATCGGTCAGGCCTGCTCCGTCGAGCAGGCGCAGTACTTGGGGTGAATAGGCGCGCTGCATTTCGTCGGCGTCAGTGACGGGACGCTGCAAAATGATCGTCCCGGCTGCGGAAACGACGACTACGAGAATGAGTAGAACGACGCCGGTTTTAATGGCGGCAAGGGTCTGCCAGATTTTCCGCGGTATCGAGTGGGTGCAGCCATGTCTTTCCCCTTCCCCACTTTCGACAAAAGCACGTTGCCCGCCATTGCGGAAAACTCAGGGAAGTTGCTGAAATTCCTGTAATAAGTCAGGCTGCCCTAAACTTTAGAAAGGCCGGCTTGAGCCATATCACACAGCGGATTGGACTTCTGCTGGAATTTGGCGCAGGCTGGTGGTTCCGGCGAAAAAGATTTCAGCGCTTTTATTCAGGCCGCAAGGCGGCGACTAAGGTCTTCGCGATTGCTTGCGAGTCGTTTCCATGTGACAGAAATCACAGGGAAATAGGATGGAAGTCACAAGAGGCATAAATCCCAAAAGCGTCTCCGGCCGACAGTTTCTTTAGGGATGAACTCTCACCGGAATTCGACGCCGGGTTACTTGCGTCATTTTGACCATTCCGATGTGGCAGAAGCCCCATTGGGATAAGGCTTGCAACAATTTTGGTTCCCGATAGGGTGGATCTCAATTCCCAACTGATTTTGTTGCAACCTTTTATAACGCTATGGAGAAAGCCGCCGGGGTTGAGCACTAAAGGCGAGAGGCGTGCACCGGAACTTCAGGAGGGAGCAGTGGGAGTGACGCTCGAATCCAAATCTAGCCCGACGCTCAATTACAAAGTGAAGGCGCTGGGCTGCATGATTGCGATCCTCATGCTTGCCGGCCGCGTCTCGGCGGCGAAACATCCAGTCCCGCTTGATCCGAAGGCCGACACCTCCACATGCCTTGCCTGCCACGAGGACAAAACCAAAGGCAAGTCGGTTCATTCCGCGATTGCAATGGGCTGCACCAGTTGCCACGAGATCCGCACGAATAAAGATGTTACTCGGGTAAAACTGATCACGACGACTTCGCAGGCGCTATGTTTGACTTGTCACGCGGACAAGAATGCAGCCGACATAAAAGGCACGGTGCATCCTCCGGCAGTACGCGATTGCGTGAAGTGTCACGATCCGCACTCGTCGGACAACAAATTTCAATTGTTGAAGGCCGAATCGGGGGACGAGAAAGAGAACCTGTGCCTGAGCTGTCACAAAACCGGCTTGAATGTTCCCGAGAAAGGCAGCCGCCACGCCGCCCTTGATAAGGGCTGTGACACTTGCCACGTCACGCATAAAACCGGGGAGATCGGTAAAGTCGAGTTCGACTTTCATCTCACCAAGGCGCCGCCGGAGCTTTGTATCGGCTGCCATGACGTGAAGAGCGCGGACCTGCAGAAAGCGCATCAGAACCAACCGTTTGAAAAAGCGAATTGCGTGAGCTGTCACGATCCCCACCAGTCGGCCGCTCCCAAGCTGATGGCAAAATTCACCCATCCTCCATTCGCCGACAAGCAGTGCGAAGTCTGCCACGCGCCGGCCAAGGATGGAAAAGTGGTGTTGACCCAGACCGATGCCAAGGCTTTGTGCGTGACTTGCCACGACGATAAAGCCAAGCTGATCGAGAGTGCCAGGGTTCAGCATCCAGGAGCGGCAGGCGATTGCACCGAGTGCCACAGCCCGCACGCGAGCAACCAGCCGGGTCTGCCGAAAACCAACGCGGTCGACATCTGTTTGGGCTGCCACAGCGATATAGCGGAGCAAGCGAAGAAACCGTATCACCACCAGCCGGCATTCGGTCAGGGTTGTGCCACTTGCCACCAGCCGCATGGCGGAGACAACGATCATCTGCTGCGCGCTTCGACTGCAAACGCGCTTTGCCTGGAATGCCACGGACCGGATCGCTCACCGAAAAAGGTCGAAGCCGAGCACGTGGTTACCATTTTCAATGGAAGCGTGAAGCTTCCTGAGGACTATTTCACGAAGAATAAAGTCGTGGTGCTGCCGCTGAAGTATGGTATGGGGCACCCCGTCGAGGGGCATCCGGTTTCTGATCTTATGGATCCGGCGACCCCCGGCAAAGTGAAGACTCCGATGAATTGCCTGACCTGCCACCAGCCCCACTCTTCGGTTCAGCCCGACCTGCTGGTGAAAGATCAAGCCAACAACATGGCATTCTGCTCGACGTGCCACAAGGATTTGAAGGCCCGATAGCTAAGAATAGGGGTGAAAGACAATGTTTACGAATCTGAATCGCGGTGGCCGAAGATTTCTGGCGATGCTGGTTCTGTTGAGCCTGAGCCTCGGCTCGCCGATCTTAACCTTTGGCAAGAAGAAGAAGACCGACGATGGACCGGCCAAGCCTCCGCCCGTCATCGACTATTCCAACATCGTGTGGCCGAACCCGCCAGCCATCGCCCGCATCCGCTACACGACGTGGTATGCGGCCGAGAAAATTTCGCAGGTGGAGGGTCCGAAAGAGACCAAGAAACAAAACTGGATGGACCGGCTCGCGGGCACTCAGCCGGCCAGCGAGAATACGAAATTCCTCTGGCAACTGGGAGAGCCTTACGGCATGGCTGTGGATTCCAAAGGCAATCTCTATGTGGCCGACCAAAAGGTGGGCGCCATCTTCATCTTCAACACCGAAACTCGGGATCTGGAACTGATCAAGAACAAGACTCACGGGCACTTCGTGCGCATCATCGGTTTGGCTATGGACGACAACGATCGTTTGTTCGTCTCCGATCCCGCGCTGGGGCATGTGCTCGTATTCAATGCGGAGCACAAGACGGAAGACGTGATCACGGATGGGCTGGTCGAACCGGGCGGGTTGGCGATCGATACCGAGAACCGTCTGCTTTACGTTGCGGATGTGAATCAGGATCAGGTTCTGGTTTATGACGCCGACAGTCTGAAGTTGAAGCGCAGAATCGGCACCGGCGGACAGAAACACGCGCTTACCACTCCCGGTGATTTCGCCCGGCCAGGGGGAATGGCGGTCGACCACGATGGCAATCTGTATGTCGCCGATTCCCTGAACAATCGTATCGAGATCTTCGATGGCGATGGCAAGTTTGTCAGCACCTTTGGCAAAGCTGGCGACGGGCCCGGATACTTCTCACGGCCCAAGGGGGTTGCCATCGACAGCGATGACCACATTTGGGTGGTTGACGGCATGCAGGACCGCGTGCAGGTGTTTAATAAGGATGCGCAATTGCTGATCAGTTTCGGTGGCCACGGACTTCTTCCCGGCATGTTTCAGGGCATTGTCGGTATCACCATCGACAAGCAGAACCGCGTCTTCACCTCAGAAATTTTCCCTGGGCGGGTGCAGCAATTCCATTACGTGACCGACGCGGAGGCCGAGCAGTTGCGCAAGGAGAAAGAGGCGTCAAGGGGGAAAAAGGCCAGCCCATCGGTGCCAACGGCAGCTCCCACAGAACAAGCGAAAGCACCCCAGGCTAAATAATCTGTCATCGTGAGCGGAGTTGCCGTCGCTAAGCGAGGGCAACGTAGTCGAAGGACCCATATCAAGTCAGTATCCCACAGCACAGCATCAGGGAGTTCTCCGCACTAAGTACAGGACAGAATGGTAGAACACCTCGCTGCATCCATCTCGGTAAACATCTTCGGGGTCCTTCGACTACGCTGCTCCGCTTCGCGTGGCAGCCGCTGCGCTAAGGATGACAAACATTGGTCTGCGCTAGCAGCGGCGGTGTTCCCACCCAAGCGATCCCGGTTGCATTTCTCCACACTATCTTCATGGAGCGCAGACACTTGCGTTTGACTGCGGGATTTCACCAACCGCTTACGAGAGTTTGGTTCTTTTCCCGCAGTTCGTGCTGTTCCCGGAATGGAACCATTACCGTACCAAGATCGTTAAGCAACTAGAAAGAAGTGGTTTATCGGTAATCGGTTGCGCTATCCCGTGTTTTCCCGCTTCGGTGTGGCAGTTGCATTGATCTAGACAGGGGGCGGCTGTGATAAGTGGCAGCCCAGGGCCTAAGCCTCCGAGAGTTGTAGAGAGATGCAATTAAAACTGGAGGTTTTAATTCATATGAAGAAAGTAATGTTACTAGTGCTTTTCGTCCTTGCCGTTACGGGACTGATGATGGCCCAGAACTGGTCGTCACCGATCGACGTACTCGGCGCGCATAACAATCAAGGCCGCGGCTGCGCGGGCTGCCATGCTCCGCATAGCGGCTCGTTCGGTTCCGGTCACGGCGGCGCCGCCGACGCCGGCAGCTATGCATTGTGGGGACAGGACGCCAGCCCACTGTATGGCAAGACAATCGCCTTCGGCGACGGCGGAAGATACACCGAAGTTCTGCCCAGCAGCATCACCAGCGGTAGCGACAGAAGTCGGCGGCATTCTGCTCTGCCTGAGCTGCCATGACGGCAACCTCACCGCTTCCAACATGATGACCGAATCAGTCCTACGAGCAAAGAATCGGCCTGTTGACCAACACCACCTACGGCAGCAAGCCGATTCCGACCCTGCTCGGAAATGACGGCACCACGGCCGGCAACTACACCAACGATCACCCGGTGGGCATCAACGCCACCATCAGCACCAGGCAACCCGGCCTGGTTTGGGCGGAACCACATTCAGCGTTACCCCGGGCAGCCCGTATGCCCAGTTCGTAGCCAACTACGGATGGCCAGCTCTGGCGCCTGGAAAGTGGTCCAGCCCTTACGGCGTCAACTGCAGCGGGCAAGCCCTATGTGGTTTGCACCACCTGCCACAACCAGCACGTCATGACCGTCTACACCTCCAGCGCAGCCAGCCCGATCACAGAACGACGGCGGCGGCAAGTTCTATGCCACCTACTTCTTCGTCAATGGCCCCTACAATCCGAACCTTCAGACGTACTGCCAGCACCACGGCGCCCTCGACGACGCAGTTCTGCCGTCAGTGCCACTTTGGCGAGGCGAACGAAGCGCAACAACACCAACAACATCCAACGCGTCAATTCCAGTAAGACGGCTTGAATCACAGGGGAGAGAAAATCTCTCCCCCTTTTTTCTGAGAAGTGAGTGGAAGTTCGACGAGGAAATTATGAAATACCAAACTTTCACTCTGCATCGTGCTACTGACGGCGCTCACCGCTCCGGCGCAAGTGGCCTCCCACGCCCCGAGCGGTGCTGGCGGCCGCAACCGCCCCGGCACGCAGTTCCCCCGCTGCAGAGTCAGCGACAAGCCGGTCGCGCGGGTGAATGGAGCGGTGCTCACCGACCGCGATCTGCTGCGCGAGATGTTTGCGATCTTTCCCTACGCCAAGCAGCACAACGGATTTCCCAAGGCGCAGGAAGCGTGCCATTCGCCAGGGCGCGCTGGAGATGATCATCTTCGAGGAACTGGTCTATCAGGAAGCGGGCGGCGGAAGCTTACCATTCCCGCCGCGCGCCTGAACCAGGCCGAAGTGGAATTTCGCAAACAGTTCAATCAGTCCCGATGAGTACCAGCAGTACATGCAGACCGAGATGCACGGCTCCCGGCAAGTGCTGCGCAAGCAGATCCAGCGCTCGCTGCTGATCGATCAAGTGCTGAAGGCGGAAGTGGACGACAAATCCGCAGTGTCGCTCGCGGAACTCAAAGCGTATTACGATAAGAATCCGGCCCGCTTCCAGCAACCGGAGTCGTTTAATTTCCAGAGCATTTCCATTCTTCCACCACGGGATGCCAAAACCAGCGCAGAAGTCGTGAAGGAAAACATGAAACGCGCGGAAGAGGCGCTTCGCCAGGCCCAGGCAACGAAGAGTTACCAGGAATTCGGACTGCTGGCGGAAAAGATCTCCGAGGACGACTTCCGGGTGAACATGGGCGACCACAAGGCGGTGGGCCGCGATAAGCTGCCGCCGCAAATCGTGAATGCGGCGCTGGCCATGCAGTCGGGGCAAGTGAGCGGGCTCATCCAGATTGAAAACGCGTACACCATTTTCCGGCTCAATGCGCACAATCCGCCGCGCAAGCAGAGCCTGGCTGACGTCAAGAACGATCTGCGCACCGAGTTGCAGAAGAGCAAGTACGAACAACTGCGCTCGAATCTCGCGAAGAGCCTGCGCGCCAAGGCGAAGATCGAAATCGTATAAGCTAAAAGCGGTTAACCTCAGAGACACAGAGAAAACCCCTAAGATTTTTCGGTTTTTCTTCTTCTGTGTCTCTCTGTCTCTGTGGTGAAAGTTTGTGTTGAGGAATTCAGCACGCATGGCGTGGGATATCACCCAGCCCTCTCCCGAAGGCCAAAACAGACGCCGACTACCGGCAAAATAAACCCTTCATTATCAACTCTTAATGATTTCTGCTGACTGGCCGAGAGTGGCAACTCTTGTGCCTTCATCAAGGTATAGCTGGCCGAAGCAATGAGGGGTTTCTGAGGGTGGAAAACGCTGGCCCATTGACGAGATTTGCAACCGCTATCGTCGGATTTTTGCTGCTGGCGATAATGCCATCGGCTTCTGCCCAGATGCAGGTCGGGGACAATCTTCAAATGAAGGCGGGCGGCCTGCTGACGGCGGGGTACCAAGGAGTTTTTGGAGACTCCAGCGAGATCCAATCGAGTCACGGGCTGGACTTCGGATTGAACGGGACATTCTCTGGCTCTTATTACAATCCCAACTTCGTCTCCTTCAGCGTAAGCCCTTATTACAATCAGTCGCAGGCCAACTCCAACTTCCAATCGCTGACCGGCGCGAGCGGGGTTACGGCGACCGCCAATCTTTTTACCGGCAGCCATTTTCCGGGATCAGTCAGTTACCGGGACGACTATAACAGCACCGGAACCTTCGGACTCGCGGGTCAGCCCGATTTCACCACTCACGGCCACGGCGACGGTTTCGGCATTGGTTGGAGCGCACTGATTCCGGGCCTACCCACTCTGTCGACCAGTTACACACAGGGCAGTGGATCGGGCACCGTGTTCGGAACCAGTCAGGAGACCGGATCGGACACTAAGCTGTTCAACCTCCGCTCCACCTATGCCATCGAAGGTTTTCACCTCAACGGTTTTTACGATCACAACAGCCTTCACGCCACTTATCCGGAGTTCCTGGCGGGTGAGCAGGACACGGTGTCGAATACCGCCGGCCACGATTTCGGTTTTGGCGCGAATCGCAACTTGCCGATCAACGGCTCTTTCTATGCGAACTACAGCCGCTCGGAGGCAACCACCGATTTCCTGGGTGAGAATGACACCACCACCAACTACACCACTAGCACCGAAACGTCCGGCGCCACCATTCACCCCACACAAAAGCTGAGCCTATTTACGAACCAGAGCTACACCGACAATCTCTCGGGGTATTTGAACCAGAATCTCATCAATAGTGGAACCGTACTGACGCCGTTCGATCTCGGAACAGGTTCGAACTCGCTGACGTTCGGCGGAGGCGCTGCCTACCAGATCAGCAATTTTATGGGAGCGCAAGCCCAGGCTACTTATTACGATCAACACTATTTTGGCAAGAGTTTCACCGGGACCTACATCACCGGCACCTTGAACTATAACCGCAGGATCCTCGATATGTTTACCTTTTCCGCAGGCGTAATTGAGGAATCCAATGGGCAGGGCAGCAACTCGGTGGGCTTTATCGGCAATGCGAATTACTTTCATCGGATCAAGGGCTGGGAGACTTCTGGAACGTTCAGTTATGCCCAGAATGTGCAGTCGGTTTTGGTTACCTATACGACCTCTTATTACAACTACAGCGGCCGGTTGCATCGCCGTCTCGGATATGGCTTGGCATGGATCGCGAGCTTTAACGGAAGCCACAGCGGGTTGACCCAGCAAGCTGGCACCGACAGTGACAGCAAGAGTTATTCGACTTCGGTCAGTTCGCGGCGCTTCACCGTGACCGGCAACTATACGCGGGCCAGCGGAAACTCGCTGCTCACCAATGCCGGTCTGGTGCCCATTGCGCCGACGCCCGGAGTGCCGGCGGGCGACCTCATCATCTACGGCGGGGATAGCTATGGCGGCGGGCTTTCGGCGACGCCGCTGCGCAAGCTCACCATTTCGGCAACCTTCAGCCGCTCCCTTAGCAATACCCTCAGCAGCACCACGAACTCGCACAATAATGAAGAGCTCTTCAACGCTCAACTGCAGTACCATCTCCGGAGGATCGGTTTGCTGGCCGGGTATACCAGATTTACTCAGGGCATCAGCGCGACTGGCTTGCCGCCAGGAACCTCGAATTCGTATTTTGCTGGAGTGTCAAGATGGCTCGATTTCTTCTGAGTGGAGGTTGCAAAGGATGGTTGCGATGGACGTTCATGATTGCCATGCTTGTCGTGTTGCTGGCAATGCCCGCCGGGGCTGGCAAAGCGCCCAAGGCAACCACGGCTCAATCGGCTCCGCCGGATTTGTTGCTCGATGGCGGCCGCAAGCTCACCTTTGAGCGCAGCTTCAGCCTGGAGCGGGAGGTCAAGCCAAAGCGCAGCTTCTGGACTCGTGTCGTCGATGTCATCGCGGGCCAACCCGACTTCCACTTTCTGGTCAATCCTTACAGCATCGCCACCGATTCACACGGACGCGTCATCGTCACCGACACTGGCGCCGACGGCGTTCATGTCTTCGACTTCACGGAAAAGAAATACAAATTTCTTTCCCGCAAGGACAACGGCAAGAATCCGATGCTGTCGCCGCAATGTGTTGCGGTCGATGCGCAAGACAATATCTACGTAACCGATTCGCAGGCGGGCAAGATTTTCGTATTTACTGCCAGTTGAAGTACGAGCGGGTGATCGGCAGACTGAAAGGCGGCGAAGGATACTTCAAACGTCCCACGGGAATCGCGGTCGATTCGGCGGCCCAGCGCATTTATCATCAGCGACACTTTGCGCAATCAGATCTTTGTCATGGATTTCCAGGGCAGTGTGCTCGCCACCATCGGCAAGACTGGTACCGGCGACGGTGAATTCAATTATCCGACGGAATTGCGGCTGAACGGTTCGGAGTTGTTCGTCGTCGATGCCATGAATTTTCGCGTGCAGGTCCTCGATCGCTCGGGTACCTTTCACTATGCCATCGGCAAGATCGGGGACGCCGCAGGATCGATGTTTCGTCCCAAAGGAATCAGCTTCGATTCCGAAGGACATCTTTACGTGGTCGACGGCCTGTGGGGCATGGTGCAGGTTTTTGATCGCGAAGGCCGCCTTCTGTACTACTTCGGGCAGACGCGGGACGGACTGGGAGAATTTCAGTTGCCCACCGGATTGCAGATCGACAACAACGATCGCGTCTACGTCGTGGATTCCTTCAACCACCGCGTCGAGGTGTTTCACTATTACGCTGCGGCGAAACCGGCTGCTGGAGTCAAACCATGAGGTTGCTCCTAGCCTCAGCTTGCGCGTTGCTATTGGCTGCGAAACCTCGTAACCGCACAGGTTCCGGCCGACGTACTGGGCATGCACAACCTGTCGCCCGCCAGCGGAGCTTCGGTTTATTCGACGGGAAGCCTGGGCTGCACCTTCTGTCACGCTCCGCATAGCGGACTCGGAGGAATATCTCCCTTATGGAATCAGACCTATTCGAAGGTGACCTACACTCCGTATACCAGCACGACCTATGTCGAACAAGGCAACACTCAGCCAACGCTCGGCGTTAGCAGCAGTCTGTGCCTGAGTTGCCACGACGGCACCGTAGCTGTGGGACAATCGGCGGCGTACGGCACGCTCCCCGTGTCGGGATCGATGAACGGCATCGATTCGTTCGGAACGAATCTTGGTGGAACCCATCCTTTCAGCCTGATTTTGCCGATGAAGGACGCCTCGAACCTAGTGGCCTCGTTGGTGTCTCAGGGCAAGACGGCGGACCCAACCGGCGCGGTGAAACTGATCAAGGGGAACATCGAGTGCACCAGTTGTCACGACCCGCATGTGCAGAGCACGGATAGGGTCGCGATGGACTTTCTGGTCCGCGACAGTTCCAGCGGACAGATGTGTCTCGCCTGTCACGATCCCAACCGGGTCATTCAAGGACAGCCGAACTCGCTCATGGGCTGGACCAACAGCGTTCATCAAACTGCACCCAACCAACCTGCGGCTAATGCGCATGTCGGTTCGTACAGCACAGTGGCTCTCAATGCTTGCACGTCGTGCCACATGGAGCACGATTCAACCGCGCCCGCACGGTTGCTTCGTCCGGCCAACCCAGCAGCGCCTGGCATGGACAACGTTACTCAGGATTGCGTGACTTGCCACAGCGGTGGGACTCTGCTATCGCCAGCGGCTCCGAATGTGATGGCGGAGATTGCGAAGGTAAGCCATCCGATCCCTGCCGGAAATAATTTTCATGACGCTGCCGAGACGGCCGTGCTCAATAACAATCGCCATGCCACTTGTGTTGATTGTCACAGTGCACACGGCTCCAACCAGGTGGTCACGTTTGGCACGCCTCCGGCGATTCGTCCCTCGCAAGCCAACGTAACCGGGATCAGCGCCAGCGACGGAGTTACGGTCCTGCTTCCCGCCATCAACCAGTATGAGAACTGCCTGCGCTGTCACGGCACGAGCGTCGGCAAACAGAGGTTACTGATTTACGGATACGCGCCCACCCGATTGGTTTCAGCGCCGGATCCGCTGAACCTAATTCCTGAGTTTAGCGCGACTGCAACCTCGAGCCATCCCGTGACTCACGACAGCCTGAGCCCGCTGTCGCAGCCTAGTTTGCTTACCAACATGTTGAATCAGAACGGCACGGCCGGGCGCTTGATGGGAGTACGGATCTTGTGCAGCGATTGCCACAACAGTGACGACAATCGTGAGTTTGGCGGGCTCGGACCCAACGGCCCTCACGGTTCGGTTTACTCGCACATCCTCGAGCACAACTATCAATTCAGCCAAGCCGCAGTTCCCGGTGGTCAGGTCACAAATCTATTCCCCAATCCCGACCTCAGCCTCAATGGGCCGTATGGCATGTGCGCCAAGTGCCATAACCTGAGCAACGTCGTGAGCAATGCAAGTTTCACTCATCACGGCAACCACGTATCGCAGGATGGCTTTTCCTGTTCGACCTGCCATACCGCGCACGGCATGGGTTCAGTCGCCCCAGGAGTGTCGGGCGAGCGCCTGGTGAATTTTGACATCAATGTGGTGGGGCAAAACAACGGCGCTCCGATTTCCTATAGCCGCGGTAGCAACACCTGCACCTTGACCTGCCACCAGATCGCCCACAACGCCGATGGCTCCGTCAGCAGCGCCCAGACTATGGGACATCACAAGGGAAAGTAAGCACACTGACGGATGGACGCAATAACGAGGATGCAGTTTTGCCAAGAAGCGCGAGTGCTGGCAGGCGGAGATGGGAAACCGCGGGGAGATATTCCCCGCGGCTCGAATAACCGTTCGTCGGCTTAGGCAGTCAACGCTTCGATGAAGTGCTCGCAGAGTGTGGTCTCGAGGTTGTAATAGTTCGCCACCACCGGTGTGGTCAAGAACGGTTTCAGAGTGTCAAAGACTTTGGGATAGAACTCTCTCTCATAGCGCTCGGCATCCTGTTTGGTGCTCCATAGGCTGATCGTAATCACCTTGTTTTCTCTCAGCTTCTCCGGGAAAAAGGGCAGAATCTCCAGGAAGCCGGTCTGCTTCTTGAGCATGGGCAGGACTTGGTTCTTCATGAATTTCACGAAGTCTTCTTTCTTTTCCATTTTCACTTCAAAATCAAGAATACGGGCAAACATGGTAGTTCTCCTTTTCTCTATTGAGATAGAAACGCGATCCAGGCGGGGGCTCACGGTGGCAAACAGTTCTAGCAGTTTCCGAACGCCGGGAGCTCAGGCCGAAACAAAACTTAACACCGTCGCTCTAGCTATTGCAGTGATTACTGACCGCCATCGCAGTGCGCTACCGCACATTGCGAAGCGAACCTCGCCTCGGGGAGCAGGATCCATTCGCGCGAATCAGAAGACGAAGCAAAAACTCACTGTAAGAAGTACTCCGAACAACAGAGCATGAGCCAACTCGGTCCATCCGAGTCGACGGATCACGATTGGTTGCGGCTTCTTTGCGAACCAAATGACGCCCCGAAACACGACCGGGGCGAACGCTAGCGGCGTCCACTTCGGTAGGCGGCTGAAATGGTAGCCGAGAGCCAACGTCCCGCAGAGGAATATCTGTCCGACCAAGAAAACCCACCCCACGGTGAACTTTTCGCTCAATCCCGCAGCTCGCGCCCCACGGATCCTGAGCCACACGAAGTGGACCTGATCGGAGGCGAACAGCCAATGGACCAACCACAGCACCCATGCGCTCGCATCAAGCGTCCCCACAGCTACGCAGTAGGCGGCGGGCGCGGTCGAGGTCAGGGCCAGTGCGCCGACCATTTCTGCCCCCATCCTCGTCGCTCGTCCGATTCTCTTCAAAACCATCTGCGCTCCAAACGCAGTAACGGCAATCATTCCGATTTCGGCGAGACCGCGGTTCCTTCCTTGCCAGAAAAGCGCGGTCAAGGTAAGCACGGCGATTGTGGCAAGAGGCAGGATGACGGCACGCACGAGTTGGCGCTCTTCTTGCGTCTGCGCCGTCACGGCGCTGGTGCCAAGCCAGCTTTCGACCGGCGTTCTCAAGCAAAACAGCGCCACTACCGCCGCGGTCAAAAGCAGCACCGGAGCAATAGATCCTCCGGCCAGTAATCCGATTATGGCTCCCGTTGCCAAAGGAATCAGCAACATCCCCCATGCCCCATGCTCCCGAGGTAGGATCAGGGCGCGCCGGCGCTGCTTTTGCGGGATGGTGAGCTTGATTGCGCTCTCGGGTACATCGCGTCCAAGTGCTTGCGCGGAGGGCGCTTCGAACTGTGGCGGCACGATCTGCATGGTTCTGGCAACTCCACAACCAGCTTCGCAAAGACTCCGCGCCGCTACCGTGAGTAAGGTCACAACATCTTGTGATTGCGATCACGCCACATCGTGGAAGTGTTTCATTCCGCATATGTTGGTCGCGCCCATCTTTACAGCCACGCAGGTTCCGACATAAAGTTAAAGCCCGGCAGTTGGACAGCGGAATAGTTATGTCGCGACCTTCCACCAATCACGATCAGCCTGCGGCCTCGCTTTCAGCCCAAACCATGGTTGAGATTCTTCTTTCCACTGATCTCCTGGAATCCCTGCCCGACGCTGTCGTCGCCGTCGATCGCGATGGAACCATCCTGCAAGTGAATTCGCAAGCACAAGAGCTGTTCGGTTACATCCGGGACGAACTGATTGGGCAGAAGGTCGAACTGCTGGTGCCCGAAAGCTATCGTCAACAACATCATCATCATCGACAGGGCTTTGCACGAGCACCGAAAACACGCCGGATGGGGGCTGATCTGGATCTTTACGGCAGACGGTGCGATGGTTCTGAGTTTCCGGTCGAGATCAGTCTAAGCCCGGTCTCCACGGAAAAGGGAACCTTCGTGCTGAGCGCGATCCGTGACATCAGTGACCGCAAAAGAATTGCGGAAGAACTGCGCCGAGCGAATGAGGAATTGCATAATCGAACTGCGGAACAACTGGGCGAATCCCGCTCCAAGCTGGCTTCGATCATTGATTCTTCCGAGGACGCGATCCTTAGCAAGGATTTGAACGGCGTGATCACCAGCTGGAATCGAGGCGCCGAGCGTATGTATGGGTACAAGCCTGAGGAAGTCGTGGGGAAGAACATTTCGCTTTTAACTCCCAGTGATCGGCCCGATGAAATTCCGGAGATTCTGAAGAAGATTGCCAGAGGTGAGAGCATCGAGCACTACGAATCCGTGCGATTGACCAAGGAGGGGCGCCAGCTGAATGTTTCCGTCTCGGTCTCTCCTTTGCGCAGCGCGGCGGGCGACATCGTGGGAGCGTCTGCGATCGTACGCGATATCACCGGCCAGAAGCGGGCTGAGAGCCAGCTTCGTCAAGCGCAGAAGATGGAAGCCATCGGCCGGCTGGCTGGAGGAGTCGCGCACGACTTTAATAATATTTTGGCGATCATCAATGCCTGCACCGAGTTTCTCCGCGACCGCATCGATCCCGCCGCCGAACCGTCGCTCTACGTAGAGAACATTCGGAAGGCGAGTGAGCGGGGCACGTCCCTGACCCGTCAACTGCTCGCCTTCCACCGGACGTCGGCTATTCAACCGCGAATCCTCGACCTGAATGAGCGGCTGCGAGATATCAGCAAGCTGCTGCGCCCGCTTCTGGGAGACGATGTTGACATTCTTATCGTGCCCAAATCGCGCTCAGCGGTGGTTGAGGCCGATCCCGGCCAACTCGACCAGATCGTGATCAATTTGGCGGTCAACGCTCGCGACGCTATGCCGCGCGGTGGCAAGTTTATTCTCGAGACTCGCGCGGTGAAATTTGATCAGGCCTTCGCCTCGCAACATCAGGCCATGCCGGCAGGCCAATACGTTCTGCTCACAGTGAGTGATACTGGCATTGGCATGGACGACGCCACAATATCCCGCATCTTCGAGCCTTTCTTCACTACCAAAGAGGTGGGCAAGGGAACTGGTTTGGGCCTCGCCACCGTTTATGGCATCGTCCAGCAGAGTGCCGGCCATATTCTCGTCTACAGCGAACTGGGGCACGGGACCACCTTTAAAATCTACCTGCCCAGCGCGGATCACAAAGTTGGGCTTGGCCCCAGCGCTGATCCGGAGATGCTCGTCCCTAAACGGCAAGGAACCACGATTCTGCTGGTGGAAGACGACGAAATCATGCGCAGCCTCACACGGCAACTTCTTCAGGAGCACGGGTACACGGTGTTCGAGGCGGACGACGGGAAATCCGCCCTCGAATGGGTGCAGTCTCATGCTGATCCGATTGACCTGTTATTGACCGATGTGGTGATGCGCCGCATGAGCGGCCCTGAGTTGGTCGAACGTTTGCACGTATCCCATCCGACTGTGAAAGTTGTCTTCATGTCAGGCTATACCGGTGAGTTGATCGCGGAACGCGAAGTGTTGAAACGCGGCATAACCCTCCTGGAGAAGCCATTCTCCCGTACGGCTCTGCTGAACACGATTGACGCGACGCTGGGGTGAATGCTTCAGTCACGAAAGGCGGCTAAAGCTGAGTCGGGACCCCGGCCGCCCCTTCTGATTCGGGCCACATAACCAAGCTATCGGTGATGGAGATCACACATCTATGTGTGAAAGCACGCACCTCAAAGGGACGATCGGGATGCGCGAGGGATCGTGCCTCGACTTACAGTGTTAAGTAAACCATTTGTTTTGATCCACTTGCAATCCATCGCCTGAATTGTTGCCCAGCCTCGGTCGAATGGCCGAGCACTTGCCAAAGTAAAGGTGAACGAGGCAATAATAATGGCGACCCACATAGTGAACAACGCGCAAAATATCGCATCAGCCGACAGAAGCTTCTGTGAACTTCCTCCCGTTGTAGCCGAGGCTTTGGAGCAACAAGGCATCACCACGACCTATCCCACGGGAGCGGTTTTGTTCGCCGAGGGCCAGGCCCCGCGGGGGGTGTTTATTGTGCGTCGAGGCCGGGTGAAGCTTTCCATTTGTGGCAGCGATGGCAGGACGCTCATTTTGCGTATTGTTGACGCCGGCTCACCATTGGGTGTTGCGGCTACGGTTTCCGGGCGCCCATACGAAGCCACAGCCGAGACCCAGGAACCGTCCGAGGTCAGCTTCCTGCGACAAAGCGATTTGCTGCGCCTCATGCGGCAAAACGGTGAGATCGCTTTGTGGGTGACTCAGCACATCAGCCGGGATTACGCGGGAACCTGCCGCGAAATCCGTGATCTGATCCTTTCTGACTCCGCCAGTGAAAAACTTGCCCGCCTTTTAGTGGGATGGCTCGACCAGAACACTGAATCCAGAAATCCCAGCCAGCGTGAAAATGGCTCTGACCCACGAAGAAATCGGCCAGATGATCGGCACGTCGCGCGAGACTGTCAGCCGTCTTTTCGCCGGCTTCAAAAAGCAACGACTCATCCAGCAGAACGGTTGCACCCTGGTGATTCCTAATCGTGTCGCCCTGGAATCCCTGATCACCGCGTAGAGGAAGCCGCTCCAAGGGGCCGGTCCAACCTCCGCCGGCCCCTTCTCATACTACGAGCCCATTTCTTTCGCCAACCCCAAGAACATCAGAATGCGTAACGCAGCGACTCGGTCAGCGCGTTGGCGTGAAAATATCGTGGCGCCGTGGGTCCGACAAATGAACCCTCGTCGTACTGGTAATAATTCCAACCGTTATTCCAAGCCAGCTTCGTGACCCAGATCCACGATCAGATTGACCACCGGTTGATAGTAGCTGTACTGCGAGGAGCCGAGAGGCTGCAGGATATTGAACTGCGGGATGCTGCCGTCAACCTTGGTGATGCTGTAGCCGAAGTTCGCCGTCACTCGCGTGCACAGGTTTTATTCTGACCGCGGCCATTCCGAAGTTGGTGTGGTTGGTGTAAAACGAATTGGCCAGCAGCGGGTTGGCGGGATCGTTCGCCGCGCAGGAAGCGGCGGTGGTCACGAAAGGAAGACTCACTCCAGGCGGTGGCGTGTCATTGAAGCAGATCAGAGCATTTTGGATCACATCGTTGTAGTTATATGCCAAGTCGAGCCCGAAGCGATCACGCGGCGCCAGCGAGGCAGTGAATCCGTAATTTCGATTATGTCCCACATAGTTGGTCAAAGTGTTGGCGTTCGCGTCCTGCAGAATGTTGACGGACCCGCCCAGAACCGCCCATGGTCGCGGCGTAGTAAGTGGTCTGAACACGATAGCGAGATTCCTTTCGCGGGGATATGCGAACGATCACGTTGTCGTAGCTGGCTGTCCTCCAGATCGAAGTTCAATCGCAAGGCACGGCTGGGCCGGGCCCAGAAGCCAAACAGAGCCGTGTTCTCATGCACCACGATGGGCGTCTCGTCTCCGGGCAGGAAATCCTTGAAGTCATTGAAAACCTGATCGCCATAGCGGTAGCCAATGCGAGCGCCGAGCTTTTTTCGAGATGTCCCAAGCTACTTCCGTCTGATTTCTTTTCCACGTCTGGTTAAAGGATGCCAGGGTCAGAGTGGTCGCCGTGGCTGGCGCAGTGGCACTGAGTGGCGTCAGCAGGGTGCACAAGCCCGTGCACACGCTGTCGATTTCGGTGAAATTGCCGTTCTGGGGAATACGGAAGGCCCAAAAGTAGAATTTCTCGATCAGGCGCAGATGCGTAGTCAGGTGCACTGTCGCCCCGAGATCGAGTACATCGGATATTCGATTCGCGCTCCCCGTCCCCGTCCCCAGAAAGGCGCGGTCGCTGGTACGCGTTTCCAGGCCGTTGAAGGCCTCGTCGAGGGGCGTGCTCATGTCGGCTGCGCTGTAGGAAAAAGAAGCGACCAGATCCACTCGCTGGAAATAATTGCTGCGTAAGCCCACCCGCTCGGTGGGCGTGGAGGTGCGAATCCGCTGGTCGCGCGAGTAGCTGAAGTAAGCGCTGCAGTTGATATTGGTCAAAGTCCCAGTGGAATCAATCAGACTGGTGGCTGGCGGCTTTACTGCACAGGGCACCTTGTTTCCAGTGTCGATGGACAAGCCCAATTCGACTGGGGTTCCACCCGGGCAGAAGCGCGGGTGCGAATGATGCCAGTTGCGCGTCCGTGTCTCCTTTGTAGTAATCAAGGAACTGGTCGTAGCTTAGAACCGTGCGCGGTGCAACTCTCCAGTCGATCCCCAGACGGTAAGAGTTCATGGTGGTGTTCACGGGCTGAAAAAGCATCGCATCCGTGCCGAGGTGAATGCTGCTGAATGAGGGGCCGTTCATGTTGTTGTGGGAGAAGCCCAATCGAAAACTCACCCGCGACTGCGGTAGCAGGGTGAGATCGATATCCGTCATGCGCCTGGTGGTGTCAAATGCGTGGCGCGAGTTCAACGCTGGAATCGATGGCGTGGAGGTCGGCGGATTCAGGGGGTTTGCCAGCAAGTCGTAATCAAAGAAGCTCTGATCGCGACGGAAACTTCCCTGCAGGTTGTACCACCGGTTCTTGTCGGCGCGGATTCGCAGGGCATTGTTGGGGTCGCCTCCCCAGCCAAAGCTGTTGAGATTCAGGTCGTCAAACAGGACGCCCTGATGATCCTGCGACTGCATGGAAAAGCGTCTGATTGAGAAATCGAGGGCCCGTCTGCAGGTTCACCAGCGTGTCGTACATATCGTCACTGCCGCTACGGTCGGTGAAGCGGTAGCCCATCTCAATGGATGAGTGCATCACGTAGCCGCTGGTGGTCATGCCGTCCGGCTCTGCGGGAGGGTTCTGCGCCGCGCCAGAAGACTGTGCACAAAAGCATTCCGCCCATCACAACGACTATCAGCAACCATTGCCAACCGCAAGTTTTCTGAGCGACGCCATCACTGCTGCCTTCACTTGAAAAAGACATTGCTGAAATTGGATCCGTGAATCGCCTGATGACACATGGTGCAAGCCTGATACTTCGCCGATTGATTGTGCACGGGGCCGATCGGGCCCTGGGTCGGAAAGGTATGGCACTGCAGACACAGCATATTGACCAGGCTGACGTTAAGCAGCCGCGGATTGGTCGAACCATGCGCGGTGTGGCAACTGCTGCAGCCTTCGGTCTTCACCGGCACATGCTCGTAGACAAATGGTCCCTGCTTATCGACATGGCACTTGGAGCAAGCCGCATCTCCACTGGCCAGAGTTTGCGCTTGCCGTACCGTGCCCGTTCCATGCGGGTTATGGCAGTCGCTGCATTGCACCAGGCCTTCGTTCACCCGATGGTGAAAGGGTTTGGCAAAGTCAGCCTTGGTTGAGGTATGGCATCCGTAGCACAATTGGGGCTGATTTTGCACCAACAGATGCTGTTTTTCCTGGGCGTGATGAGGAGAATGGCAGTCGATACAGCCCACGTCCGCGCCGGCATGGGCGGATTGCGCGAAGTGGGACTGCGCATGAGCTTCTCCGTGACAGCTTAGACAGCGCGCGCTGGTTTCCTCCCGGGAGCGTCCCTCGAAGCTGAAGATCTTGCTTTTGTCGCCACCGCCCGCCACATGATCCGCGCCGGGTCCATGACAACCCTCGCAGCCTTGCTTGGCAGTGCCGCCGCTCTTGTTCAACGTGGTCTTCCAATGCGGAGTTTTCTCCCAGTGGTTGTAGATTTCCTCGTGACAGGTCTTGCAGGTCTGCGCGCCCACGTATTTGGTGGTGTCCTCGACAGGGGCGGAAGTGGTTTCGCTCTTATCGGCCTTGTCCCCTGCTCCCGCCCGGGATGAGCCCAACCCCAGCAGCAAAAGCAAGAAAGCTGCAACCGAGATCGGCAACCGAAGCGTGAACCAGGAATGCACTCTTCTGAAATTCGTCTTGTTCATACGTTTCTCTGCCATAGCTTTCATGGCTCGGTGTGTGCGATACGCGGATTATCAAGTCAGAAGTGGAAACCCTTTGTGATAACCGTCACATGTTTTCTCTTTTGTTCCCGTTGTGGGTTCATTTTGGGCGGTCTTAAACACGGTTCAGTCACGCCGTCCATCGACGAGCCTGCAGTCTTCACGCATTGATTTATTCCCCAGGTTTACCAACGAGGAAGGAGAATACGAGCAGGAAGAGATTGGATTCTAATGTGGCGTCCGCACGAAGCGGGCGTGGGGTCAGGCCCCCGAGTCATGACCGGCCTTCGCGGCAGCAGCTTTCTGTTCCTCGACATCAGCATCAGTTGACGGCTCGACCAGGTGGGCGCGTTCCAAGGCGCGCAGATACGCGGGACGGGAATGGCGGTAATGGTCAGCCGGGACTTTGCCATTGATCCATGCCGTATCCATCGGGTAGACGAGCGGGTCGAAGATTACCATATAGAAGTGCCACAGCAGAATGGAAAACGTCGCCAGCAGGGCTTCATAATAATGGATGGCGGTGGCCGCATCCGAGACCCACTTCGGGAAGTAGCGCAGGGTGAAATTGTTGAACCACAGCAAGAAGCCGGAGACCGTCATCACTACTGTGCCCCACATAAACGCCCAGTATTCGACTTTTTCGGCGTAGTTGAATTTGGCGAAGTGTGGTTCGGTTTTCGTGAGACCGGTATTGTAGGCGAAAACCTGAACCAGATCAGTCGCGTCTTTGAATTGTGGGAGCATCGCCGTCAGGAACAAACGGTCCCGCCGGTTCAGCGCAAGATGAATCGCGTGGTAGACGGTGGAAGCGATCAGCACAATCGCGGCGCAGCGGTGGACCAATCCGCGAAAGGCGAAATGCCCCTCCCACAGCAGTAGGGGACGCGCCCACCAGGATTCGGGATACTTCAGGGCAAATCCGGTGAACACCAGTACGGGGAAGCTAAGAATCACGCCGGCATGAGCCATGCGGAAATTTCGATTCATGCGCGATACCTGTCCGCCAAGTTCGTGGCGCGGCCGGCGCCGGATGAGTTTGGCCAGAAAATCGAGCAGGTTATGCACAACCATGAATCCCAGCGTCAGCGGGATCAGGAGCCCGTACGTCCAGCGAATCCAGGACACGACCGGATGTGCGGGGCCGCTGGCGGTTTGAACGTGCACTGGCCCGATAACAAAATGCTGGCCGGCACCGGAGTGACAGGCTCCGCAAGTCTTCGAAAGATTCACCGCGTTCACGGTAGAGCGAGCATCGGACGAGCGGAAGATGTTGTGCACGCCGTGGCAAGAGGCGCAATTGGCCACACTCTGCGAACCAGCGCGCATGGCGAGACCGTGATAGCTGTCGGCGTAAGAGGGAACCCGGTCGGCGGGCAGGTTGTAGCGCAAGGCGAGGCGTTCATCGCTGTGGCAGCGCCCGCACGTGGCCATGGAAACGCGGGAAGCATTCACCAGGGATGCACCCTGTTGCGGCTCGAGGATCAAGTGTTCTCCGTGGCAGTCGCTGCACACCGGCGCCCCCGATACTCCGCTCTTCATGGCTTGTCCGTGCACGCTTTCCAGGTAGGTCTTGCTGATTTCCGCGTGGCACTGTCCGCAGGTTGCGGGAATATTCCAGTGGTTGACTTTGGAGCGCGCATCTTGCGATGGCAGAATTCCATGGCTCCCATGGCAATCCGAGCAGGTTGCGGCAGCTCCGTTTCCGTTGGCCACGGCTCGTCCGTGCACGCTCTGCCGATAAAGTTCCACAGGGTGCGCGAAGGAAATTTTGTGCCGCGAAAGAAATTGCTGGTTGCTGTGGCAGGAGGCGCAAGTGTCGGGCAGATTTTTCTTGGCAACCGATGAAGTTGTATCGCCCGAGGTCTGAATCTGATGCACGGACCCGTGGCAGGAAGCGCAGTTCGGAGCGTCTGGATCGCCAGCCGCGGCGGCTTGTCCGTGAACGCTCTGCCAAAATTCTTTCACTTCGTCGGCATGGCACTGGGCGCACTTCGCGGGCGCCGTCTGTGCCGCCATGGCCACTTCGTGGGCATTTCCGTGGCAGGATTGGCAAGCTTCGTCGCCGAGCGCACCGTGAATGCTTGCGGTTACATGGGAAGCCTCGTCGGCGTGACAAGTCGAACATTGCACCTTCACGACTTTGACTGGGTGCGGAAAATCCTTGATGTCGCTGTGGCAATCGGTGCAGCCCAAAATACCGTGCACGCTGGCTGCATGCTTGGTGGGATCAATGGAGATGCTTTTGCCGTTGGCTGAGGTCATTCCCGCCTGGCCGTGGCAGGCAAGGCAGCTTTCATCCTGCTTGAGCGGCTGCGGTGCCTTGGGCTGCGCGCAAGTGTGGTAGGAATCAGCGCGCCCGCGGCCATGAGATTCGCGAGCAAGAGCATGAAGGTGAACTTAAATCGTCCGACTCCAGCGCTTGCGCGCGTCCTTTTCAGCCGAACGCGGTTTACCACGGCTCACCTCACTTCATTCCGAGATCACTTAAGATCTTGGGATTTTCTTCACCTGCTGCCAGAACCTGATGGCACGCGGAACAATCGTTGGTAATGGTCTGCCCATCGGCGCTGGTGTGACTGCCGTCATGGCAGCGGAAGCAGCCTGGAGAATCGTTGTGTCCAAGGTTGTTGGGGTGAACACCCCAGTTCACACCCATGTCGGGGAAAATATTGCGCAGGTAAATCGCAACCACTTCCTCGCCCGCTTGCTGCACCAGCGGACGCCGGGTCTGATAGATCTGCGGGTAATTGGTGCGGTAGAAATTGTTGATTTCGTCCCTGATGCTCTGCTTTGCCATTTCCCGGGCGGGAAAATTGACCTTGAGAACTTCGACCGCTTTTTTTCTGATGTAGGGAAGTTCCGGGCTAATGTGCCCCGCGGACATTTGTTTATCCACGGCGTTGTCAGGCAAGTCGAAGGCATGCGTGGGGCGGTTGTGGCAGTCCACGCAATCCATCACGCGATGCTCCCCTTTATCCAACTGTTGTTGCGTGGGCTTGGCATCGCTGGAAATAAACTCGGTGGTTTTTCCCTGGTCGTCGGTGTAGTACACAACCGGAATCGTCTGCCGTTCGGCATCCGTGGAGATGTAACGGATTCGCGCTGTGTCAGCGAGATGGTGGCCGTGAATGCCGACTGAACCCTGTCCGCTGCCTCCGCCGACTTTCAGCAATAAAACGTCAGTTTGCGGGGTATTTTTTTCGTCATCCTTGTAACTGGTGTTGACGAGGAACTTGTCGCCGGTGAAGCGCTGCGGCCAGTGGCACTGTTCACAAGTCTCGCGCGCCGGGCGCAGATACTTGACCGGTGAGGGAATGGGACGTGAATAGGTATGAAAGGTGACGGCATAAACCTGGCGCAAACCGGAAAGTTTGGAGCGTACAAACCATCCCGCCCCGGGTCCGATGTGGCATTCGACACAAGCCACATGGGCGTGAGGCGAATTCTGATAGGCCGTGTACTCGGGATCCATGACCCGGTGACAGGTGGTCCCGCAGAAACTGGTCGAATCCATATATTCGACACCGCGGTACGATGCCGTCCCAATAATGAGAAGGTTGAGCATGGTGGCCAATGCCACCCATTCGAGAGTACGACGCACCACGGGCAGGCTGAGATCGATGGCGGGATAGACTCCCGGCAGCGTCCCGCTCCCGACCAGAGTTCTGCGTCTCAGCCAAATACCCAGTGGAATCAGCAGCAGGCCGAGAATAAAAATTCCAGGCAGGATTAGAAATACCAGCAGGCCGATATAAGGGTGCGGTGGTCCCGGCAAGAAGATGTCATAGAACCAGAAGGCGATGGTCGTAAGCGCCGTGCTCGTCGTCACAACCGCACCCGTGAGTGTCACGGGATTTTGCCCAAGAAAATAGATCGGCTGCGACCAATCTCGGATGCGTCTCCGGGGATTCATGTAAGATCGCACTCTCCTTCGCCCTACGCGCCGCTGCGCGAGCACACTCCACGGGTTGATGCGGATGATCGGCGGCGCTGGACAATTTCTCTACGCTTGATTGCCGACCCTGGCCGAAGCTATTTTTTTAGGGTGCGGATGTAGGCCACGAGGCCCTTAACGTCTTCCGGCGCTAGAGACCCGTACTTGGGCATTTTGTTTTTGCCGTTCGTGATCGTGTCAGTAAGTTCGGCGTCCGACATTTTCTGCACTTCGACGCTGGTGAAATCGTGGGCGCCCATTTTCTTTCCCATGGACGAACCGGTACCGTCAGCACCATGGCAGGCCGCACATTTTGATTTGAAAAGGGTCTCCGATGCGTTTTGCGCATGCATCGATAATGGAATGGCGAGAAGAATCGTTAACACTGTGGCGAAAGTAAGTACGCGAAAGTCAATTCTCATCATTTTTAAGCTCCTCGAGTTCGTTGGCACAACCATTGGAACCAAAATACGACTGCACGTTGCGATATTGAACCTTTCCCGGGGACGCGGTCCGTGACCCCAGTCACATATGCTTGGTATTGTATGTGTTCGCAAGTCGAAAGAACTAAGGGATTAATCGTCCCCACCGCCCGAGTCAGTGCAACTGGGAAGTGGAAAACTCTTGATTCCCGTTCTAACCCACCATGACACAGACCGGGTTAGGCCGACTACGTCCAGGTCTGAATTGGTCTGTGACCCCCTTCACCTCCGGCTGTGATGGCGGTCACAGCGGCACTTTGCGCCATAGTCCAAACTAGAGCCAAGGGTGAGTTATGCAAAAAGATGATCGCAATGTGCTGGACGTGCTGAAGTTCGAACTGGAGTTTCTCGAGCAAGGTGGTTACGGGCGATTGCCGCGGGAAGCCTGGCGTCCTCGCTTTATTTTCGAGGATTCTCCCACCTGCATGAACTTTAACTCGAAGGACCGCGAACCCTGCGAAAAATGCCTGCTCATGCAATTTGTCCCAGAAACGGCGCGTACGGAACAGACCCCATGTATTCACATCCCGTTGTCGCCGACCGGCGAGACGATTGCATCTTTGTACCGTACGGGAACTCAGCAGGAACTTGAGGAAGCGCTCGGCGCCTGGTTGCGCGCGACAATTCGCCGGATTGAAGCGCAACCAGTGAAAGCGACAGCGTCTGCCGATTTGGCTCGCTAGATTTTCGAGTGCTGTGACCTTCCCGACACCTGTCCCGGTAGCCAGAGCCCTATTCGCGATAACCATGAACAAACAGACGATGCGGCACGCGAGTCCTACTTTTGTGCGTAGACCGTTCCGGCAGCACGATAGGGCGGGTCAGAGATCAGGCGGATATAAGCAATCAGCGCGTCGATCTCCGTCTTGCTGAGAGTATAACCGTACGGTGGCATCAATGCTGACTTGTTCAGAGCCGGCCCGCCGTGACTGATGATGGCGGTCAAGTCGGCGTCGCTCATTTTGTTGAGCGTGTCGCCCTCCGTGAACGGATGCGGCTTGACTTCAAGGTTATCGTAATTCGATACGCGCTCTGCTGAAGACTCGGGATTATGGCAGCGAGCGCAATATTTGTCGTCGAGTTGGGCTCCCAGTTGCTGCTGATATCCCAGCGCGATCTCTTCCACCTTCAGATCGACTGACTTCTGAGTCTTTGTACGCGTGTGCGCGGTAAGTTGGTATCGACCGGCCATTCCGCCGAGCCGGACGTTGGTAGTGAACTGTCCACTCGTGTCAGTTGTCCCCGTCGCGGGATCGAAGCTGACGTCAGCCGGGCCGCTGAAAGTGACCAGCGCGCCCACGACCGCGCTTCCCGATTCGTTATTCACCTGCACCACGAGAGGCTGAGCCAGCACCATACCGGTTGCGCCGATCTGCTTGCCGCCGCTGGATTCAACCAGCGCTGTCCCGAAGTTTGCAACCAAAACGTTCGTTCCTTTGCGAGAGCATCCGCAAAGCATCAGGCTCAGCAAGGCGAGTACGATCGCTCGTGTCTTCATTTCTATTTCTTCGCCTCCAGTTTGCCAGAGCCCTTGAGTGTCGTCAGGAATGCGGTCAGTGCGCGGGCATCTTCGTCGTTCATGTTGCGGTTCGGTTCGATAGTTCCGGGCCGCATGGTCTGCGGGTTCTTCAGCCAGTGGATAAATCCAGGCAGCGTTCAACCGCGCGCCCACTTGCGTGAGGGTTGGCCCTATGTAGCCTTTGTCCACCTTCGTATCAATGATGTGGCAAGACTGGCAGGCGTACTTCGAATAGAAAAGCTGTTTCCCCTGTTCTACCTGCGCGGGGGAATATCCGCTGGCGGGCATCGAATCGCGATCGAATGCGGGAGTCTGATAAACCGTCATGATGTAGTCGGTGAGCTCGAAGATGTCGCCGTCCGACAGATTGAATCTCGGCATGCGGCGGATCAGAGCTGGACGCAGAGTGCCCGGATTCTTCAAGAATGCCTGCAGCCACTGGCCGCTGTACCGAACTGCCTTCCCACGTCAGGTCAGGAGCCATGTCGCCGCCCCGGCCGTTGATCGCGTGGCAACTGAAGCAAGCTAGGTCCGACATGAGTTGTCCAGCTTTTCCTGCCGGCTCGTAATTCGAAGGCGGGAAGGCAGGCAGGGTTAATGCCGGCGGCAATTCGTGGCGCGCGATCCGTAAACGAAAGCAGCGCAGTGGTCAAAGCATCGATCTGCGCCGGGAGCAAGAGCGTACTGCGGCATTTTTAGTGCCGCTCCAAAGGCGCGCGGTTGTCGGATTTTGGCTGAGATGTAATCCGGCAGGGTGCGCTGCATGTCCGGCAAAAAGAGAATCTGCGCGAGCGGCTTGCTTCCGATGCGCGTTAATTCAGGAGCGAAGTTATCTGGCTTCTTGATGCCAGTGATCTCGTGGCATGAAGCACAGCCGTACTCGGTCGCCAGAAGTTTCCCGTGCGCGATCTGCTCCGGAGTGGCAGCGTCGAGATGCACGTTGGTCAGCAGATCGGCATCGGCCTTGTTTCCGAGGAAGGTGGCCAACAAGGAGACTTGCTGGTCAGTAAAACGGTAGTGCGGCATGGCGGTGCCGGGATCGTAGACACGCGGATTGCGCAACCACGCGCGCAGCCATTCCGGCTTCGCCTTGTTTCCGATGCGGGTGAGTTCCGGACCCACATCGCCGCCGACCACGTTTCCCGCAGCATTTTGCACCGCATGGCAGGAGGCGCAGAATGATTCTCCGTAGAGGCTTGCGCCGGCGGTTGGATCGGCGGCCTTCTGATCTTTACCGGCAGGAGTAATTGGCGCGGTGTCTCCGAGTATGGGCGTGCTGTTCGCGATCAGGAAGGCGGAAATGTCGCGCGCGTCGTCATCGCTCAACTTGAAATTCGGCATCGTCGCGCTGACGGCGTAGGCCTGCGGATCCTTCAGCCACGCATAGATCCACTCCCGCGTGGTCTTGTCGGCGATGTGCTCGAGCGATGGTGGATCGTCGGTCGGCTTGCATCGCGCTGCCGTCGGCGAGTTTGATGGTGTGACAGTGCACGCAGCCATAGCGAGCCAGCAAAGTGCGGCCGGCGTTGAGTTGCTGGGGTGCCAATTAAGGGCGCGCGATGGCATTGGCCGCAGGAAGATTCGACGTAGCGCGCCGGCAGCATCGGCTGCTCCCATGCGAGTGTGCTGCTGTGAGCTTCTTCGACGGTGGTGGCAGCGCCTTGTCCGCGATGGCACATCACGCATCCGAACTGGTCCGACGTGTGCGGAATCACCGGATGCGGACGGAAGGGCTGGCTGCTGACGTCGGCGAGACTGGCTTCTTTCAATCCGACGTGGCAGGTGGTGCAGCGATCGACGGCTCCCAATTCCGGAAGCCATATCTGCTGGATGCCCGCCGTGGAAGTGGCGCTGCAGTGTGACCGCGTCTCCGCGTCGTGCGGATCAGCGACAGATATTGTTTCTGGTAGTGACGCCATTCGCTGAAGTGATTCTTTGCCGGAGCAATGGCCAGCGAGATCAACAATAGCAGGCTGACCACGCCAAAGGCGCGGACGGGATCACCGAAGAGCGTCTTCCACAGCGAAGACAAGTGTTGCTTCGGATGATTGCACTTAACTCCTCCAGGGCAACACCCAGGACCAGCCTGGGCCGCGGAAGAATGTGCCGACCGCGGTGAGCACGACCAGTTCGAACAGAAACCAGGTCATGATCCAGTAAGGAGAGCGGCTTGGCAGCCAGATAGCGCCGGAAACGCGAAGGCGACTGCGGCGAACTTTGCGCGGCCAGCGATCATGAACAGCGGCAACGATCAGGGTCGGCACCAGCGCGACGATATACATCGAAGAACAATAGGAAAACAGCACAGCGCTGCGCAACGACGTAGAAGATCCGAATGCGCCGCTTCTGCGATCTTTCAGGAACAGGCCCTCGGCTTCGATGTTGATGTTGAAGTAGGGAATGACAACCAGCGCGATGACGACCAGCGTCGGAACCAGCACACCGGCAACCACCGGAGGAAAGTAGTGCAGCATTTCCTGCAGGCCGAGGAAGTACCAGGGCGCTTTCGCGGGATTGGGCGTGTGCGATGGATCGGCAATGCCCTTCGAGCGGAGCATTGAAGACGGAGCGCCATGACCACCAGATGCGATCGCCAGCACTTCGATGGCGACGACGGCGCGGAACAGGACTTCCGGGATAAGTCTGCAGCTTCGTCTTCGTCCGTAACCTTGACCTGCGCCGAGGTGCGCCGGGTGACGAAGACAACCCGCGTCGGAGACTTGCGGGCGTTCGAATCGATGCCGGCGACGAAGTCTTTCGGATCGCTGCATTGCGCCCCCTTCGCGGCCACCGGAGCCGGTTGAGCGGCGGCGGTTCTGGGCTCACTCTGATGCGCGTAGAGTCCGCCATCTTTGCGAATGCGCCAGAAGTGAATCGCGATGAAAAGCATCGCGGCCAGCGGCAGAATCATGCAGTGCAGAACGTAAAAGCGCAGCAGCGCATTGGCGTTCACCATGATTTCCGCCCAGCATCAGGAAGTGAACCTTGTTGCCGAATACTGGCACCGCGGACGCGATGTTCGATCCGACGGTGATCGCCCAGAACGCCAACTGATCCCAAGGCAGCAGGTAGCCGGTGTAACTGAGCAGCAGCGTAATCAGCAGCAGGATAACTCCGATCACCCAGTTGAATTCGCGCGGAGGGCGGTACGCGCCGCGGTAAAACACTTTGAACATGTGCGCGAACACCAGAAAGACCATGGCATGCGCGGACCAGCGATGCAGGTTGCGCAGAAACAATCCGGACGATACGACGAACTGCAGATCCTTCGTATCGGCATAGGCCTGCGGCACCGAGGGATGGTAGTAGAGCATCAGGAGAATGCCGGTGATGACCAGGATCAGGAACGTACCCAGCGTTAGCGTGCCCAGGTACCAGGTCGCGCTGAAGCTGCAGCATGCGGCGTGCGCACCTTGGTGGAGAACAAGATGCAGGAATACGATTCTGCTGGATGGCCAGCGCGCGGTGCAGCGTGCTGGATCCGGTGCCGCTGCGGAAGACCGATCGCCACACTCGGGTCCCGCGCAGATCGTCGAAATAGTTGATAACGGTTTTCGCCATGCTCACACCCTCACAAACTCCATGGGACGAATGGTCGACCGAACGGTCGACCATCAGATCGCCTTCGTCGCTGAGCCAGGTCTGCAGCCACGGCAGCGGCTTGGGCGCCGGACCTTCGATCTTCTCCCCGTCGCGTTTGAACTTGCTGCCGTGGCACGGGCAGGCGATGATGCCCAGCTCCGGCTTCCACGCGGTCAGGCAGCCGAGATGAGTGCAGACCGCACTCAGGGCGAAAAAACCTTCCTTGGCGTGGACCAGATAAATTCCGGTGTTCACGTCCAGGGTGACGGAATTCAACGCGATAGCTTTCGGGCTTTCCCGCGTTGACGATCGGCGAGGGCTCGAACAGCACGTTGGGCGAGAGAAACTGGTAGGCGAAAGCGACGGTGCCGGCGGCGGCGATGCTCAGCGATCCGAGTCCCAGCTTCACGAAAAAGGCGCGGCGGTCGAACTCCTTGTCGCTGGGCCGCGATTTGATTTTTCTTCAGGCATGGTTACTTTGGGCCTCCGCCATGGCTGGCGCTTTGGGACGGATGTGGACCATCGATGGATTCAATGGAAATCAATCCGGTTGGCTCCGCGGACACCAGGTTGTAAGATTCCATCGTGATGGTGCCGACCGGACAGCGCATCGCGCACAGTCCGCAGCGAATGCAGCGAGTTTCGTCTTTCAGCATGGCGGAACCGGTCACGATGCCGAGTTCATCGGCCGCGACTTCGTCCAGCTCCACGCCAAACAATTCCTGGTGTTCGCGGATCTGCTGCACGGTTTCGGGCTCGAACTGCGATACGGTCGAGCGACACCAGTTCGAGGCAATTTTCGGGACAGACATCCACGCAACCGCCGCAGAGGATGCACATGCTGCCGTCTTCCGGCGTGCCTTCGAAAACCGTGTTGACCCAGCAGTGCAGGCAGCGCTGAGCTTCTTCCATGGCGGAGGCCGCGTCGTATCCGATCTCGACTTCAGTGACGCCGGTGCGGCGCTCCAGCGGCAGCATGGGTATGGGTGGCCGATTCAGGTCGAATAAGTCCAGCGGCATGCTGTGACGCTTGAACACTTCGACTTCGACAATCGGTTCGGGATGTTTGCGGCCTCGCAGAAACTCATCGATGCCAACCGCTGCACGCTTGCCGTCGGCGACGCTGTCGATAATCAGACGCGGGCCGAAGACGCAATCGCCGCCCGCCAAAAATTCCCTGCGCCGAGGTCATCAGGGTTTGCGGATTTACCGCGATCAGTCCGCGCGGAGAAAGTTCGACCCCGTCTTCGGGCTTGAGAAAGTCCAGATTCGGCGCCTGCCCGATCGCCATGATAATGGTGTCGCATTCGAGTTGAGTCTCGCTGCCTTCGTAGAACGCTGGATTGAAGCGTTTGTTCTCATCGAACACCCATTTGGTCTTGAGAGTTTCGAGCGCGACAACTTGGCCGTCTTTGCCGATCATGCGCTTGGGGCCGAGGCCCGGGTGCATGATGATGCCTTCGGTCTTCGGCCTCTTCAATCTCTTCCAGCGCCGCTGGCATTTCCTCGCGTTTCTCCAGGCAGACAAGATGCACTTCCTGCGCGCCCAGGCGCAGCGCTGAGAGCGAGATGTCCACCATCTCTTTGGTGGCCACGGCGCTGACGTTCTCCTGCGAAGGCTCGAGGTCTTCCACGCCGGCCGACATGCTGGTGGACGACTTCGCGAGCCGCGGAACGCGCCACGTCCATGGCGACGTTGCCGCCGCCGATCACGATGACTTTCTTGCCGATGGTGAACTTGTAGCCGAGATTCACGTTGAGCAGAAAATCGATGCCTTTGTAGACGCCGTCGAGATCGACGCCGGGAATGGTGAGGTCGCGGCTGCGATGCGCGCCGACGGCGATCAGCACCGCGTCGAAGCCCTGCGGCGCAGGTCGGAAATCGCGAAGTCGCGTCCGGCGGCGTGATTCAACTTAAGAGTGATGTCGCCGGTTGCGAGAATTTCGCGCACCTGCGCTTCGACCACGTCGCGCGGCAAACGGTATTCGGGAATGCCGAGATAGAGCATTCCGCCGGCGACCGGGAGCGGCTTCAAAAATCGTGACTGAGTAGCCCATCAGGGCAAGGTCATGCGCTGCCGAGAGTCCCACCGGCCCACCGCCAACAACCGCAACTTTGAAAGGAAGCTTGTTCTGAGCGCGACCGGCATTGACGTCGACCGGATGCTTGGATTCCGGGCCGTAGCGTTCGGTCAGAAAACGCTTCAGCGCGCGAATGGCGATGGGTTTGTCGATTTCGCCGCGACGACAGGCAGTCTCGCAAGGATGAGCGCAAACGCGTCCGCAGATGCTGGCCAGCGGATTGGGATCGCGGGCGAACTTGATAGGCTTCTTCAAAGCGCCCTTCCGCAATCAGCGCGACATAACGCCCCGCGTTGGTGTGCGCGGGACAAGCCATCATGCAAGGGAAGTTGGTGTTCAACCAATCCCTGTCGACTTTTTTGTCTTTGAACCGTTTCAGCATGGTGGCATTTTCCGTGACGTTCGTCTGATGGAATGCATTGTACTCGCAGAAGGCAAGGAGCGGGCTTGATCGCCCGCTCCCTATCATTTCTGTTACTTGCTCAGGGTGAAGTCGGCTTTGCTGTCGCCCGCGACAGTCACGGGCTTGGAGCTGTTCTTCGCGCCCTCGTGCCACGCGACTACCGTGTAGCTGCCGTCGGGAACGTTCTCGATCTTGTATTCGCCGGACTTGTCCGTGGCCGCGAAATACGGTGTGGGTGAAACCACGATGTAGCCCGCCATCTCCGGATGTACATTGCAGAGCAGCGGCACTGCCCCAGGGTTGTCGAACTTGAAGGGACGCTTCTCGCCTTTCGGCCAGGTGCCCAGGTTGTGCCCGAGCTTCTTGTTGCCGCCGACCGAAGTCCAGAAGACGTTGTGGGCGACGCTGTCGCTGTTCAGGAATTCGACCGTGGTGCCTTGCTGGACCGCGCAATGTGCGGCGCAAACATCAGCCCCTTTTGATCGATGACGGGTGTTGGTCGGAGCAGGGAAGGTTTTCCCCGGGATGGTATCGACGTAGACGACGGACTCACCTGAGACTCCGGAAACCTTACCGCTGATGGAGCCTGCTTGCGCTGCCATGCACAACCCGGCCACCAGTACCACTAATATGAATCCCTTGCATCTCATTGCGTTTTTCTCCTTTTCGATGTGGAACGAATTTGTTAACTATCTCTCAGAACAGAAATTTCAAATCCAGATAGACAGTGTTGTTAGCGCTCGCGCTGCGACCCGCACCGTCGTAGTTGGTTGTGCCGCCATTGAAGTGCGTGTATCCGGTGTATTGGGCGGCGAGTTGCACATTCTGCCACGGCCAATACGAGACATTCGCGATATAACCTGAGCCCAGCGGATTTCCATTGGCACTCCCGCTGACCGCACCTGGCGGATACAGCAAAGGATCAACCGTGCCTCCGGTATGAAACGCCCCGAATGTGCCCGAGTAGCGATTGCCAAAATGATATTCGGCATTGGCCAGAAAAGTGTTCAAATGATTATCGCGCAGCGATGCGTTCGTTCCGAAGGAAGCCCTCAAGTCGGAATTTTCGTGGATATACGTGCCCCGCAGCGAAAGCACATCCTTTCTGAACAAGGTCCGATCATACTGACTGTCGATCGCAAAATCCGTGTACTCATCCTCGAGGCCAGCGATCGCATTAGGTGTGGACTGCAGGTGGATTCCATAGCTGCCCACCTCAAACTGTGTCGTTCCCGTCGACTGCTGCCACGCGACGCGCCAGTATGGCGCCAGACCGCGGATGTTGAAGGCAGAACCGGTTCCTGGATTGGGCTGAGAACCGTTCACATGTTCCGAGCGATACAGGGCTGCGTCCAGATACAAATGATTGTTCCACATTAGATAGCCGCCGAATCCGGCGACGTCCTGCCCCAGGGAACTAATGATAGGGCTTGCGGTCGGAGTGGGTGCAAAATCGCTGCTGACCCATGGGAAACCCCACGCTGGGGTATCGTTCCAAAGATCCTCTACAGTCGGATTGTTGTTAAGATCCAAGCCGTAAACCAACTCCTTGCCGCTTACATTCCGCTTATTCGCGAAGCGAATATCCGAGTTGTCGCTAGTAAAGTGATCGTCCTGGGTGTCATAGGTGACTTGCACAAAGCTGCCGAGATGGGTCGTCCAAGCCCCAGAGAGGAAGAGCGAGATATCTTGAGGAAATTCGATACTGCCATTTTGGGTTGCTGGGACTGGAGACTTGGTGAGCGTAAATGAGGTGTCAATCATTGCGGAAAGGGGCAGCGTAGCCAGAAGATCGAGCGCGGCCCGCGATTTGCCTGAATCCGCCTTTATGACTTTGACGTCATCCGATTTATCAACGTAGCCCAGCAACTTGAACCTTCGCCCGGCGGGGTTCAGTTCCGGAGGGTTGTAGTGGCATCCGCTGCATGCCAGACCCGTCTGTCGTGCATAGCTGGGAACCGCCGATGCGCTGGGGGGATTCAAGAAAGTAAAAAAAAGCAAAACCAAGAGAGAAACTGTCACCGTGGACGAGACTGCCACTTCCTTAATTTGGGATATCATTTTTGTCTCCGAAAATTGCTGATTGATATCGATGATGATGAAGTATGTGTTCTGCTCGCACATTTGGCTGTGACAAAGCACACTCTGCATGGTGATGTATGTCACAGGGTGCCGGCGATGTTGTTAAGTTCTGAAGGCGGGATCGCGCAACTGCTTCACGACAGCAAGATAGGGATACAAACACATAGCAGGGACAGCCGGTGCGGCATCATCTGAGCGCCTCATCCTTGAAGTAGTCGAAGACAAATAGGGGGAAGTCTCACAAGCAGCGGCAGGAAATCACAAATACGTGTGATTGCCGTCACATTTGGCTGAGGATCGTAGCGTTCGGAAACGAATAAGCGGCGGGCCATCGATTCCGTCGCACGCCGAGGCTATGCGAATTCCTAATTCAAGTCGAGCGAGGTAAAGTGAACTCCAGCCTCGTCGGCGGGCTGAATGCGGAAACCAAGCTTTTCGATGAGACTGCGCATTTCGCTGTTCTCACGGAGCATGTAGGCCTGTACCGAATCCAGGTGCTCGTCACGGGCGATCTGGATCAGGCGGCGAAGCAACTCGATTCCCAAACCACGATGTTGATACTGGTCGCGCACGAGCAACGCCGTCTCCCCCGAGCGGCGTCCATGAAGTTTGCTCAATCGCCCGATGGCAAGGATTTCGTGCTCGCCCGTGCCAGGCGCTGTGTGATCCGCGACAAGCGCAATCTCACGGTCGTAGTCGAGAAAGCAGATTCGTCTCAGGCGGTCGTGGGCCACGCGCTGGCTCAGCTTGGACCACTGAAAGTAACGAAGGAACACGCTGCGTTCAGAAAGCGCTTCATGGAACTTCACCATCAGTGGCTCATCCTCGGGACGGATCGGCCGCAGAATTACAGGTGTGCCATCCTTCATCGTCCACGGCGAAACGTACTGCACCGGGTACGGCCGGATGGCGGCCTTCGGGAGTTCGCTGGCAGGGACGTCACGACTGTGAAGAACGAAGCGTGCGTCCAGAGCGATAATTTGATCGGCAGACGCGACCAGCGGATTAATGTCGGCTTCCTTGATGGCTGGATTGTCGACAATCAGACGGCTGAAGCGCACCAATAAAGCCTCGAGCGCGGCAATATCCACGGGCTTGCGGCCGCGCACACCCGAGAGAGCCTTGAAAATCAAAGTTTGTTCCAGCAAGCGATGCGCCAGGGTCGTGTTGAGTGGCGGCAACGCGAGCGCCCGGTCCCGATAGACCTCGACCAGTTCCCCGCCCGAGCCGAAGGCCAATACCGGGCCGAATTGTGCGTCGGTAGCGCTGCCAACAATTAACTCGTAGCCAGAGGTCTTCAGCATGGGTTGCACTGTCACACCCTGAAAGCCTTCGCCGCCCATACTCTGGGTGACGGAGGATTCAATCGCGCGGTATGCCTGGCGCACCGCCGAAGGGTCGGCAAGGTTCAGCTTCACTCCCCCGACATCAGTCTTGTGCGTGATGGTCTCGGAATGTAATTTAACGACAACGGGAAAGCCGATCACTGCCGCTGCCACCGCTGCTTCTTCTTCGTTGCGAGCGATCCGGGTCTCGACCGCTGGAATCCCAGCCAGTGTGAGAAGTTGTTTCGATTCAAATTCCGTGAGCAAAGTTCGTCCCAGTTTCCGCGCCTGCTCGATGATCGTACCTATCTTCCGCCGCGCTTCACTTTCCTCCGTCGGGCCTTCGGCGAGAACCGGGGTTTCATAGATGCCGCGAAGGTTGTAGGTATAGCGCCACATCAAGCTGAAGATTCGGGCGGCGGCGTCAGGAAAAGCAAATGTGGGAATTCCCGCGGTATTCAAAATAGTTTCTCCCGCGGCAACGCTTGCTCCGCCCATCCAGCTTGCGAGGAGCGGCTTGCCATGCGCGTGGGCGTGGGACTTTAACCGCTCCGCAACGTCGGCGGGGTTGGTCATTCCCTGGGGAGCGAGGATGACGAGCAGACCATCGCTGTTGGGCTCCGCGAGCGCAATCTCGACTGCGCGATGGTAACGTTCGGGATCGGCGTCGCCCAGTACGTCAATCGGATTGCCATGGCTCCAATGCGCCGGTAAGCATTGATTGAGTGCGTCGAGCGATTCCGTTGAAAGGGTTGCGAGTTCGGCGCCGTTGGCGATCAAAGTATCGGTGGCCAGCACTGCAGGGCCGCCGGCATTGGTCAGGATGGTAAGCCTGGGGCCGCGCGGCCGCGGTTGTTTACTTAGCACCCCAGCGGTATAAAACAGATCCGAGATGTTGTTCACGCGCAGGACGCCGGCCCGTCGAAACGCAGCCTCCAGAACATCATCGCTGCCCGTGAGAGCACCGGTGTGCGAAGCCGCTGCTTTCGACGCGGCCTCCGACCTTCCGGCCTTTAAAACGATAATCGGCTTGGTGAGCGTGACTTCCCGCGCCGCCGACAAGAAGGCGCGCGCATCACCAATCGACTCCATATATATGAGGATGCTCTGGGTCCCCGGATCATCGCCCAGATAGTCAATCAAGTCGCCCCAGCCAATATCGAGCATCGATCCGGTGGAAACGAAGGCGCTGAAGCCTACCTCTTCACCCAGGCTCCAATCAAGGATGGCCGTCAGCAGCGCGCCACTCTGACTCAAAAATGCGACGTTGCCAGGGTGGGCGATGGTTTGGGCAAACGTGGCATTCAAGCCGATCTGGGGGTTCATCAAGCCGAGGCAGTTCGGGCCAAGCAGTCGCATGCGGCCGCCCCCCAACTCCTGGGCGACTTGCTTTTCCAGCGACTGCCCTTCAGCACCTCGCTCCCTGAATCCCGCCGAGATAACGATCGCTGACTTCACCCCCGCACTCACGCACTCGCGCACAATCGTTGGAACCGTGGCGGATGGCGTAACGATCACCGCCAGGTCGACTGCTTCAGGGACCTCGCGTATGGAAGCATAGGCCGCAACGCCCAGAATGCTCGCATGTTGAGGATTGACTGGATAAATCTTGCCTTGAAACCTGGAGTTTTGCAGGTTGGAGACGAGCGCGCGGCCAACGCTGCCCAGGCGTTCGGTCGCCCCGATCACGGCCACATTCGCCGGCTTAAAAACTACGTCGAGCGGCCGCGGCTCCGAGCGCAGGACGTCGTGGAACGGATCTTGCACTCCTGACGCCGGCGCAGCCAGATTCTCCGTCACAAGACTTCTCCCGAAGGGCAGGTCCCAACGTCCTTGCTCAGTTCGATTGTACGAATGCGCGTGGGGGCAGTCTACGCCACGCGGCTGTTATTCGACCGCATTTCCGCAGAGCTCTAGATAAGTTGCGAAACGGGCTGGCCTTGGGATGCATCTCAAGTGCGACACTTAGGACCATAGATTTCACCTTTTCACGCGCTGACCGCTTTTTCCGATCAAGTAAGGAGACTTGGGTGAACAAAAGGCAGGGAAAAGTTATCGATCCAGCCTCCAGCGAGGGAACAATCTCGACCCGGATAGAGCAGAAGCAAGTCGAAGAACGCGTGGCCATTGGCGCCCATGTGGTCTATGAGACCATTCGACGCGAAGGCGAAGAGGAACTACACCGCACTGCGCCGGCGCTCGCATGGTCGGCGTTGGCCGCGGGGCTTTCCATGGGCTTTTCGTTTATTGCGGAAGGGCTGCTAACCGCCCGATTGCCGGATCAGCCGTGGCGGCCGCTAATTGCGCGTGCTGGATACTGTATCGGATTTCTGATCACTATACTGGGACGCCAGCAACTCTTTACCGAGAACACTGTGACCGTCGTCCTGCCGCTTTTACTGCGGAAAGACCTGGACACATTGTGGCGCATGCTTCGTCTGTGGGCCGTGGTACTGGCCGGGAACCTGGTAGGAACCTTCTTGTTCGCTCTGTGCCTGGGGAAACTTGGCATCTTCGATGCACACACGCAGCAGTGTTTGACAGAAATTGGCCTGGCCCACATTGGGGCAGGCTTCGGAACGGTGCTGGTACGCGCTATTTTCGCGGGTTGGTTGATCGCATTGATGGTGTGGTTGCTTCCGGGCGCAGAATCCGCGCGCGTCAGCATCATTATTATCGTGACCTACCTCGTCGGCATCAGCGGATTCAGCCACATCGTCGCGGGATCCACCACGATGTTTTTCTTGCTGGTGACGAAAGCCATCTCCTGGAGCGTATTCATTGTGCAGTTCTTCATTCCGACGTTGCTGGGCAATGTCATCGGAGGACTGTCCCTCGTCTCCGCGCTGGGACATGCCCAGGTTGTCGGAGGCAAGGAACAATAGAGCGAGACACTTACGCTACAGCACCTACTCCTGATCGGCAGCTTTGCAGTGCTTCGAGATAGACCGAATATCTGCCTGGACGTCCGCAACCTCCAGTGGAACGCCATCGACCCCATGCGCGGTATCGCTGGGATTGCTGCCTGACTTCGAGGGATTCACACCGGTCTTGATGATCCCCGAGCGCACTCGTCCCTTCACTTCGACTTCATGGTGAAGGTTGGCGTCGAGTTTGTTGCCGACTCCTTTTAATACATAGACGAGGCCGGTCTTGTCCTCGACCACGATGTAGTTCCCGCGCTGGCCGTCAAGGCAACCGCGGACGGTGCTGGTGCTGGATGGTGGCGCGCTCATATTTCCCGTCGATGCTTGCGCGGCTGTGGATTGTTGTGCGACTGCCGTCAACGAACTCAGCAGAAATCCGGCAGCGGCAATGAGAGTCTTCATGCGATTCATACAGGTTCTCCTTGAAAACGGTTTTAGTTTAGCCCAGGGCACATAGAGTAACAATTAGCTGCACCTTCTTTACCATCGGGGCTGGTAATAGAGCGTAAGTATGAATATGACTCCAACCACCATTGCAATGCCGAGAGTCAGCGCCAGCCATTGACGCGTGCTGAGCGGTGCTTGTTTTCTCGTGCGCCTGCGCGCGCTCAACTTTGCGTTGTTCCTCCTTCTAAAACCAATCAATACTTGTCGAAAAAGCCAAGCCATCACAATTAAATTCCTGTAGTTTCATAAATCAACACGGCCGAACTCAGACGATAGTCATATCCCGCCTGAGCGAAACTGATTTCGGCTTGCGTCTTCTGAAGTTGTGCCTGGCTTAATTCCACAATCGAACCAAGTCCAAGGTTGTAGCGAGACTGAGCAAGATTTAGCGCCAGGTTCGCCTGCTGCAACAATTGCTGCGTAACCGCCAGCCGCTGATAGGCCGTGTTCGCGTTCAGCCAACTGGTGCGAACATCGCGGGAGATCAGGTTGCGCATGTCCAATAGTCGTTCCTGGGTGGCTTGGGCTCGAAGATTCGCCTCCTTCGCCTTCGCCGTGTAGAGGAATCCGTTAAAGAGCGGAATTTCGACGTTTGCGCCGACCGCTCCATAGGTATTGTTGAGCGCGCTCGGGCTTGGAGCCACCACGGCATTTCCTACGGGAGTATCGCCAATCGCACCCAAAGCGCGAACACTTGGGAACAGCAAGTCTCGTTCCGCAGTTTGGAATTTCTTAGCGGACTGATATTGGAACTGCAGTGACAGTATTTCCGGGCGCGCCGAAAAAGCTTGCGAAACTAGATCATCCACGTTGCCCGGCGGGGGTATCAGCGGAGTTGAGTCCTCGACAAGCTGGAAGCCCTGCAGCGTGGGAAAGCCGAGCGCCATGGAAAGCGTGGCCAGTGCGGCGTTCTCGCTGTTTTGCGCGTCCAGCAGCAGAAGCCTGGCTTGCGCCAGATTGACACTGGCAAAACTGAAATCCAACTCGGATTTCAGTTTGCTCTTGAAAAGCGCTTCCACCTGATCGGAAACGGTCTGCCGTTCACTTACCGTTTCCTGCGCGACCGTCAGCACGGCGTGGGCTTGCAACGCGTTGTAGAAGGCTCTGTCCACCGTCAGAAGGATCTGCTCCTTGGTGGCGATGGCATTCTCTTGTTCGGCCTTCGCCGCATAGTTCGCGCTGGAGACGAGATTTGTAGTGTGCCCAAAGTCGGTAATCAGTTGCGTGACCATGAGCCCGGCCGCAGCTCGCTCGTAGACGGTCGGATTATTCAGAGCCCCCGCAGTTATGCGGCTCCCGGACAGCGCATCGACGCCGGTAAGATCTCCCGTCGCCGTAGGCCACAGGTTTGACTTGACCTCCCGTGTGACTTGCTGCGAAGCAAGCGAGAGCAACCGCGCAACCGAGATCTGGGGATTGTTCTTGATTGCCAGTCCTTCCGCCTGCTTCAGGGTCAAGGGCATCGGCGCGCCCAGAGTCTGGGGAGCCGATGGCGGTCGTACATTCCGGGGCGAGGCACCTTGCGGCACAGCGGATTGCGGAACCGGGGCGGCCGGCAAGCTCTGCGCTGTCTTCCCACTGGCCGACACTTGAGCGAAACCAGAGCAGGTGAGGGCCGACAACAGCACGATCGAAATGGTGTACGTACGCGTTTGCTTCATGAATTCGCCTTTGCGGAGCAATTGATCAAAGTCGTCGTGTGCTTTCCTCCGCAAAACCTCGCAAGCCCAACCGCTCTTACTAGCGGGTCTGACCGCATTCCATTCTGCGGCGGACAATGCTCATCCTCATATCCGGGTCATTCGGCAGATCGAAGTACATGGCATGCCCGGTCAAGCGGACCTGGATCGGCCGATCGGGAGTAAAAGCTGACGACAAGTAGTTAAACGGTGTTTCGTACCGGCCGACGTAGATTTTGCAATCGACGCGTACCGAGACTTCGTAGGCATAGTATCGCGAAGTCAGCGGCGCATCAGAAGGGTTGCTGCCTCCGTTTGTGGAATCAGGAGAATAGACTTTGTGCTGCCGAACATCTACGACAACTCCCTGCATAAACGCACTTGAATTACTTCGAGTCGGAGAGGCCTTCGACATTGGCACGATAATCAACATCGCGATGACCATATAAATAGTTTTCATGATCTCCTCCATGAGACCACCTGCCAAAATCACAGGATTGACAACAAAGACGGGCCTCGAACAAAGCCTGCTGAGCCTGTTCATCGATTTGTGAAGAGGCTGAAATTCAGCAGGAGGGAGGAGGTCGGCTGAATAGAAAACCTGGCGAATAAAGTCGAGTAATTGGCGGAACGGTAGGCAACACGGCATCGCGAGTCCCAGTCGGTTCGAACAAGACAAACGTCGCAGCCGGGGCAGACCAGTGGAGACCGTCCTTCAACAGATGTTGTCGCTTGGCATCGGGAGACCGCAACGCAACGGCCCTAGTCGCGCCTGCTTCATTCCGAACGACTGTGACATATCTGGTTGCGACGCTGATAGTGAGAGAAAGAACGGCGCAGAGGATCAGCGCGGTATGCGAGAAAGACCGCTCGCAAACACGCGCTCGGTTACTCGGACGAGAATGTTTTTCCTTCATACTGCCGGGTCCCCGGTTACGGATTCTGAGGCGTTCTGATGGCGCCTGCCGTAAACCAGCAAATACGCCGCAGGCACGATGAAGATTGTCAGAAGAACCGACGAAGTCAATCCGCCGATGATGGCGCGAGCCATCGGTGTATACTGCTCGGCCCCCGTTCCCAGTTTCAGGGCCATCGGAAGCATACCGATGATGGTGGCCAGCGAGGTCATCAAAATTGGCCGCAGGCGCACCCGGCACGCGGTAATGACCGCATCGGCTGGCGCTAAGCCTTGCCGCTCCAGATTGTGAGCGAAGTCAACAATCAGAATGCTGTTGGAGTCCGCGATTCCTACCAGCATCAGCACTCCCATCAGTGACATGACATTGAGCGTGCTGTGGGTTAGCGGCAGGATCACGAGCACGCCGACAAATCCCATCGGGATCGCCAGCATGATGAGGAAAGGATCGATGAAGGATTTGAATTGCGCCGTCAGAATCAAAAATAGCAGTAAAAATGAAATCAGGAAGCCGAGCGAAAAGCTCTTAAACGATGCCTCCATCCCTTGCACCATGCCCCGAAGATTCACTCGCACGTTGCCAGGCAGGGTGGTCTTCGCCAGAATGTCGCGGATCGAACTGGTGACGCGGCCCAGGTCTTCTCCCGTTGGGGTCACGTAGACGTCCATGGCTCGCTGAATCTGATAGTGGTCGACCTCGGTTGGGGTCTGAACCTGTTTCACGTTCACCACATTGTTGAGCACCGTGATCGGTCTGCTCTGTCCACCGCAGGCCCACGCGGGTTGGTTGCCTCCGGCCTTGGCCGGGCCCGTCGGACCGCAGCCTATTCCCGCACCACTGTTCGGATCTCGCAGGGGAATCTGTCCGAAATCTGCCATATCGTGAATAGCGGATTGACCTTTCTCGAAGAACTGCACGGTCAGGTAATAATCGTTGCCGCTCTTGCGATCCACCCAGTAATTGGGGGCGATCATATAGTTGGAGTTGAGCGCGGTGATCACGTTGTCTACGACATCTTTCTGAGTGAGGCCCAATTCTCCCGCATGCACGCGGTCAACATCGAGCCGCAGTGTGGGATAGTTCATGTCCTGCGGGATATAAACCTGGCCCACCCCGGGCACTTGCCGGATTTGCGTGGCTAAGTTCTGCGCGATGTCGTAAATCTGGGTCAAATCGGGGCTGCTCACTTGCACGTCAATCGGCGCGGGCATGCCGGCGTTTAAAATGGCATCGACCATCGAGCCACTGGAAAAAAATGTTCGGATATCCGGGAACTCTTCCGCCATTTGTTTCTGAACCCGGTCCATATAATCGAAACTGCTTAGCCGGTGGGAATCGCTGAGTTGCACCTGCACGGTCGCGGTATAGGCACCAGCGTTACTGGTGTACAAGGCGGAAAAATCCGGGACCACACCAATATTCGAGACGATCAGCTTAAGATCTTTCGGTTCCACCGTACGGCGGATCAAGTCTTCCGCCTTGGCAACATATTGATCCGTCACTTCGATCCGCGTGCCGGTCGGGACTTTCATGTTGATAGTGAACTGGCCGGCATCCGTCTTTGGAAACAATGCCAGCCCCAGCAGCGGATAGATTGCCAGGCTGATCAGGAACACGGCACTCAAGGCGAGCACGGTCAGACCCGGCCGTATCAGCGCCCGCCTCACCCAGTACTCGTAAAAATCCAGGATCTTGTTGAACATCCGGTTGAAGCGCGCATTGAACTTGTCCAGCCACGATCGGCTTACCGCCTTTACCGGCTCAATCTCATATTCGTTATGCTGATGCTCAGCCGCGTGCGGCACAGCTTTCAAGAACCGTGAGCAGAACAAAGGAATGACCGTCATGGCTACAACGAATGACGCCAGCAGCAAGAGGCAGAACGCCAACGCCAAAGCAGAAAAGAGAAACTTGGTCATGCCGTAGAGAAAAATGACAGGGAAAAAAACAATCACATTCACCAGCGTGGCGGCTAGCACCGCCAGATTCACTTCCGTACTCCCAACTTCTGCGGCGACCAGGGGAGCGGCTCCCATTTCCAGGTGACGGTAGATGTTCTCCAACGAAATTACGCGAATTATCGATCACGCGCGAAAAAGCCAGTGCCATTCCGCCCAGGATCATCGTGTTTATCGTGCCGCCCATCAGCGCCAGAACCACAAATGCCGCCAGCGCAGATATAGGAATCGAAAGCAGAACAGCGGACGTGGCTCGAAAGCTTCCCAGAAAAATCAGGATCATGAGACTCGTAAGTACCAGCCCCAGGAAGCCCTCGTGTAACACGGTGTCGAATCGCTTCCTTCACATATACAGACTGGTCGAACACGATGCTCGTTGCCATCTGCTGGGGAATGTCGTACAGATGCTGGGTGACACTGCGCAGACCGTCCACCACCGCGATTGTGTTAGTATCGCCGCCCTGCTTCATGACCGGGATATACACAGATTTCTGGCCATCAATACGTACTACGTTGGTTTGAATCTGGTGCGCGTCTTCCGCCTTCCCGACATCGTTCACCGTAACCCAGGAGTGCCCTTTGATTCTGATCGGAAGCTGGCCCAACTGATCCATGTTGTCGACCAGACTGTTGGAATAAACGAAGTAATCGTAGGGGCCCATCTTCACGTCGCCGGCAGGAAGGATGAGGTTGGAGTTGTTGACCGCTCCCACCACATCCATGGGGCTCAATTGACGGGACAGCAACTTTAGGGGGTCGACGTAGACCATGATCTGGCGGTAGGTTCCTCCGAACACACCGGGAATCTCGGCGCCCGGCACAACCGCGATCTGGTTGCGGATCTGAAACTGCGCATAATCGTGCAGCTGAGTTTCGTTTAGACCTTCTCCTTTGACCGTGACCAGCGCCACCGGCAGGCTCGATGCATCGAATTTCAGCACTACTGGAGGCAAGGTTCCCGGCGGCAAACGCTTCAAGTCTGCCAGCGCTAGGTTGGACAACTCGGTCACATCCGCATCCGGGCTCGTACTCGGCTGGAAGTAGACGCGGATGATGCTCACGCCCTGCAGCGATCGAGACTCCATGTGATCGACCCCGGCAGCCAGCGTGAAGAACCGTTCGAGAGGATCCGTGATATCAGTCTCGATGTCCTGAGGCGGCATACCAGAGTAGAAGGTCGCCACCACGACTTCCGGAAGATTAATTGGAGGAAACAAATCCACCGGCATGCGCGCGATGCTGGTCACGCCAATCACCACCAGCACCAGGCAAGTCACGATAACGAAATATGGATTGCGAATTGAAAATCCGGGCATAAACCTATCCAATCCTGCCGCTACTGTGCGTTCTGCTCCTGGTACTGCATCACGGCCATGGCCTGCGGATGAACCTTTTGACCGGCCTTCAGGCCACTGCGGTCGCTGACCACGACCTGCTCTCCTTCGTTTAATCCAGAAACGACTTCTGCATCGGAAGCGGTCTGCAGTCCGACCTGCACCGGCCGGTCCTGCAGTTCTCCATCAGGCGTGACCACAAAAACAGCGGTTTTATTTCCTTCATGCGTCAAAGCCTGCAAGGGCACTGTGGGAACATTTGCTTTTTGGTCAAGCCCAAGTTCTGCCTCCGCGTAAAGGCCCGGCATCAGCACACGCTGGGGATTAGGAACATCCACCTCGGTGTGCATGGTGCGTGTGTCTTCCCTTACGTCCACTGAGAAGCGGGCAACCTTGCCGGGGAATGTGCGATTCAGGGAGGACACATGAACGTCTACCTGATCGCCGATGTGGATGTAGCGGACATACGACTCTGGGACGGGAATCACTAACCGGAACAAGTCATCCTGGGAGAGCCGGACAATCGGCATCGCCTGCGTGCTCGATCCCGTGCCTGCCTGGACCAGCGTGCCCAGGTTCGCATAGCGTTCGGTCACAACTCCCGAGAAGGGGGCGGTGATCTTCGAATAGTCGTAGAGAGTTTGATCGTGAGCCAGTTTCGCGCGGGCCACTGCCAACTGACTTTGCGTAGCATCCAAGGCTGCCTTCCCGGCGTCCACTTGCGAGGCGGCGGCAAGATCCTTGCCCTGCGCATCGTCCACTTCCTGCTGCGCCACGATGCCGGGCTGAGTCTGGAATACCTGATTCAGTCGCGTGTACTGAAGATGCAGCGCGTTGTATTGCGCATCGTAGCGCTTCAGTTCGTTATGTGCGCGACTGGCCTGGTTTATCGCGTTCTTGATCTCGGCTTGATCTTCCTGCAGCTGCGCTTCCAACTCCGGAATCTCCAGCGTAGCCATCACCTGGCCCACCTTTACATGGCTTCCATAGTCGACGTCCAACTTGCGCACGTAGCCCGATTCTTTTGCGTAAACGTCGATCTCCTGGAAGGGCACTAATTCGGACGACAATGTGATTTGCCGGCTGAGCGTCTTCTTCACCACTTTAGTCACTCCGACCGTGACTTTTTGATCGGCACTCGCCTTGACGTCGCGCCCCCCGCCGCAGGCTGCGAGCGCGAGAGCCAGCAGTGTCGCAAGGCCCAGGGTTGCGTAAACAAATACAGACGCGGGCGTTCTCAGCTGTGTTTCCGGACGGTGAAAGTTCATTCTCAGTCAGAGTCTCCTAGCTCAACTGTTGACCACCTGCCGTAGCTTCTCCACCGAAAACTCCGGTGAGTGGCAAAATTCGACTACCTTCTGCTCAGCCTGCCGCAGGCGGGCTGCAACCGCAGGAATCTCTCCCGCAATTTCTTTCGGAACCGTCAACAGCCCATGCCGATCTCCATGCAAAAGATCGCCCGGATGCACTTCCAATCCACCCACTGTGACCGGCGACCCGAAATCGAAGATATGAGGGTAGGAACGAGATACCGACACATTTCCCGCGAATAAATGCAATCCCATGTCTCTGACTGCGGGCAATTCCCGTACTGCGCCATTGGTTACATAACCGACGCAACCGAGCGCTTTCAAAATAGCGGCATGCATCTCGCCCATAACTGCGCCCACGCCCGGAGGTTCGTCGAGATCCTGCAAAACAACGATTCGCGGCGGGGGTACTTGAAGAATGCTTTTCCACCAATCGACGCGGTCGTGAAAAGAGCCTGCGATGGGAGGCTCGCCGGTGCGGAGCCGGGCCGTGGCCGCGTATCCGACCATGGGAGGAAGCTCCTGAAAGATGCAGCGAACGCGGGCGTCGGCGAACCCGGCATTCCGCAACCTGACCTGAAAAGTCTCAATTGCATTCGAGACCGCGCAGGTATCTAAACGCCGCAAAGCATTAAGATCCTCAATGGGTAATGCAGGCTCAAGGGCCATGCGAATTCTCTCCACGGACTTTCAATGACTGCACGTACGATCGTGTTTCAATCGCGTCACAATGCCATAGCCGTCCGAGCAGGCAAAAGCATGCTCTTCACGGCACATAACCAGATCAGGCAAATTCAGAATCACGTGCTGCGAACAAAACTAAAGGAGGAATTCAGATGATGGAGGAGGCCGATCGTACAGGCTGTCGCTGAAAATATGTTGCGGGAGCAAAGGTCCGGCTGGCGCCAGACAGGCTTCTATAGTGACTGGCTCGATGATGCTGAAATCGGCGCTTGACGCCACCCATCGAGCAGCATCGTTATTAAGGTGTTGTCGTTTGGGTTGCACCGATCGCTGGTCGACCGATGTTGCGATGTGAGTCCGAGACGTCGAAGAAACCCAGAAACGAGTGGCCACATTGACTGTCAGCGAGCAAATGGCAAGGACGATCAATATCCGTCGCCATCCGCGCCCACCAACGTTACAATTCATCAGCAAAGTCCATGTCCGACCTAGCCGCAGGTCTACTGCAAGGCATTATACAATATCGGGTCCAATGACGTTGAGCTCATCAACCCGTAACCAATAAACTCAGCAACACCTAAGTCACCTTGGGCAATCGCGGATTCCGCGCGAGTTAAAGGTTGACACGCCATCACTGGCTCGGAGTTGCTAATCGTCCACGACCCGAGCGGTCATCTCTTCGGGCGGCGCGCCCGCGGTCATGCCTTGCGCAATGATTAACTGTCGTGCTTCGACTCTGATCTTCGGCAGTTGCAGTCCGAATAGTGCCGCGCCGCCAATGCAGGCGACAGCGCCCATGGAAACGGTGAGAGGCGCGCCCAGACGATCCGCCAACGCTCCCCCGAGAAACGCGCCGAATGGCGCCATGCCCATGAACATCATGGAGTACACCGCCATCACTCGTCCGCGTAGATCATCGGGGACCATGGCCTGGATTAGCGTGTTTGACGATGACATTTGTAACATCATGCCGAAGCCGACGGGAAGCAGGAATGCTGCGGAGAGCCAAAAATTCCGCGAGAGGGAAAAAAGAATCAGGCTGACTCCGAAGCCCGCGCAGGAAAATGCCACCCACCTACCCAAGCCATGGACACCGCTACGCGAAGCCAGGGTAAGCGCGCCCAGCAAGGCTCCTACGCCAGTCGCGCCCATTAGAATTCCCAGGCCGCCGGCGCCGCTGTGCAGAATCTTGTCGGCAAAAATTGGCATGAGAATGGTGTAAGGCATCGCTACCAAGCTCACCAATCCCAGCAGGAGTAAAAGTGCTCTGATCGGTGCCGTACGGCGGACGAAGCGGAACCCTTCGATGATGTGCGCCCACGGTGAAGCGGCGGAGGCGCGACGAGCCGGTCGCTGCACTCGCATCATGAGTAGCCCGATAATTACCGCGATGTAGCTCACGCCATTGGCGAAGAAACACCAACCTTCGCCAATCTTCGCCACTAGAATTCCAGCGATGGCGGGGCCGATTATGCGCGCGCCGTTGAACATCGACGAGTTCAGGGCAATGGCGTTCATCAAATCTTCCTTGCCCACCATGTCGACGAGAAACGCCTGGCGGCCGGGAATGTCAAAGGCATTCACAACGCCCAACAATGCAGCCAGCACGAAGATGTGCCAAACCTGCACCTTTCCAGTAAGTGTCAGGACCGCAAGCATCAGGGCTAGGACCATGGAAGCGATCTGAGTTCCGATGACCACGCGTTGACGATTGTGCCGATCCGCCACCATGCCGCCAAGCGGCGCCACCAGGAACACGGGAAACTGGCTGGCGAATCCCACTGAACCGAGCAGCAAGGACGATCCTGTGAGGCGATAGACGAGCCATGCCTGGGCCATGCTCTGCATCCAGGTCCCAATCAGCGAGATGAGTTGTCCGCTGAAGAAAAGCTGGAAGTTGCGATGCCGCAACGCGCGCAAGGTGGCGGGTAATCCGATTCGTGATGCGGCGGAGCCGTGAAGGGCTTGCTCTTCAGAACTGGACGCGTTGCTCAAATGAAATCTTTCAACTACTTTCTGGCGCTGATGCCGTCGCTTCCGTGTAGCGCAGGCATCTTCCCGGCTGTCGCGAGGGCATCCTGGCTCTCGCCGTTGCAGGCGGGAAGGCGGCTCTACTGTCTTGCCGCCCCGATTTTGGCCTTCCCAGATGCCGCCAGACGCGATAGAGTTCTTTGCGTCTGCAAACCGTTGCCCTGGTCTAGTATAGAGGCAGGTTTCAGTTCAGGGGTGGAGAGAAATTATGAGTACCGACCAGGTTCAACTCGAACGTCGGGCGGGGCAACGTTTTGACTTTCATCTTCCCGTGTCCGTGCGCCTGGCCGGTGGTGAGCGGGAAGGAAGTGGCTTCACGCAGAACTTGAGCGCGAGGGGGGCGCTGTTCCACACCGACCTTCCGCTGTGCGAGGCAGATGCCGTGGAACTCACCGTGGTCATGCCTGCCGAGATCACACTCGCAGAGAACATGCGCGTGCGGTGTTGCGGAAAAGTTCTGCGCGTGCACTCGTCCGCAGGAGACACCAGATCGGTAGTTGCGGTTCAGTTGGAGGGATACGAATTCCTGCCAGAAAGCGACCCGGGATCGTCCGCATTTTCCCGGATCTCCGCCCTGCATGAACACCTTCATGAGGACAAAAGCAGCTGGAGTTCGACCAAATCTCCTGTGCGGTTTCGTCCCTGATCCTGCAAATGGCCTGCGGAGCGCGGAATTTGCTCCATCACATTTGCAAACGGCCACGTTTTGCGTAGAATACTCCAGGACGCTCCCTCACTCCGCGGTTTTCCGCCGATGTGCTGTCCTGATTGGTTCTTGGGAGTTGGCGTTCGTCTTGAAGGGAACCTTGTGCGGAATTCCGTTACGAAAGTCACTTGGCGGACTTCTGATCTCTTCATAACATGCGCTTGTCGGGTAGATAATTGAGGTTCCAGCCATGCATGGCATAGCAGTTACCCTTCTTACCGAGGACAAAGAAAGACTCACGGTGCTCCAGCAACGGCTGGAGAGCACGCAGATGGGTCGCAATGTCTTTGGGCATGTGGGGTTTCCTGCCAGCCCGACCGACTCCATCTTGCGCCAGATTCAGGATGTTCGCGCCGATGTGGTGTTAGTCGATATCGACCCTCAGAACGTGCAGCGCGCCATGCATGCCATCGAATTAATTCACTCCAACACCAGCGAGATCGTGATCTTCGCGGTTGGACCGATGAACGATCCCGGCACCATTGTTTCCGCAATGCGTGCTGGCGCGCGCGAATATATTGAGCGCAACGCGACTCCTGAAAGCATGGTCGAAGCTTTCACTCGCTTCGCGGCTTCCCGCGGCCGCACCCGCACGTCTTCAGGCCGCGCTCGGGTGTTCGTGATCGCCAACGCCAAGGGCGGAGCGGGAGCGACCACGGTCGCCGTGAATACAGCGGTCGCGCTTCAGGAACTGCATGGCGGAGTGCTGCTGGTCGATTTTGCGCTGCTGGGACATGCGGCGCTTCATCTCAATGTTCGGCCGACCTTTGGTCTCACCGATGCTCTGCAGAACCTGCATCGCATGGATACTTCGCTGCTGCAAGGCCTGATGACAAACTGCAAGAACGGGCTGCAGTTGCTGGCCGGTCCGCAGGAGCCTCATCAAGCTGTCCCGACCGCTGCCGAACTGGCTCGCCTTTTTGATCTGCTGGTCTCGCAGTTTCGTTATGTGGTGGTCGATTGTTCCAACCGGACCGACCAGACGGCGCGGTTACTTTGTGATTTGTCGAATGCGGTGCTATTAGTGGCGCAGTCCGACGTGGTTTCTCTGTGGAGCGCGGGCCGCTTGCGTTCGTTCCTCGAAGAAGGCGGAGGACGCGATCGGGTACGCCTGGTGCTGAACCGCTATAAGAAAATCCCGGGCTTCGATGACGAAGACGTTGAGACGGCTACGGGCTGCAAGCTTCTTTGGAAAATTCCCAACAATCATCAGGCCATCGCGCCAGCCATCGATAAGGGTGCGCCGGTTGCGTTCCATGACAACGTGGATGTGGGACGTTCGTTTCGTAGCCTGGCAGCCACGCTGGCCGAAGCTTCTCCCACAGCAGAGGGTTCTCTTGACCTGGTTTATCAGCCCGACAAATCCGACTCCAAGAAAAAGTCGACCGCTCGTTTGCTGATCTCGCCCTTGCGCGCCGGCCAGTAGTTCCTCAATTCGAAAACAAAACTACCGCGGTTACGTTGGTTACCTTTCGCGGTAACCAAAGCCCGGGCTACACTCACGCCATTGTGATAAATCGGCGACGAGTCCTGTTGCAGTTGGTATTGGTCGCGAGCCTGTCGTGCGCGGTTCAGGCAAAGCAATTCGCGATCGTGGCCGACAAGTCGAATACCACCTCGAACGTTTCTGCCGCCGAGTTGGTGAAAATTTTTAATGCACGCAAGGGAAGTTGGCCGGATGGAAAGTCCATCACCGTCGTGATGCGCGACCCGTCATCGGCGGACATGCAGTTGGTCCTTCGCAAGTTGCTGAACATGACGCCGGAGCAGGCGCGTACCTTCATTCAAGCGCATCGCGATGTAATCATGGTTGCGGACTCGGATGATGCCGTTCTTCGCTTTGTCTCGACCTCCCGCGGAGCCATCGGCGTCGTGGATCTCTATTCGCTTACCCAGGATGTAAACGTGTTGAAAATCGACGGCAAATTGCCGGTTGAGCCGGGCTACTTATTGAGAGGAAACTAGCTATGATTCCGAAGACAACGACCTCAAGGACTAAGGCCAACGGAGCGTTCTCGAATGCCGTCGCTTCCATGGTCGCAATTGCCCTTCTGCTCGCAGCAGTCACCGGCGTGGCGCAGCAAACCGTGCCCCAACAAAATGCGCCCGAGCAAACGACGCCGCTTACTGCTGCACTGCCCCTGAGCAGCAAGTCTCCGGTGGCCCGTCATCTGGTTGAAGAAGCCTTGAGCCTGTACCTCGACCACGTCGAGCAGCCGGAGGCGATCGAAATTCTACGTAAGGCCGTTCAGGTCGACCCTGATTTCGCCATGGGTCATGAGTTTCTGGCACAGATCAGCCTTGATTCTGCCGAGCAGGTAGACGAACAGAAAAAGGCATTCGACAGCAGAAAGGGCGCCACCTCTTCGGAGCAACTGGCAATCGAGTGGTATCAGGATGCGGCCGACCACAAGCTGATTTCCGCCATCACGAAAATGAACGACGTGCTCAATCAATATCCGCACGACAAATGGGTGGTTTGGATGACCACCTGGTGGCTGCAAACGCAGGCCCAGTACGAGCGTTCCATCGCGGTCTACGAGCGTTCGGGAATCACCGATTCTCCCGGCCTGATCAATAATATGGGATACAACTACGCCTCGATTCGGCAGTTCGACAAGGCGTTTGTGATGATGGATAAGTACGTCGCGGCACTGCCCAACGACCCCAATCCGCAAGATTCGTACGCCGAGATCCTGCGCCTGGCGGGACGCTTCAATCAGTCCATCGAACACTATCGGGCGGCCTTGGCAATCGATCCCCAATTCTATTCCTCGCAATTTGGAATAGCGGATACTTACTCGCTTATGGGAGATCAGGTTCGCGCCCGCAAAGAATACGAAATCGGGTTCCAGAAGTTCCCCCTGGCCGAATTGCAGCAGATCATGTGGCAGACCAGGGAGGCTGCCACCTTCGTTCGTGAAGGCGATTACGAAGGCACCGAGCACGCATTCCAAGCGGTTGCGGATTATGCGCACTCGAAGCAAAACAGCCAGGCGGAAGCGGATACTTATCGGCAGATGGCCATGTGCCAGCAGAATCCGAAGCAGGTGCTCGTCTATCTGGCTAAAGCGGAAGCCGCGACGGAGGAAGGCAAGAACACGTTGAAGATCGCGATCATGCAAGAGCTCGCGCAGATCGTGCGGGCGCGGGTGGAAGTCGCCTTGAAGATGGGCAATAAGGGATTGGCGAACTCAAATCTGGCGCGGCTATCCAACATGTCGGACAGCGCCAACGATAAATTGATTGAGCTCGCGTATCACGGCGCGGCGGGGGCGGTCTTGTTCTCCGAGCATAAGTATGACAAAGCCATCTCCCATTTGGAAGAAGACAACAACAATCCGCTTTCGTTGAAGCTGCTCGCGACCGCTTATCAGAAGATTGGATACAGCGCGGGAGCCAGGCGCACCAACGAGACTCTGGCCAACCTCAACGATCCGACGCTCGAACAGGCGCTCATCGTGCCCGCATTCCGCAAATGTAGCGAGGCTTCTTCGTGTAATGGGAACGCGAAGACCGCTTCGCTCAAGCGCTAGCTCCATAATCAGCCCCGAGTCTGACGGCGCTTCAGATTTGGTGGCATCAATGCTAAAATTTTAGTCCTCGTCGTTGCCCTCGTAAGCCACGCGGCGGTTTCCAGGTTTTCCGGGAATCCCAAGGCGATCTCAAGAGCAGGCGCAACCTGGCTTAGCGATGTCTTTATTATCACGACGTTCGAATCGTGGGAGTGTCTCGACGCCATCCGATGACAGTGGGCTCTCCTCCCGCATCATTGGAGAAGGAGAGATGGCCGACCTGGTTCGTGCGTTCGACTGGGAAACCACTTCGCTCGGCTCGCTTGAAACCTGGTCCCATACGCTGGTCACCACGGTGAACATGCTGCTGGCCTCCCGGCACCCTATGTTTCTCTGGTGGGGCCCGGATCTCATCCAGTTTTACAACGACGGCTATCGACCAAGCATTCGTGCGGATAAACATCCCTCGGCCGTTGGCCAGCGCGGCATCGAATGCTGGCCCGAAATTTGGCCCGTCATTGGACCGCAAATCGAAGCGGTGATGAGCCGCGGTGATTCGACCTGGAATACAAACCAACTGGTCCCCATCAATCGAAATGGCAAACTGGAGGAAGTTTATTGGACGTATAGCTACAGCCCGGTAAGAGACCCGGAAGGAAAGGTGCGAGGCACGCTTGTGGTATGCAGTGAGACCACGGAAACGGTGTTGAGTGAGCGCAGACTTCGCACCTTGCTGGCAATTACAGCCGACTCCCCGGGACAAAATCAATTACCTGAATCTCAATCTCTATTGGCCTGCGCGCAAGTGGTGGTAAAGAAGCTTGAAGGCGATCCGGCCGACTTCCCGTTTGCGGCGCTCTATTTGTTGATTCAGGATGAGTTTCTTCCTGCCGGGAATACTTCTTCAGCCGATGGGTTGATTGATCCGCGCCACTGGCCGTTAGTCGAGGTCGCCTCTTCCCATACTCCGCTGCTGGTCGAAGACCTGCAGCAGCGTTTCGGAGAACTCATTTGCCCGCCATGGCCCGAGCCAGTGACGGGCGCTTCCGTCTTGCCACTCCGCATCCCGGGCTCGTCGCTTCAGGCAGTTTTAGTGTTTGGCCTCAGTCCGCGCCTGCCCTTGGATGCCGGGTACCAGACCTTCTTTCAGTTGGTAGGAGCGCGGATCGCCGACGTGCTGCAAAGCGAGGTTCACCAACTGGAAGTCACTCGTGCCGCCGAAAGATTCAGCCGCCTGGCGGAAGCCAATCCCTTCGGCATGGTCATTGGCAGCCTGCGCGGACCTCTGGATTATGCCAACCCTGCGTTCCTAAAGACGCTGGGCTATTCTTCGGATGAAGTCAGTTCCGGAAAGGTGCGCTGGGACGATCTCACTCCGACCGAGTACGCCAAGGTTGATGCGCAAGCGGTTCGACAGCTTCTCGCATCCGGGCGCTGCGACGTGTACGAGAAAGCTTACGTCGCGAAAGACGGACGGCACGTCCCTATTCTTCTGGGCGCATCGATTCTCGAATCCTCGGAACATGACCCCGAAGTCGCGGCATTTATGACTGATCTCACGCCGCTGAAAATTGCCGAAGAAGCGTTGCGAAAGGCGAATGACGAACTAGAAAGGAAAGTCGCAGAACGCACGGCCGAGCTCGAAGCCGAGGTCATGGACCGGAAGCGCGTGGAGATGAGCTTGCGTGAACTTACCGGCCGTCTATTGCGAGCTCAAGATGAAGAGCGGCGACACATGGCCCGCGAATTACACGACAGCGCTGGACAAACACTGGTGGCAATGGGAATGATTCTCTTTACTCTGCATGAGGCCGCGAAGGGGCAGGATCCTACAATCGCCCGGATGGCAGCTGAAGGCAAACAACTTTCGGATGAACTGTCAAAGGAGATCCGCACGCTTTCGTATTTACTGCATCCCCCACTGCTCGATGAAGCCGGGCTGGCATCCGCGCTGCGATGGTACGTGGATGGATTCTCGGAGCGCAGCGAAATCAAGGTTGCGCTGGAATTGCCTGCGGATCGCCTCCGGCTGCCAAGGGAGTTGGAGTTAGTTATTTTTCGCGTGGTCCAGGAAAGCCTGACCAACGTTCATCGCCATTCCGGCAGTTCATCGGCGAAGGTTCGCCTGGCCCGCTCGGAAACCGCCGTCGAGTTCGAGATCAGCGATCAAGGTAAGGGGATCTCCCCGGAACGGCTGCGGGAGATGAGCGCAGCTCGGGTCGGGGTCGGACTGCGCGGGATGGAAGAGCGCGTACGCCAGTTCGGAGGCACGCTTCGAATCTCTTCCGGCGATAAGGGAACGAATGTTGCCGTGAGCATTCCAATAGCGCCTGATGTTTTGTGATTGTCGTCTCGGCCCCATCAGGGTCGCACAGCCTTGGACGCTCTTCCGGGGAGCCCTGCATTTTATCTACGCGCTTATTTTCCAGCGGCGGCTTTGCCTTCCAACTTGGCCTCGATGGCGGGGTTGGAGCAAACTTCGTAGTACCATCGCCCAGTCCAGTGCTGGACGGAGAAATTGTGGGCATCGATCTGTGGCATGCGGCTTCCGCGCACTACAATTTTGCGAAAGATATCATTCCCGACCGGAACCAGGCCGCTCCATAGATGAAACTCTTCTCCTTCCAGCGTCTTTGGCAAATCGGTGGGCGAGAGCTGCAGGGAAATCTCCTGCTTCAACCGGTGAAAGGCGGCCTCGCTGATGCGGATGCCGTTTAGATTGTATTTCAGGATGAAGTCATCCGGGCTGTCTTCCAGGTCGGCATCGCCCACCGTTTGAAATGCGTAGACGTTGAAGGGGGTCTTGATGGCCTTCATGGATTTTCGCACCCGCTTGCTGCAGGAAGAAAGCCGATCGCTTTCGTTGAGCGCGTCCGAGATCATGATGCGCTGCTCGCCATCCATCAGGTACATGGGCGCGGAATCCTGGTAGGAAATGCCCACGCCTAACTCGATCGCCGGGAGTCCGGCGCGTTCCAGCAGTTGGTTGTAGCCGCAGACGATCTCGATAATCTCGCGCGCCAGTACCGAGGCGCGTCCAACCGCCAGCGCGGGTTCTCCCTCGCGCTCGAGGATTGCGAGAATGATCGCATCTCCTTCGAGGAACACCTTGCTGGCGCCGTACTTGGATAGCAGTTTGTTTACCGGATCGTAGAAATTCAAACTGAAATAGGACGCTGGATTCATTCCCCGCTCGAGCAATGACCGCGTCAGCCGGGACGAGTCGCGGACATCGGCCTTGACGATCACGTGGCGCAGCACCTTCTGCTCCGAGGGCTTCTGTTCCTCCGGCAAGAGAAACTCGTACAGCGTGCCGTTCACGGAAGAGAGCTGCCGCATTTTTTCGTTGGCGATGAGATTGACGTTGTCCATCGCCGACTTGAGCGCTTCCAGATTCTTCAAGTCGCGGTGGTAGCGCATGAAATCGTGAAGAAAGCGGGCGGCAATTTTGGTCCGCTCGGCTCCCCGGAAACTCGCCACCCGTTGCACCGCCGATTGCAAGCTGTTGGGCGACACTTTGCCTTGTTCGACAATCAGCTTTTCCACGCGCATGCGTTCTTCGCGCGAAATCAATGCATTTTTCAATTGCTGCGCGTTGATGCGGGGCGAGTACTCCGCCAGCAGCGGAGCAGCTTCGTAGGAAGCGACTACGTACTCCATTAGTTTGTCGCGATCCAGCAGAGCGATCCACGCTTCCAAGCGCGCATGTTGAGCGCGGCCTTCGGCAGTGGAATCATCCGGAGTTCCGGATCCGATCAATTCCTGCGCATTCTCCGGCATGTTGAGCCAGGCGTTGATCGCGCGCTCCGGATCGGCCTCCAGCCCCAGATTTAGCGATTGCAGAAATTCGTAGGCAATCTGGCGAACATTCGCGAACCGGTCGGGATCACTATCAAAATTGCCCAGCATTACATACTGCTCGGCGTTGACATAAGCGTCACAACCATCGGCGGTGAAAATCAGCGGATTAAGAAACAACTTGTATTGCTCATCGTTGCTGCTGCCAAACAGCGACCGCCGGGTGCGGGCGAGGGTTTCTTTCTCGATCTCGCGCAGGGTGCGGAAAAGCTCCTGACCGGTTTTGCGGAGAATGACTTTCTTCGCCACCTGAAAAGCCGCCACGCGCTCGCGGTATTCCAGCGCCTTCTGCTGCCGAACACCTTCGTAACTCTTCAAGGTCATGCGGCAGCGTTCCAGAATCTGGGCAAACTGCGAGCCCAGCTCGATACGCAAAAACTTAATGATGGCAACCCGAGCCAGGATATCGAGCGACGGGTTTCCTTCGGCTTTGGCGCGATTCAGCGCGGCGGAATGCACCTCAGCCAAAAGGGGTTTTAGTTCGGATGTGCCGGACTTGGCGCTCTTGGGGCCTGCACTTGATCCGATGAAATGCCCGCCCTGGCGCGGTTGCGGCGCCTCCGCTGCCAACAATCCTTCCACACTGCCGTGACGCACCACCAGCCGCGAAATCTGCGACCGGGTCTGGGCCACGAATTTGGGGCTCAGGTGAACATCGTGGCGGACATTGTCGACGCCGAGTTGCAGGCCCTCGAGTGAGACTGAAGGCGTGTATCCGCTCAAGCGAGGTAGCGCCGCCTCTTGCTGTGCGTGTCCGAAGCTGAAGATGGGGATGCGTGGCATGGCGGGAGTGTCCTTGCCCTACGGATGCACCGCTTGGCTGACCAGGTTGAGGCGGAATTGAGGCACCACCAGGGCTTGCTCCACGGTGGGCAAATTCAGCGCGGCGAGCTTTGCGGCTAGGGCCTGAGCTTCGGACGCAGCCCTGGTGCTCTGGTAAGCGCGCCACAAAAACCGCATGGACTCCGGGTCTGCTGTCCCTTCTTCAAGATGGGGAATCGCTTCCGCGAACTTTCCCTGAGCGACCAATACCGCCCCGGCCGCCCCGTGATAACAAAGCTGGATGACTTGACTGCGGCTCGTTTCCGCCATGGTTTCGAGGCTTTTGACCGCAGCTGATGCCGATTCCATATCTTGAACTTCACTCAAGCGCGTAGCCAGAACTCGCAGGATTCGCGCCCGCTCCTCGTCCCGGTTGCTGGAGGAAATCTCATATCCTTCCTGCAGCGCGTCCTGGGCAGCCTGCAATTGTTTCATTGCCGCTTTCGGATCCGGTTCGTACATGGCTTGAATCCGATGGGCCTCGGCAACCCATTGTTCCAGACCGGCGACGTGCGCATGCCTGGCCACATCGTTCAGCGTCTTCTCTGCCTGCTTGTGATTGTTTTCGCGGATCCAGGTGACCGCCGATTGCATTTCATACTGCACCTTATCGCTATTGCTGGGAGCGAAGACAACGGCGCGGTCGTACTCCTCGCGCGCTTCTCGTTCTTTTCCCATCAGCGCGTACGTATCGGCGACCCCGACTTCGGAGCCAAAGTTCGGATCGATTCGGATACTCGTCCGGTACTGTTCCAGGGCGGCGTCGAATTTGCCCGCCATTCGCAGAATCTCACCGTAGGAATCATGCGGGTTCGGCTGATCGGGCTGCAGAGCCACGTAGCGGTCCATCACCGCAAAAGCCTTTTCAAAATTGCCGCTGGCGGCATAGCCATAGGCCAAATCATTAAGCGCTGGGGCATAATTCGGGAAGTGGGCGACTGCGGGTTCCAATACTCTGACCACCTGTTCGTAGCGTTGCTGCAGCAGCAGCCAGTTGCCGGCTAGATATGCCAGACGTGGGTCTCGGGGATACTTCGCCAAAAGATCATTCATGGCGCTGATCGCGGGCAAGTAATTGCTCTCCTGCGCATCCGCCAGCCAGCGGATCAGCAACTGCTCACTCGGACTTACCTTCGAAGCCAACTGCTTGGCTCGCGTCCGCGTGCTTGCCTCTTCCCCCGGGTCTGGACTCATGCGGGAAATGAGGATCAAGGCTTGGGCGAAATCAGGATCCGCCTTGGTTGCGGCCCGCAGATCCTGCAATGTTTCCGGCGTACGATACTCCTCAAACTCCCGCATCGCTTTTTCAAAGCAGTTGCGCGCCTGCGCCGATGACGTAGTGACCGGCAGTTTGCCGGATGGGTTCTTCCCCGACGGGGCGAGGTTGGAGGTATATCCCGGCAATACAAATAAGGACACGAACACCAGCAGGTAGAGATACCAGCGGCGCAGCATTTATCCCTCGTAAACTATTGATTTCTTGCTTCTAATCCTATGAGCGTACCATGCGATTTTTACCGCCGAAAGTTACCTAGGTTACCCGCCAAACGATTGATTTCTGGGATGTTTTGCCTTGATTCGTCAATTACGGCTCGCACCAGATCGAATCGATTCCACCCTCCGGTTTCATAGAAATACGCATAGGAGGCAAAAACCACAGGAGCGATGAGCAGCGCGCGGAGTCGAATCCGAGAATCAAGGTTGGGTCGGGAAACATTCGCCGGATGATAAATCGGTATAGCTGAATGCAGACGGCTGAACTCTGCTAGCCGAATGCTAAGCTCAGATTTTCAGGAAGATGCCTTTTCGGTACAGCAGCCACATCGCCAGCCAGCAAATCAGCACATAAGCCAGCGCATACAGCAACGACGCGTTGGCCGGATTCGCGAGCGGAGCAAACACGGGCTGGTAGATCATTTCCTGCCAGCTCAACCCTGAGCGATTATGCATGTGATCCAGCAAGTGCGAGATGATCTCGGCAAACACGTAGGCGGCAATCGCATTCATTCCGAAGACCAGCAGCGGCTTGGTCCAGCGTCCGCGCCACCGCTTTACGTCGACAATCCAGTAGCAGAGCGCCAGGCAAAGCAGGGCCAGGCCCGCCGTTAGCACAACGTAAGAGCTGGTCCAAAGCTTTTTGTTGATGGGGAAGCCGAGGTTGAGGATCTCTCCGGCGAACACGCCAGCCAATCCAAACAGTGCCATGCCGAGCGCCTTGTGGCGCGCGGAACGCGGGGAACGAAGCCATTGTCCGGTGAGCATTCCGAGTAGGCTGGTGGCGACGGCTGGAATGGTGCTCAACACGCCTTCAGGATCGCGCGTGCCTTCATACAGGTGTCCCGCCAGAAGCCGGCGGTCGAGCCATGCGGCGAGATTGCGATCGGGATCGAGCAGCGGGATATCGCGCGTGGGCACGCCGAATCCCGGCACGGGGACGAAACGCATCAAAATCCAATAGCCCAACAGACAGGCCACGATCGTGACCATCCACCCTCTCCAATCGGCCCATAAAGCCAGCATGGCGGAAATCACATAACAGATCGCGATCCGCTGCAGCACTCCGTAAACGCGCCACGATGCCGGCTGATATTGATGAGGAAATCCATTCAGAAACATGCCCACAGCAAACAGCGCCAGACCACGCCAAAGCACATGCCCGAAAAGCTCTCGTCGCGATGCGCCGCGCTGCAGGCGCGAACTGAAGGAAAACGCCATGGCGACGCCGACGATGAATAGAAAAAACGGGAAGACCAGATCGGTCGGCGTCCAACCATTCCACTCGGCGTGCTTGAGGGGCCAATAGGAGGAAGGCTCGTCGCCGGCATTGTTGACCAGGATCATCAGGGCAATGGTGGCTCCGCGAAACAGGTCGAGCGACATCAATCGTGAAGAGGGCGTGGACGATACCGCGGTGACATCCGACGGTCGCACAGCGCTGCTCTGAAGCGTGGACGCCATAGGAAACAGCTATCTTAACAGACGGGTGCTGGTGTGGTGAGCGGCGAATCGCCGATCCGCATCGAGCGAATTTTCACCGCTCCGCGAAACTCATTGCAGGCTGGTCTTCACCGGATAGTATTTCTGAATCATTCTTCCGGTCATCAGGCCGCCCTCATATTCCGGGATGATCACCTCGTCGGCTCCGGAATTTCGTATCGCGTTTGCGTAACGCTGCTGGCCCGCTCGCGTAATTATTTTCACGTTTGGATTGAGCGCTCTGGCGGTGACCGTGATGTACAGATTGTCCGCATCGTTATCGATCACGATGCTGATTCCCCGCGCTCGCTCAATTCCAGCGGACTGCAGGACGTCGTGGCGCTTCGCGTCTCCATGAATGACCATGACTCCATCTTTCAAGAGTTCGCGGTAGAGGCCTTCGTTGGTTTCAATCAGGACAAAGGGAATATCGAGGTGGCTCAACTGATCCACCACGGTACGACCGACCTGGCCATATCCACAAATAATAAAGTGGCCTTTCACCTTTTCGAGACTGACTTCATTCACCATGGATTTCCAAACCTCCGTTCCGTGCCGGCTGAAAATAGTGACCGCCACTCGCTCGGCAATCCAGACCTGAAAGGCAAAAACTCCCATAATGACGAACAGGGTAAAAAACTTGGTGGAATTGTGCACTGTATGATAATCGACGGCGTGCGGATTGAGGATCCAGAATGTAGCATCCTGCCAGCGCAACCGCTCCAGCCTCATGTACACGCGCACGCACAGAAGTCCGAATCCCGCTAAGAGCAGGAAGGGCAGCCGTAAACGGCGAATAAAGATGACAAAGATGCGACCCATTAGACCAATACAGGACCGTCTCCGTAGCGAAGTCCACACCGCCGCTTAGTGTTTAACTAAGGGCCGATCCGGTGACCTGTTGAATGAATGTGGGGCACTATATCAAAAAAGTGCGGGAAACCGTGAAAAGAAATCGAGACATCCCAAATCAGTGCCGCGTATCGATCGGATGCTTTGCTTTTCTGAAGTATCGGGAACAGGACGTCCTCCCATCCTTTCGACAAATAACACAGAAAAATGGGGGCCAGCTATGGGATGATTTCAAAGGCTGTGCCGAAATGGTATTTGCCGAAGGATTGCGTGGTGCCGAACAGATTGCCCTTGCCGTCGATAATCAGGCCCAAAGGGTACTCGCCGTCGGCGGCCGTGAATTTATGGACAACGCTGTACGTCCATGCGCCGCCAGCCTGCGGCGACAACTTAAACACCACTCCGCAGTCATAGCCGTCACAATCGGGCAGGCCGCCGTTGGCAGCGCCGTAGAGGTTTCCCGCCTTGTCGAACACCATCGCATAGCCGGGATAGCAGCCGTCCGCGCAGTAGGGAAAGTTGTAGAGCACCGTCTTCTTCCAGTGGCCGCCGCTGAAGGCGAATTTGAAAACCGTGCCCTGATTGTGGACTCCGCCGAGCGCGGTGCTGCCGTAGAAATTGCCCGCGCTGTCCATCACGAGTCCGGCGAAGGGGCGTTGGCCATCGGTAGGAAAGGCGGCGAAGCGGTGCAGGACGTGGTAGGTCCAGGTGCCGTCGCGGTTAGGAGTCATTTCAAAAATGACCCCGCAGCCGTTTCCCCCTGAGAAGCAGTAGGACGGTGTGTTGCCACCGTAGACCGTGGTGCCATACAGATTGCCCTTGCCGTCCCAGATGGGTGGAGCGGGCATATCGTATCCGTCCGAGCAGTCCTGCTGGCTGCAAAAACTATAGAGGGCTGCGTAGGTCCAGCCGTCGGAACCGGGTGAAAGCTCGGCGACTGCGCCGTGGTAAGTGTATTGGCCGGGGCCGATGTCTCCGTATAGATTGCCGAGTTTGTCCGTAAGCAAGCCGGGGCCAGAGCTCTTGGCATAGATGAGCTTGTTGCTCCAGCCGCCAGCGCCGGGAGTCAGCTTGAATACCCCGCTGCCACCCGCCCCACCGTCGCCGCCGACCGTGCCGTAAAGGTCCCCGACGCTGTCGAACACCAGGGCGCCCCACGGGATAGCGCCGTCGGTGCCCGCATTGAAATCGTGCAGTATGGTCTCGCTCCAGGTCCCGTTGGCCTGGGGCGTTAGCTCATACACAGCACCCTCGCCGTATGGTCCGGGCCCTCGGCCCGTGGCCCCGTAGAGGTTACTCTTCCCGTCCAGCAGCGGCGGACCGGAGGGATCCCTGCCGTCGTTAGCTCCGCCGAAATTGTGCAGTATTTTGAATTTACCGCTTGCTAACGCAGGCAAAGGGAACATAGACACCAAAACGACAACCAGCATGGCAAGCGCGTGTTTGCGTCTCATCAAGCACCGCTCTCTCGGGCAAGCCCGGCCCGCAAAAACCTGCGGGGTGGAACTGCTTCCACCCCGCATCATATTCACGCAAGACGTTGCGAGCAACGTCTCTACAGAAGGCGGACAGGAATGTCCGCCCTACACAACCGCTACACCAAGCCCTGATCCAGCATGGCATTGGCGACCTTCAGGAAGCCGCCGATGTTGGCGCCGTTCACCAGATTGCCCGGGAGTGCCGTACGTCTCGGCCGTCTCGAAGCAGTTCTTGTGGATGGCGATCATGATCTTGTGCAGCCGATCGTCCACTTCTTCGCGAGTCCAGGTCAGCCGTGCGCTGTTCTGCGCCATCTCGAGGCCGGAGGTCGCGACGCCGCCGGCATTCGCCGCCTTCGCCGGTCCGTAGAGAACTTTCGCTTCGAGGAACAGCTTGGTCGCTTCCAGCGTGCTCGGCATGTTCGCGCCTTCGGCCACGAGCTTGCACCCGTTCTTGATGAGGTTCGCCGCGTCTTTCGCGTTGATCTCGTTCTGCGTGGCGCTCGGGAAGGCGCAATCCGCCTTGATGTTCCACAGCGGGTTGTGGTCCAGCTTCATGTCGGTGGGCATGAAGATCGCCTTCTTGAACTGCTCGCGCGTATTCGCGGATGCGGCCGCGGCGAACGTTCTTCAGCTCCATGACCCAGGCCAGCTTCTCGCGATCGATGCCATCCGGATCGTAGATTACGCCGTCGGAATCGGACAACGTGAGCGGCTTCGCGCCCAGATCGAGCAGCTTCTCGACCGTGTACTGCGAAACGTTGCCGCTGCCGGAGACCAGGCAGAGCTTGCCTTCGAACGAATCCTTGCGCGTCTTCAGCATCTCTGCCGCGAAGTACACGCAGCCATAGCCGGTGGCTTCGGGACGAATCAGCGAACCGCCCCAGTTCAGACCCTTGCCGGTGAGCACGCCGGTGAACTCGTTGCGCAGACGCTTGTATTGGCCAAACAGGAAGCCGATTTCGCGGCCGCCCACGCCGATGTCGCCCGCCGGAACGTCGGTGTCCGGGCCGATGTGGCGCGATCAGTTCGGTCATGAAGCTCTGGCAGAAGCGCATGACTTCGTTGTCGCTCTTGCCCTTGGGATCGAAATCCGATCCGCCCTTGCCGCCGCCCATGGGCAGCGTGGTCAGCGAGTTCTTGAAGACCTGCTCAAAGGCCAGGAACTTCAGAATGCCGAGATTGACCGACGGATGGAAGCGCAGCCCGCCCTTGTAGGGACCGATGGCGCTGTTCATCTCGATGCGGAAGCCGCGATTGACCTGGATTTCGCCGCTGATCATCGAACCAGGGCACGCGGAACATGATGACGCGCTCGGGCTCGGTGATACGCTCAAGAATCTTTGCCGATCTATATTCCGGATGCTTCTCCAGCACCAGCCGTAGCGAATCGAACACTTCCTGGACTGCCTGGTGAAATTCGGGCTCGGCCGGGTTTTTTGCTTTAACGATGCTCATTACGTCTTCAATGTAATCGCCCGAATTCTTGACTCCGGGCGGTGTCATTACCGTCATGGGATTTCCTCCAAATGTCAGAAAGGCTTCCAGAATTTACTGTTTGGAACACACTGCACACGTCTGCCAACTGGCGAATGTCCTGTCTAAGACTACCGCCCGTTTTTTCGCCGTGATTGGTATCACCCCGAACCGTGATAATGGTACCTCTAACAAAGTCCAAAATCCGCACTTTTTTGTGAAACCAGCTTGTCTCGGGTAGCACTATACGCCAGTACGGGGATCGGTAGATACGCAGCTGGCTACGTCTCTATCGACGCGCTAGGCGATGCTCGAAGTCCGGGTGCCGGTCTTCCCAAAGTGGGAATGGGGCAAGCGCTTTCACCCTAAAAGTACTTGCCTTTTCGCCGGGAAGAGGATTATCCCAGACACAGAGTCACGCAACGTCACTTGCGCGTTCTCCGAATCTGTTCCAGCAAAGGAGAAGCTCATGCCGCAATTAGCTCCGATCCAAATTTCAGTGATCAACGCGAGCACGGTGGTGACGGACGATGAGGTTCGCCCCGTTGTGGACGCATTGCAAAAGCAAGTCACCAATGACTTTTTCCCCGCCTGGGGAGTCAATGCTCAGCTTACTTTTGTTCCCACCGGCAACACGCCGGCTCCGGGAACCTGGTGGTTAAGCATTCTCGATGACTCCGATCAGGCCGGCGCTTTGGGCTATCACGATATTACCCCGGACGGCCTTCCTTTAGGCAAGGTGTTCGCGGCCACCGACTTGAAATATGGCACTCAATGGTCGGTTACCGCCAGCCACGAATTGCTCGAGATGCTGGGCGATCCCAACATCAATCTGACCGTGTTTGTGCAGAACGATCAGAGCACAGGGATCCTCTACGCTTACGAGGTCTGCGACGCTTGCGAAACGGACAATCTCGGCTATCAGGTCGGCAACGTACTGGTATCGGATTTCGTGTTTCCGTCGTGGTTTGAAAGTTTCCGCACGACGGGCTCGACCCAGTTCGACCAGACCAAGAAAATCCAGAACCCGCTAGAACTGCTTCCTGGAGGCTACATCGGGGTGTTCGATGTGAACTCCGGCAGTGGATGGCAGCAGCAAACCGCGGAGAAAAAACCGACCGAAACGCTGAGCCGGGGCAATGTTGGCAGCCGTCGTGAGCGCCGCCGCATCCCGCGACAGCAGTGGGTGGCAAGCCACACTCACAAGGAAATCAACAAGCGCGCCGAAGAGTACCGGATGCGTGTGCAACATATTCGCTCGCGCCAGATTGCAGCGTAAATTTGTTGAGGAAAAAAGCCCCGCGTTTCGGCGCGGGGCTCTCTTTTCCGGGGGAGATGTTCTTGCCTCTGTCCTACATCCCCAGCTTTTTCACTTCTTCGTTGTAGTATTTGCGATACAGAATGTCCCACTCCTGGCTGCCTTCGAGGATGGTCCGTTTCTGATTCTCGATTTTGTGGCGCGCCGCCTGGTCGATTTTTTCTTCCTGGTTCAGAACCTCTTCCATGATCTTGCGTACTTCCAGCCGGATGGTATTACGATCCTCGATAAAATCCAGGGCGTCCATTTCGGCCAGCGCGTCCGTCACCACGTGCGCCACTTTGTTCACTTTGTCGCGGCTTACTCTCACAGCACCGCCTTGTATTTGCGCACCAGTTCGTTCTTCACCTTGCGGAACATTTCCTGGTAGTTAGCTCCGGTTTTCTGCATCTCGGCGGAATAGGCTTCCAAAATCACGCGCACTTCGTCATTAATGCGATCCTCGAGCGAGAATTCATCGAGAATGGCTGCGTGCACCTTCTCCGTGACCGCAGGCGCAGCCTTGGTTTCGATGAACCTGCCTGCAATCAGTTTTTTCGTGACTTCGCGGGCCAAATAGCCCACATATTCTTTGGAAAGAAGCATGATGCGGATCGGAGGTTCGTCGTGAATGAAACAGTGTAGCACAGGGGGGCAGGCTTCACGCTTCGGGCGTCAGGCCTTGGTAGTGGTGCTCCTCCGTCACCTTGCGCATGCGATCGGGCGCCTGACGCCTGTCGCCTGAAGCCTGACTCCCGACGTCTCCCACTTCTCCCACATTCAGGCATACAATGCTCCTATCCGAGCCCTTATGCCTGCTGCCCCTGACGATCTCAGCAACCTCAAAGATGATATGGTTGCCTTCATCGAAGGCCAGGGCATGCGACGGTTTCCTGGCTTTGTCGATTATGAACAGGTGCAGAGCGTAACCTGGAAGTCTGAGGGCAATCCCGACAGCTGGAAAGATTTTGTCGAACTCGCCAAGGCGGCGGCCGTACCGTTCTTGACTATGGATTCGTGGCGACTGGAGCGCGAGGAACTGGATGCCATGATCCAGCGTCTCAGCATGGCCGAATTCACCAGCGACGAGGAATTGGAAGACGCGCGCTGGCTGCGGACCTACATCGGCAAAACCGGTTTTGTGCAGCTCGGCTTCGCCCAGCATGGGGTCATGATGGTTTACGAAGCCTCCACGCCATGGTACGAGCGCTATCAAAGCATTCTCGAAATGGCGGATGATTTCTCCGGATTTCCCATCGACGAGCCCGATCAGGACGACGACAAACCCTACTAACATTCAGAATGTGAAGACGAATCTTCGACGCGAAATTAACGCGTTGGGATTGGTCTGTCGCGCTTCCCATCCGCTCCCCGATTTACGGGCTCAAAAAACTTGATCAGTGACAGAGCAATCTCCACCAGCGTTTTGCCGACCAGCAGAAGAATGAAAGACAAGAAAATCACAAAGAAAATGGGCGCATCCTTAATTCGAGGAGAGTAGATGCGAACCAGTTCAGCAGCGATGAGAACGCAAAGTACCAGGACGACAACACCGCTGGCCTTGCTGCGCCTCCAAAGTTTGCCGGCGTCAGCACCGAACTGCGGCACGGCCGAATACAACCAGAGGAGAACTCCGGCCAGGACCGCGAGCGCTCCCACCCCGCGGGCGGCAGCGCGAATAGGATCCCAGAACTCGTCCACACTCCACGGGTCTCCAAACACGATCCCAAGAATCAAAAGAGTGAGACCAAACGCCACCAGTGCCGTTGCAATTTTTCGTAATGACGACGATTGTTTGCCTTGTGCCACCCGGGCCTCTCCGCCATCCTATCGGCCAAACCTCAATGAAAGGAAGTCATTGTGATGGTACTTCGGAAGGGTGGTGACGCGTTGCTGTTTGTTGTCCCTGGGCGAGCGGCCTAATCCGTCCAAGTTGCGGGTAAAATCAAACTTCGGGAGAATCTGGGTCGCCAAATGAAATGGATTTCCAAAACCGCGGACGCAGCCCCGATCGACCTTTTGGCTGCGGCGTTGTTTTCACAGGCCAGCCTCGGCCTCAAAACTCCGCAGCTCGCCTCGACGCTCGCTCGTCTTCTCGTCATGCGCGGAATCAACGACCACGATACTGCCGAACGCTTTCTCACCCCGTCCCTCACTCATCTGCACTCACCTTATTTAATGACCGGAATGAAAGCAGCCGTTGATCGTCTTGACGCCGCTATCGAGCGTGAGGAAGGCATTCTGATCTACGGAGATTACGACGTGGACGGCACCGTTGCAGTCGTCATTCTTAAAACCGCGATCGAACTATGCGGCGGCAGCGCCGACTTCCATGTTCCGCACCGCATCAAGGAGGGCTACGATCTGCGCGGGGACGTGATCGAGCGTGCCGCCGCCGCTGGCATTCAGCTCATCATCAGCGTGGATACGGGCATTCGTGCCTTCGCCGCTGCGGAGACCGCGCATCGTCTTGGCGTCGATCTCATCGTTACGGATCATCATCTCCCCGGACAGGACGGCATGCCGACTGCCCTCGCGGTGCTCAATCCAAATCAATCGGGCTGCAATTATCCGTGCAAGGCGCTGTGTGGCGCAGGCGTTGCGTTCAAGCTGGCGCAGGCTTTAATGGAGCGGCGGCTGGTTCAGAGAGATCAGATCCCCTTGCTGAAGTCATTCATGAAAATCGTAGCCATCGCGACTATAGCCGACGCCGTGCCGTTAACCGGCGAGAACCGCGTATTCGCCAAGCTTGGTCTCGAAGGGCTGCGCTCGGCGGTAAATCCAGGCCTCAAGGCGCTGCTGGAAGTAGCACAACTAAGTGGAAGGCCACTCACGTCGGGCGAAGTTGGATTCCGCATTGCTCCCCGCATCAACGCCGCCGGCCGCATGGATGTTGCCCGCGATGTGATCGAACTCTTCACCGAGAAAGATGCAGCCCGGGCGCGCGAGATTGCCAACAAGCTCGACCAGCTCAATGCTGAGCGTCAAGCTGAGGAGCGCAGAATTTTGGACGCGATCCATTTGCGATTGGAGCAGGAGCCAGCGCTACTTGATTCTTTCTGCCTGGTGATCGACGGCGACGGATGGCATCGCGGAGTGATCGGAATAACCGCAACGCGCGTAGTCGAGCGTTACTCTCGTCCCACGTTAGTGATTTCGCGCGATGGCGATGAGGCTCACGGCTCCGGCCGCTCCATCCGCGCCTTCCACCTGCTGAACGCGCTCGAGTCTTGTGCGCCATTGTTCACCCGCTTTGGTGGCCACGCACACGCGGTCGGCTTCTCCATGCCTGCCGCCAATTTGCCCGAGCTGTGTGCGCACTTGAATACTTACGCCCGCGCGCGTTTGTCCCTGGCTGACTTCGAACCGGTCCTCGAACTCGACGCCGAACTGCCATTCGATCAAATCACAGACGGCCTGTTCCAAGCCTTGCGGCGGCTCGAACCTTTTGGCATAGGCAATCCTGAACCGGTCTTCGCCGCGCACAACCTGCGGTTGCTGGCCCCACCTCGGGTGATGAAAGAGAAGCACGTCAAACTGAAATTGAGTTCTCAGCCTGCGGAAGAATCGAATGAAGAACTCAGCGAGATTGCCGTGCTGACGACTCCACGATGCCATCCCGATTCAGCTGTCTTACCCCGCGTCTACGCCCAGAGTTCCAGCCAGCGGCGGCAAAAACCGGTCGCATACAATGCCCTCGGCTGGCGCATGGCCGAACGCATCCAGCAGGCAGAACTGCTTCCCGGCGACACTCTGGATATCGCTTTCACCCTCGATCATAACGATCACCCCGAGTTCGGAGGACTGGAACTTTCGCTCCGTGACTTCAAACGCCATGAAGAGGCGCACCGGAGTTTGACGCAGTCCGCCGCGTCAGCAACAACTGAGAACTGAGAACCGAGAACTGCAACCGGGTCCAAGTAAAACCGTCTGGGCGTCTCTAACATTTTCGTTCCTGTGAAACGCTCCTGACTTGTCACTGCCCACTACCCCGATCCGCTGCTACACTCCCGCCCAGAGCGGGAGGTGTCGATGCGCAAATCCATTCTCGTCGGGTTCATCAGCATTTCATTTTTGGTTACCGCGTCCGCAGAGAAGAAATCCGACCCCTCTGCGGAGGAGCCGCAGACGGCAGCCTCGGCCGCCGAAGACTCGAGCAGCCGCCTTCCCGTCAAACGCGTCGTGCTCTACAAGAATGGTGTGGGATACTTCGAGCACTCGGCCCGTGTCCATGGCAATCAAGACCTGGCCATCGACTTCACCACCGGCCAACTCAACGACGTTCTAAAGTCGTTGACAGCTGTAGATCTGGGCGAAGGTCGCATCTCCGGCGTTCGCTACAACTCTATCGCCCCCCTCGATGAACGTCTGAAGGCGCTGCGTCTGCCCTTCGGCGAACAGCTTACCCGGGTTGATTTCCTGGCCGCTCTGCGCGGTGCGCGTGTAGAAGTGCACAACGGCTCTGATAATGCAGCAGGGCGGCTGCTCAGCGTCGAGAAGGAAAAAAGATTCAACGAGAAGGGCGATTCCTACGAGGTCACCGAGTTCTCGATCATCACGGACGGCGGCGACATGCGGAATTTTGATCTCGGACCCAGCACCTCGGTCCGGCTCGCGGAGCGCGACCTCGGCGATGAAGTTGAAAAATATTTAAACCTGATCGGTTCCTCGCGTGCCCGCGACCTGCGCCGCATGACGATCTCCGCCACCGGCAACGGCGATCGCGAGATTTTCGTGAGCTACATCAGCGAAGTTCCGGTCTGGAAGAGCACGTATCGCATCATCTTGCCGGAAAAGCCGAATGAGAAGCCCGTGCTGCAAGGCTGGGCGATTGTCGATAACACCGTGGGCGAGGATTGGAGAGACGTTCAGCTCTCGCTGATTGCCGGCGCGCCGCAGTCGTTTATCCAGGATATTTCTCGCCCGCTCTACACTCGCAGGCCAGTGGTTCCGCTGCCTCAGGCGGCGATGCTCACCCCGCAGACCCAGGAGGCGTCGATGAGTGCGCCTGCGGCAGCGTCAGAAACTGTCGAGGTCGTCGCGGAGAATGGGGCCCCTCCGCCCGCTGCACCCGGTTACGGCGGAGGCATCGTCGGAGGCGCGCTCAGCAATGGCCAGGGCAGACTCCAGCAGTTCGCCCGGCTCAGCCCCGGCACGGTCGCAGCTAAACAGCAAGTCGAAGCCGAAGCCAAAGACCTGGGCGACTATTTCGAATACAACCTCAAGCAGAAAATCACGATTGGGAAAAATCAATCCGCCCTGGTGCCGATTCTGCAATCTCCCATCGAAGCGGAAAAGGTCACCATCTGGAATGAGAACTCTCGCGAAATCCGCCGCGCGCTTTGGATCACTAACAGCAGCGGCCTGACTCTCGACTCAGGAACGTTCAACATCCTCGAGAGCGATACCTTTGCCGGAGAAGGTTTGATCGAGACTGTCCATCCGGCTGAGCGCCGCCTCATCTCCTACGCTGCAGATCCCGCTCTGCGGGTCACGATGGAACAGGAGTCGAGCGAAAGACCCATCACCCACATCCGTATTGTTAAAGGTCTGATGTACCTGACCCGCGAGCAGCGTGACAGCCGCAAATATACCTTGCACAATGCCGATACCGCCGCCCGCATCGTGGTCATCGAACATCCTGCGCGGGAAAACTGGAAAATAACCGACGGCCCCAAGCCCGAGGAAACATCCGCTTCATATCTGCGCTTTCGCGTAGCCGTTCCGGCGGGCGAGACCGGAAACCTCAAAATCGAGGAATTCCATCCCGAGAGCAGCGAGCTTGTCTTGACCAATCTCGATGAGAAGCAAGTGGCGTTCATTACCCAGCAGAGACAGATCACGCCTGCCATGCAAGAAGCCTTTCGCCGCGTCCTTGATCAGAAGAACAAAGTCGATATTCTCGGGACGCAGATCAAAGCTCGCCAGCACGAAGTCGAAACCATCACCAAGGATCAGGCGCGGCTGCGCGAAAACATGAAGGCGCTGAAAGGCAGCGCTGAAGAAAAGGCTCTTCTGCAACGCTATACTCGCCAACTCGATGCTCAGGAAGACCGCCTGAACACGTTAACCAAAGAAATCTCTGATCTGCAAGAGAAGCAGGCCCAAGCCAGGAATCAACTCGATCAGATAGTCCAGCAAATTACTCTTGACGAGAGCTTTTAGAGACAGGACCTCAGGCGGCAACGAGCTAGGGGCGCATCTCTGGCGATCAGTTCCCAAAGCCCAAAGCCCGAAGCCTGAAGCCTGAAGTACACTTATCTTCAGATGCCGGCTCACTTATCCCGCTTGCGCCGCTGGTTTGCGGTCGCCATCGTCACGGCTGTGCTGATAGTGACGGGAGGATATTTTTATGCTCGCCATCGCATCCAGAACGCGCTGAAACAAGTCCCGGAAAAAATGGGCCTTGAAATCAAACAGAGCGCAACTGGTTTTACCGTTTCCAAGTCTGCGCAAGGACGCACGCTGTTCACCGTGCAGGCGAGCAAGGCGGTGCAATTTAAACAGGGCGGGCACGCTGAGTTGCACGATGTGCAAATTACTCTCTACGGAAGCGATTCCAGTCGTTTCGATCAAATTCGTGGCACCGATTTCGAATACGACCAGCAGTCCGGAGACGTCTCCGCGAAAGGGGAAGTCCAGATTGATCTACAGGCGAACCCGGAGGGTCTACTGAATCCCGACCAGTCTCCGCCCAAGGATCTCAAGAATCCCATCCATCTGCAGACCAGTGGCCTGATATTCAACCAGAAGACGGGCGATGCTCACACCCCGGAGAAAGTTGACTTTCGTCTTCCCGAAGGCAGCGGCTCCGCCGTCGGTATCAACTATGCGGCCAAGAGCAACGTGCTCACATTGCAGTCGCAGGTAAATCTCATATTCGGCGGCGCGGCGGCAGCAACCGTAACCGCTGCCCGCGCAACCATCGCCAGGGATCCGCATCAGGTTGTCCTCGATCGCCCGCACCTGCAGAATGGTCTCAGACAGTGTGACGCCGACCAGGCCACACTGTTTCTGCGTCCCGACAACACTCTGGATCGCGTTCTGGCGCGGGGAAATGTGTTTGTCCAAGCGGCGAGTGCACATTCGGCGGAAGTTCGATCCGAGGAACTCGAACTGATCATGGCGAAGCAGCGGAGCATCTTGCGGACAGCAGTTTTTTCTGGAGACGTGCGTGCCCAAGCCGCGAGCTCTCGAATTTCTACTGAGGACGGATCGTCGAAGCCGGATCAAGCTGCCGTGCCCATGCAGGGCAATGCTGGCCGGGTTGTGCTCGAATTTTCCGGAAAAAATCTCCTGACCAAGGTGCATGCTGATGAGCACGTGAAATTGCTGCAGCACCAGACTTCCGGCAGCAACTCAGCCAACGCGCAGGATCTGGAGTTGACCGCGCAGGGGATGGATTTTTTTCTGGCGAGTAGCGGCCGAGCCGAACGGGCGGAGACCTCTGGCGCGGCGCAGATTACCATTCGTCCTGCAACTGGCAGCGGTCAGCAAACGATAGCTACTGCAGCGAGATTTGACGCGCGTTTTGACGATGCTGGACAGTTTACGTCCGTCCATGGAGAACCCAACGCGCGCATCGTCAGCCAGAATCCGGGACAACCTGATCGCGTCAGCACCAGCAATGCGGTCGACGCCACATTCGAACCCGGCAGCGGCATCCAATCTCTAGTGCAGCAGGGAAGTGTGACCTACCTCGACGGCCAACGCAAAGCATGGGGCGAGCATGCCCGCTATGCTCCGGCCGATCAGGTATTGATACTCACCGGCTCTCCGCGTGTGGCTGATGCTGGTATGACGACCACCGCGACCACAATGCGCCTGCATCGCGCGACCGGAGATGCCTTCGCCGAAGGCGATGTCAAAACTACGTACAGCGACCTGAAGCTGCAGCCCAATGGCGCCTTTCTGTCTTCGTCCAGCCCGATACACGTGACGGCCCGCTCTATGAGTGTTCACGGCAGTTCGGCAATCGCTGACTACGCCGGAGATGCCCGACTCTGGCAGGACGCAAATGTGATCGAAGCTCCGTCTATTGAATTCGACCGCGATCACCGTTCTGTGATTGCCGGCGGATTGCCTGCGGAGGGAGTGATTGCGGACGGATCAGCTAACGCACAAACCGTCTCGACCGTACTGGTTCCAAACGACCGATCAGGAGAGAACCGATCGGGAAATAATAAGCCCGGGAAATCAACTCCGATCGTGATCACGTCCGCTCGTCTTACCTATACCGACAGTCAGCGCCAAGTGCACTTCGACGGTGACGTCGCAGCCAAAGCGGCCGACATTACGATCACTGCCAGGAAGATGGATGCGTTTTTGCAGGCGCGTGGGCCGGTCAACCAATCGCTTACCGGAGCGGGCAAACTGGACAAGATTGTCGCGGAGGATCAGGTGGTGATCACCCAGCCAAGCCGCCGTGCCACCGGGAATCACCTTATTTATACCGCCTTGGATGACAAGTTCGTGCTGACCGGCGGACCGCCTAGCATTTTTGATGCCGAACACGGCAAGATTACCGGCGATTCGTTGACTTTCTTTAGACGCGATGATAGGGTTCTGGTGGAAGGCAACGACACCTCCCCCACCGTCACCCAAACGCGAGTGGCACGATAAATGCATACACTGGCCACCGACGAAATCGGCAAAACCTACCGCGGCCGCCGGGTTGTAAACGGCGTCAGCCTGCGCGTCGAGCAGGGCGAAGTTGTTGGTTTACTTGGACCTAACGGCGCCGGCAAGACCACTTCCTTCTACACCATCGTCGGCCTGATTCCTCCCGATACGGGCCGAGTCTTGATCGACGACGACGACATCACCGACGTTCCCATGTACCTGCGGGCGCGGCAGTACGGCATCAGCTACCTCCCGCAGGAGGCTTCGGTGTTCCGCAAGCTGACGGTCGAGGAGAACATCCTCGCGGTGCTGGAAGCGCAGCCGATCTCCTGGCACGAGCGCCGGGAGAAGATGGAGAAGCTGATCGACCAGCTGGGACTGGAGCATATCCGCCAGAATCGCGGCTACGCTCTGTCCGGCGGCGAGCGGCGCCGGGTGGAGATCGCCCGCGCCTTGTGCATCAATCCGACGTTCATTCTGCTGGACGAGCCGTTTTCCGGGATTGACCCCATCGCCGTGCTCGACTTGCAGAAGATTATCTTCGATCTGAAGGCCAGCGGCATTGGCGTTCTGATTACCGATCACAACGTCCGCGAGACGCTTGTCGGTGACCGATCGCGCCTACATCATTAACGAAGGACGGATTTTCCGCGCAGGCACGCCGGAGCAATTGGGAAGCGATCCGGAAGTCAGGCGAGTGTATCTGGGCGAGAGTTTCTCGCTGGTGTAAGAACAATCGTTAGCGTCGTTTCGAGCGCAGTCCCGAGATTGAACTCGCTGAACGACGCAAGGTACGAACGGCAACTGAGATCATCTATGGTGCTGCTGCAACCCAAGCTGCAGCCTGAAGGTCTCGCAGAGACAGATCCTGACCCCGGGTCTGGTGCAGATGGTCAGCGTCCTGGCGCTCAACAAGATTGAGCTCAAGGACATGATCAACGCCGAGATGGTGGAGAATCCGGTCCTCGAGGAACTGGAAGATTCGGTTCCCCTGCTCGACGATGTTGACCGCCGCGAAGAAGAGCGCGACCGGCACTCGCCGCTGCGAAGAGAGCCCACGGCTGCTGCCGACGCCGAGAAGAAAGATCCGTTCGAAGAAATCGATTTCGGCTCATTCTTCCAGGAGTATCTCGATCCCGGCTATCGCAGCTCCGGGCGAGATGGAAGACATCGAGCGGCCCTCGTTCGAGAATTTCCTCTCCAAGCCCAGCAACCTGACCGATCACCTGATGTGGCAACTGGGCTCGATCTCCGATGCGTCCGGAGGTGCAGCGAAGCGGCCGAGCTGGTCATCGGCAATCTGAACGAAGATGGCTATCTGATCGCCAGCGACGAGGAATTGCTGGGAGTCGCTCCGCCCGCTCCGCCCGAAGTCCGACGCCGCCGTGGTCGAGAACGTATTCAAGGAAGCCGCCGCGCTAGGACTGAGTGCGTCGGAGGGCTCGCTGACTGCTTCCACGGAACGGTTGCATCCGAGTCTGGTCTGACGGAAACGGCTTGGAGATCAGATCGAGCGAGCTCATCTCCGCCGAGCTTGCTATGGCTGGAATCGATGCTTCGGATCGAAGTTAGCGAGCGGGGATCTTCCGACGCCTCGATCTGAGCGAATCGCAAGCCGCGGAAATCGCCGGCAGCGCAGTTGCAGCCGCGCCGCAGGCCACCGCAGCCAAGACCGCGCCGGCTCCGGCTCCAACCTGTCGCGCGTCCCGTCTTTCAACCAGCTTCAGTCTCGCCGATCTGCACGAAGCGATCGAAATCGTGCGCCAACTGGATCCCCCCGGCGTCGCCTGCCGCGATTTGCGCGAGTGCCTGCTCTACCAGTTGCGCTACCATCAGCAGCAACTTGAGCTGCAGAGGAACGGCAACGGAGAATCCACTGCGCAAATTCTGACGATGCAATCGCGATTGTCGACCAGCATCTGCGCGCGGTGCAGAACAAGCAATATCAAGGAAATCGCCAAGGCGATTGGGCGTCCGATCGAAGCGGTGCAGCAAGCGCTCGACTACATCCGCACCCTCGATCCGCGTCCCGGCCTGCGCTACAACAAGACGCAGCCGCGGCTGATCGAGCCCGATGTCGCTTTCGTGAAGCACGGCGACGAGTGGCTGGTCGTGATGAACGACGAAGACGTGCCGCAGCTTCGCCTGAATCCCGCGTACAAGCGCCTGCTGACCAAGGACACCAACGACAAAGACACGCGCAATTACGTCAAGGAGCGCTACAAGAGCGCCATCCAGCTGATCAAGAACATCGAGCAGCGCAAGCAGACCATCCTGAAGGTCTGCTACTCGCATCCTGGCGCGGCAGCAGGATTTCCTGGAACACGGCATCGATCAGCTGAAGCCGATGATGATCAAGGAAGTGGCCGAAGAAATCGGCGTGCATCCTTCCACCGTGAGCCGCGCGGTGGCCAACAAGTACGCGCACACTCCGCAAGGCGTCTTCGAACTGCGCTACTTCTTCAGCGAAAGCGTGAACGGCCCCGAGGGCGGCAACACTTCGTTGCTGATCCTGAAGCGCCGGGTCAAGAAGCTGATCGAGGAAGAAGATCCCGCCAGGCCGTTGACCGACGAGCAGATCACCCGCATCCTGCAGTCGCAGGGTATCCAGGTCACTCGCCGCACGGTCGCGAAGTACCGGGAAGATATGCGCATCCCGAGCACCCACCAGCGCAGAGTGAAGAAGTAAGAGGTTTGTAGGCCGGCGTCTCGCCGGTATTATGCCTCACGAATTTCGGTCGCACCGGTATGTTGTGCCCAGATTCGAATGACAAACTTTCAATGAGGGGGCGCTCATGAACGTGGAATACACCGGCAGGCATTACGAAGTCACTCCCGCCATCCGCAAAGAAGTTGAAACCGGCCTCGGCAAAAATCCGCAAAATCCTGGGCGACAAATTTGAAACCAAGGTCATTCTGGCGGTCGAGAAGCACCGCCACAAGGCCGAGATCACCATCAGCCCGCGCAACGGTCCGCTGGTCGGACTCGCCCAGGCCGGCGACATGACCGCCGCCGTCAACGAAGCTCTCGATCATCTGGAAAAACAGGCGGTCAAATACAAGACCCGCTGGCGCACCAAGAAACGCCACAATCATAAGACCCCAATCCAGAGCCAGAGTTCAAGGACTCGAGACGGGAAATGGAACGGGGAATCGCCGCAGGAGACCATGCGAGTCGCAGTCGGGCTATCCGAGACGACGGCAGTTCGATGTGGTGGTGCACAAATTTCCGGCCGTCGCCAAGACCACTGAGGTGCACCTGGTGCGCGTCGGAAGACGCGGTCGCACTGCGTCCCATGACGCTCGAAGAAGCGATCAAGGAAGCCCACTTCCGCGATCGCGACGTATTTGTGTTCCGCGATCCCAAAGGGAAGGTGATGGTGCTGCATCGGACCCGCGACGGAAAGATGGAGTTGATCGAAGCCCCGTAAAAATCAGTGACGCGGGAGCGTTCGCTGCGAACTTCCTTCTCGCCGGGAACACATCGGGACAGCCGCCCTCGGCTGTCCCAAGCGAACCTCACGTTACAAAACATTCCGCGTAGCGTATGATTCTCCTCGCCGTTTCCCCCAAACTTAAAAATAAAGGAGATTTATGAAAACACTTTGCCGTCTGGCCGTATTCGTGTTGTTGCTCGCTCCCGCACTTCTCGCTCAAGAACATTACACCGAGGGCCCAGTGTGGAGGGTCTCGCTGGTTCGCGTAAAGCCCACTCAGATGGATGCCTACCTCAGCAGCCTGCAACAATCCAGCAAACCTCTTCTCGAGCAGCAAAAGCGCGACGGAACAATCATGGATTACAAGCTGTTCCTCAAGGAGACCAAGAACAATCCTGAAGACTGGGATGTCTGTCTCGCGATTCAATACAAGAACCATGCCGCGATGGATGGCTTGGCCGCAAAAGGCGAAATGGTGCGCGATAAGATCCTGGGCGGAAAGCAACCGGCCCAACAGCTCTCAGAGAAGCGCGCCGAAATTCGTGAACTTGTCAGCTCGGAATTACTGCAGGAAATTATTCTGAAGTAAAACGGTCCCACAAAAACTGGCTCCGGTAATTCGGTATCATCCTGTGCAAACGCAAGCCTTCGCAAAGCGAGGGCTTGCCGACGAAAACCGCTGCGCTTGAAGTCACCGCATGATCGCTGAAATTTGGGACGCGGGGCACAATTTCCTGTGCCCCGCTGTTTCTCACCAGTAGCTGAAAGTGAAGTTATCCAGGTAGGCGGTATTGGACGATTGGTTTTGATTCCCGTCCATCTGGTAGTTGACGGTGACGCCCCACCAGTTTCCCGGAGCCGAACCGGGGGCATAGTATCGGTTGATTTTGCTGGTTACTCCATTCAAAGTAATCGATTGGAAGAGCAGCCAATTATCCGATTCCCGCTGCACCTGAATGGTCACGTGGTTCCAGGCATTGTTGATGGGCTTGCAGGGCACACCCGTCGGCACCCAACTCTGGCTGACATTGTCCCAGACATCCCACTCGTTTCCACCCGCTACCCGGCACTGATTGCCCCAGATCAATCCAAGTCCATTGAGGTACATGTTGATGTCGAACTCGAGAACCTGGGTTACGCCCAGATTTGTCGGGAAAAAGTAAGCGTCATAAGTGAAGTTATGCAGGGTCGGAAGGAGGGTGTGACTGGAATCGGGCAATCCTTGCGTCGAATTCTGGCCGATCAGGGGATTGCTCCACAACACATCGGAATAAGGCACGGTGCCGCCGATATTGAACTGTGTGGCGTTTCCGCTCATGGAAGGCGACTTGATCCCTGGTTTCATCGACCAGGTGACCCCAGAACATGGGTAAGGGCAGATGCCATAGTTTGGCGGCAACTCTCCCCAACTCTTCCACCCGCCACTGGCCTGCAGATTGGGTAAAGGTGTGCCGTTCGATTGCACAGTAACGGTCGTGGACGCGTTCGCCGTGCCGCCCGCTCCGGTTGCGGTCGCGGTGTAGGTGGTAGTGGCGCTCGGGGTCACATTCACCGATCCGTTAGCGGGGAAGTTCCCGAGTCCGGGAATGTTCACCGAAGTCGTGTTCGTGGTTGTCCAACTGAGAATCGCGGTACCACCGGTGGTGATGCTATTAGGTTGGGCGCTGAGTGAAATCGTGGGAGAAGTTTGACCCGAGCCCACCGTGACGGTCGTAGTCGCAGCAGTTGTTCCCCCAGGTCCGGTTGCGGTGGCGGTGTAAGTGGCAGTAGAACTCGGAGTTACCTTCACCGATCCGATGGTTGCAAACGTTCCCACTCCGGCGATGCTGACCGAGGTCGCATTCGTTGTGCTCCAACTCAGAACCGACGATGTGCCTGGCGTGATGCTGCTGGGCTGCGCAGCAAAAGTGAGCGAGGGTCTTTGCCCGGACGTTAATACGCTTACTACCGTCGAGGATTGACTCTTTCCCGCCGGTCCGGTGGCGGTCGCGATGTAAGTTTTCGTCGCGATGGGAGTGACCGTCACCGAACCACTAGCCTGGAACGTGCCGAGTCCCCCGATCGTGACAGAGTTGGCATTGCTTGTGTCCCAACTCAGCACTGCGGACGCACCGCTGGTCACCGCGACGGGTTGCGCTTTCAACGTGATTGCGGGTATCTGGCTGCTGGAATTCTGCGTGGACATCGATCCTCCACCACATCCGATGGCCGCGATCAGGAGAATAAATAAAAAGGCAAATGCTGATATGCGCAGGAACAATCGCATGAATATTCCTTCCAGGTTAAATGTTTGGCGAAACAACTAGGGTCAACGCTAAGAGTTGACTGAATTCTAAGGAGCTATAGCGGCTCATCGCAAGCAAAAGCGGGCAAATAAATACTCGAAGGTGCATGTGGGCGTAATGCCCCATCACGTCGCGCGATCGTTCCTAGGTACACGGCCAAGGCAACGTGAGGCGAAGATTCCTGCCGAAACCGTTGATCACAACCAGAACCGCATCATGAGTAATGGAGAGCTTACGCCCAATTTCGAGTGCCAAATTGGGACACAACGGCACCATTTTGAAAAAGAAGCGAGTGCGAGAGCCATCAGAAATGTTAAAACGGGAGTGTTAGCCGGTATTGGAGGCGTCCATGAACCAAGCTGCCCGGAAAGACTGGCGTCCCGTTGAGCCTCTGGGCCTGCGTAATCTATGTGAACTAGCCCAGACCCAGACCGAGTCCTACAAGCTAGGCGAGGTAATTAATCGAATCAATCGACTGTTAGCACGACATGAACGAAAAGCCCTCAAGCAGCCCAGATTGGGATCCCAAAGGAAGCGAGGGTGATTATGCTCGACCGCTTAATAAGCGATTGGTCGGGGCGATAGGATTTGAACCTACGACCCCCTGCGCCCAAGGCAGGTGCGCTACCAGGCTGCGCTACGCCCCGACTGTTTCGATTATAGCTGACTGTTTCGGGTTCCCTCGTAACCTGGTTGTAAACCCACGCTTCGCCATTCCAGGGGTATAATTTCGGGTTGACATGCAAAATCCCCGTTATGCCCTGGTAGCCTATGTACGAAATGCGGTCGGGGAATTTGTCGAGAACCTCCGGCAGGAACTGCATCCGGATTCGCCTCATTTGCCTGCGCACGTGACTATCCTTCCTCCCCGCCGATTGCAGGACGGTGAACTCTCGGCCCTTGAGACCGTCGAAGATATCTGCAGCCAGGCGGAGCCGTTCGAGGTCATTCTGGGTGATGTCGAAACTTTCCTTCCCGTAACTCCGACGGTTTTCATCCGGGTGGCCCACGGCGCCCACCGCATGCGTGAGTTGCATGATCGTTTGAACACGCATGCGCTCGCGTCGCCGGAGGATTGGCCGTACATGCCCCATCTTACGATCGCGAAAATCAGCAGCGAGAAACTGGCGCAAGAGGCCTACATTTTCGCTCGCGACCGCTGGGCGCGGTTCGCGGGCACCCGCCATATTCCTCTTTCCGAGTTGACCTTCGTGCGTGAAGAGGAACAAGATCGCTGGGTCGACCTGGCCGGCATCACGCTCGGCCGCAGCCTGCTTAAACGTTAGGAGTCCGGATTCTCGAAGTCTCGTGGGTGAACTTCCGATTGTCCAAATTCCCGCTTCTCCCACTAGGTCATGTCCTTAGGTACAAATCCCTCCCGTGCATTGCTAAGTGCGGAATGCGAGCGTAAACCAGAGGTTGGACTCGCTGCGCAAGCCGGCTCAGGAACCCTTCCCCCAGCGAAATCCTATTCGGTTTCTGGAGGTGGCATGCAGATCGGGGTTTACGGTGCAGGGTACCTAGGTACAGTCGTTTCCGCATGTTTAGCGGATTTCGGCACCCCCGTCATGCTGTTGCCACCCGGATAGCTCGCGCATGGTTGAAATGGCGCAGGGCAGTGTTCCGTTTCACGAAAAGAACCTTACCGAAGTCATCAAGCGTAACGTGCGCTCGGGGCGGCTGGCGTATTCGACTGACATCGAATCCTTCGCCCGTAAGACGCAAGTTATTTTTTTGGCCGAGGACAGCCCGCAGCATCTGGGTGATCTTGCCATTCGCATCGCACGCGCCGCGGCTAAGCCTCCCATTCTTTCCATTGTGACCCCGGTGCCGGTCGGCACAGCCTCCGCGATCGAGCAAAGCATTGTCCAGGCGGGCCTACGGGCTACCATCGTTTCACAGCCCATGTTCTTCACCCCGGGCTGTGCCGTCGAGGATTTCAATTGGCCCGACCGCATCATCCTGGGGACGGGTTCCAATGACGCTGTGCTCGCCCTCAAACAGATCTTCCATTCGCTCGTAATGCGCGGTGTGCCGGTAATCGTGACCAATCACGAGACAGCGGAACTGGTGCGCGAATCCGCGACCGCTTTTGTCGCCACCAAGATTTCCTTCATCAATGAACTGGCAAGCTTGTGCGAACGGGTGAATGCGGACGCCGTCAGCCTCTCGCTGGCTCTCGGCTTGGACAAGAAAATCGCGCCTCGCTGCCTGCAACCCGGAGCCGGCATGGGCGGCTTGTTCGCGGAGTCCGACATGGATTCGCTGGCCGACCTCGCCCAGCGCAACGGAGTGTCGCTCAAAGTGCTGACCGCCGCTCGTGAAGTCAACCATGGTTTGGCGGATCAGGTAATCGAAAAGATTTCCAAGTGCGTTCAGTCGGTGCAGAACAAAGATGTAGGAATTCTCGGCCTGGCCTTCAAACCGAATACCAATTCAGTCGCCGGTTCGTCTTCGATGCGGCTGGCCAAGAATCTGATTGCCAAGGGCGCCCGGGTGCGAGCTTACGATCCGGTTGCCCTGCCGGACGCGCGCCTGGAACTAAACGGCTCCGTGCACTACTGCGAAAGTCCGTATGCCGCGGCCGAGGGCGTCGATGCCCTGGTGGTGGGCACTGGCTGGCCGGAATTCCGCGGCCTCGATTTCAGCCGCATCAAACAGATGCTGAACCGCCCCCTCATCGTGGATACCAAAAACCTGCTGGACTCCGTCCGCCTCCGCTCCATGGGGTTCGAATACGTCGGCGTAGGCCGTGGCTAGGTCTCTCGCCGCGCAGTCATCCTAAGGAATTCCAGTCCCCAAGGATCTAGCGCGCAGTACGAAGAAGTGCGCGGAGACGTCACTGCCGTCGGCGTGGCTCACCGTTCTCCCCATCGCTTGTTATAATCGCTACACGCGGTGGGAGTAGCTCAACTGGCAGAGCACCGGACTGTGGCTCCGGACGTTGCGGGTTCGATTCCCGTCTCCCACCCCAGAATTCCTGCCTCCGGTTCTCGATTTTCTGGAAAAAGCATCGAGAGGGTAATTAAGATTAAGCCCAAATCGTCCGCAAGAACCGATCCGCCAAAATCTTCTGGGGTTAAAAGTTCCCCCTCAAGGTCAAACAAACCGAACGTCAGGTTAGACTCAAAGACTTGAAATAAGCGGAGAGCCATCTTCCACGAAAGCGTGTAAATAATAAGGGTCGGGCATTCTTCGTAAAATCAGCATGCAAGCGAAATCTCACGTCGCTGTAATCGGAGCGGGCGCGTTCGGCGGATGGACCGCGCTGTATCTGTTGCGCCGGGGCGCGCGGGTGACCCTGCTCGATGCCTGGGGGCCGGGCAACGCGCGATCATCTTCCGGCGGCGAAACCCGCATTATCCGCGGCACCTACGGGCCCGGCCAGCCTTATACCAAAATGGCGGCTCGCGCGTTGCAGTTGTGGAAACAACACGAAGAGCGTTGGGGACACCGCCTTTTTCATCGCACCGGCGTTTTGTGGATGGCAACGTCCGGCGACGACCAGTTCGAACGCTCGTCGTTGCCGATGCTGCGCGAGGCGGGCATTTCATATGAAGAATTATCGGGAAGGGAACTGGGGAGACGCTGGCCCCAGGTCAACGTTGAAGATGTGCGCTGGGCGATTCACGAGCCGCAGAGTGGTTTCTTAAGCGCGCGGGCTGCGTGTGAGGCCGTAGTGCGAGGATTTCTGGCGGAAGGCGGAGAGTATAGACAAGCAGCCGCCATGCCGGTTGATCTCGAAACTGGCCTTCGCCACGCACTGGTCTTGTCAGATGGCTCAATGCTCGTCGCTGATCAATATGTTTTCGCCTGCGGCGCCTGGCTGGGCAAACTTTTCCCGGAGACGATTGGCAAGCGCATTCGCCCCACCAGACAGGACGTATTTTTCTTCGGCACGCCCGCCGGAGACGATCGCTTCTCTGAGGCGAGATTGCCGGTGTGGGCCGAGCATCGCGATCGATTTATCTATGGCATTCCAGCGGCGGATGGGTGCGGCTTCAAGGTTGCCGACGACACCCGAGGCGAGGAGTTCGATCCGACGTCAGGAGAAAGAATAGCGAGCGAGGACGGTCTGAAGTTACTTCGCGATTATATCGGCTTCCGCTTTCCGGCGATGAAAGCCGCGCCTCTTGTCGAGACTCGCGTCTGCCAATACGAAAACAGCCCCGACAATCACTTGATTATCGACCGGCATCCGGCTGCGGAGAATGTTTGGATTGTAGGAGCCGGCTCCGGCCATGGCTTTAAGCATGGCCCGGCGCTGGGTGAGATGGTCGCGGAGTTAGTAATGGAACAGAAAGATCCAGACGCGGTGTTCCAGTTGGTGCGGTTTGGGCGATAGCGACAAAAAATATTGCGAGCAAGTTTCTACGGCTGGGTGCTACTGGATCTGGATTACGCTTTCTCCCGCGCTGGACTTGATCTCGTCCACACGGGCGATTACCTTGTGGGCAAAGTCGTAGAGCGACTTGGCGTGCGGGGAGTTTTCACCCTCGAGGACCGTGGGCTTGCCGCTGTCGCCGGCTTTGCGGATGTCGGGATCGAGTTGGACGTTACCGAGGAACGACACGCCAAACTGCTTCGCCGTCTTCTCGGCGCCGCCGCGCGAGAAAATATCGATCTCGTGATTGCAGTGCGGGCACACGAAATAACTCATATTCTCAACCATGCCCACAATGTCGACCTTCATCTGGCGAAACATTTCGATGGCTTTGCGCGCGTCCTGCAGCGAAACATCCGAGGGTGTGGAAACTACGATTGCGCCCGTCAGCGGCACGGTTTGAATGAGCGAGAGCGAAACGTCGCCTGTGCCCGGCGGCAAATCCACCACCAGATAATCCAGTTGCCCCCAAACCACAGAACCGAGGAACTGCTTGATGATGGAATGCAGCATGGGCCCGCGCCAGATCAGCGGCTTGTCTCCAGGATTCAGGAGGCCGACGGAAATAACTTTGAGCCCGTGGGCGTCGAGCGGTTCGATACGATTGTCCGCGAGCACCTTTGGCTGCGTGTTCAGGCCCAGCATGAGCGGGACGTTTGGGCCGTAAACGTCGGCATCGAGCAGGCCGACCTTGTGCCCCAGTTTGGCCATCGCTAGCGCAAGATTCACCGCAAGCGTGGTCTTTCCGACTCCGCCTTTGCCGGAACCGACGGCAATGATCGTTTCTACGCCGGGCAATGGCTGCGGGCCTGGCGGCGGTTGTCCGGGACGAGGAGCCATCGGTGTGTGCAAAAAATCACCTTCCAGATAAACGGCAGGATTAAGCCTACCCTTCGATTATACAGGCTGCACACGGGTCGGCGAGGACCCTGGCTATCTTCCGCTTAGCGTGCTGTGATAATTTCGGTCAGCATATCGGGCTTGGATTCGTCCCGCACCAGATGCGGATATTTTTCTCCTCCGCGATAGTCGAGTTTGAAGACCTTGAAATACTCGGTGTTCTCGATCAACAATTCAATCGGACCGGAGCTGTTCTTCGACGCTTTCAATACGTCGCTCAAGGCCTCTGGCGAGAAGCGACGGCCATTGACTGCCGCAACCTTCATCCCAGGTCCAATGCCAGCCTTGGCCGCCGGCATGCCTTCAATCGTGTCGATGATTTCTCCGCTTTCTTTCAGGAGTAATCCGATGGAGTATTCCGCACTGACCTCTTTGCGCTCTTCTTTTTGCGCCTTAATCAGTTCCGAGGGAGTTTCGTCGTAAACTAATTTCCAGCCGCTCTGCTCGATGCCGGTCAGCGGCGCACCCGGTCCGTGGTTCGTGAGTCGTTTTGTCCAGAATCCACGCCAGTCGTAGGGTGCAACCTGATTGAGGGTGTTCACCACGTCATCAAAAGTATAGGTTTTCACCTCGGGGGGGCCACTCTGTCCGCCGTGAAACAGATGGCAGAAATCGTCCATCGACTTCCGATCATGAGTTTGCTGGCGGATGATGGTATCCACCCACAACCAGTTCAGAACATCTTCATCGTAATAATCTACCGTCCTGCGCCAGGATTCCCACTGGGGTGGGGCACTCAGCATGGAGGGCACTCCGTCTGCCGTGTCTTGCAGGTTGCGCCAGGTGCGCCCGGGGACGTGATCCAACCGCGCCGCAAGCGAAGCCAGGTTGTCGCGAAATTGATCGGCAGTTCGGATTCCGCTGCGCGCGCTCAGGGTGTCTCCCAAATACGAGGTTAGGCCCTCGTAGACCCACAGCAGATCGTCCTGCATCGGCTTCTCGTAGTCGGGAGTGGCCAGGTCTGCGGGACGACGATACTTTCCATTCCAGGAGTGAACATATTCGTGCGAGAGCAGTCCGGAAGCCAGAAGCCGTGGATCGGGATCGACCAGAGAGCGCTCGGAACTCCGGCTGTCATTCGATTCGTGGTGCTCCAATCCGAAGTGCGCGACGTGGTTGCTCAGGCTGTAGAGAAAGTGGTAATCGCGAAAGTGCTGTGCCCCAAAAAGCTTCAATGCCTGATCCGTAAGGCTTTTGTAGTGGTCGAGCACAGCTTGCGGAGCATCGAGATCCCCGGCGGTGTCGGCCGCAATGTCCATTTCCTGCCGCGGATTTTCGCTCAAGGGAACCACGCGCAAGTATTCGCCGGCGATGACAGGCGAATCAACCAGCGTGGTCAGTGATACAGGATTGAATTTAATTTCAGATCCTGCCTGGGAAGCGACGGGTAGCGGCCCGCCAAACTTCCATCCGTCGGGTAAGCGCAAGCTCGCCTGGTAAGTGAGATCATCGGAGGTCGATCCCGCAGGATAGAGCAGCACCGTATTCCAGCTCAACACCGTCATCTTGTCGGTTGCGGATGCCCCGCCAGTAAAGAGGCCCTCCTCGCCGGTCGGAGAAATAAAATCCAGGGACGCGTTCACGGTGGAAACTCCATCCGGCACTTCAATATGGATGGCCCACCCATCAAGCAGATCGCGCCGCCATTTCAAAGTCTGTCCGTTGGCGGTGAACTTCAGACCCGCCAAGTCCTGGATCGGGCCCGTCGGCCCGTGCTCGCCTGGAATCCACTTCGGATAATAAAGCGTGAGCGTGCCCGGAGCGGCCGGAATGGTCATCTGAGCATGGAAGAGTTTGCGGGGAGCCTCGCTTGCGTCCACGGCAATGGTGATGGTGGATTGTTTGGGCGCTGCCTTGGTTTGTTGTGCAAGTTGCGGCATTGCGATCATGCTGACCACGATTACCAAAAACCGAATGCGACGAGACAATGAAGTCATGTAGCTCCTTGGTTTGAGCAGGGTTGATGCACGAAGAATAACGACTATATCAGTCCAGCATGAACGGCGTCACGGAAGATGTAAGTTGATGGGTCCCACTTCATTAAAGAACTAGAGATACGAAGCTACATAAAGGCGTCACCGCCCCAGCTTTTTCGCAGCTTACGCGTTCTCGCAGCGTGCTTTGCTATGATGCTGTTCGTGCCCTCCCATAGCCAGCGCGGCCGGTTCATCACCTTCGAAGGCCTCGATGGATGCGGCAAAAGTACCCAGTTGAAAAAATTAGCGGCGGTGTTACGCGCGCAGAACCTGCCGGTCGTCGTCACGCGAGAACCGGGCGGCACGCCGACCGCAGACAAAATTCGCCGGCTTCTGCTCGATACCAACACATCGTCACTGGCTCCATTCGCCGAGATGGCGCTGATGTTCGCTTCGCGCGCGCAGCATATTGCCGAGGTCATTGAACCGGCGCTGGCGGAAGGCCGGATCGTGCTCTGCGACCGCTTTACCGATTCGACGGAGGCTTATCAAGGCGGTGGACGCAAGCTCGGAAGCGATCCAGTGCTGGCGCTGCATCGAATCCTATGCGGCAATCTGTGGCCTGAGCTTACCATCCTGATGGATTCGGACGTCGCCGCAAGTGTCGAGCGGGCTCGCCGTCGCAACAAGACTCAAGCTGGCAAGGATGGTCGCACCAAGCATGACGAGAATCGCTTTGAGCAGGAGAGTCGCGCGTTCTTTGGACGAGTGCGAGCCGCATACCTCGCGATCGCGGCACGCGAACCGGGGCGCATGGTCGTGGTCGATGCTCGTGGCACTCCGGAAGAAACTCACCGCCAAATCGTGCAGATCGTACGGCGGAAGTTGAAGTTGGCAGCCTGAATCAACCCAGAGACACAGAGTCACAGAAACCCTAAAAAAGGATTGGGCCTGCATCTTCCGCACTGAAGGCGGTAGTATTCTCGAGTAATTGAAATTCCTGTTTCTCTGTGGATTCTGTATCTCTGTGGTGAACTGCTCTTATGGGCTTTTCTGATTTTTACGGCAACTCGGAAGCGGTTCGCCAGCTGCGCGACATGCTGGCTCGCAACCGCTTCCCGCAAGCGGTAATCCTGGCTGGGCCGACTGGTTCCGGCAAGTACACGCTGGCGCTGATGCTCGCCAAAGCGATGAATTGTCTGGCTCCCGTGGCCAGCAACGGCCTTCCAGACTTTTGCGGCAAATGCTCGAATTGCGTCCGCATCGCGCAGGCGGAGGATCTCGAAGCGCGTTTTGCCGAGGCGGTTGATGCCCGCGACGGCCTGCGCGAAACTGACAAGAAAGACACACGCCTGTTCGTGCAGACGCATCCCGACGTGCTGGTGATTCCGCCCGATCCGCCACAAATGATGATCAAGGTGGATCAGGTACGGCGAGTGATTGAGACCATCTATTACCGGCCGGGCGAAGCCAAAGAGCGGGTTTACATTTTTACCGACTCCGCGTTCATGAAAGAAGCGGCAAATTCTTTGCTGAAGGTGCTCGAAGAGCCGCCCGAGTTCGCCACCATTTTTTTGCTGACCGAGAACGCGGGCGAGTTGCTGCCAACCATCCGGTCGCGCTCGATGGTCGTCACGCTCAGTGCGCTACCTGCCGCGGACATCGAACAATATTTGGCGACCAATCGTCCCGACTGGAACCCGAAACAGCGCGCCCTGTTAGCCCGCCTTTCAGAAGGCGCTGTCGGCCGCGCCCGCAGTTTTGACCTTGCAGGCTACACTGCGGCCAGAGCGCATGCTCTGGCCATCCTCGGTTCTGCATTGCGCGCCAGCGATCACAGCGAGTTGTTCAAGACGACTGAGACATATCGTGCTGGAGCCGAGGGTCGCGATAAAACCGAAAAGCTGTTGCGCGCAATCTACTCCCTGCTTCAGGATCTGACGTTTCTGAATTCCGGAACGCCGGACCTGATCCGTAACACTGACATCCAAACCGAACTGAAAACCCTGGCCGAATCCGCGGACTTTACCTGGATAGCGCTCGCCTCCGACCGCATCGCCGAGGTCGAGCGTGGCATGCGCCGCAATTTATTGCGCTCCCTATCGCTGGATGCCTTTGCCACCGCCTTGGAGCGAGGATAAGCTCCGACCCTCCTAAAGTTATTTTTAACCACCTCTGCTGCCACGAGTTGGGAAAGCACCGCATTTTGTTGGAAACGGAGACGCAAATTTGCTACGATGGAGCCCCTGCGCTTCGGCTCCCAGCGCCGTATTCGCTATTGCAATCGAAGAAAGGTGATCCATGTCAAAGAATGTAGTTCTCGTCGTAACCACACTTCTGTTTGCGCTCCCGGGCGCCTTGCTAGCGCAGAAGCTCACTCCTCTCACTCACCCAGCGCCTGACGGAGCTTATGTGGAGTATTTGCTAACCGATGGTTCCGTGCTGGTTCAAGGTCACGGATGCTCGGATTGGTGGAAACTCACCCCCTCCAACACCGGAAGCTACATCAATGGAACCTGGATTCAAGTTGCCAGCCTGCCTGCAGGATACTCACCGTACGCGACATCTGGAGCTGTTCTCGCCGACGGCCGGTTTCTGCTTACTGGCGGCGAATACAGCAACTGTGGCGCCCAATTCACTCTTACCAACCAAAGTGCGATTTACGATGCCAAGAAAAATACCTGGACCATGGTCGCGCCGCCGACAGGATGGTATGACATTGGAGACTCACCGTCCGTCGTGCTACCGGATGGCAAGTTCCTGATGGGGCGCAAGACTAATAAAGACATGGCCGAGTTGGATCCAGTCACTCTAAAGTGGACGGCTGTCGGCTCAACGGGCAAGAGCGATTTCGACGCCGAAGAGGGCTGGACGCTCATGCCTGACGGCACCGTGTTGACCTACGATGTGAAGAACAATCCCAACTCGGAGATTTACAATCGCTCGACGCAAACATGGACAACCGCGGGCAGCACGGTGGCCAATTTGCAAGGTCCTCCTGTGGAGGGCTGCATCAACTATGGACATAATCATGTTTATTGTCCGCCTGGCGAGACTGGGCCCGGCATCCTCCGCCCCGATGGAACTGTTTTCGCCACCGGCGCGCTTCACCAGGGTGCCTCCACTGGGCACACTGCAATCTACAACCCGAGCACGCATAAATGGACCGCTGGCCCCGACTTTCCAAATGGCGACGCGGCTGGGGATTCGTTTGCCGCGCTCCTTACCAACGGCAACGTGCTCGTGTTAGGTAATTTTGGCACGATGTACGAATTCAATGGCTCGACCATGACCCCCACAACCCAGGGATATGGCAGCTTGATGGTGTTGCCCAACGGCCAGGTGCTGGTCGCCGGCGTTGCGGTCTATACTTCCACCGGAACATATCAGAGCGCGTGGGCACCGAAAATCACCTCTTCTCCAGCCAGCGTCACCCGCGGTTCCACCTACAAAATCTCCGGCCAGCAGTTCAACGGTTTGTCGCAGGCGGCTTCGTTCGGAGACGAATTCGGAACCGCAACCAACTATCCCTTGGTGCGAATTACTAACGTTGCCACTGGTCACGTTTTTTATGCCAAAACGCACAACCACAGCACCATGGGTGTCGCTACGGGCACAACAACGGTTTTCACGCACTTCGACGTGCCGGCAAAAATGGAAACTGGCGCCAGCACGTTGCAAGTCGTGGCAAACGGGATCCCGTCGAAGAAAGTTACCATCACCGTGAACTAGCAACGTGAACTAGCAACGACAGCTAAACTTAAAGGTAAATGATCCCGAATCCCCTGCGCCACGCGACGCAGGGGATTGGTTTATCTTCGAGCACACTAGCTCAGCGCAAAAAAGCCCGCAAACCCAAGAACGGTGGGCGATTCCATTGGTGTTGGAGTCGAGAATTTGCTACCATGGACGCCCTGCGCTTTCTTCCTCGGCGCTGTAGCACTCCAGGAAAGGTAATCTATGCCAAAGAAACTACCCCTTGTCGTAACCGTACTTCTGTTTGCGTTTTCGGGCGTCTCGCTCGCGCAGACGTTGCAGACGCTCGTCCACCAACCGCCAGACGGCGCCGGCATTGGCTTTCTCTTGACCGATGGCACTGTGATCTTCCAGGGCAACCGCGAGTCCGATTGGGCCAAACTTACCCCAGACATTAAGGGAAGTTACGTCAATGGGACGTGGAAGCAAATCGCCAGCCTGCCCGCCGGGTACGTGCCCGACGCGTTCGCTTCCGCTGTGCTGCCCGATGGCCGGGTGATTATCGAGGGCGGCGAATACAACAACAACGTGTTTGCATTTACCAACCTGGGTGCCGTTTATGATCCCGTAAAAGACACATGGACCAAGCAGAAGCCTCCTGCGGGTTGGGGCTTCATCGGAGATTCTCCTTCGGCTGTCCTGCCAAACGGCCACTATCTGCTGGGGAGCAAGTTCGATAGGCGGGTTGCCGAACTTGATCCTGCCACGCTTATTTGGACCGACCTCACTTCGACCGGCAAATTCGACCGCAATGCCGAAGAGGGCTGGACGCTCATGCCCGACGGCTCGGTATTGACTTACGACGTGACCAAAGCACCGCACTCAGAGCGCTATATCCCTTCGCAAGACAAGTGGGTCAGTGCGGGCAGCACGATCGTCGACCTGCACTCGCCGACAACCATCAATGGCTGCATTCCCTACGGAAAAAATGGCTGCTACTATCCGCCCGGAGAAGTTGGCCCCGGCATTCTCCGGCCCGATGGCACGGTGTTCGCCACGGGTTCGGGATCGAATGGGGGAAACGGCCCCGGCCACACCGCCATCTATAACCCCACGACCAATAAATGGACCGTGGGACCCGATTTCCCGAACGGCGACAATGCTGGCGACTCGCTAGCTGTGTTGCTGCCCAACGGCAACGTGCTGGTGCTGGGTGATTCCGGAAGGCTGTATGACTTCGACGGAACCAACCTCACGCAGGATAAGGTCAGTGCCCAGCCGATTCTTGTACTGCCAACCGGGCAGGTGATCTGCGAGAACGGCAATACGGTAGAAGTTTATAACCCCGTCGGAAAATACCAGCAGGCTTGGGCGCCAAAGATTACTGCCTTCCCAAAGGCGGTGACTCGCGGCACCACGTACAAGATTTCCGGCCAGCAGTTCAATGGCTTGTCACAAGCGGCTTCGTTTGGGGATGAGTTTGAAACCGCGACAAATTATCCTTTAGTGCGGATCACGAACACGGCAACGGGTCACGTGTTTTATGCCAAGACGCACGACCACAGCACGATGGGCGTGGCCACGGGGACGGCAATCGTTTTCACGCACTTCGACGTTCCCGCGACAGCGGAAACTGGAGCCAGCACGCTGCAAGTTGTGGCGAACGGCATTCCCTCGCCCAAGGTCAGCATCACGGTCAACTAAAGTGGGCGGATTCCGAACGCAACACATCACTGGGTTTCGCGGGTATCGCGAAACCCAGATTTTTTATGATCGCTTTTGGGTGGCGCAGCGCTTCAGCGCCCCGCCGATTTGCGGACGGGGCGAAGGCTTTTAGCTGCCAGGTTACTTCCCGCTCATCACCAGCTTCGCGATCGTGGCGAGTTGCATATTCGAAGTGCCTTCATAAATTTTGCCAATCTTCGAGTCGCGCCAGTACTTCTCCACCGGGTAATCTTTAGTGAATCCGTAGCCGCCATAAATCTCAATAGCCAGCGACGTCACCCGCTCGGCGACTTGTGAACAGAAAAGCTTCGTCATGGCGGCTTCCTTAACGAAGGGAATGCCCGCATCTTTCATGCGAGCGGCGTTGTACACCATCAGCCGCGCGGCCTCGATTTCGGTGGCCATTTGCGCGATCTGAAATTGGATGCCCTGAAAATCGGCAATCGCTTTTCCGAATTGCTTCCGTTCCTGCGCATATTTCGCGGCATATTCCCAGGCGCCGCGAGCCACGCCCGCCATCTGCGCTCCGATTCCAATGCGTCCCTCGTTCAACGTCTCAATAGCAATCTTGTATCCCTTGCCAACTTCACCGAGAACGTTTGACTTCGGAACACGGCAATCCTCCAAAATCAACTCGCAAGTGGAAGATGCGCGAATCCCGAGCTTGTCTTCCTTTTTGCCCACGGTGAACCCGGAAAACTCCTTTTCGATAATAAAAGCCGTGATGCCCTTGTATCCCGCCGCCGGATCAATGGTGGCGAACAGAATAAAGACGCCGGCCTCTTTGCCGTTCGTGATCCACAGCTTGCGCCCATTGAGGACATAATCGCTGCCCTTAAGCTCGGCCTTGGTCTGCAGCCCGAACGCGTCTGAGCCCGACCCCGCCTCGCTCAATGCGTATGCGCCACAGAGGTCCACCACCATTCGCGGCAGGTAGCGCTTCTTCTGGTCGTCGGTTGTCCAGCGCAGCAGCGCGTTATTCACTAGCGTGTTTTGCACATCCACAATCACGCCCGCGGAAGCGTCGACACGCGAAAGCTCCTCGACGGCCAGAATCGCCTCAAAGAACTTTCCGCCCGCGCCGCCATATTGCTCCGGCACCTCGATCCCCATCAGACCCAACTGGAAGAACTGCTGAATAAGATCCTTGTCAAAGACGCCCTTTTCGTCCATCTCCTTCACACGAGGGCGAATTTTCTCTTCCGCGAACTGGCGGATGTTATCGCGAAAAAGAATTTCGTCTTCCGTGAAGGTGGTGAGGGGAGCAGGCGTTGGAATCTGCAGCACATCAGGCATGGAAGCACCTAAAAATACGAGTATGGCGAACCAAGAATTCTAGCATCTTTAAGGAAGGGACTTCGTAGCGCGACCGTCTCGCCGACATCCTGACGTCGCCTATCCAGGCGGAAGGACTCAAAAGTTGTGGGAGGAATCAGTTTTTCCGATAAACCAGCTTGAGGCCGTCGGCCTGCAGAATGCGCTGAATCTGGTTGCGGGCATGGACCGCCCAGGGGCCGGAAGTATCCAACTTCACGTAAGCGCGCCAATGCTTGAGAGCCTTGCGGGGTTCCCTGACCTTCTCATATGCAAGCGCGACGTTGTAATGCGCGTCACCGTAAGTCGGAGCAAGCTGCAGAGCCGTGCTGTAAGCCTGGATCGCCTCTGCAACCCGGCCGGTTTCATCCAGCACGTTGCCCAGATCGAAGTAGGCCAAGGCATAGCGCGGATCAATTGCAATGGCGGCGCGGTAATGTTTCTCCGACAGCGTGTAATCCTGCCGGTTGTAATGCAGCGTGCCCAGATTGATATGCGCGGCCGCATGCTCAGGGTCGAGTTCTAATACTCTTTGATAAGCAGCCATCGCCTGCGCCTGATTATTGGGATCTTCCTCGAGTGCAATGCCTTGAGCGAAGAGTCCAGCCACATCGGCTGGAACGGGGCCGGGCTTGACCATCGGGATCATGGTACGAGGAACAACATTGTCCCGCGCGGAGAAGTCGAACATGAACTGCCCGGCAATGGGTTCGACCAATTTGCCTTGGTGGCGGAAAGCGATGCGATGCCCAGCACTGAACGTGCCCGCCTCGACCAGCGGATTATCCATTCCGGCAGCCTGCTTCTGCATCGCGTCAAGCGACCGCCGGATCACCGCCGGACGCACTTTCTGCGCGCACAAGTCGCGAATTTTCTTGACTTGCAGCAGGTCAAAAAATGAATAGCTCTCCCCAACGGCTACCAGTTCAGCTTTTTCCCAAGCTGCCAACTGACGCGCCGTGAGCCGGAGAATCCGCAGCAGCTCTGCTCGACTATAGCGGTACACGGTTGTATAGGGAACTTTCAGGGCTCATTATGCGGAAATCAGGGCTGTGTTGGCAAGTGGAAATGCGGCTCTCAGGGAATCTAAATAGGTAACTTGCATCGCGGCTAGTGCAGTTTGAAACACCTGCGCCCGAATCCCCGCGTCCGGGGGGAGAGTGTCGCTCGGCTGATTGCGCGCTTGGACCCTGTTTCGACCCGGCCCCGCCCCTGTCACAAACTTTTAATATTCCACCCTGGCGCAACTTTGGCATTCCAGCGATATCATTAAACCGTTCCCGAGAATATTCAAACCATCAGCCATGAGACGCAGGACCGTCCAAGCCCTCGAATCTACGAAAAAAATGACGGGGCTCGTGCAGCAGGCCTGCCTGGTGGCGAAGGATGCCGCATTTAATCTGCGAGACTTTCTCGAGAATTCCTCCAACATGGCCTTCATTGCGGTGCAGGACTGCGAGAAAGAACTGGACCGCGCAGAACGCAAAATTGACGACGGAATCACCCACGCTATCACGCAAGTCGGTGAAGCGGAGGCGCGCGAACTGCTCGCCTGCCTGAAGTTCATCATCGACCTGGAGCGCATCGGAGATCTGGCCTGGTCGGTCACTCAGCGGTTGCAGCGCTTAACCCCAAGAATCTTGCGCGACGACCGCCGGGATTTGATTGCGATGGCCGACATCCTGGAAAGGATGTTGGAAGTTGTGCATAAGGGCTTCGTGAATCGCGATCTTGAATCCGCAAAGTGGATACTGCAGACGGACTCACAGATCGACCAGGTTTGCCGGGCGGTCTTCCAGCGACACCTCGAAAGCAAAAGCAGAGAACGCCGCGACTACAGCACAAATCTTCTGCTGATGGCGCAAGCCTTCGAACGCGCCGGAGACCACGCCAAGAACCTGGGCGAAGAGTTGGTTCATCTGGTCGAAGGCCGCAGCGTCCGCCACGAACCCAAACGATCAAGAGCCTCGCGCACGCACGAAGCTTAGCTGCGGGTTTGAAGGGCGGCCGACAAACGAAACTGCAAAAACGAAATTGCAAAAACGAAATTCGCAACGAATTAAACTGAAAGAAGAAACAGCAAAGGGCTGAAAGTTCGCCTGCATAGAAGCTTGGATTCTCAATGATCGCGCGCATCTGGCACGGCTACACAACGTCGAGAAACGGCAAAGCCTACGAGCGGCTTTTGCAAACCACGATTCTGCCCTCCATCGAGAGGAAGCACGGGCACAAGGTGCAATTACTGGTACGCGATCTTCCTGACGATGACGAAATCGAATTCATCACCATCTGTTACTTCGACGACCTTGAGCAAATCAAGGAATTTGCCGGCGACGATTACGAACGCTGTGTAGTGCCGGATGAGGCCCGCGCTTTGTTGAAGCGTTTTGACCAGCGGTCCCGACATTATGAACTGAAGCGGACGGGACCTCAGCTCTGAATCCAGGCTTATGAACAACCCAGTCGCATTCGTCACGTATCAGGATCATCCGGAGATGACAGCGGATGACACACTCGCCAAAAAGGCGTTGGCGGAGTCCGACATCGATGTGGTGGGCATTCCCTGGGATCAGAACGGCATCGACTGGACAGGTTTTGATGCCGTTGTCCTTCGCTCCTGCTGGGACTACTTTCATCGTCCTGCGCAATTTTTGTCGTGGATGGAGACTCTTCATAGCCAGGGAGTCAATCTCATAAACGAATACCGTGTTCTGCGCTGGAACGCGGAGAAAACCTATCTGCGCGATCTGCTGGCGGCGGGAGTAACCGTCGTTCCGACCGTCTACGCACTCCAAGGGTGCAACATTTCGATTGTCGACATTCTCGAGCAACAAGCTTGGCAGCGAGCCGCCATCAAGCCCACAATCTCAGGAACCTCGTTGCACACATGGGTCAGCTCTCCAGCAACGATTGATTACGATCAGCGCCGGCTCGAAGGTTTACTGGAAGAACGCAACATGATGCTGCAGAAATATCTTCCCGAAATCGAAACCGAAGGGGAGATCTCCATGATTTACTTTGACGGCAAGTTTAGTCATGCGGTCAGAAAAATGCCGAAGCTCGGAGACTTTCGCGTGCAGAGCGATTTCGGAGGTACTTGGACCGCAGTCAGCCCCGATGACGACATTCTCCGACGGGGCCATGAGATCCTGCGGGCCTCCGGTCACGATTCTGTTTATGCCCGCATTGATGGAGTCGTGCACGAAGGCGCTTTTCTTCTGATGGAACTGGAAATGATCGAGCCGCACCTCTTTCTCGAGAGTGATGAGGCTGCTCCGGACCGATTTGCCCACGCCATCCGGAAACGTCTTCGGCATCGTAAAACAGGTTCAAAGCGTCTTGACGATCTGGCTCCCATCGCCGCAAATGAATCTGCCAAAGACTAGCGCGCGGGCTCCGACCGACCGGAGGCGTGCTGCGACTACTAACCCAGCATCTCCGCCACCGCCGCATTCACGTGGATCTGTGTCGTATCCAGCAGAGGAACGCCTTCCACTTCGCGAATTTCTCCCAGGAGCAACGGCAGTTCAGTTCCCGCCAGAAGAACGCCCTGGATCTGGTCATCGCGTTTCAGCCGCCCGAGGATTCGGCAAACCCTCTCCCGGCTGGAAGACAGAAACTTCCCACTCAACAGCTCTTCCACATATATTTCATGAATCACGTCTTGTTCCTCGGGGTTCGGTACGACCAAGTCTATCCCTGCTTCCACAAGCGGTCCCTGGTAGAAATCTGCTTGCATCGTAAAACGCGTTCCGATGAGGCCGACTTTTGTCATTCCCAGAGCCTTCGCAGTCTGACAGGTTGCATCAACAATGCTCAACAGTGGGATGGGCGACACCTTACGCAAATCGTCGAACACAATATGCGGGGTGTTGGCCGCGACAATTGCAAAATCTGCACCCGCCCCAGCCAGACTTAAGATTGCGTCCCCAAGATATTTTACGGTCTCCGCATATAAGCGTTTGCCGATGAGATCCAAAAGCTTTCTTACGTCGATGCTTCTGATTACCAGCGCAGGCGAAGCACCGTCTGCCACTGCTTTACGGTACTCACGGATAATCGAGCGGTAATATTCGATCGTCGATTCAGGTCCAATTCCGCCGACAATGCCTAGTACTTTCATTGGATAGTCCGACATTTACACAACATCCAGCCACCGGATGACCCATTATTCTAGTGACGAGACCGACGGGCCGGTTACCTCGCTGGATACATGTTTACCGGATTGTCATGCGTATTTAATCACCTCGTAACATTTCATCGCTAAAAATGAAACATGGATCCGCCCGTCTACGATACGCTGATCCTTTCCGACGTACACCTGGGCTCCGAATGCAGCCGCGCCCGCGACGCTATGCAGATGCTGAAGAGCAGGCGTTTCCAGCGATTGATCCTGCTGGGTGACATTTTCGCCGACCTCAACTTCGGCCGACTCACCAAGGATCACTGGAAGTTTCTGGGCTACATCCGCAAGCTCTCCAATCCCAAGCGAAATGTGGAAGTAATCTGGGTGGAAGGGAATCACGATCGAGGCCTCACCGACATTATGTCGCACCTCGTGGGCGTGCGAGTTTACCAGGAGTATGTTTGGCAGTATGCGGGGATTCGACACGTGGCCATACACGGCCACCAATTTGACCGCCTGGTCGCCAATAATCTGCGGCTCAATTATCTGGGAACGCTGCTCTACCTGCAGTTGGAGAAACTCGATCTGAAAGGTAAGCCGGTGGCGCGCTTCCTGGATCGACTCAATACCCGGTGGTTACGGATGTCGTCGAAAGTGGCGTCGGGCGCATTGTTTCACGCCCGCTTGCGCGAGGCCGGCCGCATTTTCTGCGGACACACCCATGTTGCCATGCAGCAGACGCGCGATGGCCTGCACTACTACAACGCCGGCGGATGGGTGGATTCCAACCTAACCTTCATCACCATTGATTACCAGGGGGTACAAATTCATGAATACCAAGAGCGACTTGACCATCGTGATTCCAGCGAAGAACGAGGCGAGATTGATTCCGTGCCTGCTGGCATCACTGGCGAGTCAGGACTACCCGATGATGCGGAATACGAAAATATTGGTGGCTGACGCCGGCTCGACCGACGGCACCCGCGAAATCGTAATGGGGTTTCGGGATTACCTGCAAGTCGCCGTGATTCCGGGAGGCTTGCCCTCCGTCGGCCGCAATGCCGGCGCCGTCCTGGCCAATACGCAATACGTCCTCTTCATCGACGCCGATGTCGAACCCACCTCGAATTCTTTGATCCGGCGCGCCGTGGAACTGGCACAACACAAGCGCCTCCATTGCGTTACCACAAACATTATTTGCCGTGAAGGAAACTGGCTCGATAAAGCCATCTACCTCGGAAACGACCTGTTTCAACACCTCTCCCGGCTGCATCAGCCCTTCAGTACTGGCATGTTCATGCTGTTCGATAAGCAACGCTTCGATGAATTAGCCGGCTTTCACGAGCAGGTTTATTTTGCCGAAGATTATCTGTTGAGCAAGCAGGTGGCACGAAGCAAGTTTGGCATCGTCCGCGGAGGCGTGTATACGACGAACCGGCGATTTCAGAAAATGGGACGCGCGCGAGTGGTCAAGCTTTTCCTGACGACGGCGCTGAACTATCGCAATCAGAATTATTTTCTGCGCGATCACAAATACTGGCAGGCCGAGGACAGCCCCTAACGCGCTGGTTCCTAAAAATGCACTACGATTCCCGTCGAGATGCGCACATTATCCTGCGTATTGCCGAAGAAACGGGTTTTCAGCAGATCGCCCTGCACCCGCCAACTGACCAGCGGAATCAAGTGGTAGTCAATGCCACCACCCAGCGCGTATGCAAACGATGTATCGGAATCTGAAAAACCGGACGCGCTCTCGCTGATATGCGCAGCCCCGATCAGAGCCTGCGCGAAGGGACGGAATTTTCCCACGGAAGCCGAAACCCGCGGACCGAACAAGAAGCTGTGAATGTTTGTGCTCGCGCTCGCGGTTGGGCATCCGTTAACCGGAACGACTCCCTGGCACGCGATCACATTAACCGGCAGCGACCCGCCGTAGTTCCCGCTGACATCGCCAACGATACCAATAAACGGAAGAACTTTGCCTTCCACCGAACCATTCCAACCATTTAAGTTCGTGCGACCGCTGGAGGCAAGATCCGCACTCATGTAGGAGTATCCGACAAAAACATTTCCTCCAGGCACCTGCGTGTGCCCTATCGCCACCAGCACGAAAAGAATAAAGGCAATTCCTATAACTCGATGCACAAAGAACTTCCTCCTGCCAAGTGTCACGAAGTCGTTTGGATGCTCTCTGCCCAGGACGAGGATGCCGAGGTGTTTCCCCTTTTTGCGCCTCAAGAATTTAACTGGATTTTCACAGTCCCACCATCAATTGGCAAACATCAAATTAGTATCATTCGCTTCATATCAAACCAAAAACTCTACGGGATGCTGCCAGCTTTCGCGGGCGGCGTAAAAGGAGAGGAAGTTGAAGTTAGATTTGGAAACTCGCGCAATCGATCAGGTCACGATTCTCTATTGCAGGGGCCGCTTTACTTATCGCGACGAGGCCACAGCATTTTCGCAAAAGATTGCGGAGCTTCTGCCCAAGGCCCGCCAAATCGTAGTCGAACTGAGTGGGTTGGACGTTATTGACAGCGCCGGTCTGGGCGAGTTGGTGGTGGTTCATATGTGGATCCGAGCCAGTGGATGCTCGCTCAAACTGGTGGGCGCGAATCCTCGAATCCTCGAACTGCTGGAGCTCACCAATCTGCTGTCGATTTTCGATGTTCATCCCACGCTGGATGAAGCGCTGCGGTCCTTCCAGCGAAACATCGCAAAAACTAGAGCGGCGTTTAACGCCGCGTAACGCGCTCGGCGCGAGTTTATGACGGTAGTGAAATGGCGCCCGGGGCCGAGTAATTCCCCTTCAACGCATACCACCGAATCCTCAGCAGTTCGCTGAACATGCGAATGCCGTCGCGCAACGGGTGGAGACGCGTTCCTTCGCGATGCGACCAGGCAACTGGCACTTCGCGGACCACCAACCCGAATTTCTTGGCCAGATAAAGCAGTTCCGGGTCGAATCCCCAGCGCTCGATCTTCTGCAAAGGAAAAATTGCCAGCGCACTACGCCGCGTGAACGCCTTAAAGCCGCACTGCGTATCCATGAATTGCAGGCCCAGAATCATTCGCAATGCAAGGTTGAACATTCTTCCAAACAGCCGCCGATACAGCGGCTGTCTGCGAATCTGCAATCGGCGGTCTACCCAGCGCGAGCCGATGGCGACATCGGCGCCCATCGCGATCGCAGCAAACAATTTGTCCGCCTCCTCGATCGGCGACGAAAGGTCGGCGTCGCTGAAGAGCAAAATGTCGCCTTTTGCGTGCAGCATTCCGTTGCGCACGCTATACCCCTTGCCTCGATTGCCGGGATTATCCAACGGTCGCAGCATGGCATACTTTCTGGCATATTCGCGCACGATCTCCGCTGTGCCGTCATTCGATCCGTCGTTCACCACGATGACTTCAACGTTCCAATTGTGAAGTGTGGCGTGGGCAAGAATCCTGTCGAGAGTGCCCGCGATGCGCGCGCTCTCGTTATAAGCCGGAAGAATAACGCTATATGCGGCAGGTTCCAAATGCGGGTCTCAGGCTGCAAGCCGTTGTCAGCTGTGAGACGCTAGTGTCAAGGATTGTTGCTTAGGAGTCAAACAAAAGAACGGCGCTGAGAAGATGCGTGCGTAAGCGTCAGGCCACCTGTTTTTGCTTTTCCAGCATGGACAAAAATTCCGCCACCAGTTCCTGATCCCAAAGCCCGCCGCGCGCTTCCTGGCGCATGGTGAGCGCGGCATGCTCATGACCGAGCGCCGGTTTGTAGGGGCGCGCCGTCCGCAAGGCGTCATATACGTCAACCACCTGCAGCACCCGCGGAAGCAGCGGAATTTCAACCTTCTGTAATCCATCCGGATATCCGGTACCATCCGAATGCTCATGATGGTTGCGGATGATTGGCAGCACCAGCCGGAGCGACTTCAACGGGCGGCAGATATTTTCACCCGTCAGCGGATGCTGCTTCATAATCGCCCACTCTTCCTCGGTCAGATTCTTTCCCTTGTTCAAAATGTCGTCGGGAACCGCGATCTTTCCCAGGTCGTGCAAGTACCCGCCCCGCCGCAACGCCACGATGGATTCCTCATTCAGCCCGAGATGCCGCCCCAGATTGGTTGCATTCTCCGCCAGCCGTTCACAATGACCTTCCGTATAAGGATCGCGGCTCTCCACGCTCAAGCCCAGAGTGCAAAGCACCGATTCCGCTGTCTCCAGTTCATCGGTAAACTCTTTGAGTTTGAGCAGCGACTTTACTCGGGCAAACAGTTCTTCCGAAAAAATCGGCTTATTGAGAAAGTCGTCCGCCCCAGCTTCAATCCCACGAAGTTTGTCCTCGCGATCGCTTAGACCGGTGATCAGCACGAACGGAATCAAGCGGGTGGAAGGATTCTCCTTAAGTTCGCGGCAGAGTTCGTAACCCGATTTGCCGGGCATGACTACGTCGGAGAGAATCAGGTCAGGAAGCTCGCGTCGAATCTCGTTTTCCGCTTGAGCCGCATCCGGAACCGTGACCACTTCGTAGCCGCGCGTGCCCAGCAACTCCCGCATCAACATCATCGTGTCCGGATTATCGTCGACCACTAGCAACCGTGGCGCCCGACGCGGTGAAAGGTCTCCCATCTCTTTATAAGAAGGAGAATGATTGGACAAAGATGTCCGAAATTTATAGGGGGGGCTCATGGCAACATCAGGCTACGCTTGTCTATTGTAACGGATTTAAGCGCGACTCATAACCGGCGTCGTGTTATCCGCGCAAATACCTCTCAAACTTTTGGACGTGCTTCACTCCGTAGCTCCCGCTACCGCGGCGCCATGTTCCCACTCGCATGCTTCACCAACATGAACGCCAAAACCAACACAACGCCCGCGACAACGAAGACGGCACGCCGCCATCCATCGCGAACCTCCGGCGGCGCCGTAAGGTGTGTTGCCAAAACCGCGCCCAGCGCCAAGCCAGCGAGTAGCCCACCAATGTGAGCCGAGTTATCAATCCCCCTGGCCACCGCTCCGAAAAACAGATTGTAGCCGGCAAAAGTGAGCAGGCTTTTTAGCGTGCCCTGCATCGCCTGCCGCGGAATCGGCAAATGCCCAAGATAAAGAGCCGCGATAAGAGCGCCCGCTAATCCGAAGATCGCTCCAGAAGCGCCCGCGCCAACTGACATCGGATGCCACCACAGGCTTCCCAAACTCCCTGCCAATCCGCACGCGGTGTAAATCAGAACATAGGTCCAGGGGTCGAAAACCCGTTCCGCCAGCAAACCCAGGTTCCAAAGGCACCACATATTGAGCAGGATGTGAAGAAATCCAACATGAACATAATTGGAGGCCAGCATGCGCCACGGCTCCGCACCCAGCGAAAGCGGCCCCCAGTTCGCTCCCCACTTCAGCAGTTCCACCGAGGTCGGGCTGACAGGAGACACTCCTGTCAGAGCCATCGCGATGAACACAGCAACGTTCATTCCAACTAATGTCGTCGTGATGGGCTGTCTATTCCCGATCATAAGCATTCGGTCTCTGGCATGCGATCGCCCTTAATCACTCAGACGACCCAAAAACACACTAACAGAAGCGGGCCAGGAACGAAGACGTTGAGGATGCTGCAAACCTGAGGAGAACATAGCGAAAAGACTTCGCATTAACGCGCGCCGCTGAAGACGCCTTTTCTGCCGGTTGCTGTTTTCATCGAATATGAGCGGTTGTGAACAGACAGAGAAATCCATATCAGATATGGTTTGTGCTGTTCCACTCTGGATGCTCCAGGTTCCCAGGCCGGAGCTCAACCGTTGCACAACGCGCGAGTGTTCTGCACCAAGGACCGACAGCAAGATCAAATCCCAAGTGAAACTTCCGACCGCCACAAGGCGAGAATCTAGGAGGATTCCATGAACAAAGTATTGTTACTGATGCTTATATCGGCTCTGCTGGTGCCCTTGGGGCTTGCGCAGACTCCCGACGCCGCCAGCAACACGGACCAGGCCAACGTTACCGGTTGCTTGGGTGGGTCGGAGGGCAACTACACAGTTACGGAGGATGGCACCGGTCAGATTTTCAAGATCACAACTAGCAGTGTCGATCTCAAGTCACATCTTGGCCATGACGTAAAGCTCGTGGGGCACAAAGCGAGTGGGACCGTGACTTCCGGTGCTGCCGATAATAGTTTTGCCGTCACCGAACTGAACATGATTTCCGAGCACTGTGCCGCGGCTGCTGCTGTACCCGCAGCGACTGCGATCCCGTCCTCGGGCAATGTCACCACACCTCCTTCAGCCGCCACAACGCCCGCTGTAACTGCCAGCCCGTCTTCGGAAACGGTCAACCCACCCGCTGCGGACGCTCCAGCACCCAACGCTGCTGCACCCGCAGCGACTGCCAGCCCGTCTTCGGGCAATGTCACCCCACCTCCTTCAGCCGCCACAACGCCCGCTGTAACTGCCAGCCCGTCTTCGGGTAATGTCACCACACCCCCACCAGCCGCCACAACGCCCGCAGCGACTGCCAGCCCATCCGCGGAATCTGTCAGCCCACCTGCTGCGGACACTAGCGCGCCGGCAGCGACTGTCAGAACATCTTCGGCGACTGTCAGCGCACCCGCTGAGGGCGCTGCTCACACGACGGGACCGTCAGCCCGTTCTCACAGAGCCTCAAGAACAAAAACCGCCGCCGCCCCCGCGGAGACGGCCAACTGGTCTGCGGAGACGGTCAGCCCGCCTGCCGCTGACGCCGCCGCACCCGCTGCGGACGCCACCACGCCGGTTGCGACTGCCAGCCCGTCTGCGGAGACGGTCAGCCCAACTGCTCCAGCCGCCACTACACCCTCCGTGACCCATAAAGGCGGGTCTCTGTGGCTTCTGATTTTGATTGGTGTGCTGGTCATTGCCTTAGGAACGCTGACCCCTCTGCTCAGCAGGTGGAGAAAACGGAAAATGCTGGAACGCACCGGCACTCCAAATCTTTCTCTCACCAAGGAAGTCAGTTCTGACCGAGACAAGCCAGCACCACGCAAAGCCGCCTAATCTCAGTAAAAGTAATTCAGCGGTGACGCAAAGGAGCGCCCCTCGAAAGCGACTCACCGGAAAGGGCGGAGATACCTCCGCCCTCTCAGTGCCGCATGGCGATATCTCGCGTCTGTACTTAAAAATCGGAGATATGTCGAGCAGTCGATGAATCGTATTTGGCGGCGGCAGACCACTCACTCGATCCTAAGCTAAGCAACTGATGGGAGGCGTGAATCCCGAACCAGCTTAATCTCCCGTCGTCTCCACCATCGCCATCTCTTCGGCGGCAGGCTTCCGCGTAACCTGGGCGCTGGTCACGAGAATTACCGACGCGACCACGATCGCGCTGCCCGCCAAGATATAACCGTCCACTCGCTCATGTAGCACCAACCATCCCAGGAAAACTGCGACCACCGGATTTACATACGCATAGGTTGAAACCTTCGCGGTGGGCACATGATTGAGCAACCAGATATAGGCGGTGTACCCAATCCAAGAGCCGCAAACCACCAGATACGCCGTGGCGCCGATCCCGCGCGCAGTCCAAACCACGTAAGAAAAGTCTCTCGTGGCAACCGCGAACAGCAGATTGGCCACGCCCGCCGCGATCATTTGCCAGGCCGTCGCCGAGAACGGATCCACGTCCGCCGACTTCCAGCGCTTGGCTAACACCGAGCCCAAGGCCCAACTGAACGAACCGCCCAGAAGGCTGATCGAGGCCGACAACTGCACTCGTCCAAACGAAGTGGTGGTGGTCAAGTCGGGCCACAACAATACGACTAACCCGGCAACGCCCAGGCCAAGCCCAACTTTGCCTCGCGCCGAAACCCGGTGATTGCCGAGCAATAGCGTATCCAGAACCAGGAACCACAGAGGCGTAACGGCAACGATCAAAGCGGCTAAACCCGAAGCCACATGTTTTTCCGCATAGGAAAGCGTAAGGTTTCCGCCCATGAGCAAGAGCACGCCCACCGTTGCCATTTGCCCCAGTTGGCGCGCATCGTAATGGATGTTTCGTCCCCGCAACCCGCAGAACGCCAGCATAAAACTGCCAGCAATCAAAAAGCGTGCCCCACACATAAGCGCGGGAGGAATGCGTTCGACTGCGATGTCAATTGCCAGATAAGTCGATCCCCAAAAGAAATAGACCAGCCCGAAAGCAAGGATCACGGCAAACCGGCTCTGGCGCTGGGCATTAGTCATAAGATCGGCATTCACGCTGGTAACAGGTCGTTCCGGCACTTCCCGAGCCGTGCCGAAACCACTCTAACTATCAGACACACAAAAGGCAGGCAGAGATGCGAGATATTAGAAACTGTACCAAGTTCGTGGCGGAGAGCCGTGCACGAAACCGCAGGCATGACCAACGACCACGGACCGAATGGGGGTTACGCCGCGACCCGCGGCGCGCTATAATAACGATGGAATGATTCCCGATGTGCCGCCAAAGTCCCAATTCGCACCTGCCGGCGTGCTGGCTGCACTTTCTAGTGTGCCCGCGCCGTTATCTCGCGGTGTTGCCCTCGCAGGCGCGTCCCAGTTTATTCGGTAGCGACTAACCTTCCCATCCTCCTCGTCGATTAATGGCTTTAGGGCTGCCATTTTGTCTGCGTGCCCTTCAAGCTAACCACCAAGACGAACGACCAGCGACCATTTTTTGGAGGATGCCAATGTCAACTCAAACTCTTATCGGTCCCAAGATTAAAACCGCTCTGCCCGGTCCCAACGCGAAGCGCGTTCTGGATGGCGACAGCAAATATATCTCACCTTCGTATACCCGCTCGTACCCGCTGGTCGCGCGGCAAGGACGCGGCATCGTCATCACCGATGTCGACGGAAACGAGTTCTTCGATTTTTCCGCCGGGATTGCCGTTACGTCGACCGGTCATTGCCATCCGCATGTGGTCGCTGCGATTCAAAAGCAGGCCGCGGAACTCATTCACATGTCCGGCACTGATTTCTATTACGAGAACATGGTCACGCTGGCAGAGCGCCTGTCGAAGATCGCGCCCATGCCCGGCCCGCACAAGATCTATTATGGCAACTCGGGAACCGAAGCTATCGAGTGCGCCCTTAAGCTTGCCCGCTATCACACCAAACGGCAGAACGTGATCGCATTCTACGGCGCGTTCCACGGTCGCACCATGGGAGCGCTCTCACTGACGGCTTCAAAGCCGCAGCAGAAGCGGCGTTTCGGGCCAATGCTTCCCGGCGTAACTCACATCCGCTATCCGGACGTCTATCGCGGATGCGAAGGCGGGCCGCAGGAAGCCGAGGCCTTCGCGCTAGGCTGCGCCCGCTTCATCGAAGACAAACTCTTCAAAACCACGCTCGCACCCGAGGAAGTGGCGGCGATCTTTGTCGAGCCGGTGCAAGGCGAAGGTGGATACGTAATCGCACCCACCGTCTTCATGCAGGAACTGCGCCGCATCTGCGATCGTCACGGCATCCTGCTGGTGGCGGACGAGGTTCAAAGCGGCATGGGGCGCACCGGGAAATGGTGGGCCATCCAGCACACCGGCGTGCAGCCTGATATCGTTTGCTCCGCGAAGGGCATTGCCTCGGGCATGCCACTCGGCATCACCATCAGCAAAGCCGAAATCATGGACTGGGTTCCCGGCTCGCATGCTTCCACCTTTGGTGGCAACCCCGTGTGCAACGCGGCTGCCATGGCCACACTGGACGTGATCGAGCGCGATGGCCTGCTGCAGAACGCAAGCGAAGTCGGCACTCACATGGTGAAGCGCATGGCGAACTGGCCCAGCAAGCACAAACTGGTTGGGGATGTCCGCGGGCGCGGGCTGATGATTGGAGTCGAGATTGTCAAAGACAAAAAGACTAAGGAGTATGGGGCGGCCGAACGCGACCGCATCATCGAAATGGCCTTTGAGCGCGGAGTTCTTTTCCTCGGTTGCGGACCCAGCACGATTCGCATCGCGCCGCCCCTCATCGTGACCAAAGAAGAGGCCGACGTGGCTATGGATGTGCTTGAGGAATCCATTTCAAATGTGAGCTAGAGCGTTTAGACAGCCGGGCCGATGTCCTCCAGGTGCTGGCTGCGTGGGGCGGGTCGTATCTTAACCCGCCCCACTTATTTGTGCGGCTTCACCGCAACATCAGCGCGCGTCGTTTGAAACCAGCGGCAAAGCCTTGTATAAATGCGGAGAACCATTCTTCGTGCCCGACAGCCCATCCGACTCTCGCCGCTGGACCGTGATCGCCTCAGCACTACTGTGCGGCGGGCTCGGCGTGGTGGTGATGTACACCAAGCGCACTGCTTTCTTCAGCCCCATTGCGGTCATGGTAGTGGCGGCGATCGGGTTGGCAGCTGTGCTGCTGCAACTGCGCTTCTACAATCGCGGGCAGAGCAATCCCGTCCAAGCGCCGGTGTGGCTGAACATCCTTGGGATTCTGTTCGCTCTGACCGCGCTGTTTGGCGATTTCTTCGGGTTGAGTTGGCAGATCGCCCAGGTGATGGCACTGGGAGCGGTTGGCAGTTTCGCGATCAGCAGCGCAATGATTCTGCAGGCTTTTCGCAAGCGGCGGATGATGTCTAAGTAAAGCCGAACTGCCGTTTGTGAGATCTCAGCGGAAGTCGACGGCTAGTTTGGTCTCCACTGGCTCGGCGTGGCCATTTATCTGATAGGGCTGGAAACGCCACCATTTCACTGCATCCATGGCAGCGGTTGTGAGTTCCTCGGGGCCGCTGATGGGATGCAAGTGAATGACGGTTCCGTCCTGCCCAATGACTGCATCGAGGACCACGACGCCTTGCACATTCGCCTGCTTGGCGGCTTCCGGATAAACGGGATCGACTTTGTGGGTTATGAGCCTTTCCATCACTTCCGCGGGAACGTACGCAGGCGGAGGTTGGGCCAGCGACTTGGTCGCTGGTATGCGCGATTCCAGGTCGTCCCAGGCACGGCGCCAATGCCACCAGGAGAATCCTGCGATCAGCACCAACGCCGCGACCGCTAACCACAACCCGCGCCGAAACACCGGGTTGATAGTTTTCTGCTCTTTGATTGCGGCGGACGGAACAGCAGAGATTGCCGCAGGCATGGCGGAACGAGCATTAGCCGTCGACTCTCCCGGCGCCGACGCCGTCGGATTTGTCACCGACTTGGTGCGGGTCCAAAATTCAATCAGCTTCTGTTGCTGAGGGGTGAGAGGCTCGAACTCGAGGCCGCATTGTAAGAGCGCCTGATAGCGTACCATCGCCTTTACGTGCAGCCGTCCGCCGAAGTCCGGCAGGGAAAATGACAAGTCAACGGAATCGCCGGGGCGCACTTCTCCAGCTAGCACAACCCCCAAGCCCCGTTCACCGAGACTGACCGAGCGTCCGGGGATCGAGTAGGGAACTCCCGAACGCACCAGGGTGATGTCTGCTGGGACGGCCAGAGGAAAGCGGGGCACGCGGCGAGAGTTTGTAGTACCTCGGGCCGACGCCGCTGTGGCACTCATGATCGAACCTCTGCCCGCACGGGCACACCACCTCCGCTCGCCTTCAGTGCGAAGACGTAAATCAGAACAATATTTCGGCCAGAGGTATACGAGAGTATAGCACTGCCTTGGCGGCAGCTTTCCCCGCAGGAGAACCCGTTTCAAATCAGGTTGACAAACCCCAAATTAACCCAAAAAGGACACGAGGCTACACTCAAGGGAACCAGCCTTCCGTCAGCTTTTCCTTGGGCGTAACTTCGAGTCCTTCATGATTTCAGGTCGTTGACTTGCGGGGGAGCATGGGTCAACGCAAACCTTACGGCCAGCGCTTGGCCGTGTCTTCCCAACCTGCTGCGCGTGCCGGTTGCGGACTGGCATTTACCGCAGCCTGCGGGATGCGGATAGGCTGTTGCGCTGCGGCGGGCGTGGCTAACGTCGGCTTATTGTTAGTGCCTTCTGCCAATGACTCTTTGTCATCGGAGAGCAGCGGAGCGGCCACTCGCAACGCCTCCACTTCCTTTTCCAAACGCGCCAGTTCGAGTTCTTTTTGCCTCAGAACCTCGTAAACATTCTTCATAGCAGGGTCCCTTCGTCGAATGTGCTTGCGTGAAGCATTGGGCCGCACTCTAACAGGAATGTTGCTTTTGTCAAGAAAGAACGCATGCAGAACCGCAATGTCAGTTGGGGGAAGGGGTTTGTATCAGGTGCTGATCGCTGCTTTGCGGCTGCCCTGTGGGCGCGTCCTCTTGCTGCCATTTTTGCGCCAGGTGATCCAATTCGCCGAGTACTTTCTGAATGTCCTTCATGCGCGTCGTAATGCCATAGGAAACGGATGGCGGGGTGGTTGGCTGGTAGTCCCGATAAATGAATCCCTTCTGTTCCAGAAGCCGCAGCCTCTCGGTTAACACGCGGGACGAGATGCCCTCGATTTGGCGGCGAAGAGCACCGAAACGGGTGGCTCCGTTTGTAGATAAGGCCCACAGAATGTGCATGGTCCAGGGACGCGTGAGCACTTCGAGCAATCCGGCCATAGGGCAAGGGGTGGGCGATTGGGCATAGCGGCGCATATTCCCGTCTCCATTCGTTACTTTAAAGTGCCTACTATATAAAAGCAAGTGGTTATTTAAAGTAACTTTTGATCGTTGAAAGCCATCTACTGTCGTTATGAGCGGTTCACTCACTCAATTTTCCAAAGGAGATCTGTCAATGTCTAGTAACTTGGTGGCAAATCAAGCGCAGTTCGCGCAGCCTGTTCGACCTTTGAATATCACGGATCGGAACCAAACAGTAGCAGCGGGATCCTTCGTTACCCTGACGGGACGAATCCTGTTTTCCGCGATTTTCATCATGTCGGGTTTTATGCACTTTTCGCAGCAGGAGATCAGCTACGCCGTCCAAGCCGGTGTGCCCATGGCCGGGTTCCTGGTTCCGGCCGCTGGAGTTCTGGCGCTGCTCGGAGGGCTCAGCATTCTGCTCGGATACAAAGCCAAAATTGGAGCGTGGTTGTTGGTACTGTTTCTCGTTCCAGTCACGCTCATGATGCACAATTTCTGGGCGGTGAAAGATGCTGCGATGGCCCAGATGCAAATGGCGATGTTTTTGAAGAACGTGACTATGCTGGGCGGCGCGTTGCTTATTTCACAATTTGGTGCGGGAGCGCTGAGTTTGGATGCTCGAAGAAATTCTCTGCCGTGAATGGTTGAGTGCAGCAGTCGGAACTTGGTATTGGCAATTAGTGGCTGCCGGCAAGAGTATTCAATGGCTAATGGCTGATTTGCTCGGTGCTGACCGCTGACTGCTGCGCTCCGTGTTCATTTGCGAACAGCATCGTCCGCTAGGCAAATTTTTATCCTCGCTGAAGCGGTGCTGGTCCGCGGTTTCGGACTTCTTGTCACATTCTTGTAAAATGCCTCACCTTTCCTGACTCTCAACGTCCAACTATGCAATCGGTTTCGTTGTTAGACGATGCTGATCTTGTCCCGGAAATGAACACTAGGTACGAGTCGCTCACGCGGATTTTCGATGGAACCGGTGAACCCGGCCTTACGTATTCATACGCAGGGATAGTGTGCAGGGACTAGAAAGCACTCGACACGAACATGGGTAGCGGGTCGGAGGGTGGGGCATGCATTACGCGGCAAATGACGGCAACGGGGCGGGCAACGGAACCCTTCTACACACCGGGGATCCTCATGTCCAGGAAGTAGTCAAAACAGCTCATGAAGAACTGCGACAGCTGATGCGTCAGCGGGCTGAGATCATGAAACGCATCGGTACTCTGAAACAGACAATCTCGGGACTTGCGAATCTGTTTGGCGATGAAATCCTGGGGGAAGATTTATTGGATTTGATTGACCGCAAGACCGCGGGACGCCAGCCGGGTTTTACGAAAGCATGCCGAATGATTTTGATGGAAGCGGGACGGCCGCTGGCTGTGCGGGAAGTCTGTGAACAGATTCAACAGCGTCTGCCCGCAGTATTGCTTCGGCACAAAGATCCACTGGCCTCGGTGACCACGGTGCTGAACCGTTTGGTGGAATACGGCGAAGCGATCAGCGTGGTTCGTGAGAACGGCCGCCGGGCATGGCAGTGGGTATCCGATTCGCCTTCTGCAGAGCAGCGCGGCGGAGTGCGCCCGGTGCTGCCGCAACGGTAGAGACGCAGTTTCACTGCGTTTGGGACGTTGCCAGCGAGGCGTTGCCAGCGACGTCTCTACGCGGGCAGCAGCATTCCTTTTTCCAGGTGCCGGGTCACGTGCGCGTACGAGGCCGCATGAGGATCGTGCGTAACCATCACGACCGTCTTGTGAAAGTCTTCATTCAATCGCTTTAGAATTTCTAGCACCTCAGTCGCGGAGTGGCTGTCGAGATCGCCGGTGGGTTCGTCGGCCAGCAGCAATGTGGGATCGCTGACGATTGCCCGCGCAATTGCCACCCTTTGTTCCTGCCCGCCGGACAGTTGTTTGGGAAGGTGTTTCACCCTTTCTTCGAGCCCAACCAGTTTCAGTGCGGTCATCACGTGATCGCGCCGTTGTTGCGCATTCAACTTGGTGAGCAACAATGGCAGTTCAACATTTTCGAAGGCCGTCAGCACGGGGATCAGATTGAACGTCTGGAAGACGTACCCAATGTGCACGTTGCGCCAGTGGGCGGACTGAGAATCGCCAAAGCGAAATACGTTTTCTCCCAGCACCAGAAGTTCTCCGGAGGTGGGCCGGTCGATGGCGGCGATCATATTCAGCAGCGTGGTCTTGCCGGAGCCGGATGGGCCCATCAGGGCCAGAAATTCTCCGCCGCCAATTTCAATGGAAACGTCGTCCAGGGCTTTGACCTCGAACGCATCGCGCTTGAATATCTTGCTGACATTCCGCGCCTGCACCACTTTGGCTTGAACTGCGGTAGGGGGGATGGAAGCTGCGCTCATGATTGTCCTTTGATCTTGATTTTGTCGCCGTCCTTCAACTCTTGCGGCGCCGAGGTGATCACATCTTCGCCGCCGTTGAGGCCTTGCACCAGGACACCACCGCTGCGTTGCGCCTGAATTTTAACTTCATGCGAAATTGCTTTGCCGTCGAAGGCGAGGAAGACGAACTTCTTGCCATCGCGATCATGAAGGGCGGGAGTGGGAACAAAAACTCCCTGCGGCTGGGTACTCGCATGCTGGGTTTCGTCCGCCATAAATTTTACAGTGGCATTCATGTCCGGCCGGAGATACGCATCCGGATTAAGAATCTGCACTTTCACCTGCACCGTGGCCTTGGCACGATTCGCCTCGGGAGAGATCTCGGCAATCTGGCCGTCCCAATGGCGGTCAGGGTACGCATCTACGGTGACGACGCCCTTTTGCCTGGGATGCAGTCTGGCGAAATCGTCCTGGGCGATGTCGAGTTCGACTTGAAGATCGTTGAGATCGGCCAGAGAAACGACCAGACCTTGCGGGCCGCCCTCGGCAGTGCTAGCAAATCCCGAGGTCACGAGTTCGCCCTTTTCGGCGGCACGCTCCAGAATGGTTCCCGTGACTGGCGCGCGGATTACAGTGGCGTCGAGCAGAGACTTCGCGTAGTCGGCCTGCCCCTGAGCCTGTTCGAGCGCGCCGCGCGCGCGCGCAATTTCTTCCTTGCGCGGGCCGATCTTCGATAGTTGAAAGGTTTTCTCCAGCGAATTTACGCGTTGCTGATCGGATTCAAACTTCGCCGTGGCGTCATCAAAGGCCTGTTTCGAGACCACTCCCTGGTTCGCCAGGTCACGAGTGCGGTCAAGAGTAAGCTTATCGTTTACCAGCGTAGCTTTGGCCTCTTCGAGATTGTGCTGTGCCTGCTGAATCTCTTCGGGACGCGACCCGTTCTGCAGTTCGTCCAGATACGCCCGGGCATTGTCGGCAGCGCCTTTAGCCTGCTCGTATTGCGCACGAAATTCGTCATCCTCAAGGCGCACCAGAATCTGTCCTTCTTTGACCTTGTCGCCTTTCTCCACCCCGATCCATTTCACCCGGCCGGTGACTTTGGAATTCAGGTTGATCTTGTGATGAGCCACAATATAGCCGCTAGCGGAAAGCACTACGCCGCCTACTTCGCTGCTCTGGGCCGAGGCACGAACCACTTCGACCTCAGGAGCGTCGTGGGATAACAAGCGATAGGCCATGGCCCCCACACCGAGCAGGGCCAGCAAACCGATTCCGACGAGGATATAGCGGCGTGCCCAGGCTGGAGGCTCGCCCTCGCCGCCCGTGCGGGCGTTGCGATCGATTCGCAGGCTCTGCAGGTCTTCGTGTTTTGCATCAAGCGGCATTGCTTTTCAAAAGATGATTGGCTCCGCTTTGGCTGATGCAAGTTTCTGCATCAGGTATTGCTGGCGTTCTTAATCCCGCAAAGCGCTAAGTATGTCACGACGCGAAGCGTGCCAGGCGGGAGCAAACCCGCCCACTACGCCCATGATGAGGGCAAACCCAATCGCGCTGATGATCACCACCGGCGTCATCTGCAGGCTGAACACGACTTCGCTGAAGGTGACTTGATTTTGCGTTCCCGTAGTCATCCCGTTGAAAGGCAACATCAGCAGGATGCCCAGCGCTGCACCCAGCAGGGACAACAGCAGCGACTCCAGCATGAATGAAGTCAGAATGCTGGGACGCGAAAACCCAATCACGCGCAAGGTCGCGATCTCGCGCCCGCGGTACGCTACCGCGGCATACATGGTGTTCGCCGCCGCGAAGCAGGAGCCAACGGCCATAATGAATGCAACAATCCAGCCCACTATTTTTATGGGCGCCCCGGACTTGGTTTGCGAGGCATAGTAATCGGGTTCGAGCAGGCCATTGAGCTCCAGCCGTTGATCGTCATTGGCGCGGTTTTTCAGCGCCTGGGCCGCTATCGGATCGGTCGCACGGACCAGCACGGAGGAGTACACGGTACGTTCAAAATCTGTAACCAACTGGTTGATATCACCCCAGATTTCGGAACTATGCGCGGTGCCGCTGGCGTCAAAAATGCCCACGATCGGCCAGTCGCCCTTGCCAATGCGCACGGTATCGCCGATGTTCGCGTGCTCAAATCGTTTGTTGATCGAACTGCTCACGACCACCTCTCGCTGTCCCGGCGTGAACCACCGGCCCTCGGCCAGGTGTACGTGGGGCCGCATTTCGATTCCCAGCGGAGTCAGAAAGCGAGTGGTAACATTGGTTTCCCCGGTGCCGCCTTTGCGCGGCATCACCACCACCAGAATATCTTCGCCGGAAACCAGAGGCTCGCCCTTGCTGTTCTTGGCGACTCCCGGGAGGTCCTTCAAGACCTGCGCCGCATCTCGCGATACTCCGCCGGCAGCCAGTTCCGAGTCTGACCCCTTACGCAGCATGAGCACGTTCAGAGGATCGCCGGTACTGCCAAAGGCGCGACCCAAACCCGCCAGCAGCGCCATAATGAAAACCGCCGTGGCTACCGTGAGCGCAATTCCCAGTGCGGTCATGGCAGTGAGGCTCTTGCGTAGCCGCAGATTGCGCACGTTATAGCTGAGAGGGATTGCCATTTCTATTCTTGTCCTTCAAGACGCTTCTTCTTTTTCTTTGTGTACCTTCGTGTCCTTTGTGGTCGATGAAGTTCAAATGCTAGAACCACGAAGGGCTGAAGGTACACAAAGAGTTCAACCGATATGACGCAAACCGTCCACGATGTTGACCTTCGCGGCGTGATAGGAAGGCACAAAGGAACTGACGAATCCCACCACTGCCGCGATCAGGAGCGCCGCCGCTATCGTCACCGGAGTGACCTTCATTCCCGTGAACAATCCACCCTGACTTGCCATTCCTTTCACCACCACCAGGCAGAGGAGTGAGCCAATCAATCCTCCAACCAGCGCAAGCGAAACTGCCTCGCCGACGAACAACCCCAAAATGCTGTTGCGAGTAAATCCGAGCGTCTTCAGCACCGCAACTTCACGCGTGCGCTCGCGAATCGACATCGCCATGGTGTTCGCCGAGACCAGCAGGATGGTAAAGACCACTGCCAGGCAAATGCTCATGATGAAAGCTTTGATGTTGCCTAACATTCCAATGAAGCCCAACTGGAAGGCGTGTTCGCTCTCCGTCTTAGTGGGACGGTCGGCATTGCGGAACTCCTCGTCAACGAGTTGCGCCACCCGCGGAACAGAACCCGGCGAATCGGCCAGAACTGCGAAGAACCCCTCCATACCTTTGAGCTTGGGGAATCCTTCATCAATGTAGTCTTTGTTGAAGTAGACCGACTGCGTTGGATCCGGCGGCGTGAAGATTCCGCGAATCGTCAATTCCAGGTTGACAGGGAATATCTTCCCGGTAATGTTCAGGCGGTCGCCGACTTTCCAATGAAACTTGTTTGCCAGGCCCACATCGACAACGGCGCCGGCGCGATCGTGCTGCCAGGCTTCGAGTTGGTCGGCGGGTATCTTGAATTCCGGGTAGACCTTAAACAGTTCTTGCGGATCGGTGCCAAACTGCGCGAAGTAATGTTCAGGCTTATCGTCCATATATTGCCCGCCAAACCATTGCTCATTCACTACTTCCTTGACGTGGGGAATGGCCTGGATTTTTTGCCGGTAATAGCTGGGCAAATTAAACACCAACGACACCTTATGGCGTACGATCAAGCGCTGCGCCGATTCTTCGGTGGGCTTGTTGTCATAAAAGCTGCGCCAGATGGTGATCAGGAAGGTGAGCAGCAGGAGCGAGCCTCCGATGCTCAGGATCGTGAGGATGCTGCGGCGCTTGTTGCGGAACGCATTTTTACTGACAAAACGGGTCAGGGTCATTATCGAACTCCGAAAGAATACTCGACTTGATTACGGATGAGCCCCAGGAATAGGTTAAGCATATCCGATGGATGCAGCCCCGGACAACCACGTGCCTTCTAATTGACAGACTCGCTCCTTAGTAACAACGCCAGCCACATGCGATTGGTTACGTCCGACTTTCGCTCTTATCAGGAATGGGTGTCCGCGCTGGTCGAAGAGTACGAAAGTTTCGCCAGCCACCCCGCAATCGGATTTACAAACACTTTCGTAACTCCACTTTCGCCTACTCGCGGATTATCCTTGATCTCGTCCCTGCCAGCTAGGGACGTGCCCGCGGTTCCCCACCGAGGGAAAGTCGGTCTTTGCCTGCAACGAGGCCAAGAAGATAATGTCGAATAAAATCGGGCGCTTCGAAATACTTAGCGAAATCGCGCGCGCTGACATCAGTTCCGTCTACAAAGCTACCGACCCGGCAAGCGGCCAGACGGTCGCGCTCAAAACCATCAAACTGGAACCGCTCGCCGAACAGGCGCCGGGGCTGGTGAAAAGCCTTGTGGAAGAAGCAGAAGCCAGCAAGACGCTCAACAGTCCCAATATCGCTTTACTCAACGGCGCCGAGGAAGTGGACGGCGTCTTCTGCGCCTCGATGGAGTATGTGCAGGGCAACAGCGTCGCCACCATGCTGGCCCGCAAAGAAGGGTTCTCCATCTGGGACCTGCAGGACATCGCCCGCCAGACTTGCCAGGGTCTCGACCACGCTCATGCCAAGAACGTCGTGCACTACACCCTCGAACCCGCCAAAATCATGGTGTCATGGGACGGCACGGTAAAGATTTTGGGCTTCGGGATTTCCACCATGAGCGCCTTGGCCGCTCAGGCATCTGGTAAACCGCCGGGCGTTTTGCACTACATGTCGCCCGAACAGCTACGCGGAGATCCACTCAGTGCAGCGTCCAACATATTCAGCCTGGGCGCAATTCTCTACGAGATGGTTACCGAGCGCAAGGCGTTTGATGGGGAAGATGCGGACCAGGTGAGGCAATCGATCTCGGAAACGATTCCGGCGGCCCCGGATCAGATCAACCGCAAGCTTCATCCTGCGCTCAGCCAGGTCATCATGAAGGCGTTGTCGAAGGCGCCTGAAGAACGATATCAGTCCGGGCAAGATCTAGTGAACGATTTGGAGAGATGCAAGGAAAGCGCCACCAAGGCGGCCGCTGCCGCGAAACCGGGCCAGGCAGCCCCGAAGGCGACGGCTCCGCAAAAGCCGCCTTCACCGGTGAGCACGCCGCCCGTCGCCACTGCGCAGACGAAACCCTCGATCAAACCGGCCGCGGTTGTGCCCAAGCTGTCGCCGCCCGCATCAACTCCACCTCCGATTCGAAGCAACAAATTGACTGAACCGCTGGCAACAAAGGCCGCCGCAGCCGGACGGAGCGGGAGCAGCGGGAATTCATCGAGCGCCGGATTGATCACCCCAAACCTGGATCAGGCCGCACCTATAATTAACGCCTCCGCGAAGGCATCGATTGAGCCGTTTTCTGTTGAATTGTTTTCCAGCCCATCCACAAGCATGTCATCGGCTGGGATTGTTGAACCTGAGGTCGAGGCTGCGAAGATCAACGTCGATCCGATGATGGCCGAAAGCCCAGCCGGCGCGGGTCCAAGCCGCAGCTTCTCTGAAATTAACGAATTGCCGCCCCTTAAAGAGGTTTACATTCCGCCTCCGCCGCCTCGGCCTGCGGATGTGCCCGCGCCGAGTGATGCTGTGCACGCCGCCGTCTTTAAGAAGGCCGCTCCCCAGAAACCGAAAGTGCAACCGCGCGAGGTGGCCAAGAAAACCGTCGCGGAGATTAAGAAGACGCCGCCCAAACTGTTCATGGCTTCCATTCTGGGCGCCGTCGCGATCATTCTACTGATTGTGGCTGGGATGGCATGGCACATTCACTCCGAGAACGCGGACGATGATGTCACGCCGGTGCAGCCCGCTGCCAACGCGTCGGCGGCCAGGCCCGCAAATCCATCAGCTGCCCAAACATCGGCCAACCAGACTTCAGAGCAAGTCGCTCCGGAGGAGGTGACTGCGGAGTCGCCAACAGTTTCTGTGCAGCCGAAGTACAGCAACAAAAAGAAAACCAAGCCTCATGTCGCGGCTCCGGCTATCGTCCCCGGACAACTGACCGTGACTTCAACTCCCGCGGGTGCGCAGATCCAAATCGATGGACAGCACAACTCAGCGTGGGTCACCCCGTTTAATCTTGCCGGCCTCAACCCGGGTCAGCATTCGCTGACCATCAGCAAGCCCGGCTTTGCACCTGAGAATCGAAATATTGACGTCGGGTCGGGTAGCAAGTCATTCATCAGCGTGCAGCTGGCATCACTCGCGGCTACGGTTTCGATCACTGGTAGTCCTGCCGGAGCCGCCGTCTGGATGGATGGCAGAGACACTGGACGATTCACTCCAGTCCAAATCTCGGTGGACAAACCCGGCAATCACAGCTTCACGTTCAAGAAGCAGGGTTACCTCGACGAGACCACCACCGCAAACCTGCAAATTGGACAAACCTTCCGCTTGTCGCCCAGCTTGCGCGCACTGGGGAATACCGACGACATTAAGATTGGTGGCAGGTTCAAAAAGATCTTCGGTGGTGGCGATACGGCTGGCATGGGCGCGGTCAGCATTAAGACGCAGCCCAAGGGCGCTCAAGTCGCCATCAACAATCGTATTGTCGATAAGAACTCGCCGGTTGAACTCTACCTGGATCCGGGAACCTATGTCGTCGACATTACACTCTCGGGATTCCACGGCGTCCATCGCGTCATCACGGTAGAGAAGAGCGGTAAAGTCGTCATCGACGAAAGCCTCGACCGGGAGTAAGCCATTACCAACTTTGCTCCGTCGTCCGAGACGGAGCGAACTCCGTCTCTACAGACCTGTAGAGACGTTGCTTACAACGTCTCCTGTCGCGACAATACTCAAGGTGTTAGACTCTGGGTTTTCCTATTACTTGTGTTCGTATTCAGGGAGTAGCCTTCATGAACATTCAGCGGGTGGGAGTGGTCGGCGCGGGGACGATGGGCAATGGCATTGCGCATGTCTTCGCGCGCGGCGGTTATTCTGTTGTGCTGTGTGATGTGGAGCAGCGTTTCCTGACTCGAGGGATGGAGACCATCGGCAAGAACCTCGACCGGGAAGTCGCCAAGAATAGAATCTCCGCTGATGACAAAGCTGCGGTGCTCAAGCGTATTGAGCCTGTGGTGGAGCGGACTAAGCTCAGTGCCTGCGACTTTGTGGTGGAAGCGGCTACCGAGAAGCTCGACATCAAAGCAGAAATCTTTCGCGATCTTGATCGGATTTGCCGGCCCGAAATCATTCTGGCCTCGAACACTTCGTCCATTTCGATCACCAAACTGGCAGCCCTGACCAAACGGCCCGACAAAGTCATCGGGATGCACTTCTTTAATCCTGTGCCGGTGATGAAGCTGGTGGAAGTCATCCGCGGGCTGGCTACCTCGAACGAAACTTTCCAGATGGTGCGCGAACTGGCGTTGAAGCTGGAGAAGACGCCGGTCGAGGTGAACGATGCGCCGGGCTTTGTCTCCAACCGGGTGCTGATGCCGCTCTTAAACGAAGCCATGTACGCAGTGATGGAAGGCGTGGCCACGGCCGAGGCGGTGGACGAAGTTTTCAAACTCGGGATGGCCCACCCTATGGGACCGCTGACGCTGGCCGATTTCATCGGGCTCGACGTCTGCCTCGACATCATGCGCGTGCTGCACGACGGGTTGGGCGATCCCAAGTACCGTCCGTGCCCGCTGCTGATCAAGATGGTGGACGCGGGCTGGCTGGGCAGAAAGAGCGAGCGTGGGTTTTACAAGTATTAGTGCCGGCCTCTCACAAAATCGTTCGGGGTCGTGAGTGTAATAGAGATTTCACAACACTTACGAATGCTTGGTGATACCAAAGACAGTTATTTCACTCAAGTGCCCAGCGCAAGGCGATGATGAGTGAAATGGCGATTTATCGCCAACGATGTTAAGACACCGCTGGATAGTGGGCAGATGTAGGGATAAACTTTGGGGCACGACGGCTCCAGCCGCTCTACGGTTTAGCGTCCACGGATTCTTCTCTTCGCCAAATGGCGAGTCCGGGCGCTCCCAACGCAAGCAGGCCGAGCGATGCAGGTTGCGAATTGTCGGGAATGGGGTTGGTCAGGAAAGCACTGGGACCGGGATCATCCGAGCTCAGTGAGTCTGGAGGCGGCGGTAAAATGTCGAAAGTCTGTCCTGCGTTGATCGACTTTCCGGGAATGGTCTCGTACGCGTAGCCGGTAAGCGTAGCCGTGATAGCGTGCCCTTGGACCTTAACGCTCAAGCGTGCCCACCCGTAGTGTATTTTCTCTTTGATCAGGAACTTCAATCCGAGATAGCGGTTTGCGACATTGACCCACTGGCCATTTACGCTTCGCTTGCCATACGTGGAATAGTACACTGTTGCCATATTCATGAACCCTATATCAAATTGTTTTGCGGGACCGATCCTCGCTCCCGGATGTAACGCCGCGGCATCACGGACACCGGCCATTTCGACTGCGTTGCTGTAGGCCGCCCCAAATGCTCCGAGGTAGAAATTACAAGTGTTCGCGCAGGAGGAGCCCGTGTCGATTGTGAAGTCAGCTGTTCCATCGTGATTGAGGTTGAGGTTGTAAAGATACACCCCCCCGAATCCAATTTTGATATGAGCAGGGGTGTAAACAATCTTGGCCTCGGCTGGCTGAGATAGAGCCAAAGCTGACACTCCTGCCGCACTTGCCGCGAGCGCATACGAGTTGAGCCGTTGATGCAATGAATCGGAAAGCCTCGCTGTCTTAATGGGCCGGAGGGAACGTCTCATATGGCCTCCTAAAGTGGTTCATTATGCATCCCCTCTGATCGAGAGTCAAAAGCGGTTTCTCGACTGACGTTAGCAGGCCTTAGCACAAGCTTGCGCCGTCGGTTCGCCCGTCAGCCGGGTTAACGGCGGAAGCGGTGCGGATGAAAGACTGTGACACTGTGCGGACGATCGTGAGACCGCAAGCCTGGCGCCAGCGCCAGTCCCTGGCGAAACAACCGCAAGGAGCGGGGCACCCAGCGTGCCTGTGATGAGTTAAACAACCCTAGACTTTCTCCTCGGGGAACTCCACCTCCAAGCCTAGCGGGTCGGTGAAGCGGTTGGTCAGGTTGGCTAGGCCAACCAGCAAGTGCAAGTCGACGATCTCCGCGTCGGAGAAATGCTTCTTTAACTTTTTGAAGTCATCATCTGTGACTTCTCGCGAGGCGCGGGTCAGCTTTTCCGCATAAGCCAAGGCCGCTTGTTCTTTCTCCGTGAAACATGCGTAATCGCCTTCTTTGAGCGCTTTCCAATCTTCCACAGTTAATCCGGCACGCTTAGACGATGCCAGGTGATGTTGCTGGCAGTAGTGGCATCCGTTGATGAAGGAAACGCGGAGGTAGATCATCTCGTAGAGCTTGCGGTCGAGCGATTTGCCCACGCTGGCGTAAAACGGGAGAAAATTCTTGAGCATTTCGGGTCGATGCGCCAATGCCTTTTGCACGTTTCCCGGCTTGCCGCGCAGAGTTTTTTCGTAAATTTCTTTTACTTCGGGAGTGGCGTTCTCAGCTTCAATTAATGGGATACGTGCCATAGAAACCTCGGGGAAAAGAATCACAGTCCGTATAATAAAGCAGCCTTTAGAATATCGCTGGCTGCATCAACTGGTAATCCTGAACGTCAGGAAGGAGCGATTTCCATGAAGTCAGGAATGATCATTGGCGTGGTGCTCTTGTGTGTTTGTATGCCCCTGGCCGGGCAGGAATCTGCTCATGCGGACTCCGAGAAAATCAAGATTCTAGCCTTGGAAAATGCGTGGAATCAGGCGGAGACGAGCAAGGATGCCAAGGCACTGGACGCTTTGCTAGCCAGCACGTTGATTTACGTTGACGCTGACGGGACGCTGATGGACAAGTCTAAATTCCTGGCCAGCGTGAAAAATTCGCCGGTGCAGTTCCTCCACGTTGTGAATGAATTTATGACTGCATATATGTATGGCAACAGCGCGGTGGTGACCGGAACCTATCGGGAGAGCGGCGTGGAGAATGGCAAGCCTTATTCTCAGCGGGGACGCTTCACCGATACTTGGATCAAGCAGGGTGGCACGTGGGTTTGCGCGGCCAGCCAATCCACTTTGAACAGCCATTAGTCTCATGTTTTCGCCTGATCTTGCTGAGGAGGAAGGATTGCGCCGAGTAACGGAGATGGCCGGGTGAGTCCACGCGTGAAGATTATCGGCGCAGGGCTGGCTGGTTCGGAAGCGGCGTGGCAGTGTGCGTGCCGCGGCGTGCCAGTCGAACTCTTTGAAATGCGTCCCGTGCGCTCGACTGCGGCGCATCAAACTGGCGACTTCGCTGAATTGGTGTGCTCGAATTCCTTGAAGTCTGATACCGAGAACACGGCGCCATGGTTGTTGAAAGAAGAAATGCGGCGCGCGGGATCGCTGTTGATGGAGATTGCGCGGGAATGCGCCGTTCCTGCCGGACATGCGCTGGCCGTGGATCGCACGGCGTTTGCCGCTCGCGTAACTGACGCCATCTCGCGTGAACCGCTGATCACCATACGTCGCGAAGAAGTTGCGCGGATTGACGAAGATGAGATCACGATTATTGCAACCGGGCCGCTGACTTCGGATTCGCTTTCGCAGGAGATTGGACGGCTCTGTGGCGGCTGCCCAGCGGGTGCGGAATCGGCAGTCGAGTCGGCTTCTACGCGGGCGGGGGCGCCCGCGCCACATAGTCTGTTTTTCTACGATTCGATCAGCCCCATCGTTGAGTCCGATTCCATCGATATGGCGAAAGTGTATTTGGCGGCGCGCTACGACAAAGGCTCCGCAGACTACATTAATTGTCCGATGTCGAGGGAAGAATATGATCGCTTCTACGATGCGTTGCTGGCGGCACAGTCAGTGGAGGAACGCGAATGGGAGAAGCTGAATTACTTTGAAAGCTGCCTGCCGATTGAAGAGATCGCCCGGCGCGGCCGCGATACCCTGCGTTTCGGTCCCATGAAGCCGGTCGGATTGAAGGACCCGCGCACCGGGCGTATTCCCTATGCGGCGGTGCAGTTGCGGCAGGAAAATCTGCGGGCGGATTCCTATAACCTGGTCGGATTTCAAAACCATTTGAAATTCGGTGAGCAGGGACGGGTACTGCGGCTGATTCCGGGACTTGAAAACGCCCGATTCCTGCGCTACGGCCAGATCCATCGCAATACGTATATCAATGCGCCGAACCTGCTTGCCGAAACCCTGCAGATGAAGGAGCATCCGCGCGTACTGTTCGCGGGACAGATTTGCGGCGTCGAAGGATACGTGGAGTCGATCGCCGCGGGGTTGATGGCCGGAATCCACGCCGTCGCAATCGCAACCGGCGCCAACCCGGTTGCGCCGCCTCGCGCGAGTGCCTTGGGATCGCTGATGAATTACATTACGCACGCGGACCCGAGAAAATTTCAACCGGCGAACATAACATTTGACCTTCTGCCGCCGCTCGATCGGAAGATCAGGGACCGTCAGGACCGCCATCGCGTGCAATGCGAATTGGCGCTCAAGGAGTTTGAAGTTTGGATGGAAAACATTAAACCGGCGGATGCCAGAGTTGTAGGGACGTAACTGCAAGTCCCCGTCTGGTTAGCCAGACGCAGCCAGTTGCGCCGCTACGGAATTCCTGCAACAAATCCCAGACCCATCGCGTAACAACCATCAGGACGCGGTCTCGTCCGGCTTACGTTCAGCCGGCAGGCGCGTCCAAAGACCAGGATGGTCCTCAGCGATCTCATTGGCGATGTGCTGCGTACTCTGTGGGCGCACAAGCTGCGCACATTCCTGACCATGTTCGGTATTGCCTGGGGCATCGTGTCGATTGTGCTCATGGTGGCGGCCGGCGAAGGCCTGCGCAAAGGTCAGGAAGACCAGGCGCGGACCCTGGGCAAGGATGTAATGATCGTTTTTCACGGGCGCACCAGTTTGCAAGCTGGAGGCACGCGGGCGGGGCGAGTTGTGCACTGGGAGGATCGTGACGTGGCTGTGGTGCAGGCCGATGCGCCGGATTGTCGAATATGCGATTCCCGAGCTTGAGCAGGAAGACGTCCGGGCTCACAGCAACTACAACAACGCGGCATTTCTAGTCACTGGTTCGCTGCCGCCGTTCCAGGAGATTCGAAGCCTCACCGTAGGACAGGGGCGATTCTACGACTGGGAAGACACGCGCGAAGCGCCGCCGCGTCGCGTTTCTGGGCAGCGATGCCTCCAAGCAACTGTTCCCCGGGCGTAATCCGGTTGGCGAGAACGTTTATCTGAACGATTTTCCTTTTGTGGTAATCGGTGTGATGGCGAAGAAGAAACAGGATTCCAGCTACGACGGTTGGGACGTGAACAAGATTTTCATTCCCTTTGGCGCCATGCGACGCGATTTTCCCGATAAGCCTCCAGGCACTCCAACGACGTTCGATGAACTGCTGGTGACGCCCAAATCGGTTGAGCAACACGAGAGCTGCAAACACGAAGTGCGCGCCGCCCTGGGGCACATGCACAATTTCGATCCCCGCGACAAAGAAGCTTGTCCCATCTGGGACACGGTGCAGGAGGCGCAAGCCTTCCGCCAAATGACGGATGGCATGAAATATTTCCTGGGCGCAGTCGGCGTGGTCACGTTGCTGCTCGGGGGACTGGGCGTAATGAACGTGATGATGGTCGCGGTGCGCGAGCGCACGCGCGAGATTGGTGTCCGTAAGGCGCTGGGGGCACCGGCTCATACCATCTTGCGGCAGTTCTTTATCGAGGCGCTGCTGATTGCTGTTCTAAGCGGCACGATTGGGTTGGGTGTAGCTTACGGAATTTGTTCGCTCGTCGATCTGCTTCCCATGCCTGACTTTTTCGCGGGCCTGCTGCCGACCTGGAAGTCAGGGCTGATGGCGTGTGCGCTGCTGGGCGCTACAGCGGTGCTTTCGGCGTTGTATCCGGCACGAAAAGCGGCGTCGGTGGATCCCATCGAAGCCTTGAGATTTGAAGCGGGAGGATAGCGTGGGTTCGGGTCCGAGACCCGGCGCTACAAGAGCAGAAGAAATGCCCATCGAAATCATTCGCGAAGCCTGGATCGCGCTCAAGCGCAATACCACGCGCAGTCTGCTCACCATGCTGGGCATCGTTTGGGGCATCACGACGGTCACACTGCTCATCGCTTACGGAAGCAGCTTCCGCAGAATTCTGGTGGGCGGTTTCGATGCGTTTGGCAAGAGCGCGGTCATCTGCTGGCCACAGCAAACCAGCGAACAACCGGGTGGACAGCGGGCAGGAAAGAAAGTTGTTTTCGAGCAGGCGGATGTCGACATGGTGAAAGAAACCGCGCCGCTGGTGAAGCACGTTTGCCTGGAGACGGTGCACCGGCCAGGCATTGCTTATGGCGACAGGATGGTAGGAACGGCGGCCATCCGCGGCGTCTGCCCGGAATATGGAGAGATGCGTAATGAAGTGCCCTCGGAAGGGCGCTGGATTAATGCCAGTGACGAACTGGAGCGGAGACGCGTAGCCTTTCTCGGCGGACGGGTTCGAGAACAATTGTTCAGCGGACGCCCGGCAGTAGGTGAAACTGTAACGATTGGCGGCGTGCGCTTTACCGTGATTGGCATCATGGCGCGCAAGATTCAGCTGAGCAATTACTTCAGCAGCGACGACGAATCCGTCTGGATCCCATACTCGGCGGCGGGCGATCTTTGGGATACGCGAGATGCGGCCGTCTTGATTTTTGCCCCGGTGGCGCCCCAGTTTGAAAAGAAAGCAATGGCACAGGTGTTGGCCGCGGTGGCCACACGACAGCAGTTCTCGCCGACAGATCCGAAAGCCATTCAGATGTTCGGGCGCGACGAGTTCCGCCCAGTCATTGACGCGCTGACCATTGGACTGCAGGTGCTGCTCGCGTTTGTCGGAGCCCTGACTCTTGGCATCGGCGGCGTTGGAGTCATGAATATCATGCTAGTCTCCGTGGACGAGCGCATCCGTGAGATTGGCCTGCGTCGCGCTCTGGGAGCCAGGAAACGTCACATCAAGCTCCAGTTTCTGGCGGAGACTCTGCTGATCATGCTGTTGGGTGGGGCAATCGGCGTGCTGCTATCCTATGCTATCGCCGCAGCGGTCGGAACGTTGCCGCTGATGGGTCCGCTGTTTGAGGACGAGTCCGGCAAAGCCGACATCCATTTGCAAATCTCGTTGGTGACAGTCACGCTTTCCACGCTAGTGCTGCTGGTAGTCGGTGTGATCAGCGGGTTGGTACCGGCGCTGCGCGCCTCGAAACTGGATCCGGTGGAGGCGCTGCGGTACGAGTAGAAAGGCAGGCCCGGATTACTACGGATTCAACCGATTGAGACCCCAAGGAACGATTCGTGTCAGTTCGTGGTTGGTTGCAAGCCTGCCCTTCCAGAAATCATTTGACCTCACTTCCGGTTAGCGGTACCTTTCAGCCAGATTTCCCGTAAGACTCTGTGAGGTGTTTGCTTGCCGCTTTCCGCAATCGATGCGATTAGTCCCGCCTTCCAGCACACCAAAGAGCAACTGCTTCAGCCGTTCCGTGTGGCGCAATGGGCGAAGCTTGCTTTAGTTGGTTTTCTGGCAGGTGAACTCAGTACCGGGGGATGCAACGGTGGAAACTTCCAGATCCCCACCCGCCCGACTGGCGGGCAGCGGCTTCTGGAACTCGGCTTGCCTAACGTCAATCCCGCGATGTTTGCCTCATTGATCGCGCTGCTCATCGTGCTCGGACTAGTTTTCTGGATCCTCTTTCTGTATGTGAACAGCGTGATGCGTTTCATCTTGTTCGATAGCGTGATCGCGAAACGTTGCGACATCGGGCGCAACTGGGCGCGGCGAAGCGGGGCCGGCCTGCGCTACTTCATGTGGCAACTGGTTTTTATATTGGCGATGGGAGTTTGTCTGATCGTGTTGGTCGGAGTTCCTGCCGCGATCGCGTTGGCTGCAGGGTGGCTCAAAGATCCGCGGCAGCATTTGATTCCCCTTATTCTCGGCGGCATGGTGTTGTTCTTTGTCGTAATGGGATTCGTTTTCCTGTCGCTGATCGTTCATGTTCTGACCAAGGACTTCGTGGTGCCGGAAATGGCCTTGGAGAACGTTACTGCTTTTGAAGGATGGCGGCGCCTGCTGCCTATGCTAAAGGCCGAGAAAGGCAGCTATGCCGGATATATCGGCATGAAGGTTGTTATGGCTTTAGGCGCTGCCGTGGTTGTCGGCATTATCACGTTCGTCGTAATCCTGGTTATGCTGATTCCCGTCGGAGGAGTGGGAGTGATCGCTGTGATTGCCGGTAAGACAGCCGGTCTGACTTGGAACCTGTACACAATTACGCTCGCGGTGGTGGTGGGATGCGTTTTTCTTGCAGTACTTCTCTATGTCGTTTCTCTGATCTCGGTGCCGGTGATTGTGTTTTTCCCTGCTTACTCCATTTACTTTTTCGCGTCGCGTTATCCGCCGCTGGAAGCGTTTCTGCGTCCGGATGTGCCGGTAGCGCCACAAGCTCCGCCGTTGTTGCCGCCCTTGTTGCCACCAGAGGCGGAACCGATTGGGTAACGGCCCCGCGCTTTGCCAGCGTCAAACCCCAGATCCCTCGCGGTTGCTTGCGGCGAGAGTACTAATTGGGATGCATCAAACTCTGAACGAATCAAAGTCAGCGTTACTGTTTGCCGCGGTCGTGCGTCCACGAGAAACGTCTCCCAATGATGCACTTAACGATCAGGTGATCGGTGGAAGCGGTTGCGCCGACGCCAACTCCGAAGTTGAACTCCCAGTCCGGCCCAAGGTCGAGATCAATCGCCGGGACGAATTGCTGCTGCTGTTCATGAAGGGGATCGAAGCCCGTGATCGGTCCGTACGATGCGTAGTACTCCAGCCCGCCAGCAATTCTTTTGGTGAAATCGTAGCTGAACTTCGCGTTGGGAGAGAAAGTAACGCCCTGGTGAACGCTGGCGCCGTGAAACGAGCGGTCGAGCGCGGGATTGAAGCTCAGGTACCAAGGGCCGATTTTCTTGTCCAGGATAGGGCGGATTTCCCAGGTCCAGGTGTCTGTAGAAAAGGCGGCCCGCTGGTATCCGATTTCGTTCGACAAGCTCACTCCCACCGGCCAATGCCACGACTCCGGGATGCGGAAGCGGGGACGGATGTGATCGCCCACCCAGTGCCATCCGCCATCGGACTGAATGCTGGTGAAGATGTAAAAACCGGTCTCGAACCAGTCGGTGAAACCCTGCGTGATTTCCACGGTTTCGTGCTCGGCGTGGTTTGTCGGCAGGACACCGTCGACGGCAGTCTTGCTGCCTTCGACGGTGAAGTTCGAATGCAGTTCGACCATGGTGTGCTGAGGGGCAACCAGATCCGAGCCATACACCTGAATTTCGTAGTTATCCTGCGCCCTGGCGGAAACCGACGTGGCGAGCAGAAACAAACCGGAAACAACTAGCACGTGCCGTCTGCTATCCATCTCTCTCTTTCATCATGCATGGACGGAGTAGCGCAACGCAAGAGTGGGCCTTCTAATGAATCGAAATGATAGGCTTTCCGTGTCAGGTTGACGGTCGGAATTACGCTGGAGGAAACTTGGAAGCGTTTGAGAAGAAAGTGCGGGACAGTTTTGGACGGCAACTCTTCATGTCAACGCTCGGGGCGGAGGTCGTTTCGGTCGGCCGGGGAAGGGTTGAGATTCAATTTCCATTCAGCTCCAAATTGACCCAGCAAAACGGATTCATACACGCGGGCGCGGTCACGAGCATTATGGATTCAGCCTGCGGTTATGCGGCGTTGAGCGTCGCCCCGGAGGAGGCCGACGTGCTCAGCGTGGAATTCAAAGTCAACCTTCTGGCACCGGCGATTGGTGAATCGTTTGTCGCTCGCGCTTGGGTGAAACGCTCGGGGAAAAGGCTTGCGGTGTGCACGGCTGATGCATTTGCGGTCAATGCGGGCGAGGAAAAACTGATCGCGACCATGTTGGCAACGATCATGAATATAAATTCGAAGCCCGAGTGATTCGGGAAAATTAATCCCGCGCCCGGTTCTTAATCCAAATTGGCGAGCCTACGAATCCGAAGGCTTTTCGCAGTTGGTTTTCGAGAAACCGTTGGTAAGAGAAGTGCAGCTTCACCTTGCGATTGGTGAAAAGCACGAATGTTGGTGGAGACACTCCCGCCTGCGTCATGTAATAGATTTTGACCTGCTGGCGCGCGGGCACCGAAGCACGCTCGAAATCGACGTATTTCAGGAAGCGATTCATCTCCGCGGTAGGAATGCGCTTTCGGCGCTCGGAGGCAACTTCTTCCAGCGTGGGCAAAATCTTTTCTGTCCCCTTGCCCGTGGCTGCGGAGACGAACAATACCGGCGCGTAACTCAAGAATTTGAGGTCGTAGCGGACTCTTTGTTCGTACTCGGCGCGGTCCGCCGGATTTTTGCTTTCTCGAATACGAGTTGCCTTGGTCTCTCGCCCGGCTTTCTTCTCGCCGCTTGTCACCAGGTCCCATTTGTTCACGATGATGATGACCGAGCGGCCGCTCTCGTGAGCGTAGCCCGCGATGGTCGCATCGAGCGCGCTGACACCTTCGGTAGCGTCAATCACCAGCAGCGCTATGTCCGCTGCATCGAGATGCTTTCGCGCCATCACGACCGAGAGCTTTTCCGCCATCCGATGAGTTTTGCCTTTGCGTCGAATTCCAGCCGTGTCAATGAAGCGGAAGCTCTTGCCGTCGATCTCGATCAATTCATCCACAGCGTCGCGGGTGGTGCCGGGAATCGGCGATACGATGGCGCGAGAGGTTCCGGTGAGCCGGTTCAGCAGCGTTGACTTGCCCACATTCGGGTGCCCGATAATCGCAACTTTGACTTCCTTGGGCTCGGGGGCGTTTTCTTCTTCGAGAGCATCTTCGTTCTCTGGCGCGGCGATTTCCGCTTCAGCGTTGCTTTCGGGGCTCGCGGTTTCAAGCCCGAGAGCTTCAAACACCGCTTCCAGCACGTCGTCTACGCCGCGCCCGTGCTCGGCGGAAACAGGAAATATCTTTCTGATTCCCAGGCGATGGAATTCGTCGGTAAGCGACTGTTGTTTGTCGCTATCAATCTTGTTGACCGCAAGGAATAGCGGCTTGCCGCCACGAATCAGCAGGCGGGCGACGTCGAGATCGGTTGCGGTGAGTTCGCTGCGTCCGTCCACCACCAGAATTATCGCGTCGGCCTCTTCCAGCGCCACTTTGGCCTGGCGAAAAATCTCGGCCGGAATGAAATCTTTTTCTTCCGGTTCGATTCCCCCTGTGTCCACGATGCGCAAACGGTGTCCACGGAAATGCGCTTCGCCGTAGAGTCGGTCACGTGTGATCCCGGGTTCGTCCCCGACAATGGCGCGGCGCGAGCCGACGATACGATTAAACAGCGTGGACTTTCCGACATTGGGCCGGCCCACGATGGCAATCGTTGGAATACCAGCCGTCACCGGAGCGCTCATCGAGTTGGAATTGATTCGGGTCAAACTTGTAGGTGGCTACCTTTCCGGCTCAGCGCGGGCCAAAGCGCGGACGGTCAAAGATACGTCGCCAGTGATTGCAACTGACAGCTATTATAGAGACTCCGTGCCTCCAACCTCTCAGCCCGCTTCCCCCAGCATCCCTGGCGTCAAGAAGCGCGATGTTTCGCTCTACCAATTCTTCGCGCCCGGAGGCGTGCTTTCGCGCACCCATCCTGCCTACGAATTTCGCCGCGGACAGCTTCAGATGGCGCAAGCCGTGGAGCGGGCGCTCGAAGAAAGACGTCATCTTATTATCGAAGCCGGCACCGGAACAGGGAAGACTCTGGCCTATCTCGTTCCTGTGATTCGCTCAGGCAAACGCGTGATCATTTCGACCGGCACCAAGAACTTACAGGAGCAGCTCTTTCATAAGGATATCCCCTTTCTTGAGCAAGCGCTATTTCCCGAGGGCAAAGGGCAGTCTGAATGTCTGCTACATGAAGGGGCGCAGCAACTATCTGTGCCGCAAGAAACTTTACGATCTGACTGGGCAACCGGTGCTCAGCGGTCTGGAAGAGATCGAACATTATCGCGCGATCGCGGCGTGGGAGAAGACGACCCAGACCGGGGATCGAGCCGAACTCGCGGAGTTGCCCGAGGCCAGCGCCTTGTGGCACAAGATTGACGCGCGCTCCGACGCTTGCCTCGGCCAGAAATGCAGTGCGTGGGATAAATGCTTTATCACCGAAATGCATCGCCGGGCGATGGAGAGTGACATCATCATCGTCAATCATCATCTGTTCTTTGCTGACCTTTCGATCAAACAACAGTCTGAGTATGCGCCCGATGCCGGCATTTTGCCGGAGGTGGGTGCGGTCATCTTCGATGAGGCGCACGAACTCGAGGACGTGGCCGGCAGCTACTTTGGCGTCTCCGTCAGCAATGGCCGCGTGGAAGAGCTCTGTCGCGACGTGGAAGCCTCGCTGCAGCGCAACCACATGCTTTCGGCGTCGATTGCAGGCGCGCTCAAAAGCCTGCGCGAACGCTCCATGTTTTTCTTTGCGCTGCTGCCGCAGGGAGAAGGCCGCTTTTCGTTTGAAAACCGCCGCGACTTCTTGGAGGAAAACGGAGAGGAGTTTCTGGGGCTGCAACAATCGTTTACCCGGTTGGGATCGGAACTGGAAAACCTGCCTTCCAAGCCAGAGGAGGTCTTCAACTTTGCCCGGCGCGCTCAGGAACTCCAGGTGCAATTCGGATTCCTGATGGAATCCACCGACCCAAACACGGTGTTCTGGATCGAGCGCCGGCGCGGTGGCCGCGACAAAATTAACGTTCACCTGCAGGCCACACCGATCGACGTCGCGCCGATTCTGAAGACCTGCCTGTTCGACAAACTGGAATGCGCCGTGCTCACCTCAGCCACGCTCGCTGTGGGCGGAGGCTTCGAGTACATGCGGCGCCGGCTTGGATCTAGAGCACACGCAGGAATCCGTTCTGCCCTCACACTTCGATTACGAGAATCAGGCGCTGTTCTACGTGCCGCCCGATCTGCCCGATCCGCGCACGCCCCAATTCGCAGCGCAAGGCAGCGGACCGCATCCGGCAGTTGCTTGAAATCACGCGCGGCCGTGCCTTCGTGTTGTTTACCAGCTACGCGCAGATGAATGATGTGTACCAGCGTTTGCTCGGCGAACTCGATTTCCCAATGCTCTTGCAAGGCGACGCGCCGAAAAGCGCACTGCTGGAGGAATTCCGCCTGACCCCAAATGCTGTCCTGTTCGCGACCTCGTCTTTCTGGCAGGGCGTTGACGTGCAGGGCGAGCAACTGAGTTGCGTGATCATCGATCGCCTGCCTTTCGCCGTGCCGAGCGATCCGGTAGTCGCAGCGCGAGTGAGATCGATCGATGCAGAGGGGGGCAACGCCTTTTTTCAGTATCAAGTACCCGCCGCGGTAATCACGTTGAAGCAAGGGTTTGGACGCCTTATCCGCTCGCTAAGTGACCGTGGCTTGCTTGTGCTCCTGGACAACCGGATCTTGAAAAAACAGTACGGGCGAATATTCGTCGAGAGCCTGCCAAATTACCGGAAGACTACGGATCTGCGCGCAGTCGAGAATTGGTTCGGAGCGGCGCAGGAGGACCCGACTTTTACTGAGTAAGTGGCCGGGCGTTCTGCCAGCGTCGGATGTGCTCTTCAATCGGCCAGCTGTGGGTCAGCGATGCGAATCATCGGAGGAGGAGCCTCATACCCGCGACGCTCGCCGCGGTCCGGTCGAACGTGACCGTGTACTGACATAGGGCTGCGTGGCCGCACCGCTCAATCAGGCAGTCGGCAAAATCGGCGCGGCTGGCGTTGAACTTCCGCGACGCCTGAGCGACGATTTCCGCCCGCTCGATAACCAGTTCTTTGCTTCGCAATAAGGTCTCGAGGACCTGCTCAAGTTCGTGCTTCTTGAAGCGGTAGCAAACCTCCAAGACCCAAACCAGTTCCACGACCACAATCAGGGAAAGGAATCCGGGTGTCTCCGAGGAGAGTGAATCCATCACCTTCACCGCCGCTGTCGTTTGGGCGACATCGTCGTGAGTAAGATAGCGGACGACAATATTCGTGTCGAGGGATCATCTGGGCCGATCATTTCTGGGCCGATCACCGAGACCCGGATGCGCGCCTCGCGATGGCGGCGTTCATGTCTTCGATCGATACCGGCTTGCTTCGCTTGCCTTGAAACAGACCTTTCAGTTCCTGCACCGACCGAGTAGCGGCGACGATGGCGAATTGACCCTTTCCCTGCTCCACGAATTCGACGCGATCTCCGGTCTCCAACCCGAGAGCACTGCGCACCCGGGCGGGGATGGTGATCTGACCTTTTGAGGTGAGAGTGGCAGCGGCCATACAATCCTTACATAATAGTAAGGAATGAGGAAAATGTCAAGGAAAGCATATTTCGGGCGCTGCCGCTAAAAAACTCGCGGCTGACTTGTTTGGGTTATTTCATTCCCGCCAAAAAAGCATAAGGTTTCTTCACGATACAATTGCAGATCATAATCATCATCTTGAGTTAAGGAACTGCCGGAAAGGGAACGGAATGTTTAAGAGAGCACTTGGAGTGGTTGCATGGGTATTGTTGCTTACCTCGCTGGGGTTGAGCCAGGACCAGGGACGTTTCGATGCGAGCATCAATGGCGCGGCTGTTTTTACCAAAGCCGTAACCGGAAACGGAGTTCAACAAAGCGCAACCGTCGGCCCAGATTATTTCGCTAGCTTCCGGTTCAGGTTCAAAGCGAAACACTCGCTGATCTTCAACTACGGTCGCACCAAGAACTCTCAGATATATCAGACCAACTTCGACTACCATGTTTTGACGTCAACCACGGAATACAGTGGCGCCTATCGCTACACGCTGTTTGAAAAAGGCAGACTCGCACCGTTCTTGATGGTCGGGGCTGGGGCGCTTAAGTTTAACCCCACCAGCACCTGGCTGGTTCTGCCTGATTTTGTCAACGGCGTCCCTAACCGGGTGCAGATAAATCTGAATGCGCGCAAACAGACCGCGCTGGCATATCTATATGGCGGCGGTGTGGATTACAGGCTGCCCTGGCGGTTCGCACTCCGATTGCAGTATCGAGGGCTGATCTACAAGGCCCCCGATTTCGACGTAAATGCGCTTTCTGGAAGCGCGGTAAATTTCGCCACCGGGCGCAAGGCCCACATGGCAGAACCCTCCATCGGACTGGTTTTCAGATTCTAAGAGCGGATGGATTGACCTTTAGGAGTTCAGCGCGGCTTTGCGGAGCTTGCGGCTTTCGGCCAGCAGTGCCATGGAATGCATCAGGTTTTGCAGGGTCACGATGCCGACCAGGCGTTGATCTTCGACCACCGGAATGATGCTGAGGTTGCGGGCCGTCAGCTTGCGAAACGCCGAGGCCAGCGATTCCTTCTTCTGCGCGACTTCGAAAATGCGGTTCATGACGGCCTGCACGTAGCCGTTGCCTTCGACGCGCAAGGCTTCCAGGATCTTCTGCTTCGAGATCACGCCCACCATGTCGCTGCCGCGAATGACGGGGAAATCGTCCTGCAAGGAGTGGACGGCTTTTTCCAGAGCGTCTTCCAGAGTGTCGGCCGGCGAGAGCGTGGCGAAGTCGGTCAGCATGACGTCTTCCAGGCGCACGGTTTCGAGCACGGACTGAAATACCGCCGAGCGATCTTCTAGTTGCGCGGCGATGAACAGGAAGAAGCCAATCATGGTGAGCCAGATATTCCACAGCATGCCCACCAGCATGAACAGCGTGGCAAAGGCCTGGCCGATGGAAACCGCGCGACGCGTGGCGCGGACCGGATCCATGTGGCGGCTGAACAAGGCTCGCAGCACTCGGCCGCCGTCCATGGGATACGCGGGCAGCAGGTTGAATAGTGCCAGCCCAGATTTGACCCAGACCAGGCTGCGCGGCAGGTTGCCGGAGTATACGTAAGGCTTCGCCCAGAGATGGATCTTGCGGCGCGACCGCGAGCAGAATACTGCCCGCGATCACAGGCAATGCAAAATATTGACCAGCGGCCCTGCGAGGGCGATGCGGATGTCGCGCTTCCAGGTCAGCAATGCCCGGTTCACGGGACGCTGAGTTTCGTCCAGCAGCGTGACTCCGCCGATGGGCAGCAGGATAATCGCTTTCGCCGGAATGCCGGCACGCATGCCGACCAGCGCGTGCCCCAGTTCGTGCAGCACGACACTGCCGAAAATGATGCCACCAGCGCCAGACCGCGACCGGGATTGCCGTTCACCATGCGTCGCCGATTCGGTCAGCCAGACGAAAACGCAGCAAGAAAAAAGAACGTCAAGATGAATGCGGAGTTCGACTCCGAAAATCCGACCCGCCGGAATGGACCAGTTCCTCATCTACGACTGCAAAACCCTCGCTGCCTCTATTCTATATAGTTAGACGCCGGAATGGGGTCGCGAGTTGCGGCCGCAGGAATCGAAGGTGCTGAGGCTGAAGTAGCCCCCACGGGATCAAACCAAATGAGAGTCATTGCAGGAAAATACCGCAGCCGTCCGTTGCGTTCGCTGCCCGGCCTGGACCTTCGTCCTACCGCCGATCGCCTGCGCGAAACGCTGTTCAACGTGCTTACGGCGGGAAACCCGACGGTCCTCGAAGGAACGGTTTGGCTTGATCTGTACGCCGGAACCGGAGCGGTCGGAATCGAAGCGCTAAGCCGCGGGGCCACCATGGTCCACTTCGTGGAATCATCGGCAAAGGCGGCGGAGCTGATTCGCAAGAATCTGGCAGTCGTTGGAAGTGAAAGCAGGCTTTCAGGTAATGAAGCAGGATGTCGGGCGGCCCTGCGCGACCTGGCAGATTGAACGGCGTCGCCGCAGACTTCATCTTCCTCGATCCTCCTTACGACATGGAAGAGGCGTACCGCCAAAGTTTGGAGAAACTCTCGAGAATCGCAATCGCTGAAGCCCGGAAGTGTCGTGATCGCGGAACACCAGAAGAAGTTCGATCCCGGAGAGGACGTTTCGAATCGCTGCACCGATATCGCAAGCTGGTGCAGGGAGATGCGGCGCTGAGTTTCTATCGCCTCAAGAAATCGTCCCTAGACGGCTGCCAACTTCTTCACATCAGGATTTCATTTGCCCGGCGCACAATCGGGTGCTGCATCTCCTGCAGATCGTTCTTCACCCGGTTCAGGCCGTACACGCACTGCTCGAAATGACTGGACAGGTTGGCGAACAGCGGCGCGACCTTGGCGTATTCGAAGTGTTCGAACTTGGAGACGATGTAGTAGCTCTCTTTGCCGGCCTTCATCCAGTCGACGAAATTTTCCATGCGGTTGCGCGCGCAGCCGGAAGTGATTGATGCTCTCGGGAAACATTCCGGCAAAGAAAAGCGTGTAGTCGCCAATATGCTTGCGCACCTGGCGTTCGCGATCGAACGAAGGCGCGGGCCCGAAGACTGGATTGGATTCCATCAGCATCTCGCCGACATCGGTAAGGGGCTGGTCCGCGCGTTGCGAATCTTGAACAGCTGCTCGACTTCGCAGAACTCGGCCATCAAATGCGCGACGTAGTTCACAATTTGCGGATCGCGAATGCCAATCTCTTCAGCATAGTGCCGGCCTACCAGTTCCACAAAGAGCTGTTGCAGCGGATGCGATTCCGGAATCATTCTCAACACCCCCAAATCCCGCATCCCAAGCGGGTTCCTTCTGCTGCGCGATTTTTATCGCGTCTTCATCGCAAACGCAAGTGACTTTTGTAAGTCACCGGCACGGTCTTTCCTCTGTTTAGAGTGCAAACCGGCAGGCAAAGGTTTTATCGCTAACTTTGTTGGCAGACTCGCGGCACCGCTGCTAATCCTGCGTTCAAGTTACAATGCTTCATCCAGAGGTGATTTGGCTCATGCAACGAAAGAACATTTCGAGTGGCGCTCCCTGGGAGCCTATTGTCGGTTACTCTCGTGCGGTCAAGGTTGGCTCGTACATACATGTAGCCGGAACCACGGCCACCGGCGCGGACGGCAAGATCATTGGTCTGGGCGATCCCTATGCGCAGACCGTGCAGACCCTAAAGAACATCGAAGCCGCCCTGCAGAAGGCTGGAGCCACATTGAAAGATGTAGTACGCACGCGGATGTTCGTGATCGACATCGTCTCCGATTGGGAAAAAATCGGCAAAGCTCATGGCGAATTTTTTCGCGACATTCGTCCGGCCACGTCGATGGTACAGGTGTCCGCGCTCATTTCTCCGGAGATGCTGGTAGAGATCGAAGCCGACGCTGTGATTGGTTCCTCACAGGCGTAGAATGCGCTGGGCATTTCAACGCGATGCATTTGGAGTCGGGGAGCAGACCAATGAAAAAACTCTGGTGGATTTTACTTTTTTGTGGTTTTGTCATTGTCATTGTTTGTGGCGCACAGGAGAACAACCGCACCCCGGTCTTGCATCCGTTTGCGGTCATCCGTGCCGGTGTGCTCATCGACGGCAAGTCCGATTCGCCCCGCCGCAACCAGGTCATCATCATTCGCGGCAACCGCATCGAGAGTCGTCTCCGATGCCGCGACCGCGAAGATTCCCGCCGACGCGGACGTTATCGATCTTTCGACCGCAACCGTACTTCCCGGCCTGATTGATTCGCACACTCACATCTTTCTGCAAGGTGAAGACCCGGCGCAAGGCGGATACGATATTAATATTCTGAAATATCCATTGGCATTGCGGGCAGCGCGGGCTACGGTTTCCGCGCGCCGCGCCTTGGAGCAGGGTTTTACCACGCTGCGCGACCTCGAGACCGAAGGCGCAGGCTACGGCGATGTTGGCATCAAGCAGGCCATCGAGGGCGGGTACATTCCCGGGCCGCGCCTGTTCATCTCTACTCGCGCCATTTCTACCACCGGCGGCTATCCGCTCGAGGGCTACGCGCCCGAGCTTGACATGCCCAAGGGTGCGCAGCTCATCGACGGGCCGGTCGAGGCTCGCAAGGCCGCGCGCGAGCAATTGGCACATGGCGCCGACTGGATCAAGGTTTACATGACGCATCGTTCGTGGATCGGGAAGAACGGCGAACTGGTTTCGCAACCGACGCTGACAGTCGAAGAGTTGAAGGCGATTGTCGACGAAACCCACGGCTGGGGAAAGAAAGTCGCCTGCCACGCGTACGGAGGCATCGGATTGCAGCGCGCCCTCGACGGCGGTTGCGACTCCATCGAACACGGGCTCGATCATCGATGACGCGGCCATTGCCCAGATGCTCAAGCAGGGCACCTGGTACTGTCCGACCCTGAGCGCGTATTACACACGATTGGGCTCCGGCGGATACTCCCGAAGGTCAGCGCGATCGAAAGCGCGTCGCGGTGCACGAGGCATCGTTTCCCAAAGCGCTGAACGCGGGCGTAAAGATCGTGTTTGGCACGGATATCGGAGGGATTCCGTGGAGCGAGCCCATTGCCCAGGAATTTCCCTATATGGTCAAACTCGGCATGTCGCCCATGGACGCGATCAAGAGCGCAACCTCTCGACCTGCTGACATGCTCGAGATGCAAGGGCAGATCGGTGTAATCGCGCCTGGGGCCTATGCCGACATCGTCGCCGTCAATGGCGATCCGCTGCGCGACATCAAGATTCTGCAGAACGTCCAGTTCGTCATGAAAGATGGCAAGGTCTTCAAAAACGAAACCAAGTAGCTCGAGATCGTCGACCACCGGGCTGTGACCGGTACCGGTCTAAATCTGTCACAGCCTAGGCAGGAAGGTGTGTTGATGGATCAGTATCCGATTCTTAAAGGAGTCGCAATAGCTGTTGTCATCGTGGTGCTGGTCGGGATTCGCTTGGGGCTGTTCCGTTACATCTTTGAAAAAATTACCGACTACATGGCACGCCCGGAAGATTGATCTTAGCAATACGAAATTAGATCAGTACCCTGTGATCAATGTCCTTGACACCGGCTCCACATGCGTCATAATGCCCGAATCAAATTTCATCCGCCCCGACTTAGCAGCGGGGAATTACTGGTACAGCGGAGACGAGTATGAACGTGCTTGATCTGTGCGATCCCGAAGCAGCAGCAGTGCCGGTCGATGCCACGGTGGCGGACGCCATTCGCAAGATGCTTGACTTCCACGTAGGCGCGGTGGCAATCGTCGACAGCGAGAAGCGAGTGGCTGGCATCTTCACCGAGCGCGACGTGTTGCGCCAGTTTTCTTTGAGCGGGCGCGATCCCGACACAACGCCGGTTCGCGAACTGATGACCACGCCGGTCGAGTTAGCAACTTCGCAAACCGGGCCGGGCGAAGCCCTGGTCACGATGGTGGAGCGGCACTTCCGTCACCTCCCGGTGGTGGATAACAATGGAAAGTTGCTGGGCATGCTTTCCATTCGCAACGTGCTGGAGTGGCGAATCGAGGACTTAAACCGTGAAGTGGGTTCGCTCGAACAATATGCCAGCAACGACGCGCCGGGCGGTGACTGAGATATTAAGTCGGGAAAGCGCTTTGCTACGGGCGGACGTGAAAGTATCGTCCCCGGCTACCCATACGTGAATCTTTCTAAAACCATTGCCGCCGTGCGCATCGCCGTTGGAGTTTTGTTTATTCTTTTTGCCCAATACAAACTATTCGGCACGGGCTTTGCGCACGGAGGATTTCAAGAATACCTGCAGGGCTACATCGCGGTCGGCGCGGTCAGTTTCTACCGGCCGATCCTGGCTCACATTTTTCTTGCTCATGGAATGTTTTTTGGATATGCAGTCGGCATACTCGAAATGTTTATTGGAGTTTCGTTGCTCCTCGGGATATTCGTTCGCCCGGCTTCGGTGCTGGGCGGGTTGTTCATGTTGAATCTGGTTTTAGCGACATGGTGGGAACCCGGCCATGGAGTTCCGCTGTGGCGATATTTCGGCGCCGAGCTCGATAATCTGCCGTTGCTTTTTCTTTTCATCATTTTCTTCGCGGCCGATGCCGGCCGGCAGTGGGGCCTGGATGGACTTCGCAAGTAGTCATATATTATCGAGACTCTAAGAAGGGCATGAGAAACTCAATGGGAAAAACAGCAATACGAATTCTCTTCGGAATGATGCTCGCATCGGTCGCACTGGGCGGCAGTTCGGCTGCAGGTCAGCAATCTTCAAAACGCGTAGTAGTGAAGGCAGGACACGTTCTCGATGTGAAGACTGGGAAAACCTTATCCAGCCGGGCGATCGTGATCGAGGGAGATAAGATCGTCAGCGTTGTTCCCATCGGTGAGCTTAAGCCTTCCCCCGGCGACAACGTGATCGATCTTTCGCAAGCGACGGTCCTGCCAGGTCTGATCGACGCGCACACCCATTTGACGATGGATCCGAAAGATGCCGGATACGAAAGTCTGGGTCTTTCCATTCCGCGCCAGGCTTTGATCGGCGCCCGCAACGCCCGCCTCACTCTGGAAGCAGGTTTCACCACGCGTGCGCAATGTTGGCGCCGCCGGCTACAGCGACGTCGCTTTGCGCGACGCGATCAATGCTGGCGATATCCCCGGACCACGCATGCTGGTGAGCGGTCCTGCGCTGGGCATCACCGGCGGACATTGCGACAACAATCTGCTGGCGCCTCGAATACCACGCCGTAGGCGACGGCGTAGCCGACGGCATAGCCGAGGTGCAGCACAAGGTCCGGGAAAACATCAAGTACGGCGCCGACCTGATCAAGATCTGCGCCACCGGCGGCGTGCTGTCGAAAGGCGACGATCCCCAGGCATCGCAATATCACGCTGGAAGAAATGAAGGCGATTGTGGCCGACGCCCATCGTCTCGGACGAAAAGTCGCCGCCCACGCCCATGGCGCGCAGGGAATTCTCTGGGCCTCGGAAGCGGGCGTCGATTCCGTCGAGCACGGCATCTTACATCGACGATGCGGGCATCGCCGACAATGAAGAAGAACGGCACCTACCTCGTCCCCACGCTTCTATCTTGGGACTGGCTTCTGGAGAATGCCGAGCGAATCCGCGTTCCGCCGGATTATGATTGCCGAAGGCGCGAGATCGGTTACGCCGCAGCGCGCAAGAATCTGGCCCATGCTTTTGCCAGCGGAGTGAAAGTGGCATTCGGCACCGACGCCGCGGTTTATCCTCACGGACTGAACGCGCATGAATTTGCGGTCGATGGTGAAACTGGGACTGACGCCGCTGCAATCCATCCAGGCCGCGACCGATCAACGCGGCCGATCTGCTGGGATGGTCGGACAAAGTCGGCACCCTCGAGCCCGGCAAGTGGGCCGACCTCATCGCAGTCGATGGCGATCCCTTGCAGGATGTCACCACGCTGGAGCAGGTGAAGTTCGTGATGAAGGGCGGAGATGTGGTCAAGAACGAATACCGGAAAGTGAAACTTCTACCCAAGGCCCTGGCACAAAAAAAACGAAAGGCCGGCTCTGCCAGCCGGCCTTTCGCATCGAGTGAGCTCGAAGACTACTTCTTGGGCGCGATTGCGTCCTTCGCGGCTTTGGCGACGCGGAACTTCACTACGGTCTTGGCCTTGATCTGAATCGGTTCGCCGGTCTGCGGATTGCGTCCCATGCGGGCCTTGCGATGCGCCTTCACCAGGCGGCCCAGTCCGGGGACGACGAATACGCCATTCTTCTTGGTCTCTTTGATGGCGGTGTCAGTGAGGTGCTCAAGAAATGCGGCTGCTGTCTTGTTGTTGGTTTCCAGTTTCTCGGCCAGATGGCGGACGAGTTGTGTCTTGGTCATGCCTGAAGCCATGAATCCTCCTCTAAAGTGGAACTTTGATTTTCCTGCGATGGCGCCATCTTATACCAGGTTCCTGTGGAAAAACAGCGTTTCAGCCGCATTTTATGCGGTTTTTTTCATCCAGGAACCTCAAAAAGCCACAAATACCGGGTTTTTCGGCTGCCCCGTCCTCAAAGGTTGTCTCCGAGCAGGTTTAGCGGGTCTCGGAAGCCGCTGTGCTGCCTCGACGACCCATTCCAGTCAGCGTGGGATAATGCATCAGGAGACGATATTCGTGAGTTGCGCGATCTGCGAAAAACGCAAAGAGAAGCGCTTCTGTCCCGCCGTCCATGGACGCATCTGCCCGCAATGCTGCGGCGAACAACGCGAAGTCACGCTCGATTGTCCCAGCGATTGTGTCTACCTGCAGCAGGCACGCGAGCATGAAAAGCCGCGTCCGTTGCAGGATCTCGACCAGGCAATCATTGTTTCCGCAGGTGGAAATCGGCGAGCAGTTTCTTTACGAGCACGAACATCTGATCATGGGATTGAGCTACGCGCTGGCCAAGAGCGTGCAGCTGGATCGCTGCCATAAAAGACACTGATCTGATCGCCGCGCTCACGTCGATAAGCAAAAAACAAGAAACGCTGGTGAACTCGGGGCTGCACTATGAAACACCAATTTCCAGCCTGAGCCAACAAAGTGTTGTCGCTGAAGTGCAGAAGATGCTGAAGGAATATCGAGAGGCGGAAGAAGAGCATCTGGGTTACAGCAAGCTTCGCGATTCTGATGTGCTGCATGCGCTCGTCTTCCTGGTGCGCATGGCCCATGCTCGCACTTCCGGAAGACCAAAGTCGCGAGCCTTCGTGGATTTCGTTCTGGCGCAATTCCCAGAGAAACAACCGGCACTGGCCACAGCAGCCGAAGCCGGCAGCCGCATTATTATCCCGTAGCGCGCAGGCAAGAAAGACGGCACGGAACTCGGACCGTGGCTAACTGTTTTTCATCTTGCGCACCACTTGTCCGGGCGGCAAGGCGTCGCGAAGTTCCCGGGCCGTTCGCTCGAACACAGGATGAAGCATGTCGGACGCGATCTCGGCCAGCGGTTCCAGCACGAAGCGGCGTTTGTGCATGGCGGGGTGAGGGACCTTGAGGCCTGATTCTTCTACGATCAAGTTGCCAAACAACAGAATATCGATGTCGATGGTGCGAGGGCCTTTTTTTTGCCGTCGCCGCCGTCCCATCTGTTGCTCAATGTTGAGAATGCCGGCGAGCAGTTGTTGGGGCTCTTTATCCGTATCCAGCGCGACAGCACAATTCAAAAACCAGGCCTGTGCGGTAAATTCAACCGGTTCAGTTTCGTAGAAAGATGAGACTGCGGCGACGTCGCCCAGCGCACGCAAGCGCTCGATGGCGGTGTTCAAGTGTACCGCCCGGTCACCGACATTGGAGCCCAGAGAAAGGTATACGCGATTCTGCATTGGTAGTGTCGGCACCACGGCGCTACACTTTGCCATTGCCCGCCGGAGATGTCAACCAATGCACCGGTATCCAGATTAGGACTTGCGCCGCGTCGGCTTTCCCGGCACGCTTACGGTCTGGTTTCTAGCGTTGAATCTCAGAAGCACGGGCGGACACGCTCGCGGCACATTTACACGTGAGGTAAAGATTTCAATGCTTTCAATTCATGCCAAGATCGATCGTACCCAGCGACTGCTGCGAATGCTCGAGGAAGATGCGCCACTTCTGGCTGCCAGGGTGGCCCCGCTAACCCCGGAGCGGCAGCAATCAGCAAAAGAATATGCCGCTCAACTAACTGCCCAGGCTCGCGCAGAACTCGAAAAGCTGATCGAAGAAGGATCCTTCTGGGATGCGAACGATTCCACTCCGCAGGCGGCCGATTAAGGATTGTTTTGACGGGTAGGCCCGTTTTTTAACCGCAAGGAAAAGAATCAGCCAACCGCAGGGAACGAATCAGGCCAATTGTCCAGCCATGGCCTGCACGGACAAAGGCACGGGCTCGCGCTCGTCGTCGATGGTAGTTTCCTCCCACAATGTCCGATCGCGCAGCAACCGGGAGACCAAGGCCGTGTGCATCGCATGACCGGCCCGGTCGGCAACGACGTTGCCCAGAATCTGTTTGCCCAGAAGCGCGAGATCGCCGATCAGGTCCAGTACCTTGTGACGAACGAATTCATCCGCAAAGCGCAAGGGTGGATTCTCCACGCCATCTCGGGTAAGCACTACGCAGTTGTCGCGCGAGGCGCCGCGGATCAGACCCATATCCCGCTAGAGTCTGCTCGTCCTGACGAGAACCGAAAGTTCGAGCGGATGCGATCTCACGAAAATAATTGCCGTTCGAAAGTTCCACGCTGAGAGTCTCTTTGCCAATGAGCGCGTGCGGAAAGTTGATGGTGTACGAAACCGAGTAGCTTTCTGCCGGATAGACCGCGATAAACTTGTTGCCTTCTCGCATTTCCAGCGCGTGACGAATGCGCAGATAGGTGCGCGGACGCCGCTGCTTGCGAATTCCCGCCTGGTGAATCAATTCGACAAAGGGCTGCGCACTGCCATCCAGAATCGGCAGTTCCAGGTTGTCGAGTTCGACGATGGCATTATCGATTCCAGTTCCGGTGAATGCCGAGAGTAAATGCTCGGTGGTCGAAATCAGTACACCTTTCTTCATCAGACTGGTGGCGTAGCTGACGCGCGCGACATTCCGGCTGACGGCCTCAACTTCAAATCCATCCAGATCGACCCGCCGAAACACGATTCCGGAACCCGCAGGCGCAGGCAGGATTCGCAAATGGACAGGAGCGCCACTGTGCAGACCAATCCCGGCACACTCCACTGCCGCACGAATTGTTTGTTCGCGTTTCAGCCTTCAGTTCTCTTATCTGTTGTTAGATGAGGAGATTACCGCCTGTGGCCACAACTCCGTCTGTGGCAATTCAGCCACAGTTCGTGGGTATTTGCCAACCCGTACACAGGGGCGCAGGGCTAAAATCAAATTTGGCAGACACTTAGCCAGGACGCGCAGGGTTATTTCCGGGGTCCCTTATTGGGATCGTAATTGACGTCGGCGGCAAATAGCGAATCGTTCAGGCCTTTGTTATAGCTCACCGAGTTCAAGAACCGCTGGTTTGACATATCTCCGTTGTAAAAGCGGGTGACGCTGAACGGGGTCATGACACCCTGCACGGGACGATAGTTGTCATAGACTTCGTCTTCGATGTTGCGCTGCTGATCGGTCGGATCACGCCAGGAAAATGTTTTCTTCACCGGCAGGTGAGTGCTGCTGTCGATATACACAATCACGCTCTGGTTGCTCGCAGTCATGATCTCGACTTGCTCCGTGTCTTTCTGCGCGGCCACGGTGTGCCCTTCGTAGAACAACGCGATGCCGGGCTGGGGCAACCATTTTCGGATGACCCAATCGAGCGAATATTCGCGTCGCCGCAGATAATCGCTCACCGCCTTGGGATCATCCGAGCGAGTGCCTTTGTAAGTGATTTCGAACCCCTTGTCTCCCCGATAGACGTATACGACATCGCGTTTTTTGGTGAGTTCGACGCGCTCCTTGTCGGGAAATTTGTAGAAACGCCAATAAATGACTCCCACGCCTTCGGATTGTCCCAGATGAAAACCGTAAGTCCGGCCTTCCTGGCTGACGTCCTCAACATTCAGATAAGCGTTTCCACCCAGAGCCTGAAGCATCTGATCGAGGAGAGCTTTGGCCTTGTGAGCGTTTTCCTGATCGACGGGAATCGTCTGGGCAGAAGCCGCAGGCGGCGATGGGTTCGCTTGCCCGAAGGCAACTGCGGCCACCAAAACAATGGGTAAAAGATACTTCATGCTTTCCACTCATTTAATTGTAGCAAGCTCCCGGTGGGGGGCGGGCACTCCTGTGCGCCGCCTTTGACCTTGATTTGTGGGATTTCGGATTTTTGATCAACCTCAAAAGCGGCGGACAGGAGTGTCCGCCCCACACTATCTTCATCCCGTCAGCACGGCCCCACCATTCACGTTGAAGACCTCGCCGGTAATGAAGCCGGCAGCGGGGGTACACAGAAATAGGATTGGAGCCGCAATTTCTTCCGGCTTGGCGACGCGCCCCAACGGAATGGTGGCGAAAATCGCACCCTGGCGAATCGGGTCATGCAACGCGGCCGCGGACATGTCGGTATCCACCCATCCGGGCGCGACGCTATTCACATAGATGCCATCGCGAGCCAGTTCGGTGGAAAGGCCTTTGACCATACTGATCAGCGCGCCCTTGGTCGCGGCGTAGTCGCAGTGGAAAGCCTCGCCGCGCTGACCGGCGGTAGAACTCACTAACACGATGTGACCGGTCGCGCCGCCTGACTTCTCCTGCTTCTTCATCTGGGCGACCGAATGCTTGATCAGGGCAAACACACTGTCGAGGTTAACGGCAACGGTTTTGTGCCATTGCGAATCAGGCATCCGATCAATCGACGCATCCTCCGATTCCCAGATGCCGTGATTGGCAACCAGAATGTCGAGCCGTCCGAAGCGGTCTACCGCGGTAGCGACGAGTTCCTGCGCCGTCTCGGTACCGGAAAGATTGCAGGCGACGGCCGCGCAAACTGCCCTAGAGGCGTTGCTGGCAACGTCTCGCGCGGAGAGCTCGGTTACAAGATGCTCAGCCTGCTGTTTTGATTTCTCATAACTGAACAAAACCCGCGCGCCCGCCGCGACGAACGTTCGCACGGTGGCCGCGCCAATGCCGCGCGAACCCCCGGTAATGAGAGCGACCTTGCCAGAGAGGGAAAGATGCATATGCAGTAGTTTCGGGGTTCAAGGTCCAAGTTGCAAGCGAGAGGTACTCAGAGGACTGCAGTCGCACGAGGAATTTGAAAATCTTTAGCTTCCGAAGCTTGACGAAGCCCGCTCCGTTTTTAGTTGACGCAAGAGCAGGCGCACCAGCATTCCGTCGTAGCGAATTCCACTCAAGCGCTCCAGTTCCGTCAAAGCCTGGCCGCTGCTCTTGGCGGGAGCAAATGAACGCTCGGTGGTCATGTTTACGTAGGCGTCCGCAATCGCGAGAATTCGACCTCCGAGGGAAATTTGCTCGCCTTGAAGGCCGCCCGGGTATCCGGTTCCATCGAAGGCCTCGTGGTGATGATCGACCGCATTCTTTAGCCCCTGGCTGGAAGGCAAGGTGCCGACAATTTGTCCTCCCGCGTGGGCATGCAGTTTTACCAGGTAAAACTCCTCGTCGGTCAGGGGGCCGGACTTATTAAGGATTCGTTCCGGAATGAAAAGTTTTCCCACGTCGTGCACCCGGGCAGCATAGGTAAGCTCATCAATTTCCTCCGCCGACAAGCCCAGGCCGCGTGCGATGAGTTCGCAGTAGCGGGCCACCATTTCACCATGTCCGGCGCCGTTCAGTTCGCGCAATTCCGTGGCTCGGGTCAGGGCCTCGATGGCCTCGCGCAGGATGTGGACACTGCCTGCTTCGTCACGTCCCTCCTCACTGCTGAGTTTGCGGAGCGTCGCGAGCAGTTCTTCAAGGTGCTCGGGGCCGGTGTGCTCACGATGCAGAAAGCCTTCGATGTAACCGGAGATCATCTGGCGCTGCAAGGCGCTGCTTTCGCTGTCTCCCGGTTGGTCGGCGGTGGAAACACGGTCGCCGCCGGCATGTTTGGAAACATACATTCCGGCATCGGCCACGCGAATGATTTCTTCCGCAGTGAAGCCATGGGCAGGGAAACTGGCCACACCGAAACTGCCGGTGATGAGATGTTCCTGCAGCATGGGGTCGGTGGAAAGCCAGAGGCGCAAGCGCTCAGCCAGGGCCTGAGCCTGCTCCACGCCGGTTTCCGGCATGAGAATGATAAATTCGTCGCCGCCATAGCGCGCCACCACGTTCGACTGCCGGCATTTCTGCTCCAGCAACCGGCCCACGCGCGCCAGCACCAGGTCTCCTTCCAGGTGTCCCATGGAGTCGTTGACTTCTTTAAACTTGTCAAGGTCAACCAGCACCACGGAAAAAGGACGTCCGGAGCGGGAAGCCCGCTTCCATTCGGAACTGAGGGCTTCCCAGAAGAAGCGGCGGGTCTTGATGCCGGTGAGGCCGTCGGTGATGGCGGTCTGTTGCAGCTTCTGAAATACAAATGAGTTGTGCAGTGCCGTAGCCAGCAGGTCGGCCAGCGTATTCATGATCAGCACATCTTCAGGGGAGAACGCATCCTCCTGCCGGCTCTCCACATTGAGCACACCCAGCAAGGTTTCGCCGTAGGTGATCGGGATGCACAACACCGATCGCGAATCCGGCAGCACTCCTTGTATGTTGGCTTCGCCGGTAGTCTGCACCAGGGCGCTCTCGCCGGTGCGGGCGACGCGCCCGAGAATTCCTGCTCCGAGCGGAATGCGCATGCCCAAAGCTTTGGCGGTGACGCCGGCCTCCGCCTTGATCTCGATGTCTTTGCGAACGTAATCAAAAATGCCGATGCCGATGTGATCGAAGCGGAAAGTCTTCTGGATATGGCCGACAATCTCCAGCAGCATCTGTTCTGCGTCTTCGCTGGAGATGGCAGTCTTGGAAATATTATTGAGAAACGCGAACTGGCGGGAGCGGCGCTGCTCCTCGGCAAACAGGCGCGCGTTCTCGACAGCCACTGAAACCTGCCCAGCCACCGTTTTTATTACTTCCAGATCGCGTTCCTCGAACAGGTGTTCGCGCTCCGCGCTCATCACCGCCATCACGCCTGCAGGTTTGCCACCCTGCAGAATGGGGGCGCCACAGTAGCACTTCGAGGGTCGCGGCGGAATGTAGGTGGCACCCAATCGTTCGCGGGCTTTCTCCAGATCGGCGCGGATCAGCAGCGGTTGCCCGGTACGGAGAACGTACTCGGTCAGGCCGTTGTCAAATTTGCGAGAACGCTTCGCCATAATTTGACCGCGTTCCACTTCGAGCTCGAAGCGGATCTCGTCGCCTTCCTGAAAGGCCACGTAAAAGTCGCTGGTGTCAAAGATTTGTCCCAGCTCTTTATGGACCGTCCGCAGGATTTCATCCTGGTCAAGACGCGAACTGATGGCCTGGCCGATCTGGGTCAGCAGTTCGTATTCCTTGGTACGGCGCTGGGCATTGTGCATGACCATGTAGTTTTCCAGGGTCAGCCCGATCTGCAATGCCAGCCCAATCAAGAGCCGGAGATTGGACGAGCCAAACACGCGACGCTCGGCGTGAGGAAAAATGATTACCCCGAAGTTGTGCTCGCGAGTCTGCAGGCTGACGGCGGTAATGTTGCGAATATTTTCTTCCGCTACGACCTGCCGGAACTGCTCAAAGCGGGCGCCGGGAAATGCGGGCAGCGGTTCCGACATCTCGGCAAAGTTGTGGAAGGTAACAAATCCGCCGCGCCGGTATGCCAACTCGGCTATATATTCGCCGGCCCCGCTTTTTTCCATCTTGTTGACCATCTCCGGCGAAAATCCGCGTTGCACCGAAGGCAGAATCGCGCGCCAGCGCTCGGAGACGTAGATCATGGCCCGACCTGTCGGCAAAGGCGCCACCAGTCGATCGAGAATGCTTTGCAGGCTGGGCACAAGATCCTCGGCGGAAAGCAGGCGCATGGGATCCACGCCGAGCGTAGAAAAAGCCAGCGCGTTTTCCTGCACCGCATTGCGCTCGTTCTCAAACAACACCATCACCATCGCGATGCCCAACAACATTTGCGGGATCGGGCCCAGAAAATGCTCCGCATCTCCAAACATGGCAAGCGACGGATTGTTAACCCCGCCAAAAATCATCAGCACAGCCCACAACGCCAGCGACACTGCCAGAAACGTGAACGCCAGGGAGTTCTTGCGATGTGCATATTGATAAAAATAAAAAGAACAGTACAGCAGCACGACCCCTAAGCCCACCTCCAAGGAGTGGGAATTTTGGGGGGAAAGGGCCGCGCCCATGAGTTGCGCCCGCAGATTCCATGCGGCGAGTGCGATCCCCGCAGCGCCCACCGCCAGGTCATACCACCGCAGGCGAAATTTTTGCCGCCCCATCAGCCGCGTCGAAACAAAAATGCAAAGCGCCATTGCCATCAGCAGCAGGGAACTGAAGAACGAAAGCACCGCAGAAGGGCGGAATGAAATCCACCCATCTAGCGCATAGTGCAAGGTATACGCGGCCCACCCTAGTTGCCAGGCGCGGAAATACTGATGCCGGCTCTGCTCGTAGAGATACGAGAAGAGCAGAAAGAGCAGCAGGGCCACCAGCCCCGACTCAATCGCCGCCGTAATGTCACGTATACCAGCCATAGTTTTGGGAGCAGCCTGCGCCGCTCTTGGCCCCTCTACTTCAAGAAATCTCCTAACCAGAGATAACGATTCGTCCCAATGCTTTCATACCATCCTAGACAAAACAATAGATTTTAGATGGCCACAAAATGATCGCGGGCGCTCTTGAAGTAACCGTCTCTGGTTACTTTCGATACTTGACGGTTGCCATCGCGAAAATCGATTTCTCGGATGGGTTATATTGTTGACTCCGCCAGATTCGAAGCTATGAGCGCCTCCAACCCCCAGACCGAAGCGACCAACGTTCCCGCCGAATCTCGTCCCTCGAACTTCATCCGCGACATCATCCTCGACGATCTGAAAACCAACAAATACGGCGGCCGCGTGCACACCCGCTTTCCTCCGGAGCCCAACGGCTATCTGCACATCGGCCACGCCAAGTCCATCTGCCTCAATTTCGGCCTGGCCGACGAATTCGGCGGCAAGACCAACCTGCGCTTCGACGACACCAATCCCGAGAAAGAAGAGACGGAGTACGTCGATTCCATCATCGAAGACGTCCGCTGGCTCGGCTTCGACTGGGACCGCCTCTTCTACGCCTCCGACTACTTCGATCAGCTCTACGAGTGGGCCGTCAAGCTGATCAAGGCCGGCAAGGCCTACGTCTGACGATCTGACGCGCCGACGAGATTCGCAAGTACCGCGGCACCCTCACCGAGCCCGGCAAAGACAGCCCCTATCGCAATCGCTCCGTCGAAGAAAATCTCGATCTGTTCGAGCGCATGAAGGCCGGCGAATTCCCCGACGGCTCGCGCACCCTGCGCGCCAAAATCGACATGGCCTCGCCGAACCTCAACATGCGCGATCCCGTCATGTACCGCATCCTCCACGCCGAGCATCACCGCACCGGCAACAAGTGGTGCATCTACCCGATGTACGACTTCGCGCACGGCCAGTCGGATTCCATCGAGCACATCACGCACTCCATCTGCACGCTCGAATTCGAAGACCACCGGCCGCTCTACGACTGGTTCATCGAGCAGCTCGGCATCTATCCCCTCGCAGCAGATCGAGTTCGACCGCCTCAACCTCACCTACACGCTGCTGAGCAAGCGCAAGCTGCTGCAGCTGGTGCAGGAAGGGCACGTCAGCGGCTGGGACGATCCCGCGCATGCCCACCATCTCCGGCATTCGCCGCCGCGGCTACACGCCCGAAGCGATCCGCAATTTCTGCGGCAGCCATCGGCGTCTCGAAAACCAACGGCATCATCGAACTTGCGCATGCTCGAACACTTCGTCCGCGAGGACCTGAACAAGCGCGCGCCCCGCGTCATGGCCGTGCTGCGCCCGCTGAAGGTCGTGATCGACAACTATCCCGGAGGACCAAGTCGAAGAAATGGAAGCGGTCAACAATCCCGAAGACCCGACCGCCGGCACGCGCAAGGTTCCGTTCTCGCGCGTGCTCTACATCGAGCAGGACGATTTCCGCGAAGATCCGCCGCACGAAGTACTTCCGCCTGTCCCCGGGCGCGAAGTGCGCCTGCGCTACGGCTACTTCATCACCTGCACCGAGCGTGGTAAAGAACGACAACGGCGACGTCGTCGAAGTCCACTGCACCTACGATCCCGCCACCCGCGGCGGCAACGCTCCGCCCGACGGCCGCAAGGTGAAGTCGACCATCCACTGGGTCTCGGCCGCGCACGCCATCGACGCCGAAGTTCGCCTCTACGACAACCTGTTCACCAAAGAAGATCCCGAATCGACGTGCCGAAGGCCAGGACTTCACCGCTAACCTCAATCCGAATTCGCTCGAAGTCCTCACCGACTGCCAAGCTCGAACCGTCGCTCGGCCAACGCCACCGCCGGCGACTCGCTACCAGTTCGAGCGCCTCGGCTACTTCTGCGTCGATCCCGACTCCACTCCGGGAAAGCCGGTCTTCAACCGCACGGTCGCGCTGAAAGACACCTGGGCCAAAATCGAGAAAAAGAAATAACAGCAGAGCCATTGCCAGAAGGCGGGACTGAAAAGACCGTCCTCACGGCACGGCTGAAGGCGAGCCCTGATACCGCTCAGCAAATGTAGTTCTTCCACCGCTAAGTGTGCGCATGCGGACTCTGGGCGGGATTCTTCTTAGGAGGGGGCGGAGGCTTGATCACTTTGACTTCGAATTCCACGGGCAATTGCTTGGGCGGATAGCAGGCTGCCTTGTCGCAGGCTTGGTATCTCAATCGTCCCCGAATCTCGTACTTGCCGGGCACCATGCTGGCCAGTGGACGCACTTGCACTCCCAGTTCGAATTCTCCGCTGTAGACGCTGAGCTTCTCATCCGGGGCAAAGGCAAAACTCATGTCTTCGCCTTGAGGGTAGGTGATTTTCCCCACTACGATGTCTGTTGGCACGTCGAGTTTCAGCGTGGTGGGAATCAAATAGTCCGCCGCGGGCGTGTTGGAGTTGATGTGAAAACCGGAGCCCACTTGGAATTGCAATTGTACGTTGGTGGCCTTGCCGCGTATCACAGTAGCGATGGGAGGAGGCGACAGCGTCACCGACGGCGTTTTCTTCCCCGGCAAATCCTGCGCCAGAAGCCACGCCGCAGAAACCAGCGTTAAAAATGCACTCTTGGTAATTGGCATCCGTTCCTATTTCTGCGTCTGCGCCACCGGGCCCGCACCCAGGATTTTCTTGATGTCGTCCTCGATCTCTCCCCGGCCTTTCAACCCGAAAGCCCGGTCGACAATCTTTCCGTTGCGATCGATATAAAATGTTTCTGGAAGAAACTGCACTCCGCCATAAGCATCGCCCACCGCTTCTTTCCCAATCAGGATGGGATAATTTACCTTCATGCTCTGCGCGAATTCCGCAATGTCCTTGCTACTGGCGTCATCCATCGCTACCCCCAGAAACTGCACCCGCGTTGGCCCATATTGCCGCTGCAAATCAACGAACCATGGCATCTCAATCTTGCAAGGCTGGCACCAGGTTGCCCAGAAGTTCAACACTACGGGCGTGCCGCGGAAGTCGGAGAGGCGGACGGTTTTGCCGTCGAGCGATTGCAATGTGAAGTCGGGAGCCGCGCCCGAGGTGATCGGTTGCGCAGTGTGGTGAGCTAATTTGAGGCCAAGGACCAGCATCAGGGCGACCACCAGGGCCACTCCCACCAGAACAATTGGATCACGTTTCACTGAACACTCCAATCACAGGGCGAATCGGTTCAGAAACGACAGGTAGTTCGAAATAATCGTGAAGCGTCCTATCACTAGCAATACGCCCAGTGCGACCAACAATACGCCGCTGGCTACTTCGATGGCATGCATGTGGGCGCGGAAGCGGCTGTAGAACTTGAGAAAGCGCTCGACGCCGAGAGCTGTTAAAAGAAACGGAACCGCCAATCCCATGGAATAAATGGCCAGCAGCACAACCCCTTTTCCAATCGAATCCTGACCGGCGGCAAGAGCGAGAATGACGGTTAGAATCGGTCCCACGCAGGGCGTCCAGCCAAAAGCAAAGGCGAAGCCGATTACGAATGCTCCCCACGGAGTGCTGCCGCCTTTCACGCTGTGCAGACGCGCATCCGTGTACAGGGCTTTGATTTTAAAGATTCCCGTTAAGTGCAGCCCGAACAGAATAATTACGACGCCTGCTACCTGGGCAAGAGTCGAGCGGTAGCGCGAGAGCATCTGGCTGACCTCGCTGGCGATCGCCCCGAGAGCAATGAACACCACGCTGAAACCCAGAATGAACGCGACCGAATTCAGCATGACCTTGCGCAGCAGTTGGGATTCCTGCGTTTTGAGTTGCTCGACGCCCACGCCGGAGATCAGCGAGACGTATCCCGGTACCAGCGGCAGCACGCACGGCGACAGGAAGGACACCAGGCCCGCGAGAAAAGCTGCGAGGGGAAGAGGGAGGCTGTTCATTACAGAGTCATTCTACCTGCCAGGGGCAAATAAGTTGGCTAATAAGTGCGGTTACCGTCAGTTGGACTCAGCTGAGGACAAAAAAGTTACGGGCAAAATTCTATCGCGGGTGGAAAGGCCCCGGACGCCTTCGTCCATACTGAATCACTTGTGCGTTTTGCTCTTCCCCGCAGGGGGCGGCGGAGTTTGCGGTTCCGGGGTGACGGAGGCCGGGGCCTCGGCCAGTATTTTGCGAATCAAGCCGAGGGGGACGGTCGCGGTCAGTACCGCACGGTTCTTTTGCGGCTGAATTTTCAGGCTGTCGAAGAATGCTTTAATGTCGGGATCGGGCCCAGGTGTCGAGACTGTGCTTTCGGCGGTGCGAAACACATTGAGGTAAGTGTCGACCCGTTCCGCTAACTGGAGCGCTTCCTGTTCGCTGGCAGTAAACGCCTGACCCCTGAAGTGGATGGCTCCGGAGTAACGCACTGAGGCCACTGACGGTCGCGGGTTTGGGGGAAAAGAAACGACCACCCCACCGGGCCGGGAGGCAGAAAGGTTCACTCGAAGGTTGAATCTTGAAGATCCCCCATCCCGGAGGCCTTGCTAGTGGAACCTGCTTGTAAAACTGCGAAGTAGTGCGGGACCGCCGAATGGCGAAGCCAGCTTACGGGAACGAGTCCCGCAACGATTCCGCGGATGACCAGCGGATCTTCGAGGTTCGAGGCCGCAACCGTATCCACGCCGAGGACGACG
>CAVPMC010000012.1:0-64395 GCA_963706465.1 Terriglobales bacterium
CAGGTAAGAAAGCAGGAGCGGAAACTTTGAGATTGTAGATTCCAGGTAACAGTCCGGCAGCGGAGTAGAATCCGTTTTCGTCGGTAAACACTTTGAGGCTGTGCGCGGCCGCGCCCAACACCTCTACCACCGCTCCCATTTGCGGGATGCCGCTGGCCCCTCGCACGTATCCGGAAATTGTCCCCGGTTTGTCCACACTCCAACCCGGAAGCGCCAGGCCCAGCAACAGCACCGAGAACCCTAGCTTGCGGAGTATCTGCAACCCACCACCTCGAGGGAGATCAAGCCGTCCAGTTTACTCTACGGCGAACGTCGCCGTGGGATCCACCGTCTGCTTGGAAATCTTGTCGTTCACCTTGATCTGTATGCGATAAACACCGGGATCAAGATTGGCGGCCGAAAGAGTTTTCTGCAGGGTCACCTGGTCGCCAATATTCCCCATCTCATCCGTGGATTCAACCGTATGCACCACGGCCTTATTGGTTGTCGCGTTAAACACATTGTACTCAACCGTGGCCGACGGCTTGTGCGTTTTGTCGTCAATACCAAGATTGTAAACCTGCATCCAGAAGTTCATTTTCTGATTGCGCTTGAACATCATCGGCTTACCGTCGGCTGGCGGAACCCGCGGACGAACCTTCGTCGCCCCAATCACAAAGCTTCCCGTGCCCACGTTCTTGGCCGCTACCGGCTCCATCATATCCGCCACAATCAGCGACGAAGCTTCCAGCCGGTCATCCGCGTACTCCGGAACCTGCACACCCTTGCTCCAGGTTCCTACCCGGTCTCCATTCACGTCTTTTACCACGATGTCCACGCGATAACGGCCCGGCCGCAACGGAATCGCCTTCCAGTAAACCTGCGAATTCTCCGCCGACTTGGCCAGCAATTCCGCGGGAATATTCGCTTGCACGGTGTCTTCGAAAGTTTGCGCGATGTGCCCGGTCAAAGTCGTAACCCGCCCGAAAATGTTCACCACTCCCCGCTGCACTCCATCCTTGTTCACGAAAGTGATGTCGCGGTTCTTCAGTTGCACGGTAAAGGGAACCAGCACCGTCTCGGCCGTTACTCTTACAAAATCCGCTCGCACATCGAACGGCATAAGATTGATGCTGATCTTGTGGCTGACCACTTCCTCCAGATCCTTGAACTTCACCGGAGGAGGCGCCTGCAGTTTGGCAAACTGCTCCAGTCGGTCAAACTCTTTACTCGCCTCGTTCGCGCTGTTCGGTCCCGGCCCTAGAGTCTCCAGCCCGTTGCCGGTAAAGCGTTGCGCCTTCGACGCCATGCCCATCGACTCGTAAAGCGTGGCCCCCCCATTGGGAGTGTGCAGCAGTGCATCTTTCTCCGAGCGGTCCATAGTCATGTGATAGTCGCCGCACATGCAAGTGTCCACAAACTCGATCATCACTTCCTGCCCAATCCCCTCTAAATAACGATACCGCCAATCCTCAAACGGAAACGTCGAAGTCTCGCCCCCGCCTTCTTCCATCGGCCGCGAGTAAGTCCCCCCGCTGGGATGCGAATCAATTTCATCCGCCGGCCCATACATAATGTAGATGCGGCCGCGGTCGGCCTTCCAGCCGGGGATTCCAGCGGCGAAGTGTTCGTTGGCGTACTCTATGCGGCGGTAGTGCTCTTCTTTGAACTCGTTCTCTTCGGTATCGGGGGTGGGGTCGCGACGCTGCCAGAAGGCTTCGATGAACTGATCGCGTTCCTCGTCGTTAGAGAGTTGTTTGAAAGCCTTGCGCTCTTCGTCGGAAATGATGTACACGACGTCTTCGTCGAGCCACTTCTTGTAGGTCTTGCTGAGTTCCTGCTTCAGAGCTTTGGCGTTTTCTTTCTTTTGTTTTTCGCTGATGGGGCGCTTCAGCGGGTCAGTTGCCTGAGGCGCCTGCGCCGGGGAGGATGCGGGAGGGGCTTGATCGCTGCCAGTCGGCTTGGCATCCTGCTGGGCGAGCGCGGACGAAGTCAGCCCAAAAAGGGACACCAATAAAAATAAAGATGACGACAGAAAATAGCGACGCAAAGCTACCTGGAACATAGAAGGGATACTCCTCGCACACACTCTGGTGTTTATCATTCTATGTCTTTGGAAACGCGAAGGCAAGGCTAGCCCGCCCCCTAAAGCTCATTGGTGGGATGCGGCGCGACCCCGCCCGGGGTGCCCGGGGGAGCGAAGTTTACAATTCGGGCTTTCCCGGGGTTCTGCCGGCAAAAGGGGGGGAACTGGTAAAAAGGGGTTTGCGGGCCAAATCTTAGGGCGTGATTAAGCGCCGACAGACACCAGGCCCATCGACTCCGCGTGAGCGTCTTTTGGACGATTACGCGGAGCCGAGGGATGACAATGTTTGGGAGGAATGGCCGGGGGCGGACGTCCGGAGGTACAATTTACGGATGCGAAGACCTTTTCTCTCCTGCTTCTTTCTTCTGTTCTTTTTCTTTTGCGTTGCTTTGCCGGTGCTGCTGGGGGCGGACGATGCGGTGATTGAGGAGATCATCGCGCGGGTCAACAATCAGATCATCACGCGCAGCGAATTCCTGCACAGCAAGGAAGAATTAAAGAAAGAGGCGCAGCAGCAGGACCCGGTCAACTTCGACAAGATTGTTGCCGATCGAGATAAAGATGTGCTGCGCGATCTGATCGATCAGGAATTGCTGCTGGATAAGGGCAAGGACCTGGGCATCACGGCGGACACCGAGGTGATCAAGAAGTTGGACGAGATGCGCAAGGAGATGAAGCTCGACAGCATGGAGGAGCTGGAAAAAGCGGCGCAGTCGCAGGGGATTTCTTTCGAGGATTACAAGCAGAATTTGCGGAATCAGATTATTACGCAGCAAGTCATTGGGAAAGAAGTGGGCTCGCGTCTGGTGATCGGCAAAGAAGAAGAGCAGGCGTTTTATGACGAACACAAGGCCGAGATGGAGCAGCCGGAGATGATCCGGCTGAGCGAGATTCTGGTCTCTACAGAGGCCAAGCCGAATGACACCAGCGATGAAGCGCAACGACTGGCCGCGGCAAAAGCGAAAACCGAGGACCTGCTGGCCCAGATTCGTAACGGCGCCAAGTTCGAGGATGTTGCCAAGAAGAACTCGGACGGGCCGACTGCGGCCCAGGGTGGCGATCTTGGACAGTTTAAACGGGGCACGCTGGCCAAGGAATTGGAGGACAAGACATTCGTGATGAAGCCAGATGAGGTCACGGATGTGATCCGGACTAGGCAAGGATTCGTGATTCTCAAAGTCACGGCGCATCACGACGCGGGGGTTCCCACGATCAGCGAGGTCCAGCCCAGAATCCAGGACGCACTTTACATGAAGAAGCTGCAACCGGCGCTGCGCGAATATCTGACCAAGTTGCGCGAGGATGCATTTATCGACGTAAAGGCGGGTTATGCGGACTCTGGGGCCAGCCCGAACCAGACCAAGCCGGTCGAAACGGCGGCCAAAGATCCCAACGCCAAGGAATTCAAAAAGAAGAAAAAACTGGGTCTGTTTTAGTTTAAGCTGGGCCTGACCGTGGGGCTGTTTCCGGTATTGAGATACTGGTCTGCGCGCGGTGCGGGTCCATACGCCATGAAGGAATTTTTCTTATCCGATTGCTGCCAGCACGAGAACAAGGTCATCACTTCGACCTTTGTGGTGGTTTCCAAGCAGGTCAAGCCGAAGAAGACCGGAGAACCGTATCTGGCGCTGATTCTGGGTGATCGGACGGGTCAGCTTGACGCCAAGATGTGGGATAACGTCGAGGACGCGATCGACGCCTTCCAGCAGGACGACTTTCTCAAAGTCAAAGGTCTGCTGAACAAATATAAGAACCGCTTTCAGATTACGATTCACAAACTGCGACGATTGGGCGACTCGGAAATCGACTACTCCGACTATTTACCCAAGACCACGAAAGATATTGGCGAGCTGTGGCAGACGTTGGCGACGTTTGTGGCTTCATTTCGCGATCCGCATCTTAAGGCGCTGGTAGAGGCGTTCATGGCTGATCCGGATATTGCGGAAGCCTATCGTAATGCGCCCGCGGCCAAGACTTTGCATCACGCGTATATCGGCGGATTACTGGATCACGTAGTGTCGCTCTGCCGATCCTGCGACCTTATGTGCCGGAATTATCCGCAGGTGAACCGCGATCTGCTGCTTACGGGCGCATTTCTGCACGACATTGGCAAGATTCACGAACTTACCTATAACCGCTCGTTCTCCTACACCACGCGTGGACAGTTGCTGGGGCACATGATCATCGAACTGGAGATGCTGCAGGCGAAGCTTGCCCAGTTTCCAGACTTTCCCGCGGAACTCAAGACTCTGGTGGAGCACCTGATCATCAGCCATCACGGAGAATATGAATTTGGTTCGCCGAAGCTGCCCATGTTTCCCGAGGCTCTAATGTTGCATTACCTGGACAATCTCGATTCGAAGATGGAAAGCATGCGGTCCCACTTCGAACGTGAAGCGGGGTCGGAGAGTCCGTGGACGGGGTATAACTCTTCGCTGAGCCGGCCGCTGTTGAACTCGGCGAAGTTTTTGGAGAAGAAACCGGCAAAGCCGGACGCGGCTGTTGCCGCGGAAGGGGGCGCGGCCTCTGCAGACACGTCAGCGGCGGCGGAGGCGGAAGTGCCCGGTGCAGAGGCGAATTCCGAGACGGTGCCAGCGGCGACGCGTCAAGAAAAGTTTTAGACCTGCTTTCATAAATATTCACCAGCAACCGATTCTGCCAATTGCCCATGCTCGACCTGAGCCGCTTCAAAGTGCTGACCTTCGACTGCTACGGCACCATGATTGACTGGGAGACTGGCATCTTTTCTGCTTTGCGCCCGATTCTCGCCGCGCACGACAAGCGGGTTGCGGATTCAGGGCTGCTCGGGTTGTACTCCGAACTGGAAGCCTCCGCCGAGCAAGGCGAATATTTGCGTTATCGAGATGTCTTGCAATCCGTGGTGCGGGGGTTTGGTGAGCGTCTCGGATTTCTGCCGACCGACGCCGAAATTCGTTCCCTGCCAGAGTCGCTGCCCAACTGGCAACCATTTGCGGACACGGTCGAAGCGTTGGGAAAACTCAAACGCCGCTATCAACTCGCGGTCATGTCGAATGTCGATGATGATCTGTTTGCCGCTACGGCTCCGAAGCTTGGAGTAGCTTTCGACCACGTCATCACCGCCCAGCAAGCCGGGTGCTATAAGCCCTGCATAAGAATATTCAAACTGGCTGAAGAGCGAATTGGCGCGAGCCGCGAGCAGTGGCTTCACGTTGGTCAGAGCATCTATCACGACGTGATTCCCGCGCAATCATTAGGCATCGCGACCGTCTGGGTAAACCGCCGCTCGCCTCGCCCGGGCGCAGGAGCTGCTAAATCCGCAGCCGCAAAGCCAGACTTGGAAGTGCCCGATCTGCAGACACTGGCGAAGCTGGCTGGCTGAATATCCGAAGCAACCGTCCGGTGCGCTACACTCTTTAGCGGCAAGGCAGCTTGGCAAGAAGCGAATTCGCGGAGGAGATCAGGATGCGTGTTCTTATCGTCAACTTTGTTTTGATGTGCGTTCTTATGTCGGTAGCTCTGGCCCATCAGGCGGACTCACCCAAAGATCAACCCAACCAGAAAAAGCAAGCAGCGACGAAAAATGAGAAAGCTCCCGACAATGCCGCCAAGTCTCCGGAGGCGTCCGCGTCCGAAGAGCACAAACCCGACGTAGCCAACGACAAAGACAAAGACAAGGACAAGGAACAGCACTTCGACGTCACCGAAGTTGCCCCGGTCGTGACCCATCACCAGATCACGGTGGATGGGAAGGCGCTCAAATATACGGCGACCGCCGGGCGCCTTCCGATCAAGCGGGAAGATGGCAAGATCGAAGCGGAAATGTTTTTCGTCGCCTACGCGCTGGAGGGGCAGCAGGCGAACCAGCGTCCGCTGACTTTTGCGTTCAATGGCGGACCGGGATCGGCTTCGGTGTGGCTGCACATGGGCGCGCTGGGACCGAAGCGGGTGGTGCTGCAGCCGGATGGATTTATGCCCTCCGCGCCATACCGCCTCGCCGACAATCCCTATACCCTGTTGGACAAGAGCGACCTGGTTCTCGTGGATGCGATCGGTACCGGCTTCAGCCGAGCTGCCGATGCTGAACTCTCGAAGAAATTCTGGGGGGTGAAAGGCGATATCGAAGCCTTCTCCGAATTTATTCGCTTGTATCTCACTCGCTATGAGCGCTGGACCTCGCCGTTGTTTTTGTTCGGCGAGAGTTACGGAACAACGCGCGCTGCGGGCGTATCCGGCCATCTCAGCGACCTCGGAATTGCCTTCAATGGAATCACGCTGCTCTCGACCGTCCTGAGTTTCGAGACCCTCGAGGACAATAAAACTAACGACCTGCCGTACGTGTTGCTGATTCCGTCCTTCACGATGATTGCGGGATTCCATCACAAACTGCCGGCGGATTTGAACGCGGACATGGGCAAAGCGCGGCAGGAGTCAGAACAGTGGGCGTCAACTGCGTACGCTTCGGCGCTGGCGAAGGGAGATGCAATTTCGCCGGAGGAGCGGCAAAAGATCGTCGATCAAATGGCGCACTACACAGGGCTCAGCAAGCAACTGATCGACAATGCCAACCTGCGCGTCGATGTGATGAAGTTTACCCACAACCTTCTGCTGGACGACAAAGTGCGCGTCGGGCGATTGGACGGCCGATTTACCGGGCCGGATCCGAATGGACTGTTGGATACGCCGTTCTATGATCCGACTCAATCGGCGATCGTTCCGCCTTATACCTCCGTATTCAATAATTATGTACGCAGCGAGCTGGGCTATCAATCCGACATGCCTTACCACATTTTCGCCCAGGGAGCGGGATTTGAGCACTGGGATTGGGGCTCGGGGATTAAAGGTTTTCCCGATACCGCGAGCGCGCTGCGCGAGGCCATGGTGAAGAACCCGTATTTAAAGGTGCTGGTCATGGAAGGCTATTACGATCTGGCGACCCCGTACTATGCCGCGAACTACACCATGGACCACTTGGACCTCGGTGAAAAATACCGGCAAAACATTTCGTTTGCGACCTACGAAGCGGGGCACATGGTTTATCTGCCTACGGAGTCGTTGAAGAAGATGAAGAGCGACCAGGCGAGTTTCATGGTAAAGGCGGGCGGGGGACAATAAGATTCGCGATTATTTTCGATTGCGAATTCCCGGCAGTCGAGTCACTTTGAAGAGCTTCTGCGGGTGTGTCTCGACCGAAGCGACCGGATGTCGATATTTGTTATGAGGAGAAATGTCTGGAGAGCGGTGATCGAGGTAGGTTTTATCATCTTCCTGTTTTACTCCAATCTTTTGATGGGAGAATTTGAGCGCTCAGGCATGGGACACAGGATGGGCATAGCTTGGGCAATCGGAGATGTTTTTACTGCTGCGAATTTTGAAATTGCCGCCGTAGCCGCGCTCGTCGGTTATATCCTTTTTGAATTTCTGCGAAAGAAATTCTAGGAAAACGCGGCTCTGATCTTTGCAGTTAGGGCACTGGAAGAGTCGCAGTGACGAGAGTTCCAGTTTCCCCGGATTGTATTTCCAAAGTGCCGCCGAGATGCCTCAGCCGCTCTCGCATGCCGGCAAATCCAACGCCGCCGCGGCCCGATTCGATCAGTTCGTGTTGTTTCTCCGCGGGTATGCCCTTCCCGCTATCCTGGACCTGAACGGTGAGACGGTCGCCTTCCTGATGTCAGACGTATCGCAGCCGTGGCACTCCCGGAATGACGGTGAATGTTGGTCAAACACTCCTGGACGATGCGGAAGATGGCGATTTCCATTTCGTCCGGCAACCGGCCAAGATCGGCTGGGAATTTCCAGATCCACTTTGATATTGCTGCGTTCGGAGAAACCGTCCACATACCAGCGAAGCGCCGAGGCAAGGCCGGCTATATCGAGGAGCGGGGGATGAAGCAGATGCGAGATCGTACGAATTTCGCTGGAGACCTGTTCGACGAGCACGGCAGTTGTCGGAAACGGCTCTGGCTGCCGTCGAGTCGAGCTTATGGGCCTGAGCCTGCACGATGCCGATGTTCATGCCGATCGCGGCCAGCAATTGGCCGACGCTGTCGTGCAGTTCGCGGGCGATGCGCTTGCGTTCTTCATCCTGCATGTTCTGCAGACGCGAGGCAAACTCGATCTGCTGCTTCTGCGATGTCAGGTCGGTGATCAGAACTCCGGTGGCCGATTTGTCGCGGGACAATACACTGAAGGAAAAATTGGCGGAGATCAGACTGCCGTCGGCGAGTACGCAGATGCATTTCGCCTTCGCTCGATCCGGTCTGAGCCTCGTGCAGCAACTTCTGGTAATGAGGCCTGATCCGCCGGAGCCAAGAAATCCTGCAAGTAGCGGCCAATGACGGTCTCTCGCGGCACGCCCAACAGTTGCGCCAGACTGAGATTGCAGTAAACGATGCATCCGCGAGCGTCCAGCATGGCGGCGCCCTGTTGCATTCTCTCCACCAGGGTACTGTAAGGAAGATCGGAGCCCTCCAGCGTGTAGACCCGGTGACCTTCCGGTTCCTCGACGACGAATGCGTCCACGGTGCCGTACTGGATGGCACGCAGCGTCTGCTCGGCCTCTTCCATCAGTTGCGCGCTGCGGATGAATTCGGGCAGTTCGCTGTTCATATGAATCCTCATTCAGAACCGACTTGGCCGATCCTACTTCGAACTTCATTTTTCCGGCGTAGCCGGACGCAATTGCAAACCGACCAAGGCGCGTTCCGTATCGCGAAGATCGCCGACGATTTTGCGCAGTGGCTGGGGCAACTTTCGCACCAGTGTGGGGATGGCCAGGATCTGATCGCCCGCTGCCAACTGCGGGTGTTTCACCAGATCGACGACTTCGATATTGTATCGCCCCGCCAAATGTTCCTCGCATATCTTTTTCAGATTGGCGAAGGCGGCAATGGAACGCGGCGTCTGTCCGGCGACGTACAGGCGAAGTTCCCACACTTCTGGCTGCCGCGGCTCCTTCTGTCTCGCCAATCTCTTGCAAACTGAGGGGTTGTCGAGCTCGCTGGCCTTTGCTGACTTTTTCATCTGACTCCTCGACGTCTTCTTGGCACGCTTGCATCCGTCGACCCTATCAGCCTGGCGGCTGCGGGCCATGGCTTCGCGATTCTCCACGGATGATCGCTTCTCGCGACACGTCCTCTGCGCTGGACGCTTCGCTTCCTCTTCCTCCACTTCAAACTCCTTGCGAAGCGCAGCAATCCGCGCTTCCAGCGCTTCCCGCTTGCGCGTCCGTTCGCGCTCTCTGCGCTCGGCCTCCTGTTGGCGCGCCAAGGCAGCGGCCTTCTCTCGCGCTTCCTGCGACAAGCGGGACGATCCCGTGAGCACGCCTTCCGGCCCCACGTACACGTCCAGCAAGATCGACTCCCTGCGGGGTCAAGCAGGAATTCGCGCAGCTGGTTGGAATGCGCCATACCGCGCGACTTGAGGACGTACAGGGCGCGGTTGCGCTCGCCGTCCAGTTCGATGTCGCGCATGAAAAGCCAGGTATCGACGATGGATGAGATTTCGACATCGGTTCTCTCCAGCGCCTCTCCGCCGGACGTGAGATTGGTCAGAAAGGCGGTCACTTCCCGTTGCTTCAGGAAGTCGATCAGGCGAATCAGCATGGTGTGCGCATCGCGCTGGTTGCCTGCCTGTATCAGGCTGCCCACGGGATCGAGAACCACCACTCTTCGGTTGGAACTCCTGAACGATCTTGTGAATGATCGCCAGGTGCATTTCCAGCCCGTAGAACGTGGCCCGGCTGGAATGAAACTGCAGCAGATTCTTTCTTGGTCCACTGCTCCAGGTTCAAGCCGATGGATCGCATGTTGCGAATGATCTGGCCCTGGGATTCCTCGAACGAGAAGTAGAGGCAGCGCTCGCCGCGCCGGCAAGCGGCATCGACGAAGCTCGCTGCCAGACTGGTCTTGCCCGTTCCCGCCGTGCCGGAAACCAGAATCGTGGTGCCCCGATAGAACCCTTCGCCGCCCAGCATCGTATCCAGCCGCGGAACACCGCTGGAAATTCGTTCGTCGCTCACTTCATGCTGCAGCCCGAGAGACGTGACGGGCAGGACGCTGAAACCGTCTTCGTCGATCAGGAAGGGATATTCGTTGGTGCCGTGGGCCGTGCCGCGATATTTGACGATGCGCAGACGGCGGGTGGAAACCTGGTCGGTCACCCGGTGGTCGAGCAGGATCACGCAATCGGAAACATATTCTTCCAGCCCATGCCGGGTTAGAGCGCCTTCGCCGCGCTCGGCGGTGATGACGGCGGTAACGCCTTTGTCTTTGAGCCAGCGAAACAGGCGGCGCAATTCCGCTCGCAGGATGCCCTGATTCTGCAGTCCCGCAAACAGATTTTCGATGGTGTCGAGGACCACGCGCTTCGCGCCAATGGCATCGATGGCGGCGCCCAGCCTTATGAACAGACCTTCCAGATCGTAATCGCCGGTTTCGTCAATCTCGCTGCGCTCGATGCGAACGAAATCAATGACCAGCTTCTTCTCTTTCGCCAGCTCATCCAGATCGAAACCGAGCGAGCGAACATTTTGGGTCAGCTCGGGAGCAGTCTCTTCAAATGCCATGAAGACGCCGGGCTCGTTGTATTCCGTGGCTCCGCGAACCAGGAACTCCATGGCCAGCAGAGTCTTGCCCGCGCCGGCGCTGCCGCATATGAGCGTGGGACGCCCGCGCGGGAAACCGCCCCGGTGATCTCATCGAGGCCCTGAATGCCGGTAGGCGCCTTAGGCAGACTCCGGACATCGTTGTCCTTCTTACTAGCCTTGATCATGTGCGCCTTAATCATGTGCATTCCGGTGGACCGGCGCAAGGGGTGCGCCCGAGGAATGTGAACACGTTATATCATAAACAGTACTCCAATGATTGCTCCATAGCGGACACAAGACTGAAGGCCGGGAATCTTGCCCAGGGCGGCTCTAAACTATAGTCTAGAAACCGGGAGATGACATGGCTACCACCACCGCTCGCGCAAATCCACTCTCTTATCTCACCGACCAACTGGACGATCTCAAGGCTAAAGGCACGCACTTCCGGCTGCGCGTACTCGACGACGAGCAAGCCCCGGTGTGCACGTTCGATGGAAAGAAAGTCATTAATCTTGCCTCGAATAATTATCTTGGCCTGACCACGCATCCCAAATTGCGCGAAGCCGCCCTTGAAGCCACGCGCAAATATGGAGTGGGGTCGGGCGCGGTGCGCACTATCGCCGGCACCATGAAGATTCACATGGAGCTCGAAGAGAAGATCGCCCGCTTCAAGAACGTCGAAGCCTGCGTGGTCTTTCAGTCAGGATTTGCCGCCAATGCGGGCACGGTTTCGGCGGTGCTCGGCAAGGACGACTTCATCATCTCTGACCAACTGAATCACGCTTCCATCATCGATGGCGCCCGTTTGTCGCGGGCCAAGATTCTGGTCTTCGAGCACAAAAACATGGAGCAGGCCGAAGAAAGATTGGCCAGCATCAAAGATCAAGCCGGGGAAGAAGTTGCTGATCACCGACGGCGTCTTTTCCATGGACGGCGATATCGGCCCGCTGCCCGCGCTGTGCGAACTCGCCGAGAAATACGGCGCCATCATGATGGTCGACGACGCCCATGCCTCCGGCGTCCTTGGGCCGCAACGGCCGCGGCACTATCGATCATTTCAAAATGCACGGCCGCGTGGATATTCAAGTCGGCACGCTTTCGAAGGCGATCGGAGCGCTCGGCGGATACGTCTGCGGCACCCGCGACCTGATCGATTTCCTGTATCACCGTGCCCGGCCGTTTCTGTTTTCGACCTCGCATCCACCGTCGGTCGCGGCTACCTGCATCGCAGCTTTCGACGTTTTAGAAAACGAACCGGAGCGCATCGAACAGCTCTGGGAGAACACCCGCTTCTGGAAAAAGGAACTGGGGCTGCTCGGCTTCAACATCGGCGGCGAGACCACACCAGCCAGCGAAACGCCGATCACGCCCATCATCATCGGCGACGGCAAACTCACCATGGACTTCTCCCGCGAGCTTTTCAAGGAAGGCGTGATGGGCACCGGCATCGCTTTCCCGACCGTCCCCGAAGGCAAAGCCCGCATCCGCACCATCATGACGGCTACGCACACCAAAGAAGAATTGCGAGCAGGCGCTGGAAGTGTTGAAGCGTGTGGGAAAGCGAATGGGAATTATTTAGCCGCGACGCTCATGTGGGGCGGTGCCTCGCCGTTCCCACATCAACAGGAAGATTCAGTCTGCCCGATAAACCGATCTTCCCGCTCACAATCGTCGCCACCACTTTCCCGGTCAGCTGCCAGCCGTCGAATGGAGTGTTGTGTGATTTCGAGCGGGACTTGGCGGCTTCAAATGTCCAGCGTTTCTTGGGATCGAAAATGGTTACGTCGGCGGGGTTGCCGCGCGCGAGTGTGCCCCGGCCTCTCAGGTCAACGACGCGAGCCGGGCCCGCGGTGAAGAGTTCGACGATTCTTGCCAGAGGGATTTTGTGGTCGCGATGTAAGCGGGTGATGGCGAGGCCGAGCGCGGTTTCGAGCCCCGTGATTCCAAACAAAGCGCGCTCGAATTCGATGATCTTTTCGTGCGTCGCGTGGGGCGCGTGATCGGTTGCGATGGCATCGATGGTGCCATCGGCGAGAGCGACGAGGATGGCTTCACGGTCCGCGATCGAGCGCAACGGCGGATTCATTTTGAAATTGGAGTTGTAGTCGCCAACATCACTGTCGGTCAGGCTGAAGTGGTGAGGAGTGACTTCACACGTGATGCGAGCCTTGCCGCGCTTGCCGCGGCGTACGGCTTTCAGCGCATCCGCGGTTGAAAGGTGGGCCACGTGCAAGCGCGCTCCGGTGAATTGCTGGACTAGTTGAATGTCACGCTCGACCACGGATGCTTCCGCGGCCGTCGTCATGCCACGCAGCCCCAGGCGGAATGAGGTGGGCCCATCGTTCATCGAGCAGTTTTCCGTCAAGCGCGTGTCCTCGGCGTGCTGAATCACGGGAAGGTTGACGCCCGAAGCCGCCCGTAGCGTGTCGCGCATGATAAGATCGTTCAGGATGGGGCGACCGTCGTCGCTGACCGCAACTGCGCCAGCGCGCTGCAAGGCTCCGAAGTCGGTGAGCACAGCGCCCTTGCTGGCGTGGGTGGCGGCGGCGATGGGGAACACGTTGACTGTGGCTGCGCGCTCGGGTTGCTGCATCCACGCGACCCATTCCGGCGAATCGACGATCGGGGAAGTGTTCGGCATGCAGCAGACCGAGGTGAATCCCCGGCCGCGGCGGCAGCCGTTCCCGTGGCGATGCTTTCCTTGTAGCTCTGGCCAGGTTCGCGCAGGTGCACGTGGAGATCGATGAAGCCGGGGGCAACGATCAGGCCGCGCGCGTCGAAAGTCTTGTCCGCGTTGCCGCGGATCTTGTTGGAAGCGGCGACCTCAGCGACGCGGCCATCGCGCAGGAGCACGTCCATGGGGGCGTCTACCTTGGCCGCGGGATCGATGACACGACCGCCCTTGATCAACAGCGAAGCCGATTTTGACTTATCGTGTGCCATTCTTTATCTCTGAAATACCTGTAGCCTGACTCCTGAAGCCTGCAGCTCCCAGCCTAGCTTGCTTTCCCCAGAGCCTTGGCCAGAATCGCCATGCGCACGGGCACTCCGTTGTGGACTTCTTCCACAATGACGGACTGCGGGCAATCCGCTACTTCCCAAGTGAGTTCCAAGCCGCGGATGATGGGACCGGGATGCATCACGATCGCGTCCCGCTTGGCCAGTTTCAGGCGAGCCATTGTCATCTGATATCTGGAAACGTAATCCTGCAGACGCAGTTTCGTTCCCGCCAGACGTTCCTTCTGTACGCGCAAAACCATGATCGCATCGGCACCGTGCACAGCTTCCTCTACGGTGCGGGTGATATGCAGGCCCGGCGCCAGTGTAGCCGCCACATCGGGCAAGAACTCCGGCGGCCCGCACAGAGTTATGCGGGCACCGAACTTGCTGAGCAAGTGAATGGCGGAGCGGGCAACGCGGCTATGGTAAATGTCCCCGACAATCGCCATCTGCAAGCCCTTGAGAGTTTTCTTGTGGCGCAGAATCGTGTAGGCATCGAGCAGAGCCTGCGGTGGGATGCTCGTGCATGCCGTCGCCGGCATTGATGACTGGAATATCGAGGTGCGTCGCCATCAGCAGCGGAGCTCCGGCGTGCGGGTGACGAATGACCATGACATCGGCGCCCACGGCCCGCAGCGTGTATCCGGTATCCAGTAACGACTCGCCTTTTTCGATGCTCGAACCGCTGGACAGCACAAGCGTGGTCATGGCTCCCAGTGACTTGGCTGCAATTTCGAAAGAAGCGCGAGTGCGCGTAGAAGGCTCGTAGAAGAGAAGCAGCACGCGCTTGCCTCGGAGCAGAGGACGCGCCTTCAGCGGATTCATACGCCGTGCCAGCGTCAACAAGCCGAGAATCTCTTTGGCCTCGAGATGTTCAATACCCAGCAGGGAACCGCGTGCGACTTTGTTCATTGCTTGTCTGAGAACCTTGTCCGAGAACGCCGAACTCTGCTCGGCACGCCCGGACTAGAGGGCTTAAGGATTTATGTGTGCGATTGCTTTTCTACCAGCAAGACTTTTTCCGCATCGTCGATTTCGCGCAACTGGACCTCAATAATTTCCTGCCGCGTGGTTTGCACCTTGCGGCCTACAAAGGTCGCTTCAATGGGCAACTCGCGATGGCCGCGGTCGATCAGCACGCACAGTTGTACCTGCGTGGGCCGGCCTTGCTTGAAAAGCGCGTCCATGGCGGCGCGCACGGTGCGCCCCGTATAGAGGACGTCATCTACGAGCACGATATTCTTGCCGGTGACAGGAAATTCAGGCTCGGTCTTTTGAACTACAGGCGCTGCTCCGACGGTTGAAAGATCGTCGCGATACAAAGTTATATCGAGCGTGCCCACCGGCACTTGAGTTTTTTCGATTCGTCCGATCATCTGACCCAACCGTTGCGCCAGGAACACTCCGCGACGACGAATCCCAACCAAACCAAGATCCTTGGCGCCGTTATTTTTCTCAATGATTTCGTGGACCAGCCGTACTAGCGTACGTTCAATCTCCGATGGGGACATCAATTGCGACTTTTCTCGCAGATTGGACTGGCGGGGTGACGTTCGTGGAGTCATGAACGCAGAATCATACGCGGCCAAGGCAGGCTGGAGCAAGGCGGGCAGAGAAGATGTTGAAACTCGTCAGCTCCGCGGAACAAACATCAGGTCCAACCACGAAGATTCCCGCCCCGCAATGAAAGTGTAAGGGTGAGCGTCAACCAGTGTAGTCGAAACCGGTGGCGACGGTTGGCTCTCAGGATTGGGCGACACCTAACTGAGCGAAAATGATGACGTGTCCGACTGGGTCTTTGACGCCAATTTCTTTTGCTCCGTAAAATGTGGTGCGCACAGGCATGACCACTTGTGCTCCCGCCATTGCAGAAATCGTTTTGTCGAGATCCTCCACCTCGATGTACAAGAATGACGGGCCCTTCCGGACTTCCGGTGAAATCGCGGACACATCTTTTTCGGCGCTGGCGTAGGTTTGATACATCAATTCGACTCCGCCTTTTTGCAGGATCGCGAAGGCAAGTTTGTTGCCTTCGGGCACATCGATGGTTTTCTCGAATCCCAGTCGCTCTATCCAGAATTGCAGACAGGGCTCGATCTCTTCCGCGAACAGAATTGGTGTGAGTTTTTTGACCGTCATAACTTCTTCTTTTCCTCCCGGGCAAGTCGGATATTCTTGTTGCACTCAATCGCTAGTCTCGTTTAGACTAGCGTCAGAATACAGATTCACGAATGCGCTGTCAAGCGATCTTTCGCATCTTGTTTCTGGTTAGGAGGGTTTGTTATGCGCTCAGAACAACGCAAACTACGAGACCTGGTTTCGGTTGGGCCGGCGACGCTGCGCGATTTCGAAATGCTCGGCATTGCCATCGTGGCGCAGCTTTCCAAGAGGAGCCCAGAAAGACTTTATGAGAAGCTGTGCCAAGTTAAGAGGCAGCCGCAGGACATTTGCTGCCTCGACGTTTTTCGTGCGGCGGTGGCGCAGGCACGGAATTCGCGTCTGCCACTGGAGCAAAACCAGTGGTGGTATTGGAGCCGGAAACGAAAGGAACGCGATGGCGGCCGCTGAGAAGCGTGAGCTGACGACGCCGGATCTGGTTCTGTTGAGCCTGCTGGCGGAACGTCCTATGCACGGATACGAGGCGAATTTAGAGTTGGAGCGACGCGAAGTGCGAGATTGGGCCGGCATTTCGCGGCCGCAGATTTACTATTCATTGGACAAGCTGCGCCGTTTCGGGTTGATCAGAAGCGCGGAAAGCGACGAACCGCAAGCGGGCCCGGAGCGGCGCGTCTTCGTCACATCGGCAAAGGGCAGGGCTGCGCTGGCGGACGCTCTCGAGCAAGAAGAATGGACCACCCAACGCGAACGACCACCGTTTCTTAGCTGGATGGCGCTGTCGTGGCAGGCCAGGCCGGGCGTGTTCCAACGCCAACTGGAGCGGCGACGGGACTTTCTGCAGAGAGAGTGGGCTCGCGAAAAGATCACATTGAGCGCGATTCGAAAAGAGGTGGGCCACCGTTTTCACGAGGCCGTCTGGATGGTCGATCTGACGATGCAACAGTTGCGGTTGGAGCTGCGATGGTTGGACAAGATCTCTCGGGAGGCCGATCGCCGTGCTTCGGCAAGGCATGCGGCGTATGTTGGGAGCCAGGAGTGAGACGGTTGTTCAGCGCGGCGGAGCGCGCCCCAAGCTGACTTCCCCGGGCTTGTGCATTGCGCTGGAGAGGACGAGCAAAACGCCCGTCCGTCACCCAGTAAGTACTTGGCGAAGATCTAGTGCGGTCCTTTGTGTCGCAATAGCCACGCTCCAATCGCGCCCCCAACGCTGGCGAAAATCATAAAGGCCACAAAAGTGACGATGAGGCTGAAGGTCATAACAAAAATAAATCCTTCGGGAGTGTTGAACAGATCAAGGACTTGCTGCATGCGAGGATCCGAGCTTTGGGAAACACTTTGTTGAATGTAGTTCAGAAAGGCATCGTGGATTTCTTTTCCCGAGCGGAACGCGGTCCATAACGCGAGAATAGCGGCGACGGCACCGAATCCCAAAGCTCCCGTGACTGCGCCTAACCGCGCTCCCATGCCGGCGGTGACGTGGGCAGCAGGACAGCGCCGGCGGTACAACATCACGCACAAGAACCCCGCCGCAAACATAGCTAGCGGGGTAGATTTGCTGACGACGATTATGAATGTCGCCACCAGCAATGCAATTCCGGCAGAGGGCAAAACGTAAGCCCACTCCAGCGCGGATGGCAGCGCCGGTGCGTGGGATGTGTAGTGCTCGATTGCGATTTTTGGCAGTGCTGCCGTGGGCGCCTCCGACGGTTCAGTTCCCGCGACTCTAATCTGCGGCGCATTGCATCGGGCGCAGAATGGAGTGCCGTCTTCGACGCTCGCGCCACATTTGTAGCAGGAATGTTCCACTGAATTTCAAAATACAGTAGAGGCGTGCTGCAGGCAAGAAAGACGAGCAGACAGGGGCAGTGTGGACGGATGCCTGTCTATCGACGCTGGCGCACCCCTGCCTTAATCAATCTACGCCTCATCGCGGTACAATAATTAATCGGGCGATGGCCTGCAGTTCGTCATACTGGCGGTGCGCCAAGAGGATTCATGTTCGAAGTGACGGTCGACGATACGTTTGCCGCGGGGCATTACCTGCGCAATTACAAGGGCAAGTGCGAGAATCCGCACGGGCACAATTACAAGGTGCGGGTGACGCTGGCGGGCAAGGAACTCGACAAGGCCGGGTTGCTGCTCGACTTCAAGGACTTGCGCGAGGTCATGAAGCACGTCATCGACCGGCTCGATCACCAGATGATCAACGATATTGAGCCGTTTACGGTGCTGAATCCGTCGGCGGAAAATCTGGCCAAGTATTTTTACGACGAGACCAATGCGCCGAGCTGCGACCGCGTGACCAGCGGCCGGGTGCGGGTGAAGAACGTCACGGTGTTCGAGACGGACACGACGACGGCCAACGTATTCGGAGTCGTAAGTGCGCACCTGTTCGTCGCAGCCGGCTGACTGTTTCATGCAGATCACGGAGATTTACAAGTCGATCCAGGGCGAATCCACGCATGCCGGGCTGCCTTGCGTGTTTGTGCGCCTGACGGGCTGCAACCTGCGCTGCTCCTGGTGCGACAGCGAATACACTTTCACCGGCGGCCAGCGGATGGCAGTCGGAAGAAGTCTCTGACGAAGTCGAGCGCCTGAGCCCCGACGGCGGACTGGTCGAGATCACCGGCGGCGAGCCGATGCTGCAGGAGCGCGAAGTCGTGTCCGCTGATGCAGCGCCTGCTGGACGCCGGCTACACGGTGCTGCTTGAGACCAGCGGGGAGCGTCCGCTGGAGCGGGTCCCCGAAGGCGGTGATCAAGATCGTGGATGTGAAGTGTCCAAATTCCGGCGAGGCCGACACCTTTCGCATGGAAAATCTGGAGGCGCTGGACCGCACGACGAAGTGAAGTTCGTGCTCAGCGATCGTGCGGACTACGAGTTTGCCCGCGATTTCGTTGCACGGCACGGACTGGCGCAGCGCGTGAATGCGGTGCTGTTTTCCCCGGCCTTCCGCAAGGACGCGACCGGCGCGCGCGACTCGTCGCATTGCCTGCTCGATCCGCAGGAACTGGCGGAATGGATGCTCGCCGACGATGTTCCGGCGCGGCTTAGACTTGCAGATCCACAAGTTTATCTGGGATCCGGCGATGCAGAAGGGGACGTTCGTGATCAAGAATCCGTGGATTCGGCTCGACAGGTCAACATTGCAGCATCGCCAGAATGCACACTGAAAACGCAGAGGCAAACGCGCGCGGTGGTTTTGCTCAGCGGCGGCATGGATTCCTGTGTCTGCGCGGCGCTGGCGGCGCGCGACTTTCGATGCGGCGGCCTTGCACGTCAGCTACGGCCAGCGCACCGAAGAGCGCGAGCGGCGGGCGTTTCTGGGGATCTGCGACCGGCTCGGGATTCAGCGACCGGCTGCTGGTTCGAAACGATGCTTTGCGGGCGATTGGCGGCTCGGCGCTGACCGATACCGAACATTGCCGTGCCGGAGTCGCCCGATCAGCATGGATGAGGCACGACGTTCCGGTCACTTACGTTCCCTTTCGCAACGCGCATTTTCTCTCGGTGGCGGTGAGCTGGGCTGAGGTTCTGGGCGCGGAGAAGATCTATATCGGCGCGGTCGAACAGGACAGCTCGGGCTATCCCGATTGCCGTCCGGCGTACTATCGACGCGTTCAATGAAGTGGTGAAGGCCGGAACGAAGGAAGGGACGGATCGAAATCGTTACTCCGCTGATTGCCATGCGCAAAGTCGGAGATTGTGAGGCTTGGCCTTGAATTGGGCGCGCCCTTCGATTTAACGTGGTCATGCTACAGCCGGGAGGATCGCGCCTGCGGCGTCTGCGATAGTTGCGTGCTGCGGCTGCGGGCTTTCCAGGAAGCTGGCGCTTTCGACCCGATCCGCTATTGCGAAACGGCAGAGAGGGTCTCGTAATAGGGAAAGCGCGGCACGCGAACGATTTTCGACTTTCGTGACAAGAGCATTTGCAACAGAAGCTGCACCGAAAATCAGAAATTGGCAATTCAAGTTTGATCCGGAGGCAACAACGATGAAGCAATATTTCGTGGTGCTGGCGCTTTTCATTCTGACGGCTGGCCTATGCGCGAGCCCGGCCTTCGCGCAGGAGACTGGCACCGTGAAGGGGGTTTGCAAGGATATGGAAGGTAAACCAATTGCGGGTGCGACCGTGGAATGGGCGAATCTCGACAACGGCCGCAAATACGATCTCAAGACCAATGACAAGGGCGAATACTTCTCCCTGGGCATCGCGCCGGGCCACTACAAAGTCACTCTTCTAGGCCAGGACAAAAAGGAAATTTTTCACTTCAACGGGTATACCGTCAACCTGGACGAGAACAGTCTTGATTTCGACCTGAAGAAGGAGCAGGCCAAGGCCGCCCAGGGTTCGGGATTGACGCCCGAGCAGCTGAAGGCGCAGCAGGAGCAAGCGGCTAAAGTGGCAAAGGAAAACACCACCATCAAGAGTTGAACGAGAAGCTGGCTGCGGCCAAAGCCGCCGCCGATGCCGGCGATTTCGATAGCGCCATTGCGCAAATCACGGAAGCGACCCAGGTAGATCCGACCCGCGACCTGCTGTGGGCCAAGCTGGGAGATTATGAGCTCACGTCGGCAGCGAAACAGACTGACGCTACGGAGAAAACCAAGCGATATGATGCGGCGGTCACGGACTATCAGAAAGCCGTGGATCTAAAACAGAAAGCTTTAGACGCGGCGCCCGCCCCGAAACATCCGGACGCAGCCAAAACGCTGGCCTCGTTCTACAACAATCTGGGCAAAGCTGAAGCCCAGTCGGCAAAGACCGACGATGCCGTCAAGTCTTACAACCAGGCCGCGCAACTCGACCCCGCCGGCGCCGGAATGTATTACTTCAATCTCGGTGCGATTTTGACCAATGCCAACACCAAGAATGATTCGGAAATGCGGAAAGCGGCGGCGCAAGCCTTCGATAAGGCGATTGCCGCCGATCCCACCCGCGCCGACGCCTACTACTGGAAGGGCACGAATCTGATCGGCGCCGCCACCCTGCAAGGAGACAAAATGGTTGCGCCGGAGGGCACGGCCGAGGCTTTCCAGAAATACCTGGAGCTAGCGCCCACCGGTCCACATGCCGAAGAAGCCAAAGCCATGCTGCAGGGACTCGGAGCTCCGGTTGAAACCAGCTTCGGTAACAAGAAGAAGACCACCAAGAAGTAATCGCAGTTCAAGAGCCAGGAAGGCGGCCAAAAAAGGCCGCTTTTTTTCCTTATGTAAGGACTCGCACTTCATTACGAAGGTCCATGCCCTTGACGTTCTTCGTAGAACCCAGCCTCCGATTTCGCTAGAGTAAGTTCAAGGCACGATTCATTCGGCATGAAGCGCTTGGCTCGCGCCGGACTCCCCCGAAATGAAACTATGGCAGCGCCGGGTAATGCTCCAGTCTCCGTTGTCATCGAGCCGTCGACCGGTTCGGGCGCAGTGGGTACGAACGCGCTGTTGGCATCCATCCTGCGTGCGAACGATCAGGTATGCGATCTCATTTTTTCACCCGCACGGCTGCCTCAGGTGGAGATCAACGGTCAACTGATCGGGGTGCAGGGCGCCGGACTTCGTCCTTTCACCGCCGATGACACGCGCCGCATTGCTTCCGATCTGATTGGTGAGAACAAGCAAGCGATCGGCATCCTGCGTGAGCAGGGCTTTTGCGACATCTCCTTTGGACTTCCCGGAGTGGCCCGGTTCCGGGTGAACGTTTTTATCCAGCGCGGCAGTTGCGCCGTAGTGATGAGGGTTATTGCTACGGTAATTCCGCCGCTGGCGTCGCTCGGACTGCCCGCTCAACTGGCGGAAGTGGCGCACTTCCGCGATGGCATCGTCCTGGTTACCGGGCCGCGGGGTTCGGGAAAGTCGTCGACCCTGGCTGCGCTGCTCGACAGCGTCAACCAGCAACAGGTCTGCCACATCATCACCATCGAAGATCCAATCGAGTTTCTGCACAATCACAAACGCGCCACGGTTCATCAGCGCGAGCTGCATAGCGACACACCTAGCATTGCGACCGCTCTGCGCGCAGCCTTGCGGCAAGCGCCTAATGTGATCCTGGTGGGCGAAATGCGAGACCGCGAGACCATCGAACTGGTTTTGGATGCGGCTGAGAGCGGACATCTGGTTCTTACCAGCCTAAACACTGTAAGCGTGGCTAAAAGCGTGGACCGCATCGTCAGCGTGTTTCCCGCGCCCGAGCAGTCTGCGATTCGCAGTCGACTGGCGAGGACTTTCCGCTACATCGTGTCGCAACGACTGGTTCCCCGCAAAGACGGAACTGGGCGAATCGCTATTGTCGAAGTGCTCAAGGCCCATCCCCATACGCAAGCGTGTATTGAAGTGAATGAGTCCTCCGGGGAAAACCTGCTTCAAGCCATGAGGGATGGCGGCTCTGAAGGCATGCAGCATTTCGATGGCGAATTGCAAAAACTTGTGCGGGCCGGAGTTGTAGATCTCGACACCGCCGCTATGTACGCGACCGATCCGCAGGAATTGCTGCAGACACTGAAGCCATAGAAGACCGATTTCCCAATTGCCCATGGGAAATCGGAAATCCCGAACATCCCCACCTGTCGTATCATTTCCTTCATGTCTCCACCGGCCACTATTTTGACTTTTGAACAAGCACGGCACGTGGTTGAGGAGCACGCGGCGAAACTGCGTCCCCAGGGCAAGGAACTGGTAGAACTGCTCGAGAGCCTGCATCAAACTCTGGCTGAGCCGCTGCTTGCGGACCGCAATTTCCCTCCTTTCCCGCGCGCCACGCGCGATGGCTACGCGGTGCGCGCCGCGGATTTGGCACAGCTTCCGGCTGCACTCCAGGTGATTGGCGAAATCAAAGCAGGTACCCCACCGAATGCGATGCTCAAGATCGAATCCGGCCAATCGGCGGCGATTATGACGGGTGCGCCTGCGCCGCCGGGTTGCGATGCGGTCGTAATGGTCGAGCACACGTCGCGCGACGGCGACCAGGTCACAATCACAAAAGGAATTGCTTCCGGCGATAACATTGTTCCCGTCGCATCGGAAGCCAAGCGAGGCGACCGCTTATTGTCTCCGGGCATGCGCCTGGATCACGCGGCCATTGCCGTAGCTGCATCGGTTGGAAAATCGCACCTGCTGGTTTATTCGAAACCGCGCGTTGCCCTGCTTGCCACCGGTGATGAAATAGTGGACATTGATGTGCCCCTCGCACTCCACCAGATTCGCAACTCCAACACGTACTCATTGGCGGCGCAAGTCAAAGCCGCAGGCGGCGAACCCGTGCTTCTGCCCATCGCCCCCGATGAACCGGAACGCCTGCGAGAATTGATGGCAGATGGCTTTGAAGCCGACCTTCTCCTGCTCACAGGCGGAGTCTCTATGGGGAAGTACGATCTGGTGGAAGAGGTGCTCGCGCAATTCCAGGCCCAGTTCTTCTTTACCGGAGCACAAATTCAACCGGGACGGCCCGTGGTATTTGGACGCGTACCGTGCGGCGCAGGCACCCCCGCACGCGAAGGAAATTCACCCGAACCAGGCTACAAATACTTCTTCGGCCTGCCAGGAAACCCGGTCTCAACCATGGTGACGTTCGAACTATTCGCGCGGCCCGTGCTCGAAGCTCTAAACGGCATGCCGCCACGAAAGCTGATTTTTCTGCACGCCAAGCTGAAAGATGAGATCAGGACCAAGCCAGGACTGAAACGGTTTTTGCCTGCGATCCTCTCCGGAGAGTTCGAACACGCAGAAGTACAATTGGTGCGCTGGCAAGGGTCCGGAGATATTGCTGCGACCGCACGAGCGAACTGTTACGTCGTAATTCCGCCGGATCGGGAGCGGATCGAACCGGGGGAATGGATGCCTATCTTATTGCAGTAAGATCCTTTACTATTGAACAATCAGTTCACGACAGGCTGAAGATTTTACCATTACCCTCCCGCATCGGAAAGCCAACGCGGCATCCCAGCGAGCCATCTAAAGGATCTATGTCCCAGACTCAATTTTTGCACTTTATAATCCGTCAGGCCACTGGCCTCATTCTCGGTTGGGCAGCCCTTTGCGCTGTCGCTCAGTCCTCGCCCTCCACGCCGCCAACCGGCCTGACGAAGTTAAATCACATCATCTTTATGGCGCAGGAAAATCGCTCGCTGGATCACTACTTCGGCCAGTTGCGCCAATACTGGGCCGATAACGGATATGCCGATCGATCTTTCAATGGATTGCCGCAATTCAATCCCTCTACCGGGCTGCCCCCGTACTACGGCCCACCGCCGACAAATCCGGGTTGCGACCCGGCCTATCCCCCGCCTCAGGATTGCCACATCGACAGCAACAGTCCCAACGTGGCGTCATTCGAATTGATCACCCAGTGCACCGAGAACACCAGTCCCTCATGGAACGAGGCGCACGTGGATTGGAATTACTACGACCAGGTGGGTAAGTACAAGGCAAAGAATAATGGTTTCGTTTATACCGCCGCTCACGATGGCCGAGTGCTTGGCTACTACGACAAAAACGGAACGCGTGCCATGGGTTATTACGACGGCTCCGATCTGAATTATTACTATTTCATGGCGTCCAACTTTGCCACTTCGGATCATTGGTTCAATGCGGCCATGACGCGCACTCACCCTAACCGTGAATACCTGGTGGCGGCTACTTCTCAGGGCGATGCCTATCCCATTGGAACCGACAGCGGCGACAAATCATTGCTGACTGCCACCACAATCTTTCAAGAGCTGCAAGCGGCGGGTGTGACTTGGAAGGTTTATGTAAACCCCACACACACCGGCTGCACGGGGCCGCCATACAATCCAGCTTGTCTCTTACAAACCAGCTACATCAAATATTTCACATGGGGACAAACGATTCCCACAAAGTACCCCAAGAACATTGGCACCATCGGCATCGCGAATTCCGATTTCGAGAACGATCTGCGAAATGGAACTCTTCCCCAGGTGGCGCAGATTGAGCCCGCCACCGACGCCGGCTTGGACGAGCATCCCTCCTCCTCGGACTCATCCCCAAGTCGAACCCAAAACGGCGCCCTATACGTTTCCGAGATCATTAATTCGGTAATGACCAGTTCTTCCTGGAAGAGCACAGCTTTTATTCTCACCTACGATGAGTTCGGTGGAATTTACGACCACGTGTCGCCGCAGCCGGCTGTGAGCCCGGATGGCATAAAACCCAAGGATCTTATGTCGGGCGATGTCTGTAATAACGGTTACACTGGACCGACTTGCGACTTCGTCTTCACGGGGTATCGCGTTCCCCTGATTGTTGTGTCGCCTTACACCAAGAAGCACTACGTCTCGCACACGGTGGCCGACATTACCGCGATCCTGAAATTGATTGAGACCCGTTTCAGTCTACCGGCCTTGACTAAGCGGGATGCGGCGCAGATGGATATGACCGAGTTCTTCAACTTTACGACTCCCTCATGGCTGACTCCGCCAACTCCACCGGTGCAGAATACAAGCGATTCCTGCTACCTCAATAAGCTGCCGTGAGGAATTGCCGGAGAAATGGGGACGGGCGACAGGGGTTGCCCGTCGCCCGCGAGCCATGCCAGTCTGAACTACGAACTACTGCTGCGTGCCGCTTTTCTCTGCTGGTTTTTTGGCAGCAGCCGGCGCTGCCGACTTCATTTTCCAGAAGTCCGGATCGGCTTTCACCCATTCCTCCGACACATAGCTCATCTTCGGATTGAACACGAACAGGTTCGATTCGCTGGACTCAATGGATGACGCCGAGATTTCTTCCAGCTTTTTCATGCCCTCTTCACCCATTGCTTCCATGAACTGTTTCTCGTGGGCAAAGGATTTGTCAATCTCCGCGGCGGACTTTAGCGGCGTGATGAAGGCGTAGGTGCCCTCGGGCACGCCATAGGCCCCCTCGTAGCAAGCCCAGTGCGCATCATCCGATGACGACTTCTGATGCGCCGCCAGCACCATCTTCACCGCATCGTCCCATTCCTTCCGATGGCCCCGTTTGATATGAAAAACGAAAATTTCGAAGTATCGCATGTGAGCGATGTCGGACTGCGGCCGGAGGCTGTAATCCTCGCGGTAGGCCCAGGCAGCGGCATCCGACGAATCCAGCAACGCCCCATCGGCCTCACCGGCGCGATCCAAGGCGCCAGAAAGTGCCGCATTTTTGTCCACCGCCTTCACGTCCTTCTCCCAGGCTTCGAATGAATCATATGCGGTAAAGAACAACACGCGCGGCTTGCCAGAGACCGATCCCATCGCCAGATAGTGAGTCGGCCACTTGGCCCGGGCAAATGCCTGAACAAACGCGCTCTCAGCTTTATCGTGCATCGCCCCGCTTTTTCCCGGCTTCACAAACTCCCGCGTAACTGCCAGCACTTTGGGCGGCGACATCGACTCTTCCTGCGCCGCTGCCATGCCAAAGCTCCCCACTACAAGACACCCCAACAACAACCCGCTGCTGATTGTTTTCATCAACTGCCTCCTTTTATGTTGTCGCAAAGTAAATACGTCGTGATTAGCAGGAACTCAATACAAACAAAAGCAGAGTTCCCGAGCAGCCGGAGACTAGCCCGAATATTTCTCCAAGTCAAGCCGGGGCGCGCCAATTGTGTGGGTAGCACATGGTATGTCCGGTTGAGATAGCACGTGATATGTCCGCTTTGCGGGCGGTGAGGATAGGAGACCATGCGGAGCATCTCGTGCCCGCCGGATCAGCGTGACTCCAGACCCAGCGCCGTGGGATGCTTCGGCTGGTAAAGACCAACGTCTCCCCCGCTGGGAAGTTTGATCGTAGTGATCGAACCCCATCGAGCTTCTTGAATCTCGGAACACGCCACGCCTTTTTTCTTGAGCGCCGCCATCTCGGCCTTGAGATCGTCACACATCAAATAAAGTTCATGCCGACTATTCCCCGCGTCGGGATGGACTGCGGCTTCCGCCGGAGGCAAAGCAAAAATCAGCCATCCGTGGCCCGCATCTACAGACTTGAATCCAAGCACATCTCGAAAGAACGCGCGATCCGCCTCCGCGTCCTTGCTGTACACGATGACATGCGCACCCAAAATCATAAACGTCCTTTCTCGTTTATTCCGTAGCCAGTTTTCTGCCAGCTACCTGATCTTTTTCCAAACTACGTCTTCGTTATTTCGTCGGTCCACCAGCACATCCACTTTCCCGCCATCGCTGCGGCGAAAAAGAATTCGGCCCTCAACTCCTTTGCGAAAGAATATATCTTCAGCTTCAGGAATGAGGAGGTCTTTCGGACGATCACCACGCTGGCGGTATAAAAGCTTGCCGTCAGTTGAAACCGTCAGCCTGTTCCCAGGAGCGAGTTCGTAGGTCCCAACATACTCGGCGAATTTAGCGCTGTCCACCTTCTCCGGCGCTGGGTCTTCGTAGTAGCGCAGCACCTGACCGGCAACGATTTGCCATTGCCCATGGCGCCTCAGCCAGGTGTCGGTTTCGTGATAACGCGCCGTCATCTCCTGCCCGTAGATAGTTTCTTTTTCATCCATGTCATAGCTCAAAATTGCAACCTTTCCCTCGATGTGGCTTTGTGCCCTTGCTATCTTGATGCTCCCCGAATAACCAGGCGGCATCGGAGTTATGTCGGCCAGGAGCGCAGTTTTGTTCATGTTCCGGCCCTTCTCGTCGAAGAACGTACAATCGTCCGCAAAGTACTTTTTCCAGGGAGCCGTGTCGCCGGGAGCCACGGCATCAAAAAGCTCTTGCGTTCGGCGTACCAACTCGTCTTGGGTGATTCCCTTCCTGGCCCCGCAGGAGGTCAGGATCAATAACCCCACTCCAATGGCAAATAAAGCAGGCGTCAATTTCCCCACGGTCTTCCTCCCAATCCTCGCTCCTTCACATAGACGCTCGCGAAAAATATTGGTCAGCGCCCCTGGCCCGCAGACGGTCCCCCCGACCCTAATTTCCACAGTATCTGTCTTAGAATTCCCAGCCAGACCACCGCATCGCGAGCTGGCAGGTTCAGGCGGCGAACCAAGCGGCGCACTCTTTCTTCCACGTCGGCAATCGGACGCCGCTCCAGGTAGCCGCTACCGCGCATCGCATCGAGCAGCGTCAGGGTGATTCGCTCCAGTTCTGCGCCCTTCGCACGCTCTACTTTCTCCGATTTCCGCGCGGCCTTGCCATCGCGCACCAATTCGTAAAGGCAAACCGCCACCGCTTGCCCCAGGTTCATCGAAATATTTTGTTCGAATGTCGGAATGCGCATCAACCAGTGGCAATGGCTTAGCGCAGCATTGGAGAGCCCAAACTTCTCCGAACCGAAAAGCAGCGCGACCCGGTTCGACCCCAGTTGTTTGCGGATGAGGCGCGCGCCATATTCGAGCCGCCGCAGCGGATGTTGCAACTCCCGGTGACGCACCGCCGTGGTTCCGATCACGAGCGTGCAGTCCGCAAGGGCTTCCGCCAGCGTCTTAAACTCTTCCGCGCTCTTCAGCAGATCCAGAGCTCCAACTGCAGAACGCGCTTCGCGAAATGCCGCCTCATATGGATTCACCACGCGCAGATGCCGGAATCCAAAATTGCTCATGGCGCGGGCCGCCGCACCGATGTTAAGAGGATTGCGCGCCGCTACCAACACCACGCGCAGCGAGTCGAATTCATTGAGAGCAGGCAAGAATGCCTATTCTAAGGACCAACTGGAGAAGTTGCCAGTGCAGGATGGGTGCCCGCTTGGTGCCGTAAATGTGAGAAATGTTCGAGCGGTCTTTAGCGGCTGTACTGATTCTTCTGCTTCTCTCTGTGCCGCTCCAGTCCCAACTGAATCAGTCGCTCAATTAGATCGTGGTACGATACACCAGACGCCGCCCACAGCTTGGGATACATGCTGATCGACGTGAATCCCGGCATGGTGTTGATCTCGTTCAAATAGATCTTCCGGGTCTTCGGCTCCATCAGAAAATCCACCCGCGCCAGCCCCGCGCAGTCCACCGCCTTGAACGCGCCTATGGCCAACCGCTGCACCTCTTTCGTTTCGCTCTTCGTGAGCTTCGCCGGAATGATCAGCTGCGAACCTTCATCGAGATACTTGGCCTTGTAGTCGTAAAACTCGGTGCTGGGAACGATCTCGCCCGGCAACGAAGCCTCGGGCTTGTCGTTGCCCAGTACCGAGCATTCGATTTCGCGCGCCTTCTGTTTGCTTCCACCCACTCCCTGCTCGATCACAATCTTGCGATCGAACTTCGCCGCTTCTTCAATCGCGGGCCCCAGTTCCTTGCGATCATGCGCTTTCGAAATGCCGACCGACGAGCCCAGATTCGCGGGCTTCACAAACACCGGATACTTCAGCTTGCTCTCGACCAGTTTCTGAACTTGTTTCGCATTCGCTTCCCACTCGCTGCGCAGCAGAGTGACGTGCTTCACAATCGGCAGGCCCGCGGCGCGAAAAAGCGCCTTCATGATGTCCTTGTCCATGCCCGCGGCCGAACCGAGCACGCCCGCGCCCACGTAAGGCATGTCCGCCAACTCCAGCAATCCCTGGATGGTTCCATCCTCGCCGAAGGTCCCGTGCAGCACGGGGAAAATAATATCGACGTCGATGGCGCGATCCGCCGCGCGGCGCGTCAGCGCGTGCGATGACGCGTCAGTTTCAAAAGGCGTGAGCGACCCCTGTCGATGCGGCTCAGGGGGCACGACCACCGATTCGCCTTTGGCCAGCACCGCCGCGCCAGGAGTCGCATCCGGGTCGCCGGCGCGCAGATGGGCGTGGCCCGAGCCCTCGTCCGGCGCCTTTCCATGCAGCAATCGCTCCGCGTCTGCCGCTGTGACCCATCGACCTTGCTTGGTGATGCCGATGGGGACGACGTCGTATTTATTTTTATCGATGGCGTTTGAAACCGACGCGGCCGAGAGCAGAGAGACCTCGTGCTCGCCGCTGCGCCCGCCAAACAGAATGCCCACGCGAATATTTTTCATGACCTTTCAGTCTGGACGCGGGGCAGGTTCGCCGTCAAATTACTGGCGGTGATCTTTTGGATTCGCGCGAAAGCGTCCGCTGCATCCCCTGTGGAAAACCGAAGGACAGTCCACAAGTGTTCCATGCGGAACAGTGGTTAGATTCTAAACCACTGATATGGAGCGGCTTAGCGAGTCGGATAAAGCTGACGAAGGGACTTGGCCCCTCCACGAAAGTAGCCTTGACAGTTCCGGCGAGGAGGCCTACAGAATCTTCTTCCCGAATGCCGACAGGGCCAGTTCCACTGCGAGATCGGCGGTACGATTGTGCTCGTCGATTACGGGGTTCACTTCTACGATTTCGAAGCTCAGCATGCGGCCGTGGTCGGCGATGATTTCCATTGCGAGGTGGGCCTCGCGATAGGTTGCGCCTCCGCGGACCGGAGTGCCCACGCCGGGGGCATCCTCGGGATCGACCCAATCCATGTCGAGTGAAACGTGATAGCCGGCGGTGCCTCGCCCCGCTGCGCGCAGAGCTTCCTCCATTACGGTGCGCATGCCGCGCTCGTCGATGTCGCGCATGGTGAAGACATGGATTCCTGCTTTGCGAACGTTTTCTTTTTCGATGGCATCGATATCGCGTACGCCCACCAGCACGCAATTCTCAGGGCTCACTTTCGGGGAGAAGTCGAAAATGTTACGCAGTTCAGGCGGGCCCAGCCCCATAATCGCGGCCAGAGGCATGCCGTGTACGTTTCCGCTGGGAGAGCTGTCGGGGGTATTGACATCGGTGTGCGCGTCAATCCAGATCAGGCCGATTTTCTGGTTTTGACGGCGGTAGAATTCGGCGACGCCGGCGACGGTTCCGGCCGCGATGGAATGATCGCCGCCCAGGGTAATCGGGACTTTGCCCGCCTCCAGAGTCTTGACTACGAGTTCGGCGTGCTTGGTGCAGGTCGCGGTGATTTCCTTCAGGTATTTTGCATGAGGATCGCCTTCCTTTTTCTGTTCGGCGATGGCGACCGAGACATTTCCCGCATCTTCGACGACGTGGCCCAGCGCCTCGAGGCGGGCTTCGAGGCCAGCCACACGCACGGCGGAAGGGCCCATATCGACGCCCCGGCGCGACTGGCCGAGGTCCAGCGGGACGCCGATAACGCGGATCTTGCGGGGGGTGATGCTGGAAAAGGATGGGGCATTGTTTGTCATAGAGTTGACCGAAACGCCGAGTCCGGGTGGTCCGCGAATAATACTTGCGGCCTCGTGGTTAAGCCTCTTACTCAATTCGAGGACTGGCTCGGACAGCCCTGGAAGCGCCGCGCCCAAGAAATTCTACGGGTACAGCCGGTGCAGCATTCGCGCGAAAGGAATGGTCTCACGCACATGTTCCAAACCGCAAATCCATGCTACCGCCCGCTCGATTCCCATGCCAAAGCCTGAGTGGGGCACGCTGCCGTATTTTCGCAGATCGAGATACCACTTGAAAGCTTCTTCCGGCAGACCGTGCTGGTGAATGCGCTGGACCAACAGATCGTAGGAAGCCATACGCTGGGAGCCGCCAATGATCTCGCCGTAGCCTTCGGGAGCGAGCACATCCACACACAGCGCCAGGTCCGGTCGCTGGGGGTCAGGTTCCATATAGAAGGCCTTCACTTTCGCCGGGTAGCGATGCACCATCACGGGCCGGTCGAATTGCGACGAGATGTAGGTCTCGTCGGGGGAGCCCAAATCTCCGCCCCACTCGAAGTTGTTTTCGAGCGCACCCTTGGCGTGAGCATCCTGCAACATTTTGGCCGCTTCGTCGTAAGTGATGCGAGGAAAGGGAGGCACGATCTTTTCCAATTTCGTAACGTCACGACCGATGGTTTGCAGGTCGGGGCGGCGGCGTTCCAAGCAGCGTTTGACCAGGAAGCTGAGCAGACCTTCGGCCACTTCCATAATGTCATCGAGGTCGGCGTAAGCGATCTCCGGCTCGACCATCCAGAACTCGGTGAGGTGACGGCGGGTTTTACTTTTTTCAGCGCGGAAGGTTGGTCCAAAAGAATAAACCTTGCCCAGGGCCATGGCGGTGGCTTCGAGGTAAAGCTGTCCGGACTGGGTTAGGAAGGCCTGCTCGTCAAAGTAATCGACGGGGAACAATGTGCTGGTTCCTTCACAGGCTGCCGGCGTAAGGATTGGCGGATCGGTTAAGGTGAAGCCGCGCTCATCAAAGAAATCGCGCGCGGCCTTGATGATCTCGGCGCGCACGCGAAGGATTGCAGCCTGCCGCGGGGTGCGAACCCACAAATGGCGGTGCTCCATGAGGAAGTCGACGCCGTGTTCCTTCAGCGAGATGGGATAAGGATCATTCTCGGACACTCGCTGAACGACTTGCACATTGGAGATGTCCAGCTCAAAGCCGCCGGGAGCGCGCTTGTCGGCGCGGATTTTGCCCTCGACGATTACGCTCGATTCCTGAGTGAGGCTTTTTACCGCGTCGAAAACTTCGGGCGAAACGGCGTTCTTCGGCACGATGCCCTGAATGACGCCAGAGCCATCTCGCAGTTGAGGAAAGAGAAGCTTTCCACTCTCGCGCAGGTTGTAGAGCCATCCACGGATGGTGACAGTTTGGCCTTCGTGTTTGCCGACTTCGATGATCGTGGTTACGGGGGATGGCATAATTTGGTAATTGAGAAAATTGAGTAAATCAGTAATTGGAAAGCACGGGGTTCAATCGCCGGCTTCCAGTTTACGGAATGTTTCGGACATTTTTTCTATTGGGTTCAGCTTTTCGTCGCCTTCGATCTCCAGCAGCAAGGGCGGAGTGTGTGGGGCCGACTGAAGCAGTTCCATGGCCTGTTTCCAATCGATCGAGCCACTCCCCGGCCAGAGGTGCGAGTCGTGATCTCCAGCGTTGTCGTGAACATGGATTGAATGGACGTAACTCTTAACCGTTTCGAAGGCCTGGGGCACATCGCTCATGATGTGGGCATGGCCGAAATCGAAGCAGACGCCCACATCATCGAAGTGGGCCGCGCGGATAAATTCCACCAGGCGATCTGGCGTCGACAACTCGTTGGGGATATTTTCCAGCAGAATGCGCACTCCGAGGGGCTTGGCGAAGGCGCGCAGGTGCTCGATTGAGGTCATGGCAGCTTCAAACTTCCGGTCGTCGAACGACTCGCCGGTTAAGCCGAGATGTTGGACCAGAAACCGGAAGGGAATCTGTTCGGCAATCTCCAGCGCTCGTTTAATCTCGTCCATGGCGTCGATGCGGCCCGCGCGGTCGGTGGAAGCGATGTCGATGGGCGGAGCTCCGGCGCGGCCTCGTTCGTAATCGGCGTAGAGCGGGGCGTGCACGGAATTTAAGGGGATGCCACTGGTGCGAAACCAATCCGCGATTTCGTGAACGTGCTGCTTGCGGTTGGCATAATCGAGGTGCTGGCGGGCGGCGAAAATTTCAATGGTCTGCGCGCCGCCGCGCACCAATCCGTCCAACAGCCCGGGATGCAGCCGTTCCTTCACATAAACGTAGGTGGATATTGCTTTCAGCATTGGACCGCTTTCATAATTGTTTTCTAAATGTTTCAGGAAGCCGGTGCCCTTCAACAGGGACAATCATCAGTTCGGTAGCTAGTAGCCCACTGGCTTTCCATTGTTTCTGACATCGCTCGCGCCCAAACGCTCAGCAGTTTTCAAATCGATTGCGATGCACTCCCCATCGCTCCAGTAGGGAATCCAGTCTCCGGCCACGGTTTCGCCGATCTCAACCTTGTAGCCCATTTGTTCGAGTAATTTGATGGCGTCTGGCGAAAACCACTGTTCAACATTCACGGCGTCCGGCAGCCATTGGTTATGGAAGCGCGGTGCGTTTACGGCTTCCTGAATATTCATGCCGTAGTCCACGACGCCCATCAGAATATTGGCGACGGTGGTGATAATGCGGGCGCCGCCGGGCGAGCCCAGTACCAGGAATAGCTTTCCGTCTTTCAGGACGATGGTAGGCGTCATGGCGGAAAGCGGGCGTTTGCCGGCTCCGATCGCGTTGGCTGGTCCCTGGATCAGGCCGTAAAGATTGGGAACGCCCTGCTTGGAGGCAAAATCATCCATCTCATCATTGAGCAGAAAGCCGAGGCCTTCCGCAGTTACCCGCGAGCCGAAATTATCGTTCAGCGTAGTGGTGACGGACACCGCATTGCCATTCGGGTCGACTACAGAATAATGAGTGGTGTGTTCGGGCTCGCGAACAACTCCAGGCTGCAAATGTTGCGAGGCGTACTGCTCAAGTTCGCTGAAGATCGCGGGCCGCTTCAGGTTCTTGCTGACGCTGGCACGGGCGGGATCGATCGATTCACGCCAGGCTGCGCCATACTTTTTATCGATGAGTTGCGCCACGGGGATTTTGGAAAAGTCAGGATCGCCCAAGAACTCCGCCCGATCGTAAAACGCCCGGCGAAAGGCCTCGACGGTCAGATGCATCGACGCGGCTGACCGGTCTCCCGCCTTGGCAAGATCGTAACCTTCGAGAATATTCAATATCTCCAGCAGCGCAATTCCTCCGGACGACGGAGGAGGGGCGCTGATGATTTCGTAGCCGCGATAAGTTCCGCGGATGGGTTCGCGCTCTTTCACTTCATAGTGGGCGAGGTCGTCGGAGGTGATGAGGCCTCCGCCTTTCTGAATCGACGCGGCTAGTTCACGAGCCATGGCGCCGTGATAAAAGTCTTCGGGATTGGCGGCAATGCGTTCCAGAGTATGCGCCAACTCAGGCTGCCGCAGGACCTCGCCTTGCTTGAAATTGTTTCCATCACGCTGGAAGATACGGCGCGACTCGGGGAAGTTGGCCAAGTCATGGTCGAGGAGTTCGTGTGCGTCCTGCCAAGCCAGCGGATAACCGTCGCGTGCCAGTGTGATGGCTGGAGCCATGACTTGAGCGAGAGTCAGTTTGCCATATTGTTTTTCGGCGTAAATCATGCCGGCGACAGAACCCGGGACTCCGATTGACTTATAGCCCACGGTGCTGGCGTTTTCGACGACGTTGCCTTGCGCGTCGAGATACATGTTGGCGGTGGCGGCAGCGGGCGCCTTTTCACGGTAATCGACGAAATGGGCGTGGCCATCCGCCATGCGGACAAGCATGAATCCGCCGCCGCCCAAGTTTCCGGCTTGGGGGTGAACGACGGCGAGGGCAAAGCCTGTGGCAACGGCGGCATCGACTGCGTTGCCGCCAGCCTGCATAATTTCGACTCCGGCGCGCGAGGCCAGTTCGTGAACGCTGACCACGATGGCATGGGCCGCGTGAACGGGTTGAGTGGCCGCCACCGCGCAAGTGGATAAGGCCAGCAGCAGCACGATCAATTTTTTTCGCTTGAATCGCATGGAATCTATGAGTGTGGGCGAACTTCTGAGGCTAGCGTAGTGAGCGAGTGAGAGTCAAATTGGGGGATCAGTTTTCAGCCGTCAACTTGCCGCGCGGGTCACGGGCTGACGGCTGTTTTTAGACCTGCTGTCTGGCCTCGCCCAGGGTCACGTTCACATCCATTTTCTTTTTTCCCCGGTAGATGGTGATGCGAATGGTGTCGCCGGCGCGATGGTTATTCATGACCTGCGCCAGTTCCTGCTGATTCTCGCACTTGTTTCCGTCGATGGCGACGATGAGGTCTCCGCCCACCATGATCGGAATGTTACCGAGATAAGCGCGCTCGGTGCCGCCATGCAGTCCGGCGTTTTCCGCCGCGCCTCCGGGTACGACTTCGACGATCAAGCAGTCCGTAATCGGCGGGGAGGCCCATCTGGTCGGCCAAATTAGGATCAATCAGGAATCGTGCTCACTCCCAGCGCCGGACGCCGCACTCGGCCCGAAGTGAGTAGATCGTTGATCACGGCTTTGGCGGTATTGATGGGAATGGCAAAGCCGATGCCCGCGCTTTGGCCGACGTTGGAGGCGATCATGGTATTGATGCCGATCACTTCGCCGTGCATATTCAGCAGCGGGCCGCCGGAGTTTCCGGGGTTGATGGAGGCGTCGGTCTGGATGGCGTCGTCGATTCTCATGCCATCGGGCTCTTGCACCTGACGTATCGAACTAACGATGCCGCGCGTCAGCGTGCCCGACAGCCCAAAGGGATTGCCGATCGCGTATACCTTCTGGCCGACCTGCAGATTACTTGAGTTCCCCAGGACCATCGGGGTGAGGTCGGGCGCCTTGATCTGAAGCACGGCCAGATCATGCGAGCGGTCGGTGCCGATAATGGTGGCCGGAATCCCTCTGGTGCGGTTGTGCAGGGTCACTTCGACTTGCCGTGCTTCGGCGATGACGTGGTAATTGGTCAGGATGTGGCCCTCTTTGTCGATGACGAAACCCGAGCCCTGTCCTTCCTCGGGAACCAGTCCGTAGAAGAAGTCGAGGGCAACTGCCTTCGACGTGATGTTCACGACCGAGCCGATATTCTTGCGATAGACCGTGATGTTGTTTTGCTCTTCGGCGTCCAGCAGGTCGTTACTGGAGGCCTCACTGATTTCAATTTTGCCCGGATGCCCGACCCAGTCGGCTAGCGTAGCTCGGCCCGAACGGTAGGTGGTGAAATAGAAAAACCCGCCGGCAAGAAGAACGGCGAACATGAGAGGTCGAAGCAGCTTCATAATTGTCATTGTAATATCATCGGTTGGCGAAGTCGCAGCAGGGAACGATTCTCAGCGAACGCGGCGGTGTTCCGGGGTTTTGCGGTCAGGGGCTTTTTGATTCCGATTCTGCCACCACGACTTTGAGTTCGCCATAAACTTCCCTAACCTGCTTCTGAGTTTCGTCGAGCGAGCCCGAGTTGTCGATTACATAATCGGCGGCTTTGATCTTCTGTTCATCGGGGAACTGGGCCGCACTGCGCCTCAGAACCTCCCGGCGGGCCGTTTCTTCATCCACACCCACACGGCCAGCCCAGCGTTGAGTTCGCTGTTCGGGGCGACAGGTCACAACCACCAGGCGGTCGAAGCGTCCGGCCGAGCCGGCTTCCAAAATCAGTGCGGCTTCCACGATGGCAATCGCCCGCGGATCTTTGCGGCCGACTTCTTCCATCCATTCTTCCTGGGTTCGAATTACGGCGGGATGGACAATCCGGTTCAGTTCTTGAATGCGGGATGAGTTGATTCCCCCTGAAGCGCCGAAGGCCGCTTCCGCCAGGCGCGCGCGATTGACAGTGCCATCAGGATTGAGAATTCCCTCGCCGAAATGCCGCACTACTTCCTGATAAACGGCTTCCCCTGGCTGCATGAGTTGGTGGGCGATGGCATCGGCCTGAATCAGGTGAGCGCCGAGTGCGACAAACATTTCGCCCACGACGGATTTGCCAGAAGCGATCCCGCCAGTCAGTCCGACTTTCAGCAATCCAGCCTCATCTTATTTACCACAGAGTTGTTTACCACAGAGACACAGAGACACAGAGAAAACAATTTACGATTCTGTAGCTTATCTCGTGTTTGCTTTTACGCGGTGGAAAAAGCTGCCAGATTTCCTAAAGGTGTTTTCTCTGTGCCTCTTTGGTAAAGGTTTTTCAAGCCCGCGAAAGTTCTGCTACCCGCCGCAGCTTTGCCGCCCGGACCGTGTTTGCCATCAACATGGCGATGGTCAACGGACCTATGCCGCCGGGCACCGGCGTAATCGCTCCTGCAACCTCCGCCACGTGCGGATGAACGTCGCCGGCCAGCGTCGAACCTTTCGTGCGAAACATTTCCTCGCGCTTTGCATTTCCCGCGAACAACCGCTCGAACTCCGCCCGATCCGTCACCTGATTGATGCCGACATCGATCACCGTCGCACCTGGCTTCACGAACTCGCGGGTAATCATGCCTGGTCGGCCGATGGCGGCGACCAGAATATCCGCTCGCCGGCAAACCCCAGGAAGATCGCGCGTTCTCGAATGGCAAACCGTGACTGTCGCGTTGCCGTTGATCAGCAACATCGCGGTGGGCTTGCCCACGATGTCGCTGCGGCCCACCACGACGGCCTCCTGCCCGGCGATCGGAATGTTACTGCGCTTGAGGATTTCAATAATTCCCGCCGGCGTGCATGGCACCAAGCCGGGACGCTGGGTGGAAAGGAATCCAACATTCATCGGATGAAACCCGTCCACATCTTTCGCGGGATCGACCGCCATCAAAATTCTCTTGGAATCCACGTGAGCCGGCAGCGGAAGCTGCACCAGAATCCCATCAATCTGATCGCGGCGGTTTAAGTCGGCGATCAACTCCAGCAACTCGTCGGTTGAAACCGCCTCGGGCGGAGTGTGCTGCTCGTTGTAGATTCCGACTTCGGCGCTGCTCTTCACCTTACCCCGAACGTAGACCTCCGACGCGGGATTATGCCCGACCAGAACGACTGCGAGGCCTGGGCGCATCCCCGCAGCCGTCATCGCTTTCACTTCGGACGCGACTTCCGCGCGAATGTCGCCGGCAATCTTGTTACCGTTCAGAATAACTGCAGCCACGAATCCTCGTTTCTCAATCAAAAGCGCCGCTTTTATCGTAAACCTTACTTTGGTAAGGCTCTCTCGTAATAGCGCGATCTAGCTTTTTGTCACCGAAAACTCTGCACTCCCGACTTCCGCGACATTCGCTTCCGCGAACTCTCGCACCCGCTCCAACGCCGCCTGCAATTGTGCCCGAGATTCTTCTCTTTGAGAATCATCCGCGTCCGGGGGAACCGCGATCTGGCGGCTCACCCGCATCAGCGCTCGCGAAAACGGCTTCGGAATCATCGACTGGTCCCAAGTATTTAGAATCCAGCTCTTCTCGACAGCGATATGAAAAGCCACCATGGGGGCGCCGGTCGCGCGCGCCAGAAGCACGGGCCCTGGCTTGGCTACGAAGCGCGGGCCGCGTGGGCCATCTATGGTAAACGCAACGGCCCAGCCTTGCTCAAGTTCCCGCCGCATTCCGAGAAGCGCTCGCACACCTCCCCGGCTGCTCGATCCGCGAACCTTCACAAAACCAAATTTCCGGATAATGCGCCCCGTCCATTCACCATCAAAACTATCGCTGCTCATGACCCTGATCTGCAAATTACGCCAGAGGTAGGTTGCGGGGAAAATGCAACTATGCCAGAACGCGAGAATCATAGGACGCGTTTCAATACTCGGGGGCGCGCCGTCTTCAAATGAAAGTGCAAAGCGCAGGGTTGGGCCGATCAGCCGGATCGCCAGAAATCCTGCCCACGTAATCAGCCACAGCAAGAATCTCCGCCACAAGGTATACGGTCGACCCTGGGTCGATGCGCCACTCGATACTGGCGAAGTTGCGGCTGCGTTCACTCGGGTATTGTATCGTTCGGCAAGAGGATCAAGCAGTGTGAGCAGGCGCTCACTGCCTTTGGTCCTAAAGTTATAAGGTGTGCAGGTATGCCAGCAAATCGTTAATCTGTTGCTGATTGAGAACCGGGGCGTAGCCGGGCATTTTGTTGCGGCCAAGACGAACAACGTCAGTGACCCGGTCGTCATTAGCCGGCATGCCGCTCATGGGGAGATATTGCCGCCGAAATACGCCTTTCATGCTGGGACCCTGCCGCCCCCGCGAAGAGTACGGAGCGTGACAGCGGTCGCAATAGTTGTCGTAGATGCGGCGTCCCGCAATCTGCTGGGGGTTGAGTCCGAGTTCGGCGTCGCTTTTGCGGCGTTGAACGTCACAGGCGGCTAACAGGCTCACCAGCGAGAGACAGAGGCACAGAGCAAACCGTTTTGGGTTTTTGATTTTGCACTTCTTGCTGATCAGAATACTGGATTGCTCCATTCGTCCCTTAAACAAACCGCTACAATAATAAAGCAAAGGCATGCCCTGCGCGGTGAACTGAGTGACGAAAAAACCAGTGAGGGTGAAACGAGTGTATGAAGAGCCAGCGCGCGCGGACGGAACGCGGGTTCTGGTCGACCGTCTGTGGCCACGTGGCCTGAGCAAAGCTCGCGCCGCGATCGACCGATGGCTGCGCGATCTGGCGCCGTCCGACGCTCTGCGCCAGTGGTTTCACGCGCGTCCAGAAGCATGGGCTGTTTTTCGCAAACGCTATCTCAAAGAGTTATCGAAGCCAGAATGCGCTCCGGCCCTAGATGAACTTTATCGTTTAGCGAACCGGCGAAAGCGACTCACACTGCTTTTCGCTTCAAAGAATGAAGAGCATAACAACGCAGTAGTTTTGCGAGACCTTCTGGAAGGAATGCGCAAGCCACCGACGGGTACCGGGCCGGGCGGCGCCCGCGTGTCGCGGGATACGCAGGCAAAGAGAATGAGAGGCGGCAGTTAGCAGTCAGCACGTTCTGTCTTCAATTTTATGGGTCGTTTGGCTGAATGCTAAGTGCTGAATGCTAAGTGCTAACTGCTAACTGCTAATGCTGCCTTACTTCTTCGCATCATTCACAATCGCTTCGACAAGGCTGTCGATGGTATCGAGCACGCGCTTGCTGGGAAGGTTGAAATTGTTGGAGAGGATGGAAAACGCGACCTGCTGACCACGAGCGGTCGTGGCATATCCAGAAAGCGTTTTTACACCGCCGAGCGCGCCGGTCTTGGCATATACGTGAGTCCGGGGATCAAGATTTGGAAAACGGTCGGCAAGCGACCCATCGATACCGGCAACGGGCAGCGTTTCTCGGAAACTGGCTCCCCACGGCTGATTCGCGGTATAGCGCAGCAATTGCACAACCGCCTGCGGTGTGACCAGATTTTGACGGGAGAGGCCTGAGCCGTCGTAAAAAAGATATTGGTCGCTGGACACGCTGGCCTGATTCAGAAAACCGCGCAACACTTCAAGGCCGCCTTCAACCGTGCCTGCGGTGCCTTTCTCCCGCCCTAACAGGCGCAACAAGATTTCCGCGTGCAGATTCTGGCTGACTTTGTTGATCACGCGAACATCTTCGATCAGAGGTTTGGACTGATGGCTGGCCAGCACGAGGGGCTGATTCGGCAGCACGCGCGTAGAGTCATCCCCACCGCGGGCTGGCGCGCTGGCAGTGACAGTTAGAGTGGAAAGGCTTGCCAATTCAGTATGCCGGGTGCGTTGCTTGCCGTAGACCACGATGCCGCGGTTCTCCAGCAATTGATGAAAAAGTGCGGCGGCGAATTCGGCGGGGTCTTCGATGGCGAGAGCTTCGTTCGCTCCGGCATCGTCGACTGGCACGTTGCCCCACAGCGTCAGCGAAGTGGATCCGGGCTCGCGGTTGATAAAAATCTTTCGTCCTGTGCCTGCAGGAGTAGTGATGATGCGATTGTCGATGCGATAGTAATCCGCGAAAGGTGTGATGCTGACGAAGGCGCGATCCCCGGCCCGGTCCGCGGGGAGGATGTTCACGAACACAACATTGTCATTAATGGTAAGCGCGGAAACCGGAGCGCCATCGGCTAGGACCAGATCGTCCTGACTCCAGCCTTCTCCGTAGCGTTCAAAGGCGAAGTAGGAGTCGTCGGCAATGACGTTGCCATCGACGTACTTCACGCCCTTCTGAACCAGCGCGTCGGCGAGTTGCTCGAGCACTTGAATGGGGTGGGCATTGCGCGCGGTCTTCAGGTTGTAGGGTAATTCACGCCCGGAAAGATTGGGGTCGCCGCGCCCGACCAGCACCAGATCGCCGGTGAGGCGTCCATACTTGTCCAGAATTCCGCTGGTCTCGACAGTGGTGCGCGAACTGTAATCCGGCCCGATCAGAGCCAGAGCGGCGGCCGTGGTAAACAGTTTGGTATTGGAAGCCGGGGTGAACAGCTTGTCAGCATTCTGAGCGTAAATGATTTTTCCGTTATCGAGTGAGACTACTTCGATGCCCCAAAAACCGCGAGTCAGATCGGGCGCGGAGAGAATCGCGTCAACGCGCTTGGCAAGCGGATCATGGGATGCGGCGTGGAGCTGCGTCGCCAGCAGCAGAAAAAAAACAATCGTGAAATGCGAATGCTTTCGCGCCATCCCCGTAACTAGATTGTAGCACCAGGGTGCGAGACGCCCCCGGCCATGCGAGTCGGCGGTAAGCCTTACGGCCAAAGGATTCCTGAGACATGCGAGCGGTTCGGGCTGCGAAGTCCGGTAAGGTTTAGAATCGGGCGCATGCGTCCGGTGTTCGAATGGAGCCTGGGTTCTCGGTCCTTGCAACTGGGGAAGCGCACGCTGGTCATGGGCGTGATCAACGTGACCCCAGATTCTTTTTCTGATGCGGGCGCGCATTTTGACCGCGGCAGGGCGGTGGATTACGGATTGCAATTGCTGCAAGATGGCGCCGATATTATCGACGTTGGTGGGGAATCGACCCGGCCGGGCGCCAAGGTCCTCGCGCCCGCGGAGCCACCCGGCCGGAAAAACTTGTCAGTGGGGCAGCCGCCTTCGGAGAGGCAGCCGGTTAGCGAGAAGGAAGAATTGGAGCGAGTGATTCCGGTGATCGCAGCCTTGAAACAAAAGCGTCCGGAAGCGGTGGTTTCCGTCGATACCTACAAAGCGATGGTAGCGCGTGCTGCGGTGGAGGCGGGCGCCGAGATTGTGAACGATGTGAGCGGATTTCGCTGGGATCCGCGGATGGTGAAGACGCTGGCCGGGTTGAAATGCGGCGCGGTGCTGATGCACATGCGCGGACGTCCGGAGGAGTGGCGGACGTTGCCGCCGGTATCGGATATCGTGATGCTGGTGAAACGTGAACTGCGGGACTGGGCCGATGTGGCGCAGATCGCGGGAGTGAAGCGGGAGCGGATCGTACTCGATCCGGGGTTCGGATTCGGCAAGAGTTTTCAGGAAAATTATCCGCTGCTCAAGCGCTTCGACGAGTTGCATGAGCTGCGATATCCGCTGCTCGCAGGAGTGTCACGCAAGTCGTTCATCGGACGGGCGCTGGCGCGGAACGGGGAGGATGCGCCCGTGGCTGCTCGTCTCTATGGAACGGTCGCGGCGGAAACAGCGGTGATCTTGAAAGGGGCACACATTATTCGCACACACGACGTGCGCGCTTGTGCTGACGCGGTCCGAATGGCGGATTTGGTGGTGAGCTGAGGAACTGGCCTGGCGGGCTCGGGAAACTGAGACATGACGCATGCGGGTATCGGATCAGCATCCGCGTCGGCTGCTATAATCAGAAATTGCGCTCATGAGCAGGAAGCGATTAGTACGTTCGACGACGGTCCTTTGCGTCCGGCGTGACGGCCATGTGGTGATGGCCGGCGACGGACAAGTTACGCTTGGCGAAGGCGTGATCAAACACACGGCCAAGAAGATACGCCGCTTGTATCAGGATAAGATCCTTGCCGGATTCGCGGGTTCGACTGCGGACGCTTTTTCGCTTTTTAGTCGTTTCGAGGCGAAGCTGGAGCAGTATCATGGGAATATCGGCCGGGGCGCTGTCGAGCTGGCGAAGGATTGGCGGACGGATAAGTTTTTGCGGCATCTGGAAGCTCTGCTGTTGGTCTCCGATAAAGAGCAGACTTTCCTGCTCAGCGGCCAGGGCGACGTGATTGAGCCGGATGGGGGGATTGCCGCCATCGGCAGCGGAGGGCCGTATGCGCAAGCGGCGGCACAGGCGCTGGCGGCGCACACCCAGCTCTCGGCCCATCAGATTGCGGAAGAGGCAATGAAGATTGCCGGCAACATGTGCATTTATACGAATGACAAAGTGACGATTGAAGAGCTTTAGCCGTTGGTCATTGGTCCTTGGTCCTTCGCCAAACCCGTTCTGACCAACGACTGACGACCAACAACCGATAACCAATTTATGGCTATTTACCTACCCGGAACCGTGGACGAAGAACAGATTACGCTCGACGACCTCACGCCGCGTGAGATCGTAGCCGAGCTGGATAAGCACGTCATTGGGCAGAAGGATGCAAAACGGGCTGTGGCGATTGCGCTGCGCAACCGCATGCGGCGGCAGAAGCTGACGCCCGATCTCGCCGAAGAAATTATTCCCAAGAACATCATCATGATCGGGCCTACGGGCGTGGGCAAGACTGAAATCGCCCGTCGGCTGGCCAAGCTCGCCAACTCGCCGTTTTTGAAGGTGGAAGCGTCAAAGTTCACCGAAGTCGGATACGTTGGGCGCGATGTGGAGTCCATGATCCGCGATCTGGTCGAGATCGCGATTGAAATGGTGCGCGAGGAAAAGCTGGAAGATGTGGCCGACAAGGCCGAACTCAATGCTGAGGAACGCCTGCTCGATATCCTTTTGCCGCCGGTTGCACCTCCGTCTCGTCCGGCAGAGTCTGCCCAGGCTGGTTTTGTGCTCGAAGGAACGACTTCATCTTCATCTGGCGAATCACAAAATCGCACCCGGGAGAAGCTGCGCCAGCAATTACGCGAAGGCAAGCTCGATGAACGCACCGTCGAAATCGATGTGCGGGAGCGCGCGTTTCCATCTTTTGAAATCATCTCCAATCAGGGCGTTGAGGAGATGGATGTCAACATTAAGGATATGTTGCCCAATATCTTCGGCCAGCGCACCAAGAAGCGCAAGATGAAGGTCAATGAGGCGTTTGAATACCTGATCCAGGAAGAGGAGCAGCGGCTGATCGACATGGATCAGGTGACTCGCACCGCCATCGATCGGGTAGAGGATTCGGGCATCATCTTTCTCGATGAGATTGACAAGATCGCGGGCCGAGAGAGCGGCCACGGGCCGGACGTTTCGCGCGAGGGCGTGCAGCGCGACATCCTGCCAATTGTAGAAGGAACGACGGTCAACACCCGCTATGGAATGGTTCGAACCGACCACATTCTGTTCGTGGCAGCGGGAGCGTTTCACGTTTCCAAGCCCAGCGATCTGATTCCGGAGTTGCAAGGCCGATTCCCTATTCGCGTCGAATTGCAGTCGCTGACCATGGAAGATTTCATCCGCATTTTGACGGAACCCAAGTCATCCCTGGTGAAGCAGTACACCGCGCTGCTTGAAACTGAAAGCGTGAAACTTGAATTCACCAAGGATGCGCTCGAGGAGGTGGCCCGCTTTGCCTTCCGCGTGAATGAAGGCACGGAAAACATCGGCGCGCGCCGCCTGCATACAATCATGGAACGCGTGCTCGATGAAATCAGCTTCGACGCTCCAGACAAAAAAGGCGAGCACTTCAAAGTAGACGCAGACTATGTGCGCCACATGCTGGCCGACATTGTGAAAGATCAGGATCTGTCGCGGTACATCCTGTAATTCCTGCATTAAGTCAACTGGTTTAGGCAAACCGTCTTCTGGTAAGCTCTCAGCTTTCCCATGGCAACCATCGATCGTAGCCACGTGGCATCCCTGATGCAGCGCGAGCAGCGGCGCTTCATCGACGACAATCCCAAGTCCAAGGCTCTGTTTGAGCGCGCGGGCAAATCGTTGCTCGGCGGCGTGCCTATGAACTGGATGGTGAAATGGGCGGGCGCTTTCCCGCCATTCGTCCGCGAGGCCCAGGGGGCGCATTTCTACGATGTGGATGGTCATCGTTACGTCGACCTTTGTCTTGGCGACACTGGGGCGATGACTGGGCACTCGCCTTCGGCAACGGTGCGGGCGATTGAAGAGCAGAGCCGGCGCGGCATCACCCTGATGCTGCCCAGCGAAGACGCCATCTTTGTAGGAGAAGAATTGCAGAAACGGTTCGGCTTGCCGTACTGGCAATTTGCGCTGACGGCAACGGATGCGAACCGATTCTCCATCCGCCTCGCCCGCCAGATTACCGGACGTCCAAAGATTCTGGTTTTCAATTGGTGCTATCACGGGACGGTGGATGAAACTTTCATCACTCTGGACAATGGCATTGCCAGGGCGCGGCGCGGCAACATAGGTCCGCCCGTGGATCCGGCAATCACCACAAGAGTAGTCGAGTTTAATGATCTGGCTGCGCTCGAACAAGCCCTGGCTGCGCGTGACGTAGCTTGTGTGCTGGCCGAACCCGCACTGACCAACGTCGGAATTGTCCATCCTCAAGCCGGTTACCACCAGGCGCTACGCGAGCTCACGCGGAAATTCGCGTCCCTGCTCATTCTCGACGAAACCCACACTATCTGCGCCGGCCCCGGAGGCTATACCCGCGCGGAGAATCTCGATCCCGATTTCCTGGTTTTCGGCAAGCCCATCGCGGGTGGCGTTCCGGGAGCGGCCTACGGTTTTACAGCCGAGGTCGCCAAACGTATCATGGATCAGCACAGTCTCGAAGACTGCGACGTGGGGGGCATCGGTGGAACCTTGGCGGGCAATGCGCTTTCGCTCGCCGCAATGCGCGCGACGCTGACCGAAGTTCTGACCAGGGAGGCGTTTGGCCGCATGATCCCTGCGGCTGAGCGCTGGACCAAAGGTGTACAAGACGCCATCGCCGAATTTGCTGTTCTCTGGAACGTTACCCGGCTTGGATGCCGGGCCGAATATTCGTTCTCGCCTCAGCCGCCGAAGAATGGAACCGAGGCGCATGATGCCATGGACTTCGAACTCGAGCGTTTCATGCATCTCTACGCCATGAACCGGGGAATTTTGCTGACGCCGTTCCATAACATGGCGCTGATGTCGCCGCAGACGGATGCGTCTGACATTGACCAGCACACCCGCGTCTTTCGTGAGGCTTTGCGGGAACTCTCGGCCTAGGAACAAGCGGTCGCGAGATCAAGAGTCTCGCCGTTCTGGTAACCTTAGCTCTTCCGCCGATGAGGCCGTTCACCTCGAAATTAATGCTATTGATTTTGGGCGCCGCTGCCTTTTTGGGCTGCGGCGTCCCAGGCGCTCCCAAGCCGCCCTCGTTAGAGCTGCCGGAACCGGTGACTGATCTTCGGGGGGTGCGCAAAGGCGACCATGTTTACCTCGATTGGACCGCCCCTCGCGAAGCGACGGATCGCCTCGCATTACGGCACCATGGGCCCACTCGCATTTGCAGAAGCCTGTTTGTCGCAATGAGCGAATGCGCGAATCCGGTGGGAGAAGTACCGGCACCTCAGCTTCCCGCGACAAGCCCTGGGCAAACAGAAACTGCGAAGCCCGCTGGCAGCCTACAGGCGCATTACACAGATAATCTTCCGCCAGTCCTCGGGGTTGCGAAGCCTGGTGCAAAGATTTTCTATGCGGTTTCCGTGCCGAACAAGAACGGCCGGAGCGCTGGAATTTCGAATACGGTACACGTGCCCGCGGTGCCTGCCCCGCCGCCACCCGCTGACTTTCGAGCTCAAGTCACGGCGGAAGGTGTCATCCTGACTTGGGCCGCGATGCCGCATACGGCAGAACTTCCGGAGTTCCGATACACGTACCGCGTGTATCGTCGACCGGAGGACGGGAATACTGACACCGTAGCTGGCGAGGTCGCGCTCGACGCAGCATCGGCGACGCAGCTTGTGGATCATACTTTCGAATGGGAGAACACATATCTTTATCGCGCAACCATCGTCACTCTGATCCACGAAGAGGGAAAACCTGAGACTCAGTTCGAGGGCGATGACACACCTGCCGTAAAAGTATTTGCTCATGACGTGTTCCCGCCCGCTGTGCCTTCCGGTCTGCAGGCCGTGTTTTCGGGAGCGGGCCAGCAACCGTTCATCGATTTGATCTGGGCTCCGGACACGGAAGCGGATCTTGCCGGATACAATGTCTTTCGCCGCGCAGAGGGCGACGAGCCGCTGAAAATCAACACCGAAGTGGTGAAAGTGCCGGCGTTTCGCGACATGAATGTGGCTCCAGGAAAGAGCTTTTTCTACTCTGTCTCCGCAGTCGACGTACGCGGAAACGAAAGCGGACGGTCGCAACAGGCGAGTGAAGCGGTACCCTAAGGCAGCAGTTGGCACTTTCAGGGCTGCGGAAATACTTAAGTGCTAGCTAAGTGCTGATTGCTAAATACTGAGTGCTAAATGCTAAGCGCTGAGGTTCTATGAAATATTGCAGATTCGAACTTGATGGACAACCCCGCTACGGCTTAGTCGAAGCGCTCAGGGGGGTGGAGCGGATCACCCGCCTGCTGCTGAAGGAGCCTGGGGAAATAGGCGGCGACATCGAAGATCTGCCATCTAAAAGGATGGACCATCTTGCTTTGTCCGAGGCGCATCTGCTCGCGCCAGTTCGCCCATCGAAGATCGTCTGTGTGGGCCGTAACTACCGGGAGCACGCTGCTGAGCTGGGCAATGAAGTGCCGAGCGAACCGCTGCTTTTTTTTAAACCTCCATCGTCGCTGCTCGCGCCCGGACGTGAAATTCGGCGACCCAAGCTCTCGCAGCGGGTAGACTTCGAAGGCGAGCTCGCGGTCGTCATTGGCAAGACGTGCTACAAACTGAGCGCCGATGAAGACACACGGCCGTACATTCTTGGCTATACCTGCCTGAATGATGTGACCGCGCGCGATTGGCAGAACAAAGAGGATCAGTGGGCTCGGGCCAAAGGTTTTGATACTTCCTGCCCAGTGGGGCCGCTGGTCACGGATGAGATCGATCCCTGGGCCGGAGTCGGGGTTGAAACAAAAGTGAACGGAGAGGTCCGGCAGCTAGGCAATACCCGCGATTTCATTTTTTCGCTCGATGTCATCATTCGTTGTATCTCTGATGTAATGACGCTGGTACGAGGAGACTTGATTGCAACCGGCACTCCGAAGGGCGTCGGCCCGGTAGTCGCGGGGGATGTGATTGAGGTAAGCGCGGAGGGCGTGGGCACGCTAAGAAATCCGGTGGTCGACGAATGAATGATGGAGGACGTGCGTGCTTGCCCGTCTCACGACACATCCGGAAGTTCGCGGGTCACGCCAGGACCAGCGAACTTCGAGCGGATTCCTGACCAACCCCATCGAGCCGGATTCCCCAGAATGTGCTCGACCTTGTCCACGATACTCTCTTCTCCCTTGTCCCAGTGCGCTTGGGGTTATTTGTCACTTTCCTGTTCGAGAGTCTGGAAGAGGACGACCGGTCCCCGCAATAAATTAATCCATGTCAGGCATCGAGCAGGCACCCGGACCACGCGGGTCGCCGCAACTCCCGCACGCTGACACCGATGGAGCTGCGCTCGCAGAAGCCTTGGCTGACATTGCAAACACGGAAAGCTGTTGCGCAAGTTTCTTGCTCTGGCATTTTGGGCATTCGGCTTTTTGACTGCCGTATACCAATGCTTCAAATTGATGATCGCATTCCCGGCAAACATACTCAAAAATAGGCATGGACAACTCCTGACTCTCTTAAGCTCATATCCATTTAAAATCAGAGAGTGGGGTCCAGGCAAACGGCAGCACGAGAATTTGTGCCACGACGCGGTTTGCGCGGCGGGCATCTTCAAACTCTGGCGAGTTATTTTCTGCCGCGGAGAATCGTGCTGGCTCCAGCGGAAGGACGCCTGATTGAAGTCGAGCCTGGGGTGCAGGTGCTGTGCCACTGCCACTGGCAGCCCGAGCGGGACAAAGCGCTGACGGTAATTATTGTTCACGGACTCGAGGGCTCGAGCGAATCGCAATACATGTTGGGCATTGCCGCCAAGGGCCTCTCAGCGGGCATGAACGTTGTGCGCATGAACCAGCGCAACTGCGGTGGCACAGACTCGTTGTCCCCCACTCTTTATCATTCGGGACGCTCGGCTGATATTGCCAGGGTCGCGGAAAACCTGACGGATCACGACGGGATTTCCAGGTTTGCGTTGTCTGGGTTTTCCATGGGCGGCAATCTTGTCCTCAAACTCGCCGGAGAATGGGGAAGGCATGGGCCCGCGCAGTTCCGCGCAGTAGCGGCAGTGTGCCCCGCGGTGAATCTTGCGGCATCCGCCGACGCGTTGCATCTGCGTGGCAATCGCCTTTACGAATATCATTTCATGTGGAAACTTCGCCGCCGTCTGCTAGCGAAAGCCCGGCTGTTTCCAGGCGTCTTCGATACCTCGCGCTTGCGGGGACTTACCAGTCTGCGCGACTTTGACGACAAGATCACAGCCTATTATTGCGGGTTCGCGGGCGCATCTGATTATTACGAGAGAGCCGCGGCCGCCAACGTCATCGACCGTGTTGCTGTGCCCACCTTGATTCTGCATGCGGCCAACGATCCTTTCATTCGCATTCTTCCGGAAACCCGGCAGAAGATTCTGGCCAATCCTCACATTACCTTTGTGGAGACTGAGGACGGCGGCCATTGCTCGTTTCTTGGGGAACGGGACAGCGAAGACGGCCGTTGGGCTGAACGGCAAGTAGTGGACTTTTTACGAGACGTCTGAGCATCTCCAGGTGAAGCGAGCGCGAGTTGTCTCCTATACAATCACTTCTCGAATGAAACTGGGCGCAAAAATCATATCTGCGTCGATGCTAGCCTTGACGCTGGCATTCCTTCTGCACGCGGAACCCGTATCGCAACTCAGCCCGACGGACTACGTCAACGACTTTGCCCATGTCCTCGATCAGAATACGATCAGCCAACTTGATGACATTTGCCAACAAGTCGATCAGAAAGCGCATGCGCAAATCGCGGTCGTCACCATCAAGTCGCTCGACGGTTCCGATGTCGAAAGCTATGCGGTAGACCTTTTTAAGAAGTGGGGCGTCGGCAGCAAAGCCACGGATCACGGCGTATTAATTCTGCTGGCAACGCAAGACCATCGCTATCGAATTGAAGTGGGCTACGGGCTGGAGGCGATTCTTCCCGATGGCAAAGTCGGCGGATTCGGACGAGAAGCGGTGCCGCTGCTTAAACAAAACGATTACAATGCCGCGGTTGCGCTGATGACGTCGCGGGTCGCCGATGTGATCGCGCAGGATGCAGGCGTGCAATTAACCGGCACGCGTCCGTCTGCGCCGGTTCCGGTGGAACAACCGACGCCGGGGATGTCGATTGGCGCGATTATTGTCCTCATTATTGTTGGCCTCATTGTCTTATTTACGCCGCTTGGGCGGTTGCTGTTTTGGGGGTTGCTTTTAGGCGGGCGGGGCGGTTTTGGTGGTGGCGGCGGTTTTGGTGGTGGCGGCGGCTTCGGTGGCGGTGGCGGTTTTGGTGGTGGCGGCGGTTTCGGCGGGTTTGGCGGCGGTAGTTCAGGCGGTGGCGGCGCCAGCGGAAGCTGGTAGAGCGAAAAATATTAAGAGGCACTATGGTTGCGGAAAAACAAATCAGCGAATTCATCAGCCGCTTACGGGCGGAAGCCGGAGAGAATCTGCAGAGTGTAATTCTTTATGGTTCCGCTGCCGATGGCGAGTTTCATCCCGACTTTTCCAACGTCAACTTGCTGTGCATATTGCGCGAGGCGTCTTTCGCCAAGCTCAATGCAATTGCCCCTGCCGTGGAGGGGTGGACGCGGCAGAAGCATCATGAACCCATGGTTCTAACGGGTGAGGAACTGGAGCGCTCGACCGATGTTTTTTCCATTGAGTTTCTTGATATGCAGCAACGTCACCGCGTGCTGTTCGGCGAAGACGTTCTCAGCGGCCTTCATATTCCCATGGATTTGCACCGGGCTCAACTGGAGTACGAACTCAGAGAAAAGCTGATCTTATTGCGCGGACGTCTGCTGCTCGCACGCAACAAGGAAAAGCGCTTGTGGGAGCTGTTGCTCGGGTCATTGCCGGCTTTTTCAACGTTATTCCGGCACGCCTTGATTGCACTGGGCGACACGCCTCCCAAGACAAAGCGGGACGCAGTTCAGGCGCTGAGCAAACGTATTCCATTCGATCCGTCGGCCTTCCAGCAATTGCTCGACATTCGCGAGCGCAAAGCGGAGGCTAAGCAGTTCGATGTGACGGATGTTTTTGCGCGTTATCTGGCGGCCGTCCAGCAAGTAACCACCGCAGTGGATAAAATGCTAGACTCGCCGCGACCACGCAGCGTGTGATTTTGACAGCTCTTTTACGGAGAGGAAAAAGATGAAAATAGGCTTGATTGTGATTGTTGTTCTGGTGCTGATCGCGCTGTTCGCATTCGGACAGTACGTAGGTGTCCGCAACACTCTTGTGACTAAGAATGAGGCGGTCAAAAGCGCATGGTCGCAAGTGGATATTGTTCTGCAGCGACGGGCGGACCTGATTCCGAATCTTGTCGAAACCGTGAAGGGCATTGCCGGCCAGGAACAAAAAGTATTTGGCGACATCGCGGCGGCCCGTTCCCGGCTGCTCTCCGCCAATGCTCCGGCGGATAAAATAGCCGCCAACCAGCAATTGGACGGCGCCATCGGACGCCTGCTCGCCGTGGTCGAGAACTATCCGCAATTGAAATCGAATGAGAACTTTCTCCGGCTACAGGATGAGTTGGCGGGAACCGAGAATCGCATCGCGGTCGAACGCAAGCGTTACAACGACACCCTGCAAGACTACAACACCTACGTGCAGACCTTTCCGAACAATATTTACGCGGGTTGGGCTGGATTCAAACCTAACGAGGCATATTTTGCCGCTTCGGAGGAATCACGTCAGGTGCCGAAGGTGAACTTCTCGACGCCGAATGCAACGCCGCAGCCTGTCCCCCAGCCTGCACCCGCGAAATAGCGTGCAGGCCGACTTCGCCGTCGAACTCGGCGCTGACGACGAGACGCTTCAGATGCCTTGGGCCGCTGCACCAGGGGGCCCTCGCTATTACGATTTGAAGCGTCATCCTGAACTCCTGCTCGAGGTTGAGGAAGCACAACGAGTGCCGGAGTTAGCCGAGTTCCTTTCCAAAGTGAATTCGGCTGCAAGCCCGCTCGAAACCGCCAAATGTGACACATGGCTGAGCACGGAAATAAATCCAGAAGAGGAGATCTACGAAGCCACTCACAAGTTCGCTTCCTATGTTGACCTTCTTTTCTCCGACGTTCGCTGCCGTTTTTCCTTCCCCGAGCACGAGCAACTGGCGACCCGGCTCACCGAGCTTTTGAAGCGGGCTCCCGAGATTCCCGCCGCCGCCGAGTTTCTCATCCGCCACTGTTGCTATCACGCGGAGGACAAAACTCGCGACGGTTTCTACATCACCTTTTATCTGTTCGGATACGGAGACGACGAGCCGCAATCTCGTGAACGGTGGACCATCGCTTTGAAGTTGGTACAGAATGCAATTCGCCAGTTGTCGGGCAAGGATTAGCTGGCCTTTACCGGTCGTTGGAACCAAGCCAGCGCTTCGGCGCCGCGTCCTTTGAGACGGGTACGCAGCACGGATAACAGCAGCATCGAAAGGAAGATCGCCAGCAATCCAAACGAAGCGGTGCGAATGTCGACGGCTCGTTTCGCCACAATGGAAAGCCTTCCATAGACGAATTCAAGATGCACCCAATACACGAGCAGCGAAGTCTGCCCGAGTTGGATGAAAGGGCTGAAACCCCACTGCCCCGCGCCCCATCTGCACCACAGATACGTTCCCGCCAAAATGATGAGCAGAAGTCCCACGCGAATCAGAAAGAAATTCGGACTGGTATGCCAGAAGTCATCAGCCGCATAAAGATGATGCGGGCCGGCGTCCAGCCACCGCGCCAGATAAATTAAGCCGATTCCTCCCGCGCCTGCCAGCAAAAATGTTGCAGCGCCGCGTTTCCGCGCCTCGTCGCTCAACAGAACGAATCCCACGGCCAGGCCGACGAAGGCAAAGGCGGTCCAGGGGAAAATCGGAAACAGCCAGGCCTGAGGCTCGCCGAGATTGTGCACGCCATCGATATAAGATTCAAGCGGCCAGGGCAGCCAGCGCGGGCGCCAGTTCGTCCATAGCAATGGGCTCAGAAGTGAAATGCTCATGGCAACACCGGTGGCCGTTGCTGCCAGCGCGAAACGCGCGTGCACTTTGGGATTGATGAGTAGAACCATCCAGCAAACCGCTCCCATCAACATCATCGACAGGCCGATGGTATTGAGGATATCCACGCGCAACAAGTCGCTCCAGGGCGCCCAGCCCCAGGCAATCAGAAACTCCTGCAGCCGAAACAGGAGCCCAAGTCCGAGGATCTCCGCGCCGCGCCGAATCGTGGTCCGAGCAATTTGTGCGGCGGGAACGCCTCTCTGCCGCAACTTATCGGTCACAATCGCGAACGAGATTCCCGCAAGAAAAAGAAAGAGTGGGGCAGGCAGCGTTCCCCCCAGCTGGGACCACATGAAAAAACTTCCTTTGCGCGCGTCGCCGCCCAGCCATGAGTCATAACAATGCGTCTGAAACATCAGCACGCAGGCCAGCCCACGCATCCAGTCAATATAGGCAAGCCGGGACGGAGCGGAACGAGTCATCAAAGGTGCCACGTGAGCAGGCACGGAGGCAGTATACAAAACCGAAGCCGCGCGGACCGCGCACTTTACTTGAAAAATAGGTATTCGATGCGCCCAACTGCCCGGCCAGGGCCCCGCCGCAACCCATAGAGATCTAACGCCCTGCAACTTTTATCCTGCTTCGGCGTTTATATACACAGGCAGGCGCTTCAGACGAAGCTGAAAGACCTGAAGGCCGCCGGGTCTGCTGATCTTCACGGAGATCGCAGATGGGGGAAGGGGGAACGAAAATGCGTTATCTAAGATATTTGGCTTTGCTGGGAATTCTGATGCTTCCGCTGGCTTACTCGCAAGCCCAGGTTGCGGTTGGCGTCCGGGTTGGCGGGGGCTACGGTTACGTCGGAGCGGCGCCGGCATGTGCCTATGGCTACTACGCCGATTATCCATATGCGTGCGCGCCTTACGGTTACTATGGGCCGCAGTGGTTTGCGGGTGGCATCTTCATCGGCGCGGGCCCTTGGTATCACGGCTTCTACGGCCGAGGCTACGGTTACTATGGACGCGGGGGATATGGCTACGGCCGCGGTTACTATGGTCGAGGCTCCTACAGGCCTGGCGCATACGCTTACAATCGGGGTGGTGGAGCTGGCTACGGCCGGAGCTATGCGCGCGCCTCAGTTGGCGGCGGTGGCTTCCACGGTGGTGGGGGAGGCTTCCATGGAGGCGGTGGCTTTCACGGCGGCGGTGGACGCCGGTAACCGGACCTGGTTACTCAGTTCAAACACGGCTGGCAGCGCAAGCTGCCAGCCGTTTTGTTTTGTTGGGAGCCTCCGTACTGGGAATTAGCGAGGTGTTGCTGGCGATCAATGAACAGTTGGTCCCGTCGAAAGCGTAGATGCTGTCGTTCTGGGTGACAACGTAGACAACATTCTTGTTTGTCGAGGAATTCCACAAGACAAGAGGCTGGGCATAAATCTGGCCGTCAACCGAAGCCGAACAGATCTTTCCGAAACTATTCTCCCTTACGTTCGTCGTTGTCAGGGTTGTCTCCGACGTGTTCTGGCCCGTGCGCCAGTTGTTGTACTGCCAGGTGGTCGCGTTTACTTGTGCGGTGGACAACGTACCGGCCAGAGCAATCAGCGGGTACACAAATCCCAACAGGTTGTGTTTTCTGCGTATGCCAAATTTCATATTGCCACCCTTTCGACAATTCCGCGTCAGGTTCCACTCCGTATCAACGCAGCTCGGTTTCCGCAGGCTCATAACTTGGAAACGGTACCGCTGTCGTAATTTGCCACCCAGATGTTGGCTCCATCAAAGGCTAGGCCCACGGGTCCGCCACCCGTATGGAAAATGCCCAGAATCTTTCCGTCGCTGACACGCATCCTGTCGACGATGGCGCCGGTACTGACCCAGATGTCGTTTCCGTCAAAAACCACTTCGAGCGGAGAACCGTTCACCGGAAACGTGCCTAGGTTCGCGCCATCGCTGGCACGCAGTTTGGTCACGTTGCCGGTGTTGCTGTTGGCCACCCAAATGTTGGCGCCATCGAACGCCAGACCCAGCGGCTGAGCGCCCACATTGAATACTCCCGCATTCGCCCCATCGAGCTTTAAGCGCGTCACCGTGTTGTCAAAGTTCGATACCCAAACATAGGTCCCGTCGAAGGCAATTCCGCGAGGGCCGCTTACCGTGAAGGTCCCGAGAACCTTTCCGTTCTCTGCGAGAAGCTTTGTTACCGAGTTGCTCATGGAGTTCGTCACCCAGACAGCCCGCCCATCAAAGGCAAGCCACCAAGGTTGAGTGCCCACCTTGAATGTACCCAGATTGGTGCCATCGCTTGCCCGTAGCTTCGTGACAGTATTGCTGCTGCAGTTAGCAACCCAGACATTGGCTCCGTCAAAAGCTACACCCATGGGCTGGCTACCCACGGCAAACGTGCCCAGGTTCGTGCCATCCGCGCCTTTCAACTTGGTAACGGTGTTATCCGCAGCGTTGCTCACCCAGACATTCTCCCCATCAAAGGCCACGCCCAATGGCAGTTGGCCCACCTTGAAGTGGGTCGCCTGGTTCGCCGCGTACCACTTCAGCAACGCCACCTTCAACGGATTCACTGGCGGCGGGGCTCCGTTGCCCGGCGGCTGTTTCGCAGCCGCGCTCGCTTCCTGCGCCCGCCCAGGATTCAAATTCGCGGTCGCGACAACCACCAGCACGAAACAGATTCCAATCACTACGCGTTTCATGATTCTTACCTCCGAAGGGTTCGGCCCAATGACGCAACAACACCGAAATATGGAAGAGCCTGACTGCTAATTCCGAGGGCCATAACCAGAAGTTGGGGAAAGCGGCAGACAGCCCTAACAGCCTGTGAATTCTTGTCCGATCAGGAATGAATGTCAACTGCAAAAGTGCCCAGAACGTCCGAATTTGCGCTTCGCTGACCTAAGAATGAATCGAAGTTGTCTGGAAGAGTGGGCTATAGACGTGCGTCACCCTGCCGCCCTAATTCTCCCCAAGATAAACGAACCATCCTTCGGCCATGGGCGCTGGCTTCGGGCTTTAGTGCTTGACATTTAACGGTACCATGCATTCGATTGGAGGAAGACCAGACGAAGAACGATGAAGCGCGTATCGTCCCTCTGCCGCCTGTGTTGGTGAAAATCTTGAAGGCCGTGGAGCCGAAGACTGGCCGGGTCTTCGACGCCACGAACCTTCGCACTGAATGGAGCAAAGCATGTGAAGTCGTCGGCCTTGGCAAGCGCGTCAAGCAGACTAGCGAGTCAGGAAACATCTGGTACGCTTATGAAGGTCTCATCGTCCACGATCTACGCAGGTCTGCCGTACGCAACCTCGTGAACGCGGGCGTGCCGGAACGCATCACCATGAAAATCAGCGGCCACAAGACGCGCTCAGTGTTCGACAGATACCACATCGTGAGCACCGGGGACGTGGTCGAAGCTATGCAGAAAGTCGTCGTGCACACGCTGCCCCCGAAGAAAGTTGCCAAGCGTCTCGGTCAGGGCACAAGCATTTTGGTGACAGTTTAGTGACAGTTGAGGGAAAATACACCGTAAGTCATTAAAGGGCGCGTAGCTCAAACGGATAGAGCATCGGATTTCTAATCCGAGGGTTGCAGGTTCAATTCCTGCCGCGCCTACCAATCCTGAAATCGGTTTGCCATCCTTGGTTTCCCACTCGATCCAAGACTCTTTGGAGCCGCGTTACCAACCAGTTTACTGAGGGGACTGGGACAACTTGTCCCTCTTGCGGGCGACATGGTACATCTCTCGTATTTTCATACGGATAGCCCGTCTGCCGGGAGACCGGGCGGACAATCTGTCCCGGTCGGCGACGGTAGGTATATCGTTCCAAGTTATTGATTCTACATTGGTTGGTCGCGTCGCCTCTTTGGCGCTCCGCCTGCACCTAAGAGCACGAGCAAGATTCCGCTTGTGAGGAGTGTTCAAGTGCAAAAGAAGAACAAAATCGGATGGCTGGCTCTACTTGCCGTACTAGCTTACGGCGCGGTTCAAATGATTCCCTCGATGTTTTTCAACCACGCTGTCTCATTCGTGGCCTCTGCAGTCTGGGGCAGCTAACTACTTGACAGGATATGGGAGCGATAGGAGCGACCAATCAATGAAGCCACAAAGGCTATCTCCGGAAAAATGGAAGGGCATCGGGAAGATCGTTTTCGGTCTTGCGATTCCGGTTCTCTTCGTAACGGCGAGCTTTGCCTCGCCGCCACAACCGTCCAACCAGCAATCCGGTCAAACGCATAATGGCAGAAGGATTGCCGGGGACATCGACCGTCACAACCCGAACGCAATGGTCGATGTGATCGTGCAGTACAAGGTGACTCCGACCGCCGCACATTACCAGAAAATGTCGGCGCGGGGCGCCACGCTGAAGAGCAAACTGCACAGCATCAAGGGTGCCGCTTTCAGAGTGCCGGTGTCGGCTCTGGCAGACATGGAGAAGGATTGTGACATCCTTTACGTGTCACCGGATCGCCCGCTTGGTCTAAACAGTAGCTACGAGAGTTTCGCTCCGGCGGTGGAAGCCGACGTTGCGGCCCAGCAGTACGGCCTCGATGGCACCGGAATCGGAGTTGCAGTCATCGATAGCGGTGTCGCTGATCACGCTGACTTTCGCAATGCCAGCGGGACCCGCGTGGTTCACAGCGAAAGTTTCGTTGTAGGAAATACCTCCGCCGTAGATGCCTACGGACACGGTACTCACGTCAGCGGCATCATTGGTGGAAACGGCTCCGCATCCCGCACTGGGAGCGGCTATTCGAAACAAATCGTAGGCATGGCTCCGAATGTCAACCTCATCAACCTTCGCGTACTGGATCAAAACGGTGCCGGCACCGACAGCCAGGTGATCGCTGCGATTCAGCGAGCCATCCAACTGAAGACTCAATACAACATCCGGGTCATCAATCTTTCACTGGGACGGCCAGTGTTTGAAAGTTACACGCTGGACCCTCTCTGCCAGGCGGTGGAACAAGCCTGGAACGCAGGCATCGTCGTGGTTGTGGCCGCGGGAAACGCTGGAAGAGACAACTCGCAGCACACTCACGGTTTCGCCACTATCGGCGCCCCGGGTAACGACCCTGCGGTCATTACGGTTGGCGCCACCAGGACAATGCAAACTGACACGCGCACAGACGATGCGATCGCAAGCTACAGCTCCAAGGGACCGACGCTGATCGATCACGTCGTTAAGCCGGATATCGTCGCACCCGGCAACCGTACCGTATCGTTGCTCGTCAAGAACAGCACACTCGATGTCGCCAACCGCAATCTCGAGGTCGCTCCGACGGGGCCCTGCGGCCCGGGCTGCAACGCCCAGTATTTTCGGCTGAGCGGGACGAGCATGGCGACACCAGTGGTGAGCGGCGCGGTGGCGCTCATGCTGCAAAACGATCCTACCCTCACGCCGGATACGGTGAAAGCTCGCATCATGAAGACGGCGTGGAAGGGATTTGGCGTGTATACCAGCTCCTACGACGTCTACAACAATCGCTACGACAACCAGTATGACGTCTTCACCTATGGCGCAGGATATCTCGATGTCGACGCCGCATTATCTAACACGGATGTCGCCAACGGCGTCGCTTTATCTCCAACTGCAAGCTACGATCCTGTGTCGAAGACTTGCACCATCGTCAATACCAGTTCCGTGACGTGGGGCAGCTCAGTTATTTGGGGAAGCTCGGTAGTCTGGGGCAACTCCATCATCTGGGGTAGCTCACTGGTGGATGCGAACTCGGTGGTTTGGGGGAACTCTGTAGTGTGGGGCAATACCGTGGACCAAGGCTTTAGCGTGGTCTGGGGTAACAGCATCATCTGGGGTAGCTCAACAGCAACTTCGGCCTTCAGCGATGGCCAGGACGGAGAAAACTAACCATGACAACCCTATCGATCAAAACCAAAATACTCATCGGGCTCGTGGTTCTGTTCGGCATCGGGATTCTGTCCCAAGTGCCGTTGACATGGGGACATCCGGCTTACGCACGCTTGACCGGAATGTTCTTGGTGACGCTGTTCGCAGCGCGGCTCCGAGTTTCGCTGCCACGGCTGACCGGATCCATGTCGGTGAACCTGCCGTTCATCCTGCTGGCTCTGAGTGAGCTGAGCCTGGCCGAGGCGCTTCTGATCACCGCAGCGTCGACGCTGGTGCAATGCCTGTGGTCGGAAAGCGGCCAGCAGAGCTTAACCAAAACGATGTTCAACGTGGGCGTCACTCTGATGGCAGCGCAGGCGGCGTGGTTCACCATGCAGGCTGTAGCGCCAAATACGGGCCTTGGCCTCTCTCTGGGGGCGTTGGCTTATTTACTGGTCAACACCATCCCCGTGGCAGGCATCATCGCCCTGACCGAAAGCGGCCACCTGTTCAAAATCTGGAAACAGATTATGCAGCTCACGTTTCCTTATTTTGTTCTGGCGGCGGGCGTTGCCGGGCTGGCCAAGCTGGCTTCGCACGCCTTCGCCTGGTACATCCCGCTGCTCATTCTGCCGCTGATGTTCCTGGTGCAACGTTCGTTCACGCATTCCTTCAAAACCTTACGTGAGACTACCGGTCAGCAGGCCGCTCACGCCATGGCCGCTGGCGCCAGCCGCGGTTAAGGCAAGCAAGAACATCCATGCTCGCAAGACCGCCGGCCAGGTTGCCCAACCTGGCCGGCACTCTTTCGTAACGGAATTGTGCAACATTGTTTGTTTCAAACGCAGCAGGTCGCGGGGGGGTAGCGACCAACGCAGCAACGCAAGGCGTCAATCGGGGATCGCCGCTTATTGTCCGATCGTGCAGGGATTGTCGTTATTCAGTTGGTCATATCTGTTCGCCAGACTCTTCATCCCCGAGAAATCATCCGTAGCGATGCCGTTCTCGATCGATGCGTCGGTCGTCTTGATTACGCCTTTCACCGCATGGCACGCATCAAAGGATTGAACACCATTGAGCGCGCGGGTGATTGCCTGCCGTAACAGGATCACTTCCGCCCCGTCCAAGGTGTTTCCTTTTCCGCAGACGGTTGTGGGAGAAGAGAGCAGTTCCAGAATGCTCAACTTACCCACGCAAGACGACGCGTCCACCGGCGCAAACACAGCGCTGACCAGAGTGTTCTGATTCAGTCCAGGGAGGCAAGACCCACCCGTAATAAACTGGGGGTGATTCTTGAAAAACCCAACTGTGCAAGCTTGTGTAATAGGCCACGCCGGCGCATAGGCTACAGCGCCAAGCAATACGAACATGATTAGGATGATCCCCTTGCTGAAATTCCCTTGTTTCATCGTTGTCTCCCGTTTTGATTGTTGACTACGGCCTGTGAAGTCTGGTACCCCGGGGAACAAGCTGTCAACGTGAAAGAGTTTGCGGGAATGATGAAAGATTGTTGCGCAAATCAGAGGCACCGCACGCTGAGAAGCCATTCCGGCCGAGGGTCTGGCCGAAGACTGAAAAAGTTGGTGAGCGCGGAAGGAATCGAACCTTCAACCTACTGATTAAGAGTACTTGTGGAACGAAGAATCAATACTTTCAGGAAATCTGGAGAGAGGAAATCTAGAGGAAATCTGGGGACAGACGGGACGTTCCCCATTTTTCCCGCCCCGGATGGGAAATGGATGGATCCCTAAGCTAGAGATGGCTCCGAACCCTGCCGCGAATCCAGTCCTTTCTGCTATTTTCTCCCCCGGCGTGTTTTGCTGCATAGCGGCGAACAATGGGGAATGTCCCGTCTGTCCCCGGATTCTTCCTGCTTCCTGCTCGATCGCCTGGCTCAGTTCCGCAATCGTCGGGTTCAATCGATCCAGCAGTTCCAACAGATCGCACCGTCGCCGGCTCGCCCACGGAGCTAGCCGAAACGATTCCAGTTGCTCGCGTCCGTGTACCCTCCACAATCGCTTCTTGCAGCGCAGTCCTTCGTTCAGCGCCACCGCTTGCAACTGATTCATGATCCGCGTGCGCGCTTGCACCATGCGGTGCCACAGCAGTTGCCGCAGATCCCGGTTCGCCCCGCTCGGTACCCAAATCTTCGGGAAGCGATCTTCCAGCATCAACTGCAGAATCAGCTGCGCATCCTGGCGATCCGTCTTCTGCTTGCGCACTCGTCGAGTTTGGATTTCTGCTGCATCTCCGATCCACAGCTCGAAGTGCAACTCCGAGAGCAATCGTTCAAACCAGCGCGCCTGTCCACTGGCTTCCATCCCCACTCGCACCTGCATTCCCTGGGCCGCGCGATCGCGATAAAACTTTTCCGCTTCCTCACGGTGTTGCAGTCGCCGTTCCTGGAACTCCCCACTGTCGGTATCCACAAACGCAATTTGCTGAAAGCCCGGGTGATAATCTGCTCCTATAATGATCATGTTCGGCTCCTTTCTCCGAGCCCTTGGGTTGGATTCAGCACCACCAAAGTCTACTCGGGCATCGGAGCCGCCATTGTCATGGAATCACTTACACTCATCTACCTGCCGGACCGATCCACAAAACGTGCTATGGCCTTCCATGAGAAGGCCGGTCATGTCAAGTAGATTTGATTTGCCTTCCTTAAAATCCACCTTCCTTCCTAGCGGAGGGTTTGCAGAGCGGCCCGGAGCGGTCAAGGGCGCGTTCTTTGCGGCGTCAGCGAACCCTTGACGGCGAGGACCGCTCTGCCACCATTCCGCTAGGAAGGAAGGTGGACCGACGTGCGCTGGATTCGTTTAGTCCATCGCTCTGTTGCTCATAGCTCTTTTCGCGCCACTACCAACCCTGTCGCCACCCTTCCATCCGCACTCTTCGGTGAGCGATTTGTTTCGCTCGGTGCAAGTTGGGTGTTCTCGTTTCAGCCGGTGCTGCCACCTGATTAGTCGACCTCTCGTTCCATCTCGCGATGGAAGTTGGGCCAGGCCATAGACGCAGTCACCGGAACTCGGCGCTTGGGCTGCGGCTGCTTCCGATTCAACCAATCTGAACTATGCGCTGCCGGCAGCGCCACCGCTCTGCTGTTGCGCAGTGGTTCGTAAACCTCTCCGCTCACCCACAACCGATGCAGCAGTACCGCCAGCTTTCGCGCCACCGCAATCACCGCTCGTTTCTTGCCATTTTTTCCTCCACGCTCCGCCAGCTTCAGTCCCCATCGCCGCAGATCGCTGTCCTCTCCAAACGGTCCCAGAATGTAGTGCGCTCCCTGCACCAGCAACGTTCGCAGATACGGATCTCCTTCCTTGCTGATGTGCAGCTGCGGCTCGCTCTGCCCGGAGTTCCTCCGTCCAGGCCGCAATCCCACAAAGCAGCCCACATCGCGACTCTTGCGAAATCGATGCGGATCTTCCAGCGTCAGGATATAGGTCAGCGCGATCAGCGTTCCTACTCCCTTCACCTGCTTCAGCAGCGCCACTTCCGGATAACTTTCCTTGGCGATTTTCTCGATCCGTTCGTCGTATTCGCGAATCCGCTCGCTCAGCGATTCGATCGCTCCCAGCAGCGGTGCCAGCGCAGCTTGCAGTTCCGGGCTCAGCTGCCTGCACTTTCGCCGGGTTCATGTTGCTGCGGGTTGCACCCGCGCAGCCGTTCGCCGTAGGACTTCGTCAGCCCTCGCGCTGCATTCACCAGCGCCGTCCGCGCACTCACCAGTCCCGCTCGCGCCCGGATCACCGTCAGATGGGTTTGCGCCTGCGCACTGCGATGCTGCACCGGCCCCAGCAACTGCGGATCGATTCGCGCCAGCCGTGCCAGCGTTCGCGCGTCAGCCGATCATCTTTTCGTCGCTCTCGCTGATCAAGCGCACGTTGCGCGCGTGCGCCACGATCACTTCGTGCCCCAGCTCGGTCAACAGCCGGCTTACCCAGGGCGAATGCGTTCCGGTCTCCAGCGCGATCCGACTCCGCGGCATCTTCCCGAACATTTCCTTCATCGCTTTCGGTGTCGTCGCCACTTTCTGCTCCAGAATCACTTCGCCCGCTTCATCCAGAACACAGTAGAAGCTCCATCGATCTCCCAGATCCAAACCGATCGTCAGTTTCTGCTCTGAAAATTCTTGCTCTGCTTTGCCGCCACAGTGCTAATCTTCTTCATTGCCGGTCTCCTTTATCTCTTGCGCCTCGAGCGCGTCATGTAATCGCCTGTTAACTTCAGACGTAGCTAAGTCTTAGACCTTCCACGCTTGACGGTGCTGCGACCGACCTGAACAAACTTGAAATTGAGATCGCGTGACGCATCTTCAGACTGGGGTGTATGGAAAGATGCATTAGGCTGCCCCGACCGCTTCTCACTTCAGGCCGAAGACGATCACGCTGCCAACATACACTACCCCATTTGAGACCGAAATGTCTGGCCGTTGGGAAAGACAACATTAGCGGTCAGCTTAAACCTTGCCGCGACCTTCGTTGAGTCACGACCAACACGAAATAACGCTAGATCACCGGGATGGGGGATGCTAATATACCTCCCCGAGAGCGGGGTTAGGTCTAGGGAAGCTGCCATAAAGAGCGATGAAGAACTATCTTGTGACAGTCGTGCTGTTGTCGGCCATCGGTTGCGGTGGAGGGAACAGCGCGAGCAACGGCGGTGGTTCAGGAGGTGGTGGTGGCGGGGACACGAGCACTGGAAGCTTCGACGAGCCGAGAGCTATAGCGGTTAATCCACAAACCAACCAGATTTACGTTGCTAACTATCACAGCGGCGTCACCGTGATTAACGGCGTCACAAACACGACCTTCGTTATAAAGGACAAGAATGGATACGGCGGTAACGCCGTCGCAGTGAATCCTGCGACGAATAGAATCTACGCCTCAAACCGCGTGACCGATACCCTTACAGTGATCGATGGAACCACAAACCAAGCCATTGATGACGTATCCCTCACAGACGCCCCTGCAACGGTGACGGTCAACCCAGTTACGAATAAAATCTACGTCACCAATTCATCAGGCGCATACTATCTCTCCGTGATTGATGGCAGCGCTGACACAAGTATTCATTTGCCGGAGTCTGGCTTTGGGTATCTGACCGCGATCGCCCTGAACTCCGTAACCGATAAGATTTACGGCGCGAGGTCCGGCAAACATGATGCGATTGCCTTAATCAACGGCCCCGACGATAGCGTCACCAACGTTCCCGTTGGTTACGAGCCTTCCGCTGTCGCAGTAAACTCGGTCACCAATAAGATCTATGTGCCCACCCTTAGCAATAACGTCATCGTGATCGATGGTGTGACGAACGTAACGACGACCGTAACCGATC
>CAVPMC010000013.1:2500-550067 GCA_963706465.1 Terriglobales bacterium
TGAGAGCGTCGAGCGCGCGATGAGCAGGGAGTTTAGGCCCATAGAGTTTTCGCGGCGTGTGGTGGTTTTGCTGAGGATTGATTTCCAAAGCAAAGCAGGTCCCTCGACTTCGCATCGAGCTGCTCAATTGATAGCTTCGCTCGGGATGACAGTGCTATGGCGGCGATGAAGCGAAGCTGCCGTGTGTCGAGTAAATTTTATGGTCAAGCTACTAAGGGCGCATGGTGGATGCCTTGGCAGAAGCAGGCGATGAAGGACGTGGCAAGCTGCGATAAGCCTCGGGGAGCCGCAAGCAGGCTTTGATCCGGGGATTTCCGAATGGGGAAACCCACGGGGGTAAAACCCCCGTACGGCCCGATGAATCCATAGTCGGGTACGAGCGAACCCAGGGAAGTGAACCATCTCAGTACCTGAAGGAAAAGAAAGAAACCTCGATTGCGAAAGTAGTGGCGAGCGAAATCGCAACAGCCTAAACCTGTTCCACCCTCGGGTGTAGCAGGGGTTGTAGGGTCGACAATAGTAGAGTTACCAATCTGGTCGTTAGCCGAAGCCCTCTGGAAAGAGGGGCCATAGAGTGTGATAGCCACGTAGGCGAAAACGATCCAGACTCGAAGTCGATACCTGAGTACCGCGGGGCACGAGAAACCCTGCGGGAAGCTACGGAGACCATTCCGTAAGGCTAAATACTAGCTTCTGACCGATAGTGAACCAGTACCGTGAGGGAAAGGCGAAAAGAACCCCTGCGAGGGGAGTGAAATAGTACCTGAAACCGTGTGCCTACAAACGGTGGGAGGACTATGCGGCGCAAGCCGAAAGTCTGACCGCGTGCCTATTGCATAATGAGCCGGCTAGTTATTCTTGTCAGCAAGGTTAAGCGAAAGCGAGCCGTAGCGAAAGCGAGTCCTAATAGGGCGAATCAGTTGGCAGGAATAGACGCGAAGCGGGATGATCTACCCTTGGCCAGGCTGAAAGTGGGGTAAAACCCACTGGAGGGCCGAACGGGTGTTTGTTGAAAAAAGCTCCGATGAGCTGAGGGTAGGGGTGAAAGGCTAATCAAATTCCGTGATAGCTCGTTCTCTCCGAAATAGCTTTAGGGCTAGCCTCGGATGATTTGTCGTGGTGGTAAAGTACTCAATGGACTAGGGGGCTTTCCAGCTTACTGAATCCAACCAAACTTCGAATGCCATTGAACAACCAATCCGGGAGTCAGACGGCGGGGGCTAAGCTTCGTCGTCGAGAGGAAAACAGTCCAGATCGCCTGCTAAGGTCCCCAAATCCAAGCTAAGTGGGAAAGGAAGTCGGAACGCCCAGACAGCCAGGAGGTTGGCTTAGAAGCAGCCATCCTTTAAAGAAAGCGTAATAGCTCACTGGTCAAGCGGTCCGGTGCCGACAATTTAACGGGGCTCAAGCTTGGTACCGAAGCAGCGAATGCATCATCTTTACGGGTGTGCGTGGTAGGAGAGCATTCTCAACAGTTTGAAGCTAGACCGAGAAGCACTGGTGGACGGTTGAGAAGAGACCCTGCCGGCATAAGTAGCGATAACGGAGGTGGGAACCCTCCGCGCCGAAAGTCTAAGGTTTCCTGAGAAAGGTTAATCCGCTCAGGGTCAGGCGGTCCCTAAGGCGAGGCCGAAAGGCGTAGCTGATGGACATCCGGTTAATATTCCGGACCTCCCTTGTGTTCGTTATCACGATGGGGTGACGCAGAAGGATAAGCAGGCCGTCCTATGGCTATGACGGTCGATGCGTGTAAGGTGTCTCCGATAGGCAAATCCGTCGAGGAAGTTATCACTGAGACGCAAAGCAGTAACCCGTATGGGTGAAAGCTGCCGATTCCACGCTGCCAAGAAAAACCTCTAAGGAGAACGTAAGGGAACCGTACCTCAAACCGACACAGGTAGACGAGGAGAATATCCAAAGGCGCTCGTGAGAACACTTGTTAAGGAACTCGGCAAATTAACCCCGTAACTTCGGGAGAAGGGGTGCCTCACTAGGGTGTCAAAGCCCGAAGAGGCCGCAGAGAAATGCGCACTGCGACTGTTTAACAAAAACACAGGTCTCTGCAAAGTCGAAAACGACGTATAGGGGCTGACGCCTGCCCGGTGCTGGAAGGTTAAAGGGAGAGGTCAACCGCAAGGTGAAGCTTCGAACTGAAGCCCCAGTGAACGGCGGCCGTAACTATAACGGTCCTAAGGTAGCGAAATTCCTTGTCGGGTAAGTTCCGACCTGCACGAATGGCGTAACGAAAGTGCGACTGTCTTAATGAGTGACACGGCGAACTTGTAGTGCCGGTGAAGATGCCGGTTGCCCGCAACTAGACGGAAAGACCCCGTGCACCTTTACTACACCTTTACTATGAACTATGGCACTTGCTGCGCAGGATAGGTGGGAGGCTTTGATTCCAGGCTCTCGGGCTTGGAGGAGCCACCGGTGAGATACCACCCTGCGAGTTCTGTGGTTCTAACCTATTCCCGTTACCCGGGAAAGGGACATAGTAAGGCGGGTAGTTTGACTGGGGCGGTCGCCTCCTAAACGGTAACGGAGGCGCGCGAAGCTACGCTCAGGCTGTTTGGAAATCAGCCGACGAGTGCAAACGCATAAGCGTGGTTGACTGCGAGACCTACAAGTCGAGCAGGTACGAAAGTAGGCGTTAGTGATCCGGTGGTTCTGCATGGAAGGGCCATCGCTCAACGGATAAAAGGTACGCCGGGGATAACAGGCTGATCGGAGCCAAGAGTTCATATCGACGCTCCGGTTTGGCACCTCGATGTCGGCTCATCGCATCCTGGAGCTGTAGAAGGTTCCAAGGGTTAGGCTGTTCGCCTATTAAAGCGGTACGTGAGCTGGGTTCAGAACGTCGCGAGACAGTTCGGTCCCTATCTGTTGTGGGCGCAGGAGATTTGAGAGGACCTGTCCTTAGTACGAGAGGACCGGGATGGACGAACCTCTTGTGTTCCAGCTGTCGTGCCAATGGCATAGCTGGGTAGCGAAGTTCGGTTGTGATAACCGCTGAATGCATATAAGCGGGAAGCACTCCTCGAGATGAGATCTCCCAACCCGTAAGGGATAAGAAGGGCCCAGGAAGACTACCTGGTTGATAGGCGGGAAGTGAAAGCGCAGTAATGTGTGAAGCTAACCCGCACTAATCGCCCGTTCGGCTTGACCATAAAATTTACTCGGAATAGCAGTCGTTGGTCATTCGACGTCGGTCGTGGGTCCGAACCTGGATCAAACGATCGCGAGAGTTTTCTCCTGCCAGAAACTGGGCGGAGGGGAAATGGAAAATGACCTTCGGCTGTACGCCGACAAGAAGCCGAAGTAACAAGGTGGCAGAAATCGGAAATAAACAAAGATGAAAGTAAGCCACACCCAATCTATTCAGTTGTGAGGCATCGTCCTCACGATCTTTTACAAGATTGCAGCGAGGTTTGGCCAACGATGAACGGCCAAAGACTCACGACCGCTGCTACGAGTTGTCGGTGATCTTACCGCGGGGGCTCCACCCGTTCCCATCCCGAACACGGAAGTTAAGCCCCGCAGGGCCGATTGTACTGCACGCGAAAGTGTGTGGGAGAGTAGGTCGTTGCCGGCATTAAATAAAGGCCAGTCTGAGAAATCAGATTGGCCTTTTCCTTTGGCTGCGCTCCTTAGAGTACACTGCTGGGCGGCATTACTTACACCGCCCCAGAGGAGGCAGTATGAGCGTCGTCCCCCTAGTGATCGGACAAACCGTTGCAACGACGGAGGGCGACTTCGAAAAGGCCGGCGGTGGAGAGCGTTCCCGGCAAGGCGAGCGGCGCGTGGGTGTTGAAGGGTACACGCATGCCCGTGTCCGCCATCTTTGAGAATCTGGAAGCCGGGGCGAATATCGACAACATCTTGGAGTGGTATGACGGACTTGACCGCGAGCAAGTCAGAGCCGTTATCGAATTTGCCGCCCGCAGCCTCGACAAAACGCCCGCCTGTGCGTCGTAGGCCGGTAATCTTTCAGCGACTTCCGGTTTCTGCTAGCATTCATATATGGCAACCGTGAAACAAAGTCAACGCAAGCGATCCGATGCGACCCATCCGGCTCGCGGCCGCAAAACACAGAAATCGCCGAAGAAGAGTCTGCCAAAGCTTTACGCCCGCCTCCAAAAGACTCAGCCCGGTTCCGAAGAATCCAAGCGGATTTCCGAACAGATAGTCGACGCCATCGGCTAGGCCATGGCGGCTGTCAGCATCAGACCGCCCAGAGACTACCGATGCCATGCCTACCGCGAGCACTTGCGGGATCGAGTGGACAAGCGGCAGTTCCTTGCCCCGATGGCGCTGGAACTCGACGAATGGCTCAAGCGTGCGCCTGAAGCCCCGGACCTTGAAGAAGCTCCGGAGGGCTGGCACAAAGTTTTCGACTCTTTCACGATTTGCGGCGAAGGCGAGTGCATCAAGACGCTTTACACGATTTACGCTCCCGGCAAGCCCAGACGGGGCAGCGTCGACTTGGACAAATGGGGGGAGCAACCGTAGCCCCGATTGACAATAGCCCCCGCAGGGCCGATCGCACTGCACGCGAAAGTGTGTGGGAGTCCTTCGGCTTCACCTCAGGATAAAATCCGGTCGTTGCCGGCATTAAATAAAGGCCACGTTCAGAAATGAATGTGGTCTTTTCCGCGTTTGTCTTGTGTGGCGCGGGCCATTCCTGCCCGCGAAAAGCGTGGGCCGGGGAAAGGCTGGCGGACAAGAATGTCCGCCCTGCACGCTGACGATGGGGCATCGGCATTCCTGCCCGCGAAAAGCGTGGGCCGGGGAAAGGCTGGCGGACAAGAATGTCCGCCCTGCACGCTGACGATGGGGCATCGGCATTCCTGCCCGCGAAAAGCGTGGGCCGGGGAAAGGCTGGCGGACAAGAATGTCCGCCCTGCACGCTGACGATGGGGCATCGGCATTCCTGCCCGCGAAAAGCGTGGGCCGGGGAAAGGCTGGCGGACAAGAATGTCCGCCCTGCACGCTGACGATGGGGCATCGGCATTCCTGCCCGCGAAAAGCGTGGGCGGGAGAAAGGCTGGCGGACAAGAATGTCCGCCCCACACGAGCCCCTACACGGCGCCCGCCCTACACTTGCTCGACCCACAGCCACGGATATTCCTGTGGAAGTCTCGCCAGTCCCCTTCGGACAGGATTCTGCTGGATGTAGTCTATCTTCTGCCGCATGCTCTCTTCGTTGCGAATCACATGATCAAACGATTCTTCTTGCCACAGCGGTCCACAGTTTCCCAACGCCTGATTCACGCGCCGCGCCGAAGCGCCTTTGATCCCTTTCAGTATGTCGAACAGACAGAACATGTCTCCATTCGGATCTCTCATCGGTGTGAGCAGCAGATGTACATGTTCTGGCATGACCACTGCCGCGTGCAGATGAAATCTAGTGTTATTACCTCGCAAACAACACCGGAGAACCTCGTCGCGGCAATCATCCGGTAGAGGCGTTCGTAGTCCTCTTCGAAAAGTGATAAAGATCGGACGATCCGCCTTCTGAAAATGAGGCAGCCGTCTGCGATATTCGTACCGGTTGGCGAGCATACGGAACGTGTGGCGCGGACATTCCTGTCCGCGTAAAGCTGCGCCACCCACTCAGATTCTCGGATTCCCTATCATTCGGTCAAGAGAACTGATGAGCAAAACGCGGAATTGATTCCAATAAGGGAATGCTGGGATGGGCTTTTCGCGGGCAGGAATGCCCGCGCCACATATGTGTGGGCGTCCTGTCTCGCTTCGCTCGCGCGTCGGAATGACGAGGACCTGGCTGCGGCCTTTTTCTTTCTACGGATTTGGAGGCGCGGGCAATAGCTCACAACGCTCGACGCACTTTACCGTGTTGGCCTCGACGGTGGCTTTCTTATGGCCGGAAAAATCGATGTCGGGGAGGATCAGCAGGGTTTGCGAACCATTGGCGACGTTAAAAGTGCAGTTGAAGCTCATGGACTGGACGCCACGTTCCTTGCAGCCGGTCTGGTCGAGGGCGTCGGTGAGGGTCACGGTCTTGTCGTAGACCTGGTCGGCAAGATGCGATGGCAGCAGAGCGACCGTCAGGGGGATGGGCGACTTGATCTTCAGGCTGAGTTCCTGGCCGTCGTGGTCTGGAGTCATGAGACTGTAGACCTTGGGGACCGGCGTGATCTGGTATTTTTCGTCGAGGATGCGGCGCCAGTGGAACTCCGGCTGAAGGCAGTTGTAGTACTGGATGTGAAGATCGTTGGGGGAGAAGAATTGCCGGGCTCCGGGTCCGAGGATGGCGCCAACCGTGGCGAGGGCGGGCTTCTCGGGCCTGCGCTCATCGCGGAAGGTGATAATCATGGGGCGTTCGGAGGGAAGCTGACACTCATAAATCGCGCTGGTGACATGCTCCTTCACGCAGAGGAAGCTGAAATTCGCAGGGGCTCCGGGGCGCATGGCGGCGTTCCATTCGTCGGCCCAAGCCATGGCCACGGTGACCGGGAATCTGGAGTCGATCTGCACGTGCATGCCGCCACCTCCGACTGCGGGATGGTAGACGCGGCCGGCGTGGAGGCTGGCGGGCTCCAGTGGGATGGTCTCGCTGTCGGCGGCAGTCCAGATAACGGGATTTTGCGCATAGGAGTTCGCGGCCAAGGCGCAGACCAGGAGCGCGGCAAAAATGGAAAAGTTCCTCATGCTAGAAGTATTTGCTGGGTCCATGCGCGCACCCTAGCGAATTCGCGAGGGAAGGATTACGAAGGTACCGGGTGCGCCGCGTGATGAACAAAGGCGGCGGACAGGAGTGTCCGCCACAGACGTGGGCTGGGTGATAACCTTGCAGAATGATTGGCGATTCTGATGCGGGGCTCGACTCTGGTCGACGTCCCCGATCATTTGTGGCGGTGGTGCTGGCGCTCATCCTGGGGCTGATTCTCGGCATTGTGTTTGTGGGGTCGATGGGATGGCTTGCGCTCTCACGAAATTCCGGGCGTGCATTGCTGGGCCGGGCGTGGTCGGCGGTGACGGGCAGAACCCTGAGCATCGACGTAAGCCAGCCGACCGTGGTCGATCGCATTCAACGGCTGCAGCGGCTGGAGACCGTGGTTTACACCATGGACAAATTAGTGACCGGGGCGAGGGAAAACAGCATCCTTCCTGATTTTCTGGCGGGAGATCGACTGCTGATGATGGTGCACGGCGAAGTTGTTGCGGGAATTGACTTCTCGAATTTGAAGCCCGGCGATGTGCGAGTGGATGGGCGGCAAGTGCGTTTGCATCTTCCCTCTTCGCAGGTGTTCAGCACCCGGCTGGACAGTGCAAAGACGCGAGTGTATTCGCGGCAGACAGGGCTGCTGGTGCCGACCGATCCGAATCTGGAGACGCAGGTGCGCCAGGAGGCAGAACGTCAACTGCAAGAGGCGGCGCTGGCGGATGGCATTTTGAAAACGGCGCAGCAGAATGCGGCTTCGACGATCAGCAGCCTGTTGCAGGGTTTGGGATTCGAGAAGATTGAGTACGAGTAAGGCGGGGGGGCGCCTCGTCTTCGGGCACTGGTTCTCAGGCCTTGGTCAGAGCGACGACCAGGATCAGCAGCAAGGGGACAAAAAGGATGAGGCCGCTTCCCAAGAGCAGGATCTCGCTTAGCAAGTCGGGTTTCATGAGATCGGCCGGATGCATTGGCGGTTGTGAGTGGATCATGAGTGCCTCTCCTTTTTAAAACGCACATCTCAGATGCGGGAAAAGTTGCCGAGCCGTCTGGTTAGGGAAAGATGGTTGAGCGTCTACAGGCTCGGAGCGCGCCTCCTACCGGAATTACCCGAGTCACCTTCGACCGTTTTCCGGCAACTAAGGATTCGCGCCGTAAGGGCGCGGGAAATGAGGCGAGTTGATGAGGGAAACCGATCACAAGAAGTGCGCACACGTTCCATGCAGTTGCGCCGCCAAGGATAAATACTGCAGCGAGGCTTGCAAGGACGCGGGCAGCAGCGAAACCGAAATTGCCTGTCCTTGTGGGCATCCGAGCTGTGAGGCGCAGGTTACGGTGTAGCTGCTTACGCAGCGTTTCCAAATGCAGGCGATTGGCGCGGAAGACCTCTGGCGCCATCGCTGGACTAAAGCAAATCGAATGGAGGCAATATAAATGAAACTATTCACAGTTTTGAGCAGCACAGCATTGGCGGTACTTTTGGGGATGTCGGTTCCCATGTATGCGCAGCAGGATGAGCCGCGTCAACAGGATGAGAGGCGGGTCGAGCCCGAGGGGAAGGCCGCTCACCCACAAGAGACGCCAGACAACAAACGCATGGAACAGGGCCAGCCAGAGAACAGGCAAGCCGATAAGGACAGAGAAAAGGAAAACGGACGCAACGAACGAGGAATGCAGGCGGCACATCCGGATAATCGCAACCAACATCAGGCTGAGGCGCGCGAAGGCAGGCAAGGCGGACACATTCCTGACGACCGCTTCCGGGCGGACTTTGGCCGGCAGCATACGTTCCGCATGGGGCAGCCGGTGATGGTCGGAGAGATCCCGCGCTTTCAGTATGGCGGCTATTGGTTCGTCATCGCGCAACCATGGCCAGCGGGATGGGCTTACACCGATGTGGTTTATGTTGATTACGTCGACGGGGAATATTTTCTGCTGAGCCCGATGCATCCCGGAGTTCAGATTCTAGTCAACGTCATCTTGTAAAGATGGCAGCGGGAAATAAAAAAGGCCACGTTCACGAGAACGTGGCCTTTTTCTGTTTCAATGCGCTTCGGTGATGGCTGCATTGGTTGGAGTGGGCCTGCCGCTGGCAACCTCGGGGATGGTTTTTTCGGGCGTTGCCATGGGCTGAATCTTCACCGTGGAGAGGATCCAGTTCAACTGACGAAATACTTCGTTGCGGTCGACCGGGCGAACGGCGGGCTTGATCGTGGGCTTAATTTCGTCCGGCGTAGTTTGGCTGGCGGTTTCGAGTCCCAGGGCAAATTCGTAACAGTTTCCGTCTTGAAAGGTGTGATAGTACTTTACGTCCGCCTGGTTGTTTGCTTGTTCGGCGAAGCCTTCGACGGCATGAAATTCAGTGCCGCCGACTTTGGTCTTCAGGACCGCAACTGGATCGTTATCGAGATCACCGGTTTCCGGGAAGGCGAATTGCTCACATTCCGCGGAGCTGAGCTTGGAATTTACGCTGACGTTGAAGAATGCCGCACGCAGGTCGGTGCCGGCAAACAGTCTGCGGGGCAATTCCACGGCGCTGATGGTGGTCCCGCCGGCCTGAACGAAGTTCGTTTCCAGAGGTCCGATCCCTTCGAGCTTCAGATTCGCCTGGTCGCCTTCCTTCAAGTTGCCTGACTTGGGATAGCGGAAGGAGACTCCGTAGGTGGAATTGGCGTAGGCGGAAGCGGACAGCTTTCGCTGCCGGGATTTCTTTTTTGTGGGCGGTTGAGTTGCCGCCGTGGTGGTTGTGATGGGCGCGGCCGGGAGCGGAGCGAGCGCTTGACTCGCCTCCTGATTGGGCGGTGCGATGGCTGCCGTCTTGCCGCTTTCTTTCGAGCAGCCGCTTTCCAGCAGGAAAATTCCCAGAAGTGAGGTTGCAATCAGCGAGCTAACCAGAACGGCTGTTTTCTGCGGGCTGCTGAGTTTGGTTGGGTCGGAGTGCAAGGGCTGAGCTTTGGTTTGTGGTTTTTTGTCCGATGTGGCTGATAAATCGAGTCGCGTGAAATGCGCCATATTGATCTCCTGTACTGGTTCCCCCAGTCGGGAGAAGTAGGAGCAAGGGGAGTGCCGACGGCAAGCAGCCTGATTTTGCAGGGGTTAGAGGTCAGGGGGTTGTGAACGAGCGTGGCGGGTTGAAGACGCTGTGGCCGGCGGGACACGATGGTGGACGGGCGACTAAGGCAGCGCGGCGTAGCGACTAATCGAACTGTTTGCGGAAGCTGGCGAACTGTTGCTTCAAGTCGGCCACTTCTTTTCTCAGATCGGCGACTTCATTTTGCAGGCGAATCATGCGGTCGGGTTCGGCAGTGTTGCTTCGGACGGGAGAGGGCGAGGGCGCCCGCGCCACACCAGTATCGGCCACGCCAGCATGTGCTGCAGCGACATCCTCGACATCGCCTGCGAACAGGTGCTTGTAGCGGGCTTCTTTAGTTCCCGGCTGCCGGGGAAGCACTTTGGCCAGGGGCGGGTCGCGTTGCATCAGCCGCTGCAAGGTGGATTGCACTTCGGTGAGGTCTTCGAAGCGATGCATGCGTTCGGTGCGTCCGCGGAGTTCGCCCGGAGTTTGGGGACCGCGCAAAAACAGCACACAGAGGATGGCAGTTTCGCCGCGAGTAAAATTGAAGGCTTCCTGCAGGCGATGCTCGTATTTGGTGACGCGGCTGTCGGCGCTGCTGGTGGGACCGGCGAGACGCTTTTCCTGGAGAGTGGTCAGAGACTGGCGCACGGCGTCTTCGTCGAGATTCATCACTGGATCGCGGTTGTTTTTCTGATTGCAGGCATTGACCAGCGCGTTCAGCGATAGCGGGTAGTAATCTGGCGTGGTGACATCTTTTTCTACGAGCGAGCCGAGCACGCGGGTTTCGACTTCGTTGAGGGTTATGTTCATTCGCGAATCCTTGAAGGGGTGACTTAGCGATTGTACAGAGGCAGCGGGCGTTGTGATGAGATGTGCAAAGGCCAGATAGATTCCTTTAATCTGGCTCATAAGCTTTTTTGATTGGCAGCGGGACGTGGTCCGCGATACCCTACCCAGTTCTGATCATCCCCCTAAAACATGGCTGCGTCTTGGCGCACAACTTAAAGGAGATCCATGCCGACCGAACTGCGAAATTTTCTAGCCATCCCATACGACGAACTGGAAGAGATGAATTTGAGCGCGAAGGAGCAGCGCCAGAGTCGCGTGGCCACGCAAAAGATTCAGGAAGAGCGTCTGGAATACCTGAGCGGCGAAAAACGGATTAAGGCTGTGACCGTGCTGTTCAGCGACCTGGAAGGCCGCCTGCACATGCTGGATTACGACAAGAAGTTTCTGATCAAGAGCTGGGACAATCTGACTTTTGATGGGTCGTCGATTCGCGGGTTCACGGCGCAGCGGGAAAGCGATCTCCGTCTGGGAATTGACTGGAGCGCGTTTTACTGGGGTCCGGCCGACATATTCGGGCCGGGCAAGGTGCTGGTTTTCGGCGATGTCATCGATAAGGGTGGTACACCCTATAACGCCGATATTCGCGGCATCCTCAAGACCTATGCCGAGGGGTTGCACAAGAAACATGGCTACACGCTGAACGCGGCCAACGAAATCGAAGGCTTTCTATTCCAGGGGCCGGACGCGGAGCGACGCTATCACGAGACCGGCAAGTTCGATTATGTGAATACGGGGGGCTACTATCATTCGCTGCCGGGCGACGTGCTGCGCAGCTTTATCGACACCACGGCGGAAGTGCAACGCAGCATGGGTTTCCAGAACGAAAAAGATCATCCTGAGGTCGCGCCCTCACAGTTCGAAATCAACTACGGCTACGGCGAAGTGGTGGCTGCGGCCGACCAGATTCAACTCTACAAACTGATCTGCCGCCAGGTTGCGACCAAGATGGGTTGCACGGCGTCATTCCTGCCCAAGCCGGTGGTGGGCGTGAATGGGAGCGGGATGCACACCAACGTCTCGATCAGCAAGGGTGGGAAGAATTTGTTCTGGGATGCGAAGGGGGAAGAGAAGCTGAGCAAAATGGGATGGGAGTTTGTGGATCGCATTCTCACTCACGGCAACGATATCTGCCTGCTGCTGAACGCCAGCGTCAATGCCTATCGGCGACTGGATCCGCATTTTGAGGCTCCGAACCAGATTAAAGCGTCGCCCACCGATCGCGGGTCCATGATACGCATTCCAATCGGCAATGAGAAAAGCATGCGGGTGGAAGTTCGTTCGGTGTCGCCGGACGCGAATCCTTACCTGGTCATGTTGTCGATTTTCAAGAGTGGACTGGATGGGGAGACGGCGAAGATCAAGAACCTGCGCCAGGCGCAGCGCTACTTGCCGGATAACATTTATGACGCGCTGGCGAATTTCCGCAATGCGAACTGGACGACAAAACTGCTGGGTGAGGACGTGAAGGCTCGCTACGGGGATTTGAAGCAGGCATCGGCCGATCGCTGTCCGCGGCTGCTGGGAACATTTGTGAAGGCTCCCGAAGTGCAGTATCACCACGATGTGTACAACCAGTTCCTGTGGAATTTGTTTTAGGACTGGGTAGCAAGTTCAAAGGTTTTGCGGACTGCGAAGCTTTACTCTGTGGGGACGGGCGAAGGCGCCGGTCCCCACACATGCCGCTGGCAATCATCCGTCGCACTCGCGCCGGAGTGGAACGTCTTAATACCTTCGTGCGGCACAATTCACCGAAGGCGAAAGTATGCTCTGTCATAATCGACGGTTGATGGAGCGTGCTTCCTGGCTACAACTTCACCGGCTGCAAACCTAGAAGAGCGATGGCTGCCGGCGTCCATTCTTTGCCTGCGCGATTACGACCTGAACAAATTCCTGCATGACTTGATCGCCGGGGTGACGGTTGGCTTGGTGGCCCTGCCGCTGGCGATGGCGTTTGCGATTGCATCGGGACTGACGCCGCAGGCAGGAATTTACTGCGCAGTAGTGACTGGATTTTTGATTTCGGTATTGGGCGGATCGCGAACCCAAATCGGCGGTCCGACTGGCGCCTTCGTTGTGGTGGTGGCCGGGATTGTCGCCGTCCATGGCGTCGATGGCCTGTTCATGTGCACGATGATGGCGGGCGTGCTGCTCATCATTCTGGGCGTAACCGGCATGGGGACGGCGGTGAAGTTCATCCCGCGACCGATCGTCATCGGTTTTACCAATGGGATTGCGGTCCTGATTGCGAGCACGCAAATCAAGGATTTATTTGGTTTGTCCATCGGCAAAGTTCCGGGAGAGTTCTGGCTGCGGATGGAAAGCATTGCGGCCAACTTTCACACTCTGTCGTACCCAGCGACAGCTCTCGGAGTTGGGACTTTGGCCATGCTCCTGATATGCAAGGTGGTTTCGAATCGGATTCCCGGGCCCATTGTGGCAATGGTCGCGGGCACGGTGGCGGTATTCACATTCAAACTTCCCATAGAAACGATTGGAACCCGTTTCGGGGGGATTCCGAGCGGACTGCCACGGTTCGAGATTCCGCAGTTCCATGCCGGCCTGATCTACGGATTGCTGGGTCCCGCGTTCACGGTGGCGATGCTGGGCGCGATTGAGTCGCTGATGTCGGCCGTAGTGGCGGACCGCATGAGCAATGACCATCACAATCCGAATGTCGAACTGATGGCGCAGGGCGTGGCCAATTTTATTTCGCCGATGTTTGGCGGGTTGCCCGCCACGGGTGCGATCGCGCGCACGGCGACCAATATTCGCGCCGGGGCTAAGACGCCAGTGGCCGGAATGATTCACGCTCTGACTTTGGTCTGCGTGCTGCTCTTTGCGGCGCCTCTGACCCGCTATATTCCCATGGCCGCGCTGGCAGCGATTTTGCTGGTGGTCGCCTACAACATGGGCGAATGGCGGGAGATCCCGCAACTGCTGAAGCTGACCAAGACCGATATCAGCATCTGGCTGGTTACGTTCGCACTCACCGTGTTCGCTGACCTCACGGTGGCAGTCGAGGCCGGAATGATTTTGGCGGCGCTGTTGTTTATCGGGCGGGTGGCGAACACTACGACCGTATCTCAGGTCACCGACGATTACGTTGAAGACGGACGGGCGCACATCCTGCAGGACAAAGACATTCCCTATTATGCGACGATTTTTCGCATTCACGGACCCTTCCTGTTTGGGGCGACGGACAAGGTTTCGGCGATTATGGAGAGAATCGATGAGTTGCCGCCGGTCGTCATTCTGCGCTTGCGGAACATGACCGCGATCGATGCGACGGGATTATTCGCGCTGGAGGCGGTAGCGCGGGAGCTGCATGCGAGTACGCGGACGCTGATTCTGTGTGGCGCGCGGGAACAGCCGGCGCAGATGATCCGGCGGGCTGAATTTGAAGACGTGATCGGCCGCGAAAACATTTGCGAAAATGTCCAGGCAGCGTTGCAGCGGGCGGAAGAGGTGTTTGAAGGGATAAGGAGTAAGGCTGCAGCGGGCGCGAACTGAGACCGAACTCGTCTGCATTTCGACGCCCGCCAAGACCCTACGGATCAGAAGCTGCTTCGTTTGTGGCGACCGTTGGAACTAGCGCTGACGTTCAAGTCCCAGGTATCCACCCACTGCCTGAATAGATAAGTCCGTGATGGCTGATTTGCCACGGTGGGCTTCGCCGCTTTATATTCGGTTTGCCGTTGGGAGGATTTTCCCATGCTCCGAATGCTCTTGCATTGGGTAGTTACCGCGCTGGCGGTGTGGATTACATCGCGGGTAGTACCGGGCTTCTACGTGGACGGGGCGGCTGCCGCGCTTATTGCCGCCATCGTAATCGGCCTGGTCAACGCCACGCTCGGCGTGTTTTTGAAGATCATTACCTTCCCCCTTACCATCCTCACTCTGGGCTTGTTCTGGTTTGTGATCAACGCGATTATGCTGGAACTCGCCTCGGCGTTTGTACCGGGCTTTCATATACGAACGTTCGGAGCGGCGTTCGTGGGCGGCATCGTACTCACGATAGTGAATATGCTGCTGAAGTGGCTGGTGATGCCGACCCGGCACGGATGATGTGAGCGCAATGAGCGCGTTTGTGACGTGGCAGTCTCTCTAGGGCTCATGGCCCGGGTTTGGCGGGCTTACGCGGTTTGAGAGATTTCCACTCGTCGGCGGTAAGCATTCTTCCCACGGCTGTGAATTCGCCTGCGCCCTGTAGCTGTTCGCCGCCGTCCATCACAATTACGTCTCCATTGATGTAACTCGATCCCTCGCTCACCAGAAATGCGGCGAGATTCGCCAACTCTTCAAGCGTACCGAAGCGGCGAAGTGGATTTCGCTCGCGGGCAAAGCTTTCGAGTTCTGGCCGCGGAAGCAAGCGGGAGAATGCTCCTTCGGTCGGAATCGGTCCGGGAGCGATTGCGTTCATGCGGATGCCGCGATTCCCCCATTCGACGGCGAGACTACGAGTGAGGGCGACGACTCCAGCTTTGGCCATAGCTGAGGGGACAACGTAGGCGGAGCCGGTGGAGGCGTAGGTCGCGGCAATATTCAGGACAACGCCAGTGTGGGACGCCTGCAGCCAGCGTCGTCCGCAAGCCATGGTCGCGTTGATGGTGCCCATCAGCACAATCCCAAGGACAGCTTCAAATGCGCCGGGAGAGAGTTCCTCGGTGCGAGCCAGGAAATTTCCAGCTGCGTTGTTTACCAGAATGTCGAGCGGACCGCCCTTCCAGACGGAGTCGATCATTTCTTCCAGCCGGGAGAGATCGCGAATGTCGCAAGGGAACGAGTGAACCTTGCGTGGCCCTAACAGGTTCAATTCGGCCAGTGCGTCGGAGAGGACTTGCTGGCGGCGTCCGCAGATGTAGACGGTGGCGCCCAGTTGGAGAAAACGGCGGGCCATGCCTTTCCCTAAGCCTGTGCCGCCCCCGGTGATGAGAATGCGTTTGTCGCGCAGCAGGTCGGGTTGAAACATGCGGGTCTCCGGTCCTGGAATCGAAGGACTGCCAGTGATTGTAAATCGAGGAAGGGTAAGTGTCCGCTCAGCTTTGACGGGGTGATTTCTTCTTGTTCATCTTGCGGCGAATGTCGGGCCAGAATTCTTTCACCACGATGGTGATCGTGTCATACCCGACCTGCGTTCCCCAAACGCTGGCTGTGTTGGGCAGAGTGCGATCGCCCTGGGGGTGGTAGCTATAGGTGGAAATCGCGGCCGATGCCGCGCTGCCGACGACCTCCGAATAGTTGAATTGCTGGCCGCCGGCATCGGTGCGGGTAATGAAGATGCGGCTAACGGCGTAGCCGGTGCGATGCCAAAATCCCCCTTGCCCTGACTGGAAGAAACGCGGGTCCTGGTGAAGCAAGGACGGAAGAATTGCGCCGGTAATATAGTTCTCGATGGTGCCATCGGCAAACGACGCCCCCAATCGCTTGCCATAACCCTCCGCGCCCTGACCGAAGCCGGGTTCGCTGTTCTCAGCCTGGCTGATGCCGGCGAGAAAGCCGTACCAGGGGAGTTGAATGTAGTCGAACGAGCCGCGGGTCACGACCTTGAATTTCTCTTTTACGGTGAGGGGCGGTACCTGGTCCGTATTTTCGAGGGTCAAGAAATTTGGCAAAGCATAGAACAGCCGGTCGTTCGATGTGCCGGCGGGGCCCGGTTTTTTCGGATCTTCAGCTTTGCTTTTGTCCTGAGTCTGAGGTTGCTGGGGCGCGGGAGGCGGTATTTGCTGGGCAGCTAAGGTGAGCAGGAACAGGTTTGCCAGAACAAATCCCAGCAGAGAACGGGTCGCAAAAGTCTTCAAAATGAATTCGTCTCCTGTAATTCAAGCCGCGCTGTGGCGCCGGACACTATCTGGCAGATCTTTTGTGCTTGCGTTCGCAGGTTGGTCTTAGAGTAGCAAAGGACGAATAAGAGCCTTACCTAGCGTTTACCTATTATCTATGAAAGGGAGACCCGAACGAGAGAAATCCAGTCGCGTTTTACATTACTTTACAGAAACAGATTGGTCGGGGAGAGAGGATTTGAACCTCCGACCCCCTGGTCCCGAACCAGGTGCTCTACCAGGCTGAGCCACTCCCCGACGAACTCGTAAGGCTGCGCGAAAAAGGAAGGACGCAGCAGGCCGCGCAGGCCCTCGAATGCCTCACTAGATTTCAATTATAACATTCGCCGATTCTGCCGCTCTGGTAACCCGACCCGAGTGACGCGTGAGTTAAGGTGACTCAGGTGCAACCCGGCCGCGACGTGAAAAACAACCGCAGTGCCCGGAAATATCGTATAACTGAAGGTGCTTTTCGAGAATACTTCATCTGCGGAAGGTCTTGGAATTCGGCAAAACTGCCCAACATTAACGTTTTAATAGATGATCGCCTTTACCGCAAATTGCCTGTATACGCCGCTTCAACACGTGGAGCAGCCGCTGCTGCTGGTGGAAGGTCGCGTCATTGTCGAGGCTGGCTCGCGAGCGGAACGTCCCCTGCCTCGCGGAATTCGTGTGGTCGATTTCGGCGATGCCGTCCTGGCCCCGGGGTTCGTGGATATTCACATTCACGGGGGCGCCGGCCATGATGTAATGCAGGCCGATTCCTCCGGCCTCTGCGCGGTGGAGCAACTGCTTTGCCAACATGGCGTGACCAGTTATTTTCCGACGACCGTTACTGCGCCGCTCGATCAAACTTTGTCTGCGCTCGATCGGCTGGCGGAGGCGATTGAGGCTGCATGGCGGAGCGACGGGCCGCGCGGGGAGCGAGCCCAACCGCTCGGCATTCATCTGGAAGGTCCCTTTCTGAGTCACGCCCGCCGCGGTGTGCATCCGCCGGACAATCTGTTGATGCCAACGCTGCCGGCGTTTGACCGCCTCTGGCAGGCAGCGCGCGGGCATATTCGCGTCATGACCATTGCACCGGAACTGGAAGGGGCGCTGGAGGTGATTGCGGAGGCGGCACGACGGGGCGTGTGCGTCAGCCTGGGACACTCTGATTCCGATCTGAATTCGGCGCGAGCGGCCGTAGCCGCTGGGGCGCGCCATGCCACGCACACGTTTAATGCGATGCGGCCGCTAGATCATCGCGATCCGGGAATCATCGGCGAGGTGCTTACTGACTGGCGGCTCTCGGCAGATATTATCGCGGATGGAATACATCTCGATCCCGCCATCGTTCAGCTATTTCTGAAAGCCAAAGGACCTGACGGGGCGGTACTGATCACCGATGCCATCTCCGCCACCGGCATGCCGGAGGGACGTTACCGTCTGGGGACGTTCGAGGTCGAAGTAAAAGATGGCCGGTGCCTGATGGGCGGGAAGTTGGCGGGAAGTGTGTTAACCATGGATCGCGCGGTTCGTAACGTGATGCAATTCGCGCATTGGGATCTGCAACAGGCGCTTCGTCTGGCCACACTGAATCCGGCGCGGGTGGCCGGACTGTCCAATCGAGGCAAGCTTGAGGAGGGAGCAGACGCCGATTTCGTGGTGTTGAGTCCAGATGGCGAAGTGAGAAAAACAATCGTTCGCGGTGAAGTATCTGAAGCGGTAAGCCAGATTTAAGGAAACAGGATGGCAGACAAGGGCGGATTCCCTCATCACATGTTGAAGGAGATTTTCGAGCAGCCGCAAGGCTTGCGCGATACTGTCGCACCCCGGGTCTCGCTCGAAGAAGGTCTGATTCGTTTAGACGACGTGCGCATCACGGTGGACGAATTGCGCTCCTTGAAGCGGATCAACATTGTGGCGTCGGGCACCAGTCGCCACGCCGGCATGGCGGGGCAATTCATGATTCAGGATCTCGCGAACGTGCCGGTAGACGTGGATTACGCCAGCGAGTTTGAATATCGCAATCCTTTGATCTGCCGTGATGAACTCACCATCGTGATCACCCAATCCGGCGAGACCGCCGACACGACCGCGGCTCAGCGTGAAGCCAAAGCCAAAGGGTCGCGCACTATTGCAATTTCGAATGTGATGGACTCTACCATCGCCCGCGAGGCTGACGGCGTGCTTTACACTCACGCCGGGCCAGAGATCAGCATCGCGTCCACCAAGGCATTCACCGCGCAGATGGCCGTGTTATTTCTGTTCGCGGTATACCTCGGCCAGGTTCGAGGCCAGATTACCAAGGAACAGGTGCGGCGCTACATCCGCGAACTGCTTCAACTGCCCGCTAAAACGGAAACCGTACTTGAATTCGCGCCCCAGTGCAAAGCGCTGGCCGATCGGTATTATCAAGTGGGAGATTTTCTGTTTCTGGGACGTGCGATTCATTATCCGGTAGCAATGGATGGGGCACTCAAATTGAAGGAAGTTTCCTACATCCATGCCGAGGGCTATCCCACAGGCGAGACCAAGCACGGCCCGAACGCCATGATCGATGAGAATTTGCCCGTGGTCATTCTTGTCACTCGGGACCTCAACGACGCCGGATCGGTACTGCGTTACGAGAAGAACGTGGCCAACATCAAGGGTTTCAAACAGCAGTCTTCGCGTGTGATTGCGATCGCCTCCGAGGGCGATGAAGACATGCGCAAACTTGCCGATCACACCATTTTCGTTCCCCAGGCATCAGAGTTGCTGGCGCCGATCCTGGAAATCGTGCCTTTACAACTGTTCGCCTATTACATGGCGGTGCGAAAAGGTCTCGATGTGGACCGGCCGCGCAACCTGGTGAAGTCGGTTACTCAAGAGTGAACTAACCACGCGCTCTAATGGGTGAACGAGACGTTCAGCCCGGTGGTCAGGACAATATCATTCTTCTTGAGCGCAGGCGTGGCCGAAGGCGGATTGGTCACGTAGATATCGCCGAACGCGTTCTGCCATCCCAGCCACTTACTCAGCTTGGTCACGCTGCCGAAACTAAAAACCGTTCGATACTGTCCAGTGTCGCTGATGTCGGGAAAGAAGTAAGCCTTTTCGCTGAGAAGAGTGGAAGCGCCCAGCTTGCGAGTGATCTCTTCGCCCAGGGTGAGAGCGGCGAAGTTGCGGCTCAGGGTGATGTAGCTTTCGCGCGTATAGTTCAGGCCGCCCAAGAAATCGAGCGTGGTGCGGTCGCTCTGTATGGCGTGGAAGCCGAGACCACCGCCTAGCACCGCTCGCAGATTCAGTTGTTGCAAGGCATCCGACTGGAAGTCCCCGCTTCCGTATGCAAATAAGCGTGGCAACAAATTACGCGAATAGCGCGCGCCGCCCTGGTTGGCATTTGCGGTGGTCTGAGGATTCGCGCCCGGCGCATCGTCGGCGGCGTACACAGTGTTGGTGTATAGGGTGACGTCGTCGTGCAATGTTTTGCGATCCGCGGTGAAGGCGATGGCGAGGCTCTTGGTCTGGCTATTTCCTGCGGTCAGCGCAAATCCGACGTTCGCTCCTCCGGCCCAGCCCTGCAAAAGTCCGGGATGAAGCGATTTCTCATAAGTGGTTTGTTCGGTGTCGCTGCGCAACGAAGTTACATCGCCCTTCGACACGTTGACAGTTCCGCTCGACGCGGTGGCCACAGCGAAATTGCCGTCGGCTGTGGTAACCGGGCCTGAAACGGTTTTTCCGTTTGCCAATGTCACATGCAGCGCTTGCGTGGAATTCACCTCCTGGACGGCTGGCCATTGAATGGTTACGTCGCCTGCAAATTCCGTTTTAATCAGCAGAACCTTATCGTCTGCCTTGGTGATGGTCCCGGTGAGGCGATCGCCGTTTTTCAATACGATTTGATCGGCAAACATCGCGGAACAGAATGCGAACACCGACAACCCTGCCCAGAGCTGTACGCTACGCATGGCATTTCTCCATTTAATTTCGGACTTTAATTCGCGGGACACAAACAGGAACGCATCAATCTATCGCAGATGCCGAGGTCTTCGCTATAGGGGAAACCCCGAGAAGATTGTGGCTGGCGATGTAGAGGTGAATGTTTCGGATGGGCAAGCAGAAGGTTACGAGAGATGCCGCGGGTAAGGCTTATAGAAAACCTTCGATGCTGTTTGAAGCTAACTCTTTATTTCGGTGCTCTTCACTTCGGTGGTCGGACTTTTTGCCGGTTCCGAGGTTGCGTCCTTCATTCCCTCTTTCAACGCGCGAATACCCTCTCCAATGCCCTTACCGAGTTCGGGCAGTTTCTTGGGTCCAAATACCAGCAGGGCAATAAAGAAGATTACAAGCAGATGCATTGGTTGAAAAAGACCTTCGAACATACAGAACCTCCCGCAGAAACACCTGCTACGTTTAACCTTACTGAAGGCGCATTATTCCGTCAACCTCAAGGCTTTTTTGCAACCGGCGGAGCGGTGGTCACAGATGGGGGTGGGCGGACCATAGCGGGGTGGGATGCCTCGTCTCAGTTTGCAAGGACGATGAACCCGGTTGTCGCGAAAAAAGACAGCAGTGTGCGCGTAAGTCGCTGATTTCGCTTATTTTTGTTTGGTCAGTCAACTGCAAATCAGAATCAGGCGGCCAAGCAGTCATGAACTTTCGTGCCGCCAAAATACCAGGCCGACGCTCTAGAATTGGCGAAGTCCTGAGTCTTCGCGCGGGCCCCTCCGCCGCATGGGGTTTTCATATGAATACGACGCCAACAGTGCCGGTCGGAATCAAGAAGCCAGTATCTCGGGCGGTCCTCCCATCAAATAATAATGACACCCAAACCACTGAGCGCGTGGCAAAAGCGAATCCGCCGCTCGCCCCTCGGATCGCTCCCCAGCAAACCGGTTACGGCATGCCTTGCGCAAATTGCAAAACTTATTACGCCGCCGATCTGAAAGCCTGCCCGGTGTGTAAAGCAGGGGAGCGCCTTTCGCCGGCTGCAGTTCCGGTGCGTTCCACCATCGCCGCCAACGAAGTGTGTCCCGATCCGGTCGCTCTGGAAGAAGAGCGCGAACGTTTTCTGCGCGATTTCAAGGCGCAAGTTTTCGCTTCTCAGTTACCGCTGAGTCCGAACGGAACTCTCCATTGCACTCACGAGGAAAGCCATCTCGGTGGGCTTGAGCCCGCGGTTGTGTGCCAGGGCTGTTACGACCACCTGCAGGAACGCGTGGACGTACTCGAAGCTGCCATGCATATGGATTTGAAAGAAGCGGCACAGATTGTTTACGACGCGGTATGGGCCGATCCGTCCGACGCCACGAAGACTTACGAGAATGCCGCGCACGCGCTGCTCGCTGAACTACGCAGACGGTCAGGAGTCACGCAGGTTTTCGGGCTGTTGCAGCCTTTGTCGGATTGATCCGTTAATCGCTTGCGAAGCGCAATTCGCCAAACGCTTGGGGAACGTGGAAATTCGGCTGCGGGGTGTTCGTGGGCTGCCAAGCCAGGTACGATCGTGGTTCTCGCCTGCCTTCGACGCGGTAAAAGTTGGCCCGCCAAATTGCCGCCGGATTAAAGTTCGTAGTCAGCGACTTCATGGGAATTTCCAGTTCAGCGCTCCAGGTCTGCGATTTCTTATCCATAACCACGGAGCGCAGCAAACCACTTTTCAGATCAGCCAGTCCACCCGGAAAAATATCGAGAGCTACCCACATTCCGTTCGGACTCACTTCAAATTCCCGGTAGAAGCGTTCCCTCGAGGGATCTGGCTGCAGAAACGCCTCAGCCACATCGCGGTCCCAGAGATGATCGCGGCGCCCGGTTGGGTCGGAATCTTCGAACACAAAAGTTGCACGGTAGCGGCACTCGAATCGCAAATAAAAATATTCCCGCGACCATAGCGCTCGGACCTTGGTTTCCAATCCTGGATCGGCGTGCTTTCCTTGCCAGTCAGACGAAAAAGTAATGGGATTTGCGTTGTGCCATTCCGCCGCGAACTGCGCGGCATCTAGAGGAATTTTGCGAGCTGTGTGAGCAGCGATGATTTCCATTGGGTGAATTTGTGCAGGCAACGGAGCGTCCGCATCCGCATGCCAGTTTATCCTACGTTGATACTGCCGCCTTAGATCCAGACATTATCGCGACACATCTATTCTGAATATCTGGCAACAATCTTGCTTTGACCGCAAGATCCGGATGGCCCACCTGCGAGCGCCGTCTTATGCTTTCATCATTATGACGACCAATGCGATACTCGATCTGACGGAAGCGAAAGAGATGGCCGCGACCAATCACAGCCACGACGAACAAAACCAATACTGGCAGGCGGTGCTGTCGCGCGATGCCAGCGCGGACGGCAACTTCGTATTCGCCGTGTCGTCAACCGGTGTGTACTGCCGGCCGTCTTGCCCGGCGCGGCGCCCGCGGCGCGAGAACGTAGCCTTTTTTCGCAAAACCGATGAAGCGGAAAAGGCGGGTTATCGCGCCTGCCTGCGCTGCCGGCCGAAAGCGGCAGGCGGCAACGGCCCGACCGAAATGGTCAAGGCGATGTGCCGCTATATTGAACAACATCTGGACGAACCGGTCACCCTGGCGCGACTGGGTTCAGAATTTCACCAGAGTCGGTTCCATTTGCAGCGAACCTTCAAGAGCGTGCTTGGGATCACGCCGCGAGCCTATGCCGATTCCTGCCGAATGAATCAACTCAAAGGCAATCTTCGCGCCGGACATTCGGTGACTCGATCCATGTATGACGCGGGATACAGCTCAAGCAGCCGCTTGTACGAACGAACTGCCGCGCAACTCGGCATGACGCCGGACAAATATCGGCGAGGCGCGATCGCCGCGCCCATCCGCTACACATTTGCCGACTCTCCCCTGGGACGGATGCTGATTGCGGCCACCGACAAGGGAATTTGCGCCATTCAATTTGCCAGCTCCGATGACGAGCTCGAGCACGGCCTCCGGCATGAATTCCCTTTTGCCATCCGCCGGCGCGACGACACGGCCATGCAAAACTGGAAAAAAGATTTGCTTGCCCAGATGCGTGGGCAGCGCCTGAACACTGCTCTCCCTTTGGATATCCAAGCGACCGCGTTTCAAAGGTTGGTGTGGACACACCTGCAATCCATTCCCTTTGGAGCGACCCGTTCTTATGCGTCGGTGGCGAAGGCGATCGGCCAACCCACCGCCACCCGGGCCGTAGCCCGGGCCTGCGCGACCAATCCGGTGGCCATTGCCATTCCCTGCCATCGCGTAGTCAGAAAGAGCGGAGAGATGGGCGGTTATCGCTGGGGTGTGGAGAGAAAGAAAGCGCTGCTCGAATTGGAATCGGGAGGGTCGGTGTAGAGCGGACACTTTTGTTTGCTGGGTTGATGTCAACAAGTTTTGGAAGATCAGCATCAAACTCAAAGACAAGAGTGTCCGCCGCACACCGTCATTTCTCCAAGCTCATATACGCTGTCCGAGCCCTTTGCAACAGATTCAACACCGACATTTTCTCCGCCTCTGTGTTCCAATCCCGGTTAGCGCTCGCGTCCTCAATCATGCGGTCGATCCAGGCAACAAAGTACGCGGCATCCTCTTCTGGCTTCGCGGGAGAGCTCGCGACCGTTATATAGATCGGACTCGTCGTCGCGTAAGGATAGGCGTCCAGAACAGGATGCTCAGCCTTGTCGCTCCAGGCACGCAACAAGCACCATCCGCTTTTCGATAGCGGAATGGCATCTTCAACATCGGCGGCTTCGCGGTCTTCGCTTAACTTCATCTCACGCACCACGCGGCCATTGCAAATTAGCTCCAGATGATCGAGGGGGACGATGGAACGAAGCCAGGCACTGAACTTCACCTTATTCTCGCCGGGCGGAAGCCGCACTTCGTCGCCTGGTTCGTGGCCCGCTAGCGTGAATCCCAAGAGCGGGCCGTTCGTGGCAAAGGTGTGGCCCTGCTTCAGTGAATTCAGCCACAATTCAATGTTGAGCGGCCCCGGTGCAACTTCTGCATACACTCGATTGAGCCCGACAGGTCCGCGCAAAGATGCGAAGTTAGCCATGGCGTCCGTGCCTGCCGCGGCCGGCAAGCGAAAGCCGCAGTTAAGCAGCCGATACCAAACCGCCGCAGTTGATTGGTGATCGCTGAAGCCCATCACCTCGACGTAATCCACTTTGCCAAGTGCAGCGTCGACCGGCAGTTCGTGCGTGAGTGTCGCATCTTTTTCCGGATCAGGAAATGTATCGTAGGGATGAACGTATCCAACCACTGCATGCTGTTCATGCGCCATATCGGCCACATTTGCGTTCGCAGGGAAAAGGCTGGCTGCGGCAGTTTTGGGATAAGCTGCGTAGCCCGGAATGAGGAAGTGTTCACTCAGGTTGAGCAAGCCCAAATGTCCCCAATAGCTGGTATGAAATTCCTGTCCATGAAGCAAAAGGGTAGACGCGGTCGATGCCGGATCGGGCTTCGGGCTGAAGTAGGCAATGTCCGGAATGCGCTGCTCTTTGTTAACAATCAGGTCTTCGACGATGGAAAGATTTTCCGCCGCGGCCTGGGCCACCAGATTCTTCGGCGTGTTTCGATACGCTCCCCCGTAGTTCATGTGAACATGCACATCGCCGCTGACCCAGTGGGCCTGTTTCTGCGAAGGTATGCTCAATGCTTTTAATTGGACAGCGAGCTTAGTGGTCTGATCGGGCGCGACCTCGACGTTCTTTTTTTCGACGCGATATTCAAAGCCCTTCATAACCTCAACGTCGACGCGCCCCGCCGGAACAGTCAAATCGGCGGTGCCGGAAGTGCGGAAGTAATGTGCTTCGAACGGACGCTCCGAGCGGACAAAGTTGTCGTCAGCATGCATCCACGCGTCATCCGGTGCGTAAGCGCGACCATCCTCGCCAGTGACAAAGACCCGCGCCGCCGCCGGTTGCCCCGACGGGTCGAGTACTTGTATCGCAAGACGACCCATTGGCCGCAGGTAATGTTTGTCCTTGGGAAAGATCTGGCGCTGAGCCCCACCGGGAATTTCCTGCGTCCACAGCGAAGTGTTCCCGCCGCGATTCGAAATAAAAGCGATTCTCGTCCCATCCGGCGACCAGCGCGGGTTCACGCTGTCAAAATCTCCGTACGAAAGCGGAAACGCATTCCCTCCGGCCGCAGGCATCACCCAAAGCTGGTGCCATTGCTGGCCCAAATAGGACGCGTATACGATTCGCTTGCCGTCGGGAGAAAAGTCTGGACGCGCTTTCCATGCCGTTTCTTCGTAGTGAATCTCGCGTGCGTCGGCTCCAGGTTCAGCCTTCATCCGCCAGAAACCGCCTGTGCCGTAAATGTGTCCGCGATTCGATACGAAAATTATCTCCGCGCCATCGGGCGACCATGCGGGGCTGATCTCGTGATCAAACTCGCTGTAGTAATAGCGCGGCAGCGTGCTGCGCGTTTCTCCCGTCAGATGCTTTACGTTGCTCAGTTCACCGTTCGTGAACTGGGCAACGAAAATATGAAAGTGCTTCTGATACAACGTTGACACGAAGGCGATGCGCCTGCCATCCGGCGAAAATCGCGGCTCTACATTCACTGCTCCACCCGAGGTGAGCTGGCGCGATTGGCGCGTCTCCACATTGAACGCCCAGAGTTCAATGGCATCGTGAGCATACGAGGAATAGACAATCCAGCGCCCGTCCGGCGAACAATCGGGCTGATAGTCGTATCCGGGCCCCGCGGTGAGTTGCTCAGCGTCTGCCGAATCCAAGCTCTGTGTCCAGAGCGAACCGGCCATCGAGTACACCAGAGTTCGTGAATCGGGCAACCATGCCGCAGAACCCGGCCCAGTGGTGAGCTGAGGCAGATACATCTCACGGTAATAATAGGGATGCGGCAGATCGATCTGTTTTAGTACAGGCTCGCGTTGCGCTGGCAGCGGCAGGGACGTCAGACAGAAAACGAATAGCAGCTTGAGTTGATATCGGCTCGCCAAGAACCACCCCCGGGGACTGAAGGCGGATTATATCGAGGTCGCGGGCAAGATTGCGCGGCGGAATGTTGTCGTTGAAACCTAGCGCAATCGAAGCAGGAGCAGCACCACCGTGAGCGCGATAATCAGCACGGTTCCCAATGTGTAGAAGTGAGCCCCCAGCCAACTCTGTTTCTTTGGATTTCCGAACTTCGCGAGAAAGTCCGGAGCCTGGCTGCTGGCCAGAGGCTGAGGACTTTCGCCCGAAAGCCGGGCGGCTTCGCAATCCAGGCAGAGTGTGCGTCCTTCTGAAACCGGGAATCCGCAAGCCTCGCAGTTTCGGATCTTGTCGAATTCTTTCGCACGAACAGGCTCGGACTCGGCCTGATCTGGTTTGGACTCAACCGGGGTGACAACTGCGGCGATCGGGGTTTCGGGAAGGGAAACGGCAATGAGCGTCGCGGGTTTCTCTGTCTCCGCTGTTGTGGGGACAGGTTCCAATTGCTTCTCTTCTATCTCTTCCGCCGGCGTAGAGTCGCCCTTGGCGGCGATCTCTTGAAGTGCCCGCTTCGCTGCGTTTGCATGCTCAAGGCTGGTCTGCACCATTTCGGCCAGCCGTTCTAAGGCCGTGACGTCGCGCTCCTCAAAAGCGTTGGCTCGGTCCGCGAACAATTCAAACACGCCGATCACTTCGAGTTCACCAAGCAATGGAACGACCATCACCGACTTGATGCCGAGCTCGCGGCAACTTTCGCGATTGACCCGCGCATCGGTTTCCGCATCATCGCAGCGCAATACCTTTCGCGTGCGGACGCTTTCCCCCGTGATCCCCGACTTTACCTGGACTTCGGCTCCCAGGGCCGGCGCGGAAGGACCGGCGCTGGCCCGGCAAATCATTTCGCTGTGCTCAAGCAGCGCGATGGCCGCACCCGATGCGCCCGTAATGTATTGCGCTCGTTCCGCCAACAACTGCAGCGCAGCTTCGAGGTCGCGCTGTGCCATCTGGGTCAGAGAGCGGCCGCCGTCATCCGCAGGAAGAGAAGCAGGGGTGGTCGTAACCGATTCTTCCTTCAGAGTAGAAGGCGCAGAAACTTCTCCGGCACCGCCAGAAGGCAGTCTGATCGAGAATAGAGTAGCGGTCCAAGGGCCTCTAGCTATTATCGCCGGAGTTTGGTCCTACGCAAAATAAGTTTCGCGCGCGGAGATAGCGAACGTCCCTGATCGGCCTATTTCTTTTTCGCCGGCAAATACTTCTTTTCTATCGAAGCCACCACTACATAATTCGGATCCACCATCTCGTTCAGATGAATCTTCGCCACCTTGGATAGCAGTTCATACGCGTCGAGCTCCGACAAACCGTAGTCCTGATGAATCCAGCCGACCAGTTCGGTGAAAGCGATGCGCACGCAATCGTCCAACGGACGATACGCCCCCACCGTCATGATCGCGTCGTCATTCTCGAAGCGCGGCCAGTTGATCTTCTGGCCTTTGATCACGTTCACCTGCACGCGCGCCCGCAGGGGAACTTCGATGGCGGTGCCCGCGACTTCGCCGTCGCCCATGGCGGCGTGCCCGTCGCCCATATACAGCAAGCCTCCGGGCACATTCACCGGGAAATAAACCGTGTTGCCCACGCTGGCTTCGGGCGAATCCATGTTGCCGCCAAATTCCGCGGGCACAATCGAACTGCGCGCCTCGCCTCCAGCCGGCGCAACCCCAATGCATCCGAAAAAAGGATGCAGCGGAATCTTCACCGAGAACTTCGAATCCAGCGCCTGAAACGTCGCCGTGTTAGCCGCGTGGTCGATGGGATAAAACCAGATCTTCTCCGGCAACGGCGGATGCAGCATGGGCGTGTAATTGGTCTCATTCAGCGCGCCAAAGCCCGGCGCAAATGCTCCGACGCCCTGATCGCCGTCGACTTCAAGATCGAGAATCTTCACCGCCAGAGTGTCGCCCGGCTCCGCGCCCTCAATATAAAAAGGCCCGGTCAGCGGATTGTCGCCTTTGGCCATGCTGAGCGTGTCGCCCGGCTTCTTGATCGCATTGCCGAAGCAGTCGAGCGTGTTGGTGTCGAGAATGTCGCCGGGCTTCAACCGCGCGACCGGCGCGGCCGAGGCGTAAACATATTTCACATCGTTAATCGTGGCGTGATACTTTACGATATTGCCGGGCGCGGATTGCGCCAAGACATTCGCGGTGAAAATCAACAACGTCAGAGTGCATGTTTTCAAAATGCCTCCTTAAGCCGACAAATTTCGAAACTCTCCGCCCGAACTGTCCAACGTTTGTGAAGTGGCGATTTATAGGCTGCCGCCATCGCGGTCGGGCATGTCGGGCGGAGCCAGCAGAAGAGCCACCGCCGCCAGCAGTGCAACCGCTATCCCGAAGACGCTGATGTACCTCATTGCCACAACCCATTCAGGGCGTAGCATTCTGAACGGCCAAAGCACAACACCCACAAACCACCCGCCCATGAAAAAACGCTCTCGCCCTTCAGTGCCACGAATGAACCAGAATCCGAGCCAGCATATGTAGCCGTAGATGAAAACATTTACAGCTATCAGGGGCCAGCCGTGGAGAAGGGGAGCGCCTAAAAACCATCCAGGTTCTGTGCGATGCGAATGCAACCCTCGAACTGCTTGCACGAAGGGCAGCGCAGTCAAACCCAATGCAAATGCGATTCTCACGCGGGTGGTCAATAGTCGTGCTGGATCGGGTTCCGTCAAGGTTGAGCCTTCCGCCAATTCGTTGCGGACTTGATTATGCTCCAAATCGAATCTCTTGAGACCGTATAAAATCGACCTCTACTGAACCCACGCCAGCCACCCCCATCCTACAAGAAGAGTCGCCACGCGTGATCGGCAGACCAACCCGAAAATAATCCCAGAAACCCAATTTCCATCTCCGGCCGGGCGCTTTCCACCACAATGAGATTGGCCACGCTTCCCGTGATTGTAAGATTTCCCGCCAAGAGTGGAAGCCATGGCCAGAGCCAGCCAAGCCGTGTGCGGGTTGCTGAACCCGGGGATCAGCGACTTCAGCAGCATCACTGCGGGCACATTGCTCACGATATTGCCGAGCAGCGCGACCACGACCGTGAATGTGCCCAACCTTTGCAGATTCCAATGTTCCGCCAACCCAAGCAATCGTCCGACGATGCCCGCATTCTCCGCTCCGCCCACGATCAGAAATAGTCCGATGAAAAACACCAGCAGTCCCCAGTCGACTTCCTGATAAAGCCTTCGGGGTTCAAGGGTTCGTGTAATCAGCAGGGCCGCTGCACCGAGCGCCGCCATCATCGCAGGAGGCACCCCGAAGAAGAATCCGATGACGACCGCAGTCACTACAACGACAGGTTTCCTGAGGTGCGAGAGATCAAGCGCCGGCAACGGAATTTTCTCTTCTGTCTCCGGCTGCAGCTGAACGTTGCGCATGTGGACCCAGTGCAGCACCGTCCAATTGAGAAATAATCCAATGGCCGCGACCGGCCCCAGATGAAAAAGAAAATCGTAATAGCGAATGCCGGAGAAAGATCCGATCAACATGTTCTGCGGATTTCCGGTAATCGTGGCCACGCTACCGGTGTTCGACGCGGTAGCCACCGCCAGCAGATACGGCAGCGGCCGCAGCCGCATGCGGCGCGTGATGCCAGCACGAAGGGCACCATCACCAGGCACACAATGTCGTTTACCAGAAACGCGGACAGAAACCCGCAGGTAAAAATCACCGCGGGCAATAGCTGGGTTGGCTTCAACCGCCGCAGCACCACCTCTGCGTTCCACTCGAAAAAGCCCACCAAGCGCAGATTGCCCACGATTAGCATCATGGAAAACAGAAGCACGAGAGTCGCGAAGTCGATAAACCGCAGGGCGTCGGAGGGCTGCACTACGCGAAACGCGAACATTGCGACAGCCCCGATAATCGCCGCGCCCGGGCGGTCGATCTTCAGGCCGGGAAATTTTCCCATGGCAAAGACCAGATAGCTCGCCAGAAAAATGACGTATGCCGCTGCCACTCGGGCATCCGGCACTGCGGTGGAAGGGATCAGAAGCATGATGTCAAAAGCAGAATAACAGCCCGCGGCAAACATACGGTCGCGGACGGCGCGGCCGGGAGGCTCGAGCAACGCCAAGCGGAAATCGCGAACCGGCCAGGTTTATTTTTTCGAACTCACCCGCTTTTCCATGCGGACGACGGCCAGCGATTCCCCATTCGCCAGCGGAGCCTCGAGATTCTCCAGCGCCACATAGCCCCGAGCCCGGTAGAGCCCCACTCCGGTCAAAGTCGCCCCCATTTCGAAGCGAGTAAACCCTGCCGCGCTGGCCGCTTTTTCACAAGCCTCCAGAATCATGCTGCCGATCCCGCGCCGCACCCAATCGGGATGCACAAAAAACGCACGAATCTTCGCCGCGTCCTGCACAGGATTCAGCAATGAATCCTCCCGGCCTGTCCAGCGATCGCCACCAAACAGTGTCTTGCGTTTGCTCCAGCCCCCACACCCCACGATCCCCGATTCGACTTCAACAACGAAATACGTTCCATCCGCAATCAGTTGGCTATCGACGCCGTAGACTGTCCGCAGCGCGCCTTCGATTTGAGCAGGCGTGTAATCCCCCGCCTGCAGTCCGCGCACCGACGCATCAATCAGCAGACGAAGCTCGGGAATATCCGCGGCCACGGCTTGGCGAAGGATAAGGTTCATCACCGGCAACCGGAAAAAGTGTACCCAACCCATATCCGGTCATCAACGGGGAGGAGAGATGTTTCTTGGGAGGAATATGGCGAATTGTCAACGAAACTAGCGTCTAGCGCGGATCGTCGCGCCGTCGCAGCCAATCCAAAAACATCTGCTCGATGGGTTTGTCGTAGCCCATCATTATGTGGCGGACGGTGTGGCCGCTGACGAAGTGACAAACTTCCTCGGCCAGATTCTTAGCATGGTCTCCGGCACGCTCAAGCGATTGCGTCATGAAGATCACTTGCAAGCTGGCTTGGCGCTGCGAGCCTTCCGGGTTTTCGATGTGGCGCAGGAAAATAAGATTGCGCAGCCGGTCCATTTCAGCGTCAGCACGCAATACATCCACGGCCTTCTTCACATCACGAGTGGCGAAAGCGCCACCCGCATCGGACAACATTTTCTCCAGCACAGTTGCCATGTGCGTGAGGTCGCGCGCATCCTGCGGGTCGATTCGCGCACCTACCGCTTGCGCGCTACTGGCAAAGCTGAGCAGCAAATCGCCGATGCGTTCCAGACTGATCATGAATTTCATGCAGGCCAGCAGTTCGCGCGCTTCAGTGTCCGTCACCTGCGTGATAGCAAGCGTGACCCCATCGTCGATCTCCCGGTCCAGAGTGTCGAGTTCTTTTTCGCGATCTCGTATGCTGCTCAGCAGCAGCAAAGATCCAGTCGCGATACCCTCGGCGGCGGCCGCAGCTGCATCCTTGGCGACGGCACAAGCTTCAATGGTTCGACTTACGAGGTGAGAGTAGGCAGGCTGTGTGCCAGGGGTTGCAGCGCCGGTACTCATAGAAACTGTCCTCGCTTTACGGAACGGCGGACGCACCGCGCTCGGCCGCCTTCGCCGCCGGTCTGTATTGACGCTCACATTCCAAGCATAGGTTCTATATCTCGAGCACGATGTTAAAAGCTTGTAAATTCTTGGGTAAAAAAGCAGGGCGGGACTGGGTCCTTTATGAACGGCTATAGCCAGAATGCCACTACATTGTTTGCGATGAGCCTTCGGCCAGCGGCAGAGTAAACAAAAACATCGTGCCGTGGTTTAGTTCACTCTCCGCGCGGATGGTGCCATCGTGCGCCAGCACGATGTGTTTGGCAATGGCCAGTCCCAGACCCGTGCCCCCAGACTCTCGCGAACGGGCTTTATCCACGCGATAGAAGCGCTCAAATAAACGCGGCAGGTGCTCAAACGGAATCCCCGGACCGAAATCGCGCACGTAGAATTCAACTCCGCTTTCCGCTCGTCTGGCCCCCAGCACTAGCCGGTCACTCGAAGCCGCGTACTTAAGGGCGTTGTCGATAAGGTTGGAAAAAACCTGATGAATGGCCTCTCGATCGGCGCTTACAAGGTCTGGCGCCGAGTCCTGCACCTGCAATTCGATGCCATGCGCCCGCGCCAGTTCGCGGAAGTTCTGCACCGCTTCCTGCAGAATCTCCGCCGCGGCCACGGGCTGAATATCAAAACGTTGTTCGCCCGATTCCACTCTCGCCAGAGTCAGAAGATCTTCGGTCAGGCGAGACATGCGATTGGCGTTCTTGCGGATAATCTCCAGAAACTCGCGGGAGTGGTTGTTCTCCGCCGAACTATCGAGCAGGGTCTCAGCGTAACCCTGAATGGAAGTCAACGGAGTGCGCAGCTCGTGAGATACGTTAGCAATGAAGTCGCGGCGTGTTTTCTCGATCCGCTCGGTCTCGGTCAAGTCCCGCAAAACGGCAACCGCGCCTCCTCCCGGCATGGGCGCGGCAGTTACATCAAAAGTGCGGCCTGGCAGGATGGAGGTGGCGCGGGCGGTTAGCGCGGTACGGCTGGAGACGGCTCCGCGCACCGCCCGCAGAAAATCGGGATCGCGCACCGTTTCCACGATCGGAGCATTCAACCGGCTGCCCTGCGGAGCCAGGCTGTCCATGCGTTGGTTAGCCCACTGCACGCGGTTATCCGCGCCCACAGCGATGACGGCATCTTCCATACTGTTGAGCAAAGTTTCAAGCTGGCGCTGGCTGGTTTGCAGCGCCGCGAAGTTGTTTTCCACCTGACGCGCCGTCTTGTCCAGGGCGGCGGCAACTTGCCCGATCTCGTCCCCTGAATTTTCTGCGATCCGCGCGGTGAGCTCTCCGGCGGCGATTTTATTGGCGAACTGCACAATCCGTTGCAGACGGCGCGCTGTGAACTGGGCCAACACTCCAGCCAGCACAAGCGCGACCAGGAATGCCAGCGCCGAATCAATCAGCAATGTTCTTCGAAGCTGCGAACTCGCCGCCCCCAGCGTGGCCAGCGGATATGCCAGACGTACCGCTCCCCCCGAAACCGGCGCGGCAACGTAAAGAAAATCAATTCCCAAAGTGTGGCTGGTGCGGGTATCGGTTCCGATCCCTCCTTGCAAAGCCGCGACAAACTCCGGCCGTTGTGCGTGATTCTCCATCGCCGCCGCCGAAGCTTCCGAGTCAGCCAGCACTTTCCCAGTTACATCGATGACGGTCGCGCGCGCACCAGCCGCCTGGCTCTCCTGCGAAACAATGTCCTGAAGATTGTGTCCGTGGTCAATGTTCACCCGGTTCGCGAACATGATGGTCTTCTGCCTGAGGCTGCGATCGATTTCCTGTCGAACCGAACTCTCCCAAGCCCGACGAATGGAGAAATCAAGGGTGGCCGTGGCAGTTGCAATGACCAAAGCAAAAGCGGCCAGCAGTCGCAAGAAAATCCGGCTTCTCACTTGGGAGCCTCAAACCGATAGCCCGCTCCACGCACGGTCTTCAAATAGCGTGGGCTCTCGGGATCGGGTTCGATCTTCTCGCGAATACGCCGCACATAAACATCCACCGAGCGCGGGGTGACGTAAGCGGTATCCCGCCAGACGGAGTCCAGAAGTTGGTCTCTGGTGAACACCCGCCCCGTGTGCCGCGCGAAATAATCAAGCAGCCGGAATTCGGTAGCGGTCGTTCCCACCAACTGACCGCGCACGGTTAAGGTCATCGCGCCGGGGTCAATTTCAATGTCTCCCACTTTTACCGGCGACTGCGAAAGCGGCCCCTCGAAACGCCGCAGCACCGCCTTCACTCTGGCCACCAGTTCCCGCGGGCTGAATGGCTTGGGAATATAGTCATCCGCGCCCAACTCCAGCCCCAGTATGCGATCCGCTTCTCCGCTTTTCGCGGTTAGAAAGATCACTGGAGTCGACGCCAGTGACGCAGTCTGCCGAATCTGTCGGCAGAGCTCCAGCCCATCTTTACCTGGCACCATGATATCGAGAATGAAAAGGGTGGGCCTCTGCCGTTCCGACTCCATAACCACGGTGTTGCCGGTGAGAAATACTTTGACCGCGTAGCCCGCGCCTTCCAGGTGATGCCGCACCAATCGCGAAATATCAGGATCGTCTTCAACTACAAAGATGCTTGGTTTCACCCCGGTATTGTAGCCGGGAGCCCGGAATATTGCGCCATTTGTAACCAGATTGAAACATTGCTTCGCGTGCCCGAAGTTGAACAAAACGTATTCATTCAGGTTTGCGAAACATGGCGGCAAATGATTTCAGTGCTTCCCGTTTCGGCACGCTCCTCACTTTTTTCTCCGCGGAGTTGTGCCGCTGAGACATGTTTCGTGCCAGACTCACTCATCGAGTTGAATTTGTTCTTAATTTAAAAAAGCTCTGATTCCATGTGCGGCAGCAGTCAAGCCTGGAGGAAGAAGGATGACGGTCATGCGTAGATACGACAATCATAAGATTTGTTTTGCAGCATTCCTATTGCTCATTTTCGCCGCCGGATGCAGCGATCCGGACAAGACCGGCGTCAACCCAGGCGTGACCCCGCCTACAGTAATTTCCGTAACTCCTCTCAGCGGCGCCAGCACTGCGTGCCCTAACACTACGGTCACTGCCACCTTCAGCAAGGCGATGAATCCTTCATCTCTCGACACCACCACCTTTACGCTGACAGGTCCAGGCGCGACTTCGATCACCGGACAAGTGACTTACGATGCATCCAGCGACACCGCAGTCTTCACTCCGTCCAGCACTCTCGCGCTGAGCACTGCCTACACTGCCACGATTACCACCGGCGCCAAGGACGTGTTCGGCAATGCGCTGGCCAGTAATTTTGTGTGGACCTTCACCACCGGCGCCAACCCTTGTCAACCGCCCACGGTGATTTCTGTAACACCCCCGAACGGTACGTCCGGCGTCTGTCCCAGCTCGGCAGTGACGGCGACCTTCAGCGAAGCGATGAATCCCGCCAGTATCAATGCCACAACGTTTACCCTGACAGGTCCGGGCGCGACCCCCGTGACTGGCGTAGTGACCTACGCGGTTTCAACCGCGACGTTCACACCGTCAAGCCCTCTAGGGGTGAACACCGCCTATATCGCCACGATTACGACTGGCGCCAAAGACGTGTTTGGTAATGCGTTGGTGAATAACTTCGTGTGGGGCTTTAAAACGGGTGGCGCGGCATGTCCGCCCACGGTGATTTCTGTAGCTCCCCCCAATGGTTCGTCTGGTATCTGTCCTAACACGCTAGTGACTGCCACCTTCAGCGAAGCGATGAAGAGTTCCACGATCAATAGCACAACTTTTACTTTGACCGGGCCGGGCGTTACATCTGTGCCAGGAACTGTCACGTATGTTGCATCCAGCGATGTCGCAACCTTCACACCAACCAGCCCTCTCGTACTGGATACCGTTTACACCGCAACCATTACGACGGGTGCGCAGGACCTCGCCGGCGATCCACTGGCAAGTGATTTCGTATGGACCTTCACCACATCGATCACGCCATGTACATCCCCCGTACCGTTGGGAACGGCCTGCAGTTTTGGCATTCTGGCGGCCACCCCAGTCGTCAGCAGTGTCGGCCCCACCGACGTTACCGGAGATATAGGAATATGGCCGTCAAAATCGATCACCGGATTTCCGCCCGGAACCTTCACCGGCACCGAACACCTGGGAGACGCGGTTGCCATGACGGCCCAGGGTGATTTGACCACAGCCTACAACTTCGCCGCGGCAGCGGCAGGAGGCGCAGTCCTCCCCGCCAATATCGGAGGAGAAACACTCGCGCCCGGCGTTTATAAGACGACCAGTGCCCAGCCTTCGCTTGGCATAACCGGCAATCTCACGCTGAGTGGCAATGCGAATGGTGTCTGGATCTTCCAGATCGTGTCCACCCTGACCACGGCCGCCGGTAATAGCCATGTCATCCTGGCCGGGGGTGCCCAGTCGAAGAACGTGTTCTGGCAGGTCGGCAGCTCGGCGACGCTTGGAACCAACACAATATTCGAAGGAACCATTATGGCCCAGGCTTCCATCACCCTTACCACCGGCGCGGTCCTTAATGGCAGAGCGCTGGCCCGCACCGGCGCAATCGCATTGGACAGCGATCCGGTGAATGTACCTCCCTGTCCATGAAGTATTCGCTAGTAGATCAGATTAAGGCCGGCCTAATACCGGGCCGGCCTGGAAGAAGGATTTCAAGTCAGCAAGTTTGGAGGCATTTTCATATGGCATCTTATTCTCAGAACCCTTGGGTCAGGGTTGCAGTTATGTGCTTGGCAGCGCTTGCCGTCTTGTGTGGTGGCATTCTCGCCGCAGCGCAGGACCAGCCTGCTCCTAAATGGGAGCTCTTTGGCGGATACTCCTTCTTCTATCCAGGCGCAGATGTGCACGGTCTCCTTCCAGGAGGAGTGCTCCCGGTCACCAGCCGCCTGGAATCGAATCCTCGAGGCGTCGGTGCCAGCGTCTCCTACAACTTTAACCGCTGGTTCGGATTGACGGCCGATGCCAGTGCGCATTGGGATAGTAATGAGACCGGTCTGAACAAACGAATTGATGACGCTGCCTTCTATAACGTCTCTGGAGGACCGAAGGTCACCTATCGCACTCAGTACTTTTCCCCGTTTGTCGAAGCTCTCGTGGGCTGGCATCGGCTTGCTCCCGATCTGTTTAAAGGCGATGACCGCTTCGGATTCATGGCCGGCGGCGGTCTCGATGTGAACTTAAATCGACTCTTCGCTCTGCGTTTGATCCAGGCAGATTTCGTCTTCTCGAATCATCAGTATGGTCCGGCCTCGATCGTTCCCGGCACTGATCCGAGAGGTTTAAGATTGCAAAGTGGTGTGGTATTTAAATTTGGCCCTGAACCGTCCGGGCCGACTCTTTCGGCAAGTTGTACCGTTAATCCTGGTGAGGTCATGGCCGGTGAGCCGGCCACCGCAACTGCCTCCGGCAACAACTTTAATCCCAACCACTCGCTCAACTACACATGGACCAGCACCGGCGGGCAAATTGCCGGCAAGGACGGCACTGCAACCATTGACACCAACGGCGTGCCGGGCGGCACTTACACAGTTACGGCCCATATCTCCGATCCCACGATAAAAAGGGGCGGCGACGCCACCTGTAAGGCGACCTTCAGGGTGAAGGAGCCACCCAAGAATCCGCCGGTCGTTTCTTGTTCGGCCAACCCATCGACCGTTCAGGCCGGAACCAATTCCACCATCAGTTGCACCTGCACCAGTCCGGACAACGCCCAAGTTACAGTGGGCGGCTGGACCGCGAGCTCCGGCTCCATTTCCAGCAGCGGGCAAAACACTGCATCCCTGAATACCTCCGGTACCCCCTCTGGATCGATTTCGGTGACTGCGACCTGCAGCGACCCCCGCGGCCTCAACACCCAGGCTACCGCCCAGGTGATGGTCGCGAACCCACCTCCGGTTTCGCCCGAGTTCATCAAACTCGAATCCAGACTGGCCTTGCACAGCATTTATTTTGCGACTGATCGGCCCAGGGTCGCGAATCCCGATGGCGGTCTGCTCGCCAGTCAGGAGCAAACCCTCATTTCTCTGGCCGAGGATTTCAAGAAATATCTTGAGACCAAGCCGGATGCTCACTTGACTCTTGAAGGCCATGCCGATCCGCGAGGCTCCGTGGAATACAATCAGGCCCTCTCCGAACGGCGTGTCGACCGTACCAAACGCTTCCTGATCGAGCACGGCGTCCCCGAAGTCAATCTCGAAACCAAGGCCTTTGGCGAGCAAAGAAACCTAACCGAAGACCAGGTGAAGGATGCGGTTGAGAAGAATCCCGAGTTGACTCCGGAACAGCGCCAAGGGGTGCTCGATAATATAAGGACGGTCCTCCTGGCCAGCAATCGGCGTGTAGACGTCACCCTGAGCACGACTGGTCAGAAGTCCGTCCGCGAATACCCATTCAACGCTGTTGATTCCCTGGCTCTGCTCCAGCAGGACGGAGTCAAGAAAACCAGAAGGCCAGCAGCCAGGAAGAAGGCAAAGTCACAAGCTCAACATTGAGATACGGCGGCGCCCAATACAACGAAAGGCCGGATAAGTGCATTACTTAACCGGCCTTTTTGCTCTCGGAAAAAGTGGCTGCGCGACCTCAGACAGGCGGCGCCAACGGATACATGAGGGGCACCAACGGTGCAATCCGTTAGGGTTTGCGGCGGTGTTTCTCTCGACGCCGATCGATCTCGGGAAGGAGCGGTCCTGCGGCCCGTTCTTTGTCAGGCGGCTGGCCAGGTTTTACAAGTGGTTCGGGACCCTTGGTTCCACGGTCCGTTCGGGCTACCGGAAGCAAGCTGGTACCCGTGTCGTCATGAAGAACAACATTGAGCAGCGAGCTATGGACATGCAGATTGTCTCCAAGGTCATAGTTGATGAAGCCCAGTTTCCTGAATCGGTTCATGAAGAAGCTGACCCGCGATCGGGTGGTCCCCACCATCTCTGCCAGAGTCTCCTGGCTTAATCTTGGAACCACCATTTCCGACACTGCTTCCTTGCCGAAGTGTGCCATCAACAGCAGAACTCGTGCCAACCGCTTCTCGCTGGAATTAAAAAGTTGATCGATCAGATCTTCTTGATATCGGATGTTCCGCTGCAGCAAATATCTGATAAACATCGCCGACAAGGTGGGCTCCGCACTCATTGCCAGCATCATCGCCTTCTTCTCGATGTGCAGAAGAACGCAGTCTGTTATCGCGGTTGCAGACGACATCCGTAGAACCTGGCCAGCCAGTCCATTCTCCCCAAAGAAATCGTTTTCGCCCAAAATCGCAAGCGTTGCTTCTTTCCCGCGTTCCGATACAACGCTGAGCCGCACCTTGCCCTTTTGGATAAAGAACAGCCCGTCGGTGGTATCGCCTTGCGCGAAGATCGTGTTCTTCTTTTGGAAAGACTCCAGGTCCCTGCCCTTCCCAATGGTGGAGAGAAAACCGTGAGGATCAAACTCAGTTTCCTTCTTCGAGCTTTTGCTGTGCCTTAGCAAAGAGTCATTCCTGGATGCCAGAGATTTTCAATATTTCAATTATGGTGAGATGGGATGGATGCAGAATGGTCAATAATGCTCACAATCGATGGTTCAAAGAAAATGGCCGGACGTTTGGGGAGCCCGGCCTCAAGAACGTTCAATTTTGGTTCAAATGGATAAGCGGTCGCTAGAGTCTGAACGTCGATGCTGTCAATCGACACTAACCCATGACCGTTACCAACCCGTTGATAGTACGCGGCCGACCATCGGACCGTCTGTTCCCAATTGCTCACCTGGCACCGACCGTCGCAACTTGCTATTAGCGGCGAAAGCCCCTTCATGCCACCTTTCCCATTCCGGAACCGCTTGCGATTAAACTCTGCAGTTTTTCCTGACTGCACCGCGCGCTGCATCGGTCCTCATCGGGCAGGAATCAGCTATGATGTCGAAGCCGAAATCTTTTCACTCGTCGTGCGGTTGGAGCGAACGCCCATAAATGCGATACGGATTTGTCATTGACCAGGACCGCTGCATTGGCTGCCACGCCTGCACGGTCGCGTGTAAAGAGGAACACCAGGTGCCGGTCGGCGTGTTTCGTACCTGGGTAAAGCACATCGAAAAAGGCGAGTTTCCCGACACGTCGCGCCATTTCGGCGTCATGCGATGCAACCATTGCGACGACTCGCCATGCACGGAGATTTGTCCCACCAGCGCGTTATACCGCCGTGCGGATGGCATCGTTGATTTCGACAACCGGCGCTGCATTGGTTGCAAGGCTTGCATGCAGGCGTGTCCGTACGACGCTCTCTACATCGATCCCAATAGCAACACTGCCGCGAAATGCAATTTCTGCGCCCATCGGGTGGAGGTGAGCCTCGAACCAGCTTGTGTGATTGTCTGTCCGACACAGGCGATTCTCGCCGGTGATCTGGACAATCCGAGAAGCAAGATCAGTCACATTGTGGCGACTCAGAAAGTCTCCGTGCGCAAGCCGCAGAAAGGGACGCAGCCGAAGCTGTTTTATGTCGGGATCGAGGGTGATTTGCTCGAACCCACGCGAATCTCGCGGAAGGAAACTTATTTTGCCTCTGACCGGCGCGACCACGCGCCCGCCAACGACGTCAGCAATCTGGCCGGAGCATTGGCGCGCGAAGTCTACGATGTGCCCCATCCCGCGCCCTGGGGATGGAAGATTGCCGCCTATCTGTGGACGAAGGCAATTGCCGCTGGGGCCTTGCTGGTGGCGGCAATCCTGTTGAGTCTCACGAGCGCGGGCGGTCAGTTGTTCGCCATCGTTTGCCCCGCCATCGCCTTGGTTGCTCTAGCGGCTACCTCACTTCTGCTCATTTTCGATCTGAAGCGCCCCGATCGTTTTTTCTACCTTATTACTAAGCCGAACTTCCGCTCGTGGCTGGTGATTGGGTCGTACTTCTTGCTAGGCTATGGCGCACTCAGCGCAACCTGGCTGCTGTACGGAATCCTCGGCCGCGCTGTGCCAGTCGCGCTGCAATGGCTTGCAGCCGCGTTTGCCATTGCCAGCGCATGTTATTCCGCATTTCTTTTTGCTCAGGCGAAGGGCCGCGACTTGTGGCAAAGCCCGCTTTTCCTGTGGCATTTGCTGGTTCAGGCACTGGTCGCTGGCTCAGCTACGATATTGATCGCAAGCATCGTAATGGATGCGACCGCCGCAATTCTCAGACCGGCACTTCTGATTCTCTTAATTTCTCTGCTGGTCAGTCTTGCCATGAACTTGGGTGAGATTGCTTTGCCCCACGTCAGCGAAGATGTGAGAATTGCCACCAGCGTGCTGATCAAGGGACACCTCAGCGGACGATTCTGGGGCCTGGTCATTGGCGCAGGACTCGTGGCGCCCATTGTTCTCGCTGCATTGTCGGTCGCATCCGCCTCCATTGTGTTTCCAATGGGTGCGGCAATACTTGCTTTGGCGGGCTTGTGGTGGTTTGAAGAACTCTGGGTGAAGGCAGGACAATCAGTTCCGCTCAGTTAACGAAATTTATGAAAGACCATCTTCCTCTCAACCCGCAAGCGCTGGACCTGGACGAGCCTGCGGGAGGACTTTCGAGCTACCCTCCATCCGACCGGTGGGACGACTGGACCGAATATGATCCTGCGCAGTGGCCCAGGAAAGTAGAAAAGCATTATTCGCTGATCCCAACCATCTGCTTCAATTGCGAAGCTGCCTGCGGACTGTTGGCCTACGTCGACAAAGAAAAGATGCGGGTGCAGAAGTTCGAAGGTAACCCCGCGCACCCCGGCAGCCGCGGCCGTAACTGTGCGAAAGGTCCAGCGACGATTAACCAGGTCAACGATCCAGAGCGCATTTTGTATCCCCTGCGTCGAACCGGTAAAAGAGGAGAAGGCAAATGGGAGCGAGTGACCTGGGACGAGGTTCTTGATGACTTGGCCACGCGCATTCGCCTGGCTTTGCAGGAGGGGCGCAAGAACGAGATCATGTATCACGTCGGCCGTCCCGGGCATGAACTTATTTACAACCAGCGCGTGCTGCACGCCTGGGGCATCGATGGACACAACAGCCACACCAATGTTTGTTCTGCCGGCGCCCGCACGGGATACGCCTTCTGGCACGGATTCGATCGCCCCTCGCCTGATCATTCGAAGGCCCGGTTCATTCTGTTGCTGAGTTCGCATCTCGAAGCCGGACACTACTTCAATCCGCATGCCCAGCGAATCATCGATGGCAAAATGGCCGGCGCAAAAGTGTGCGTCATCGATACTCGCCTTTCCAATACCGCATCGAAGGCCGACTATTGGCTCTCGACCTGGCCGGGAAGCGAGTCGGCTGTGTTGCTGGCGATGTGCAACGTGCTGCTTCAGGAGGATCTGATCGATCGTGAGTTCGTCCAGCGCTGGGTGAACTGGGAAGAGTTTCTGCGCGACGAGCATCCTGCGAAAGCGCAAACCTTCGAGACGTTTGTGGAAGTACTCAAGCAAATTTACGCGAAATACACGCCGGACTTCGCGGCACAAGAGTCCGGAGCGGATGCGCGGATGATCGTCGAAGTCGCCCGCGAAGCAGGCCGCGCCGGTTCCGCGCTGAGCACGCACGTATGGCGAAACGCTGCCGCCGGCAATCTCGGCGGATGGCAAGTAGCCCGCGCATTGGAATTCCTGGCCGTGCTGCTGGGCGCAGTGGGAACCCCGGGGGGAACCGCTCCCAGCGCCTGGAACAAGTACATCCCCACGCCGCCCATGATGCCGCCGCCGCCCAACGCGTGGAACGAATTGATGTGGGCGCGCGAGTATCCGCTGGCGTTTTTCGAAATGAGTTTTCTGCTGCCGCACTTTCTCAAAGAGGGCCGGGGCAAGCTCTCCGTATATTTTTCCCGCGTCTATAACCCGGTGTGGACCAACCCGGACGGGCTCAGTTGGATTGAAGCGCTGACCGACGAGAGCAAAATCGGCCGGCACGCCTGCCTCACTCCGACCTGGAGCGAAACGGCGTGGTTCGCCGACTACGTTCTGCCTATGGGCCATGCTTCCGAGCGGCACGACCTCATGAGCCAGGAGACTCACGCCGCGCGCTGGATCGGCTTCCGCCAACCGGTGTTGCGTCTGGCGTTGGAGAAGCAAGGCAAGAAATTTGATTTCACCTATGAAGCACACCGTGAAGCCGGACTGGGCGAGGTTTGGGAAGAAGACGAATTCTGGATCGAGTTGTCGTGGCGCATCGACCCCGACGGATCCATGGGTATCCGCCGCTACTTTGAGTCGCCCTACCGGCCCGGCGAGAAACTCAGAATCGACGAATATTACCGTTGGATCTTTGAGAACAGCGTGCCCGGTCTGCCTCAGGCGGCAGCCACCGAAGGCCTCAGCCCGCTCGATTACATGCGGAAATATGGCGCGTTCCTGGTCGAAAACAATGTTTACGAATTGCACCGGAAGGTTCTCAAGCCAGAAGAGCTGCAGGGGAGCGCGGTCGATCCGGTCACGAACGTAATAAAGAAGAACGGAGCGCCAATCGGAGTTCAGGTCGATGGCAACGCCGTGGCAGGGTTTCCAACTCCGTCACGGAAACTCGAATTTTATTCGCGCACATTGAAAGAGTGGCAATGGCCGGAGCATTCGATTCCCGGCTACATCAAGAGCCATGTACACCGCGACAACATCGACGCTGCTAAAGGCGAGATGCTTCTGCTTCCCACGTTTCGCCTGCCTACGCTTATTCATACGCGGTCGGGCAATGCGAAATGGCTCTACGAGATTTCGCACAAGAATCCGGTCTGGATGCATCACCAGGACGCCGAGCGATTAGGCGTTGTCACCGGCAACCTCGTGCGCGTGCAAACTGCCATCGGATATTTCGTAGACAGAGTCTGGGCGACGGAAGGAATGCGTCCGGGCGTCATCGCCTGCTCGCATCACCTCGGTCGCTGGCGTCTGAAAGAAGATTTCGGCGGCGAGCGCTGGTCCACCGCGCTGGTCGATCTCAAACAAGTCGAGCCGGGAAAGTGGATGATGCGTACGATTCATGGCATTCAGCCATTTGAAAGCGACGATCCCGATTCCTCGCGTATTCACTGGGAGGACGCGGGCGTGCATCAAAATCTCACCTTTCCTGTGCAGCCCGATCCCATCAGTGGACAGCACTGCTGGCATCAAAAAGTCACGGTGACAAAGGCGCGTGCGGAGGATCGTTACGGCGATGTTTTCGTCGACACCAATCAGGCGCATGAAGAATATCGACGGTGGCTACAAATGAGCCGCGCTGCTCCCGGCCCCGGCAATCTCCGACGTCCCTTGTGGATGGCTCGAGTATATCGGCCAGCTCCCGAGGCTTTTCTTTTGTAGCGCCGGGACGGCGGCGCTTGCGAATTCGTGTAATCTCGTTCCAACGCGATGACAAACGGACGACGCAAGACCGCAGCTGCGGTGAGCAAAGCCGGACTGCTCTCGTTCGTATTCGTGATGTATTCGTACACCACGGCGGGACCGTTCGGGCTGGAAGATCAAGTCACGACCTCAGGACCGGGGATGACGCTCATCTACCATCTCGTCCTGCCGTTCTTTTGGTGCATCCCTATTTCGCTGGTGGCCGCCGAGTTGACCACGGCCATGCCGGTGCAGGGCGGCTTCTATCGGTGGACGCGCACGGCGTTCGGCGACTTTTGGGGATTTCTAGCGGGCTGGTGGAATTGGTGCGCATCATTCTTGCTGGGCAGTGCTTATGCAGTGCTGTTCTCCGACTACCTCAGCTTTTTCTTTCCGTGGATCGCGGGATTGAAACATTATCTGCTTGCCGTCTTCATGATCGGCATCATCGCGTACATCAACGTTCGCGGTATTAAAGCGGTGGGAAAAGTTGCCACGCTGCTGGAGACGCTGATCTTTCTGCCGGTGGCGGCGATGTGCGTGCTCAGCGTGCGCATGTGGCATCACAACCCATTTGTTCCGCTGGTTCCGCCGCATCAACCTGTCTTCCAGGTCTTCGGCGTCGGGCTGGCGCTGGGATTGTGGTTGTACTCAGGCTACGAACAACTTTCCACCGTGGCCGAGGAAGTAGAGGAGCCGCAGAAAAACTATCCGCGCGCGCTGGCCTGGGTTGTGCCGCTTTCGATGGCGACCTATTTCGTGCCTACCGCATGCGCGCTGGCGGCGCTGGGAAACTGGCAAGAGTGGCACACCCGCTACTTCTCCGATGCGGCACAGTTGATTGGCGGGCCCTGGCTGGGAGTCGCCATGACCCTGGCAGCCGCCATCACATTTGTTTCGATTCTGAATAGCACTGTGCTGTCTTCGACGCGCATGCCTTTCGCCATGGCGGAGGATGGCTATCTATCACCTTTTCTGACGCGCCTGCATCCCAGGTTTGGCACGCCCTGGGTGGCGATCCTGATCTCCGCGGCGATCTACTCGCTCCTGGCATGGCATAGTCTCACCCAGCTTATTTCCGTTTACATCTGGCTGAGAATTGCAACCTCTGTGCTCACCGTGCTCTCGGCCTGGCAGTTGCGACGCAAGCGACCTGAACTGGAGCGCGCCTTCCGCATTCCGGGAGGAAACAAAGGTCTCGCGTACGCAGTCATTGGTCCTCTCATCATGAGCGGAGTCGCGCTGATTGCCAGTGACAAGTTCGGGCTCAAATATGGGCCTCTGGCGCTGGTGCTGGGCCCCGTGGCTTATTTCTTTTTCCGGAGACGTTCTCCGGCGTGACTAAGAGAAATACCTTGAGCAAGAAAGGAACGACGGTGGTGTTGTGGGTGCTCCTCGTGATGTACGCCATTGCTCGGGTCTTACAGGTCTTCCCTGGCGGAGTCGCGTTGCCGGTAGTCGTTGCGCTGCATGTGGGGCCGCCAGCAGTCTTTGCGCTGATTCACGGCGCCATGCTCTACCGGCCGCGCGGTATCCTCATCTTCTTTGCCATCTGCCTGGTGATCGGGAATGTTTTTGAGAATGTGGGTGTCCGCACTGGCTTCCCCTTCGGACACTACTACTTCACGGATTTGATGGGACCGAAACTATTCGTCGTTCCCATCCAGCTTGGGGTCGCCTATCTTGGAATGGCCTATCTGTCCTGGACATTGGCTCGTGTGATTTTGGGAAACATGCGAGAGGTAGTTGCGGGCACCCGCATCGTCACCTTACCGCTGATTGCGGCATTCATCATGGTCGCTTGGGATTTTTCCCAGGATCCCGTCTGGTCAACCATCCTGCACCTTTGGATATGGAAAGAAGGAGGCGACTACTTCGGCGTGCCTGTCACCAACTTCCTCGGCTGGTATCTGACGGTTTATGTCTTCTATCAGTTATTCGCGTTGTATTTGCGGGGCCGTCCGATCAGCCTCGGTCCTTTGCCGTCCAACAACTGGAACCTTGCAGTGCTGTTCTACGCAGCGTCTGCGGTCGGGAACATCCTCCCCGCCATTAAGCAGGGGCGGAGCAGCCTGGTTTCCGATGCAACCGGCGCGTTGTGGAAGGTAAGCGATATCACTGGCGCCTGTGCGATAACTTCAATGTTCACCATGGGAGCATTCGCCGCATTGGCATGGGCGAGGCTCAACGAGCAGACGGCCGCAGGCGAAACCTTGCCACGAAGTTAATTCTCCCTCGCGGGCGGGGTCACGGTTTCAGGCTGGCCATTCCCGCTGTTCTTCGCGCAGGATGGGCAGGTGACGTCGGCATTTTTATCCGCCATCTCTTGCAGGAAGGCTGAGAAGGTTTGCCCGCAGCTTTTGCACAAAACATCGATTATCGGTTCACTCATATTTCGCCCAGCACCGCTCTTACATTTGATGCCAAAACCACTTTAGCAAATTCTACAATTTCCAAATACACTAAATGATCGCACAAATGTCTCCATCGACGAGGAACGCCCCAGTGCACAAGCTTGCCGTCAGGTTTCCCTATCTGCTGGTTATATTGGTTTCATTCATGGTTTTGACATCTGCAGCTGAGCAGCCAATCCCCAACGAATTGTACAGCGGTCTCAAATGGCGTTTGATTGGACCGTTTCGCGGCGGGCGGGTGGTGGCTGTTGCCGGAGTTCCTGGAAGCTCGACCACGTTCTATTTTGGTTCCGTGGGCGGCGGGGTTTGGCGGAGCACCGACGCGGGGGTGGTATGGCAGCCAATTTTTGACGCGCAGCCGGTGGCTTCGATCGGCGCAATTGCGGTCGCTCCCTCCGACCCGAAGGTCATTTATGCGGGCACGGGGGAGTCCGACATTCGCTCCAATCTGTCCTCCGGGGACGGCGTTTATAAATCCACCGACGGTGGTCAGACGTGGAACAACATCGGACTGCACGATTCCCGGCAGATCAGCCGCATTGTCATAGATCCGCAGAATGCGAGTGTCGTCTACGTGGGCGCTTTCGGACACGCTTACGGACCGAATAGCGAGCGTGGAGTCTACAAGTCGACCGACGGCGGTGTCACGTGGACCAAAGTTCTGGATGCGGGAGCTGACATTGGAGTCTCTGATCTTGCAATGGCGCCGCAGAACTCCGGGCTTCTATTCGCCACCACGTGGCACTGTCACCGTCCTCCATGGAGCACGTACGCGCCCCTCGACGGCCCTGGCAGTGGTCTCTTCCGCTCGCGGGATAGCGGTCAATCGTGGTCGCGCCTTACGGGAAATGGATTGCCCGACGGAGACTGGGGCCGCACGGCCGTCGGGCTTTCAGCCGACGGCAAGCGGGTGTACGCGCTTATTAGCGCGTCCAAGAAGCCGGGATTGTATCGCTCCGACGATGCTGGCGATACTTGGACGCTGCCGAGTGAAGATCGCCGCCTTACTAGCCGTGCCTGGTATTTCGGAAATATCACCGTCGACCCGAATAATGCTGACGTCATCTACGTGCCCAACGTCGCGCTCTACCGCTCCGAAGACGGCGGTAAAACTATTTCCATCGTCCGCGGCGCGCCGGGCGGAGACGACTATCACCAAATCTGGATCGATCCCAAAGATTCTTCTCGAATGATTCTCGGCACCGATCAGGGCGCGACCATCAGCCTGGATTACGGCCAAACCTGGAGTTCCTGGTACAACCAGCCAACCGCGCAGTTCTATCACGTGATCACCGACGATCAGTTCCCCTACGTGGTTTACGGCACCCAGCAGGACAGCGGAAGCGCGGCGGTGCGAAGCCGTGGTGATTCTGGACAGATCACGCCTCGCGATTGGTTTCCAGCCAGCGGCAGTGAAAGTGGATACATTGTGCCCGATCCGAAAGATCCGAATATCCTTTATGTAAGCCAGACCTACGGAGGCGTAGCCCGGTTCAACGTTCGCACTTCGTTCAGCCAGGACATTACTCCCTGGCCACTGTCGAATTTTGGTGTCGATATCAACCTGCGCAAGTATCGCGATCCGTGGACGCCGGTGCTGGTGATCTCGCCGTTCGACAAGAAGACACTTTTTCTGGGCACACAGTACGTGATGAAGACGCTCGATGGCGGATTGCACTGGGACGCGATCAGTCCTGATCTGACCGGGTCAACGCAGCGCCCGGGGGACAAAAAGCCCGACGGTCCGCCCACGGTCGATAACGCTAAACAGCGAGGATACGGTGTTGTTTATACCATCGCACCTTCCAAGCTGGATGGAAATCTCATCTGGGCGGGCAGCGACACCGGCCTCATTCACCTGACGCGCGATGGCGGGAAAACCTGGAAAGACGTTACTGCCAAAGCCGTCGGCGATTGGAGCAGGATTTCGCTGATTGAAGCCTCGCACTTCGATCCCGCGGAAGCCTATGCCGCCGTGGATCGGCATCGCCTCGACGATCAGCGACCATATCTCTACCGCACGCGCGACTACGGGGCGACGTGGCAGTTGATTACCAGCGGCATCGGCGCATCTTCATTCGTATGGGCCGTTCGTGAAGATCCGCAAACTCGCGGTTTGCTCTTTGCCGGAACTGAACGCGGGACTTATGTTTCGTTCGATGACGGAGACACCTGGCAATCGCTGCAGCTGAACCTTCCGACCGCCGCAATCCATGACTTGGCCTTTCACGCAGATGACCTGGTAGTGGCGACTCTTGGGCGGGCGTTCTGGGTGCTCGATGACATCACTACACTGCGGCAGATGCACGATGCCGTCAACGCTGCAGGCCCGTGGCTTTATCGGCCGGCAACGGCCATCCGCATCGACAACGATGCGTTCACTGGCTCGCCTTTGCCGCCAGAAGAACCAACCGCAAAGAATCCGCCCGACGGTGCGGTGGTTGATTACGATCTCAAGACGAGCGCAGGGCACATTAAGCTTGAGATTCTTGATGAGAAGCGGAATCTCGTCCGCAGTTTCTCGTCTGACGAGCCAAACGAGGAGAAGCATTCTCCCCGAGCGATCGCCGATCGCTGGTTGCCGAAACCAGAAATCCTCGACACGACTCCCGGCATGCACCGCTTCGTGTGGAATTTAGCCTGGGGCGACTTGGACAAGAATGCCACCGATCAGCTCGGCGGAGACGAATATCGAACTCTGCGAAGTCCACGCGCCGTTCCTGGCAATTATCAGGTGCGCCTGACGGTCGATGGAAAAACCTTTGCTCAGCCGTTGAAAGTTGTGATGGATCCGCGATCCCCTGCAACTTCACGCGATCTCGAACAGCAACTCCAGCTCAGCCGGCAGATTTTCGCCGAAGCCCTCAGCGCCCGGCAAACCTTGGCCGAGGTCAAATCCGTGCAGAAGCAATTGTCTGACCTGGAGCAGAAGGCTGGCGAAAATCACGCGGACCTCAAAGCGACTGTTTCTCAACTGCAAACTGAAATCGGAAAGATATTGGCCGGCGACGGTCCCGCAAACTTAGGGATCGAAAACGCCAGCGCTGGCTTGAGTTCGTCCCTGGCCGCTGTCGAAAGCGGAGATCGCGCGGTGCCGTCGCAGGCCATCGTTCTATACCACGAATCGAGCCAGGCAATGAAGCTGCGCAAGGCAGATTGGGATCGGTTCAAGACAACCCGGTTGCCGCAACTCAACCAGCAACTGAAGCAGGAAAACATGGCGCCGATTGCGATCAGCGAACTTCCAGAAGAGGTTGAGATCGGCTGAGGGGAAAGCCGCGGTTAGTTGAACAACTCCGGCTTCCACAGTTTCTGTCCCGCCAGCGCGTTGTAGAAGCCCCAGATCGCCAGAGCGGCGATACTCAATAGGGGGAGCAATGTGTTGGTTGCGTACCACGAGGAAAAATCCATGGTAAGCGGGACGTTCAACAACATATCCGTGACGAACAGACCAACCGCCAAGGCAACAAACCCGAAGCGAAGGACGACGAGCGCCGCGACTGCATAAATAAGGCTCCAGGTAGGCCCCTCAATCGACGGATATTCGCTTCCCAAGGTTTTGAGGCTTGCCCATATGGCCACGAATACGATGACCGCCAGCCATTCTTTCCGCAGCAGCACGCGCAATACAAAAAGCAGAAAGAAGAAAAGCAGAGTTCCCTGGATTGCCCCCGGAATGTGGTACAACACCGCCCCCAGTGCGTGGCGGCCGCCGATAAGATAATCGGTCAAGTTGATTTGTGGAGCTGCGCCTTTCACCATCTCCAGGGCGCCCCCTAGGTGAAATATCAGCACCAAAATATTTCCCAGGATTACGCCAAATAAAACGTCACGGCCAACCAGCGGATCGCGCAACTGCCCCATCACCAGCCGACTCCAGGAAACCAGCGTTCGGGGCCAGTGCCGACGTGCATAAGGTTCCAGCGAAAGATACAAAATCCACATCAGGCTTGCATAAAAAAGCGCCGTACTGATGGCCACAGAAAACGGTAGAAGCGTAATTGGCGTGGGTACGAAGTGCCCTTCGCATAGCCACAGCGCTACCAGCGTGGCAAAAACCACGCCAGCCAAGCGGAAAGCGCCACGACGGTCAGCACTGCCGCGGATGTAGTTTCGCCGCGCCAGGAGGGCAGCCCCGGTCACAACCAGCAGAATTATTGTCAGAAGAATGAAATTGCCGGCTCTTCGTCCCGCTGTTGTCGGCGGATCCGGCCGCATGCGTTCCGGCCGGGTCCAGGGTCCTGTCAGCGAAAAGAATACCGGCTTGCCTTCGAATGCCGCCGCTTCCACGCGCAAGGGACGGTTGCTGCCAGGCCAGGTTCCAGTCCACGCGGCCCTCGTGTCCGCCGTCGCCAGCGAAGTCCACGTTGGCTCAGTCACCTTGAACTGCGCCGCATCCAACCCGGCTTCGCGAAATAAAACATTCCAGTCGACCGCACGCGCGTGAGTCGCGCTCTCCTCCATTTGCGGCGGAATTGCCTGAAAAAATGTCAGCTTTCCCCGTGGATCCAGCACCAGGTTCACCATGCCTGAAAGGGTGGGCGAAGGATCGTCACCCGTTAGTATCCCGGGCACCAGCAAGAAGTTATGGAAATCTGTCGCCAGCATGTATTGACCACTTTGCCGGTACCAATACTGCAGTGGCGCCGGTCGCTCGGAAAGTACTTCGTCCCATCGCGGGTGCGGCTTGTCGTTCTTCTCCACATATTCGACGAAATCGGAATCGTAAGAAAAGTCTCCACCGCTATCGACCGGTTTGTCCGTGTAGCCGAACTGGTTCACAATTTCTTTTGCTCTCTGCGTCAGGACCTCGGGCGATTGCTCCAGACCAAGTGTTCCCATCGCGCTGGTCTTGACCGAAACGAAGGCAGCCAAGCCTAATCCCAATATCGCCGCTGCCAGGCAGAGGATTGCGGTTCGCGGCGCCAGCCCCGAGTTTTCTCCTGCGGCTGCGACCATTTGCGGCGATGGCGTCTCGCCCGCGGCCAATGCGGCCGCCAGCGGATCACCGCCGGGCAGCGCGGCGGCAACACTCAAAGCCGAACTCATCCGCTGAGCCGGATCAGCTTCGAGACAACGCAAAATCACCCGCTCGACCAACGGATCAAGATCCTTCACCAAGGTAGACGGTTTGCTGGGTGCAGATTCGCTGCGTACCCGCACCAGTTCCGGCAAAGACTCGACGCTGAACGCCCGCTTGCCGGTGAAGATTTCGTAGAGCACCAGACCGAGCGAGTAAATATCGCTCTTGGCGTTGACCTCTTTGCCTTCCAGTTGTTCCGGCGACATGTAAGCGGGGGTTCCGCTGCGCACGTCGCTGCCCGGAATCTGATCGACCAATCCGGCCAGTCCGAAATCCGTGACCACGACCTGGCCGCGGCCGTCGAGCATGATGTTGGCCGGTTTCAAATCGCGGTGCAGCACTCCCTTGTCATGGGCCGCAGCTAGCCCGGCACAAAGCTGGCGCGCAATTTCTAAAGCCTTGTCTGGGGGCAGGCGTCCGATGCGGCGCAGCAGTGAAGCCAAATCTTCGCCGTCGACGTACTCCATGGTGAAAAAAACGTGCCCATCGATTTCGCCCACGTCGTAAACCCGGCAGACATTCGGGTGGGACACGCGGCGGGCGAGCCGAACCTCATTGCGGAATCGCTCGAGCAAAGCCTCGTCCCGGCTGGCGTCTTCTGGAAGAAACTTAAGCGCGACCGGCTGGCCGAGGGTGAGATCGTCGGCGCGATAGACCTCGCCCATGCCGCCCCGTCCAAGCAACGCAATAATGCGATAGCGGCCAGCCAGTAAGCGTCCGGGCAGAAACCGGCCTTCGGTCAGCAATCCGCCAGAGGAACTTGGGGTCCGTGACGTGGGAAGTTTTGCGGCCGATCCGGAAGACGTCTTTCCCGATTGTGTGCGCTTCGATTCCAGGAACTCCATAGTCGGGAGTTCATCCGGGGCGTTCCCTGCCATTACGGGTGCCCCGCATGACGAGCAGAATCGTCCCGCTTCAGACACCGTCGAACCGCACGAAACGCAGGTAGGCATCAGTTGCTCCGCTTATCAATTACCGCTTGTGGCCGCCACCCCGCCAATCGCCAGGCAGAATGCGAAAGTAACTTAACTTTACAACCGTTTGACAAACGGCAAGCCACAAAAGAGATAAAATACCAGCATCCGGTTTACTTGGGAATCAGGGTCAAAAATCCCCGTCAGGAAACCGCAACTTGCCGCCACTGTTCGGGTTTAACACAACGATCCCATGCTGGCCCTGGGCATTAAAGAAAGTAGAGTGAGTCACATGAAATCAATCTTTAGGAGTTCGGTCGCTCGAACTTCATGGTTGGGAATTGCTCTCCTTATGCTGGCTCTTCCTCTGCCCGCACTGGCGGCGCTGGGCGGAGACGTGACCTCGGTGCACGAAGACCAGGCGCAGATGAAGGGCACCCTGAAAACCACGCACGCTGAGGCCTACACCGTCCACGAGATCAAAGCCTCCGCTGACACCGTGGTGAAGGAATATGTTTCCCCGGCGGGTAAGGTCTTTGCCATCACCTGGCACGGACAGTTCATTCCGAACATGCAGCAACTGCTGGGGACGTATTACCAGCAATTCGCTGACGCGGCGGCGACCCAACGCGAAGGTCATTTCGGTCATAGAGCACTCAACATTCAACAGCCGGGCTTGGTGATTCAAAATGGTGGGCACATGCGCGCGTATTTTGGCAAAGCCTACGTTCCGGCGATGGTGCCGCAAGGCGTGACAACGGATCAGATCCAATGAGGAGAACAATGGTGCGCAGCCTTCTTATCTTATTTGTAGTGGGTGCGTTGGGCTTTTTGGCAGCGTGCGGCGGTGGTGGCACCCCGGTCGGACTGACTCCGCCCCCGCCCCCGGGTCAAAATATTCAGGCCATTACTGTGGATGGCGGGCCGGTCGGCAATTACGCTAACGGCGCTTTCGTCAGCGTTCAAGTCTGCGTGCCCGGCACCGCCACTTGTCAAACGATTGATCACGTCTTGCTCGACACGGGATCGTTCGGTCTGCGGCTCTTGGGTTCGCAGGTTACCATCGCTCTTCCCGTGCTCAACGACGGCAGCGGAGACAATCTGAACGATTGCGCCCAGTTCCTGGACAACAGCTTCCTGTGGGGGAACGTCGCCCAGGCTGACATCAAGATGGCAGGCGAGGTTGCGAGCGCAACTTCTGTCCAATTGATCGCGAATCCGCCTCCGGGAACGTACGTTATTCCTGCCGGCTGCACGGGCACCAATGAGGATACGCAGGCGACGCTAGGGGCGAATGGAATCTTAGGCGTGGGTCCGGAACCGTTTGATTGCGGCACGGGATGCGACCAGTTCGCGAACCCTACCGGTCCAATCCCGGCCATTTATTACCTTTGCAGCGCCAGTACGGGTTGCGGCAGCCAGACGTATGTTTCATGTGGCACAATCTGTGGCGACACCCAGGCCAATGCCCAAGTGACCAACCCAGTATTCAACTTCGTCGGCGATAACAACGGAGTAATCGTCGAACTGCCGACAGTTACCAGCACTGCTGCGACGGTGAGCGGAAGCTTGATCTTTGGCATCGGCACGCAATCGAACAATGGGTTAGGCAGCGCAGTGGTGCTTCCACTCGATCAGTTTGACAACTTCACGACTGTCTTCAGCGGCCAAACCCTGACCGGCAGTTTCCTCGACAGTGGTTCGAACGGATTTTTCTTCCCCAACGGGATTGAGGCGGGCTTCCCCAACGGCACCATTCCGCTTTGCCCCGGCAATGAGTCGTCATTTTATTGCCCAGCCGCGCTGACGGCATTTTCGGCTACGAATGAATCGGGATCCGCCAGTAGCGCGGTGAATTTCGGTGTGGATAACGCCGATAATCTCTTCAGCCAGAATCCGAACGACTCGGCTTTCGCCACCCTTGGCGGTCCGACGCAGGGAACGGGCGCGTGCTCGAGCACCAACACGAACGCGTGCAGTTTTGATTTTGGCTTACCGTTCTTCTATGGCCGCAGTGTATTCACGGCCATTGACGGAGCGACACCGCCAACCGGCGTTCCGGCGGGGCCGTTCCTGGCATACTAGCTTCTAGTCCTTGACCGTAATGGCGGCCGCAGTGAACTTCGGATAACCGAGGTTCACTGCGCGCTTACCTGCCGAGAAATCCTTTTCGCTACTTCCCTGGTTTGGAGCATCTGCCTGCTCCGATTACACTATCCGCCATGAAGAACTTTGAGACTCTTACCCAGCGCGAAATTCTGGCGCTGGCTATTTCACTCGAAGAAGAAGACGAGCGCATCTTCGCCGATTTCGCCGAAGGCTTGCGCCAGGATTTTCCCGCCTCAGCCGCAGTATTCGAAGGCATGCAAGCCGAAGAGTCCGGACATCGCCGAAGGCTCATTGAGCTCTATCGCCAGAAGTTCGGCGAACACATTCCGCTCATCCGCCGCCAGGACGTAAAGGGTTTCGTCCAACGCAACGCCGGTCTGGTTGACGCAACCGCTGGGTCTCGGACCTGGTGCGCAAGGAAGCCAGCGCCATCGAAGTCGAAACTCGCCGATTCTACGAGAAGGCCGCGGGCCGAACCGAGGATGCGAGCATCCGCCAATTGCTCGACGATCTGGCCCAGGAAGAGCGCGCCCACGAAGATCGCGCGCAAGAGTTGAAGGAAGAAGAGCTACGTCCGGACGTCAAGATCGACGAAGAGCGCGCGCGCCGCCGGCTCTTCGTCCTGCAAATCGTGCAGCCGGGGCTCGCCGGTTTGATGGATGGCTCCGTCTCCACGCTTGCGCCGGTCTTCGCCGCCGCATTCGCCACCCGCAATCCTTGGGACGCGTTTCTGGTCGGCATGGCCGCTTCCATCGGCGCCGGCATCAGCATGGGATTCGCTGAGGCACTGTCGGATGATGGCAGCCTCACCGGCCGCGGCCATCCCTGGGTGCGCGGATTGATCTGCGGCGCTATGACCGCTTTAGGCGGGGTCGGCCACACTTTACCGTTTCTGTTGCCAAACTTTCATGTAGCCCTGGGCGTCGCGATCGTGGTCGTGCTGATCGAACTCGGAGTCATCACCTGGATCCGCCATCGCTACATGGACACGCCGACCCTTGCCGCCGCGATGCAGGTGGCGTTGGGCGGAGCCCTGGTCTTCGCCACTGGCGTCCTGATCGGCAGTTCGTAGCGGCGTTCGGAAATTTGAGCAATATGAACGACTCGCTGCAACAACCAGTGCTGGTGTTTGACGGAGACTGCGCATTTTGTCGAGCATGGGTCGAGTACTGGCAGCGGCTCACCGGCGGGCGGGCGTTGTACACGCCTTATCAGAAAATCGGCGAATGCTTTCCTGATTTTCCCCGAAAAGATTTTGCTTCCGCGGTAACTCTGTTCTTGCCTGGTGGCGAAGTGCGAAGCGGAGCGCACGCGGTGTTCAGCCTGCTCGCCCTGGTGCCAGGCAAGAGTTGGCTGCTTTGGTTGTACGTGCATGTTCCGGGATTCGCTTGGATTGCGGAAGTGGCTTACAGGATGATCGCGCGACATCGCAACTCTTGCCATTGGGTAACGCGCGCTCTTTGGGGAATACCGATTGAGGTCGAAACCTTTGGTATTGCGAGTTGGCTTTTTCTTAGGGCGATGGGAGCGGTTTACCTGATTGCGTTCGCATCTTTCGCCGTGCAGGCGGCGGGCCTCGTCGGTTCCCATGGAATATCGCCGGTCGCGGAGTATCTGCATTCCCTTTACCAATACTATGGGGCAATCTACTGGCAGGTACCCACTGTGTTTTGGTTGAACGCGAGCGACAGCATGATCAGAGCGGTTGGCATCGCCGGAATTTGTTTGTCGGTTTTGCTTTTGCTCGGCGTGCGTTGGCGCATCCTGCTGGCCCTGTTGTTTGTGCTCTATCTTTCGCTGGTAACGGCGGGCCAGGAATTCATGGGCTACCAGTGGGATGCGCTGCTGCTCGAGGCTGGCTTTCTGGCGATTCTGCTGGGCTCGTCCCCGATTGTCGTCTGGCTCTATCGCTGGCTGTTGTTCCGCCTGATGTTTTTATCGGGCCTAGTGAAACTGGCCAGCGGAGATCTGTCGTGGCGCAACTTCACGGCACTGCCGGTGCACTACGAAACCCAACCCTTGCCTACGCCGCTGGCCTGGTACATGTATCAGTTGCCAGCGCGGTTTCAACGCGGTTCGGTGGGGTTCGTGTTTTTCGTGGAACTGGTTGTTCCTTTTCTGATCTTCGCCCCGCGCCGGGTCCGATTCTTCGCGGCAAGAGCGATTTTGGTTTTACAGATTCTCATTCTGCTGACGGGAAACTACGCATTCTTTAATCTGCTCACGATTGCCTTCTGCCTGTTCCTGGTAAACGACGCGTTCTTGCGTCGCGTACTGCCGAAGGTAGTCAGCCGCGCGGCGACAATCGATCAAGCATCACGCACTTGGGCGCGGGCGGTCTGCGGCGCGTTTGCGTCTTTGGCCGTCTTTGTTGGTGGCTTTCAAGTCGCCCGCACATTCGGCATACGCTGGCCCGTAGCAGACGCGGCCATTCGACTCGTGTCGCCGTTTGAGATCATCAACACCTATGGTCTCGTTTGCCGTAATGACCACAACCCGGCCGGAGATCGTGATCGAAGGGTCGAATGATGGGGTGACCTGGCAGGCGTACGAATTCAAGTTTAAGCCCGGGGATCTCGCGCGACGACCGGCTTGGGTCGCGCCCCACCAGCCTCGCCTGGACTGGCAGATGTGGTTCGCCGCGCTCGGCGACTATCAGGACGATCCATGGATCATTCGTTTCATGGCACGACTCTTGCAAGGTTCTCCTGAGGTGTTGCGGCTGCTTGGCCGCAATCCGTTTCCCGGCGGACCGCCTCACTACATTCGCGCGATGCTTTATCAGTATCGTTTTACCAGTCCGGCGGAAAGGAAGAGCACGGGCGACTGGTGGAACCGAGAATTGAAGGGAGTGTATGTGCCGGCGGTTTCGTTGAGGAATTAGATCGGATCATAATGCGCGTGGGGAGGCCGGCGCGAGCATGCCTACGCGATGTTACGCTTCAGGCGGGGGACGCGAGCACGAGATTGGCTGGCGGTCTCCACTCGATTGCGGCCAGACTTTTTGGCCCGGTAGAGCGCTTTGTCGGCTGCCTGGATGACCTGCTCCGCTGGGCGCGTACTCTGGCTCGACTCCGCAACTCCGATGCTGACGGTGACGGAAAGGCCGCCGTTGGATTCTGCCCTAACCTGGCGCGGCCGGCCTAATTTCAGGCGAGTGCTTCTCTTATCTTCAGTTCTCCGGCCAGGCCCGCGAGGGGTGCTGCGGCGCTCGGGTGTGCTGCGGACGCGGAAGCTTGATTCCTCGACGAGAATTCTGAGCGAATCAAGATGTGGCACGACGTCCTTCATGGGTTTTCCGGGAAACACGATTGAGAATTCTTCGCCGCCGACGCGAAACGCCTGCCCGCCGCCACTCACCTGAGCCAGCCTCGCGGCAACCATGCTTAGAACCTGGTCTCCGGTATCGTGCCCATAGGTGTCGTTGAAATTCTTGAAGTGATCGATGTCAACGACCGCGATGCAATACGGCCCTTCGAGACGCAGCAGCGCTTCATTGAAGGCCCGGCGCGCAGGTAGTGAAGTGAGTTCGTCGTGATAAGCCAGAACGTAAGTGTTCTCAATGATCGATGCGACCAGCAGCAGGCCTGCGGTCGCCCAATAAGCCATCGCGATACGGCCCACCGCGTTGGACTGGAAGGCGAGAAAGGTCGCGGCCAGCGACCAGAGCAGGCCACTCTCCAGCGGCTTGTGATAAAGCCAGAGCCGGACGAACAATACGGCAAAGGCAGCGGCGAACGCCAGCAAAGCGAGTTGCGGGATTTTCGTCCCATGAAATAAAGACCGACTCACGAATGCGACGTGAAAAAATGCGGGACCTGTAGTTTCTCCGGGGCGGCAGATGACGGCGACAAACACCGACTCGAGGAACAAGAGTACGAGCCAGGGCATGATGACGGGGATTCCCAGGCCGCGCTCGCGCAGCAGCGAAAGAACGATGAAGTTGAGTGGCAGGAGAAGAGCAATGGCTTCGAAGGCAATGCGGCCGGGACCGGCCGAGGCGGCTCGCCCGGCAGAAAAGAATTCAAGGGCGCGCTGCGCGAGAAGCAATGTGATTAAGGGAAAGAGCACACGGCTGGAGTGGAAGCGCCAAGCCAGCAGGATTCCGGCGGCGAACCCGGCGTAGTAGGAGAAGTCGACGGCGGCCGCGGAGACGGGCAGAACTCCGCCTGAGATGAGCGCCATGGCGGCAAGCAGCAGAATGCCTCCAGGCACAAACAGATATTTCAGCGTTCGCTTGCGGCCAAATTCCACGCGGGTGTAGTCCTCTATCGAAAGGCGGTCTTATTGAATTATCGTCGCCGATCGAGAGGGCGAGTCAGTGGCAGAGAAGGTTCCGGGGCTGGTTCCCGTTTACGGAAGGCAGAGACCTTCGTGCGTTGAGTAATTTCCTCATTCTCGCAGGTTTCTGCCTAGAATCGGAAGTGAAGGTTAGAGAAGCTTTATGCGCATTCTGATCGCTGAAGATGATTCCGCACTCTCCGGTTTCGTAAAAAAGGGTCTTGACGCCGAGCACTATGCGGTAGACGTTTCGAATGATGGAGAGCAGGCGCGAGCCATGGCGGGCGAATTCGATTATGACCTGGTAGTGCTCGACCTCAACCTGCCGCATCTCGACGGGGTTGCAATTTTGCGTTATCTGCGCACCCGCAAACCGAGCATGCCCATCCTGGTGCTTACCGGGCGTGCCCGAGTGGAAGACCGGGTGCAGTGTCTGGATCTCGGGGCGGATGATTATCTGAGCAAGCCGTTCTCGTTTTCGGAGTTGTCGGCGCGGATTCGAGCGCTGTTGCGGCGTTGTCATCTGCCGGCAGAATCGGTTTTGACGGTGGATGATTTGAAGCTCGACCGGATCGAGCGTCGGGTCGAGCGGGCGGGACGGCGCATCGAGTTAACCGGCAAGGAGTTTGCCCTGCTCGAATACCTGATGCGCAATGCCGGACGGCGGATCACCCGCGCCATGATCATCGAGCATGTCTGGAATTTGTCCTTTGATACCTGCACCAACGTTGTGGATGTGTACGTGAATTACTCAACCGCCCAGGTGGACAAAAGCAAGGTCGCTCAGCTTTCGACGGCGATTCAGACAGCCTTTCAACAATTAGGAGCCGACCCGACCACTCCAGCCGCACCGATCCCGGCGCCGGCCGAACGTTCCCTTGTCATCGACAATCCGGTTCCGCTGGTTCCGCAACCGGACTACGAAGAGAACCCGGACCTGACCGATCTGCGAAAAGAACTGGAGCTGGCCTTAGCGCCGGAGATAGACCGTGGCGAGGCCGCCGTGCGATTCGGACGGGAAGGGCTGGTGATCAGCTTGCGTGAAGCCGGGTTCTTCGGCAGCGGCTCCGCCGGAGTGAAAGCAATCTCCCAGCCCGCCTTCAGCCGCATGGCCGCCGTGCTGCGAGAAAATCAATACAATATTCGCATCGAGGGTCATACCGATAACCTGCGCATCCACAATGCGCAATACACTTCAAACTGGGAACTTTCTACCGCCCGCTCGACCGAAATGATTCGCCTTCTCATCGTGCAATATGGAATTGCTCCGCAGCGGTTATCCGCAGGCGGTTACAGCGAATACCATCCCATTGCCAGTAACGGCACGGAGGCTGGGCGTGCCCTCAACCGTCGCGTGGATCTGGTGGTCGTGGGCAAGCAGAAATCTCAGCTCGGGACGAACGACCCGGCGGCAAACGCTAAGCCATAGCAATGTACATTTTCGCGTTCTCACCCTCCGGATCCCCCAGAAACAGTGCCCTGCACTCAGTTGGGGGGCCGGCTACATCCCGAAGAACAGTTTTCGTCAGTCAGTTTCGGAGGGAAACAGTTTCGCGACCCGCAATCATAGGGATTCCGAAAACATTTCCTGCCGGCAACTCTTCGGAAGAAAGAGTAGGTCAGACTTTCGTTTGCGCAGCCTCTTCTTGCTCCAAAACTCGCCTCACTTTTTGCGTCAGTGACAGCAAGGAAAACGGCTTAGCCAAATAGAACATTCCGTCTTCCTGGATTCCGTCTCGAGTGATTACATTTTCGGGGTAGCCGGAAATGAAAATGATCTTCAGGCTGGGACAAAGGGCTCGCAGTTGGTTCGCAAGATTGCGGCCATTCTGGCCGGGCAACACTACGTCCGTCAGCAGCAGGCGCACGATCGCTTTGTATTCCTTGAATGCGGATATCGCTTCCGCAGCAGTCCGAGTTTTCAGCACCCGATAGCCGGCAGATTCGAGAATTTCAGAAGTCACCTCGCGCAGAAAAGTTTCATCTTCCACCAACAGGATAGTTCTGTGCCCGCGGGGATTGGTATCGGCTGCGATCGAACCCACGGTGGGGATCGGATCCAAAGATGGTTGCATTTGATTCAAGTTGGTTGTCCTCTAGCTCGGAAGCGTATATGCACCTGCATCTCCAATCTTGGACGCGCACTGCAGCGCCCGCGAGCCCCATACGGCCCCGCAACTTACCTCGTGGAGAAAGCAAACCGCGTTGCGGGGGAACCGATGTGAATGATCGTCCTGGGAAAATCAGCCTGAGATTACCGGGAATACGTCCTGAAACGGGCGAAGCACCACGCGATCGCTTATCGAGACCGTGCCAGAAGCGTCTGCTGCGGGTCGAGCACGACCTTCCGTGCTCCCGGCGCCGCGGCTAAGTGAAACGAGGTTTCCGGTCCATCGGCGAACACTTGTCCTAGCAGCACCATCTTGCCTGCGACGGTTGCATACAGCGGAACCGAGGTCACCAAATCGTCGGGCGCATCCTTTTGCAAGATGACGCCGCTGACTGTGGTTGTGCCCGGCTTGTCTACATATTTCAGTCCATGCAGCTCAAAGCGTGGAATGGCAGTTCCATTTACCCAACCCTCATAGAACCAGTCCAGCGATCTGTGGTGCTCATACCAGAGAGAATGTGGCAACTCTTCCTCGAAGGCCCGTAACAGCTCGCGGGTGGTGATGGATTTTCCCGAGTAGTTTTCCCTAATGCGGCGGAGGACACGCACAAAAGGCTCATCCGCTGGTCCAGACTTGCCATCGCCGTGCCCATTCATACCGCCGCTACGCTCGGCATCGCGCATCATGAAGCGCAGCATGTGAAACAGCCAAGTACCCCGTCCATAGCTGATGGCTTCGTAGCCCCGGGGAAATAGAGAACAAGAAAGCCGGGCGCCAAGAGTGACGGGGCCATCCTCCATCAAACGCACTCCGTCTTTATTTTTCTGCAACAGATCGTCTCTAAGTTTCTGCATCACGGCTCGAAATTGCGCGGGGTCCTCGGCTTCGAGCACCATCATCGAGCTGTAATTCGCCAGCGCCTCCACGATCCATTGGTCGCGGTAACCGCTCCACGACACCAGATCACCCCACCACTGGTGAGCCGTCTCATGGGAAATCACCTGGCTGATGAGCGTCCGCTCGACCGGCGCCAAGTGCAGCTGTGATTTTTCTTCCGCGGTCAGAAAGGAGGCGCTGGAGAGAAAGATAAGTCCCGGCCAGCCTTGACTGAGTCCTCCCGGCATTTGCACTACCTTCAGATCGCCGTAGGGAAAGGGTCCATAGCGACGCGAGAAGAATTCGATGGCGTGGGCGGAAGCGGCGGCAACGGCCTGGGCGTTGCGCGCGGGCGAAGGCGGCGGCGGTTCGACAGTAAGCGGGATTCGACGCGGCAGGCCACGGATGGGAGATTCGGGAATTATGTTGCGGGGAGGTGGAGTTGGGAATCCGCGCTCCAACTCAGCGGTTGCGTAGGTTTCCACGGTTACATCCCCTGCGTGCGCCACCGCTCGTTCATATTTCCCCAGATCGAATCCGGCAAGCGGAATGGGCCGATCGGAAACCCAGCGGCTCACTTGTTCGCCCGGGGGCGGATTCTTGCCGGCCACTCGACTGTCCAGGACGGAAGTCCGTTTACCCGTGGCCACCAAAGTCCAGCCTGCCGGATAACGAAATTCCAAATCGAAGTTGGACATGGCAAACCCGCGATTTGGGTACCATGTGCCTCGTGCTCCGACGTAAAGCAGTCCGGGGCCGACCTCCGAAAGTACTTCGCCACCATAAACGAAGCGCAATTCCAAGTGTTGCCCGGTTTGTAAGGGCTGGGGAAAAATAACCGCAACCAGGTCGTTCCCATGCCGTGCCAGTTGAGTTCCTTCGATTGCCTGATTGTGAATGAACTCAACCGGACGGCCATCGGCCTCCACCTGCTTGATCTGGAGGGCTCTGGACAATTCGAACAAAACTGCCCGCGGACCGCCCTGCCGCACTTGCAATTGCAACACAGCTTCAGCCTCGATTTGAGTGGGTGGCTTGATTTCTGCGCGGATCTTGCACTGCGATATCTGGATGGAATCAGCCTTGCCGCCTTCCCCAACCACAGCGTTTACGCCTTCCGATTCCCGGTTCGCCTGCGATGAAGAGAACGAAGTCCAGACATCGTAATAGCTCGCGCCATCCGCCGTTCGTAACTGTCCTGCCCATATCTGCTCGGGCGTGTCGGCATCAAAATAAAGATCAAAGTTCCCCAGTTTTACTCCCTGCAATCGGGCATGGAGAAAGCGGCCATCGTCCTTTGCCTGCGTTACTGGCGGCGGGTTTTCAGCGGCTTGGCCGAGAACGGGGAGAAACTGGCTGAAGGTCATCAACAGGCGTAGTGCGTCCCCCTCCCCGAGGTTGCGGACAGTTTGGTTCCACTGGGATACGAAGACTGGCCCGTAATCGACTGGCACCAGGGATGGCCGCAACTGAGCGAAGGTGTCGTCGTTGAAACGAAAGTATGCGGAGACGAATCGTTCTTCCAGAATGGCCTCGCCAGTGAACAAGGCCATGGAGGCGCGTTCGTAGCGGTTAGGAGGCGACAGCAAGATCTCTCCATCCCCTGCAAAAAACGCTCCTGTGACCTGGCCTGCGACATCCTCGGTGAACCCAATAGTGCCGTCGTTCAGCGTGATGTTAATTGCCCCACGATCGATGGAGACGTCCCGCAGGCGATAGACCCGAGACTTGTCCAGGCCAACATTGCGCAACTGCAGGTAAAGGCTCTCAGCGGAATTGACATCGGCCGATGATGCGCTTCCCGCGCCTTTAAGCACAGGTTCGGCGGCGGGGTTGGGAGTGTCCTGGCCCCAAGGCAGCGCCGCCGCGACCGCAGTCAGCAACAGCCAGGCTAGCGGCGACAACCCTTTCCGTATTTTTGAGATTACCCTGGTCACCTACGCCCGCTGCTTACTCTCTTCTAGAATGCGCCTTAGTGCGTACACCTGTCATCTGTTCTCTCTTCTTTGCCTTCCTATTGGGAGGGGTTGTGGTCTGCGCGTCCGCGGAAGTCATTCACCTCAAGAATGGTCGCACCATCTGGGCTGATCAGGTTCGCGATACCGGCACTCATATCGAGTATGACCTCGGCGAAAACACTTACGCGATTCCTAAGGCGCTGGTTGACCGAATCGATGCTGGTGGCGTCCCTCCCGCTTCTTCTCCATCGGAAACCGCCAAGGAACCTCACGATCTGCCTGAGTTTGCGCCCGCCGATGAGGTAAAGAATGACCCCGCACTCATCGCCAAGATCATAAAGGAAGGCGTAGTCGATCCCGATGCGCTCTATGCTCTGGAACAAGCCGGTAACCGTCTGGCAACCTCCGCTGGCTATTTCTTCGCCGGCAAGCACGAGTTCGAACACGGGGATTTTATCAAGGCCCGGACGTACTTCGAAGCGGGCCTGCGCTTCGATTCGCAAAATCCCACGATTCTGAACTACTACGCCGTGCTGCTGGTGAGAACTGGACATGCCCTCGAAGCGGTGCCCTATGCCGAACGGGCGGTTCGCGCTGCGCCCCAATCACCCGACGCGCTTACCATTCTGGGATACGTCCAATATGCCGCCGATCGCACCGCCGACGCCATACGCACCTGGAAACACTCTCTCGAACTCCGCCCCGATGTCCGAGTGCAGAATTATCTGGAGAAGGCGCAGCGCGACGCCAGTGCCGAGGCTGACTACACGCAGAATGAAAGCAACCACTTCACCTTGAAATATGAAGGCAAGCAGACTTCGGAAGCACTGCGCAACCAGTTGATTGGAACCCTCGATGCGGAATACGACGATCTGGTGCGTGAGTTGGGCATTGCGCCGCGCAACAGCATTCCAGTCGTGCTGTACACCGAACAAGCCTTCTTTGACGTGACCCAGGCGCCCTCATGGAGCGGCGCTGTCTTTGATGGGAAGCTGCGCATCCCGATCGACGGTTTGAGTTCGGTGACGCCAGAGCTAGCCCGGGTTCTCAAGCATGAACTCGCGCATTCCTTTATTAGCCAGCTTTCGGGCGGACGTTGCCCGCAATGGCTCAACGAAGGCATTGCCCAGGCGATTGAACCCAAACGGGTATCCCACGGACAGATCCTGGCCGAACTTTTTCGAACGCAGCATGAGATTCCGCTGAACGCGCTCGAAGGCAGCTTCATGCAGTTCTCCAGCCTTCAGGCGGCTCTGGCTTACGACGAATCCCTGGCCGCGGTGCAATATATCAGCGAAACCTACGGCATGAGCGATTTGCAACGGATCCTCGAAAGGCTGGGACAAGGCAGTTCGACCGAAGCCGCCCTTCGGGCCACGATTCACTCCGACTACGGCCACTTGGAATCCGAACTGGGAAATTACCTCATCAGCAAATATGGAAAATAGATGCAGGGTGGACTGGGGATCGCTTCGAGTGGCGACGTTTTGATCGCCCGGAAGCAGCGTCCACAAAACGAAAAAAGGGCGACCGAAGCCGCCCCTTGAAGCGAAGTCCTAACTGTCACACGCAACACTGATTGCCTATTTCGGCAACGCCGAAACCGGGCTACTCCTTGCCTTTCTCGATCTTCTCCTTCAGGTGTTTGGCACAGGCTTCCGCCGAGGTTTGCTCACCGTGTAACGTATTCTTTTTGTTCACGGCGTAGGCAAAGACCAGCTCTTTGGTTTTGGTGCTGACCATGGAGACGCTGGCTTGTTCGTCGGAATGGATATTGCCCGTGAAGACGACTTTTGCCCATCCCGCCTTCTGATGTTCTGCGTTGCCTGTGATTACATAGTCGGCTACGCTTTCATCGGATACGACGATGAGAGGCACTTTTTTCTTTTCAATGGCGGCAGCCATGTAGGTCTCGAAACCGTTCATCGGTTCAATGTAAACCTTGGAGCCGGCAGCAATCGGTTGCTGCGCGACGGCGACCCCGGAACCCCCGAGGCAAAGAGCGATAGTAGCAATAGTGAACAATGTTGCGCTTAAGGTATGTTTCATGAGCGCAAGTATTTACCAGTTCGACCGAGGAGTCACCTGACGTTGGTGGCAGGACTTAGGTTTACGATGCACGCCTGCGTTCCAACCGATGTTCGAATCCGGGATAGGGTCCTTTTGAGTTGCTGTCCCACCTGAACTCCGCTGGGTTTCTGCCGATCATTAATGAGTAAGCACACCGCGACCGCGTTTTTTTGATTGGTTTTTCTCTGAATTCTGTGGTAACTTCGCCGGTCGATTGCCAATGCGCGCTCTGTTCCATTTCGAAGAATCTGCACCCGCCAAGGGTTGCGATCCCGTCCATTCGGATATCCCGGAGCTCCACGGGGCCGATCTGGCATCGGTTTATTACGGTTGCCGTATGGCGGGGGATTTCTACGATTTCGTACGTGTCACTCCCAACCGCGTTCTTTTCGCTCTGCTGGATGCAGCCGGCGGCTTGGCAGATACTCGCTCCATTCTTTCCGCCGCTCAGCATACCTTTCGCACTGCCGGGACGGAACTGTTTGCCCGCCGGGATTTCAATGAAGCGGACGCCATGATGGAGCTGTGCGTGGAATTGAATAAAGCGATTTTGAAGGCCGCCGCCGGAGTACATTCTTGTCCGGCATTCGTGGGCTGCTACGACGAGAGTTTGGGCATCATTTGCTACTTCAACGCCGGCCATACTCCAGGGCTGGCGCGGGATCGCAACGGCATCAGCGAACTGCCCGCCACCGGCTTGCCGTTGGGACTGTTTTCCCACATGATTTCAAACGCCCCCATGGTCGCTCTGGAGCCTGGTGGCGTTCTCTTGCTGGCTTCCCGTGGAATTGTCGAGGGCAAATACAAAGCCGAAGAATTTGGATTGCACCGGGTGAAAGAGACGGTGCAGCAATCCACGGCGGCTAGTGCGAAAGAACTTTGCGTGTCCGTGCTCGACCAGATGCAGCAGTTCATGCGTACGGCGCCCACCCACAACGACGTGACCGCACTCGCTCTGGCTCGTAATCCATAGAGGTTTTGTTTTATGGAAACAGCTCATCGGACTGGAGCAGAGAATTTTGGAAATTCACCTTCTGGCTGGTTTCGAGAATCTCTAGCCGATGCGATGCGATTTTGGGAGCCGCGCCGTCTGGCTTACAACCTGGTTCTCACCGCCGTAGTTGTGATCTGGATCACGACAACCTGGCCTCATTTCCACCCGGCAATCACCTCGTCATCACTACTGCTGCTCTTTGTCCTAGCATTGCTCGCCAATGCCTGTTACTGCGCTGCCTATTTCGTGGACATTCCGTTGCAGCGTTCATCCCTGAGTTCGGCCTGGAAGCGCCGGCGTTGGGGACTGTGGCTTATGGGAACGTTGTTTGCACTGGTTCTGGCAAATTATTGGATCGCCGACGAAATCTATCCGTTTGTCCACTGAGTCCAAGTTTCTTCGACATTGATGACAGAAAGAGCTCTCTAAATAGAGCGTTTGTGCGCCCAGACGCGGGGAGACCCGTTTGCCTACCCTCCCGCTCAGTGTCACAATACTTGCATGCGAAAATCTTTGGTTACGATAGTGAATTTAACGACTGCTGCCATGATGCTGTTGCTGGGAACTGCCTTGGCCCAGGAGACTCCCGCGGCCACCACTCCACAGGTTCCCGCGGCCGCGGCCCAGAGCAATCCCGCTCTCCCAACCCAAAAAGACAAAGTCAGCTACGCCATCGGGATGAATATCGGAACCAATCTTAAGAGACAGTCGGTCGACGCCGATCCGAAACTGCTCGAGCGCGGACTGGAAGATGCCCTGGGAGGCGGCAAGACACTGCTTTCAGAGGACGAGGCGCGCGCCACTCTCACCGAATTCCAGAACGATATGCGCAAAAAGCAACAGGAAAAGATGCAGCAGGCCGGAGAGGCAAACAAGAAGGAAGGCGATGCATTCCTGGCCGCGAACAAATCGAAAGAAGGGGTGGTGACGCTGCCCAGCGGTCTGCAATATAAGATCATAAGCGCCGGCGCCGGCCCGAAACCGACGGCCAGCGACTCGGTTGTCTGCAATTATCGGGGAACGCTCATCGACGGCAAGGAATTTGACAGCTCCTACAAGCGCGGCCAACCCGCGACTTTTCCAGTAGGCGGCGTGATCAAGGGTTGGACCGAGGCTCTTCAACTCATGCCTGTGGGATCAAAGTGGCAACTCTTTGTGCCATCGAGCCTGGCGTACGGGGAACGCGGCAGCGGCGGCGACATCGGCCCAAACTCTACCCTTATTTTTGAAGTGGAGCTGCTCTCGATTCAAAAAGACCAACCACAAGAAAAGAAGTAAACGCGGGGAGCGCAGCGGGCAGTAGTGAACTCACTCCTCCGATATCCCGAAGAAGCCCTGACGTCACCTGCTCGCGGCGCGCACCGCGCGGTGTGGAGGCAGCGCAAAAAACACGGCCAAGGCAATGTTGAGGAGCAAACTTAGAGGCACGTTGACCCAAGTCATCGCAATGCACACCAGATAAAGTGCAGGCCCCAAAGCATACTGCGCGGAGATTCTGCCAGCAGCAGACACATCCGCATCCTTCCCCAAAAGATGGCGGCTCGCGTACCCCCACAAGATATTAAAAAAGACCGCAATCGCGAAGTAAGTCCCGTGATACAGAATCGCGGCCGCGCGCTGATCGCTTTTTCCGAAGTGCTGGGCCAGTACGGCGGTGGGAAACGGAACTGCGGTCACACCCAATAATAGTAAAAGGTTCAAGAACAACAGTACGTTGCTCGAGCGTTTGATGTGGGTGAACAACCGATGATGATTGATCCACATGATTCCAATAAAGGCGAAGCTGATGACGAACGCGATATAGGAAGGCCACTGGCGGATGAGTTGCACAGAAAGGTCTCCGCTCGCGGCGCTCGGGATCTTGATCTCCAGGATCAACAAGGTGATGGCAATTGCGAACACGCCATCCGAGAAAGCTTCGATGCGTGCCGTTTCTTTCTCCATGAGAAAGCTTTTCGATCCCCGGTCGGCCTACCTGCGAGCGCGCTCGACTACCTGGCTGGTTTCTTTTTTCGTGCAGGCACAGTCGTCCCTTTAGCAATCGGCGCCAGTTCATCGGCGGTTACGAAGATCGGCTCGATGTCAGTCGGAATCCCTTGCAGGCTGTCCAGGGCTTTTCGCACGGCCGGACGCACGACGCCCAGTTCGTCCAGCATCTTTTTCGCCCCGGCATAATTGCCTTCGGCCTCGATCGTCAAAAGATCGTGGTCGAGGTCCGCGATAGCGGCTTTTATCTTCGCCATGTCCACCGAGAAAGTGTTGTCCGCATGCTGAACAATCGCGCCTTTGTCCGTCAGGTAGTTGAACTGGATGGCCATCCCTTTGCCATGGGCGTCATTCAATCCGAAGCGGAGACTACGAAAAGCGGAGGCAAGATAGGTGGTGTAAAGCTGCCGCTGCGCCGCTTCGTCCGAGGGCAACGATTTCGCCATCCCCATTTCCTTGGCGTGGTCCATCATGTACTGCAAGGCAAAGAGCCCAGTTACATCGGCTTTCGGTTCTTCGATGGCGCTGTACAGCTCTTTCAGTTCTTCCCGAGGCGTGCTGTCGCGGCCCTGAACTTTGATCTGATGTGGCCCCAGTCCATGCATCAATTCGTGCGCCAGGATGTGGGTAAAGAACGGCTCGAAGCTCACATCCACCATTGCCGCCCGAGACAAGGTCCGTCGCGCGATGGGCAGCAGCACATTGTGAAACTTCGCTTCCTGCACGTTCTTCAGCATGACTCGCTTGCTGCCCTTTTGCTGCACGACTCGGTCGTCATTGGGCAAGTTGTAGGCTGCAGTCTGCACTCCATGCGCGCCATCGCCCGCGCTGAGAATTTCGTCCACCACGCGTATCGGCGCTGCCGCGCCCAACTTCGGGTTGCGGTATTCCGGATCGATGGGCAAGTTGTTTTCGATCTCCTGCAAATGCTGGGTGAACATTGAGAGCTTGGCGGTTTCCTCATCGTCTCGCAGGTTCACGTAAGCCTCGAAGGCCGCCTTGTAGCCGAAGAGTTCATCGTTGTAGGTTTCGTAGGGACCGATCGTGATATCCAGCGGCGCATCCAAATCCATCCACGCCATGTCGCTTACGTAATAGTCGTTGGAGAGGAAAGCGTCCGCCCGCAGATTGAGAAATTTCTTCAGCGATGCGTTGTCAGTCAACCCCGCTGCCTCGCGAAGCAGGTTCGCCGCCTGCGTTAGGTCATCCGCATATTGCTGGCTGTAGGGAATCGCAAGCAGATTATTCGGCGGTTTGCTGTTCTCTCTCCAGCGAATCACCGTGAAAAAGCTTTTCGCCTGCTCCTGCTCTTTGGCCGGTAATTGCGCAACCCAGCTCTCGAAACTTTCCTTGGTCATGCTGGTGGGATAGAAGTTCGCCCCCAGCGGCTTGTGCGGAGGCACACCCGGCAGGAAAGCCTGGTATTCGTCCAGGTCGGACCATGGTCCTTTGTTGATCCAAAAATAGTGCAGGCGCGCCTTGCCCAGCGCTGAAGTGTCCTTCTGCAGTTGAGCATGGAGCGCCAGATTGCCGTCCCACATCTGCTGCATGAAGATATCGTCCAGTATTCGCGCCGCCTGAATGAGCTTGGTTAATGCCTGCCGGTCGCCTGGGGAAAGTTTCGCGGTATCCACCCTTAACGGCGTCGGAGCGAAACGATTCGCCATCTTTTCCAGTTGCGCCAGGTCTGGCAGGGTTTGCTTCTTTTGTGCTTTCATGGGGATACTCGTGGCTCCGAAAAATAGAAGAATTAAACAGGCGGTGAGTTTCATATACCTTCTCCCTGCGCCGAGGCTCGCCACCGAAGAGGGGGCTGAAAACCGATTATGATATCAGGAGACGCCTGCAAGCTATAATCGTACGTTAACCCTTGGATCACTGGATTTGGAGTCGCTGGATTTGCCTGGACCTGATACTGATTCTTGTGATGGGGAACTTTTGCCCGGGCGGAGCCGTATCTGATCACGTGCCCCAGGGTTGGATGGGCTTGGTGTATCGAAGGTAGGCGGCCGGCTCAATGGCAATGACTCGCAAGAGAAATTCTTGCCCCATTCAACACGCTGACGGTTACGTATGAGCACCTGGAAAAAAATCGCAATCGGCGCGGGAGCAGCTGTATTGCTGGCGGCCATCGTGGGTTTTACCGTCTATCAGAGCCATAAGAATGTGGTCACGGTGCAAACCGGCAAGGTGCAACGGATGGATCTGGTTGCGGTGGTGAGCGCGTCTGGTGAAATCAAGCCCAAGACCTATGTGAATATCGGGGCGAATGCGTTCGGCAAAATCACCAAGCTTTACGTTCGGGAAGGCGATCGGGTGAAGCGGGGTCAAATGCTGGCCCAACTCGAAAACGTGCAGCCCGAGGCCGATATGGATGCGACGCAGGCGTCGCTCGAAGCGGCGGGGACGGACGCGGTCGCGGCCGAGGCCGCGCTTAATACTTCGGTGGCGGATCTGAATCGCGCGAAGTCGGATGCCGAGCGTTCGGAGCTTGACTGGAGCCGGGCGCAAGGTCTGTACAAGGATGCCTTGATTGCGAAGTCGGATTACGACATGCAGAAAGCGAACCACCAGACCGCCGTCGCTGGACTGGCGCAGGCCCAGGCGCGAGTGGCGCAGGCTAAGGCGCAGAAGGAATCGGCGGATCGCCGCATCGGACAGGCTGGGGCGAACCTCACTCACGCCGCCGACGTTTTGAAAAAAACGACCTACCAGGCTCCGTTTGATGGCGTGATTACGAACTTGCCGGTGCGCGAAGGCGAGACGGTAGTAATCGGAATCCAGAATTCACCGGGCAGCACGCTGATGACCCTGGCCGATATGTCCGTGATCACCGCCGAGGTTAAAGTCGATGAGACCGATATTGTGAATGTGGAAATGGGTCAGTCGGCGCAGGTGACGATTGATGCCATCCCGAAAAAGATCTTCAAAGCGGTGGTGACGGAGATCGGGGATAACGCCATTGTGCGCTCGACCGGCGTGTCGACGTCGCAACAGACCTCGACCAGCCAGGAGGCGAAAGACTTTAAAGTGGTGGTGACCTTGCAGGATCCGCCGGAGGATTTGCGGCCGGGGCTGTCTGCGACGGCCAAAATTACAACTGCAACCCGAGGGAATGTCGTCACCATTCCGATTCAGGCTTTGACGATTCGCACCCAGGCGGATCTCGTGCCCAAAGATGAAAAGGGTTCGGTGCAAGCCGCCGCTCCTCAGAAAGATGCTTCGAAAGAGAAAGACAAGCAGGAGCTTCAGGGCGTATTCGTACTGCGTAACCGTAAAGCTGAATTCGTGCCGGTCGACACGGGAATCGCAGGTACGACTGATATTGAAGTGATCAAGGGACTGAAAGAAGGCGATGAGATCGTGACCGGCAGCTATAAGGTGCTGCGCACGCTGCGTCCCGGTAGCAGCGTGAAGGTGGACAACGCGGCGCCCAAGAAGGAAGAAGAGAGCAGTTGATGGTCTAACCTTCGCCCCGATAGTCCGTCCAATGGAGAGCCGGCGAAGGGAGCAGCAAAGATCGGAACAAGAAAGATCGGAGCGCGGGCAAGTGTCCGAAGAGGAAACGGAGAAAAGAATGGCGACCGCAGAAGTAATCAACATTGCGCAACCCGCAGTGTCGTTCTCCCCCGAAACTTTTATGATCAGCACGCTGGACTTGTGGAAGACGTACGACATGGGTTCGGAGCAGCAGGTGCATGCTTTGCGCGGGATCAATCTGAACATCCGGCGGAATGAGTACGTGGCAATCATGGGGCCGAGCGGGTCGGGCAAGTCTACGCTGATGAATTTGATCGGCTGCCTGGATACGCCCAGCAAGGGACAGTACTGGCTGAATAACCAGCAGGTCAGCGAACTGGACGACGATGAGCTGGCGCGAATCCGCAACAAGGAAATTGGTTTCGTGTTTCAGACCTTCAACCTTTTGGCGCGCGCGACTGCCTTGCACAATGTGGAACTGCCGTTGATCTATGCGGGTGTGCCGGCGGAAGAACGGGTGGAACGCGCCAAGGCGGCGCTGGCATCCGTGGGCATGGCGGAACGCATGATGCACAAGCCGAATGAACTGTCCGGAGGGCAGCGGCAGAGAGTCGCGATTGCGCGGGCGCTGGTGAATCGTCCGTCGATTATTCTGGCAGACGAGCCGACCGGGAACCTGGATTCGCAGACCGGAAACGAGATTATGGCGGTACTCGATCGGTTGCAGGCACAGGGAAACACCATTGTGCTGGTCACGCACGAGCACGACATCGCCGAGTATGCGCACCGCGTCGTTCATATAAAAGATGGAGTTGTCGAGAAGGACGAAGTCAAGGGCGGCCGCTAGCGGTTGAAACTCAGCCTTCAGCTTCAGTAATTCTACTCAGCCTTTCGGATGTGACGCTCAGCCTCCTGGCTGGGCGTTCGCTTTTGGACTTCACCGGACCGGAGCCACCACAGCCTTTTCTGGCTGTGGGCGCGACTTTTGACGGTGCCTTGGGTTTTAATACTCTGGAGACGTCTATGAAGCAGTTTGGAATTGCAATCCTTCTGGCAGTCGCACTGATACTTGCCGGGTGTTCCGGTGTAAGTTCGAGCGCAGCGAATAATGTAGCGGGGAATTGGTCGGCGAAGTTGACCAATAACGATGGAACCCCTGCTTTCGCTTTCACCTTATCTTTGACGCAAAGCAACGGCACGGCGACGGTGACGGGCAGCAACCTTACGTTCAACCCCTCGACGCCTTGCTTTACTTCGGGAGGGTCGGAAACCGGGTCATTCGTTCTGAGCGGGAACGTCAATGGAAATATTACCGGTACTTTCCAATTGACCATCGCTTCCGGAACGCCCAGCGGTAACACGCTGACCCTGACGCAGGGGATGGTGAACGACAATACCATCAGCGGCAATTGGAATTTGACTGGAGTGACTGCCGGGTGCACGGGCTCCGGAACTTTTGTCATAACCAGGACCTAGCCGGGCGGCGCCTCTGTCCAGAGTTTCCCCGGTTCCGGTCTTTTCCCGAAACCAAGAAAACGCAGGTGACGCGCGGCTCCCGGAGAATGTCCACCGCACAGTTCCGTCCTTCCATAGGTAACTTCTTAGTTATCTCGTTCTCGACTTATCCTGTCGCCTTCCTGCGGATTAGCCCTAAACTACTTTGTATATTCCGCCTCCGGGCAGCGACGGGAGCGGTCGGACATAACACCAAGCCGGCGTTGACCGGGTAGCCGACTTCTTACTTGCATTGTGTTCAACCTACGATACAATACGGGCTTCCAAAGAAAGAACGTCCTAAGATTACGGGATCAATGATTCTGAATTCGCTGTGGGTCACGGTGTAATTTGCAGCACCGCGTCGGCAATGGCCGTGTGAACTGGCATGGAAGTCGCCATGCGAAGAACGACGCTCACACAAGATTTTCGATTTCAGCAAGTACCTAAAAAGGAAAACGACGGAGGTAGTAGGATGCGACGCTTATTGGGAACCTTAGCGGTACTGGTACTGATTGGAGTGTCTGGATATGCGCAGACATTTCGGGGTGCGATTAACGGCACCGTCACCGACCCATCGGGCGCAGTGGTATCAGGGGCCGATGTGAAAGCCACAGAGAACGCAACCGGCGTCGTGCATAGCACGATCACCACGAGCGATGGTCAGTTCGCATTCCAGGACCTGCCGCTGGGCGCATACAGAGTCACGGTCACGGTCAAGGGATTCCAGCAGACCAACGTGGAGAACGTCACGGTCGCGGCCGGTTCTGTATACACGGTGCCAGTGAAACTCACCTTGGGCCGGGAAACGACAGCCGTCGAAGTGTCGGCTGCCGCGCTGGAAGTGGATACCACCACGACCACGCAGAGCGATACTATTTCAACCAAGGCGCTGCAGGACATTCCGTTGAATGGACGTGATTTCTCGCAGTTGATCGCGGTTGCGCCCGGCTACGGCGGTTACTCCGTGGGTGGTTTCGGATCGCTCAACGGAACCCGTGCCAACCAGATGAACTGGCAGATCGATGGAACCGACAACAACGACTTCTGGCACAACATCCCTGCGGTAAACCAGGGAGGAGTTTCTGGAATTGCGGGTGTGGTGCTGCCGATTGATGCCATCGATGAGTTCTCCGCCCAGACGCAATCGAACGCCGAGAGCGGACGAAACGCGGGCGGTGTGGTCAACCTGGCCATCAAGTCCGGAAGCAACCAGTTGCATGGCTCGGCCTATTACTACAACCGAAACGAAGCGTTCGGCGCGGCCTCGCCGTTCACTCCAGTAGGCGTAAAGAAACCTGAACTGCGCAATCAGAACTACGGGTTCTCGGTAGGCGGCCCAATTATCAAAGACAAAACGTTCTACTTCGTGTCTTTCGAGAAGCAGCAGTACATCATTGGACTGTCGGGCGTAGCGACCGAGCCTTCGATCGCGTGGCAGAATCTGGCCCTGGGGCAATTGGCAACAGCCGGAATTGCGGAGAGCCCAATTTCCAAAGCGCTGATTGCCAATTTGTGGCCGGCCGAAATCAATGGTCTTACCGCGTCCATCAATAACTTCTTCAGTCCGGTCGCGTCGACCGGATATAGCTACAACGGCGTGATCAAACTTGATCACAACTTCACCAGCAACCATCATCTCTCTGCCCGCTGGTTCGGAGGACAGGGAAGCCAGACCGCGCCATTAGGTGGCAGCCCGGCACTGGCAACGGCCAGTTCCGATTTGTCGTACTACTTCGAGAAGGCCCCCATCCACGTGCAGAACTATTCTCTGGTGTTGAATTCGGTTCTGACACCGAAGGTGACCAACCAGATCCTGTTCGGCGTGAATTACTTTAACCAAACCTTCCGCGATGCATTTTCAGGGTTCAACGTCGCCAGCGCGGGCCTGATTTTGAGCCCGGACGCGAAGATTAACGGGCAGACGATTTCGGGATCTCCAAACATCATTATCGGACCCGTCAGCGGAGTTTTTGAGCAGATCGGCCTCACCCCGCCGGAAGGTCGTAACGATATCACCGGGCATTTGACTGACATCATTTCCTACACCACGGGAAAACATCAATTCCGTTTCGGAGGCGAAGTTCGACAAGGCCGGGTGGACGAATTCTACTTCCGCCACTCGCTGGGTGAATTCCAGTTCGATGGCACCCAGGGACCTTGGCCAACCTGCGCTTCCACCGATACGACATGCATAGCAACGAACTCTCTTTCTGACTTCCTGGCAGGCTATCTGTCATGCCCGGGTGGCGATTGTTCAATCGCGGTCGGCGATGCCGAACGCAAGGTTCTGGTAAATGGCTTCGACTTCTTCGCGCAGGATAGCTGGCAAGTGACCCGCAAGTTGAATCTGAATCTGGGTCTCCGATATGACTACATCGGGCCGCTGCATTCCAATGGGACCCAGGATCTGTCCGTGTTCATTCCTTCAGCCGGCGGGCTCAAGATCCAGGGAAGTGGCGTCGGTTCGATTTTCCCGCCGGATCGCAACAACTTCGCACCCAGATTCGGATTCGCCTATCAACCGACTGCCAGTGCGGATCTTGTCGTGCGTGGCGGAATCGGGCTGTTCTACGATCAGATCAACATGAACCCGTTCCTGGACTTCCGCCCACCCAATGGCGGGGCGGACGGTTTGGAGGATAACCCGGCAGGGCCGCACCCGGTTTCTGCATACGGGATCGGTCCCTTCAATCCCGGCGCCGGAGGAACTGTCGCCGGCTACACCTGGCAACCCAACGTTCCTATTTTCCCCGGCGTGACGACCTGCACCACCCTGAACGTGGCTACGGATCCGAACTGTGGCACTTCACTGTTTAACGTCTTTTCGGTAAACCAGAATTTCAGGACACCCTACTTCTACAACTACAACCTGAATATCGAAAAGGGCTTGGGCAATGCTGCTGTGCTTCAGGTGGGTTATGTTGGGAGCCAGGGCCGTAAGCTGTCGGTGATGTTGAACATCAATCAATTCAATGCGTATAGTGCGGCGTTCCCCAACGTAGGATCGATCAACCAACTCAACAGCGTTGGAACATCCAACTACAACGCACTGCAGACAACCTTGAAGCTGCGGGCGTTCCATGGGCTTAACGCGCAGTTCGCCTACACCTGGGCGCACGAACTGGATGAAATGACCGAGTACCGCGGCTCGATTCCGCTGGACAGTTTTGACCTCAAGGCGGAATACGGCAGCGGCGACTTCGACACCCGTAACAACTTCACTACTTTCTGGACTTACGATATTCCGGGTTCTTCGCATGGTCCGAAAATCCTGACTCACGGGTGGCAGCTGAGTAGTCTGTGGTCATTCCACAGCGGACAGCCCTTCGGCGAAGTGCGACCGGGTCTGAATCAAATCGGCGATCCACTGGCGGGTGTTAATCGTTCCTTCAATAAATCGGGTGTGCAATGGTTTAACCCGGCTGCATACTGTGTCCCGGGTTCGGCTGGCTGCGCGGGTCCCACGAGCTTTCTAGGTAATGTGGGCCGTAACCAACTGGTTGGGCCTGGTTTCGCCGATGTGGACTTCTCGGTTATCAAGAACATTCCCGTAACCGAGAGAGTCAGAGTGCAGTTGCGCGCGGAAATGTACAACATGTTCAACCGCGTCAACCTTGCCTCCGGACCGGGATCGGTCTCGGGCACCACCGGTGCGGTTAGCGATACTATCGGCGACTTCAACGGCGCGCCTGGCATCGGACCGGGCGAGGCCTTCAACATGCAGTTGGTGGGTAAGATTATTTTCTAAAGCTGGCTTGGCAAGTCTTCCGGCTCCTCCCCTGGTGGGAGGAGCCTTTTGTTTTGCGCAGGATTTAGACCCGGACGAGGGCTTCCGGGAATAGATCGGACGAAGACTATGGCGGCGCTTCTCCGAGAGGAACGATCTTTGTGCCGGTGCGGAATTTCTTGTAGTCGCGATAGGTGATGTCGTCTTCGACGTTGAAGTTTTTCAGCAGGGCGAGGCGGACGTCGATCTTCACGTTAATGTGCTGCGGCAGCCAGACTTCGTCGTTGATGCGCGTCTGCTCGATGGTGATGCGCGATCCCTTGTGGATGCGCGCCAGAAAAAGACCCACGGAGACGGTGTCGATGCACTGGATGTCGAGCTTCTTCCATTGCGATTCGTCTTTGTCGATCCAGGCGCGGAAGCGGAACTTGGCCAGGAATTTGGATTCTTTCAAGTCCCCCTGGTAGCCAGGGCGCGGTTCGGCATCGATGACGTAGGCGTCGCGTCCGGCCAGAGACTCGATGCCCGCGAAGTGGAAGTTGTAGGCGTCGGCCACTTCGCGAACGAACTGGCGGCCTTCTTCGCGGTCTTTTTCTTCTTTTTTCTCGCGCTTTTCGCGGTCGTGTTCGGATTCGTTCTTGCGCTTCTCGATGACTTTCTGGATCTTGTCTTCTTCCTTCTTTGAATCCTTGTCAGTGAGAGGTTTGTCGTCTTTCGCAATCAAGCGTTCGACCTGCTCGCCATAGAGCTCCATGATTTCTGAGGTTTTTATTTCCGTTGACGTTAGCTGTCCTTTGCCATCGAGTCTATGATGTTCTTCGCGCTGGATGTAGGTGTAGTCACGTTGGCGTTTGTCGTTCTCCATGTCCTTTTCGGCGGTCTGGCGAATGAGTTCGCGGATCTGATCCTCGGAGAGCGATGGTGGTGCTTCGCGCGCGGTTGGCGGCTGGTTGACCTGGGCGCGGACAAAAGTAAATGCGAGAACCAGCACCAGAGCGGGCTTGATATTCATTTTCATCTTTACGTGATTAGAACCCGGCGGGTTCCAGCGAGTTTCGGATCAAGCCAATGAACCTTGGCTTAGGAACGGCCCGCGTCCTTTTGTCGTTCTTATTTTTCTGCTTTTCCCAGACAGCCGGCCCGGAACGACCGGTCGTCCAGGCGGTGCAGGCGCTTGGCCATGCCGGGACGGAGCAGCGGGTGATGGCGAATGGTAAACAGGTAGTTAGCAATAAACCATAGATGTTGGTCGGTCGTCATCCAGTCACGGGAGTCGAAGCGGGCGAGATTCACCGGGCGCGAGAAGGTTCGCAGGGACCGTTCGCGGCGGAGGTTGAAGTAAACATCGAAATAGCTTAGCGCCAGTTCGCGCAGCGAGCGATATACCGGCTCACGGTAGCGGCATCCGGTGTAATTGGATTTTGCGATGGCTCCCCAATGGCCCTTGATGCGATAGATAGCGACGACGTGGTCAGTGTCCTGCTCGGCTTCGAGATCGAAGACCAGCGGAGGATAGCCAATGGCTCGCAGGGCCGCCGCAGCCAGGGTGGCGCCCTCGAAACAGTGCGCGGTGTTCTCGCGCAGCACACGGCGCGGCGACCACGCGGTGTCGGCCAGGTGATACGGCATGTCGTCGAGGAAGCGCTGGATTCCGTGGGGCGTTTTCAGGCTGCGAAGTTTGCGTAGTTCGGCGGGGGTGAAGGCGTTCATCCTTGATGTCAGTTTATCTTGCGGGTCGGGTAAAAGGCATTAACCTTTAAGGACACGAAGGTTCACCAAGGAAAATCCTTCCAATTCATGCGAATAGTTTTGCCAGCTCCTGGGGAGTATCCACCGTGACGTCTGGCGGGGCCTCGCATAGCGTGTGAGGGGCGAAGCCGTAGGTTACGCCGCAGGTCCAGAGGCTGGCGTTGCGGCCGGTGATGACGTCCACGGAGGAGTCGCCGACCATCAGGGTTTCCTCGGGACGGGTTCTGGTCTCGCGCAGGATGCTTTGCGCGCCCTTCGGATCGGGCTTTTTCGTGGAGAAGCTGTTCCCGCCGTAAACATGAATGAAAAATTCAGCCAGGCCGAGCGCTTCCACGATGGCGCGCGACGGGTTGACCGGCTTGTTGGAGAGCACAGCCAGTCTGCGCGAGACGCCGTTGGAGTTGCGAACTGCGGTGAGCATCGGCTTGATGCCGTCGTAAACATGGGTGTGGTCAAGCTTGTGATCCCGGTAATAGCCGAGGAAATGTTCCAGACCTTCTCTTACTTTTCCTTCATCGCGCGGATCTCCGAGGGCGCGCCGCACCAGCATGGGAGCTCCGTCGCCTACGTAAGAAGCGATTACATCACCGGGGAGATCGGGGTGCCCAAAATGCTTGAGCATGGCGTTCACCGAGTGGATGAGGTCAAGGCGGGAGTCGATCAAGGTTCCATCGAGATCGAAGATCAGCAGCTTGATCTTGCGGGGATCGAATTTGCGGTGGAATTTGATCATGCGTTTTCAGGATAAATGATTGCGAGCAGCCGTCAGCATTCAGCACTCAGCATTCAGGCCTGAGCTAGCATTTGGCCGTCGACAGCATCGGCTCGGCTTTGCGGCTGAGGAGCCAAGTGCCCATTGCTAAGTGCTGAATGCTGATTGCTGAATGCTGTTCCCAACCCCCGGTCTGGATTTACAATTACAGTGATGGCGACCAAGACCGATCCTAAACCGCCTGGAGTGGCCGACGCGAAAACCACGAGCGCCGGCAAAGCTTACGAAGGTCTTTCCCGCGAGCAACTGATCGACGCCTACCGAATCATGTACACCTCGCGGCGGGTGGATGACCGCGAGATCCTGCTCAAGCGGCAGCAAAAAATCTTCTTTCAGATTTCAGGAGCCGGGCACGAGGCGGTTGGTTTGGCCGCAGGCTTTACCCTGAAGTCGCGCTATGACTGGTTTTATCCTTACTACCGAGATCGCGCGCTGTGTCTGGCGCTGGGGGCGACGCCCTACGAGATGCTGCTGATGGCTGTCGGCGCGGCCGATGATCCGCAATCGGGCGGACGCCAGATGCCTTCGCATTGGAGTTTTCCCAAACTCAACGTGGTGACCCAGTCTTCTCCCACCGGATCGCAGATTCTGCAGGCAGTGGGTTGCGCCGAAGCCGGCCGGTACTTCGCGGCTCATCCGGCCGCCGCAAAAAAGAGTCAAGGCGACTACCGGCAATTCAGAGACGTCACCTTTCACGGCGACGAAGTCACCTACGTTTCACTCGGAGAAGGCGCCACCAGCGAAGGCGAATTCTGGGAGGCAATGAACACCGCGTCCAATCGCAAGCTGCCGGTGTTATTCGTCATACAGGATAACGGGTACGCGATTTCGGTTCCCGTCGAAGTGCAGACTGCGGGAGGGAATATTTCGCGGCTGGTGGAAGGTTTCCCGAATTTCCATTTTGAGGAAGTGGATGGCACCGATCCGGTTGCGTCGTATGCTGCCTTTGCGCGGACGGTGGCGTATTGCCGCGCGGGAGAGGGACCGGGGTTCGTCCATGCGCACGTGATTCGGCCCTATTCGCATTCGCTTTCTGACGACGAGCGCCTTTACCGTCCGGACGCAGAACGCGAGCGCGATGCGGCTCGCGATCCGATCACTCGCACCCAGATGTTTCTCATCCGTGAAGGCATCCTCGACGAAAAGGGCATCAACAAGCTGGAAAAGCAAGTAGAAGATGACCTGCAGATTGCGGTAGATCAGGCGCTGGAAGCGGTTCCGCCGAAGCCAGATACGATCTCGCTGTACATCTACTCGCCCGATTTCGATCCTACTTCTTCGGCCCTGCAGACCGAAGCTGCAGCCGCTCTGCCGCGCCCCGGACGACAAGAAGGTCGCTCCGAAAACCATGGCCGACCTGATCAACTCGACGCTGCGGGATGAAATGCGGCGCGACGAGCGCATCGTCGTCTTCGGGGAAGACGTGGCCGATTGCAGCCGCCATCAATATCTCGAGGAGAAGCTGATCAAAGGCAAGGGCGGCGTCTTCAAGCTGACCTACGGGTTGCAGAACGAATTCGGCGGCGACCGCGTTTTCAATTCGCCGCTGGCGGAAGCGAACATCGTGGGCCGCGCGGTCGGCATGGCTACGCGCGGGATGAAGCCGGTGGTCGAGATTCAGTTCTTCGACTACATCTGGCCTGCCATGATGCAGCTGCGGGACGAACTGCCGCTGATCCGCTGGCGTTCGAATAATGGATTTGCCTCGCCCTGCGTCATTCGGGTTGCGATCGGCGGATATCTGACGGGCGGCTCCATTTATCACTCGCAGTGCGGTGAAAGCATCTTCACCCATACTCCCGGGATGCGCGTGGTCTTTCCCTCGAACGCGCTGGATGCGGCCGGCCTGTTGCGCACCGCGATTCGCTGCGACGATCCGGTTTTGTTCCTCGAGCACAAGCGGCTCTATCGCGAGACTTACGGCCGCGCGCCTTATCCGGGGCCGGATTACATGATTCCCTTCGGCAAAGCGAAGGTGGTGCAGGAGGGGACGGACCTGACCGTCATCACTTATGGAGCCGTGGTTCCGCGGGCGCTGCAAGCGGTGCAGAAACTGGAGCGCGAGCAGGGAGTGAAGGCTGAGTTGATCGACTTGCGCTGTCTGAATCCGTTTGACTGGGAGACGATTGCGACCTCGGTGAGCAAAACCAATCGGGCGCTGGTGGCGCACGAAGATACCCTGAGCTGGGGCTACGGCGCGGAGATCGCCGCCCGCATCGCCGACCAGTTATTCGATCATCTGGATGCGCCGGTGCGCCGCGTAGCCGCGAAAGATGTGTTCGTTGCCTATCAGCCAATTCTCGAAGACGCAACCCTGCCCCAGGTGGAGGATCTCTTGCGGGCGATGAAAGAGCTGGCGGAGTACTGAGAGCCAGCCGCTAGCCTTGGGTGCGTCGACCCAAAAAACGTCACGCGAACGTAAGGCCGTCCGGCTCTTTTTGAAGATTGCACATATTCTGGTGCAAATTTACTCTCAAAAAAACTCTCGCTTCCGCCCAAAACGGTCGGCCCTTCGCCCGACGGGCTTTCTGCCTGGCTATTGGATTTATGTAGCACGGTCTCTACGGGACAACTGCTGGTGGAGGTGGGACATGCGACGGCGAGCCCTGTGGCACGGTCTTCAAGCTGACTCGCCATTCGCATCGAAGGTCAGCCCGGTAAACAGCCCTCCGGGCACACCATGCAGAATCTTGAATATGGGCTGCGCCCAAGCGCTGCTCGCCAGGATCGCGATCAGCGCAATAAGCGTCAGAAGCTCACTCATCGCAATTCGAAATAAACTTCGTCGCATGATGTGTCCTTGCTTCCTGTATTTCATACCAAGGCAGCCGCTACGGCGTGATCTCGTACACGACGTCGTAGGCCGTGCCGTACAGGTCGCCCTTGCCATCGAAAACCAATCCGCCAAGAGGCTGGCCCCCGTCTGACCCGTCGAATTTGTGCAGAACGGTGTACTTCCACTTGCCGTCGGCCAGGGGCGCCAACTTGTATGCCACGCCACAGCCCCCGGAGCATCCTCCGATACCGCCCGCAACCGTCGCGCCGTAGAGATTCCCCGCCTTGTCAATGATCACCCCGCCGGTGGGGAAGCTACCAGTCCCTGGATTTGGAAAGGCATACAGCACCTTGTGCTTCCAACCTCCGCTCGGCGACGGTACCAGTTCAAAGATTGTGCCGCAGGTGGTTTCGCCGCAGGTGTTGCCTCCACCTTGTCCCGTGGTGCCATAAAGATTCCCCAAACCGTCGAAGACTACGCCAGCATAGGGACGCACGCCATCCTTGCACTGAGGAAATCCGGCTGCGCAAAAGCTGTACAGCACGCGCTCTTTCCACAGACCGTCGGCGGCGCGCCTGAGCTTGAAGACCGTTCCTCCCCCATAGGCACCGCCGACAAAGGTCGTGCCGTAGAAATTGCCCGCCTTGTCGCGGATCACGCCGGCAATGGGAGTCTGTCCGTCGCGACAGGACGCCTCGGAGCAGAAACTATAAAGGAGATTCTCTCCCCATACGCCGGAACCCGGTGTAAGCTCGAAGACCGTACCGCCGTCGTACTCGCCCCCCCCACCGGTGGTTCCGTACAAGTTGCCCGAGGCGTCCAGAATCACCCCGGAATCAGGCCCCGCCCCCATCTGGGCAGTGATACTGGAGGCAGAAACCGTACAGAACATTAAAAGTCCAGCCGCCGGAGCCCGGAGTCATCTCGAAGACGTTGCCGCCGTCGTTTACCTTCCCGCCCACCGGACTCGTCCCGTACATGTTGCCTGCCGCGTCGAAAACCAGGCCGCCATTCGGAGTCCCTCCGTCGTAGCCGTCGAAGCTGTGCAGCGTGGTCAAGGTCCAACCGCCGGTGCCAGGCGTCAACTGAAAGATCGTTCCATCATTGTGGTCGCCGCCGCCCCCGGTCGCCCCATACAGATTCCCCTTCGCATCAAAGGACAGCCCGGTGAACAGCCCGCCGGGCACACCATGCAGAATCTTGAATATGGGCTGCGCCCACGCTGCAGGCAGCAACACCACCGCCAGCGCCAGAATCGTCGAGCCTCGGCGCAGAAAGCGCTGGCCCAGAATAGAAGACGGATCTAGCAGGAAGGGAAACCGCTTTCGCAGCATGGCGATCTACCTCGTCGCGAACCAAGGACCGGGGAGGCGGTCCAATTCGTCCACGGACAGGAACTATACCACGATTTTGAGCCGAGCCCGATCGATGATCCTAGCCTTTCCAGTCGGAGGTCTAGGCGACAATAGCTGGCGAAACCAGGCGATTTCACGCGTTGAAGATTGCCGGTGAAATGGTGATGTTACTCCAGCGATCCGTGGTGGCGGCGGAGTTTTGCTGCGCTGGACGGGTCAGAGAGCCGTCCCTGTACACGGCGAGAGAATCTAGCAGGTGTTGTAGGCGGTGCCGTCGCTGCCGACGGCGGTGGATCCGCTGTGCACAGCGAAGATTCCAGGCTCCTGCTGATCCACGGTCATGATTGTGTCTGACTCTTCTTCGACGGTCCAGGTATCGTTGCGGCCAGCCATGCGCAGAGCCTGAATGATGAGCCGGGCGCGGGCGGGTTCGAGCGTGCCTTTCACCAGTCCATCGACGACGTGCATGGGGGAGAGCGGAATGGTTTGGCAATCCTCGAGCAGGGCCACGGAGTTCCAAAATGGGAAGGGTGGTTTTCGGTCAGGTTCCGATCACCGAGTGGAGAGGCGATATTTCGCCAATTGACGGACTAGATTCCCTTTGTTATATCTTCCTATTCCGGCTCGGCGGTCGCTGGAGGTTCCTATGTTGTCTTCGACTTGCGTTCTTCCTGTTCTGTTCCTTTCGCGCAACTTGCGAATCCGTTTTCTGCTGTTGGCGGTCACGTTGGTAGCCTGCGTTCCTTGCGCGGCTGGCGCGAGCCATTCCTACCCCGTGTCCTCGGACCGAGCTTCCTCGGTCGACCAAGCAGTGCGCGCCTTCATGCAAGCGGTCTCCCATTCTGTCACTCAGGATGGCCCCATGGCTTGGATCAAGTATTTCGATGCGAGTCCCGCATTCTTTATGGCCGTCAACGGCCAGATGGCCTTCCCGAATGCTGCGGCGGCACAGGAAGGTACGCGCACGTTTGCCCAAACCATGCGTCACATTGAATTGAAGTGGGGAGATGATTTGCGCGTCGATGCGCTCACCAACGACTTCGCCGTGGTCGCGGTCTCATGGCGCGAGATTCAAGTCGACACCGCCGGGCACAGCGTTACCGAAACGGGATACTTTACCGGACTTGCAGAGTATCGCGAGGGACGATGGCAGTTCCGCGACGCTCACTGGTCTTCACCAGTTTCCTCGCACTAGTCCCCAGATCGACGAATTGGATTTGTAAGGGAGGGTAACTGTTTTGATCAGCATTTAAGCTCAAAATCCCCTCCGGCAGGGTCGATGAGCGTAATGGGGGAGGTTGCAGCAGCTGATCTGTTGAGCCACTGCCAACCCCATTCGCTTTCGTTGACTTCCCCAGGGTCCACGCATACCATGACTTTCGCGCTATGATCGGCCAAACTATTTCGCACTATCGCGTCGTAGAGAAGCTGGGCGGTGGCGGAATGGGTGTGGTTTACAAGGCCGAAGACCTCAATCTCGAACGCTTCGTCGCCCTGAAGTTCCTGCCCGATAATGTCGCCAAAGACGCCCAGGCTCTGACTCGGTTTCGCCGTGAGGCCAAGGCCGCCTCGGTTTTGAATCATCCCAACATCTGCACCATTCACGAAATCGCGGAGCAGGAAGGGCAAACGTTCATCGTGATGGAGTTCCTCGATGGAGCGACCTTAAAGCATCACATCGCTGGTCGCCCGATGGAGACTGAGACTCTTCTGTCGGTCGCGATCGAAGTGGCCGATGCCCTGGATGCCGCGCACACGGGAGGCATTGTTCACCGTGACATTAAGCCTGCCAACATTTTTGTCACCAAGCGCGGCCATGCGAAGATTCTCGATTTCGGATTAGCCAAGGTCGCGCCCCAGACAAAAGACCTTGCCGCCGGACCGACCGCAGCCACCGCATTGGAGGATCTGACCAGCCCTGGCACCGCAATCGGAACCGTCGCTTACATGTCTCCTGAGCAGGCGAAGGGCAAGGATCTCGATCTCCGTACCGATCTTTTTTCCTTCGGCACCGTGCTCTACGAAATGGCGACCGGTGTTCTGCCTTTTCAAGGCGACACATCCGCCGTCATCTTCGACGGCATCCTGAATCGAAGCCCGGTCACGCCCCTGCGCCTCAACCCCTCACTCCCTTCGAAGCTGGACGACATTGTCAGCAAGTTGATGGAGAAAGATCGCGACCTGCGCTATCAATCTGCAGCGGAGCTGCGAAGCGATCTGAAGCGCCTCAAACGTGATACAGAATCCGGTCGCGAACGAGCGCAAGAGTCTGGCCCTACACCCGCTTCACGCCCAAGCGTACCAGTGGCATCGCCGGAGCACGTCTCAAGCGGCTCGGTTCTGGCGAGCGCGGCACGCCAGCATAAGACCGGCGTCGGAGTCATCGTCACCGTGGTGGTGCTCCTGGTAGCCGCTGCTGCTTTCGGGGTGTACAGCCTCTTTTTTGCCACGCGGCATCAGCCCTTCGAGAGCATAAAGATCACCAAAGTCAGTGGCACCCACAACGCGCAGATCGGCGCCATGTCTCCCGATGGCCAGTATCTGGCCTACGTGCTCATCACCGAAGGCAATGAATCGTTATGGCTGCGGCATCTCGCCAGCGAAAGCAATGTGCAGATCAATCCGCCCCAGCACGTGCAATATCTGGCACTGCGATTCGAGCCTGACGGCAGCCACATCTACTACTCTCACACTCTACCTACCAGCGGTCCGGCTTCACAGGAGTTCGATCTCTATCGCATTCCGGTCCTCGGGGGAACGCCACAATTGCTGGTCAAAGATGTTGACACCAATCCCGGTTTTTCTCCCGATGGACAGCGTTTGGTTTTTGCGCGTGCCAACGACCCCGAACCGGGCAAATTCCATGTGGTGATCGCCAACGCGGATGGCGGCAACGAAAAGAGCATCGCCAGCGGACCTATGACTGCCCCGATCATGTCTACGTCGTGGGCGCCAGATGGAAAATCCATCGTAGGAATTGCCCCGCAGTTGAACGGCAGAACGGTGGCAATTGTCTCCATCGATCTGAATACCGGAGCGCAGAAGAGCATTTCGAGTCCTGCTTCCACAGTGATCGACAACGTGGCGTGGATGCCGGACGGAAAGTCGCTGGCAGTCACATACGCGACCATGGAAACGCGCTTCGGCCGCGATCAGATTGGGCTGATCAACTCGTCTGACGGCACGTTGCATCCTGTCACCGCTGACGCCAACGACTACGGCGCGGTGAGTGTCTCATCGGATGGCAAGACCATCGCCAGTGTCATGCGCCAGTCGATTCGCGACCTTTATGTAAGCGCCGGCGAAAAGTCCGACTACTCCGACCTGAAACAGATAAGTTCGGGCGATCCCATCACGTTTGTTTCCTGGACAAACGACGGCAAGCTCCTGACCGAGCAATCGGCCGCTGTACGCGTCATCGATACCGACGGCGGGGTCAAATCCGAACTGGCTCCCGGAGCCGATGCGGGCGCTCTTCAGCCACGTGGTTGCGGTGACGGAAGCGTGGTGTTTACGCGAGCGGTACCGAAGACGATGACCATGAACATCTGGCGCAGCAACCCCGACGGGACCGGCCTGACCCAGGTCAGCGATGGCAAGAACGACGAGTTCGCAGCCTGCTCTCCCGATGGAAAAACTGTTTTCTATATCGACTTTGGTACTCGCACCTTAATGAAAGTTCCTCCCGGCGGCAAACCTGAGGCAGTTTTAGGAAATGTTAAGGAGCCTGCCGAGGTCCAGGCTGGTTTTGCAATCGCGCGCGATGGGAATACCGCCGTCTTCGGAACCTACGACTTCAAAGCGCAGAAGCCGAACATTTCACTGATTTCGCTCACCTCGTATCAGATCACCCGCACATTCGAATATGATCCGCGGCACAATGGCAAAATGCAGTTCAGCCCTGACCGCAAAGGAATCGTCTATCCGATCCGCGAGAAGGGCGTGGACAATCTCTGGCTGCAGCCGCTGGATGGCGGGGCCGGACACCAGATCACGAATTACACGTCGCTGCGGATTTACTCCTACCAGTGGTCGCCCGATGGAAAGCGTCTGGCTCTGGTGCGCGGCGATACGCCATCAGACCTGGTTCTGATCCAGGACGTCAACAAGAAGTAGCGTTACCTCACGTCCCTCAAGACACGCACGTATCATTCGATTTTCTCTTCTCCAGCAAATAAACCGCCCGGACCTTGCTGCCCACGAAACAGTCGGGCGATTTCACTCGTTGAGAATTGCCGGTGAAATGGTGATGTTACTCCAGCGATCCGTGGTGGCTGCGGAGCTTTGCTGCGACGAACGGGTCTGAGACCTGTCCCTGCACACGTCGAGCGAACCTACCAGGTGTTGTAGGCGGTGCCATCGCTGCCGACGGCGGTGGATCCGCTGTGCACATCGAAGATTCCGGGCTCCTGCTGATCGACGGTCATGATTGTGTCGGACTCTTCTTCGACGGTCCAGGTATCGTTGCGGCCAGTCATGGGATCGTTGGGGAGTTGTTTGAAGTAACCAGCGGTAACCAGGTCTTCGAGAGCTTGAGGCGCCTTCTGTTTGTCGAGTGTGTACTGCGAGATGACGGAGCGCAGGGCGAAGAGATTCTGCTTGAGCACAGACTCGCGGGCGCGCCAGATTGACTGGTTGTAAGCCGGCAGCGCGACCGACACCAGGATCAGGATGACGCTGATGACGATCATCAGCTCGATCAGGGTGAAGCCGCGGCTGCGCTTTTTGCGAGGGGTTGCCATTTACCAGTCCTTGTACTTGGTGCCGTCGAGCGCGGTGTCCTGCGATTTGGTATAGACGTCGAAAACGTTCTGTTCGCCCCAGGAGTCGGAGTCGGGATCGTCCTGCATGGAGCGCAGGCCCCACTCGGTGTTATTGGTCATCGGATCAATAGGAATGCGGCGGAGAAACTTTAATTTCTTGCCCTGCACATCCACGCCTTTGACCAAGGTGTCGAGATCGGGAGGATAGTTTTCCGACCCGACTTTAGTTTGAAAGGCGCCACGGTCGGCGGCGTCTTTGTAGCGATCGATGGCGTCGCGCAGATCCCACAAATCGCGACGCAACTCGTGTTCCTTCTCGCGCTTGATGCTTATCCGTGCCAGGGGGATGGCCACGCTGGTCAGAATCACGAGAATGGCCGTGGCCACGATCAGTTCGATCAATGTGAACCCGCGCATGGTTCGCGCGCGAGGTTCTCTTGGAACGGTGACCTGCATAATCAGAACTGGTGCGCGGCTAGTTACTTCGGTCGTCACTTGGTTCGTCACTTCGGTCGGCGGGCAGATCGTCGGCACGGCGCTGACATCCCGCGGAGAATTGATCGAGCCCGGATGGTGGCGACGGCGGTTCAAACTAGCGAACCGTGACCGTCGCTGCGGCGCCGGCGACGGGCGCAGCCTGCATGCCCGGGTCGCGTACGCCGCCACGGGCGATGGTTAATGCGGATTGTCCGGGGGCTTTGGCCACCAGGGTCAAAGTTACAACCGTGCCCTGTCCGGAAATTCCGGCGGCGCCGGGTGGCCGGGTTGCCGTAATTTGCAGAGTCCCGCTGGTGTCATCGTCGCGGTGGACCAGCGCCACTGCCTGGCCATCCTGTGAAAGCAAGCTGCCGTTCGAGACGTTCACCACCTGCAACATTTTGGGATCGTAGCTGATCTGCAGGGGGACGGAATGCGCATTCTGGGCTCCGTTGAGCACAACATTCACCGCGAAGGTCGAGCCAGTGGGCTGGGTGATGGTGGCCGGATCGAAGCTGAAGGCGGCGGCCCCGGGTGCGGGCGAGAGATTCAATCCGGAGGGCGGATTGGCCGGCGCCGGATTGCTTTGCGGCTGGCCGGGAGTTTGCACGGGCGGAGGTTGAACCGGGATGGTGGGCGCATTCTGATGGCTCACGCGGCGCAGTTCAATGGCGTTGGCTGTGCCTACATCCAGCGCCTCCTGGTTCATGTCGCTGTATTCATGAGCGCGAACGATGTGAGGGATCAGGACGAAGACGGTTTCGGTTTCCGAGTGATCGGTAGTCGATTGTCCGAAGAGATATTTCAAGATTGGAATCTGGGCCAGGCCGGGAATGCCGGTGAGCGATTTAGTCTGCGAGTCTTCGAGCATGCCGCCCAGCATGTTGACTTCGCCTTCTTTGAGGCGAACTTCGTGCTCGATCTTGCGCTGTCCGATTACGGGTTGGCTGATGCCGCCGATGTTCGAGGTGCCGGTGACGGAAGAAATATCCATTGTGACCTTCAGCGTGACCTCGCCGTTGGAATGAACTTTGGGCGTGATATCGATGTTTACGCCGACGTCCAGATACTGAAATTGTGTGTTCACCAACGGGTTGATGCCGACGCCGCCGATGCCAGGCTGGAAAGACCCAGTCGCGACGGGTACGCGGTCGCCGATTTTGAGCGAAGCCTTTTGGCCATCGACGGCGCGAATCTGGGGTTTCTGCAGCAGCTTGGTGCTGGTGTCACTGAACAACGCGGTGGCGGTCGCCTGCGGGATGGTGATGGTGAAGTCAGTGGCGTTCAGATTGTTCAACTGGTTAAGGTTGAGCTGATTGGGGGTGCCGGTGGAGTTGAGGTTACTTGTGCTTCCGAGGCCCAAGCCTGGGTTGCCGGTAGTGTTTGTCGAAGTGGTATTGGTGCTGGTGATGTTGTTCTGCAAAGCCACGGTCGCACTGGTGGGTGGACTGATGCCGAGAGTCTTTGATTTGTCCCGATTAATCTGGAGCACGGCAACATCTACGATGACTTCGGGCTTAGCTTTATCGAGATCGCCAATCAGTTTTTGTGCCAGCGCGATCTGATCGGGAGTTCCGCGGACCACGATCGCGCCCTGCGAAGGCAAGGGCTGAATACGGGAAATTTCCAGGATCTGGCGCATGGCGTTCACCACGTCCTGCAGTTCGGTGGGCTGGGAAAGATTCGCCAGGTAGAAAGTTTTAATGACACTTTGCTCGAGGTCTTTGCGTTTGGCGGGATTGTCGGCGGCGACGAAAATCGTGTTGGGCGTAACTGGACGCCAGAAGGTTTTCGATTCGAGCGCGATGATCTGCAGCGCTTCTTCGAGCGACACATTGTTCAACTCGATCTTGACGCGGCGCGAGGTGTAATCGGGATCAAACAGAACGTTGATTCCGGCCAGCTTGCCCACGGTTTCGTAGATGACCTTGGAATCTTCGGTGATCTTGAGATTGATGGGAGTGTTTGAAATGGTGGCCAACTCGACTGGCCCGGCGGCTTCGTCAAGGCGCTTCTGCACGCCACTGGGAGGACGAGCTGCCGCCTTCGGCCCGGTGGCATTGGCCTCATCGATCATGTGCTTGGTATGGCGAATTTCCTGCTGAGCAATGGCGCTGGAAGGATCGATGTCAACGGCTTTCTGGAATTCGGCGAGAGCGACGTCGAGCTGGCCGGCCTCGCGAAGCAACTGTCCACGATGCACATGCGAAGCCCCGGCCAGAAACCGCAGCCGTTCAAATGCCGAGCGATAGGTAAGATCCCCGGGTTTGAGGTCGTACGCCTGTTTGTAGTCGTCGTAGGCTTGTTCGTAATTCTGGCGAGCCTCGGCGTCCTTCCCTTTGTTATATAAAGATTTGGCCTTGTCTGCCGCGATGGCTAAGGTTACGGCCAAGACCAGGAGGACCATCGCCGCCGAGCGGATCAAGCGTGTCATCAAAATTCCTCTTAAAAACAGTTTTCTCCCGCTGGTCGGCCAGGACCGCGGGATCACTCTAAATTCTTGCCAAAGATAGTGTTAGCTGGGCGATTATAGCATCGCCTCAGAGCCATCCGATGTGATTGCTGTGATAGCAGTTACACTCTTTGGTTCTACTCCCGCAGATGCGACCGTCCTGCGCTCCCCCCGTTAACCTGGTTCTGTAGCGATTCAAACCCGCCTGAGACGTAGCGAGCCTCGTCTCTCCAACGGCGTGGCAGCGATCCTTCAGTCGACGGCTTGGGGTCGCCTCGACGCCGAAGCGCTGGCATGAGATAAGCTAATAAAGACCATGCCACGCCAGCCTTCCCAACCAACTCGGCCGAATCCGGAGAAAAATCCCCGCCGTGATCCCACTGCGGCGGGGCAGCGTGATGCTTCTGTTAATAGGATCGCTTCACATAACTACTTCTTGCTGGAAAAATTTGAGACCGGCGTGGCGCTGACTGGGACAGAGGTCAAATCGGTGCGGGCCGGCCGCAGCAACCTGAAAGACGCCTATGGTCTGGTCAAAGACGGCGAACTCTGGCTTTTGAATTGCCATATCGGGCCCTATGAGCACGGGAATATCTTTAATCATGCCCCTCTGCGGACACGCAAGCTGCTGGTACATAAAGAGGAGATTCGCAAGCTGATTGGCAAAACCCAGCAGCGGGGCCTGACGCTGATCCCCACCCGAATGTATTTCAAAAACGGTAGAGTCAAAGTCGAGCTGGCTCTGGCAAAAGGCAAGCAGTTGTGGGACAAGCGCGAAACCGAGCGCCGCAAAACTGCGGATAAAGAAGCCAGAGAAGCGATTGTGCGATCGCGAAAGAGCTAGCCATGCCCGCCCGTTATCGCGGTTGGTTGCGGGATCCGTTGGTTCTACTCGCCCTGATTGCGGCCCTCGCCGCATTTGCGGTTCAATCCGGCGAGCTTGGCTCGGCCGATACCATGCATCGGCTGCAAACGGCTCACTCCTTCTGGACGTCGGAACCGCCAGTCTTTCCTCAGGAATATCCCGAATTCGGGGTGCACGGCCGCGGAGGCAAACTTTACGACTGGTATGGGATCGGCCAGCCGCTGCTCATGTTGCCGGCGGATGTGATCGGGACTTACATTGAGCGGCTGCCAGTTTTCGCGGACTACAACGGCAACGACCCCAGCGTGCGCAACATCGTGGTCAGCTACAGCACCAACATTCTGATCAGCGTTTTGACGGCACTCGTCTGCTTCCGCTTTCTGCGCTGGCTGCAGTTCAGCAGGAGTCAAGCCGTAGCCGGGGTTCTGGCGCTGCTGTTCTGCACCACTCATCTGCATTACACGCAGAACATGATGGAGAACAATTACATCATGCTGCTGACTCTGGCCGGATTCGCGTTTCAGTACGAGTGGCTGCGCACGGGTGGTAGACGCGCGCTGCTGATCGGCTCCGGCGCCCTCGGCCTCAACCTTCTGACCCGTCTGACCACTGGGCTGGACCTGCTGGCGGTGGCATCCTTTTTATTGCTGGTGTTGTGGTTCGAAGGAGCGCGCGGCGGGCTACGGTGGGAGCGGTGTTTGACGTACGCGAAGACTGCGCTTCCGGTCTACGCCATCTTTTTGTTGATCGATCGCCTTTACCAGTACTATCGCTTCGGATCGTTCTTCAACACCTACGTGCACTATTTCACCGCGGAGCACCGTCTGCAAAATCCATCGTTGCCTGCGAACTACCCGTTCGAGACTCCATTTCATGTAGGCTTTCTGGGTGCGCTCTTCGCGCCGGAGAAGTCCATCTTTCTTTTTGATCCATTGCTGTTGCTGATGGTCGTTATTACCGTATTGGCGTGGAAACGCTTTTCGTCGGAAGTTCGCGCTTACGTCATCGCGGCGTTCCTGCTCCTGCTGGCGTACATCTGCTTCTACGCGACGCTACACGGTGTGGAGTGGTGATTTCGCGTGGGGCGACCGTTACGTTTCTACCGCTGCCGAGTTCGTCGCATTTATTTCGGTGCCCTTACTGTTGCGTTATCGCGAGGATTTAGGGAAGTTCGTCTGGAGCATCGGGGTGTGGCTAATCGCGGTCAGCGCTTTGGTCCAGTTGGCATCGCTCGCTTTCTGGCTGCCGCTCGAGATCTATCAGATGGAAACGCTCGGCCATCCGACTTTTGTGGTCGCTCTGCGTTTTAGGAATATTGTCGCGTTTGCCTTGGGGAAGATGGACGCGTGGGGACTGAGCAATCATGCCATGACCGAAGATCCGTGGGACTACGTTCACATCACGACCTGGAATTTTCTGCCGTTTGTGCTGCGAAGAGTTGGAGAGGCGCCGGGGTGGGTGGTGGAGGGTTGCTTGGCAGTCTGGGTAGGCTCTCTGGCTGCGCTGAGTTGGGTTCTGTGGTGGCTGTGCAGGATTCTTGATCCCAGTGAGTTCAATACCGACGGTGAGGCGAACGCTGAGGCGACTTGCTAGTCGTGATAATCTTACGTTAGATCTTGCTTTAAGGTAACCAAAGTGGTGTACACTCCCGAGTCTGTATTCCCCCCACAATTAACTAGCAGACTTCTGCCCGTAGAGAGCATCCTATGCATGTGAGCGACAGAGCACGACAGAATCCGCCTAGCGCGACGCAGAGCCTTCGCCTCCAATTTACTGCCGTTATCGAAAAAGACGGCGATTCGTTCCATGCTTATTGCCCTGCTTTTAAGGGGCTCCATGTGGACGGAAAGAGCGAGAAAGAAGCTGTAATGAACGCCGCAGAGGCGGTTGGCGTCTACGTCCAATCTCTGGTGAACCATGGCGAACCATTGCCCATCGGAGCACATTGTCGTCGAGTCGAGGAGGAGCAAATCCCAGTGGTTCCTCCCGGGGCCCTATTACGCTACTTTGAGCTTCAATGGCCTTCTCTAAGTCTGTGTGGGATCAGCTAAAAGCCACTACCGCAGATGAGCTAATAGCGGCTCTGAAAAAGGACGGCTATCAGCAAGACCCCGCCAGTGCCGATGCCACCATTGCCTACATCAAGCCCGGAAACCCGCCGAAACGTGTCGTAATTCACTATCATCCGCGTAAAACGTATGGCCCGAAACTGCTGAAAGGTTTACTTGCGGATATCGGTTGGACTGAGGGCGACATGCGCCGCATCAAACTCGTCAAATAAAATACCTGCGGAAATCAATCCGTCACTCCGAAATTCCGGTAGAGCGTCAGTTTGAATTTTTCGGCTTCGCTAAGGCCAAGAACACGCGAATGACCAACGCGATTGTGGCAACGATGGCAAGATCGCGTAGGAATGAGAGATGCCCCGACCGGATGTCGAAAGCAACGCTGATCACTAGGTAGGTACCGATGGCCACCTTGGTCGGTGTATTCATAAGCACATTAAGGTCAGACCACATCGACATCGGTGCGACTGCCTTTCTCGTATGCGCCCAGTTTGCCAAGCAACTATTCGACACTGCGATTGGTGAAGTATCGCACAGGCCGCGCCGGCGATCTACCCTATGAAAATTCGAACTGACGCACTACCGAAATTCCGATCCGCTAGACAAAGGCGCATGGCGGAGAATAGCCTTCCTGAATCTCTGATTCGGAAGATCGCCAACCGTGAGCGTCGCAACGGAAAATTCCGCGAAGCAATCGCAACAACCGCCGGCTCTGCGCGCGATCTCGATCGCCGGAGCTCTGTTGTTCGTGGCTGGAGCACTGTTGCCGCTCTTTCTCTCCGGGCAGGCTTGGACTACCGCTTTGCGCTGGACCGGCCTCTTTGTCATGGCATCGGCCGGTCTGTGGAGGCAATCGCTCACCCGCTGGATTTTCTTTGCCATGCTTTTGGGTGGCGAGATTGGGCTGGACCGTCCGCAGTTCGCCGAACATCTTCGCGTCTTCAGCGACATCTTTTTACGGCTGATCAAGGTCATCGTCGCCCCGCTCATTTTCGGAACGCTGGTCACGGGCATTTCCGGACACGGCAATCTGCGCAGCGTCGGTCGCATTGGGCTGAAATGTTTGATTTACTTTGAACTCGTCACTACGCTGGCGCTGTTTCTCGGCGTGACCGCCATCAACCTCAGTCGCGCGGGAGAAGGGCTTGCGATCTCGCAAACCACCACAGTAGCCCAACCGGCAACCGCCGCTCCGCTTCGCTGGGACGATTTCCTTTTGCATATCTTTCCCGAGAACATTGCCAAGTCGGTTGCCGAGAATCAAATTCTGCAAGTTGCGGTGTTCGCAGTCCTGTTCGGAATCGCGCTGGCGCGCATCTCCGAGGCCAAGCGCGCTGCCATGCTGAAGTTTTGCGAATCGCTCACTGAAACCATGTTCTCCTTCACCAATCTGGTAATGTACTTCGCACCCATTGGCGTGGGAGCCGCCATGGCTTACACGGTTGGACACTTGGGCATTGGCGTGTTGCTGCCCCTGGGCAAACTCCTGCTCACTGGATATTGCGCGCTCATTGCCTTCCTGCTGCTGATTCTCTTTCCCATCTCACGCATCGCCCGCGTGCCGCTTGGCCGTTTCATCAAAGCTGTAGCCGAACCTGCGACCATCGCGTTCGCCACCAGCGCCTCCGAAGCCGCGCTGCCTCGCGCCATGGAAGAGATGGAAGCCTTCGGCGTCCCTCGGCGCATTGTCGCGTTCGTCATCCCGGCGGGCTACAGCTTCAACCTCGACGGCTCGACTCTTTACCTTGCGTTGGCTTCGATTTTCGTTGCCCAGGCGGCGGGCATGCACATGGGATGGTCGGAGCAACTGTTGATGGTCTTCACTTTGATGTTGACGAGCAAGGGCGTGGCTGGCGTACCGCGAGCAGTGCTGGTGGTATTGCTGGCGACGGCCGCGACGTTTCATCTGCCGACGGAGCCGATCTTTATTATTCTCGGCATCGACGCGCTCATGGACATGGCGCGCACTGCGGTCAACGTCATCGGCAATTGCCTGGCCTGCGCGGTGATCGCACGCTGGGAAGGTGAGTTGGAAATTCCCACGACGGCGTGATAGAGGCCGGGCGTCCAGCCGGAAGGGGGCGCGGCCTCGACATCCGCGTGCTACATCCTCGTGCTACACTGACCCGTTTTTGGAGGAACGAACTGTGGGCAATCTTTCGGCGGCGATTTTTCGCCCAGCCTTCTTTTCGGCGATTCTCGCCGTATCGGTTTTACCAGTACCCGCGCAAGTTCAGTCGACACTGTCGCTCGAACTGCGGCAAAAGATCGACCGGGCTGCCACTGATGTTTTGAGCAAGACCGGCGTCCCCAGCGCGTCCATCGCGATTGTGAAGGACGGTCAAATTGCTTATTTGCAGGCTTATGGCGACGCGCGGCTGGAGCCGCGCACTTCGGCGCGCCCCGAAATGCGCTACTGCATCGGCTCGATCAGCAAGCAGTTCACGGTGGCTGCGATGCTCGCGCTGCAGGAACAGGGCAAGCTCTCGCTCGACGACAAGGTTGCGAAATTTATTCCTGGCCTGACCCGCGCCAACGAAGTCACCATACGGCAATTGCTTTCGCATACCTCCGGATACCAGGACTACTGGCCGCAGGACTACGTCATGCCGATGATGTTGCAACCGGTGACGGCAGATCGGATTCTCGATTTGTGGGCGCACAAGCCGCTGGACTTTGATCCCGGAACCAAGTGGCAGTACAGCAACACCAACTTCGTGATCGCGGGCGTAATTGCCGAGAAGGCGAGCGGCATGCCTCTGATCGATTTTCTTCAGCAGAAGATATTTGATCCGCTGGGAATGAAAAGTGTGGCCAACACGGATGAGAAGAAGCTGGGCGACTCCGATCCGACTGGCTACATGCGATACGCGCTGGGGCCGTTGCGTCCGGCGCCGAAGGAGGGCCAGGGATGGCTTTTTGCCGCTGGCGAACTTGCCATGACCGCTTCCGACCTGGCCCGGTGGGACCTCTCGATCATCGAGCAAAAGGTTTTGCAGACCGCGTCGTACAAGGAATTTGAAACTGAAGTCTTGCTTAAGAACGGCGCCGGGACAGGCTACGGACTGGGAGTCGAGGTTGGCCTGGACTCGGGACGCCGGGTGCTCGGACATAGCGGAGAGGTATCGGGCTTTACTTCGCAGAACACGGTCTTTCCCGACGACCGGGTTGCCATTGTCGTGCTCACGAATCAGGACGCCGAAGGCGCCGCTGGACAAATCGCTCGCGACCTCGCATCACTGCTGTTTGCAGTCAACGACCCGGCAACCGGCAGAAAGTTAGAGCAGGCGAAGACGATTTTCGCGAGTCTGCAGCGGGGCGCGATTGACAGGTCTCAGCTTACCGAGAACGCGAACAGCTACTTCAGTGAAGCGGCGTTGAAGGATTTTGCGGTTGGACTGGGGCCGCTGGGAACGCCGCAGGAGTTCACGGAAACCCTGCAAGAGTCGCGTGGCGGCATGTTACTTCGTGTCTATCGCGTGAAGTTTCCGCAAAAGACTTTGCGAGTGTGGACTTACGAAATGCCTGACGGGAAACTGGAGCAGTATCAAGTGGCAGCTGTAGAATAATTTTGCGGGAGTTTGTTGCTGCAGAAACCGATCTCCAAGCCTGGCGAAATCTAAACTCCCCACAGATCTTTCTGGGCGTCCCCTTCCAGGCCAACCTGTATCTCGATACCGGAACCCAGGGGACGCGTCCAAATGACGCGGAACTCCGCTTTGTGCTGCCGATACTGAATGACAATGAGGCTGCCCACTTGAATCTGGTGATGGACCGCGCCCAGCCGAACTCCGCTGCGGCTGATATCGAGAGTGTGGACCAGTTCAGAATAGGATTTGCCGGAGATGTCATTGCCGAAAATTTTGACCGGCAAGACTGCCTTGGTGCGATCGATGCGCCGTTGATTGCCCACTGAAGCGGCGGCGTATTCTGCCAGCGAGACAGGAGCTTTGGTAGAAGAATTCACTGCCACTTCCTTAATGGTTTTATGTTCAGACGAGCGAATCAGGGGAAATGTAGCTGATTGCTGAACTGTATGCATCTTCGGCCATTCAGGGGATTTGCGCCATAGCACAAAGGTGCGGGTTTCATCCTTCCTAGGTGTTACCCCTGGGGGCAATCCATGCGGCCCCTGGTAACTCGAGTAATCAAAATGCGGTTACAATCGTGAACCCCCCACGCCCCAACGGGCCATTGCCGGAACAGCCTCGAAGGCGCAATCTGGTGCCAGTCGCCAACACGTCCCGAAAGGGTGCAGGCACGAGCATCCCCCGTCGTGTCCGGCGCAAGTCCCGTGGGGGGAGGATAAGAACATGGCTAAATTGCTTCGCAGACTCTGGTCCGAGCAGAAGGGGCAGGACATCGCCGAGTACGCCGTGATGCTTGCAGTAATCCTGGTGATCGTCGTGGGTACAGTTCGCTTGATCGGCGGCAACTCGAATAACGTGTTTTCCAGCGTATCGAGTTCTATCGGAAGCTAAGTTTCATGTACAGAAGTTTAGGCCGAGAAATCACGATCTGTGAGGCTCGGTCGGAGAACGAAAGGCCTCGCGTGCCTAAGCTTCGGCGGCGGTAGTGAGGGCTGCTACGGCGTCCTCTAAAGTGGGAAAAATCAGGAAGAGCGGTTCCACTTTGGTAGTCTCAAACAACTTCAAGACGCGCTCGTTGACGCCGCTCAAGGCGATACGACGCGTTGCCTTGCGGCGCGTAACATAAGCGCTGACCAGCAATCCCAGTCCCGACGAATCAATATAAGGAACGTCGCTCAGGTCGACGATGACCATGGGGGAATTTTCTTCACGCCGGATGGCGTTCTGAAACAAGGACAAATTCTCCACCGTGAGCGGCCCTCTTAAGCAGAGGACTCGGGGCCCATGGTGCGCACTCAATCGCTCGATCATCAAGGGCTCGGCCGACATTCGGGAAATTGTATGGCCAAGGGCGCTACCCGAGCAACCATCCATAGAACGACTGCCTATGTGGGCGCGAGCGTTCTGGCTCGTGTTCCCCTGCCGAACGTGCTTGGCCAACCTCCCGTGAGGCACGGGCGACTGCACTTCCAGACACTGTCCGTTTGGGTGAGGGCAGGATGGTTTCGGCCTCAAGCTATTGGTAACCCAGCCGATTTGCAAGCGTAAGCGATCAACGAGTCGCAGTGCCGTTGCAAGCCATGATCCCCTGACGGCTAGCTAAGATTGCGCGCTTTGAATTGGCGAGGTGGCAAGGATGGAGGTTCGCACGGCTGAAGAGCTAGCCACGGTCCAAGGGTTTGCCCCCGCGAACTTCCCGGGCGGGGCAACAGTTGCGAGCGAGTGTTCTCAAACGACACTGTGCGAACCGCAGGAGTGTCGACGAAGTGATCTGCTGGTAGAAGGATTGCTCCCGTCCGCCATCAAATTGCGCGTATTGCTGGTCGAAGACAACCCGGCGGACGTTGAACTGGAGTTGCTCTCGCTGAAGAAGAATGGGTTCGACGTCTGCGCCGACGTCGTTCAAACCGCCGAAGAGTTTACGGCGCGAATACGGGCGACCAGCTATGACCTCATCCTCGCCGATTACAACCTGCCGCAATGGAGAGGAACCGAGGCGCTCGAAATTCTTTGCCGGGAAAACCAGGATGTCCCATTGATCGTGGTAACCGGTTATCTGGGTGAGGAGAAAGCGGTGGACTACATCAAGCAGGGGGCCACCGATTGTGTTTTGAAAGACCGCCTGGCCCGGCTGCCGGTCGCGGTACGCCGGGCTTTGGAAGAGAAGCGCCTTCGGGCTCAGCGCCGCCAGTCCCAAGAAGAGCTGGCCCAGAAGATCGCAGAACTGGCCCGCTCCAATACGGAACTGGAGCAGTTTGCCTACGTGGCGTCGCATGACTTGCAGGAACCCTTGCGCATGATTGCCAACTACACCCAGTTGTTGGCGGAACGATATCGGGGAAAGCTGGACGAGCAGGCGGACAGGTATATTTTCTACGCCGTGGATGGCGCCACCCGCATGCAAGCCTTGATTCAGGACTTGCTGAAATTCTCAAGGGTGGGCAGGCAGGAAATTGCGAGCCGTACGATGGACTGCCACGCGGTGGTAGAGCAGGCTCTCAAAAACCTCCAGGCCTCGGTTGAGGGGAGCGGCGCAATTGTGAATTGGAACCGGTTGCCCACGCTCCGGGCCGACCCTGCCCAGCTGACGCAGGTATTTCAGAACCTGATCGCCAACGCGATCAAGTTTCACGGCGCGGAAAAGCCGGTCATTCACATTGATGTGGAGCAGAAAGCTCACGAGTGGGTGGTTTCGATTTCCGATAACGGCATCGGCATTCCGCAGGAAAGCTGGCAGGACATCTTCGTCATCTTCCGGCGCCTGCACACTCGCGGCGAATACGCGGGCAACGGGATCGGCCTGGCGATCTGCAAGAAAATTATCGAACGGCATGGGGGAAGGATCTGGATCGAAGCGCAAACCACCCCCGGCTGTCATTTCAAATTCAGTTTGCCCATCGAAGTTCCCCTGGCAGCGCAGGCGGCGCAGGCATGAGAACAACCGAGGTTTTGCTGGTGGACGATAATCCCGCAGACACGGACCTGACCCGTGAGGTGCTGGCGCGCACAGGCCGTCCCAGTCATATTCACACCGTTACCGACGGCGCCCAGGCAATCGCCTTTCTGCGACGCCAGGGAAACTATGCGCATGCGGTGGTTCCCGACTTCGTCATTCTTGACCTGAGTTTGCCGGGGAAAGACGGGCGTGCAGTGCTGTCCGAGATCAAAGCCGACCCGCTTCTAAAGAAGATTCCGATTGCCATCTTCAGTACTTCCGAGGCGCGAAGCGACATTATGCGCAGCTATGAACTGGGGGCGAACTGCTATGTGAGCAAGCCCGGCAATCTGGGGGACTTCATCTCCGCCGTAACCTCAATCGGCGAATTTTGGTTTGGTTTAGCACGTCTGCCACGCGAGGAGAAGCCATGAATAACGGTCATACTCAAGTTTTGCTGATTGAAGACAATCCTGGCGATGCCGACCTGGTTCGCCTGCGGCTGGTCGAGGGCAACTCCGGGATCAAGGTAAGCTGCGTAAATCGGCTGGCGGATGGGCTGGCGTCCATGACCAAGCAATCCCCCTCGGTCGTGCTGCTGGATCTCAATCTTCCCGATAGCCACGGCGCCGAAACATTTCGCAAAGTGCTGGACCACGCGCCCGGAGTACCGGTAGTTATTCTGTCCGGCCACGATGACGAAGAGCTGGCCATCAAGGCGCTGCATCAGGGTGTGCAGGATTACCTGGTAAAGGGCGACATCACCAGCAACCATCTGGAGCGCGTGATGCGCTATGCCATCGAGCGCCAGGCGCTTCTTCGTTCGCTCGAAATGAGCCGTCACCAGCAACTGGAGTTCAAGAACCAGTTCCTGTCGCACGTTTCGCACGAGTTGCGCACGCCGCTGACCTGCATTCATCAGTTCGTCACCATCCTGATGGACGGTCTGGCGGGCGAGATCAACCCCGAGCAGCGCTACCACCTCGACACCGTGCTGAAGAGCGTTAATCAGCTGCGGGCCATGATCCGCGATCTGCTGGAAGCAACCCGGGCGGAGTCGGGAAAGATCCGCATCGAGCCCCGCTGCATTACTCTCGCCGATCTCATTCAACAGGCAGTTTCGATGATGGCCGCGACCGCCAAGGAGAAGCGGGTGGGATTGGAAGTGGGGTTGGATAGCCGGATTCCGTTGGTGTACGCCGACCCGGATCGGGTGCTGCAGGTGCTGATCAATCTTATCGACAATGGGATTAAGTTCACCCCGGCCGAGGGCTCGGTCCTGATCAAAGCATGCATCGTGAATGCCGATCCGAACATGGTCTATGTGTCCGTGGCGGACAGCGGCTGTGGCATCGGCCCGGATGCCAAGGCCCTGATCTTTGAGCGCTTGTATCAGGATCCGAATTCGGTGGACAACAACCGCTCCGGGCTGGGCCTGGGACTGTTCATTGCGAAAGAACTGGTCGAACTCCACGGGGGACGAATCTGGGTGGCGAGCGAAGTTGGGAATGGCAGCACATTCTCGTTTACCTTGCCGCTGTATTCGCTGGCGAGGCTGCTATTTCCGGTGGTCACCTACGAGGGCCGGCTGCGCGATGCCATCGCTCTGGTCAAGGTTGAACTGACGCCGCTGCCGAATGTTTCTCGAACCGCCTGGAAGGAAATCTGCCAGCTGAGTTCGGAGACGCTGCGGCGCTGCATTTATGTCGACAAAGACCTGGTCCTTCCGGTGACGGGAAATGTGGGAATCAGTGAGACGTTTTTGGTGGCCGCATGCACGGGACTGGAAGGGGCGGAGATCATGATGAAGCGCATTCGCGAACAACTGGAGGGGGGCGCGGGTTTCAAAGCCGCGGGCCGCTTGCAAATATCGGCGACGGCGGTGGCGCTGCCTTCCCCCGAGGCGGGCAAGGAGCTGCCCGAATTGGTGCAAGGGGTGGCGGATCGGATTGTCGAAATGGCTATGCTGACTCTGGCCCCGAAGCCATCTCTCGAATGCGCGGATGGAGAGGGAAGTGCAACCAAGAATCACCCCGAAGCAAATTAGATCGCAGCACATAAAACCGCACTAATGGAGGACACAAATGGACAAGCCGAAAATACTGATCGTCGATGATGACCCCGATCTTCGACGGGCACTGAAAATACGTTTACGGGCCAACCACTACGATACGGTGCAGGCGTCGGATGGCTATTCCGCCATTTCGGTGGCGCAGAAGGAGAATCCCAGCCTGATTATTCTCGACCTCGGGTTACCGGCCGGGGACGGTTACGTGGTTTTGGAGCGGCTGCAGAAACACGATTCTCTGTCGGACATTCCGGTCATTGTGCTGACCGCACGAGATCCGCAATCCAACGAGCAGAAAACGCTGCAGGCGGGGGCCACGGCATTCTTCCAGAAGCCTGCGGACAATAACGAATTGCTGGATGTGATTCGGGCCACGCTGCCGAATCCTTGGCCGGGCACGGGCTTGCCGTCGTAAAGCGCGAGAGGAACGCCCGGAATACGTGGCCCGGCGCGGTTCTGCCGGGCTTCGTCACGGGGCGTCCGGGGCTATCTGGGATGCTGGGCGAAACTGCGTGGCGACACCGGTCCCGCCCCGGACTTGAAATCATCTTTTGCGCGTTGCTTCGTGGCTTTTTGGTTGCATTCTTCCGCCCGTTTGCGGCTTTACGATCCCGCTTCTTATTGGCGGAGTTGCGGTTCAGACTTGAGACGCGCGCCCTAAGTAACCCATCTCCGTGATGGCAAGGGGACGGCCTTTGCCGATGACTATCTGTGAGGCCCAATCGAGATCGTGAATTTCTTCAGAGCATTGCTTTCTCCTGATTTCATGCCCCACGGGTATTGCTATCTGTGGGATCCGCGGATGGTATGGCTGCACGTCCTCTCCGACGGGCTGATCGCGCTTTCGTATTACTGCATTCCGGCTGTCCTCATCTATTTCATTCGCAAGAATCGCGATATCCCTTTCAATCGGATTTTCTGGATGTTTGGGATTTTCATTCTGGCTTGTGGCACGACTCACCTGCTGGAAATCTGGAATGTCTGGCATGGCAGTTACCTGCTGGCGGGGGTGGTCAAGGCAGTCACGGCGGTGGTATCGGTGATCACGGCTGCGATGCTCATTCCGCTGGTTCCGAAAGTGATTTCGCTGCCCGGACGGATGCACCTGCAAGAGGCGAATCGCAAGCTGGCAGAGGAGATGGCCGAGCGCCAACGGGCAGAGGAAACACGCGGACGCCTGGCGGCGGTGGTTGAATCTTCCGATGACGCGATTATCAGCAAGACTCTGGAGGGCACGATCACGTCGTGGAATCCGGGCGCCCAGAAGTTGTTTGGCTACTCGTCATCCGAGGCGGTGGGCAAATCGATGTGCATGCTTTTGCCGCCGGAGCTGGCGAATGAGGAAGCCGACATTCTAAGGCGAATTGGATGCGGTGAACGGGTAAACCATTTTGAAACGGTCCGGGTGCGAAAGGATGGCAGGAAGATTGACGTTTCTGCGACGATTTCGCCGATTCTAGACAGCAGCGGCGTGATTGTTGGGGTTTCAAACATTGCAAGGGACATCAGCGAGCACAAGCGGGCGGGGCGAGCCCTGGAGTATTGTCTGCTTACCACGAAGAAGACGCTCAAGGAACTGGCTGATCAGAAGTTCGCGCTGGATCAACACGCCATCGTGGCGATGACGGACATCCAGGGCACGATCACTTACGTCAACGACAAATTCTGCGCCATCAGTCAATATTCCAAGGACGAACTGATTGGCCAGAATCACCGCATCCTCAACTCCGGCCACCACCCCATCGAATTCTTCCAGCAGATGTACCACGCGATCGCCAAGGGGAAGGTTTGGCACGGCGAAATCAAGAACCGGGCCAAAGATGGTTCGACCTACTGGGTGGATACGACGATCGTCCCGACCTTAGGAGCGGATGGAAAACCACGGCAGTACGTCGCCATACGCGCCGATATCACGGAACGCAAGCTGGCGGAAGAAGCATTGCTTGAACAGGCGAGAATTCTCGATCTCGCGCAGGTGCTGGTACGCGATACCCAGGGCCACATCGTTCTGTGGAACCTGGGCGCCGAAAAGCTTTATGGCTACAGCCGGGAGGAGGCAATTGGCCGGGTTTCGAACGAACTGCTGCAAACCCGGTTTCCCGAGCCGCTGGAGGAAATTGAAATAAAGCTCCGTGCCGTGGGAACCTGGGAAGGGGAACTGGTCCACCGCAAGCGGGACGGCAGCGATGTCGTAGTCGCCAGCGTATGGGTGTTGCAACGCGACGCCCAAGGCCAGCCGCTGCGTATCCTCGAAGCCAATACCGACATTACGGAGCGCAGGCGAGCCGAAGAGGCATTGCGCGAGAGCGAGGAACGATTCCAGGCCATGGCCAATGGCATCGAGCAGTTGGCCTGGATGGCCGAGGCCGATGGATCCATCTTTTGGTACAACCAGCGCTGGTATGACTACACGGGTACAACCCTCGAACAGATGCAGGGCTGGGCATGGCAAAGCGTCCACGACCCCGAGATGCTGCCCGGGGTGCTTGCGGGCTGGAAGGATGCGATTGCTACTGGCAAACCCTTTGGCATGGAATTCCCGCTGCGCGGGACTGACGGGCTTTTTCGTATGTTCCTGACTCGTGTCATGCCGGTAAGAGACTCGGAAGGCCGCGTGGCTCGCTGGTTTGGCACGAATACGGATATCAGCGAACGCAAACAAGCGGAGGAGCGGCTGGCGGAGCAAGCGAAAGAACTGGCGCAGCTGGCGGAGAATCTGGCACGGTCGCGGCAAGCGCTGGAAGGTCAGACCCTGATGCTGCAGTCCGTCCTGGACAGCATATCCGAGGGGTTGGTGGCCGCGGACGAGCGGGGAAAGTTCGTCCTCTGGAACCCGGCGGCGGAAAAAATCGTTGGCCTAGGCCCAGCCGGTGTGTCAAGCGCGGAATGGACCGATCACTATGGGCTCTTCCTGCCCGACAAGGTGACCCGTTTTCCAGATGAGCAAAATCCCCTGGCGCGAGCCATTCGTGGAGAGGCCAGCACGGCTGAGATGTTTGTGCGCAATCCCACGCTCAAGGAGGGTCTCTGGATTGAGGCCAGCGCTACTCCCCTGAAAGACAAGGACGGGGTGGCGCGTGGCGGAGTGGTGGCTTTCCGCGACATCACGCAGAGTCGAGCCAATGAACGGGAAATCCGAAAACTCAATGACGAACTAGAGCACAGAGTGGTCGAACGGACGGCCCAGCTGGAGGCAGCGAACAAAGAGCTGGAAGCTTTCAGTTACTCGGTTTCTCACGATTTGCGGGCGCCTTTACGGCATTTGGGCGGATTTTCCAAGTTGCTGGTGGAGGAATACGGCTCGACCCTCGATCCTACCGCGCAACACTACCTTGATCGCATTCAGGCCGGGTCGCAGAAGATGGGCCTGTTAGTGGATGAATTGTTGAATCTGGCACAAGTTGGGCGGCAGGCGCTGAGTCGGCAGCCGACCCGGTTGAACCCGATTGTCGCGGAAGTAATAGCAATGCTCCAGCCGGATAGCGAAGGACGGCTGGTGGAATGGCGGATCGCCGAACTGCCGGTGATCGAGTGCGATCCGGTTTTGGTCAAACAGATCTTTCAAAACCTTCTGGCCAACGCCCTCAAGTTCACTCGTCCCCGCTTCGGCGTGGATGGAAGTGCAGGAGCGGGGGCGCCCGCGCCAGGATTGCACACAGTTATCGAAGTCACTCACAAAAAAGCAGAGGATGGGCAACCGGTCTTTATAGTCCGAGACAACGGCGTCGGCTTCAGCATGAAGCACGCGGGCAAGTTGTTCGGAGTCTTCCAGCGTCTGCATCGCGCCGAGGATTTTGAAGGCACGGGCATCGGGTTGGCGACGGTGCAACGCATCGTTCAAAAGCACGGAGGCCGAGCGTGGGCAGAGGGGGAACTGGACAAGGGCGCAGCCTTCTATTTCACCCTCAACGTGGGAGAGCACAATGAATCAAAAAGCAAGGAAGCGACGGCTGGAGGCCAATCATGAACTTAGGGGATCTCGAGATACTGCTGGTGGAAGACAATCAGGACGATCTGGATCTGGCGATGCACGCGCTGCAACGTGAGAAGCTGGCAAACCGCATCTTTGTCGCACGTGATGGCGAGGAGGCTCTGGACTTTCTCTTCTGTCGCGGAACGTTCGCCAATCGATCATTTGAGCATCCGCCCAAGTTGGTCCTGCTGGATTTGAAACTGCCCAAAGTCGATGGGCTGGAGGTGCTCAAACAGGTGAAGAGTGACCCTCGGACCAAGAACATCCCGATCGTTATTATGACCTCCTCGAAAGAAGAGCGCGATTTGGTGGCGGGTTACAACTTGGGAGCTAACAGCTATATTCAGAAGCCAGTCGACTTCGACAAGTTTCGCGAGACGGTCAAGACGGTGGGACTGTACTGGCTGGTCATCAATCAACCGGCTCCGGCGAGTGGCCTAGCCTAGCTATCTGATGTGCTGTTGTTGGGCGCACTCGAAGACGTCGGTGGACGTCTTTGCGCGCACGGCGAGGGGCAAGATGCCTTCGCGATACTGGAGGGTGCCGCGCTACAGAGTGCTTCGCTGTCTCCATCAATACCTTCCTTCTTTCCTTCTCCCCCGAAACCAATAGAAATTTGGTGTATGGTATAGTGGTCAGACCAGCGACGTCCGCCTTGGCGGCGTATTCGTCCCTATGGCAATTGCAAGCATTAACCCGGCGACTGGACAGTTGATTAAGTCCTTTGAACCTCTCACGGATGCGCAGATCGAAGGGAAGTTGAAGCGCGCAGCCACCGCATTTGCCAAGTATCGGAAGACCAGCTTCGCCGAGCGGGCGCGGATGATGGTGAAAGTTGCGGAGATTCTGGAGAGCGACAAAGAGAAATTCGCCCGGACCATGACCACCGAAATGGGCAAACCGTTTCGGGCAGCTGTGGATGAGGCGGTCAAGTGCGAGTCGGCCTGCCGGTATTATGGGGAAAACGCCGAGCGTTTTCTGGCCGATGAAGTGATCGAGACGGCGGCCAGCTGCAGCTACATTCACTATCAGCCGCTGGGGCCGATTCTCGCCGTCATGCCGTGGAACTTCCCTTTTTGGCAGGTGATGAGGTTTGCCGCGCCGGCTTTGATGGGGGGAAATGTAGGGCTGCTGAAGCATGCGTCGAATGTTCCGCAATGCGCGCTGGCAATCGAAGACTTGTTTCATCGCGCCGGCTTTCCCGAGGGAGTGTTTCAGACTCTGCTGATTGGGGCGCAGAAGGTGGATGGGATTCTGAACGACCGCCGGGTCGTAGCCGCGACGCTTACGGGCAGCGAGGAAGCGGGAGTTCAAGTCGGCACGGCGGCGGCGAAACGCATTAAGAAAGTAGTCCTCGAACTGGGCGGCAGCGATCCTTTTATTGTGATGCCGAGTGCGAACATGGACGAAGCGGTCGAGACGGCGGTGAAGGCGCGGATCGTGAACAACGGACAGTCCTGCATCGCGGCCAAGCGGTTTATTGTGGCGGAATCGGTGGCGGGCGAATTTGAGCGGAAGTTTGTGAGCAAGATGGACGCGCTCAAGCTGGGTGATCCATTCGACGAGAACACCGACGTGGGCCCGCTGGCGACGGCGGATGGAGTGAAGAGTCTGGACGCGGATGTGCGCAAGACGGTGGCGGCGGGCGCGAAGGTTCTTACCGGAGGGAAGCCGGTGGATGGGCCGGGAAACTTTTACGCCCCGACCGTGCTTACCCATATTCCCAAAGAATCACCGGCCTATCGTGACGAGTTGTTTGGTCCGGTGGCGTCGATCTTCCGCGCTAAGAATCTGGATGAAGCGATTGAAATCGCGAACGACAGCCGTTTTGGGCTGGGAGCGAGTGCCTGGACGAATGACAGGCACGAGCGCGAACGTTTTATCAACGAAATCGAAGCGGGAATGGTTTTCATCAATCGCATGGTTGCGTCGGATGCCCGGTTGCCATTTGGCGGAGTGAAATATTCCGGCCACGGGCGGGAGCTCGGGCCGTATGGGATTCGCGAGTTTACCAATAGCAAGACCGTGTGGATTCAGGAAACGCGCGGCTAGGATTCGGTTTTTGTAGTGCCGTCAAGCCAGCTACTCGGTGCGGGGAATTTCGTGTACAAGACCGTTCGAACATCACGACTGTATGAGCAGATCGTTCAGCAGATCGAAGATTCGGTGCTGAAGGGAGAGCTCAAGGCGGGAGATCAACTGCCCGCGGAACGGGACCTCGCGCAGCGGTTCGGAGTGAGCCGCACGGCGGTACGTGAAGCGGTGAAGGCGCTGCGGGAAAAAGGTTTGGTGGAAGCCTACTCGGGGCGCGGAACCTTCATCACGGACGGAACCTCACAGGCAATTCGGCAATCGTTTGGCCTGATGGTCAAGATTGGTCAGCCCAGCGGGTCGATCCATCTGGCGGAGGTTCGCGCGATTCTCGAGCCGGAGATCGCGGCGCTGGCGGCGACGCGCATTCAGGAGCAGCATCTGGCGCTGATGCGGGAGGCGGTCGCGCTGATGGATCGGGCGCAGGAGAATCCGGATGGGTTCATTGAAGCTGACCTTGATTTTCATCTGGCTTTGGCGGAGGCGGCCGACAACCCTCTGATCCTTTCCCTGCTCGATTCGATCGTTGGGCTGCTGCGGGAGCAGCGCATGCGAATTTTTCAGGTGGAGGGCGGGCCAAACCGGGGACAGTACCACCATAAGCGCATTCTGGAAGCGGTGGAGCAGCGCAATCCGGAAAAGGCGCGCGAGGCGATGCGGGCCCACTTGCTGCAGGTGCGCGAAGATTCGAAGGCCAGCGAGGCGCATCCGGCGCTTGCGAAAACCAGCAGGTAGATTAGGAGCCAATCACGAATGGCTAATCTGGGTTTTGTCGGTCTCGGGGTGATGGGCGGGCAGATGGTGAGCCGCCTGCTCAGCAAAGGGCACACCGTGACCGGATATAACCGGACGCGAGCCAAGGCGCAGTGGCTGATCGATAAAGGGATGAAGTGGGCAGATTCGCCGCGCGCGGTTGCCGCTGGCGCAGACGTGACCTTCGCCATGGTCACAAACTCTGCCGCGATTACGTCGGTGACAGAGGGTCCGGATGGCTTGCTGGCCGGGTTGAGCAAAGGCAAGATTTTTGTCGACATCAGCACGGTGAGTCCGAGCGTCAGCCGGGCGTTGGCTGCGAAGGTGCGGGAAAAAGGCGCCGACATGGTCGATTCACCCGTGTCCGGCAGCGTAATCACTTTGCAGGAAGGCAAGTTGTCGGTGATGGTCGGCGGTCGTCGGGAAACCTTTGAGCGAGTCAAGCCGCTGCTACTTGATATTGGACCCAAGGTGACTCACGTCGGGGACAACGGGCTGGCGCTGGCGATGAAGATTGCGATCAACCTGAGCCTCGCGGTTCAGATGATGGCGTTCTCGGAAGGCGTGCTGCTGGCGGAGAAAAGTGGGATCGCCCGCGAGACGGCGGTGGATGTGCTTACCCACAGCGCCGTGGCTTCGCCGATGATTCAATATCGCGGACCGTTCGTCCTGCAGCAACCGGAAGAAGCTTGGTTCGATGTAAACATGATGCAGAAAGATATGCTGCTGGCGCTCGAACTGGGCCGGCAACTGGATGTACCTTTGCCGACGACTGCGGTGAGCAATGAATTTCTGACGGCGGCTCGCGGCATGGGAATGGCGAAGCTGGATTTTGCCGTGATGTTTGACGTGTTGGCGCGAATGTCGGGCATTTCAAAATGACCATTGCTACTCACAAGCCGGAGTTGAATTCCGGGATCGAAATCGAGAGGTGGCTCCGCATGTATCGGCGGATGGTATCGATCCGCCTGTTCGAAGAGCAGGTCAACGAGTTGTACACGCGCGCGTTGATGCCTGGATTGGCCCACCTCTATATTGGCGAAGAAGCAGTCGCGGTAGGAATCTGTGAAGCATTGCGGCGCGACGATTACATTACCAGCACGCATCGCGGGCACGGGCACTGCCTGGCGAAAGGCGCCTCCCCCGACCTGATGTTCGCCGAGTTGCTGGGCAAGAAAGCGGGCTATTGCAAAGGCAAGGGCGGCTCCATGCACATTGCCGATCCGGCGACTGGCAACCTGGGAGCAAACGCGATTGTTGCCGGGAGCGTGGGCATTGCGACGGGCGCGGCGCTGTCCGCCAAGCGACTGGGAACGGACCGCGTGGCGGTGTGCTTCTTCGGGGAAGGCGCGCTGGGGCAGGGCGTTCTGTATGAAGTGATGAACGTGGCGTCGCTGTGGAAGCTGCCGGTGATTTACGTGTGCGAAAACAACCTCTATACCGAATACACGCATTACTCCGAGACGACCGCGGGTGATATTCCGGCGCGGGGAGCTGCGTTTGGATTGCCAGCAGAGACGGTGGATGGGCAGGATGTGAGGGCGGTCCACGCAACCGCGGGCCAGCTCGTCGAGCGGGCGCGTCGTGGGGGTGGGCCATCCTTCCTGGTATGCAATACGTATCGCTATACCGGGCACCATGTTGGCGACATCAATCGCGAGTACTACCGCTCCAAGGAAGAAGAAAAGCACTGGAAGACCGACCGCGATCCCATCAAGTTGCTGGCCGATTGGCTGACCGAACATGGTCTGGCGGATGCAGCGCAGTTCAAGGCGATTCAATCAGAAGTGGAAGCTGAGGTGAACAAGGCAGTCGAGTTTGCCGTGGCCGCTCCCTATCCCGATGTTAAGGAAGTGGAGGATGACGTTTATGCCTGAGGCCACTTCTCGAGAACTTACCTTCGGACAAGCGGTACGCGAGGCGCTGGCGGAAGAGATGCGGCGCGATACGCGAGTCTGCATTTTCGGGGAAGATGTAGCCGAAGCAGGCACGCCTTTTAAAGTGCTTTCTGGACTGGTTGAGGAGTTTGGAACTGAGCGCGTGCTCGACACGCCGATTTCGGAAGCCGGTTTCACGGGGATTGCCGTCGGCGCCGCGATGACGGGATTGCGGCCCATCGTCGACATCATGTTTGGAGATTTCATTACGCTCACCATGGATCAGATGGTGAATCAGGCGGCCAAGGTCCATTACATGTCAGGCGGGGCGTGGAAAGTTCCGATGGTGATGCGGACCACGCTTGGCGCCACTCGTCGGTCAGGTGCGCAGCATTCGCAGTCGCTGCACGCGTGGTTCAGTCATGTCCCGGGATTGAAGGTGGTGATGCCGTCAACGCCATACGATGCCAAGGGATTGCTGAAGACCGCGATCCGGGATGAAAACCCGGTGGTCTTTTTCGAAGACAAGATGATGTACACCAAGTTAAAGGGCCCGGTTCCGGCGGAAGATTACACCATCCCGTTCGGGGTAGCGGATGTGAAGCGCGTGGGCCGCGACATCACGCTGGTGGGAACCAGCAGCATGGTGCAGGTGGCGCTGGGCGCGGCGGAATTGCTGGAAGGGATCGGAGTGAGCGCGGAAGTGGTCGATCCGCGGACCATGTGGCCGCTGGACGAGAAGACTTTGATTGAGTCGGCCAAGAAGACGTCGCGGGTGATTGTGATCGACGAGGGTTATGAGCGCTACGGGGTCACGGCTGAGATTGCCGCGGTGATTGCGGAGGGCGCTTTCTACGATCTGGATGCGCCGGTTCGGCGAATGGGGGCAATGCATATTCCGATTCCATTTTCGCCTCCGCTCGAAGACGCAACCGTCCCTACGGAGAAATCAGTGTTTGAAGTAGCGCGCAAGCTATGTAGCAAAGCGTAGCCAGGAAACGCAAAGGCGGGAGGTGCATCGTGGCTCTACCAACTCATGGAACGATGGCGGTTGATTGGGAACAGCGGGTGGACTTTGACCGCTTGCGTAAAGAGCGTCTGGCCCGGGCCAAAGAATTGCTTGCCAAGTCGGAGATGGGTTCGCTCCTGTGTTTCGACATGAATAATGTGCGCTATCTGACCTCGACGCACATTGGCAGTTGGGCGCAGGACAAATGCAATCGCTTCACCTTGCTGCCGCAGAATGACGAACCGATTCTGTGGGACTTCGGATCGGCAGCCAAGCATCATCAGCTGCATTGTCCATGGTTGGGCGAGCGCTCGCGGCCGGGCATTTCGATGCTGCGGGGGGCGATGTCGCCGGAGATGGGGCGGGCCGAAGATGTAGCGAAGAAGATCCGCATTGAACTCGAAATGCGCGGCCTGCACAAAGAGCCGGTTGGAATCGACATCATCGAATTGCCGGTTCTTTTCGCCTTGCAACGCGAGGGAATCACGGTCGTTGACGGACAGCAGTTGATGTCGGATGCTCGCGTCATTAAAACCCAGGACGAGATCGCCTTGCTGAACACTTCAGCCATGATGGTCGATGCCGCTTACGACGAACTGTATCGCGCCATGAAGCCGGGAATGCGGGAGAACGAAGCGGTCGGACTGGTGAGCAAGGTTCTCTACGATCTTGGGTCCGAATATGTGGAAGCGGTGAATGCGATTTCTGGGGAGCGATGCAATCCGCATCCGCATGTTTTCTCCGATCGCGTGCTCCGTCCCGGCGATCCCGTCTATTACGACATTCTGCATTCGTACATGGGATATCGCACCTGTTATTACCGGTGCTTCACCATTGGCTACGGATCGCACGCCATGGTGGACGCGTACAAGCGTTGCCGGGATTATCTGGATGCGGCGATTGAATTGGTGCGTCCGGGGCGCACTACGGCAGAAATTGCGGCGGTGTGGCCGAAAGCCACGGAGTTCGGCTTTCCCAACGAAGAAGCCTGCTTTGCGCTGCAATACGGGCACGGCATCGGCCTGGCTATCTGGGAAAAGCCGGTGATCAGCCGGTTAGTGTCATTCGATCATCCGCATGAGATCAAACCGGGGATGGTGTTTGCGTTGGAGACATTCTGGCCTTCGACGGACGGCTGGAGCGCGGCGCGGATCGAAGAAGAAATTGTGGTCACGCCCACCGGACACGAGGTCATCACCCGTTTTCCGGCGGAAGAGCTGCTGGTGGCGGGAGCGCATTACGTCACCGTCAACGGTCCGCTGCCGGCCACTCGCGAGAACGAGTCGGCACCGAGCCGGCGGGTAGTTGAGATGATCGAAGAGAGTGCGAGGACGGAACGCGTGGGAGTGTCGGATTGAGAGATCCGAACGCACAATGAGAGAGTTCGCTGTAAAAGTAAAACTATATTCGCGTGTTAGGGGTCCTTCGACTGCGCTCAGGATGACTGGGAATAGGAACCATGGCTTTTAGCGTTGTGATGCCGGCTCTCGAGATGGCGCAGGAAACCGGCAAGCTGGTGGCTTGGCGGAAGATCGAAGGCGAGCATGTGGCTAAGGGTGAGCCACTCTTGGAAATAGAAACAGATAAAGCGGTGCTCGAGGTCGAATCTCCGGCGGAGGGCATTCTCGCTGGCGTGAAAGCCGAAGCTGGTGCGGTCGTCGCTGTGGGGAAAATTATCGCCTGGATTGTTCGCCCCGGTGAATCCGCTCCCGTGGAGACTGCGCCCGGTTCTGATCCTCACAGCGCGACTGAAACCGCCCGCCCACTCGTGCCGGTCATTTCCGAAGTTGCAAGAGCGGGCGCACAGATTTCACCTAAGGCGCGCCGGCTTGCCAAGGATCGCGGAGTCGACATCGGCAGACTGCGAGGATCGGGGCCAGGTGGCGAGATTGTCGCGTCTGACGTTTTAGCGGCGGCCGAATCGACGAATTCATCCCTGCCCGTGGCCAAAGATGTAGAAACGTCGAGCTCGATGGGGCGGCTCATGGCTGAGCGAACCACGCAGAGCTGGACTACGGTGCCCCATTTTTTCGTGGTGCGGGAGGTCGACGCAAGCGCCCTCATCGAAGCACGCGAGCGAATGGGATCGGCAATTCAACACTCACAAGGAGCCAAACTTACCCATACTGATTTGCTGGTAGCGCTGCTCTCCCGCGTTCTGGCGAAGCATCCGCGCCTCAATGGGAGTTGGAGCGGCGCGGAAATCCGTCTGAATGCAGAAATAAATATTGGCGTCGCCATGGCAGTAGACGATGGCGTGGTTGCCAGCGTAATTCACAACGCCGACAAGTTGAACCTCGGCGAGATTGCTCTTCAGCGGCGTGACTTGACGGAGCGGGCCCGCGCGGGGCGGTTGCGTCCGTCCGACATTGCAGGCGCCACTTTCACTATCAGCAACCTCGGCATGTACCACGTCGATGCGTTCAGCGCGATCATCAGTCCGCCGCAGGCGGCGATTCTCGCGGTAGGAAGCATTGCCGACCGCGTCGTGCCCATCGACGGACGGCCAGCGATTCGTCCGATGATGACGTTGACCCTCTCGTGCGACCACCGTGTAGTCGATGGCATGCGAGCCGCGGTTTTCTTGAATGAGGTTGGTGAGGCAGTTCGCGAGCCGGAAAAATGGCTGCGATGACGATGCCGGTGCGTTCGGTGCGCGTACGCGCCGGCATCGTAGAACACGCTTTATTGTAACCAAAAGCACGTCGCTTTAGCTCGATTTAAGGGCTGCATGGGCAACACACCGGCGTCCCTATGGAACCAAAGTAACCTTAGCTTTCAGGTCCCGATTAGGAATGAGGGTAAAACTCTGCTATACTGCAGTCACGCTTAATACCGCGGTTGTATGGTGCGATGGCTCTGGTGCAGTATTGGATCTGAGAACTCCCGCCTTCAGTTTACCCTCCGTAAGTCTTCAGCGTAAATCAAAACTTAAGACTGGCAATGCAGATTGTCGTGCCGCCTGAATTCGTGTGCGGTCTGCAAATCTGAGCCAGAGAAAGCAAAATGCAGAATTTTTCAGAGTTACCGATCTCGGCTTACATCCAGGATCGTTTGTCGTTCGCTGGTTTTTCCATACCCACTCCTGTCCAAACCGCTGCTATCCCGCAGGCCATTGCGGGCAAGGATGTGCTCGCAACCGCACAAACCGGCACGGGCAAGACGCTGGCCTTCCTGATTCCAATCATGGAACAACTGCTCAAGCCAAGCGCCGCGGGAATCGCGGCCCTGGTGCTGGTTCCGACGCGTGAACTGGCCATGCAGGTGGCCGAACAATACGACGCGTTGCGGGGCAAGCAACTCGCGCCCGCTGCGCTGGTCGTCGGGGGCCTGTCCGAAGGGCAGCAGCTCCGCGCTATCCGCCATGGCGCGAAAGTAGTAGTGGCCACACCCGGCCGGTTAGAGGATTTCCTTGATCGCGGGCTGCTCAATTTCCGCGGACTTCGCGTACTGGTGCTCGACGAAGCCGATCGCATGCTGGACATGGGCTTCCTTCCCGCGATTCGAAGAATTGCCGCCATCCTGCCGAAAGATCGCCAGACGATGTGTTTTTCCGCGACCCTGGAAGCCTCCGTAGTGCATCTTGTAAACGACTACATGAGAAATCCGGTCCGCGTCGCATTTGGGTCCACGCTGAAGCCGTCGGAGAATGTGCGGGTACAAGCATTCGAGGTCGATGCCGATCGCAAACAAGAAGTTTTGCATCGTCTGCTGGCGAAAGAAACAGGCCGCTGCCTGGTATTCGCGCGCACCAAGCGAGGAACGGAACGGCTGGCCAAGAATCTGAACCGCGAAGGCTTTGCTGCGGCCATGATTCACGGTGACCGCTCACAATCGCAACGAACCGCAGCCCTCGCTGGATTCCAGCAGGGACGCTACCGCATTCTGGTCGCAACCGATCTGGCTTCCCGGGGAATCCACGTGCAGGATATTGCCCACGTGATTAACTACGATTTGCCCGAGGTGGCGGAAAACTTTATCCATCGCGTAGGGCGCACCGGTCGTGCTGGAGAACGCGGCGTAGCTTCCACGCTTTTTGGCAGAGAGCAGCGATCCGATTTGTACCAGCTTGAGCGCACGCTTGGAATTCGCATGGAGCGCATGAGTTCCTTCGGCGATCGCCGGGAAAAGGATCAAGCGGAGAAGACCGACGCCATGCCAAGCGGCAGTCGCAGCCATTCCGATGGACGTGAATCCGCGCCGGGTCCGAGAATGATTCGGCTTCCTGGAGAAGTTTTGCAAGTGCAAATGCAGAGTTAATTCATGGGTTTCTTTGGGGCTGGACTGCTAAGGTCCGGCCTCTTTTCTTGCTCCTTATTCTTTGCTCGACGACAAGAAACCCACCAGGCTGCGGTATTCTTTTAGCATGCCGACTGCTTCCCCTCCGCGGGATCAAGCGTTAATTCAAATCGTAGATTCTGCTTTGGCCGATGCCACGCGCAGAAGCGGCAAATGGCTCGTCTGCCGCCCGGGATGCACGCAATGCTGTATCGGAGTATTTCCCATAAATCAGCTCGATGCGGTCCGGCTTCGGCGAGGACTTGCGGACCTGGAAGAGGTTGATCCGAAGCGTGCGGCTCGAGTGCGGCAACGAGCGCAGGAAGCGGTTTCGCGGCTGTCGAAGGATTTTCCCGGTGATCCGATCAGCGGAATGCTGGATGAAGACGCGGACGCGGAACAACGCTTTGCCGAGTTCGCGAACGATGAGCCTTGCCCGGCGCTCGATCCGGAGACAGGACTCTGCGAACTGTATGAATCGCGCCCGATGACCTGCCGCGTTTTTGGGCCAGCGGTGCGTTCGGAAGATGGCCTTGGCGTTTGCGAGCTTTGCTTTCAGGGTGCAACCGACCAGGAAATCGCCGCGTGCGAAATGAATCCAGATCCGGATGATTTGGAATCTAGTCTGGTTGATGAACTTGAAAAAGCTACGGGCACGCGTGGTCAGACGATTGTGGCATTCTGCTTAGCATCTTGATTTCTTTTCTCCTATCTCAATGATTCGGCAATTTGATGCGTTGATCCTCGGCGCTGGGGCCGCGGGGCTGATGTGCGCTCTGGAAGCGGGGAAACGGGGACGCCGCGTAGCTGTGATCGAGCGGGCGGAACGTGCCGGAAAGAAAATTCTCATCTCTGGCGGCGGCCGCTGTAACTTCACCAATATTCACTGTCGTCCGGAGAATTTTATCTCTGCGAATCCGCACTTCGCGAAATCGGCTCTGGCCCGTTACACGCCCGCGGACTTCGTCGCGCTGGTAGAAAAGCATCACATTCCGTATCACGAGAAAACGGTAGGTCAATTATTCTGCGATCGCTCGGCTCAAGACATCATGAACATGCTCGAAGGCGAATGCCGCGATGCGGGGGTTAGCATTGTTTTGAACACGTCTCTTCAAGAAGTGTCGAAGACGAGCGAGTTTGTGGTGCGCGCGGGGGAAACGGAATTTCGCGCCCCGGTGCTGGTGGTCGCGACTGGAGGACTGTCGATTCCGAAGATGGGCGCGAGCGGCTTTGGCTACGACCTGGGGCGGCAATTCGGACTGGCGATTCGCGAACCGCGGCCTGCGCTGGTGCCGTTTGTGTTCGACGACGGAGATCGAAGCCGGTACTGTGATCTCGCCGGAGTGTCGGCCGGCGTAGCCGTCTCCTACGGCGGTCAGCAATTCCGGGAGAAGATGCTCATCACGCATCGAGGAGTGAGCGGGCCGGCAATTCTGCAGATTTCGTCTTACTGGAAACCGGGAGAGGCAGTCGTCATAGACCTGGCGCCCGGCAGCGATGTGACGGCGTCCCTTCGCGAACCCAACGTGCCAAGAAACATCACCACGATGAAATCAGCGTTGCACCCTTTCTTGCCCAACCGCCTCGCGAACCGATGGTTGGATTCGCATCCCCCTGCGGGATGGACAAACTCCGGACTCGCGGAGTTGGAGCGAGCGCTGCACAATTGGATGGTGACTCCAGCCAGGACCGAGGGCTTCAGCAAAGCGGAAGTAACCGCGGGCGGCGTGGACACTGACGAGTTGTCAGCGAAGACGATGGAGAGCCGAAAGGTGCCCGGCCTCTTTTTCATCGGCGAAGTGGTCGATGTGACCGGGCATCTGGGCGGATTCAACTTTCAATGGGCGTGGGCGTCGGGCGCTTGCGCCGGGCGGGCTATTTAGGCGCGGGCGTTCTATTCGTGCTTTGTGATTTGACATTCAGTCCGCTGATTCGTACCAGGACATCGCTTCAGCGATGCCACGATTGCCCCAAGATAGAAGCGCCTTCAGTCGCTGCGGGTGGCCCCTCTTAAGCCAAAACCGCTTGATACTCCTCGTAGGCGCCTTTGAAGTCGGTCAGCTTATGGTCGGCTTCGAAGTGCCAGATTCGGGTCGCGACTTCGTCAATCAAATCGTGATCGTGCGTCACCAGCAGCACCGTTCCGTGATAGCGCTGCAGCGCGATGTTGAGAGCATTGATCGACTCAAGATCCAGGTGGTTGGTGGGTTCATCGAAGACGAGTACGTTAGGCTTTTGCAGCATGAGTTTGCAGAAAAGCAGCCGGGCGGCTTCGCCGCCGGAAAGTACGTCGGTGTTCTTGTTGCCGTCTTCGCGCGGGAACAGCATCTGTCCCAGCAGTCCGCGAATTTCTTCGTGCGCGGCCGACGGATCCCACTGATGCAGCCACTCGAAGACCGTCATGCCCGCCTTGAATCAGGGCGCGGTGATCCTGGGCAAAATATCCAACCGCGGCCTCGTGCCCCCAGATCACTTTTCCGCCAGTCAGGAATGCGCCGTCGTAGCCGCTGGTCTTGCGCAGTTCGGCGTCCGGAACGGTGGGAGAGTTGGCCAGCAGCGCGTTCAGCAGAGTGGTTTTGCCTGCGCCGTTCCGACCCATCAATGCGATTTTCTCTCCGCGTAGCACGCTGGCCGTGAAACTCGCGGATCACTTCGGTGTCGCCGTACGATTTCGATAACGCCTTCCAGCTTCAAGGATATGTTTTCCCGAAGGACGCTTCTGTTCGAACTTCAAGAATGGCCGTTGAATGTTCGAGCGTGGCCAGTTCCGTGACCTGCAGGCGCTCGACTTCTTTGCGACGCGACTGTACCTGGCTCGACCGTGTACCGGCGGCAGAAACGCGCAATGAATTCGTTCAGCTGCGCAATCTTCTTTTCACGCTGCGCGTTCTGTGACTTCGATCTGGGAGCGAATCTGCGTCTTGGCGACCACCATGTCGTCGTACGTGCCGGTGTAGGTAATGATGGTTTCGTAGTCGATGTCGGCGATGTGGGTGCAGACGCTGTTGAGGAAATGGCGATCGTGCGAGATCACGATCAGCACGCCGTCATAATTGGTTGAGAAATCCCTGCAGCCAGTGAATTGAATCCAAGTCGAGGTGGTTCGTGGGCTCGTCGAGCAGCAACGCCTGGCGGATGTCCGAACAACGCCTGCGCTAGCAGCACGCGAACTTTTTGTCCGCCCTGCAGTTCGCCCATTTTGCGCTCGTGCAGCTTCGTCGGGAATGTCGAGGCCTTGCAGCAGGATCGCCGCGTCGCTCTCGGCGGTGTAGCCGTCTTCTTCGCCGACGATGCCTTCCAGTTCGCCCAGAGCTTCATGCCGTCTTCGTCGGTGCATGTCAGGCTTCTCGTAGATGTGATCGCGCTCTTCGAGCGCCGCCCACAGCCGCTTGTTGCCCATGATCACGGTGTCGATCACGCGATATGCATCGAAGGCAAACTGGTCCTGGCTGAGGACGCCGAACTTTCGCGGCCGCACGACGGTGCCCTTCTGCGGATCCATCTCGCCGGTCAGAATCTTCATGAACGTGGATTTGCCGGCGCCGTTCGGGCCGGTGAGGCCGTAGCGCTTGCCCGGCGTGAAGGCCGTGGAGACTTCGTCAAACAGAACTTTAGCGCCGTAGCGCATGGAAACATTACTGACTGAAATCATGATTTCTCAAGGAAACTGCGGGAAATTGCCTATAAAGGCGGGGACGCAGCTGCTGTCATTAGGATATCACGACCCCGGCATCTGCTTCGTCGAGTGCGACTGCCATCGATAAGGTCACGTGTTAGCCTTTCTGGCACTAGTTCTGACGAGGAATTCATGAACGATGCTCGCTCCTCTAAGGTCGATCTTGCAGGCCGTCGCAAAACAAGTCATGCTGGCCCACGGATTCGAGCCGGATTTCCCTGCGGCAGTCGCAGCAGCAGTTGCGTGCAACTGAAGTCGCAGCCTACCGCAGATTGTCCCGGCTGGCGACGTGCGTGATCTGCGCGGATCTGCTCTGGTCTTCGATTGACAACGACACCTCGCAGGGACCTCGATCAGATCGAAGTGGCCGAACAGCTGCCCAACGGCGAGATCAAAGTGCTGGTGGGTATCGCCGACGTGGATGCCTATCGTTCCGAAAGGATTCGCCGATTGACGAGCACGCGGCCAGAGCAAACTACGTACTGTTTACACCGGCGTGCGGAATTTCTCCATGTTGCCGGAAGAGCTTTCGACCGGCGCTGACTTCGCTTCTCGAGAACGCAGGACAAGCTGCCATGGTGATCGAGTTCGTTGTCAGCAGCGACGGCGATCGGTCAAGTCGAGCGATGTCTATCGGGCGATTGTGCGCAACAAGGCGCAGCTCACTTACAACGCGGTCGGAGCCTGGCTTGAGGCGAAGGGGCCGCTGCCGGCGAAGGTCGCAGCCTCCGACCGATCTGCAGGCGCAGCTGAAACTGCAGGATCAAGTGGCCCAGGCGCTCGAAACAGCAACGCTACCAGCACGGCGCTCTCAACATCGAAACCATCGAAGTGCGAGCCGGTGCTGGTCAATCGACAAGTCGTGACGGATGTCGAGAAGCAGGACAAAGAATCGCGCCACCGAGCTGATCGAAGACTTCATGATCGCGGCCAATGGGGTAGTAGCGCGCATGCTGGAAAAAGTTTCGTCCTTGCGCCGCGATCGTGAAGACTCCCGAGCGCTGGGACCGCATCGTGCAACTGGCCGCTGAGCAGGGCGGAAAGCTGCCCGCCAGACCCGGATTCCAAGGCCCTCAACGATTTTCTACATGCGCGCAAGGCTGCTGATCCGGATCACTTTCGCCGACCTATCGCTGGCCGTGATCAAGCTGATGGGACCGGGGGAATACGTTCTGGAACGTCCGGGCGATCCGGAGCACGGGCACTTCGGGCTGGCCGTGCAGGACTACACGCATTCCACCGCGCCCAATCGGCGCTTTCGCCGATATGGTGACGCAACGGCTGATCAAGTCTGTGCTTAGCCAGACAAGCCAATCTCCTTATTCAGACGACGAACTGACAGCCATCGCCAACAACTGCACTCTGAAAGAAGATGCGGCCCGCAAGGTGGAGCGCGAAATGACAAAGCGCCTTGCGGCGGTTGCGATGAGCGCAGAATCGGTGAGACGTTTGACGCAATCGTCACCGGCGCTAGCTCCGAAAGGGACATTTGTTCGCGTGGCGCAGCCGCATGTGGAAGGTCATGCTGGCGCAGGGGCAAGCAGGGCCTTGACGTGGGAGACAACTTGCGGGCGAAGCTTGATTCGAACCGATGTTCAGCGCGGCTACATTGATTTCGCTCGCGCTGTCGCATCTTCATCTGCCTTGTTTCTCTTCGAGCTCGGCCCAGCGGTGAGTAAAGATTCGTCCGCGTTTTCTGGGCTCTCAACGTCCATCTCGGCATGCGCGGCAAGCAGACGAGGGCCATCGCTCGCGATCGCAGGATCTTCAAGCTGGAGGCGCTTTTCGAATCTGCAAGTTCCTGCTCGGCCTCGGCGATGCGCTGCTTCGATGGTGGCATATTCCCGCGCTTCCAGGTAAGAGAGTTTTCTTCTTAGCCGCTGATCGACTGAGCTGCAGCCGCCGCTGCGTGACGCCGGGTTGCCACTTGAACGAACCTCCTTGGTGAGGCTGTTTGTCGCTCTGCCTGCCATGCCTCCCATTGCGAGTAGTCCGCGAATCGTTGACGGCACCGCCCTGCGCCGTCCAGACCAAGCACGTCGTCGAAACGCGATCCAGCATGTAGCGATCGTGCGTGACCAGTACCAGCGCGCCGCGATATTCGAGCAGGCTTTCCTCGAGTATCTCGAGGGTCGGAATGTCGAGATCATTGGTGGGCTCGTCGAGCAGAAGTACGTCGGCTGGCTGAAGCATGAGCTGCGCAATCAGCACGCGAGCCCGCTCTCCGCCCGAGAGCCGTCCGACTGGGCTGATTGAGTTGCTCGCCGGTAAACAGGAATCGCGCTGCCCAGCGACGCCACGTGAATCACGCGATCCTGATAGATCGACTGAATCGCTGTCCGGCGCCAGCGCTCGGCGCAGCGTCATATCCGGATCCAGTTCCCGAGTTCTGATCGAAGTACACGATCCGCAACCAGTCGGCGCGGCGAATTTCTCCGGCTGTCGCGGCTAATTCCCCTCGCAGCAGCCGCAGCAGGGTTGTCTTGCCGCTGCCGTTCGGGCCGACTAGACCCACTCGCATTCCGGCGGTGATAATGAAGTTCAGTTTGTCGAAGAGGGTTCGGTCGCCAACGTCGTAGGCGATGTTTTCGAGTTCGACCAGGCGCTTGGTCTTTCGGTCGGTGGCGGAAAAGTCGATGTTCGCGCTTGCGGTGCGGGTTCTGACATTCAGGTCAGCGAGTTCATCCATCAGTTCCTCGGCTTTGTCGATTCGCGCTTTGGACTTGCGGGTCCGCGCCTTCGCGCCGCGACGAAGCCAGTCGATTTCATTGTGCACGAGGTTCTCAAGCGCTTCCTGACGTTTTGCCTGGGAATGCAGAAATTCTTCTTTCTTTTCTAAAAACTTACTGTAATTTCCGCGCACCCGGAGCAGCCCATTGGGATAGGTGCGATTCAGTTCGGCCATTTCTGTCGCTACATTTTCAAGAAAGTAGCGGTCGTGGCTGACGACCACGCAGGCGAAGGCCGCGTCCTGAAGGAGGTCTTCCAGCCACTCGATTCCCGCCAGATCGAGGTGATTGGTCGGTTCATCAAGAAGCAGGATGTCGGGACCCTGGACCAGCGCTTCTACGATGGCAAGGCGCTTTTGCCAGCCCCCCGACAATTCGGTAGCTTGTGCTTCAAGATCGTCAAAACCAGCCCGGCCGAGGGTTTCGGCAAAGCGGGTTCCACGCTCGGTCGATGTCACCGCCGCTCGGTCCAGCGCATTCTCGACCACAGACCGAACTGTGTTGCCCAGTGCAAACTTAGAATCCTGTAGCACCGAAGTGAGCCGGACCCGCTTGCGGACAGCAATCCCGCCGCTATCCAGATCTTCGTCGCCAGCCAAAATGCGAAGCAGGGTGGATTTCCCCGAGCCGTTCGGGCCGATCAGGCCAATGCGCTCGCCCTCGGAAACGGTGAACGAAATGTCTTCGAACAGCTTAGTCGATCCGAATGATTTCGATACGCCCTGGGCATTGATGATTGGCGGCAACGACTTTTATCCAACTTTCCTTGTCGATCGAGTAGAGACTGGTACTCTATTGTGCAACGATCACAGAAGAGTGTCTATCGAACGCCGGCAGGTTCGTATTTCCCGAGCGAGAGTGCAATTCTTTGCAGATAACTGGAAGCGAACCCCTTTAAATGCCTTAGCCGCTAGCGTTAAACCCCCTATTATGAGCGGTTTGCTATTGGCAGAGTAAGTGCAGTTCGTCAGTCCGGTAATGTAGCCGATATTTGCTTTTGGCTCTTATCTCCCCCGGGATCGGCCTAGCCAATAATTGTTTTTTTGAAATCGGAGGAATCTGCAAGTGCGCTTATTTCGTGGTTCAGCCATTTTGTTATTTCTTGTGGTTTCCTTTTCGGCGGTTTCTGCCTTCGCTGGCAATTTGAATATTCAATTCGTCAACCCCGGCACCTGGAACGGCGGGGGCTCTTATGCCATGGGGGGCGTATACGTCGGTCCCTATACCGTAAGTGTCAACGGGCAGCAGATGATGGTCATTTGCGACGACGCGGTCAACGAGGTTTTTAACAACGAGACTTGGACGGGGGTGTCGTCGACCATCGCGGGCGGATTGGGCCAAGCTAAATGGACGGGGATTACGATTGGCGCCGGCGTAGACGGTAATGCATCAACCGTCGTCCTCACGCAGGGCCAGGAGTACCAGGCCATACAGTATCTTGCCCAGTTGATGATGGCGAATCTGTCGCACCCAACGACAGTCGGTGAAATCCAATGGGCCATTTGGGATCTTACCGACCCTGGCCTGATCAATCAGGGTACCGGAAACGAAACATGGGGAAATCTATCCGCGTACCTTAGCGCAATCGATGCCGACATTCTGGGGGGCATCAACCATGACGGAGGCAGCGGTTCGCAAATCTTGATCTACACTCCGACGAGCGGCGGGATCTGCGGCGGCGTGAATTGCGGCACGCCGCAGGAATACATCCAGGTCACGCCTGAACCGGCGTCGCTGGTCCTTCTTGGTACCGGCCTGCTGGCAGTGGCGGGCGGCCTGCGCAAGAAAAAGTCGCTCACATAACTTGCCATCCGCTCGAGTTCAGAAATGTTGGGGAACCGTCTCGCCCGGTGGAGGAGGCGGCGGAGTAGCATTTCCCGTCTCCCCGTTAACCAACGGTCCGCTAAGAGGAGCGCCATTTTTTACCAGCTCCGTTTTTATTTCAACCTTCTGATTGGCAATGGGATTGATAGCCGTCTCGAACGTCTGGTAGCCGGGGAGAGCGATCCTGATCTGATGCGATCCCGGCGCCACCAGCATCCCTCGCCCCACTCCCTCAAATTCTCCAACGTGTCCCACGAATAGGCCGTCGAGAAAAACTGCGGCCCGCGACGGATTGACCGCAATCTTGACTTCGGCCGTGACTCGAGGCAGCGGCCCCGTCGGCGCCTTCTCCATGGCGACGCGCACTATTTCCTTCTGTCCCGGCTGGAGGACGACGTGTTCCGTGAAGTCCAGATAGCCGTCCTGACGCACGGTGATGACGTGGTCGCCGGGTAAAAGTAAAACCTTCTTCGATCCCTTGAGTTCCTTCAGATAGCCTACGTACTCTCCGTCGATCCACACGCCGGAGGTTTTTTCAACATGAGACTTGCCTTCAAATTGAATTTCTCCCATGACATCGTTGCCCGCATAGAGGACGGGAGTTACAAGGACAGCAGAAGCTAAAAGCAAAACCCATAACAGCGAATGTGCTCCTCGCAGCGTTTTCATGATGGTCTCCTTGCCGGTTAACTGTCGCTCATTCTCCCCGCCTTAGAGAATAACGCGTTCAGTCAATCACGAGACTGACGCGCCGGAGAATGCTCCTCGAACACCGAATTGCTCGGACTGCTACCGCACTTGGTCTCAGACAAATGGCGGTTGAATAATCTTTCCAGCTTGCTTTCCAGATGTTCTCTCCGTTCGATGGCTGTGGCATCGCCCCGGCTGTTGAGCCGGGCTATCAGAATTACACCGCACACAGAGCAACGGCCGGAAATGTCGCAGTCGCTGTTTGGCCCGATTTGGCGAACGTCCACGAGACGAGGTTCACGATCCACAGTCATTTCGCACCTCCGGACTGCGGCGATACTCAGACCTGTTAACCCCGTTTACAGTCTCGACCGCATCATGGCCAGACACAATACGGTCTTTACTGTAAGCCCGGTCAGATCGCGATATCATCGTCGAGTGTACCGAGCAGGAACGTTCATGCAAGGAGTTCGGCTTCGTTCCCGTGCCGTTTAATGTTTGACATCGTTCCCCTTGGTCGCTCTGGAGGCAGTTATGTTGCAAGCCACAACCTTCTTAAACATCGTTGATGCAGAGAAAGACCGCAAGCAGTCCGGGAAGCGTTACCTGGAATTTCTTCGCGTGGCGGCCATGAGTGCGGGAATTTACGTCCTGCCTGCGGGCGGCACCGATCCTCAATCACCGCACAAAGAAGGCGAAATGTACTACGTGGTTCGCGGTCGCGCCCGCATGCGGGCAGGATCCGAAGACCATCCGGTGGGCGAGGGGACCATCATTTTTGTTTCGGCGGCAATCGAACATCGCTTTTATGACATCACGGAAGAGTTGATGGTGTTGGTGTTTTTCGCCCCCGCAGAAACGGAAATTTGATGCCGGGACGACGGGTGCTATTAAACGTGCCTCCAGGCTAGGTCGCCGTGGCGGCATGCTTCTGCTTGGATGGCACCCAGTAAATCTCTTCCTTCATTCCTTCTTTCGTGAAACCGATGCGCCGCAGAATTCCTCTTCGCTCCCTCGACCATCGCGGGATGTCCGCACAGATAGGCAATCGAATTCTCCCTCAGACCCCACATGTCGGTGTACTTGCGAAGAATGTCGTCCACGCGCCCGGTCTCGCCGGTCCACTTTTCATCTTCCCAGGGACGGCTGACCGTGGGCACGTACTTAAACCAGGGTGCTTCCTGCGCGAATTTTTGCAACTCCTCGAGATAGCCGAACTCGCACGAGCGGCTGGCCCCGTTCAGCAGAAACAGCTTATGTTCTCCGGCAAACCTGCCCTCCTTCCAATCTCGATAAAGAGTGCGAACGTAGCTGACGAATGGAGCCACGCCGGTTACCGTACATACCAAAAGATGATTCGTACGGCCGCTCTTCGTATCGAGCATGAACCGTCCTTTGGGAACCCTTCGCATGAAGACTTCATCGCCGGGCTGCAATCTGTAAAGCAGCGGCGTGAGATCTCCGGGAGGAACCAGCTCGAAAAAAAACTCCAACTCCTCCTCGTGAGGCGCGGACACAATAGAGTACGGACGCTCCCGATGCTTGTCGGGAGCCTCGAGACCGAGTGTCGCATACTGGCCGGGCTCGAACTTGAACCCAGCCTGCGGCTTCACGCGGATTATCCACAGCTCAGGTGCGATATCTATCCGCTGGGTAATGATCGCGCGATAAAATTTTTCTGCATTGCTGCCGCTCATGGTGGCTGAGACCGGGCCCTGATGATGCTCGGAGTTGGCATAGTTTACCGTAAGTGCGCGGCTACGCAACTTCTCTTTTTCTATCTTCTGGGAATACTATTTTCCGAGAACCAGCACTACGAACGTGTCCGGCAGGATCGCGTGCCGGGGATGAGGCTGCTCCGGGGTCGGCGCCGGGGGTGGCCCGAATTTCGCGGTCACCACAAAAACCTGGTGAGTCTTATCGTCGAGCGCAAGCGTGCGCGCCCCCTCCTGCGTTTTAACATTTTCGGCTACGCTGAATTTGCTGGGCGATTCTTCGTGCACCACGGTCAGCACACCTTCGCCGCAAGACGCGAACGCGAGGCCAGTACCCTCGTCGAAGGCCGTGGCGTCGACGCCATCACCGATCGCGGGCGTGGCAAGCACTTTGCCGCTGTCGGCGTCCACCACTGCCATCATCTTGTTGTCGCAACCTGCAAACAGACGCCGGTTCTTGCGGTCGATGGAGAGGCCACTCGGTTCCTGGCACGGCGCCAGGGGCCAGCGTGATTTCACTTCCAGCTTGTTGGGGTCGATCGCGTCCAACTGGCTCTTGTCTTCAATGTTGACAAAAATCTCACCCTTGCCATCGCTGACGGCAAATTCCGGTTTGCCTTCCAGTTTGATCGTTCCCAGCACCGTGCCTTTGGCCGCGTCAATGGCGGTCGAGTCATGGCTTTTTCCGTTGAAGGTGAAGACGCGTTTGCTGGCGGGGTCGTAGAGAATGGCGTCGGGGTTGTCGCCGGCCTTGACCTTCGTGATCAGCTTGAGGCTCTCGATGTCAAAAATCGTGACCGTTCCTTCGCGGCCATTGCTGATAAAGCCGCGTCCGAGTTCCGGCGCCAACGCGATGCCGTGAACGCCGGGAGTATCGGGAATATCGCCGACAGGCTTGCCGGAATCCGCGTCGATCACAATGACGTGCGTGGCGCGCGAGATATAGAGGCGCCGCGAGGAACTGTCGAGGTTGAGATAATCCCATCCCCCGTCGCCGCCCACCTTGTAGGTCTTAATGACGTGATAGCCGGGATCAGCGGCGATAGACAACGTCGCCAGCAGAGAGACGAACAACGCCAGACGCACGAATGTCGAACACAAATGTCTCATATTAGTGTGCCTCGTTCTTGAAATTAGGTTCCCCTGAAACGCTAATGGTAACGCTAAATAGCTGAAGGCAAGCTTAAAAAGACTCGGTCGCGGAAAGCTTCGATTTGAGACCAAGTTTACTGGTGAGTACCGGCCCACCTAGAAAAGAAGGATGGAAATTTCGACTGACAACGGAGGACATCCACGAGAAACGACGACTTCGACCGCTTCGAAAAAACCTGTGCGCCCGTGGAGGCCGTTTTCTCCGTGTGCACGTCCAAGCTGTGCAGCGGCTTCTTTCAGGAGGATTGAACATGAACAAAATGTTTCTGGCAGTTTTGTTGTTTTTGGTGACTTTGAGCGTTGGGTCTATCGGGGCATCGGCGCAGAATTCGGACGCAGCGGCCGCCAACGCCGACCACACTGCTCCGAGTTATGACATGAAGGCGCAGTCGTTGGCAGACCTGCAAGGCGTACAGAAAAAGTTTGTGGACCTTGCCAATGCGCTTCCGGCCGACAAATTGACGTGGCGTCCGTCAGCGGACTCGCGCTCTTTCGCGGAAGTGTTTCTTCACGTCGCGGGCGAACGATACGGAATCCTGGGTCTCATGGGAACTCCTCCCCCGGCGGGATTCGATGGAAAGACCTTTGAAAAATCCACGACCGATCGGGCGCGGATCGTCGATGAATTGAACAAGTCGTGGGATTTTGCGCAAAAGGCGATCAACGGCATGAGCAATGCCGATTTTGCGAAACTGCTGCCGAAGCTGGGTCCGCAGGCGAATGCTGGCGACGTGGTCTACATTCTGGTAGCCGATGCACATGAGCATCTCGGCCAGTTAGTAGCTTACGCGCGCGAAAACGGCATCGTCCCCCCATGGACGGTTGAGGCGCAGAAGAAGGCCGCGGAAAAGAAGGCGGAGCAGAAATAACGGATCGTCTTCCCGCCCCACCCTTTCCGCCCAGGCACGCGGAAAGAGTGGGGTACGTGATTCCGCGGAAGTCTCTAGCATTCAAAAGTGAAACCCTACCTCAACGGTCAGCGCGCGCGGGGTGACGTAATGAGTGCCGCTAAAGGTTGAGAGGAAGTTATAGAGCGCGTATTTATTCGTCAGATTGATGACGGTGAATTGAGCACTCCACTTGTACCTGTCTCCGTGAAATAGGTTGTCGTGGCCGACAGAAAGGTCGAACAAATTACGTGCCGCAATGCGTGGAGGATTCTTGTCATCGTTTTCCGTATTTGGTGCTGGTACGTTTAAAAGGGTCGATCCGAATTGCGAGACCAGACACGGGTTCGGGAGAGGCGTGAACGGAGTTGCACGCTGCGTGCCGCAAAACAGGCCCGACTCGAACTCTTGATCGGCAGTTAAAGGGGTGCCAAAGGAGTCTGTCAAAGCAATGGCCGGCTGCCCGTTCAGGCTCGTTGTCTGCGCGCAGTCTCCGCCAAAGCAAGGGGTTTGGCCAGCTACCAAGCCACTGTCATATCGCCAGTTGAACCCAACCCAGGCTCCGGTTTTCCCCGGCTGATATTGGAAGTGAGTGGTCAGGTTGAACTTCTCGTCGTGGTCAATACGGAACGGAGTTGATGTGATTGAACCTGCCGCCACTGCGGGCACCGCGCCGGCTCCGCCGATTTGGGGCGTGAAAAAACGGGCTGCAACGCTGGAGAACACGGTTAGAGCCGAAAACCCGTGGTAGTTAGGTACGCTCACGCGGCCAGCATAACCGGGGATCTTGGATCTGTCCCACTCGATAGGAAACGTGATCGGGGTGTTTCCGAGCACGCTGAAGTCATAGGCGTTGTGGGTGTATTTCCAGATGTACTCGCCCGAGAACACTACATACTTTCCGAACGCTTGCTGCAATCCCGCGTGGAATTCGTTGCGCCATCCTGGTGCGAACGGAGTTATGCCTGACACCGTACAGCCAAGAAGCGGATTCAGAACCGGATTGCCGCAGCCGTTATTCGAGAGCACAAGGTTTTCATTAAAGGGAGTTTCTAACAGTCGAGCATAGGAAACACGAAGAACGGTGTTCGTCTTCTTGATGTTGTACGCGACGCCAAGGCGTGGCTCGGCCTCTTTGTGGGTCGTCAGGCCATTATAAAAATCTCCGCGTAAGCCGAGATTGATGGCCCAGCTTCCTTTGGTGATCGTATCTTGAACGTAAAGAGCAAGTTCCTTCACGTCGGTGTGACCATTGAAAGTGTATTGCTGTCCTCCGCGAGTCAAGTCATAGGGCAGCAAGTTTGTACACGGGGAGTCGAGGGCAACGTTGTTCGCAAAACACGGATTCCCGTTTGAGTCTGTCAGCGAGGGGAGCAGGGTTGGATCAACGACTCCAAGAGTGTCCTTCTCGTCCAGGAATGTCTGCTCGTAAACCGCACCCGCCTTGATGTTGTGAATGCCCTTGACGGAGGAAATATCTGAGCGCAGCCCGGCATTGGTGAGAGTGCGATTTTGACCCACGGTTTCTCTTTGAAGATTGGTTGGGCCTAGATCTGCGAAGGGATTGGCGCTGGGGTAATAGTTGAATTGGTCTCTTCGCACAAACGCTCCGAGAGTGAATACCGCGGTGTTGCTGAGTGGTCGAGTCCATGAGGGTGCGATGTTAAATGTCTTGATCTGAGAACGTTGGTCCGTCGGACCCACGACGTTTCCGTTAGGGTCAAGTCCCTCATTGTTGACGACCACGCCATTCCACAAGGTTGCAAATTGGGAGTCGAAGGTGTTCGGGGTCTGAAACCAGGAACGAGTGAAGCCCAGGTTCAGGTGGATGGAGTCGACACTGGAAAGTTGGAAGTCCACTCGGTCGAACAGGTTTTCTTCATTGCCCTTGTCGTGCATGACCGCAAACTCGGGAGGATCAAGAAATCGCCCACTGTCCAAAGCATTGGCCGACACGAAGTTTCCCCAGTTCTTGCCTCCATAAGCAAGGTTGAAACCGAGATTTGACGACCCGAACGATCCATACGACGCCACCGCGCTGCCGTGAGGAGTGGTAACGCCTTGGCCGGAGCGGGTTGTCACATTAATAACGACGCTGGTCTTATCCCCAAATTCCGCAGGCGGCGCTCCAGATATGACTTCCATGGATTCCACCGCATCGACCGGAATCTGATTGGAGAAGACTTTGCTTTGTTGATCGGTAATCGGCTGACCATCCACGGCGAACGAATTTTCCGCATGGTCCCCCAAGCCGTGAAAGAGACCGTTCGAATCCGCAGCGATTCCGGGAGTAGCGAGCGTAACCAACGAACTTAGAGACGAGGACTGGCTTTCCAGCGGAAGTCTCTCAAATAAGCCCCGATCTATGTCGGTATGAAACGTCGGATCGTTCTCCAATAGATCCTGGCCGGTTGCTTCGACCGTCACGCTTTCGGTCGATCCCGCCACTCTGAGTTTGATGTCGACAGTCACCGGAACAACCGATCGAACATCTATATCCTGATCGTAGGGAGCAAACCCCTGACCAGTTATATTGAGATGGTAGGGATTGAATGGGACGTTTGCGAAGCTGAACTTTCCGGAATTATCGGTGGCGGTCGATCGGTCAAAGTGGCTGACCGGGTTGTGAATTTCAACAGTTGCATTCGCAACTACAGCGCCCGAAGGGTCCAGGACGGTGCCGCCAATGGATGCGGAGTTGGACTGCGCCTCGGCACGAAGACCGAATGCCAAACAGAAAACCATTAGAAAAACTGCATGGAGCGACTTCCTGTAAGAAGCCAGCATAGATTCCTCCCAAGAAAAAAAGCTAGGGTTGAAGAATGGTTATAAAGACCCAGATCGAGCCTTGTGTGTGAACCCTAGACGGTGGGAGGTGGGCGAATACGAAGAGAGAAGACGAAACCGAAAGACTGGCGAGAGATTTCTGGAGGCACCGTGAGAACGGCGCGCACAAAGACCGGGACTGGCCGGTAGACGGCACTACTGAGAACGCCGGAATGAGACACGGAGCAGATCGAACAGTCGTGGCTGGAAAGCTTGGAGTTGTCCGCGTGTACGTGGACGGCCTGGACGAAGCCGGTGAAGGCGACCAGCAGAATGCACACCAACGACAGGGCTGCGAGGTTCCGGTCTTTGCGCGAATTGTGTGCAGACGGAATCAAGAGAAACACCCCAATTCTAATTCCGGCTATGCCATGATTTATTCGTACGATGCGCCTCGTAGTGGGTTAAGTTGCCAGCCCGGAAATGTCACAAACCGAAAAGTTCCCGCAGGCGCTTGGTTTGGGCCCGGCTGACGGGGATTTCGGTTTGCTTTTTGTCGTCCAGGCGAAGCTGATAGGAACTTTTAAACCAGGGAACGACCTCCTTGATCCGGTTGATGTTCACCAGGAAGGAACGATGAGCCCGCCAGAAGAGATTTGGGTCCAGGCTATCCAGAAGTTCTTCGAGAGTGCGGCAGTTGGACTGTCCTTCCATGCCGTTCGGGCCACTAGTCACGACGGTGATAATCCCATCTTCAATCGAAGCAAAACAAATGTCTTTCTGACTGACCAGGAATAAGCGGCCAGCGGCTTTCAGGAGAATTTTCGAAGTTTGTGGCTTTTGCGATTCCAGCATTCGCATGAGCGTATCCAGTTTGCCGGAAGATGAACCGCCGTCTTCGATTTTCGCCCGTGCCCTTTCGACCGATTGAATCACCCGCTTTTTATCGAATGGCTTGAGCAGGTAGTCGACCGCGTTGACCTCAAATGCCCTCACCGCATACTGGTCAAAGGCAGTGGAAAAAACGATTTTCGGCAATGGGACTTTTCGATCGAGAAGTTTCTTGATTACGCCAAATCCATCGAGGCCCGGCATTTGTACATCGAGGAAAACCAGATCTGGATTGTGTTCGCGGATAAGATTTACGGCTTCGACGCCATTCTTGCCTTGGGCGACGACATCGACGTCGCCAATACTCTTTAACAGGAAGGCAAGTTCGTCGCGAGCAAGTTGCTCGTCGTCCACGATTACAGCCGATAACGGCATTCCTTCTCCTGAGCCTAGGAGAGAGTATAGAAGACCAGCTCGCTGCACATCAATCAGGAGAGCGCAAAGCAAAGAGAACAGAGCGTGGGTTTCGGCCGGGTTGCGAGCTTAACCGGCAGGCTCAAGCATCTTCCGCGGAACTGAGAGCAGATTTAACTGCGTCGTCACTCTCGGCTAGTGCCTCAAAGAGCCGTTGCGTCAGGTAAGTGATCTTTTGCGGGTCTTCTTCCTGCACCAGTTCCTGAGCGAAATATTGCCATACTTTCATCGGGTTTCGCGGCATGCACGGCTCCTTACTTATTACTTATTTCTCGGCGGAGCAGCCGCTTCAAGCAGTGGGCCGAACTTCCCTCGAGCCCAACCCCCTTGGCTGATGCGGCTGCCCCCAAGGCTCCGCGGATGGTCTGCGGAGCAATCCTGTATCTCAGTTCAAATTTGATAGGGATCAACAGCCAGAGCGGGCTGCTAACAAAGGAGAGTGCAAAGCAAAGAGAGCAGAGCGTGGGGCCTCAGGCTGGTTGCGCGCTTAACCGGCTGGCTCCGCGTTTCGAGAAAAGGCTGCGGCATGGGAGACTGTCCGGGAGTGGTAATGCTGGACAAAACCGGCGGCGAAGACACTTTCGCCTTGGCCGCGACCGGAGCTGTGCCCCCATGGAAAGTGAAATCGGGAAGGTCCACCTGGGGCAACACGAGGATCAGCGCGAACAAGAAAAGCTCGAAGTAAAGCAAAATCCAACGCCACAACTTCATTAAATCCCACCCGTACCGAAGGACCTTATCCCATCCCCGCACGTGATGTCAACTGGGTCCTGGATCCAGCTTATCTTCGATTCAATTTGGATAGGATTACTCTCGCGCTCTGGGCCCGAGCAGATAGAATGTCCCGGTAAACGGAGAGCCCATGCCTCTTACTTCTACGGATTGGATTGTCATCGTCGGGTATTTGCTGGTCAATCTGCTGATCGGTCTCTACTACCGGCGTCGCGCCAGCGGAAACACGGAGGAGTTTTTCATCTCAGGGCGCGATGTTTCGTGGTGGCTGGCGGGAACGTCAATGGTGGCCACGACGTTTGCGGCCGACACTCCGCTGCTGGTCTGCGGATTGGTCGCGCGGCAGGGAATTGCCGGGAACTGGATCTGGTGGGGGTCCTGCGTCGGCGGCATGATGACGGTGTTCTTCTTTGCGCGCTACTGGCGGCGGGCGGAAATTCTGACGGACGTGCAGTTGGTCGAGCTTCGCTATGGAGGCAAGCCAGCAGCCTTTCTGCGCGGCTTCAAGGCAATTTATCTCGGGCTGTTTATGAACTGCTTCATCCTGGGATGGGTGACGCAGGCCATGGTCAGCATCATCACGGTTTTGCTGGGTCCGGCGATTGCTCAGGGGCGCGTGCTGCAAGTGACCATTGGCGGTCACGTCTTTCAGTACACGCTGGGCGATCCCCGCTATACATCGCGTGCTGATCTGCGTCTTCATTCTGATTCCGTTCACTGGGCTCTACACGTTCATCGGAGGGCTGTGGGGCGTGCTGGTCACGGACCTGTTTCAGTTTGCTTTGAAGATGACGATGATTATCGTGCTGGCATGGGTGGCGGTGGCGAAGATCGGCGGCATGCAGGCGCTGCAAATGCACTTGCAGGTGATCGAGAACCATATTCGCCAGACAGGGGTCCAGACCGCGAACCCGGTGGCTTTTCTGCCAGACTTTCATCTGGGATTGACGACCGATGCGCTTTGGACTCTGCCGGTGCTGACGTTCATCGTGTACCTGGGCATGCAGTGGTGGCTGGCGTGGTATCCGGGAGCGGAGCCGGGCGGCGGCGGATACGTGGCGCAGCGAATGTTCAGTGCGAAGGACGAAAAGAATTCGTTGGGCGCGACCTTGTGGTTCAACATCGCGCACTATGCGCTGCGGCCGTGGCCCTGGGTGATTACCGGGCTGGTGGCGATGGTGGTTTATTCGCCCAATGGCGGGCTGCATCCGAGCGCGGCTTTCGCGCAGAATCCGGAGCAAGGCTACGTCATGGTCTTGCGCGATTATCTGCCGCCGGCTTTGCGCGGGTTGATGGTGGCGGCATTCCTGGCGGCGTTCATGTCGACCATCGGAACGCAGTTGAACTGGGGAAGTTCGTATCTGGTGAATGATTTTTACAAGCGGTTTTTCGTGCGCGGCGCGACCGAAAGGCACTACGTGCTGATCAGCAAGATGTTTACGGTGCTGCTGGTGCTGGGGAGCGGATACACGGCAATGCAGTTGACATCGATCAATCAGGGATGGCAATTGGTATTGAACATCGGCTTCGGGACGGGCGCGGTTTACATTCTGCGCTGGTATTGGTCGCGGATCAACGCGTGGAGCGAGATTTCGGCGATGGCGGTTGCAGCCGCGATGACCATCGGGCTGAGCCGCGTTTCGTTTTCAGGAAACGATGCTCTGGTTTATGCGAAGACCGCGCTGATCACCGGACTGGTCACGACGATTGCCTGGCTGATGGCGACCTTTGTTACTCAGCCTGAGTCGCGACAAACGTTGATTGGATTCTACAAGCGAGTGCATCCGACGGTGTATGGCTGGAAACAGATCGCCCGCCTGGTGCCTGAGATGCCCGAAGTGCGGGACCTCGCAGGCAACACCTTTAACTGGGTGATGGGAGTGATTCTGGTCTACGGATGCCTGTTCGGGATCGGCAAGTTGGTGTTTCAACAATGGGGGTGGGGAATCGCGTTACTGTTGATCGCCGCGGTCGCGGGTTATCTGATCTTTCTGGGATCTTTCGCGACGTGGGTGGGCCACGCTTTCTGGCGCATCGATTGCGCCTGTGGCCCCGAGGATCGTCTCCGCGGACTAACGGCGAGCGTTTCGCACCCGGCGCAGGATCCCCGTATCAACCTCGCGGGCGGGTGGGGAAATATCAAGACGCTGTCGAAAGGTGAGAATTGAGAAAACCAGTGGCCGGTGGAGTCGATTGGCGGCAGGAATGACGCTCGAATCGCAAAGGACATCGCTTCGCCTACTAGGGTTGGCGCTGGCCGTCTCGCTCGTCTTCGCGTTTCCCATGGAGCAAGTCATTCATGCAACCTATCTGCGTTGGGGATTAGATTTATGCAGCGGCAAAGTGCAGATTGCTCTAAGTCTCGGCAGTATCGTCCAAGCGGTTCTCACTCCGCTTTTAGTCTTCCTCCTGCCAGGACCAGGATCCATTCTTCAAAAAAAGGCTACTCCGAAACCTCCCCTGCAGCAGTGGCAACCAGCCTTATTCATGGCGACGGCCTGGTTCTGCGCGGGAGCGGTTCCCATCGCTTGCTGGTATGCGCTTCGAAAATACGCGGCGCTCCACAATACATGCGAATTGCTCTTCGATTTGGGGCGACCAATTGACGTTTTTCATGTGGATTATTTTTCAGACTTCTCTCATTACTTCATCTATTCGAGTGCCTTCTCTGCTTTCTGGGTGGGCATAGCCGCTGGCGGACTCCGTTTGCAATCGGCCCGCGCGGCCGCACGCGATTCTGCCCGCAACCAATTGCGTCCATTCCAGAGCTTTTACTGGGCCTGCTCTCTCGGTTGGGCGGTTCAATACCGCCTCACCGAGTGGTGCTTTGCCCCACTCGGACGCGCACAGACCGAGTGGGTAAACTTCGCCTTCTGGAGTTTCCTGGCTCATACCGCCACTTCACTGTGGGTGCTGGCTTTCATCCGTTCCTTGTGGGACAAGACGCCTCGGACCCGGCGACAGGCAGTCATGCAGGCATTTTGGAAGAGCCTCCTGATTTACCTGCTCGGCGCGCTTACTCTGATCTGGAATCCGTTCGTCGCGGGAGGGATCCTGAATTATCCGTTGGTGACACTGAATGCGTTTGGATTTGCATGGGCTCTGACGGTCGGCACGTGGCGGTGGCGAGCCTCGCAGGAGCAACTACTCGTATCTCAAGCTTAGACGGCAGACAAACTCTTACGGTTTCTTCGGAGTCAAATCGCAGGCTTTCTTGACCCGGCCGAGGTCGAGTCCGGCGGGGGAAAAAGTTGCGATCTCTGGACCGCGAGGAGTCTGGATTTCCACTTTGAATACCTGCGCCCCCAGCATCTCACGCGTCGTGCCTTTGTCCATAGAGAGGAAGTGGCCGTTGACCCAGTTCCAACCGTGGTTGCTGTGGGCATTGTCCACGCGGACGAGAACTTCCATCTGCGGCTGTCCCCAGAAGCCGGGACGGTTGGGAGGCGCGATTCTCGCATTGGGACGAAAATCGGCTAAGTTCATTTTGCCGTTGGTGCAGAAGAGAATGATTTTGGGATTGGTCTCGCTTCCCGGCAACGAATTGTCAGCCGTCAGTTCAAATCTGGCTTTCTTGACCAGGGTCATCTCGTCCTGCGAATCGAACGCCATCCAATTGCCGCCGGCGGGCACGCCCCCCGCTTGCGCAAACGCTACGATGGCCCCACAAACTAGAATGAGGCACGCAAGGAACGACTTGAAAGGAAGTATGGTTTTTACCTCTCGCTTCATCTGTGGCGTATCCGCTTGATCCATCGCTTTCACTTGCTTTCCTCCTCCAACTCGCAGCCCTGCCGGTTGCATATTTAAAACCTGCGGGACGTTGAAAGTTGCGTGCTGAACTCCTGCCAAGCACCGGCCTCCCGATGCCAGGTGTGATCAAGATAAGAATTCTGGGTTCACGGGCCGGGATCACCTCCGTAACCCCAGGTTAGTTACTGGTGGGCGCTATAGGATTCGAACCTATGACTTCCACCGTGTGAGGATGGCACTCTACCGCTGAGTTAAGCGCCCAACGCGAATCAGCCGCTATATTGTAGCAAAGAAACAGTTTTTTGGTAGACCGCATCGTGGTAGCCTATACCTCCGAGGTTCCGGAAGCCGTCCCCGCAAGGGGATTTCCGGAGGACGTGTGCCGAAGCTAAATGGCAAACCGATTTATCCCCGCGAAATCGTCCGCAGGCCCCTCAACCGAGGGGACTTCGCCGCCCCTGCCGAACGGCGACAAGGCGCAACTTTCTGACCCCGCGGGGGTTCAATCAGATGTGAGCAGCATGGCCATAAATCGTGGCTTCCTGTCGATGGCGGGCGTACCGTCCCAGACTGAAGCGGCGAGCGTCGAGGCCCAATCCGCCGAAGGATTGAGCGATGCGCAAATCATGCTGCGGGTGAAAACCGGTGACGATTCGGCTTTCGAATATCTGGTGCAGAAATATCGGCGGCCCATGCTGAGCTTTATGTATCGTTTCGCTCACAACTCGGCCGTGGCAGAGGATCTGGCGCAGGAAGTGTTTTTGCGCGTGTATCGGTCGCGCGAGAAATACGAAGCCAGCGCGAAGTTCACGACCTGGCTGTATCGTATTGCGAGCAACCTGGCGGTAAATCACGCACGCGATACCCGGCACGAGCGTCCGGAAAATACCGTGAGCCTGGACGAACCGGACCCGGAGAGCGGCTTGACGATGGATGTGCCCGACAACTCGCTGACCGCGGAACAGGCGATTGTCCGGCGAGAGCGGCTGTCCGCGATTCGCCAACGGGTTGAGGCGCTGCCCGAGCGTCAAAAGATGGCGCTCATCATGCACAAGTATCAGCAGATGGATTATCGGCAGATTGCGGAAGCCTTGAAGTTGAGCGAGTCCGCCATTAAGTCTTTACTATTTCGCGCTTATGAAACATTGCGCGTGCAACTGAAAGAGTTTGTATGAAGGAAGTGGTTATGAAATGCAATGAGGTTTGCGAACTGATGCCGGACCTGGCCGCCGGCTTGGACGCGGTCACGCCCGAAGTGAACAAACATCTCGAGAGCTGCACAGGTTGCGCGGAGAAGTTGAATGAGTTCCGGCAGACCATGGCATTGCTGGATGAGTGGCAAGTGCCGGAGCCGTCGCCTTATTTTGACGTGCGGCTGCGGGCTCGTCTGCGGGAGGAGGCGGCGCGCCAGCCGGCGGGGTGGTGGCAGTGGGCTCGCAAGCCGGTGCTGGCAGTTTCGCTGGCCGTGCTAATGGTGATGAGCATTACGTTGTTCCGTACGGATGCGGGCCGTAATCCTTCCTCAGACGGGCCCCGGGCGATGATGGTGGTGGCTGCACCGGGAACGGCTGTCGGCGATTTGCAGGCGCTCGATAAGAACGAGGATCTGTATTCTGATTTCGAAATCCTCGACGATCTGCAGGCGCAACAGGATGCGGACGCGAATCCGTAGATAGATTGAAGATTCACTAACGCAGTGATTCAGGAAACGGGGAACAGGTGAAGTTGAGGTTCACAATTCGAGGGATGGCGATAGCGGTTCTGGCGCTGGCGCTCACGAGCGTTCCATGCCTGGCGCAGGCTCGTCATCCTCAAGAACGCAGCCCGCGCTACGCACCGCACTCCGTACCGCGCCCTCCAAGAGTTCCGCAAGGCGGTCGCCCTCGACAGATTCCGCAAGGCGGTCGTCCGGGACAAGTTCCGCAGAATGGCCGCTTCGGACAGGGTCCCCAGGGTGTTCGTCCGGGACAAGTTCCGCAGAATGGCCGAGTTGCACAGCCCCCTCAGGGACCCCACGCCGGACAGTGGCTGCGCCAACACAACGATCCCGAACAACAGAGAAGGGCGCTGGCGAATGATCCCCAGTTCCGTAGCCTTCCTTCGCAACAAAAACAGCAACTGCAGAATCAGCTGGATCGTTTTAACCGGCTGCCTCCGCAGACGCGGCAACAGATGTTGAAGCGGATGGACACCTACGGGCACCTGACCCCAGAGCAGAAGGATTCGGTGCGGCAGTTGCACTCGCAGATGCAGCAACTGCCTCCACAGCGCCGCCAGGCAGTGCAGAATGCTATTCAGGCCCTGCGAGGAATGCCTCCGCAGGTACGCCAGCGTGAGATCGACAGCGAGGCTTACCGGAGACAGTTCTCGCCTCAAGAACGAGACATGCTGGGCGGAGCTTCCAAGTTACCGCTGGCGCCTGCCGAACCCAATGGATCTGGGCCTCCGGAAGAATAACCCGTACTACCCTGTGATCCTCCGGCAATCCAAGTCAGCAACCTGGTTCAATAAGGCAAGCATTCTCATGCCAGCAGATGTGTAAGGATTAAACGCCTGCCGTGTTCCGTCCGCACGCGTCAAAAACCACGTCAGCCATCAGCGCAGCAGATTCTTGGCGATGAAGAGCGCGTTGGCTGGGCGCTCAGCCAGACGCCGCATCAAGTATGGATACCACTCGGTTCCGAACGGGATATAGACCCGCATTCGCCAGCCGTCTTGCACCAGACTCTGTTGCAAGTCGCGACGGATGCCATGAAGCATCTGGAACTCAAAGGCGTCTCGTGAAATTCTTTCACTGGTGGCGAAAGCCTTGGCCTGATTGATGATTTTTTCGTCATGCGTGGCCAGGCCGTGATAGACCTTGCTCTTCATCAGAACTTTCATCAGCTTGACATAATTGGCGTCAACGTCTGACTTTGCCTGAAAGGCAATTTCCGGCGGTTCTTTGTAGGCGCCTTTGCACAGACGGATGCGAATGCCCTCCGCCAGCAGCTTTTCAACATCGTCCTCCGAACGACGCATATAGCTCTGAATGACCGCGCCGACGCATCCCTCATTGGCGGGCACTCGGTGGAGTTCGTGAACGAAGTCCAGCGTGCGCTGCGTGTAGGGCGATCCCTCCATGTCGACGCGGACAAAGTTGGCGGGTTCATAGCCGCGGCCTTGGCGACAAGGCCGGTCACGAGGTCGCGCGCCAGTTTTTCGTCCACATCGAGACCCATGTGCGTGAGTTTCAGGCTGATGTTGGCGTTCAGTTTGCGCGGCAATATCGTCCAGCAACTGGTGATAGAGCTGAGCGCTGGCACGGGCTTCGTCGGCGTTGGTGACGTTTTCCCCGAGGTTGTCGATGGAAACGCTCGGACCAGACTGATTGACCGTGCCGCGTTGCCCGGAGTACGTCTTCGATCTGCGTGCCCGCAACAAAACGGCTGGAGAATCTGCTGCCCGATGGAAGAACGCTCGGCAATCCGCACGCAGCGAAGGGCTCTCCGACAGAGAAATGAACAGCGCTCTTAGCACCGTGGGCCCGCGCAGGTAGAGATGCGAGAAAGATGGCGGTAGGACTACCTTGCAGCACATGAGGTTCGAGCAAAGATTTGTATCACAAGTGGGGAATGATCCGCACGTGTGATGCGGTCGCGATCGAATCAAGTTAGGAACGATTTCGTCCACGTAGCACCAGCGCCAGTTCTCGCCCGGCTCGAAAGACTGCATGACGGGATGCTTGGTTTGGTGAAAATGTTTAGTAGCATGCTTGTTCTTGGATGAGTCGCAGCAGCCAACGTGACCGCAGACCAGACATTCCCTTAAGTGAACCCAGGTATCGCCCATCTCCAGGCACTCTTTGCAGCCCTTGCCGCTGGGCTTGACTTGGCGAATTTCTTTTACGTGGGCACAGGTTGTTTGTGCGTTTGGCATTTCTCACCTCGCGAATCCTTCCTTCGTGTACCTTTCGGATTTCGTATTAATGACTTTTTAAAAACGATTTACTGCCCCTGTTCTTCCAGGAATTTTTCTACTTCCAGTGCGGCCATGCAACCGGTGCCGGCAGCGGTGATCGCCTGCCGATAGCGACGGTCCTGCACGTCGCCGCAGGCGTAAACACCGGGCACTCGGGTGAAGACATTGTTGGTCGTCTTCAGATATCCGTCCTGATCGGTGTCGAGTTGGCCTTCAAACATCTTGGCGTTGGGAATGTGTCCGATCCCCAGAAACATCGCACTGGCGGGGAAATCCCAGACTTTGCCGGTCTTTAGATTCCGCAGTTTCAGACCGGTGACTTCCTTTTTGTGAACGTCGTACACATCTTCGACTACGGTATCCAGGTCAGGAAAGAGATTTTCTCGTTGTGCTGGGCGCGTTCCAGCATGATCTTGGAGGCGCGGAAGTGCTCGCGGCGATGGATCAGCGTGACTTTGGTAGCGAAGCGAGTCAGGAAAATCGCTTCTTCCATGGCGGAATCGCCGCCGCCGATCACGGCGATTTCCTTGCCTGAGAAGAAGAAACCGTCGCAGGTGGCGCAGGAAGAAACGCCGTGTCCGATGAGTGCTGCTCGTGCGGCAACCCCAGCCAGCGCGCCGAGGCGCCGCTGGCGATGATCAGCGTGCGCGTGTGGATGACTTCATTGCCCACGTGAAGTTTAAAAGGACGCTGACTGAGATCGACGCTGGTCACGTGGCCATGTTTGTATTCGGCGCCAAAGCGCGAGGCCTGCTTGCGCATGTTCTCGATCAGTTCCGGTCCCTGAATGCCTTCGGGAAAACCGGGAAAGTTCTCGACCAGCGTGGTGAGCGAGAGTTGGCCTCCGGGTTCGTGGCCTTCGATGCACCAGCGGTTTCAGGTTGGCGCGTGCGGTGTAAAGCGCGGCTGTGTGTCCGGCGCAGCCAGAGCCCATGACAACGACGTTGCGAATATTGTCCATAGTTTTTTTGGGCTTTCGAAGCGCCGGCATCTTTCGGGGAAGGCGGCGCCACAAACAGCTTAGATTACCAATCTCAAATTTCGGTTCAGCACAGCGAAAACGCTAAGAAATCTCACTTATTTATCTGCAGGCGCAAACTTCTTTGTGGCGGGTTTCGCCGGCGGCTTTGACTTGGTTGCCCCCACCGTTCCGACGCGTGCCAACTCTGCGGGTACCGTTGCGCGCGCGGCCAGAAGATTGCGATAGTTGGTTACGATCGCCGTTGCACTCTGAAACAGCGGCTCATAGGAGCTTTGGTCTGGCGGAGGACTGCCTTCAGTCCCCGGACATCGGGCCAACACCACCGATGACTTCCCAAAGCGTTCGAGCTTGATCCGGCCGGCCGGCGTGTTGGTCGACAGCATGGTCGCGGGTGCGGTCACGGCCGAGGCGTTGTCCTCGATGGCGAGCTGCATCAGGTCCTTGGGATCACGTACGTGAAAAATGAGCGTCTCCACCATGTTTTTCGGGTCACGGCTGAAGGAGTATTGCACGGTCGAGAAGAACGCCTGCACGGAAAACTCGCGCCGAATCCGCACCCAGTCGGCGGTTCCGGAATCAGAAGAGAACTGCGCGCTCCCCCCTGTCTTTAAAAAATCAGGACGTTCTTCGAGGGTCGAGCGCCCGCGATCGACTTCAAAGTCCGGACTGAACATCGGTTGTTTTGCAATGTGGCTCAGCGCGGACGCAATCTCCTGTTGTTCCTCGGGAGAAGGCGAGCACACATTCAACATGTTCACCTTGACCTGCGGCTGCGAGGGTTGCTGGGCGCTGGCTGAATTCGCCAAGCCGACACCAATAAGGATCAGCAGGATGTTTCGGATCACGATGGCATTCTAAACGAAGATCGGGAAAAATCTTAATCGGCATCCGGCCTCGAGCGTCAGCTGCATGCTTCCTTAGAAGGTAGAATCACTTTATGGCGAACTTAACACTTGTTTACGGATTGCGCTTACTGCCGTCTGAAGAAGTTGTCGAAGTTGGCGAGGCAACCCTCAAGCTCAAGAATGGCCACGAGGCGCACGTTACCATGCACACGCTCGAAGGCAGCAAGGATGAGATTGAAAAACAATTGAAGATCAGCCTGGAGGCGTTTTTCGATTTCTATCCGGAGATTTGAAAGGGCAGGCTGCCAGGGTCGGGCTTCAGGCGTCAGGTTTCAGGTCTGAGGTAAAACCGCCCCTGAGCCTGAAGCCTGCGCTCTAATGCCCGAAGCCTGACGCCTGAAGCCTGCGCTCCCGTCTCCATCTATAATTCGGATTCGCATCATGGCCCTGTATTACCGTCATCTTCGTGCACGGCTTAGTACCGCCGGACTGCTGCCTTCCAGCAAGGTGGCGCTGATCGCGTGGTATCTGCTCGGCTTGGATCTGCTGCTATTTGCGCTGCAGAAAATCTTTGGGCTGCTGAAGCTTTCCTACGGCGATAGCCTGGGCGGATGGGTAAGCTTTCTGAGCTTCCTTGCGGTCGTCTGTTTCTCCATCCTGGCATTCCGCTGGGTAAAAGCGAAAGCACTTTGGCGGCTGCGTAACCGGCTCATCGTCACGTATGTATTCATTGGCGTGATTCCGGTGGTCATGCTGATTGCGCTGGCGCTGGGCTCGTTCTATCTTTTCGCCGGGCAGTTCGCCACGTTTATTGTGACCACCGGTCTGAATACAGAAATGAAAAGCTTGCAGGCCACGAATTCCGCCATCACCCACCAGTTTGCTTCGCAGATACAGCGCGGCGGGGGAACCAGCGCGGCTGCAATCGAGAGCTTGCGCCAGACTGACGCGAGTTGGGCGAATCGGCAGATATGTGTGTGGCTGGGTCAGAAGGTCGTGCTGAACAGCGCTCCGGCAGGAACTGCTTTGGCGCCTCCCACACTTTCTTCGCACCTGAAAATGCCTTTCGCCGGTGTAGTACGCGATCACGATCAGCTTTTTTTGCGCGTGCTCGAAACGGCTCCGGTGGGCGGAGAACGGTTAACCGTGCTCTCTAGTGAACCTCTCGACCAGCAGTTGGTGCAGGGTCTGGCGACCAACCTGGGTGAGGTAATGTTTTACGCCACCGGGCTCACCATCCACAAAGTGGATCGAGCGCAAAATAAGGGGGCCGGAAAAACTGCCGATGACAGTTACACCCCCAGCGACATTGTATGGAACGAACCTGAGGGTGACTATGTTCTCGATGTTGGCAAAGGAAGGCCGCCCACTTTTACCGTGGGCGACGTGCCGCCGGCTGCCGCCAGCGTGGATCGTCAAGTCACGTTCCTCACAACCGTCTTCGTGGTGGATTGGGATACTGGAGACAGCTCGAGTCCAGCCGGAATTATCGTGCAAACTCGCGTATCCAAGCTTTATGAGCGCTTGTTTGCGGCGCTTGGCGCCTTTGCTCCCACCGTGGAGTTTGTGCTGTTGTTCGTCGCCATCATTTTCGCTCTCATTGAGTTTGTCGCGCTGATCATCGCGTGGCGTCTGACGCGCACGGTGACGAGTGCCGTAGCCCAACTTTACGATGGTACCCAGTACGTCAACCGCGGCGACTTCACCCATCGCATTGCGGTGAAGTCGGAAGACCAGGTTGCCACTCTCGCTACCTCGTTCAACTCCATGACCGCTTCGCTCGAGAAATTGATTGAAGAGCAGAAAGGCAAACAGCGGTTGGAGAATGAACTGATGATCGCCCAGGAGGTACAGGCACAATTATTTCCGCATGAGAGCGTTCAGTTGGCGTCGCTCGAAGTGCACGGATTTTTCCGGCCTGCGCGGACGGTCAGCGGCGACTATTACGATTTCCTGGCCCTGGACTCGGATCGCCTGATTCTTGCTATTGGCGACATCAGTGGCAAGGGAATCTCGGCTGCGCTCCTCATGGCGACCATCCACTCGGCGGTGCGCGCTTACAGCCTGCAGGACATTCCGGTTCTGCGTGAACCCGCCGCCGTCGGTGCGACGCTCAGCTCCAATCGGATGCTGGCTTCGGGATTGCACGGCCTCGACGTGTCGCCAGCCGCTTTGCTCTCGCTGCTGAATCATCAACTTTATGAAAGCACGCCGGCAGAGAAATACGCGACCTTGTTCCTGGGAATCTACAACGGCGCCGAGCGCAAGCTGACTTACAGCAATGGCGGGCACCTCCCGCCCATCATCATGGGCGAAGACGGTTCCATTCGCCGTTTGGAGTGTGGAGGAACGGTGGTCGGGCTGTTTGATGAGAGACGGTATGAAGAAGGCTCGGTCGAACTTCGGCGCGGCGAAATATTTCTCGGCTACACCGACGGAGTCACTGAACCGGAGAATGAGTTTGGGGAGTTTGGCGAGCAGCGGCTGATCGACTTGTTGCGGGAGAATCGCGAGTTGCCCCTGCCACGCATCAGCGAAATTGTTACGGCAGCGGTCGACAACTGGATTGGCGCCCACGAGCAGCCTGACGATGTGACTCTGGTGCTGGCCCGGGCCAGATGAGCATTTAGTGATGGGCGAAGCTGTTGGCTACCCCGTATGCGGAATCTCCGCTGGCGTAGATGGGAAAGATACGCTCCAATTTGTGATGGCCGGTTTTGTGCAAAAGATAACTGACCGCAACCACACCCGCCATTCTTCCTCCAAAGAAGACCAACTGGCCAGCCGTCCCGCTCTGGCAGAGAGCTTTTGCCATGGGGTCGAACTCTTGTCCTCCATTGCTCAAGTTCGCGTGCGTGATGCCGAAGTCCGCAGCTTCCAGCGCGGCGTGAGTGGCGAAAAGCATGTTGTTGGTTGCGTCCCAGAATTTATGTTTCGTGGGGGCCGAGGGCAAATCTTGGGCGCGGCTTGCGCCGCAGATGTAAAGCATTATCAAGAGCAGATGAAGGATTGCGCGCCATCGCATCGGTCTAATCTAAAGGTCAAGTCATTGGCCAGGCGAGATTACGTAGGTCACCCGGACCCACTTCCTGCGCCTGAATCCGGAAACAGATGCCGGCCGGATTGTCTCTTGAAGTAGATGGTTCGGCGCTCACAATCAGGTTGACGTCGCTGTGGCGTTCCACGATAATCGACCCCATTCGCTGCCATTCTCCCTGCAGCGGTCGCTTTTTTCCTGCCGCGACGTGCTCGAGTCATTGGAGGACGGGATGCTTTCTGAATGGCACAACCATCTCTCTTGTCGCCCTGCGCCCCTGTGCCGCAGGTTGTGCTCGATTGTGTTGCTCCTTCATGTCATTACGTTGGCGCACGGGCAGACTACCGACCTCGTGCGCTTGCCTGTCGACCCGGCCAATCGTATTGTACTGGCGGGTCATCACCCGGCATGGGCCAACGCTCGGAATGACGCTGGCGCGGTTCCCCCCGACCTCCCGATGGAGAGACTCACGCTGGTGCTGGCTCGCTCACCCGAGGGAGAAGAGGCCTACACGCAATTCCTCTTGGACCAGCAGAATCCCGCATCGCGCGAGTACCACCATTGGTTGACGCCGGGGGAAATTGGCGAGCGCTTCGGAGTTTCCTCGCACGACATCGACGCCGTGAAAGCTTGGCTTCGGTCACAAGGTCTTCACTTCGATTCTGTCTCCAACAGCCGGGAGAGAATTCTTTTCAGTGGTCCGGCTAGTGCGATCGGCAATGCCTTTGGAGCAGAGATGCACTTCTTCGCCGTCAACGGAGAGAAGCGTATCTCCGTCAGTTCTGAACCGCAAATTCCGGCTGCCCTGGGGAAAGTCGTCAAGTCCATCAGCGGCCTTTACACCATGAGGCTCTACCCGCAGCATAAAGCTGAAACGGTGCAAGAGCAGACACACAACATGGCGTCGAATTCGGGAAGCGGCCCCGAACCCGACGGAACACTTTCGAACGGTAGCCATGTCATTTTCCCCGCCGACTTTGCCGCTATCTATGATCTGAATCCGATCTCGGGAGTGATCAATGGCGCGGGGCAGACCATCGCCATCGTCGGTCGTGCCCGGGTTTATGCTCAAGACATCACGAACTTCGCCGCCCGCGCGGCCATCACCGCAAACGTCCCGCACGTCATCGTTCCGCCGGATGGGATTGATCCCGGCGCGCCTGCCCCTCCCGGTACTGCTTCTGGAGATCAGGGCGAAGCCACTCTCGACGTTACGCGCGCGGGCAGCATTGCGCAGGGCGCTACCCTCGATCTCGTCGTCAGCAAATCCACCGCGACTCGGGACGGCATTCAGATCGCTACTGAATATATTGTGGACACGATGCCGCTCCCGCCTCAGATCATAAACATCAGCTTTGGGACCTGCGAGAACGAAGCCGGCCAAGCCGGAGTGAATTTTTGGGACAGCTTGTTCCGGCAAGCTGCGGGAGAAGGCATATCGGTTTTTGTCTCCTCCGATGATTCCGGAGCAGCGGGATGCGATCCGTCGTTCAAACCCCCGCCCACGAACCAAATCCTCAGCACCAATTCCATCTGTTCCTCCGGCTATGCCACGTGCGTGGGAGGCACCGAGTTCGCGGACTTCACCAATCCCAGCCTCTATTGGAGCCCGGTCAACGGCAACGGCTTCGAGTCGGCACTCAGTTATATCCCCGAGGGCGCGTGGAACGAGCCCAAGAATGGCTCGCAGTTCCAAATAGCGGGTACCGGAGGCGGCGTCAGTGTTTTTATCCCCACGCCCGCCTGGCAGGTTGGTCCCGGCGTACCCAGCGCACGCACCGGCCGCTACACTCCGGACGTTGCCTTCAGCGCCTCCGCGCACGATGGTTATTTCGCCTGTGTCGCCGGCAACGGCGGGAGCTGCGTCATCAGCAATGGTCACTTTTCGTTTGTGCTGTTTGGGGGAACGTCCGCGTCCGCCCCAAGCATGGCTGGCATCGCTGCTCTACTAGATCAGCAAGAGGGAAGCGCCCAGGGTTTGCTCAATCCCAATCTCTACACGCTTGCAGCCACTTCCGGGAACAACGTCTTTAACGATGTCACCGTTGCCACGAGCGGCGTGACCGGTTGCGTCGTCACCACCGCAAGCATGTGCAACAACAGTACAGCCGGACCCAAGGGGCTGACCGGCGGTCTCAGCGGATACCTCGTCACCCCGGGTTACGATGAGGCTACGGGGCTTGGTTCCATTAACGTCGCGAACCTGCTGGCGAACTGGACCCCGACTACGGCGGCAACGACCACCAAATTGACTAGTCTCCTACCAACATCGGTGATCGCAGGTTCGAGCGGTCCGGTTGTCATAACTGCCAGCGTGGCATCCGGTGCGGGCACGCCCACGGGAACACTGAACTTTTTCAACGGAAGCAGCCTGCTGGGCAGCGCACCACTGAACAACGGCACCGCGACATTCAACTACGATCCCAAAACTCTTGCTGGAGGTGCGTACTCGATTACGGCGAGCTATCCGTGGAATAGCACATTCGGCAATTCAACCTCGGCTGCGCAGACGTTGAGCGTTCAGGACTTCAAAATCGCAGCCAGTCCCGCCTCGATTACCGTGAGCGCTCCGGGGCAACGCGGGACGACGACCCTGACCATCAAACCGCTGGGCGGCTTCAGCCAGACATTAAGCTACAGTTGCACCTCTGGGCTGCCGGCAGGGGCGACCTGCAGTTTCACTACGGTTTCGGCCACCAGCGAGACCCTAACCATCGCCACTGCTTCGGCAAAGCTTGATCCCGGTCCCATGGGTCGCCGTCGCGTCATTTTCTATGCTTTGCTGCTTCCGGGCTTGGTTGGCCTCCTCGTCTCGGGAGAAAATCGCGGACGGAAATTGCGTGGCATACGCCTGTATACCCTCGTCGCTGCCCTGGCGGTTTCCATTCTGTGGCTGCCCGCTTGTGGCGGGGGCAGCGGCAGCACGCAAACAAGTTTGGGGAGCGGTATCGGTACGAGCACCGTTACCGTGACCGCAAATGCAGGCTCCCTCAGCCATCCAGTGGAAATTACACTAACTGTCCAATAAGAAACGTGGCCCATGCTCTACCGGAAAGCGCATCCTGTATTTGCACATCCTACGGGATCCCAGCGCCGGTAGCGGGATTCCAAGCGACGGAGTATTCTGACGAGTACCGCCCAGCCGATCGGGGCATTTGCTTTGAGATAGCCGCGCGGTTTCACGATGTCGAGCGAACTGGTCACTCTGCAACATTTCCGCGATGTTCCGGAGGCTCTCCTCGCCAAGGGTAAACTGGAGTCGGCGGGAATTGCCTGCGCCCTGGCCGACGGCAATCTGGTTCGCATGGACTGGCTGCTCTCGAACGCCATCGGCGGCATTCGCCTGCAAGTACACAAGCAAGAACTCGAGTCGGCGCGGGCCATTCTCGACGAGCCCATCCCACCGGAATTCACCGAAGAAGAAGTTGGCGAGCCGTACGCGCAGCCGCGCTGTCCCCACTGCTATTCGCTGGATATTGGATTTGAAAAAGTCAACCGCTTCTGGACTTATGGTTTGTGGCTGCTCTTGTCATTCCCCATCCTGGTCCGCAAGAATAACTGGAAGTGCTATACCTGCGGCGTGGAATGGGTCGAGGAATGAAGGGGAGAATCGCCGCCATTGTCATTGCCCTGTCCCTCTTGTCTCTGACGAGAAACGGTTCCGCGCAGGAAATCACCGTGGCCGCCGCCGCCGATCTTCAATTCGCCTTTCAGGATGTAGCCGCACGATTTCAGAAAGAGTCGGGGAAGAGCGTAAAACTGATCTTCGGATCGTCAGGGAATTTCTTCACCCAAATCGAAAACGGAGCGCCTTTCGATTTGTTCTTCTCCGCTGATATCGAGCATCCCAGGAAACTCGAGGCTGCTGGCCTGACTGAGCCCGGCACACTCTATGCGTACGCGACCGGGAAAATTGTGCTGTTTGTACCGAACGAATCAAAGCTCGACTTAGGTCGCGGCCTAAAAAGCTTGCTCGATCCGAGCATCAAAAAGATCGCCATTGCAAATCCGCAGCACGCGCCCTATGGTCGCGCCGCCATCGCTGCCTTGCAGCACGATGGAATCTACGACAAAGTTGCGGAAAAGCTCGTGCTCGGAGAAAACATCTCCCAAACCGCATCGTTTGTGACCGGCGGGAGCGCTGACGCGGGCATCCTCGCGCTCTCTCTTGTCCTGGCCCCGGCAATGAAAGCAAAAGGAAGGTACCTGGAGATTTCGAGCGAGGAATATCCGCCCATTCAGCAAGCGGCAGTAATACTGAAATCTTCCCAGCAGAAAGAGACCGCGCGTCAGCTTCTGCATTACTTGAAGACTCCGGCAATTCTCGACGTGATGAAAAGCTACGGCTTTTCCACGCCCGAGTAACTCTTACTGATTCGCGGGAAGCACATGTGGCAAGGGATCGGACGCGGCTTTAGAAGAACGCCTTTGGCCGGATTTTCGCAACTGCGGCCAGCAGACTAACCCTCAGCGAGGTTTTGCCGATAGGTTAAGGCGTGCCCCCCCTTTCCTCTGCAGCCACTCCCGGCAAGAACAAACCGGCGCCGAAGCCGGGAAGCCATTCCATTGCCCGCCAGCCCATTCTGACCACTGACGAGAAGGTCTTCGGCTATGAACTCCTGTTTCGCGACGGGGTCGAAGATTTCTTCAGGCACTCGGACGCAGACGCAGCTTCACGCAGCACCCTGAACACCTCGATGTTGCTCGGCCTCGACGTACTCTGCGATGGGCATCTGGCATTCATCAACTGTACACGCGATATTTTGCTGAAAGATTACGTTACTTTGCTGCCTTCCGGCCAAGCCGTGGTCGAGATTGTGGAGGCCGTTCCCCCCGATGATCTGCTGGTGGCCGCCTGCCACCGAGTGAAAGCAGCGGGCTACAAGGTTGCGCTGGACAACTTCGCGCTCAACGACCCACGCGAGCCCCTGACCGATGTTGCCGACATCATCAAAGTGGATATCCAAAAAACATTAGCCGTCGACGCCGTCGCTATGGTCAAACGCTATGCTCCCTTGCACTGCCGCATGCTGGCCGAAAGAGTGGAAACGCGCGAGCAGTTCGCCGCCGCCAAAAAAGCTGGTTTCGTGTACTTCCAGGGATACTTCTTCCGGCGTCCGGAGGTTATGACCGCGCACGAAATCCCCGCCAACCGGCTCAATTACCTGCGCATGCTGACCGCGGTTTCGCAACGCGAGTTGGACGTGCGCGAGATTGAGAACCTGGTCAAGAGTGAAGCCGCCCTGTGTTACCGCCTGCTGCGCTATCTGAACTCTGCCGCCTTCGGATTCTCCACCGAAATTCAGTCGGTGCGGCATGCGCTCTCGATATTAGGCGAGCGCGAGGTCCGCCGCTGGATTCGCCTGGTAGCAACCCTCGGCGCGGGACAAGGCAAGACCAGCGAACTGGTGCTCTCGGCATTAGTCCGCGCCCGCTTTTGCGAGCTGCTCTCCCCCAAAATTCAGCACGGGAAATCCGATCTGTTCCTCATGGGCATGCTTTCCTTGATGGATGCCATGCTTGAAATTCCCATGAGCCAGGTGCTCGAAAATGTTCCCATCGATGAGCAAACCAGATTGGTACTCCTCGGCGAAGCCAGCCCCCTGCGGCCGTTTTATCAACTGATGTTGGCCCGGGAATCCGGAGAGTGGAAAATCGCCAGCGAACAGGCTGCCCAACTTCACCTCAGCCAGAGCGAAGTCGCCGAGTATTACTGGCAAGCCATGCAATGGGCGCGGCAGGTAAGCGGGGGAGCTTAAATTCGCATCGACTAGCCGACTGGATTAGAGCTCTCCTATGTCCGGGACCTAACTCACCGGGGGTGTACAGTTACTTTTGTGCAAAACTAAGGCCAGTTAGGGCTTGCGCTCTATCCGCCGCGAGAGATACCATTGTATTGTTCCCAAGCGGCCATGCTCCCTAGCTGGCCTCCCGCGCCCAATCGACTCCAGGCGCCTAGACGGACAAAGATCATTCACGGATGAACTCCAACCGCATTGGGTTTCAACGCACATAAAGTTTCATGTGCGCGAGGTGGGGCACTACCCAGCAAGCGGTTGCACCAAGGCACTAAAACATCGGCTCACTTCGGGGTGAGCTGGAAGGCAAGATCACACAACGAGAAACGATATGAATGTTGGACCTGGAAATCCCTCCGGAGGCGGAGGGAGAAGCAGACGGCGACGCGGACGTCGTCCATCGAATCGCGCAGGGCAGCCCGGCGGTCGTGATCGTCAGCAACTCAGCGGTATCTACAGCGCTCCCATGGATCACAGCTACCGGGGCGCCCTCAATGGCGACAAAGGGGGACGCGGGCGCGGCGGCCGTCCCGGCTTTGCTCCGTCCTATGCTCCCATGGAACCGGATCCGCTTCCACCCAATGAGGATGCCAATTCGCGCATCTTTGCCTTTGTCGACGACCTGTTTTTCCAGGCCAAGATTCAGGAGACGGCGCGCAAGCTCAACGTCAAAGTGGAATTCGTCAAGAACGAAAAAGACCTGCTGGAGCGGATTAAGCTGAACGGCGAAGAGAAGCCGTCGCTGGTCATCTTCGACATGAACAATGTGAACGCCAAGCCGCTGACTCTCATTCCAAAACTCAAGAGCAAACTGAAGAAGACTTCGATTATCGGCTTCCTCTCGCACGTGCAGGGCGACTTGAAGCAGAAAGCGCATGAAGTCGGATGCGACATGGTCTTGCCGCGCTCGGCATTCTCGCAAAACCTGCCCCAGTTGCTGCGCCGCCACGGCGCCCCCGAAGACGAAGCCAGCGCCCAATAAGAATGTAGGCGCGAGCGCCCTCGCCCGTGCAACCTACCCACCCTATCGATGTGGTGGAGAAGCCCTTGCCAGCGCCGCCATCGGCTGACGGACATGGAGTTTGATCGACCGCGAAGGCCAAGACCCCCGGCTCCACTGCACAGATTCTGGTGCAGAATTTAGATCAAAAAAAACTCTCGGTTCCGTGCAAATCTAAGAAAACAAACGACTGGAATTTTTCCTACCCGCTAGATCTATGGTTCTTAAGGTAGTTACGGGCAAAATATTAAAAACATGGGAGTTATCGCGGCATCCCGGAGTGCCGGCAGTTCCGCTGGAAGACTCTCGCCTTCACGATGGTGGGTGGGGCCGAGCACTGCGTCCAGAAGTTGCGTTCTTGTCAGGTTGTCAAAGATCGTATATTATCTTGTAGATAATCCGTGCCTATTTATCTTATCGCAACGGAAAGGCTGTGGTCAAGATGAAAAGCGGGCTGGCCGAGGGCCGGTTCCAAACTGGGAATCTCTCTGGATACCGCTTGTCGTGATCAACATGGTGTGTATCCGGTGGGCCGCCGCAGTGGCAGCTAAAAGGCCCCGCCCTCTCGCACAAAACGCGAGAAGGGCAGGGCACCCGACTTTGTGTGGCGTGAAAGCACGGGCCAGCCCCCGGAAGTTTTGGAAAAACTATCGTTATGGGCCTGCTGGACCGTGGGGGCAAAGAAGTTCGCGCTAAGGTTGTAGTCGATACCAAGCGGAACACTCTGGAGTCCCAGGTTCGCAAAGAAGTGAAATTCGGCTCAACTGTCTACACCGATGAGGCTGTGAGCTACGAAGGACTCTTGTGGGCAATCCCTCCATAAGAGCCTTGCCAATTCCGGTAGAGATTCTGCAACACTTATAAGTTTGGATGCTGGTATTGACTCGCGCATGAATACCAGTACCCGCTTAACATTCTCGTCAATCTCCAACTGCATATTGCCTCCTGGGATATAATTCGCGGCGTTATGGACAAGACATTAGCACCAACCTTCTATGTCCACTTGTTTGTATTTGCGTGCGAAAAATGCTGGAACCCCATAATCCACTACATCATTTACCCTCAAAGTCCGCAGGTAGACTTGACCCAGAGACCGCTCGGGCAGAAATGTCCGAACTGCCAGACAGAGATGAGGAAGCCTCTGTCCGAGGCTGCGTGTTCTGCCCAGTTTGCACTGGTGGGCGAGAAGGGATTTGTAACCCACACTCGCAGCACTTCGGATAGTGATCCGGCAGAAAGCTAGCCTCCACTAAGAAGGCCCCACATAAACAGTGAACTCTATATCGGTCCACTGGCCAGCAAATAATGCGTGGCCGCCCTGTCTCAACTAATCTATTAGTTGTTACCTTTTGAGTTCAAGTATATTATTACCAAACTCCAACTATTTGTTTTCTATATTTTAGGCCGAAACGAGAGTTTTTTTTGACCCAAATTCTGCACCAGAATGTGTGCAGTGGAAACAGAACCTTGGCGTTCCCTGGGCGAACGGTGACGCAGTCCTACCCCGGAGGCCATTGCAAGTTCCGCCCACCTAACAGGTGCACGTGCAGGTGAAAGACCGACTGGCCGGCGCGGGGACCTACGTTGAGCACGGTGCGGTAGCCATCCTCGATGCTGCGTTGGCGAGCGATGTTGGCCGCGGCCAGGTGGCAGTAGCCGATCAGTTCGGCGTCCTCGGCGAGGGCTTCCTTCAATCCGTGAACATGTTTCTTAGGAACGACCAGCACGTGGGTTGGAGCCTGCGGGTTGATGTCGTCGAAAGCGTAGGTGTGTTCGTCTTCGTACACTTTCTTGGATGGGATTTCCCCGCGAATGATGCGGCAGAACAGACAGTCATTCATGATGCGTCCTTGAGGTTAAGAGACACGCCGCGCTATGGCACGGCACCGCTACGACGGGGGTTTGCCTACTATAGCCCATCAGGAGTGAATCTTGCAGTTCGACAGCGGACACTGCGATTCATGCGGCGTCGTCAGCGGAGAATGGTCAGTCGAGACGGACCAGAAAGGTTGACCCTTGCGGAGTTTGGGTGTCGCGGGCAACTTCCTCGGCGCGCTTGCGGTCGTCATCCCGTACCCGGACTCGCACCCACCAGTCGCCGACGGGACTGCTAAAACATTGAACCTTGGCGGTCTGATATCGGTGGGAGAGATGGTCGGCTAACTTATCGGCCGCCTGTTCTTCGCCGAAAGCGCCGATCTGCACTGCCCATCTGCCGCCGGTTTCCATGGGAGACGGCGTGCGCAACACTTCGATTCGTACCCGGGCGACACCCGCCTGCAGAATGTCGATTCGCCGGGCTGCCTCTTGCGAGAGATCGAGGATGCGGCCTTCGACAAAGGGTCCGCGATCGGTAATTCGCACCAAGGCCGAGCGCCCGGTCTTCACATTCGTTACCCGCACAATCGAGCCCAGGGGAAGGGTTCGATGGGCGGCCGTCATGGCGTGCATGTTATAGATCTCGCCATTGGAACCGCGGCGATTGTGATACGGGGCGCCGTACCAGCTTGCCAGGCCGGTCTCGACCGAGATGGGTTTCGCATCCGCTGGGATGCCGAGTGAGTCGTCTTCCCGCGCTTGCGGAGCAGGAGTCGTGGTCGCGGGCGGGGCCTCCGTGGTCGCAGAACTTAGCGGAGGAGCCGGTTCGGTGATGGGCGGCGGAGGCGGAACACTGACGCTGGTTTGCTTGTGTCCGCAGCCCGTTAGCAGGAGTGAAAGCAGCGCAAAGGCAATGATGAACGAAGTCTTGAAACTCGCGCCCCTACAGCTCTCGGAATGACGGACAAATAAACTACTCATTTGCGGGGAGGCTGATGCTTTTCCATGTAGTCGGCCAGGTGCTCGAGTTTCTCTGCGGCGATCCGCAGGGCTTTGGTCGAGTGCTGGCGCACCGCCGGCACCACTTCGTCGTTCAGGTAGGCGATCACTTCCGCAGCTTCCTTCTCTAAGGTTGTGGCGGCGTCGGCTACCGACTTGTTGACCCGCGCGGAAGCTTCTTCCACCTTGCGGTTGAAGTTGTTCATGGATCTCCTTCGATCGCGTGAGCGCGTAGACGGGCACTCGTCGACGGCGGACACCAGACTCAGTCATTATTTCCCGCTTGAGAGCGGAGGTCAACGGGGAGGCATCCGCGGGCATACTCCCGCTTGGGGCGCGGAGGCTCACATCCGACACCTCAGGCTCCTTGCAGTAGAATCGCGCCCAGCGGAATTCTCCAGATGTTCCTTAGTTTGTAGTGTTAGGGTGCGCGAAGGTTGTACGGCCGGCATAGATGACTTTAGAACAGGACACTTCGGAAAAGCTGAGTGCGGCCGGAAGGAAGCGATTTCGGCAAAGCCTGCTTCAATGGTTTGACTGTCACAAGCGCGATTTACCCTGGAGGCGGGATCGCGATCCGTATCGGGTCTGGCTCTCGGAAATCATGCTGCAGCAAACTCGCGTGGCCGCCGTGACCGGGCATTATGAAAGATTTTTGCGGCGCTTTCCGACCATCCAAAAGCTGGCTTCGGCGCGGGAATCGTCCGTGCTGGCGGTCTGGAGCGGCCTCGGATATTACCGCCGCGCCCGAATGCTGCACGCTGCGGCGAAGAAGGTTGTAAAGGAACACGCGGGCGCGCTCCCGCAACGAGTCGACGACTTGCGCACTCTGCCTGGCGTCGGCCGCTACACTGCGGCGGCAATTGCCAGCATTGCCTTTGGCGAACCAGTCGCCGTGGTGGATGGAAACGTGGAACGGGTTTTGTCGCGCGTGCTGGGAAAACATCTCGGGGGCGAGAGTTTATGGCGCTCCGCGGAAGAGCTGCTCAGTCGGCGGCGTCCGGGAGATTTCAACCAGGCCATGATGGAATTAGGCGCAACCATCTGCCTGCCGCGACAGCCGCGCTGTTTGCTTTGCCCGGTTTCCGATCTGTGCGCCACTCGCGGAGAACTACGCGGATCAAGCCAGGGAACTCGTCAGACGAAGCGAGAAATCGATTACACGCTGGCTTGCCGGGGCAATTCGATATTCCTGGTCCAGCGCCCGAGGGAAGCGACGCTCATGCCGGGCATGTGGGAGCTGCCAGAGTCTTCGGGCGCGAATGGTGCGAGTGGGAAATGCCTGACTCTGCGGCATTCCATCACCGTGACCGACTATCTGGTGCGAGTGATTCGAGGGCCCGATCCCGGAGACATAGAGGGGCGTTGGGTGCGGACGGCGCAAGTCACGTCTTTGCCATTGACCGGGCTGACGCGGAAGATCCTGCGCGCATCCAAGATCATCTAAGAAATTTGCGGGGATGGAGATTGCCATGAATCAATCCGCGGACAACAAAAAGCACGGAGTTACGCGACGCCGCTTTCTTGAGACGAGCGCAGGCACCGTTGCAGCGAGTGGTCTGTTGAAAAACGCGTGGTCGGCTGAGACCCGGAACGACGTCCCCTATCGCACACTGGGAAATACCGGCGAGAAAGTTTCCTGCATCGGGCTAGGCGGATACCACATCGGCAGCCAGAGCGATGCGCAAGAGAGCATTCGCATCATTCGCACCGCCCTCGACGAGGGCATCAACTTCCTCGACAATTGCTGGGACTACAACGAGGGCCAAAGCGAGATTCGCATGGGCCAAGCCCTGCGCGATGGTTACCGGCAGAAGGCATTCCTGATGACCAAGATCGATGGCCGTACAAAGAAAGGTTCAGCGCGGCAGATCGACGAATGCCTGCGCCGCTTGCAGACCGACCGAATCGATCTTCTGCAGTTTCACGAAGTGATCCGGGATACCGATCCGGATCGCATCTTCGCTGCGGGTGGCGGCATGGAAGCAGTGGTCGAAGCCAGGGAAAAGGGCAAGGTTCGCTACATCGGATTCACCGGACACAAGAGTCCGGAAATTCACCTTAAGATGCTCAATACCGCGTTTGCTCACAAATTCACGCTGAATACGGTGCAGATGCCGCTCAATCTGATGGACGCGCATTATGAGAGCTTCGAGAAGAAAGTTCTGCCGGTGCTCGTCGAACACAACATTGGAGTACTCGGCATGAAACCCATGGGCGACAAGCAGATCCTGCAGAGCAAGACGGCGCAGCCGGTGGAGTGCCTGCAATATGCGCTGAACCTGCCCACGAGCGTAGTCATCACTGGCTGCGACTCGCTGCAGATTTTGCAACAGGCGTTGAAGGTGGCTCGCAGTTTTCGTCCTTTGAGTCAGACGGAGGTGGCCGCCTTGCTGGCGAAGACCGAGAAAGCCGCCCAGCGCGGAGAGTATGAACGTTATAAGACCGCGCATGAGTTCGACGGGACTTTTCATAATCCCGAGTGGCTGGAATGAGCGGCACGCCTGCCGTCGCCCGGGTAGATACGCGCTAAGATAGATCGGTGAAGTGGCTGCGTAAGATTTTCGGAGGAGAGAATATGGCTGCATTAAGCGCGGGAATATCCGCGCCGGATTTCAAGCTGCAAACCATGGATGGGAAGGAATTTTCTTTGCGGGATGCTCTCACCCGCGGGCCGGTGGTGGCGGCGTTTTTCAAAATTTCCTGCCCGGTGTGCCAATATACATTTCCGTATCTTGAACGGATCTATAAAGCGCATGGCGGGAAAAATGTGACCATCGTCGGCGTCTCGCAGAATGAGAAGAAAGACACGGCGGGCTTTGCGAAAGAATACGGCGTGACTTTCCCCATTCTGCTGGACGACACCAAGACTTATCCCGCGTCCAACGCCTATGGGCTGACGAACGTTCCCAGCATTTTTTGGATTGCGCAGGACGGCAAGATCGAAATCTCAAGCGTGGGCTGGGAGCGGAAAGAGATTGAAGAAATCAACCGCAAGGCGGCAAAGCTTGCGGGCGAAAACTTAGAGTCCGTGTTTCGTAGCGATGAGCAAGTCGCTGAATTCCGCCCTGGTTGAGGGTCGAAGAACTAGCCCGCGGTCGCGGGCCAAAGTTTTTTAGAGCATTCGCACCTTGCTCACTGTCGTTCTTTCCGCAGCGAGCGCGGGGCCTGTCCACGTCATCCGCCGGTACGCGGTCGCTACAATAGGGGCGCTCCACTGGTAACATAGCCGGTCATCTACTTTCCCGTAGAATGAAATGCCTATCCAATATTATTTGTTGTGGAGGAGTCGCCGAGGATGCGCGTTACTGCTGTGGTCCTGTTCTCGCTTTTTGCTTTTTTAAACGTTGCCGCTGCCCAGACTTCGCATAACCGCACTCGATCATCCGGCGATCCAGGGCGGCTGTCGGCTCCCGCCTTCGCGGCCATGCAGAAAATCGATCCCGAGCGCATCCGGGCGCACGTCCGCTTCCTGTCTCACGATCTGCTTGAAGGTCGCGGCACGGGGCAGCGTGGAGGTGACATAGCTGCAGAGTATATGGCTACTCAGTTTGCTCTTTATGGACTGAAGCCTGCGGGCGACAACGGAACTTATTTGCAGAGAGTGCCGATGGTCGGGGTCACGCCGGGTCCGGAAACTACATTTTCCCTGGTGTCGCGCAGCGGCACGAAAAACCTGAAGCCGCTGGACGATTACGTTGCTTACGATCAGACGCAGCAACCACAGTCGGACGTGGATGCCGACATCGTCTATGTCGGATACGGAATCGAAGCGCCCGAATATCAATGGGACGATTACAAAGGCACCGATGTGCGCGGCAAGGTTCTGCTTATGCTGGTCAACGAGCCGCCGTCCGACGATTTGAATTTCTTCAAAGGGAAAGCGCTTACTTATTACGGACGCTGGACCTACAAATATGAAGAGGCCGCGCGAAAAGGCGCGGCCGGGCGTGATTCTGATCCATCAGACGGAGATGGCCAGCTATCCATGGGAGGTCGTGCGCAACTCGAATTCCGGAGAGAAGTCATTCCTGAAACTCGATGGCACGCCAAAACTGAAAGTTGCGTCGTGGGTTCAGCTCGACGTGGCGAAAACAAATGGCAGCAGCGTCAGGCATGGATATCGACAGGATGATGGCGGATGCGCGTTCCCGCGATTTTCATCCAGTCGCGCTGCCTGTGAAGTTGAAGGCGCACATGGTCAGCAGGATTCGTCCATTCGAATCGAACAATGTGCTGGCTATGCTGGCCGGATCGGACTCAAAGCTTAAGAGCGAAGTTGTGATGTACACGGCCCACTACGATCACCTCGGAATCCGTCCGGACATGCCCGGCGACAACATTTACAACGGCGCCGATGACAACGCGACCGGGTGCGGCATTCTTTTGGAACTTGCGCGCACCTACGCGGAAGCCGGTCAGCGGCCGCGCCGGTCTATTCTGTTCGCGTCGGTCACGGCGGAAGAGCAAGGATTGCTCGGCTCGGAATATCTCGGCAAGCATCCCCCGGTCCCAGCCGGCAAGATCAGCCTGGACCTGAATTACGACGACGTGCCGCCGCTCGGGGCGCCTGAGGAAGTGGAAGTTTCCGGCGCGGAGCGGACTACGTTTTACCCGACCATCGAGGCGATGGCGAAAAACTTCCGGCTGACGATTCGTCCCGATTCCCGCCCCGAGGCCGGACACTATTATCGCTCCGATCATTTCAGTCTGGCGCGCGTCGGCATTCCGGCGTTCTCGGTCAACGAAGGCACAAAGTACAAGGGACACGACACCGCCTGGGGCTTGCAGCAGGCCGAACGAGTACACCTCAAAGCATTATCATCAGCCGAGCGATGAATATCATCCGAGCATGGACTTCACTGGGGATGCTGCGATGGCGCGCTTCGGGTTTGCCCTGGGATGGGAAGCTGCATCGCAAACCAAGTTGGTGGGCTGGCAGAAGGGCGATGAGTTTGAAGCGGCGCGCATGAAGAGCGGTGCGCGACTAAGGTCCCGGCGCTCAACTTGTCATCGTCTTGAGATTTGGGCTGATGATCAGCATTGGTTCGGTGACGCGCTGCACGTCTTCGGCGGTCAGGCCGGGCGCGATTTCTTCCAGCACCAGACCAGCCGGCGTCACTCGAATGACGGCCATCTCGGTGACGATGGTGTCCACGACCTTGACGCCGGTCAGCGGCAGCGTGCACTTCTTCAGAATTTTCGGCTGACGATCCTTGGTGGTGTGCTCCATGGCGACGATCACGCGCCGCGCGCCCGCGACCAGGTCCATCGCGCCGCCCATGCCCTTGACCATTTTTCCGGGAATCATCCAGTTGGCGAGATTGCCTTCCTCGTCGACTTCCATCGCGCCGAGGACGCTCAGGTCAATGTGGCCGCCGCGAATCATGGCGAACGAATCGGCGCTGGAAAAATAAGCCGTGCCCGCCATTTCGCTGACCGTTTCTTTGCCGGCGTTGATCAGGTCGGCATCTTCCTGGCCTTCGATCGGATAGGGACCGATGCCCAGCATGCCATTTTCGCTTTGCAGAATGACGTCCATGCCGCGCGGAACGTAATTGGCCACCAGCGTGGGCATGCCGATGCCGAGGTTGACGTAGAAGCCGTCGCGCAGTTCGTGCGCAATGCGCTTCACGATGCGCTCGCGCTTTTCGACGTCTTTGCCGGGTTTGAGGATGGCTGACATGATTGGTTCTTGCGCTCCAGGTGCCGAGTTTTGCTGGGGTTGGACCGCCGGCTGTCCCCGCATAAGTTAATTTGCTTTTTTCGTCGTTCTCTTCTCGATTCGCTTCTCGTACAGCTCTCCCTGGAAAATGCGTTTCACGAAGACGCTGGGCGTGTGAACCAGGTCGGCTTCCAGTTCGCCTACCTCGACCAGATGCTCGACTTCGCAATGGTGACCTTCGCAGCAGTCGCCATCATCGGATTGAAATTGCGCGCGGTCTTGCGATAGACGAGATTGCCCCACTGTCGCCCTTCCAGGCTTTGACGAAGGCGAAGTCGGCTTTCAGGGCGTGTTCCATCACATACAGGCGCCCGTCGAATTCGCGAGTCTCTTTGTTTTCCGCGACGATGGTGCCGACGCCGGTGGGCGTGAAGAAAGCGGGAATGCCCGCGCCACCGGCGCGAATGCGTTCGGAAAATGTTCCTTGCGGCACCAGGTCGAGTTCCACTCTTGCCTTGCAGCACCATTTGCTCGAGCAACTTGTTTTCGCCGACGTAGGTGCCGATGTGTTTGCGAATCTGCCCAGCTGCCAGCAGCAAGCCCATGCCGAGACCGTCGACGCCAACATTGTTGCTGATGGTGGTGAGGTTCTTCACGCCTTGCGGACCAGTGCGCGAATCAGGTTCTCGGGAATGCCGCAGAGGCCGAAGCCGCCGACCATGATGGTGGCGCCGTCGAAGATATCGCGAATGGCCTCGTCGGCGCTGGCAACGACTTTGTTCATCGAACAAGAGATTCTAAATGTAGATTGAGTGATTGAGCCATCCGACTCATTGAGCGGCAGATGACTCTAATCGTCCACTGCTTTCAATGCGGACTGTTTTGTCTTCGCCAAAGCGATTTTCTTCAACTGGTGGGCCCGCTCAAACTCCATCGCCAACTCACGGGTGTCGAGATTTTCGCGGATGTGCGCCAGGCGCTGTTCCAGCTTTAGCAGCGCGTCCTCGAATATTTGTTCTTGTTGGTGAGGGCGATGTCGCGCCACATGGAATAAGGAGCTGGCCGAAATACGCGTCATCTCGCGCAGGGCGCGGCCTCCGGCCTCGAGCAGCGGGGCATCGTTCGCCGTATTCGTCCACCAGCGCGCCGCCAGTGCGGTGGAGATCATTTGCGGCAGGTGGCTGATCCAGGCGCAGAGTTGGTCGTGTTCGTCTGGCGTCCATGCTGGCAATGCGCGCGCCGATCTTGTTCAACCCATTCCAGATAATTCTCCACTCAGACCGTCGTCAGATTCTGCTGCCCCGGAACCGGAGTCACGAACCAGGCCGCGCCGTGGAAAAGATCAGGGTCGGCAAACTCCACGCCGGATTGCTCCTTGCCGGCCATGGGATGTCCGGCGAGAAAACGCTGCGCCAGTAGTCTTGCCGAAAGACTTGCTTCGCGCGCGCCAGGACTTCCGCCTTGGTGCTGCCGACATCGGTGAGCAAGGTTTTTGGCGGAAGTGCCGGACCAAGCCGCTCGATCAGGTCAATAATGCGCACTGACGGGAGTGGCCAGAACGATAATCTGACTGCCGCGAACCGCGTCGGCGGGATTGGTGTGGCCGGCGTCAATCGCGCCTTGCGTCGGGCGCGTTCAAGAACCGGCGCGCGATCACAGCCGATGATGCCGTCCGGCGAACCCGTGCTTCTTCAGAGCCAGCGCGAAAGAGCCGCCAATCAGGCCGGTGCCGATAATCGTGATTTGGCGAATAGGCATGGATTTACGAGACGCACAATGTCATCGATCACGTGCGCATCGACGTCGAACTTTCGGCTTTGCGTCCAACGGCGGGCGCGATCATGCGCAACTCATCCATCAACTTGGCAAACTGCTCGGGATAAAGCGATTGCGCGCCATCCGACAAGGCCTTGTCCGGATCATGATGCACTTCGATCAGAAGCGCATCTGCGCCAGCGGCCACCGACGCGCGCGCCATGGGCGCAACTTTGTCGCGAAGTCCCGTGCCATGCGATGGATCGGAAGTCATGGGCAGGTGCGAGAGCTTATGAATGATGGGAATCGCCGAGATGTCCAGCGTGTTGCGCGTGTAGGTCTCGAAGGTGCGAATGCCGCGCTCGCACAGGATTACGTCGTAGTTGCCGCCGGCCATGATGTATTCGGCCGAGAGCAGCAGTTCTTCGAGGGTGGCGGCAATGCCACGCTTGAGCAACACCGGCTTCTTGACCTTGCCCAGTTCGCGCAGCAGATTGAAATTCTGCATGTTGCGCGCGCCCACCTGGAAGATGTCCACGATAGGGCAGCATGATGGCGATTTGCGAGATTTCCATGACCTCGCTGATCACCAGCAAGCCGAAACGGTCGCCGGCCTCGCGCAGCAGTTTCAAAGCCTTCCAGACCCAGTCCCTGGAAGGAATATGGAGAGATGCGCGGCTTGAATGCGCCGCCACGCAAGCACGCGCGCTCCGGCTTTGGCCATCGTGCTCGGCGACGGTGAAGAGTTGCTCGCGCGATTCCACCGAGCAGGGGCCGGCCATCACGACGACTTCGCTTGCCGCCGATCTTCAATCCGTTGGCAAACTCGACGACGGTTCCCTCCGGGCGGAAACTGCGTCCGGCCAGCTTGTAAGGCGCGCTGATGCGGTGAACGTGCTCGACGCCGGACAAGCACTTCGAGATTGCGAATATCGAAATCGATGCGCGCGCCCACCGCCGCCAGCACGGTCTGCCGCTCGCCGGTGGTGCGGTGCACGGAGAAGCCCATCTCAACCAGGTGTTCGATCACCTGCTGGATCTGCTCTTCGGTCGCGGATTCTTGCATTGCAACAATCATAGGACAGCTATCAGTTCTCAGCTTTCAGCCACTGGCCCTGCAGTCTTCTGCTGGGAACTGATGGCTGAAAGCTGCCTCAGTCATTTACTTCTGAATCCAATTCCGTATCGCCAAATGTTTCCGTCGCCGCCGGCTTGCGGCGCGATCTCTTCCTTCTGGATCTGGCGCATGACGTCCATGATGCGTTCGTAGATGCGCAGCAGATCGCGATCGGGCAGCGGCCCCTGATTGATGCCTTGCACATTGTCGAACACGGCACGCTCGCGATCGGGCTCGTAGATCGGCATGCCAACGCCGCGCTTCAGTTTGCCGATCTCGTGGGCGGCCTGCGCCCGCTGGCTCAGCAACTCCACCAGTTTGCGGTCAAGTTCGTCGATTTTCTTTCGCCAGTCTGCAATGTCCATAGCGAGTCACTAGCTTTCAGCGGTCTGCGAAACAGCAATTCGTGAGCCGTCTGCGGCGGTCGAAGTCAGGCTTTAGAAACTGAAAGCTGAGAGCTGTCGGCTGAAAGCTGTTTTACAAATTCTGCCACAGCCTCGGCTTCTTTGCCGGGATTGCGTTCGATCGTCTCTACAATGGCGCTGCCGATCACCGCCGCGTCGGCGAACTCTGCCGACGGCCGCGAATTGCTCCGCAGTCGAAATGCCGAAACCCACGGCGATGGGAAGCTTCGTGTACTTGCGGAGGCGGCGCAACCAGTTTCCGCGCGTCGTCGGGCAATTGTTGGCGGGCTCCGGTCACTCCGGTGCGCGAGACGGCGTAAACAAATCCGCTGGAGGCTTTAGCGATCCGCTTCAGTCGCTCGTCGGGGCTGGTGGGTGCGGCAAGAAATACGGTCGCCAAGTCGTGTCGCTGCATCTCGCGCAGGTAGTCGCCCGCTTCTTCCACGGGTAGGTCGGTGAGCAGCGCGCCGTCGACTCCGGCATGGCGGGCGACCTTGCAGAATTTTTCCAATCCCATGCGCAGAATGGGATTCAGATACGAGAAAACGATCAGCCCAACCGACTGCGAGTGCTGGCGTACTTCAGCGGCCAGTTTCAGCACATCGGCCAAGCGATGTGCCATGCTGCAGAGCCCGTTCGCTGGCACGCTGGATCACCGGGCCGTCGGCCACCGGATCGCTGAACGGCACACCGAGTTCGATCACATCGGCGCCCGCCTCGATCGCGGCCAGGACAATGTCGCGCGTGGTCGTCGAGATCGGGATCGCCGCAGGTGACATAGGCGACCAGCGACGGACGATTTGGAAAGGAAAGGGGCATGGTTCTGGCAGCGAAAAGAATTGCGAATTTCCAATTGGCAATCGACAACTGGGAATCGCAAATGATCTAATCGTCGAGTTTCAGGTTCTCCCTCAGAATTCCAATGTCTTTGTCGCCGCGTCCGGAGATATTCACGATCACAATTTCCGACTTCTTCATTTTCGGCGCGCGCTTCAGGACCTCGGCCACAGCGTGCGCGGATTCGAGCGCCGGAATGATTCCTTCCGTCCGAGCCAGCAGTGGTGCAGGCTTCCAGCGCTTCCGCGTCGGAAGCGGAGACGTATTCCGCGCGGCCCGAATCGTTCAGCCAGGCATGCTCCGGACCGATCGACGGATAGTCCAGCCCGGCGGAAACCGAATGCGTGGTCGCGATCTGGCCGGCCGCGTCTTGCAGAAGGTAAGAATAGGTTCCCTGCAGCACCCCGGGCGAGCCTCCGCGAAAGCGCGCAGCATGATCGCCCAAGCGTTCGCCGCGTCCGCCGGCTTCGACGCCGATCAGCTTCACTCGCTTGTCGCTGAATGAACTCATGGAAAATGCCAATCGAGTTCGATCCGCCACCAACGCAGGCGATAATCGCCGTCGGGCAGTTTGCCTTCGGCTTTCAGAATCTGGGCGCGTGCTTCGTCGCCAATGACTTTGTGAAAATCGCGCACCATGGTGGGATAAGGATGCGCACCCAGCACACTGCCCAACAGATAATGCGTGGTGCGAACGTTGGTGACCCAATCGCGCATGGCTTCGTTGATGGCGTCCTTCAAAGTGCGCGAGCCGGACTCGACGCCACGCACTTCCGCTCCCAGCAGGCGCATGCGGAAGACGTTCAGTTCCTGGCGCCGCATGTCTTCGGTGCCCATGTAGACGACGCATTCGAAGCCGAACAGCGCGCAGACGGTTGCGGTGGCGACGCCGTGCTGTCCGGCGCCGGTTTCGGCGATGATGCGGCGCTTGCCCATGCGTTCGGCCAGCAATGCCTGCCCCAGGCAGTTGTTGATTTTGTGCGCGCCGGTGTGCAGCAGATCTTCGCGCTTGAGATAGATTTTTGCGCCGCCAAGCTTGTCGGTCAGGCGGCGGGCGAAGAACAACGGCGTCGGACGGCCGGCGTATGTGTCGCAGGAGTTCGTCGAGACGGCGCTGAAACTTCGCGATCGCGTTTCGCCTTGTCGTATGCACGCTCCAGTTCTTCGAGCGCCGCCATCAGCGTCTCGGGGACGTAGCGTCCGCCATAGACGCCGAAGCGGCCGGTGCTGGAACTCTTCGCCGAGACCTTTTTTTCGCGGGTGACGGTTGCGGTTGCCATATTTCTATACGACTTTCTCGCTGTGGCGGACTGCTTCCATGAAGGCCCGAACCTTTTGTGGATCTTTCTTGCCCGGCTTCGCTTCGACGCCCGAGGAGACATCCACGCCCCAGGGTTTCAGTATATGGATTGCTTCGACTGACATTCGCCGGATTCAGACCGCCGGCGACCACCACCCTCACGGCTTGCTTCAGGCGATCGACCATTGGCGCCGCTTTCTCCCAATCGAAGACCGTGCCGGTTCCACCCGGTTGCTGAAAGTTGCCAGAATCGAGAAAAATGGTCTGAAAACAATCCACCAGTTGTTCTTCTTCTGGATGGGATCGCATCATTTCCGCGACCTTTTGGGCGCTGTCAATGAAATGATTCGCGGAATCCTCCGACTCCATAAACCACTCCGCCGGCCATGAAACGTAGTTCTTAAACCCTAGGGGAAAACACCCTAAACCATAAGCCTTCGTCTCATCCACCGGGCCGAAGCCCGGCCTAAAGTGGAGTTGTGATCCGGTCAAGCCCAACCGATCCACGAATTCCGGCAGATCCTCGAGATTATTCCCCACGAACACTCCAACCTTTTCGATGTGGGCTGGCATTTGGCGCACGATCTCGCGCACGGTTTCCGGCGACACATTTCGCGGGCTCTTCTCATAAAACACGAATCCGACGGCGTCTGCCCCCGCATCTACCGCTGTTAGCGCATCCTCGAGATTCGTAATCCCGCAAATCTTTACCCACGTCATGAAACCTATTTCCCGTCCTCACGCGGAGTTCCCAGAACCTATTCTTTGAGCAGGGCATGAGACGCGCGCTCTGTTTCTGCAAGAAGTGCTTTCAGTGCTTCTCCGGGCGATTTCGCCTTCATCAACGATTCACCGATCAAGAACGTCTGATAGCCCGCCGCACGCAGACGGACGATATCCGCCGCATTATGGATTCCGCTCTCCGCCACCCGCAACGCATGCTTCGGAATGCGGGCGGCCAGGCGAATGGCTGTTTCGAGATCAACCTTGAAGGTTTGCAAGTCGCGGCTATTGGCGCCGATGAGATCGCAGCCCAGGTCTATGGCACGTTGCAATTCATTTTCGTCGTGCACTTCGCACAAAACGTCGAGTTCAAGTTCGCCCGCCCGATGAGCGAGTATCTTCAATTCCGCCTGGGATAACGCCGCGACGATCAACAACACCGCATCGGCGGCATTAGCGCGCGCTTCCAGCAACTGGAATTCATCGATAATGAAATCCTTGCGCAGGCACGGAAGTTTAGTGTTGGCAGATGCTCGACAGAGGTTCTCTAACGATCCCTGAAAAAATTCTGCGTCGGTCAAAACCGACAAAGCAGCCGCGCCTGCAGTTTCGAGTTCTTTCGCCAAACTCGCAGGATCGAAATCAGAACGAATGACTCCACGCGAAGGCGAGGCCCGTTTCAATTCGGCGATGATGGCGATGCCATTCACGCCTGCGGATTCCAAACCGCTCCGAAAGCCGCGCGGTATATGATTTTCGGCCAGGCGCTCGAGTTCGCGCAGATCCGCTGCGGGCTTGGTTGCGGCCACTTTGCGGCGGGTTGCGGCAACTATTTCAGTGAGGCTAACAGGCATGACGAATGGCAACAATTATACGGGAAGGCAGCGCGGCCTTCTGTCACCGGATTGTCAACTCAAGTCCTCGGGAAGGAAAAACTGTGGTGCCATCGAAGGGACTCGAACCCCCACACCCTTGCGGGTACATGGACCTGAACCATGCGCGTCTGCCAATTCCGCCACGATGGCAAAAAGTGATTCGGTTACGGGGACCCTTGCGAGCCACCTTCAGGAGAGAACCACAGACAATATTCTACAGGCGCGTCGCTGGCTGTCAAACTTGGCGAGGGCGCCTGGAAAACTATCCTTCCAGCTTGGCCGTCATCGTAATATTCGCTTTGAGTACCTTTGAGACCGGGCATCCGCTCTTGGCGTTTTCGGCCGCCTTCTGGAACGCAGCCTGATCGGCGTTGGGGACGCGTCCAACCACATCCAGGTGAACGGCGGTGATTGTCCAGCCGGAATCGAGCTTCTCCATGGTCAACGTGGCCGTGGTTTCAATGCTCGATGCAGTCAGATTGGCGCCGCCCAATTGCCCGGACAGAGCCATGGAGAAGCAGCCAGCGTGTGCCGCGGCAATTAATTCTTCAGGATTTGTGCCCGGAGTATTTTCGAATCGCGTGCTGAAAGAATAAGGAGTATTGTTCAGCACGCCGCTCGATGACGATACCGCGCCTTTTCCATCTTTAAGTCCGCCCTTCCACACAGCACTTGCCTTGCGTTGCATTGTGTCTCCTCAATGTATGAAGTTTATTTAGCTATTGTAGATGGAAGTGAGAGAAAGTGTCAGGTGGTTGAAACATTTGGTCTAGTGCACAAGGGCACGCGAATCAATGCCAGATTCACTCAATAGAAGTCGGAACAACTCAGATAAAAGCCACAACGCGGGCAACTCAGTTTGCAGCGATGTTCTTGGAGTTCCGCTGAGCAATTCGGGCAGAAGCGGGAGGAAGCGCCAGCCCCTTGATTGAGGGGTGTGCCATCCTTATCGGATTTGGAATTTGCTGGAACAATCCGACCAGATATCAGTTCATTCATTGTTCTTCGAGACCCTGATTCTCGAATGCTCCGTGCGCTCATGCGCAGCGCAGACTTGAATTAAGCCACTTTTGTGCCGCCCCCAAACGTCACCACTAGATGATCGACCGGCAAGTCGCTGCTCCACGCATCGCCCACAATTCGCCACGCGCCGAGCCGATGCCACGCACGCAGATACTTTCCAGCGTCGGTCACGGTTTCATTTCCCGTCTCAATACAGAGCGTGTAGCGTCCCATTTCAATAGCCATATCGCCCGAGTAGTCTATGCGAATGGTCTCGAAGCGCAGATTCTGGTATCCCGAGTCTCCATGCCGCCGCAGCACTTGTTCGATCGCTTTCAGTCCCTGGGAGGATTCATGATGCGATAGCATCAATACCCCGTCGGAGGCGAACAATGCCGCCACCTGGTCATAGTTGCCGGTGTTGAATGCGGTGCAGAAATCCTGGGACAATCCACGAAGGGTCGACTCGACATCAAGCAGTGGATTGGAGCCAGATACAGCGCTGCTATTTGGGGGACGGTACATCAAACTACCTCCTGGGGGGCGCAGGATACTCGTACATCGAGTTTGCATTGTAGCGCAGAATCGGAATCGGAGAGTCAGCTTTTCTCTGTGGAAATAAAGATTCCCGTTCAGAAACTGTGGGCGCTTGATTCGCGGGGTTATGATGGTTGGTCTGAGTTTCTGAATTCTTTACGAGGACGATCATGTACTTCGAACAGCTTTACCTGGGTTGTCTGGCACACGCTTCCTATGTGTTGGCATCACAGGGCGAGGCAGTAGTGGTCGATCCTCAGCGGGATGTGGAAATTTACCTGAAAGCTGCGGAAGAACAGGGAGTGAAAATCCTCCATATTTTTGAAACTCATTTGCACGCAGATTTTGTTTCCGGACATAAAGAGCTTGCCGCGCGCACAGGAGCGAAGATTTACATCGGAGGACGCGCTGGCGTCACCTTTCCCCACGTCGATTTGCAAGACGGCTTCCAGTTGCGCGTGGGCAAGTTGCTGCTGAAGGCGCTGGACACGCCGGGACACACGCCCGAAAGCATTTGCCTGCTGATCACGGATGAGGAAAAATCACCCAGGCCGTGGGCGGTTTTGACGGGCGACACGCTGTTTCTTGGCGACGTCGGCCGTCCCGATCTCTCGAAAACCCACACTTCCGCGCAGTTGGCGGGCATGCTTTACGATAGTCTGCATCATCAATTGCTCTCGCTCGACGATGACGTACTCGTCTATCCGGCGCACGGAGCCGGTTCTCTCTGCGGGCGCAACATGCGCGCTGAACGGTCGTCTACTATCGGAACCGAACGGCTCACCAATTATGCATTGCAGATCAAGAGCAGGGACGAATTCATTCGACAGTTGACCGCCAACTTGCCCGCGCGCCCTGCCTACTTTCTTCAGGACGCGGAAATCAATCGTGAAGGTGCAAGCGCGCTTTCTGACCTTCCTCAACTTCCTCCGGTTTCTGCTGCTGAGCTTCAGTCGATGCTGGATGAAGGAGTAGTTGCGTTGGATGTCCGGCCGAACGAGCAGTTCGCTCATGAGCATGTGCCTGGCTCGATCAACATCGCGTTGTCGGGACAATTTGCCTCCTGGGCGGGGACGGTTCTGGGTTTGTCTGCCCAACCGGTGTTGATCGCGGATTCGCCCGAACAGCTTTCGGAAGCGCGGCTCCGCCTGGCGCGAGTGGGTATTGAGGATGCGCGCGGATATTTGAACGGCGGCGTCGGAGCGTGGAAGCAGGCGGGTTTTCCGCTCGCAGAGTTGCCTCAGATCACGCCGCAAACCTTGCATGCCCGACTGAAAGAGCGCGCTTTGCAAGTGCTGGACGTGCGTCGCGAACCGGAATGGCAGATCGCGCACATTGCAGGCGCAACGTGGTGGCCGCTGGATAATTTCAATGTTTCTCCGCCGGAGATCGATCGCGAGCGGCCCATTGCGGTTCATTGCAAAGGCGGATACCGCAGCACCATCGCCTGCAGCCTGCTGCAACGCGCGGGCTTCCGCAACGTAACAAATGTAACTGGCGGTTTTGATGCCTGGCAGCAGGCCAAGCTTCCGGTGCAGAAAGAAGCCGCAGTCGAGGCCTGAACCCGCGAGCCCCCGCTGAAAAAATTGGAGTCACAGTTAGAAGGCGAACCTACGTGCCGCTGCGGGCCTTCCACTCCGCGTCGTAACGCGCGCGATCATAAAAGGATTTCTGCGTCCCTACCCCCATTGTCGAAAGCCCAGCATACAAATTGGCGCGGCGGACGGCTTCGCGCTCCGGCAGGCCTTCTCCGAGGAACACGGCAAAGCTCCCGATGAATGCGTCGCCCGCGCCGGTGCTGTCGACACTTTTCACGTTGAACGCGGGAATGTGTTCCATGCTTTCGCGACTCGCCAGAAGTGAGCCGTTCGCTCCCAGCGTGAGGATGATTCGCTTGACGCCGCCCGAGAGCAGTTTCTCCGCGCACTTCTTGGCATCGTCAACGTTGCGGACTGGCATTCCCGTGATGGTCTCCGCTTCGCTTTCATTGGGAACGAAATAGTCGAGTCCCGCCAAAGCATTCAAATCCACCGGTTGAGCCGGAGCAGGATTGACGATGCAGCGAATGCCATTTTTACGGGCAAACGCGACGCTGTAATAAACGGTCTCAAGCGGGATCTCAAACTGCAGCACGATGCAATCGACTGTTCTCAGGACGCCGGAGGCGGCATCCACGTCGGCGGGCTTCAGCAGATCGTTCGCGCCTTTCACGACGAAGATACGATTCTGTCCATTGGGTTCAACGAAAATCGGCGCTACCCCGCTGGAAACTCCGTCGATCTGCTTTACGTGGGTTGCGTCAATGCCGAGTTTTTTGAAATTTTCAATCGTCGCCGGGCCGAACAGATCGCTCCCTACTCGCGCGATCATGAAAACCTCGGCTCCGCAAAGTCGCGAGGCCACCGCCTGATTCGCTCCCTTGCCGCCAAAACCGAGATCGAACTTCTGGCCAAAAATCGTTTCTCCGGCCTTGGGGAAACGATCGGAAAACGTGGTCAAATCAATATTGGCGCTGCCAATCACCGCGATGCGAGGACGTTTCGCCATAATTTCAAAATCCCCAAACTTTTCATCACAGAGTCACTGAGACACAGAAAAGAAAGAAAAAAGGTGTTTTTCTGTGACTCGGTGGTGAAGGTGCTCACTCGCCGTAGGGAACCCAGATGTTCTTCACCTGCGTGGCGTGCTGCAGAAACCATCGGCCTTCGCCTTGCTTCACGTCAAACCAGTCAATCGCGCGGCCTTCGTTGGTGAACACCTGCTTCAGGTTTCCGATGGAAAATGATTTTGCGGCGACTGCATTGGCCTCATCCCCAAAGCACCAGATGGCATCAACATCATCGTGCTCGGCAAGAACCTTCAGCAATTGCGATGTGTATCCGGTAACGATGTTCACCACGCCGCCCGGCAGATCGCTGGTGTCGAACAGTTGGTAGAGGTCTCCGGTGATGAGCGGATAAGATTCCGAAGGAACAACGATTGCCGTGTTGCCCGCAGCGATCACGGGCATGACCAGCGACAGAAAGCCAAGCAACGGCACTTCCTGCGGACAAATGATGCCCACCGTTCCGATCGGCTCATTCATCGCGATCGCGATACTGCGGAACGGCGGATTGTGCACGGCGCCATCAAACTTGTCTGCCCACGCAGCATAAGAGAAGATGCGCTCGATGCCGGAGCTTACTTCGATCGCAGCTTGCGCCTCGCCAACCGCCGCTGCTAGCCGATGAGCAATCTCGCTCGCGTCGCTGTGACAGGTTCTCCGCCATGTAGTAAAGAACCTGGGCACGGTTGTGCGCGGTGCTCTTCGCCCAGCCGGCGGCTTTGCGCGCGCGCTTCGACGGCATTGCGAATGTCTTTGCGATTGCCGAGCGGACTTCGCCGAGCAGTTGACCCTTCTGATCGCGCACTTCCATGCTGTAGCCGGAATCCGGCCTTGCCTGCTTGCCTCCGATGTAGAGCTTCACGGTGCGATCAATGTCATGGCGCGAGGTGACAAGCTTGGCATCGTCATCGGAGGTTTCCGCCGGAGATAATCTCGCTGCCGGAAGAGCAGGCGCATTCTTGAACCAAGCCGGTTCCAGATATTCGAGCAAGCCTTCCTTGCCGCCTTCGCGTCCATATCCGCTTTCGCGATAGCCGCCAAAGCCGCAGGCGGCGTCAAACAGATTCGTGCAATTCACCCACACCACGCCGGCCTTGATCTGCGCGGCAACGTGCAGCGCAACGTTGATGCTCTCGCTCCACACGCATGCCGCGAGACCATACGCAGTGTTGTTGGCTAGCTCGACCGCTTCGCTCGGAGTGCGGAAAGTCATCGCCGCCAGCACCGGACCAAAAATCTCCTGCTGCGCAACGATCGAAGTGGGATGAACGTTGCTAAGCAGCGTCGGCGGGAAGTAGAGACCCGCGCGATGGCATTTCGATCGCAGGCTGCCAGCAGGTCGCGCCTTCGGCTACGCCCTGATCGACCAGTCGCTGAATGCGATCCAGTTGAACGCGGGCGACGATCGCGCCAATGTCGATGGCCTTGTCGAGCGGCGGTCCGACGCGCAGCGTGCTCATGCGGTCGCGTATTTTTGCGATCAGCGGCTCGGCGATGCTCTCCTGCATCAGCAGCCGCGATCCCGCGCAGCAAACCTGTCCCTGATTGAACCAGATTCCATCCACCAGGCCTTCGACGGCGCTGTCGAGATCGGCATCTTCGAAAACGATGAATGGCGACTTGCCGCCCAGTTCGAGCGAAAGCCGCTTGTGACTCTTGCGCGGTCGCGCTGCGAATCGCGCGTCCCACTTCGGTTGATCCGGTAAACGCGATCTTGTCGACGTCGGGATGCTTGACCAGCGCCTCGCCGGTCGAACCATCGCCGGTGACGATGTTCACCACGCCCGGCGGGAAGCCCAATTTCCTCACAGATCTCCGCGAACGCGAGCGCAGTCAGCGGAGTGAACTCGGCGGGCTTCAGCACGACGGTGTTTCCCGTGGCCAGGGCGGGCGCGATCTTCCAGGCCAGCATGAGCAGCGGAAAATTCCAGGGAATGATTTGTCCGACGACGCCGCAAGCCGTGTAGTCCGGAAACTCCTGCTGCAGCAGCTGCGCCCAGCCGGCGTGATGATAGAAATGCCGCGCGACCAGCGGAATGTCGATGTCGCGGCTTTCGCGGATCGGTTTGCCGTTGTCCATGGTTTCGAGCACCGCGAGCCGGCGGGAATGTTTCTGCACCTGTCTCGCCATCGCGTACAGGTATCGAGCGCGGCGTGCGGAGTGAGCAGCCTGCCACTTGGGAAGCGCCGCCCGCGCAGCTTTAACGGCGGCATCGACGTCGGCCGCAGATCCCTGCGCCACGGCGGCAAGTTTTTCGCCGGTGGAAGGATCAGCGGTGTCGAAGTATTCTCCCGCAGAGGGCTGCACCCATGTCCCGTTGATGAAGTGACCGAAGCGGCGCGTGTGCCGGTCGAGCCAAGCGAGCGCCTCTTTCGGATCTTCCGGCGCTGGACCGTATTCCATGGCGACGAATTTTTCAGCGATGCTCATTTGTGTGTGTACCAATGCAGTCGCGAACGTCCCAGCTCCGTGCGTCTCGACCAAGAACCTAGGCGATGGGATGGCGATAGTCCGCCGAGTAGCGTCCGGTCGCGTGGAGCTCCAATTGCCGCTCAATGTCATTCAACAGCCCGCTGGCTCCAAAGCGAAAGAGTTCCGCCTTCATCCACGGCAAGCCCGAGTTCCTCTTTCATCAACGCCAGCCACTCGATCGATTGCTTCGCAGTGCGAATACCGCCCGCAGGCTTTGAAGCCAACTGCCATGCCGGTTTCCTGCGCGTATTCGCGGATGGCGCGCGTCATGACGAAGCCGACCGGCAGAGTGGCGTTGGTCGGCTCTTTGCCGGTCGAAGTCTTGATGAAATCGGCGCCCGCCATCATGGCGACCAAGCTGGCGCGCGCGACATTGCGAAGCGTGAGCAGATCTCCCGTGCCCAGGATGACTTTCATGTGCGCCGCGCCGCAGGCCTGTTTGAACGCAGCGATCTCGTCGTAGAGTTCCTGCCAGCGGCCGCCGAAAACGTGGGCGCGGGTGATGACGACATCGATCTCTTGCGCTCCAGCTTCGACCGAACGGCGGATTTCTGCGATACGCTCGGATAACGGGGAAAGCCCGGCGGGAAATCCGGTGGAAACCGCCGCCACTCGCACATTGCTGCCTTCGAGCGCTCGTGCGCGCCGTTTCGACGAACCTGTGATAGACGCAAATCGCGGCAACCTGAATATTCAGGTCTTCGATTCCCAGGTGCTTTACCAGTGTCATGCTGCAACCGGATGCCGTGCCCTTGGCGCACAGTCGGCGCACGCGTTCGTCGGTGTCATCTCCCGAAAGGGTGGTCAGATCCATGCAAGTGATGGCGCGCAGCAGCCATGCCGCTTGCCAGTCTTTTTTTACGGTACGGCGCGCGACATGAGTTTGCGCTCTGCCGCTCGACGGCGCTGGTATTCACTCGAACTTGCTTGACCCAATCGAGATTAAGCGGGATGCCGTGATTGGAGAGAAGCGGGCGCCCGTTCAGGGTTGCCATGGGACGAAGCTCGGAGCATGTCTTCACCAGAAGCATTGCTGCCGTCCGCGATTTCGGAATGCTTGTTATGCTCCACCGTCATTGGATGTTCTCCGCCAGCCGCGAGATTCGCGGCTTTCTCAGCAAGCAACACTGGTCCGGCGCGACTGACGTTGGCGTGCGCAATTGTACGGCAGAATGCGCGAAAAAGGGAGTGCAAGCTGGTCGAGACGCGGTCCATATTCTGGGGGACGGACTGCCGACCGCGTTTGCACTTTGGCCTTGACACTCGCAAATCCCGCCGCTAGGCTACGGCTAATCTTTTCAGGCGAACCAATGAGAAGTCTGCGAACTTCCTCCGAGTACCCGAGCTTTCGACGGCTGCATCTTCTTGTTGTTGTTGCTGGCCGCGTTTGCTGCTGCCCGCCTCGGCGGCGAAGAAAATTATCTATCGACACCGATCCCGGCACGGACGACGCGCTGGCCCTCATGCTGGCGCTCAACTCGCCGGAACTCGACGTGCGCGCCATCACCGTCGTTCCCGGAAACGTCACCGCGGCAATGGGACTCGAAAATGCCCTGCGCATGGTATCGCTGGCGAATCGGTGCGACATTCCGGTGGCCGCCGGCGCGCAGCATCCGCTGTTTCAGAAGCTGATTACCGCCGAGTTCTGGCATGGCAAGAACGGACTGGCCAACGTCGAATTGCCGCCGAGCAAGTGCAAGGTCGATTCGCGTTTTGGGCCCGATCTCATCATCCAAATGGTGCACGCTTCGCCGCATGAGATCACTCTGGTCCCGGTCGGCCCGCTCACCAACATCGCGCTTGCTGTCGAGAAAGATCCTTCGATCGTTCCGCTGGTGAAAGAAGTCATTCTGATGGGCGGCTCGATCAGCGGCGGCAACGTGAATGCCGCGGCCGAAGCCAACATCTACAACGATCCGGAAGCCGCGCAGATCGTTTTTCAGGCCGGATGGCCGCTGACCATGGTCGGTCTGGAGGTCGGCGACAAGGCGCTCTTCACCCGACAAGTATCTCGATCAACTCGAGCAAGACCCACGGCCCGATCAACGATTTCATCTATTTCGGTTGCTGAAGTATCTGGTGAATCTTTCAGCACAAGTTCGGTTCTCCTGGTGCGCCCGATGTACGATCCCTCGGCGGTCGCGGTCGCAATCGATTCGACTCTGGTGAAAGCGCAGGCCATGCACGTCGATGTCGAAACCCGGGGCGAGTTCACGCGCGGAGAAACCGTGGGCAATCGCCACGGGGACGATGGAGCGCAACGTTCTTCATGGAGATCGCTACGTGATCGAAGGCGTCGATAAGGTCGAACCCAACGCGAAAGTCTGCGTCGATGTGGACGCCGACCGCTTCCTGCAGCTTTTCGTTTCGAGAATTCGCGGTAAGTAAATTTGGGGACAGGTCGCTGTCCGCGGACACAGCGTAACCGCTCACACTGCTTAGCCGCAGCAAGGAGAAACAATGTTCACACCGCACAGTTTCGGCATTGCACTGCTGATGATGATCACCAGCGCCATCTGCTGGGGTTCGTGGGCCAACACTTACAAAGGCGTCAAGAATTATCGCTTCGAACTCTTCTATTGGGATTATGCCGTCGGCATTTTCCTGATCTCGCTGATTCTTCGCCTTCACCATGGGCAGCACGGCGAATGACGTCCAACAGTTTCCTCAACAATGTTCACTCCGCGGATGCTTCGAATAGTCGTCTACGCGCATGGTCGGCGGCGCCATCTTCAATCTCGCCAACCTGCTGCTGGTCGCTGCCATCGATATGGCTGGCCTGGCGGTTGCTTTCCCCGTCTCCATCGGCATTGCGCTCGTCGTCGGCGTGGTTTCGAGCTATATCCTGCAACCCAAAGGCAATGCGGCACTGCTCGCCGCTCGGTGTGATCTGCGCGCTGGTCGCTGTAATCCTGGATGGCAAGGCCTACGGCAGCCTGGCCAGCGCCGGACGCTCGACTCTCGAACAAAAGCATTATCGTCTGCATCGTTTCCGGAGTGTTGATGGGCCTGTGGGCGCCGTTCGTGACCCGCGCCATGACCACCGGCAACACGCTCGGGCCCTACAGCGTCGCCGTGTTTCTGACGCTGGGCGCTCTGCTCTCTTGCTTCATCTGGAATGTGTATTTCATGAAGACATCCGCTGGTTGGAGAGCCGGTCAGCTTCAGCGGATTCTTTCGCGGCCCGCCTCCGGACACATGCTCGGGCGTGCTTGGCGGCGTGATCTGGGGCACGGGGACGGTCTTCAATCTGGTGGCCGCGAACTTCACCGGCGTGGCGATTTCTTACGCGATCGGCCAGTCCGCGCCCATGGTCGCCGCGTTGTGGGGAGTGCTGGCCTGGAAGGAATTCGCCGGCGCTGGCAGTCGCAGCCAAATTGTATCTTGGCGCTGATGTTCGTCTTCTACTGCTTCGCGATTTTGCTGGTCGCGAAGGCAAATGGATAGCCCAACTCTGTGATTAAGCGGCAGAAAACCTGGGATCTGATTTTAACTGGCGACGTTCTTGATTTTGAGGACCGGGCTTATATCGTTGTGAATTCGCGACAAATGCAACTCTCCGCATCTGCGGCAGGAACATTTGAACATCATGCCCTCTGGAGCGGACATATGGCCGCACTCCTCACACATAAGTCGTCCATTCAGAAGAGGCACCATGGGCCTAAACTGAACGCCGAGAACGCAATAAGGGCAACGGACAACTCTCTGAGCCATAAATTGTCTTTGGTCAGACGGCGAAAGCAAAAGACACAGTTCGCGAAACTTTGTCACCGCTGAAGCTCGCCGTCCGTTGTAAATAAACTTATCGTTAAATCAGGTCCGTTCGTAATGGCCCACCTGTGCCAGGCGCTGGCACGGGAGTGCCACCACGCCTGTATCGCAACGAATCGTTGAACCCGGGCGATGAGTGACGAAACAGTTAAACCTACTCTCTGTTCCAGGGGATTCAGCGAAAAAGACAAACCATCCGAGATGAAAGCAGATATTTATCTACGACTCGAGAAATAAAAAAGGACGGGGTTCATACCCGCCCTCTTCGCAAATCAGACATTGCAGCCTAGCTCACTTGCCACATGAATCGTGAACCATCTCCAAATCCGTGATCTTCATGTGACCGTGCTCGGAATCGTTCTTCTTCATACCGCTGTCCTTCGCCATGTCTTTTGCATCTTCCTTCATGTTATGGGCGGCGGCATTGGACACAACTCCGGTTGCGGACACGGTATGGCCCACATGATCGGCCAGCGCAACCTTGCTGCTCCGAACCTCCCAGGTGCTGCCGTCGTCTCCGGTGAGCATGAACTCATTGGCGCTATCGCCCTTCGATAAACAGCCGGTGATGGTTCTTACGTCACCCTTCGAGTCTGCTTGTGCGGGTGCCCATGCGAAAGCAAACGCCATGAGAACGCCCAATAAGATCAAACCGCTGATTTTGGTTTTCATGTTTCCTCCTTTGAAAGTACAAACCTTCAACTAATGTGCTATGCCGTTCTGGTACCGCGCACAAAATGCAGTATCAGTGAGATCACGGCGAGTACCAGCAGAATGTGAATCATTCCGCCGGCAACGTGGAAAACTCCAAGTCCCAAAAGCCATGCAACCAAGAGAATCACAAAGAAAATCGTAAATATGCTCACTCAACCCTCCAAGAGTCTACTGACGAATAAGTAGCCGACATTTGGTTGCCAAATCCACGCATGGGGATGCCTGCTCATTGGATTTGCCTTTCAGGAGAACACTTTATGCCGGTGCACGGGCGCCTTCACGGCCGCGCGCGTCTCAAGACCCTATGCGCAAATAAGGGCGAGCCGGGCCGAACTCCGGATTACGAATGACGTTCGATTCCCAGCGCCGACGCGATTCTGCGCAGACCCTCGCCGAATATCTCCGTATTCACGCCCATGCCGATGCGGAAATGGTTGGGCATGCCAAAGAATTGCCCCGGCACGGCGGAGGTTTCGTACTCCGCGCGCAGTCGCTCCAGGAATCGCTCTGCGTCGCCATGTTTGAGCCGCAGAAATGCCGTCGTTCCAAATTCAGTGCGCGGCGCCGAAATTCCTTTTTGCGCCGACAGAAAGTCGTTCAGCAATACGCGATCTGCTTCCACGACCGTGCGCGCTCGCGCTCGAATCTGCTCCAGATGCTGAAACGCCAGCACGCTTAGCAACTCCGCCGGATGCGCCGGAATGGATCCGAAGAGATCGTTCAATCGCCACATGGCCCGCGCCAGATCGGGTTGCGCCAGAATCCACCCGCAGCGCAGTCCACTCAGGCCGTACACCTTGGTCAGACTACTGGTGACAATGAACTCGGGACCGAGATGATATGAAGTTCGGGGCGTGTTTTCGTAAACCGCATCGAGGTACACTTCATCGACCAACACGTGCGCACCGACGCTTCTGGCGAGATCACCGACTTCACGCAACACCGAATCCGGAGTCAACACGCTCGTAGGGTTGTGCAGATTGGTGAGCACGATCAACTTCGTCTTCGGACTCAGCACCCGGCGAATCTCAGCGGAGTCGAGCACGTAACCGTTTTCTTCCTTACGGGCGAAGCTCTTAAGCTGTGCGCCCAGGTAGGACAGCGCCGCGGCCAGTAGTTCATAAGTGGGATGCTCGATCAGCACTTCGTCGCCCGGATCAAGCAAAGCCGCCATCGCCAAATGATTTGCCATCGAGGTTCCGGCAGCTGCAACCACACAATCCGGGTCAACCCCGCATCTGTTTGCGATGGCCTGCTGCAAAGGCTCATACCCGTACGCGCTGTCACCGTTGATTTGCAGTTGCTCAAGGCCCACGGGAAGTTCGCTCAAGGGAAAACCGGCTACCCCGCTGGTCGCAAGGTTGAAGCGGGCGACGCTGTGCAACTTCGCCCAGGGCATGTACTCGGAATATTTCTGTCTCATAGGTCAGTCGAGATCGCGCCGCGGTTTCGCCGGCTCCAATATAAATATACGGGCACGCCCGCCAGCAGAATACCGAATCCAACTACGCTGTTCGCCGGAGCGCTCGCGAAGGTGCTGATGACGATGCCGGCGCAACTCAGCACGAAAACCGCAGTCGTATAAGGATGGCCCGGAGTGGAATAAACGCCGGATGCTGACGATGAGCCCTGCCTTCGCCGGAAGACGAACAACGAGGTCGCAGTCAACCCGAAGGAAATGAAGTCGATTGAGGTCACATAATTCAGAATATGTTCGTAGCTACCAGAAATCGCGATGATCGTCGCGGTCAGCCCTTGCAGCACAATCGCCACAACCGGCACTCCAGAGCGGGGAGAAAGCCAGCCCACGCTCTTAAAGAAGAGACCGTCGCAAGCCATCGCATAGTAAACCCGAGGCGCGGTCAGAATGCCCTGGCTAAGAAATCCAAGAGTAGAAATAGCGATGCCAAAGGCGATCCATTGCGCGCCCCGCTCTCCCAGAGCCACTCGCATCACGGCTGAAGCGGGAGTGCGAGTCGACGCCAGGCCTGCCGGGCCTAACACGCGCACGCAAACAAAGTTCACTGCCAGATAAAGCAGGATTACGCCGGACACGCCCGCAACTAATCCACGCGAAAGGTCACGACGTGGATCACGCATTTCACCAGCCACGAAGCTGGCGGTTTGCCAGCCCCCGTAAGCGAAGGCGACCGGAACCATGGCGGCGCCCACGGAGCGCGCAAGTCCGAAGGAGACCGGCTGCGCCAACAGCGGCAGGGGATGAACCGACCCACCCCCAAGATACAGGCCGATCAGCACCATGGCTGCAATGGCGGCGGCCTTCAGCAGCATGAGCACGCTCTGCACGTTGCTGCCGGCGCGAACTCCGAAGCAGTTAATCGCGGTTAAACCAAGCAGGGCGACGGCGGCAATCGCTCCATCCCCTACGGACACACCGGTGATCTCGCGATAGTAGCGGGCGAAAGTAATCGCCACTGCCGCCATACCACCGGTCTGTGTGACGAGAAGAAGAACCCATCCGTAAAGGAAGGCAACGGAGGGATGAAAGGCTTCGCGCAGGTAAAGGTATTGACCTCCCGCGCCGGGCAACCGGGTGGCCAGTTCCGCCCAGATGAATGCGCCAAGCAGCGCGAGAGCGCCACCGGCCAGCCATACTCCCAAAATCAGAAAAGGAGTATGGACTTGAAGCGCAACCACGTAGGGGTTAATGAAAACGCCGGAGCCAACGATGCCCCCCATAACAATCATGGTGGCATCGAACACGCCCAGCAGGCGGCGGGGTTTGGAAGTAGCCAAGCGAGTGGGCTCAGTCCTTGTCGCGCAAGCCGCGTTCTCAGAAATCAGCCGTCGAGGCTGCTACCAGCGTGGTTCGCGAGGCTGGCGGGCATGGCCCTGGTAGTCGTCGCGTCCGCCGCCGCCACCCCCCGAGCGTCCGCCGCCGCCGGGACGTCCGCCGCCACCACGCGGTCCGCCGGGACCGCGCTCGGTTTTGGGTCGCGCTTCGTTGATATTCAAGGCGCGTCCGCCGAGTTCTTTCCCGTTCAGAGCGGCGATGGCTTTTTCGGCTTCGCCGGCGTCGGACATTTCCACGAATGCAAACCCTCGGGAGCGTCCCGTGTCACGATCGGTGACCAGGCTGACCTGATCGACCTTGCCGTGGGGTTCAAAGAGAGTCCGCAGTTCCGCTTCCGTGGTGCTGTGGGGGAGATTGCCAACAAAAAGCTTCTTCATGGAGTTCCTTTTCCTGTGAGCCAACGCAAGACTTCAGATTTCGTCGGCGTGTTTGGTTGAGTGAGTCGCGTCGGGATGCAGGGCACGCGATTCAATGGAAAGCGTGGTTCCTCGCAGCTCAATTGAGCAAGCTGGTTCTTTCAATCGCGAAAGCACACGCGAATCCTGTTAGCAATGTTTTTCGCGGCTGAAGTCCGGACTGATTATACCCGCTTGTCCTGAAATGCAAGGAGAAATATAAGATTCGCGTCCGGGATGCATTGCGTGGGAACGACCCGTTTCGGGCGGCGGCCTGCAAAACCACGAAAGGCCGCGTTACCTCGGATACTACTGTCAATCCAGTAAAAGTTGACTCATCTGCTATACTGTAGTTGCGTTAGAACGAAATCGGTTGTGGAGCAGCATCTTGCATACCAGCTCGTCCTGCCCTCAGTACTCCGAACTCGCACCAACGTAAACTAATCTGAAAAGGATACAAGCAACAAAATGGCAGAACAAGGAACAGTGAAGTGGTTTAACGACGCCAAGGGCTACGGCTTCATCAGCCGGCAGACTGGCGAAGATGTATTTGTGCATTTCTCGGCCATCCAGGCGGGCGGTTTCCGCAGCCTGCAGGAGGGCCAGAGCGTAGAGTTCGAGGTCACCAAAGGACCAAAGGGCTGGCAAGCTGAGAACGTTCGCCCTCTGTAAGGGCAGCGTACAACCAAGACCTCGTGCCCGCCAGCCGCAACAAGGGGCGGGCACGTTCTTCAGAGCCACAATCCGTATTCCGGGATGGAGTCTGCTGAATGCAAGTTGAATCGAAGGGTTCGTTCGCCGTTATCCGCTACAACTTGCGCACCTACGAGTCAGGCGGCGTGATGGCCGTGATCAAAGGTAAGGAAAGCGCTGAAGCAATCCTGAAGCAGTTTGAACAGAGCCAGACCTCCGACGACCGGCACATCGGCTGGCGTTACTTTCTCGAGAAGACCGACTTGAAAGCGGGGATGGACCCAGTCGAAGCCACGAACCTTCGCCAGTCACGGCTTGAAATTCGCGAAGCGGAAGCCTAGAAGCAGTGCACCTTACCTGCAGTTCCGTACATCGATCCCGCAATTTCGGTGTAAAATTGCCGCCCGTCGGCGATGCGAACCTGCTCTTAAGCGTAGTTCCTGTCCTTCATCGGATCAACGTGGACGGCCCAAGCGTCAACTGACCAGCAGTCTTCAAAATCCGATCAGTGTCGGGGTTCGGTCTCGAGCAGGATCGTGGCGAAGTTGCGCCCGCCGAAGGCAAACCCTTGCTGGACGCGCGCAATGACGGCGACTCTTGCTCCGTTGCCCGGCATGCCGAATCTCTTACTAAAGACCCACATGGATCCGCTGCCGTTGTCCAGTTGAAAAACGCCGCTCCCTATCGCGCCAAAGGAATCGGTAACCCGTCCCGCGATTGCGATATCTTTGCCGCTGAAGCGGGTGGGATCCTGGTTGATCTTGGCGATGCTCTCGCGCCGCGGACATCCGGCCAATAACAGGGCGATCAGGCTGAGCAACAGTACGAAAAAGATTCTGCTACGCACTCTCCTCAAGCCATTCCCCCGAGACTTCAATAAGATAAGAGGCCGCAACTTAGAAATCCGGACCGCTGGGGGAAGTTGTCCGTCGGACTTACTTTGCCATTTGGCCGGATCTCAACTTAAAGTGTCGAGTGGATACGAGATCACAATCTGGGATCGCGGACTAGGCTGAGAAACGATCGCAGAGGTTCGCCGAGGGAACCCGCAACTTCAGACCAGGAACAGAAACGGAATATCACGACCATGCTTGAACACATCCGCAATCTTTTCTCTTATGACGAATGGGCGAATCGAGAAGTCTTAGTTTCCCTGCAATCCCTGGAAGCTCCGCCAGCACGCTCTGTGAATCTGCTGGCGCATATCGTTTCGGCAGAAAGACTGTGGCTGGAACGCCTGCTTGCCGAAAAGCAAACCTTGCCGGTCTGGCCGGCCTTCGCGCTCGAGCAGTGCGCAGTAGAAGTCGACCAGTTGCCCGGTCGCTGGAAGAGCTATCTGACTTCGCTCGGCGAGACCGGCCTTTCGGGCGCGATCACTTACAAGAACACCAAGGGTGAAGCTTTCACCAGCCAGAAACAAGACATTTTGCTGCATGTGGTCATGCATTCGGCTTATCATCGGGGCCAGATTGCCGCGGACATGCGCGCCGCCGGGCTCACTCCGCCTTATACCGACTTTATTCACGCAGTCAGGCGGGGGTTTGTGCAGTAGGTAAACCCAAGGGCGGGGTCGGTCGGCTTGGAGTTACAACTGAAAATGTCGCCGTCACCACTGCCAGAAAGGTGAGGATCGACAAAGCAAAAGTCGCGTACTCCGGCAGATGGACTAGCATTCGAAGCCGAGATGCTGGCACCAGAAAGCTGCTGAACGAAAGCATCAACGCCGTCCCCCATAGCCACATAAGGCACAGGAAAACTCCTTTTGTAAGGGCGCGCGGCAGGCGTCCCCCCTGCCAGATTGTCTCGCGACGAGCCAAAAGAACCAGCAACGCAGGAATCAGCAGAGGCTGGTTATACGCAGCCAGCTTAGGAATGACCATCAACGTGCAAGTCCCCACCCAGGCAAGGGCCCAACCAAAGTTGTCTGATCCCGCCGAAGCTTTTCTCCAGCGCCAGCAAAGAACAGAAAGAACACCCAACACAGCCGCAGTTGCCAGCGTGGCCAGAACCGAGGGGAGGAACAGTTGCAGGAGGGACGGGTCGGTTCCATAGGTGGGATACTCTCTGAGCGCCGCTAAGAACCGACCAATCCAGTGCGGCGAGAGAATCTCGGCACCGAGAAGCAACACTGCCATTGTCCCCGCGAAGCTCCAGATGAGGCGCTTGCGTTGGGTCCAAGATGCTGACGCCCAGAGTAGGAACCAGAGGATAGACAGTCCGGACAATTCAGGCTTAATGGTTGCCAGCGCCAAGAGAAATCCGCTCAGCACCAGCCACTGGCGAGTGCAGGCGGAAGCAGCGCCAGCGAGGAACAACACCACCAGCCCTGCCAGATTCTGCTGGTGATACTCAATAATTCCGGGAGCACTGCTGACGGCAAGCACCATGCCCGAGAGAACAAGCACCCGCTCCGTACGGAACCTGATAGCGACCATCCACAGCGGGACCGTGCACGCCAGGCCTAACAGGAGAATCCAGCGGAAGGTTTCCTGCACTGCCGTGAATGGCAGGGTCGCCGTAGGCGCCAGCAGAAACACGACATAAAGCGGATACACAAACGATTCGGGAAACGTCGGATCCGATGGGTTGTGTGGATTCAAGGGGCGACCGTAGAAGCCGATCTGAATCTCGCGAGTCATCTCAGCGCTGTAGGGATCCCGACCGTGGAGAAGCAGTTCCCTTGTGCCAAGCCAGCGGGCATAAAGGTCGGAGTTATTCCCGATGGGAATTCCTTTAGCCAAGGCTTGGGCCGTATTAGAGGGTGCCGCGATATGCTCCGCCCAGCGCCAGACGCCGAAAGCCACCAGCAGGGATCCGCATAGCACCAACCACGGGACTGCGCGCAGTCTCACGCCAGCATTCTAACCGCAGACCGAATGTTGAGTTGAGCGGCGCTTCATGTTCTCCTTATGGAAATGTCTCTTCCGGATAGTTTCTGAATTGGCCAGATGGCGTGATATTTTTGTAATCATCCTTACCAGTTGAATTGGAGTCCATGAAAAAGCTCGTCGCATTCATTTTGTTGCTTCTCTTTAGCGGATATCTGTTGGCTCAGTCCGCGGTTGAAGCGTTACCTGACCCCATCTCCAACAATGCGGTCGCGATGCTCAAAGTCCACGGGCAGCTTTCGTTGTTTTCTTTCATGGGAATCGGGGCCAAGAAAACCTGGGACGCAATCACCAATACTGCCTTCTCCCTGGATGCCAGGGACGGATCCTTCACCGCGATTCATGCTGTTCCCGGCACCGTGGGCCGCATCGGCGCGGTGGCCGCCGCGGCGCGTGATTTCATCTTCGTGTTTGGAGGCTACGCGGTGGATGCGCAAGGCAGAGGCAACACTGTTCCGGACGTCGGCCAGTACGAACCGGCGCGCGACCGCTGGTACCGGGAGGCCGATCTTCCCCTGCCGCTCGGCGACTCGGTGGCTGGTGTTTATCGCGATCGCTACATCTATCTCATCAGCGGCCGCTCGCACGGGGATGTAGTCAGCAACGTTCAAATGTTCGACGCGGAAAAGAACCGCTGGTCGCAAGCCACTCCGATTCAGGGCACGCCCGTCTTTGGTCATGCCGGCGCCCTAGTCGACGGGACCATTGTTTATGTGGACGGAGCCCGCAAGAATCCCTCGGGCAACAGCCCGCGCTACGTTGCCTCGGACGAATGCTGGATGGGTAAAATCGACCATCACGATCCCAGAAAAATTCAATGGAGCAAGTTGCCCAATCATCCGGGCGCGGCGCGATACCGCATCGCTGCCGGTGGGTCGGAGAAAGATGAAAAGATTTATTTCGCTGGCGGAACCGATAGTCCGTACGACTATAACGGCATCGGATACGACGGCAAGCCTTCCGAACCCTCTCCCGTGACCTTCGATTTCAACCTGCACACCGGTAAATGGGAAACCATTGACGAGAACGCTCCGGACGCAACCATGGATCATCGCGGATTGCTGGTGACGCATGAAGGCCTGGTTATGATAGGAGGCATGGAAAAGGGACAGAAAGTCAGCTCACGGGTGACCCTGCTGTCGAAACTACCGAAGGCAAAGTAGACGGACCGGAATCAACAATCCCATTCCTTATTTTCTTGATGTAAACTGCCCACGAACAGACTGCTGAGGCAATCATGCGCCGCCCACAGATGGCCGAGCACGCGCGAGCTCTTATGCCAGACAAAGACTTGAACCCGAAGGCGAAGGACGCAGGCGAGAGCCCCCATGCAGGTAAAAAGCCATATCAAAAACCAGAATTCCGCTTTGAGCGGGTCTTCGAAACCATGGCTTTATCCTGCGGCAAGGTGAGTCCAACAGAGTTTCAGTGCCGATTCAACCGCAAGAGTTCGTAGTTTCGATTTGCCGATGAAGTTCACGACAGAAGCTGACGAGGGTCATAAGCTTGAGCTTGCAGCCGAGATTCTTGCCTCGGGTGGGACGATTCGCCTGCAGGCGTTGGGAACCAGCATGCTTCCGTCGATCTGGCCCAGCGACATGCTCAGCATAGAAGGCAAGCCAGGAAGCATTGTTCCAGGCGACATCGTGTTAGTGGCGCGCGACCGGAGATTCTTTGTCCATCGTTTGATCGAGAAGGACAACTCAGTCTGGATCACCCGCGGTGACTCGCTTTCGCAGAACGATGAACCCGTTGCCGAGGCTCAAGTGCTGGGCAGGGTTTCCCTGATTCACCGGAAAGGGAAAGTCGTCGTTCCGAACTCGCAGCTCTCGCTTTCGCGCCGCAGCTTCGCTTGGTTGCTATGCAACTGGAATTCATTGCGAAATATTGCGCTGCGTTTTCATTCGTTCCGGCGATGTGGGATCGAAACGGCGACACCTTCTTGCCTTGCCACGACTGTCGCCGGAACGGCGGCACTGCTTTCGTTCCACAGTGATGATCTCTAACTCCCAGGTCGTGGAGATCGGCGGAATGGCGATCGCGCTGCGCACGCATGATCCGAGGTTTCGTCAATTGCTTGAAAGTCGTTATGCTGGCTTTATTCAGTCTTCCGTTAGGCCGCAATTCGAATTTGATATCGAGCTGTTCGAGCCTTCGGAAACATCGCATGCGGACGAAGATGTGCAGGTCAGGCTGCACGAAGGCCAGTGGTTTCTGCAACGCGGCGACTTCCGCGCCCGCTGGGATTCGACAGCCGGCCGCGGTCACATCAGGCAATCACGCAACCCTTACGCCATCGACTCGGTGCTCCGCATTGTTCATACGCTGATACTCGCCAGACAGGGCGGATTTCTGGTTCATGCCGCCAGCGCCATTCGCCGCGGACGGGCGTTCCTGTTTGCAGGTGTTTCGGGTGCCGGCAAGACTACGATTTCGCGGCTGGCGCCGCCGGACGCCACATTGCTGACGGATGAAATTTCCTACGTTCGCCGCGTAGGAAACGAGTATCGCGCCTGCGGCACGCCTTTCGCCGGGGAATTGGCGCGGGTGGGCGAAAATCAGTCGGCGCCGCTCCATACTCTTTTTCTGTTGGAAAAAGGACCCGAGAACCGCATCGAACCGCTTTCCAAATCCGAGGCAATTCGCCGGTTGCTGCGAAACATTCTGTTTTTCGCCGACGACTCAGAACTGGTGAACCTGGTATTCCGCTCGGCCTGCGAGTTTGTAGAGCGGATACCCGTGCACCGATTGATATTTGTTCCCGACCAGCGAGTCTGGGAGATGATAATGTAGGCGCGGGCGTTCACGCCCGTGCCGTGACGCTGGAGACAAAGCGATCGCCGAGAGATACATCGCGCGCAGTTCCGCCATCGCCGCCCGCCTCATCGGGGGCGAGATGATGATTATGTCGGCGAGAGACTCGACTTTTTTCACCCTCAACGAGGTGGCCACGGCAATCTGGCAGGCGGCCGACGGGCGGACTTCGCTGTCAGATATTGTTGCCAGCAAGATTTGCGGGGAGTTCGAAGTCGATCCCTGCCAAGCCGCTTGCGATGCCGAGCAATTCGTCAATGATCTTTCCCAGCACGGTATTCTCCTGATGTCGGAACATCCCATTACAAACTCCCCGGCTGCGCCGCCGGAGGCGCAATGAGCCTTCTGGCGGAGATGAACCAGAAGGCGCTCGCGCACGGAATTCCGATCAGCGTCCATCTCGACATTACGTATCGCTGTAACGAGCGATGCGTTCACTGCTATCTCGATCACGACGATCACGGCGAAATGACGACCTTCGAGATCGAAGACATTCTGAATCAACTCTCCGATGCGGGAGTCTTCTTTCTCACTCTTAGTGGCGGAGAAGTCCTCATGCGCCGCGATTTCTTCCAAATCGTGCAACACGCGCGCAGCCTCCTTTTTAACGTCAAGGTGAAGACCAATGGCGTGATGATCCGGGAACCTGAAGCCAGGCGCATTCGCGAGCTAGGCGTGGAGCAGGTCCAGATCAGCGTCTACTCGCACCGTCCGGAGATTCACGATGCCATCACCAAATTGCCCGGGTCGCTGAAGCGAACAATTGAGGCGATTCGATTTCTCAAGTCGCAAGGCCTCAAGGTCGTAGTCGCAAACGTGCTCATGGCAGGCAATCTGTTCGATAACGCAGGTGTGATTGCACTGGCAAAAGAGTTGGGAGTTTCCTACACACTCGATCCGACCATCACGCCAAAGATGGACGGAGACAGATCGGTCCTCGCTCTTCGGATTCCCGGCCCCGAGCTCAAGCAGGTTTTTCGCAACCAGGAATTGGTGGGCAACGTCGAGGAATTCTGTGCCCCTCCGCCCGCCCCCGGTGAAGAAATCATGGATGGTTTCCCCTGCAGCGCGGGTCACACCGCTTGCTACATTTCTCCCTACGGCGATGTCTTCCCGTGCGTGCAGTTTCCGCTTCCCAGCGGGAATCTGCGGCGGCAAAAGTTCGCTGAGATTTGGCGCGACTCTCCCCAGTTAAATGAAGTCCGTTCGATTCGTGCTCGTGATCTTCCCACTTGCTCGACGTGCGCCCACGTGGGAACATGCACCCGTTGTCCCGGCCTGGCTTACATGGAAGGGAACATGCGTGGGCCATCATCTGCCGATTGTGAAAAATCGTTTCAGAGGACTGGCGTTCCCTCGGCAAACATGTTGCGGAAGACAGTCGCGCCATCCAGTATGTTGATTCAAATCCAGGCAACGTAACGGCACGCCCTTTGTCCTAACCAACCCACTCGGTTTGCAGGCGTGGGGGACGCATCAGGGTCTGCATCACCACGCAATACTGTTCTGTTTTCTCTCGCAATCCGCGCAGTTGTTCCGGCGTCGCCTTGGGCGCGACAACATCAAAATTAAGACGAATGCTCTCAAAGCCGACGGGCACATCTTTGGCATATGCCAAGGGTGCCTCGCAGATCCAGGTCTCCTTCCACCGTGACCTCGATGCGTTCGGTCGGTATGCCCATGGCCGCAGCCACCATCTGACAGGTGATTTGCGCGCAAGCCGCCAGAGCCCCAAGCAAAAGATCGCCGGAACAGGCGCCGGCACCGGCACCTCCGACTCCCTTGTGGGCTTCGGCCTGGTAGATGGCGCGCCCGATATCGACCGAGCATGCTACCGGAACATCCGTCTGTCCGCCTTTCGCGCGCAGAGTGATTCGCGAGGCATTGGGGTCATTGCGGTATTGGTCTTTCAGCGGCTTCTGAAGCGATCGAAGATCCATGGCAACCTCATTCTCCATTTTTTCTAATTTGTTTGCTCTGATCTGGCGGCTTTCGGCCAAGCCGTCTTGAAGCCGCTCCGTCTGCATGCTAGCATCTGTGCACATCACGGAGTCGCTCATGCCCAAGTTCGTCATCGAACGCGAAGTCCCGGGAGCCGGAAATCTATCCGACGCCCAGTTGCGGGAAATCTCCCAGAAGTCGGTCAACGTTCTGAAGGGAATGGGTCCTGAGATCCAGTGGCTCCATAGCTACGTGACCGGCGACAAGGTGTATTGCGTCTATCTCGCTCCGGACGAAGCGACCATCCAGGAACACGCCAGGCGCGTAGGCCTTCCTGCCAATCGCGTCTCCGCGGTGCGCCGACTCATCGACCCGTCAAGCGCGGAGTAAGCGCTGAGCAGAAGCTCATCCGGATTTCCTTGTTCGCTCAGCGCCGTGCTTGCTAGTGCGAGGGAGATGCGGCCTCGGACATCAGCACCTCCTCAATCGCTTTCTCGACCGGCAAAGCCCAACCTTCCAGCCAGGCCGTCGCGCCTGCCGTATTCGTCAATGCCTGCCGTGCCGGGTGCAAGCGTGGCTTCCAGTTTGGCTTGTTCCGCCGGCGTGAGCGGAGCGCCAATATTTTGGCGCAGCGCGGCCGCTGCGCCCGCCAGCCGCAGCGAACGCTCGGCTTCGAGTTGAACGGCCGCCGAGCACGCGAAACACTCCAGCAGGCGCGCGATTCCGCGTTTGTGGTCCAGTTCCTGGAAAATTTTTATGCTTTCCCGGTACAGAGAGTGCGCTGTCGGGATAATTCCGCTGTTCTCTCGCCAGGCTTCCCAGATCAGCCAGCGTGCCGGCAATGCCCCAGCGGTCACCGAGTTCCCGAAAAATTGCCAGGGCCTGTTCGTACAATGTCCGCGCGGCTGCGGAGTCACCCTGATCGCGAGCGACATCTCCCTGATAGTTCATCGACCAGGCGACGCCGGTCCGATCTCCCAGCCCCTGGAAGATTGAGAGACATTCCGCGTAGAGGGAGCGCGCGCGGGCATAGTCGCCTTGCAATTTGACGACATTCGCCAGGTTGCTGAGAGAACGAGCGACAGCCTTCTGGTCGCCCAATTCTCTCCACAGCACCAGGCTTTCTTCGAACAGAGAGCGCGCAACTGCGAGGTCACCCCGGTCCCGAGCACTGACCGCCAGCGCGTTTAGAGAGACGGCGACGCCCTGCTTGTCACCCAGCTGACGCGCGATGTCCAGACTTTCCTGGATGAGCGCATCCGCCGAGGCGTAATCTCCCTGCTCGCCGGCGAGCACGCCTGCGGCAAAAAGCGCACGCGCGCGCGCCTTCGTGGGAGCTGCCGCTCCGGAGAGCTTCAGCAGCTTGCCCAGCCTGTCCCTGCCTTCGGCGAGATACTCGCGCATCTCCCAAAAGCGAAACAGGGCCGCGCCGAGACGCAGGCCCCACTCCGCATCTCCGGTTTCTGTCAGCCACTCAAGGCCCGCGCGAAAATTGTCATGTTCCAAGCGCGAAGCGTTCCAGCCATTCCGCTCCTTCCGCGCCGCTCTGCTCCGTAGCCTCTTCTTCAGCCAGCACCAGGCAGTAGGCGGCATGGGCGCGCTTCGTCAAGGCCTCTTCCCCGCTTGCCTCCAGTTTTTCCAGAGCGTACTCGCGAATCGTTTCCAGCATCACGAAGCGCGATTCACCGTTCGCTTGCTCGACCTGCTGCACCAGGCTTTTGTCCACCATGGATGCCATACCGTCGAGCAGGTCCAAATCGAGATCGCCTTTGGTGTCGCAGACGGCTTCCACGCCTTCCAGATTGCATCCGCCCACGAACACCGACAATCTTCGGAAAAGCTTCTGCTCGGCAGCGCTCAGCAGATCGTAGCTCCAATCGATGGCAGCGCGAAGCGTCTGCTGCCGCTGCGGCAGGTCCCGCGCGCCGCCCGTCAATAGCTGCAACCGGCTCGCCAGGCGTGTCCGCATGGAAGAGGGCGAAAGAACTTTGACCCGCGCGGCTGCGAGCTCGATGGCGAGAGGCAGACCATCCAACCGGGCGCAAATCTCGGTGACGGCGGACGCGTTTTCTCGGTTAAGTTCAAAATCTGGCTTGGCAGCGACGGCGCGTTGCACGAACAGCGCGACCGCAGGGTACTGCGACAGGACCTCGACCGGAGGCATGGACCGCGAATCCGGCAGCGCCAGCGGCGGCACCGGAAATTCATGTTCTCCGTACACGTGCAGCGCTGCGCGACTCGTTACCAGGATTTTAAGATTGGGACCCATGGCCAGCAGCTCCGCCACCGTCGGCGCCGCCTGAATCAGGTGCTCGAAATTGTCCAGCAGGAGCAGCATCGGGTGCGCGCAATGAATCTTGTAAATTCTCCTTGAGTATTTCGAGCGGCGACTGACCTCCCGCCTCCCGAATCCCCAACGTCTGAACGATCACGGAAGCGATCAAGGCCGGATCGCTTACCGGGGAGAGCGGGACAAAATGAATGCCCGCCGGGAAAGTGCTCGACCAGGCCGACTCGCCACCTCCACCGCGAGGCGCGTTTTGCCGATCCCGCCCGGACCGGTGACCGTGACCAGGCGCACGTCCTGACGCAGCAGGAGTTCTTTGGCGGCAGCTACTTCCTTCTCGCGCCCCACAAACCCGGTCCGCTGCACGGGAAGATTGGCCGGGCGGGCTCTCCACCTGCTTAACCGGTTTCTCCGAGAAGCGGTCGCGTATGGCGGCAAGTTCCCGTGCGAGATCCCGGGTAGAGACGTAGCGTTTGTCGGGCTCCTTCGCCAGGCACCTCTCGATGGCCCAACACAGCGGAGCCGGGGCGTCCGGATTTTGCGCTCCGATCGGTTCGGCTTGTTCCCGAAGAATGGCCACCATGTGTTTCCGCGGCCGTGCTCTCTCTGAAAAGCGCGCTTTCCGGTCACCATCTCGTAGAGCACCAAGCCGAACGAAAACTGGTCGGACCGGAAATCCAGCCGACGGCCGCTGGCCTGCTCCGGCGACATGTATTCCACCGTTCCCAGAACCACGCCCGGCCGAGTCTGTATGCGAGCGTGGAGCACATATCCGACAGCTCTCCGCTGGGATGACGCGAGCTTCGCCAGACCAAAGTCGAGGATCTTGACGAATCCATCGTCCGAGACCATCAGGTTCTCCGGCTTCAAGTCCCGGTGCGCGATGCCCGCCTCATGCGCCTTGGTCAGCCCTTCCGCAATCTGCGCCGCAGATTTCAATCGCCTTTCGCATTGGCAGCAGAGCCGGAGGCAAGCAGACTCGCGCAAGCGTCTTTCCCTCGACCAACTCCATCGCAATGTAGTGAACGGAACCGTCTCGTCCGAGTTCGTAGATGGTGACGATGTTGGGGTGGTTGAGAGCGGATGCCGAGCGCGCTTCCTGCTCGAAGCGGTGCAAGCGATCACTGTCGGCGGAGAGCGCGGCGGGCAGAATCTTGATCGCGACCGTGCGGTCCAGCCGCGTATCCCTCGCCCGGTACACTTCTCCCATCCCGCCGGCGCCCAGCAGTTCGATGATCTCGTACGGTCCGAGCCTGGTGCCAGAGAAGGTACGGGTTGAGGCCAATTGCAGAACTTCTGGCGCGGCTTCAGCTAAAAACTGACTTCCTGCCTCCTCGTGAGAAGAGATCAAGGACTCAACTTCGCGGCGCAAATCGGCATCCGCCCCACACGCTGCATCCAGATAGGCTACCCGCTCCTCGGGCCCTAGCCGCAAAGCTTGCTCCAGAATTTCTTTAGTCCGTTCCCAGCGTTGCGAACTCATGCCCTCGATCCCCGGGAAATCTCCCTATGCAGCCAGGCGCGGGCCGCAGTCCAGTCGCGCTGCACCGTGGCGGTGGCAATCCCCATGACCTCGGAGGTTTCCTCCAGCGAAAGACCGGCAAAGAAACGCAACTCAACCACGCGGCTCTGGCGCGCATCAATCTTAGCAAGAGTGTTGAGGGCATCATCCAGCGCAACCACGTCCACGCTGGCGCGCTGCGGCAGGGCCATGGCATCGTCCAGAGCGAGTAGGCAGGCGCCGCTGCCACGTTTAGAGGCGCGTTGACGGCGAGCGTAGTCCACCAGAATCTGACGCATAAGCTGGGCTGCGATGGCAAAAAAATGCGCTCTGCTCTCCCACTCCGGCAGTTCCTGCCCCACCAGCCGAAAATAAGCCTCATGCACTAGCGCTGTGCTCTGCAGAGTATGGTTGGGACGCTCATTCTTCAAGTGGTGGTGAGCCAGACGGCGAAGTTCGTCGTAAACCAAGGGCAGGAGCGCGTCCCAGGCTTTGCCGTCGCCAGCCCGCCAGCCTTGCAACAACTTTGTGACTTGACTCGGAGGCTGATGGGCCACCAGATTCGCCCCTAGCGCGTTGGGAAGCACTTGGCTGTGTAGCCTATCGGTTCCCATTTCGCCTGTCAAACGCGGAGGGCGCGAGAGCCGCGAGTTTCCCTCCATGAGAACAATTTTTTCTCCAATGATCAAATCCCTCCTTATTTTTCGCCGTTACATATAGGGAGAATGAAACCTAAGACCCAGAATCAGGGTCGGAAGGCCTCCGACCCCATCACCGTTGGCCGTTTACACAAGGAGGATCAAATGAAACTCAAGACGAAGTTCGGTTTGCTCGTTGGCTGTTTGTTGTTGGCTGGCGCGACGTACACGGTTGCGCAAGCAAATCCGGCAAGCGCTGCACAGCTCGCGGAAGAACATTCACCCCGTGTCGCCCAGGTCGTGGCCTTGGACGAATGCGATCCGACCACCTTCAATCAAGCGCTTGGACCCGACTTTTGCAAGAATATCGCCCTTGGCTATTTCACCACGCTGTCCGACCTGCTTTCCGAAGCGCAATCCGGCCATCCGGACCCGAAGTGGGATTTCGAACCTGACACTGTGCACATGAGGGCAGGATCCACTCTCAGCGTCGTCGATCAGGGCGGTGAACCTCACACCTTCACCGAAGTAAAGCATTTCGGCGGCGGATTCATCCCAGGCCTGAATGGACCAGGAGAGAAAGTCATTCCCGAATGTGCCGCCGGTTTTGGGGACGTCGCGGTAGCCAGAACCCGCCTCCTGCAAGGCAGCACTACCCAGATCACGGATTTGCCGAAAGGGGAACATCGTTTCCAGTGCTGTATCCATCCCTGGATGCGGGTAAAAGTCGACGTGAAATGACTGCTTACCTGATCGAGAGGAAGCGTTCGATCCGGGACAGCCCCGGATCGAACGTCCTCAGGGTTGGCGCTCCAGCCGCAGCGCCATGAACACGAGAAGCGAACTGGGCGAATTGTCGGCAAAACAGGCGTTTGCGGCGGGGCCGTTTCAGCGCACGTTGGTAACCATGCGGGAACCCGGTTGGTCACATTGAGTTACGAAAGTTAGGCTCCAGATTCCCAAAACGTGAGAGAAGATAAGAAGGACACGATGGTGAATCTTTGAGGCGAATACGAGCGTACCCATTCCGTTGGTTCTGCGTGGCAGCCGGGTTTCTCCTGCTGGGCGTTCGGCTTTGGGGTCAGGCAGGAATGGAGAGAATGGCACCGGGTGACGCGAGAGACGAACCGACGCATTTCGGATATCCGCAGGACTGGAGTTCACGGCACTTGTTGATGCCAGGGGCTCGAACCGAGGATGTAATGGCGGCGGGAGAGCGCGACCCGCGGCATGTTTACAACCTGGTGATGCGGCGAGTGGCGCTGCAAAATGCACGCTGGGATATCTCGATGCCGCGGCCTCGGCGGCGCATGAAGATCGACTGGGCTGTTTCACTGGAGAACGGATACGTGCCGCAGAACCAATTTCCGGCGAAATACCAGTTTGGCATCGGCGCGGAGAATTGCAATTCCGATTACGTTTTGTTTGGACTGACCGTGACGTCTGGAGCGCAGGCCAACCTGGTTGGGATCAACAACCTGTACACGACAGGTAGTCCGGCATGCAACGGCGGGTCGCCCTGGGTAGCATTCGCGTACAACACGGTCACGCAGGGCGGGGGGCAGATCCGGACGTCCCCAACGCTCTCGACAGACGGGACGAAGGTGGCGTTCGTGGAAAGCACCGCCGGGGCTTCATACTTTCACGTCCTGGTGCTCCCGAATCCGATTCCGGCGCCGCCCTCTCAGGCGGGCACGGTGTTGAGTCCGCAGACTCCGACTTCATGCATCACCCCGACGACGCCAGGCTGCATGACCACACTCACCATCGAAAGCAGCGCGACCAATACAAACTCCTCACCTTGGGTGGACTACAGTTCGGATACGGCGTATGTGGGCGCCGACAATGGCGTGCTATACAAGATCACGCCGGTATTCGGCGGCGGCCAGCCGGCGCGGGTCAACGATCCGAGCAACTGGCCAGTCGCGGTCTCGACCAATAAGTACAACACGATATTGACCGCTCCGGTTGTCGATGACACTTCCGGCCTGATTTTTCTCGGAGACGGGGAGGGATACCTGTATTCCGTCAAACTGACGAGCCCGGGTCAGACGTACGCGGCGCAGCAGACGATTGGATGGGCGTACGACGGAAGCAACGATGGGAGCGGAAAACCAGGGACGGGGATTGTAGACCCGCCAATTGCGGTCACGGATTCAGCCAATCCTACAACCGACCAGGTGTTCGCCGTTACCGGATGCAGTTATGTGCCGGGCATCGGCGGGGCGGTCAGCCAGCTTCCGGCGAACTTCACGACCGGTGTGCCCACCGCCAGCAACACCGTAGACCTGGGATCAGCGAGCGGGAATGGTGACTGCACAGGGAAGAACGTACACTCGGGAACGTTTGATAACGCGTTCTGGGTGAATGGGTCGACGTCGGGGCACATGATCGTGTGCGGATTCGTGAACAATGGAGGCGCACCGTCGAAACCAAGGATGTATTTCTTCCCCTTCGCGAGTAACGTCATTACGAGCACGGGTTCGTCCACATTTGTGGTAAACAACACGAAAGGGGACGAGTGCTCGCCCCTGACCGAGTTTTACGACGGAACGACGGACCGGATGTTCTTCGGAGTAGGTAGCTCGACGGACGGATTTCTGGAGAGCTCGACGATTACATCCTCGCTGACGACACCGACCTGCACGGGCTCCCCCACATCCAGTTGCGTGACGTCTCCGAGCGCTCTCGGAGGAACCAGCGGGATCGTGATCGACAACCAGGTGTCGAATGGTGGGACGAACATCTACTTCTCGACAATGGCGCCCGGGTCCGTGAACAGCCAGAAGTGCAATGTGTCAGGCGGAGCTGCAAATCCCTATTGCGCCGTAAGGCTGACCCAGTCGGCGTTGCAGTAACGTCTCTCGTGCGCCGCACCGCTGCCCGTGGCACAGGTTTCTCGGCAGGCTTGCTTGAACCTTCGCCGGTTTGGCCAAGACGCAGCAAACTACGTTTCTACAGCGCGACACTTCCGTCGCGTTAGTACACTCGACTAAGGTTACCGATGCTGGCACGGATGGGCCATTTCTGGAAATATCTCCTAGGAGCACACTGGATCCAGCGAGGCAATCAAATGCAGCAAGCGTCGATCCAAACCGAGCTTTTCATTACCCTGGCCCAGCACTACGAGCAGTATCCCGGTGAGTTCGTGAGGTTGCCCCAGCAGACCGTTGATTCCTCTTTCGCGCGTGTGGCAGTAGCCGAGTTGCGAAACGAAGGCTATGTCGAGGAACAAATAAGGGGTGTGGTCAGGCTCACGCTTCGCGGGTACCAGGCATACCGGAGCAAACCAAGTCCTGCCGCTTAGCGGTCAGGGCCGCGAAATCACGCACCCGCACATCGGCTCTCCATAAGTCTTGACGCAAAGTTTCCAACTCCGCAATTTTCTGATGCGAGCAAGGTCCGTTCGTCAGCGTTTCGCCTGAAACGAGTCTGCCGGTTCAAAGTCTCAATTGACCAATTCTGCGGTACACTTCTTTCCATCTCAAGTCCTGGGTTTAGTCTCACCTGTTCCCAAATCCAGGCATTGGTGTCCGAGGAGATTTGTCATGCATATTCGAACCACTCTCTTGCTGGGTCTATGCGTCGCGCTGCCGTCTTCGAGTTTCGCCGACTTCCGCTACGACGAAACCACGAGAATTACTGGCGGCTCTCTGGTGAGCATGGCGAAGTTTGCCAGCGCCTTTACCAAGCAGGCCCATCAGATCACGGATCCATCCAATTCCACGATTCTGGTAAAAGGCAATCGTATGGCTCACATTAATCAAGAGACGACCGAGATCATCGATCTTGACCAGGAGACCATCACCAACATCGATCACACCAAGAAGCAGTATACGGTTGTCACTTTTCAGGAAATGAAGGCCGGGATGGAGGAGGCCATGCGAAAGGCGCAGGCTCAACCGCAACCGCAGGCGCCGCCGCCCCCACCTCAAACTACCAATACCACTCCGCCGCCAGAGCTGAAGTTCAAAGTAACGGTTACGAACACCGGCGCCAGCAAGCAGGTTGCGGGTTTGGCTGCCTCGGAATCGATTTTGAAGATGTCGATGGAGGCCAAGGATCAGCAATCCGGGCAAACCGGAGGCCTCGCCATCACTAACGACATGTGGATGGCGCCGGAGATCCCCGGTTACGGTGAAGTGCGGGATTTCAACAGTAGAATGGCGCTCAAGATGGGCTCGATGTTCAGCGGCGCCCTGTCCTCTCGCGTGTCTCCTCAGATGCCCGGCATACAGCCTGGCATGTTTTCTGGAATGGCAGACATGGCACAGGAGATGTCGAAGCTGAAGGGTGTCCCGGTGTCGCAAATCATGCGCATGGGTTCGACCGCCGATGGCAGCCCGCTTCCCGCCGCCTCCGAAGCGCCGCTCCCGCAATCGAATGGACCCAAAGCCGGAGACGTCGCCGGCCAGGCGGCTGACAACGCGTCAACTTCGGCGACTAATACCGCCGCTTCCAATGCTGAAAACAAAGCTGGCAGCCACATGGGCAGCCTTGGTGGAGTAGCGTCAAGCATCGGCGGTTTTGGGGGCTTTCACAAGAAGAAGCCGCAGCCAGAACAACCGGCAACTCAAACTGCTCCGGCTAACGGCACTCCGCAAAACGCGGTGCTGATGGAATCGAGCACGGAGATGACAAATTTCTCCTCCTCCCCGGTCGACGCAAAACTGTTCGGCGTCCCCGCCGGCTACAGCAAGATCCCCTCGGAGTACCAGAAAGCCCATCAGTAGGGCCGGATGCGCTGGGGGTGAACAGCTTAGAAAGTATGGTAGCGCTACCGGGAATCGAACCCGGGTTTGAAGATTGAGAATCTTCCGTCCTAACCCCTAGACGATAGCGCCAATAAGCCGAGGCTGATTATAACAAAGCGGGCAGGCTGGAGCATCGCGTTGAACTCAGCATTTGGAGGCAGGGCGCTCAAGTGAGCTTCTGCCTCTTTGCCTTCTCAGAAAGCTTCCAGATTCCCGTCTTCACCTTAAACATTCTGTGCCGCAATTAATTTTTATCTACTTGACAACTCCTGCCCGAGAGGAGAACATCATAGCGAATAAAAGGCGAATATTGATATCCGCCCCAGAGCCTGGTCGCGGCCCTGACGTTCCCTGAAATATTGAGGTCTTCATGTCGTCTTTACCGCTTACTTTCATTGCGGACAGTCGCCCTTTTGTTACGGCTCCCACCGCCGGGCCGACGCCAGGGTTCAAACCCTTGCCTGCGATCCCCAAACTCGCTGGGGTGATACCTGCGTCGCGACTGGAAGTGCGGCCGACGCCGCCAATGGTTTCAAGCGGCGTGCCCGAGATTGATGCGCTTACCGGCGGACTGCCGCGCGGATGCTTGAGCGAGATCTGCGGGCCGGCCTCGTCCGGCCGCACCAGCGTGTTGTTGGCCGCCCTGGCAGCAGCGACTCAACGGCAGGAAATATGCGCGCTGGTCGACATCGGAGACGCTTTCAATCCGCGCTCGGCTGCGGCTGCGGGAGTGAATTTTGAAAAACTGCTTTGGGTGCGGTGCGGGATGGGTTTGCAGAAAGCAAACTCACCACAGAGACACAGGGACACAGAGAAGAACCCGCAAATCGCAAAACCTGTTGAGCAGGCACTGCGCGTTACTGATCTACTTTTGCAAAGCGGCGGTTTCGGGCTGGTGGTCATCGATCTTGGCGATACTCCGTTAAAGATGGCGCGCCGTATTCCGCTGACTTCGTGGTTTCGTTTTCAACGCGCAGTGGAGCCCACAGCAACTGTTCTGTTCGTGGTTAGTCAGGTTCCGTGTGCGCAGACCTGTGCGTCGCTGCTGCTGAAAGTTTCCGGGAAGAAGCTGTCAGCTGTCAGCTCTCAGCTGTCAGCAGAAACACCGGCTCACGCTCAGCTTCTGAATGGACTTCAGATTCAAGGAGAACTCTTGCGGTCCCGGTTGGGGCGCAAACCGGCGGGATCGGTTACAGCCGAATTCACGACCAAAGTACGAACGGGATTAAGAATTGAATCATTGAGCCATTGAGTGATTGATTCATGTCCTTTACGCAAATCAATGACTCAATGAATCAATGAGTCAATCGCTTAATCAATCATGCCTTTTGCCTGCATCTTCGTTCCCGATTTTCCCGTGGAAGCGCTGTTGCGCGCGGAACCGGAATTGCGCTCGCAGGCGGTGGCTGTGCTCGAAGGCAAGGCTCCGCTGCAAAAAGTTTTTGCCGTGAATGAAACGGCTCGTCGCGCGGGAGTGGATCCGGGTATGACCAAACTGCAGATAGAAGCCTGCACCGGTTTGGTGCTGCGTGCCCGCTCTCCTTTGCAGGAAGCCGCCGCCCACGCTGCTCTGCTCGATTGTGCGCAATCGTTTTCGCCGCGGGTGGAAGACGCGGGTCGCGACACCATCCTGTTGGATCTTGCGGGACTGGAGCCGCTTTTCGGCCCTCTGCCCAAAATTGCGCGCGACTTTGGCACGCCGTGCTTCCGACTCTCGGACTTGAAGCCAATGTGGCTGTGGCTGCCAATCCGGATACGGCCGCGCTCGCGGCCCGCGGATTTTCTGGCGTGACCGTGATTCCTGAGGGTAAAGAAGCCGAGCAGTTGGGCAGTTTGCCGGTGGAAGTTTTGTTAGTGGACTGCGACTGAGGAATCCGCTCAGCTATTGGAAACTTTCGATCGCTGGGGAATTCGCAATCTGCGCGCTCTGGCGGCGTTGCCGGACGTCGCACTCAGCGAGCGCCTGGGACAGGCTGGACGTTCGTTTGCAAAAACTGGCGCGTGGCGCTACTTCGCGCACGCTGGTTCCGGTCGATCCGCCGCTGATTTTCGAAGAAGCAATCGAACTGGAATATCCGCTGGTGCTGCTGGAGCCGCTGGCATTTCTGCTGGGACGGTTGCTCGAACAACTGTGTGCTCGGCTGGAGCGCGCGCGCTTTGGCAACCCAGGAATTGCGGCTGCGTTTGGAATTGGAGAATGGCATGGCACGCTGAAGAATCGCATGATGGTTGGCCGAGTCTCCCCGCTTCGACCAGCGCACACTCGACTCTTCCAGCGCACGCTCCGGCTTCCGGTTCCCTTGCTCGATCGCCAGGATTTTTCTCAAGCTGTTGCAACTGGATTTGAAAGCGAATCCTCCGGGCGCTCCCATCGTCAAAATTCATTTGTCGGCAGAACCGGTGCGGCCGCGCGCGGCGCAGGGCGGACTTTTTCTTCCTCCCTCGCCGGAACCGGAAAAACTCGAACTCACGCTGGCGCGAATTGCGGGCATTGTCGGCGAAGACAAAGTCGGCTCGCTGCAACTTCTGGACACGCATCGTCCCGAAGGATTTCGCATGCAGCGCTTCGCGCCCGCCTGATCGCCGCAGAGACAACGAGCCACAGAAAACTCGATCGTCAGAGACGAAGATTGCATGCCGTGTCACGCAGCGCTGATCGTAACTGCTCTGCGCATCTTCCGTCCACCGCTGCGCGCTACGGTGCACTTTGCGCGATGGCAAGCCTCGCGCATGTGCACTGTCCCAAGCGAAAAGAAATGCAGGGAGAAATTCTCTGGACCGCCGGCCCCTGGCGCTCTTCCGGCGACTGGTGGGAACAGGAAGGCTGGTCGCGCGACGAATGGGACATCGCTGTGCAAGCCGAATCTGGCATCGCTCTATATCGCCTGGTCCGCGATCTGCTCGAGCGGCAAGTGGATTGTGGAAGGAACTATGACTGAACAGACTAGATTCAGATTCGCCAGCAATCGTGCCTGCATTTTTCTGAGTGCAAACTGGAATCTGACTTTATGTACATCGAGCTCCACTCCCGCTCTGCTTTCAGTTTTCTCGAAGGCGCTTCCCTGCCCGAAGATCTGATCGCGACCTGCGCCAACTTGAAGATGCCGGCCATGGCGCTGCTCGATCGCGACGGATTCTATGGCTCGCCGCGTTTCCACATGGCGGCAAAGAAAGCGGGAATCAAAGCGCACATCGGAGCGGAAATCACGTGCGAAGAATTTTCGATTGCCAGATTGCCGAATTGCCAATTGCAAACTCGCAAAGTCCAAAAATCGACAATCGAAAATCGAACAATCAGCAATTCTTTCCGCCTTCCTCTTCTTGTCTCTTCCCGCCTCGGCTACCAGAATCTCTGCCGCCTGATCACCAAAATGAAGCTGCGCGCGGCCAAAGGCGAAGGCGCGGTGCGCGAAGACGAACTGCAAGAGCATGCCGCAGGACTGATCTGCCTTACCGGCGGCGACGATGGACCACTGGCGCTCGCTCTCGCTCATGGTGGAATGGAAGAAGCGCGCGCGCTGCGTCGAACGCCTGATCGGACATTTTTGGACCAGACAATGTCTACGTCGAATTGCAACGCCATTTTCATCGCGAGCAGGAAGCCCGCAACCGCGCCGCCATCGAAATCGCCCGCTCGCTGCAGCTTCCTTTGCTCGCGACCAATGGCGTCCGCTATGCCACGCCTCGCGAGCGCGAACTCTGCGATGTCTTCACCGCGATTCGCCACCATCGCACGCTGGCCACCGCGGGACGCCTGCTGGCGCGCAATTCCGAACGTCATCTGAAATCGCCGCAGGAGATGCAAGCAACTCTTCGCCGATCTTCCCGAGGCCATCGCCAACACGGCGGAACTTGTCTTCCCGTCTCGAATTCACGCTCAACGATCTGGGATACGAATTCCCCAAATATCCCGTGCCCGAAGGCGAGACCATGATGTCGTTTCTGCGCGAGCGCACCCGGGAAGGATTTCAGCAGCGCTATGGCCGCGTCCAAGCCGGATCTGCAGAACCGCGCGCGCCGCCAGATTGAGCGCGAACTGACGCTCATCGAGAAGCTCGATCTCGCCGGATACTTCCTCATCGTCTGGGACCTAGTCCGCTTCTGCCGCGAGCAAAACATTCTGGTGCAGGGCCGCGGCTCGGCGGCCAACAGCGCGGTCTGCTATTCGCTCGGCATCACCGCCGTCGATCCCGTCGGCATGGAACTGCTCTTCGAGCGTTTTCTTTCCGAAGAACGCGGCGAGTGGCCCGACATCGATCTCGATCTTCCCAGCGGCGATCAGCGCGAGCGCGTCATTCAGTATGTCTACAAACGCTACGGCGAGCGCGGCGCGGCCATGACCGCCAATGTCATCACTTATCGCAGCCGCATGGCTTCGCGCGAAATGGGCAAAGCGCTGGGCTTCGATCCCGAGACTCTCGACAAAGTTTCGGCCGCCGTTTCCACCTGGGAATATCGCGATCCCAACGACACGCTTCGACCATCGCTTTCGCGATGCCGGGCTCGATCTGAACCATCCCCGGCTGCGCAAATATTTCGAGCTGTGCGTCGCGGTGCAGGATCTGCCGCGTCATCTCGGCCAGCATTCCGGCGGCATGGTGATTTGCCAGGGACAACTCGATTCCGTCGTTCCTCTGGAACCTGCGTCCATGCCGGGCCGCGTCGTCGTGCAGTGGGACAAAGAAGATTGCGCCGATCTGGGCATCATCAAAGTGGATCTGCTCGGCCTGGGAATGATGGCGGTGCTCGAAGATTCGCATTCAGCTGATTCGCGATCATTATGACGAAGAAGTCGATCTCGCGCATCTGCCGGCCGACGATCCCGCGGTCTATTCGACGCTGCAGAAGGCCGACACCATCGGCATGTTTCAGGTCGAGAGCCGGGCGCAGATGTCGTGCCTGCCGCGCCTGCGTCCGAAACGTTTTTACGACATCGTGGTGCAGGTCGCGATCATCCGCCCCGGACCGATCGTCGGACAGATGGTGAATCCGTATCTTGCAGCGCCGCCAGGGACGCGAAGCCGTGCACCTATGCTGCATCCTTCACTCGAACCGGTGCTGGCGCGCACTCTGGGCGTGCCGCTGTTTCAGGAGCAACTGCTGCGCATGGCGATGATTGTCGCCAACTTCACCGGCGGCGAAGCCGAAGAACTGCGCCGCGCCATGGGATTCAAACGCTCGCGAAGCCGCATGAAGGAGATCGAGGCCAAGCTGCGCGCTGGCATGGAACGCAATGGCATCGCCCGCGAAGCGCAGGAGCAGATCATTCTCTCGATCACTTCGTTCGCGCTGTACGGATTTCCCGAATCGCATGCCGCCAGCTTCGCGCTGATCGCCTATGCCAGCGCGTATCTGAAATGTCATTACCTCGCGGCATTCACTGCCGCCTGCTGAACAATCAGCCGATGGGATTTTATCGTCCCGCGACCATCGTGAAAGATGCGCAACGCCACGGTCTGAAAATGTTGCCGATCGATGTAATGAGATCGAGATGGAATGCACGCTGGAGCCAGTCACCGACATCGGCATTCGAGATTCAAGTTTCAAAACTCGAGTTGCCCTCCGCCTCGGTCTGCGCTATGCCCGCGGACTGCGCGAAGAAGCCGCACAATCGCTGGTTCGAGCAAGCGCAACCTCGCTCCATTCACTTCCATTCGCGATCTGGTGCCATCGCGTGCCCGAGTTGCGCAAAGACGAACTGAATCACTCTGGCGGAAATTGGAGCGCTGAATTCAATTGCGGATTCACCACGGAGGCACAGAGACATCAGAGACGCCCCAGAAACTCGAGAAAGAATTTGTAACAACGGATTCCGACCTTCCAACACCGAACCGCCAATTGCCGGAAACAACTCAATCAGCAACCAGAAATCGAAAATCGAATACTTTCTCTGTGTCTCCGTGTCTCGGTGGTGAATTCGTTTTTCACCGTCGCGACGCTCTCTGGCAAGTCGAACGCGCCGTCCGCCATTCCGGCCCGCTGCTCGACCAACTATCCGAGCCCGACGCGAAGTCTCCGTTGCGTCCCATGAATCACGAAGAACGCCTGGTCGCCGATTTCCGCGGCACCGGCATGACCGTCGGCCCGCATCCCATGGCCTATCACCGCGCGCAGGATGGAAGCGATGGGCATTCACAAAGCCAGCGACCTCAGCCGACATTCCCAACGGACAATATTTGCGTATTGGCGGATGCGTCATCTGCCGCCAGCGTCCGGGCACCGCCAAAGGATTTCGTATTTCTCAGCCTCGAAGACGAGACCGGAGTCGCCAACGCGATTATCATCCCGATCTGTTTCAGAAAAATCGGCTGCTGCTCACTTCCGAACAATTTCTGATGGTCGAAGGAATTCTGCAGAATCAAGACAATGTCATTTCGGTGAAAGCCAATCGGGTTCTACCGCTCTCCATCACTCGCGCCGAAACCAGTTCGCACGATTTCTATTGATCCCGAACCGGTGCGGCGAACATCAGATCTCAGGAGCAAATTTCCACAACCGCCAAAGCGCGATGAATCCGAGGACAACGAGATTGGGAAACAGCAAGGGCGCCATCGGCGGAGCGCCATAAATGAAATTGCTTAGAGGATGCATCGACGGACCCTGAAGATTTCGTTCTGCGTGCAAGCACGAAACCCCATACTCCAACTGCATCGCCTCCAGCGCCAGCACCACAGCGCACACGCAACAGATAATTTCTTCGAGACCCGCATCAGCAACGGCGTAACCAGAAACCCGATCGCAATCGCACTGGCTACCACCGCCACCCATTCCACCGGACTGAAAAAACCGTTTTCCGCGTGATCGGTCAGGCTAAAAACAAAGTTCCCGACAAAGCCACCCAGCGTCATAAACAATACCCATTGTGCCCATTCGACGGCATTCGAATCCACCATGCGATTCAGCACGAGCAGGAAACCAAGCCCGGTATAGGCGAGCGGAGCGGCGAATGGCGCCGAGTAAGTCAGGCTGCGAATGGTGCGTTCGTAAAAGAAAGAGCTGTCCAGATGCAGAACAACCCCCGCAAACCCAATCACAATCGCGGCCCAGCCAACCAGATAGCCAAGATCCTTCCAGACCGCAACCCAGCGTCGGCGCAGAGCAAGCGCAACTACCAATAGAAGCGGCGCCGAAGCGGAAAAGTACAAGGGAATGTATTCCGCAGCACGCCGGAAACTATTGGTCGAGTGAGCCAGATAAATGTCGAAGGTCAGAAAGCCCAGGTTGAGAATGGCAAATGCCTCCACCAGGAACCAGGGTTCAGGGGGCCAGGCATTATTTCTTGCGGCCATGGTCTCGCCTCAACTCTTCGGCCATATACTTCAACTCGACAGTTTTTTGCATCATTGGATAATTGCCGTGCCATTGCACAAAATCCGCGCCACCCATGAACGCGCCATGTTTTGCGGTCCGTCCGTCATAGTGCCATAAATCGAAATAGACGAAATCGATTGGCTGCGAAAACGGCGCACCGCCAACTACGCCCTCGCTCCGCAATCCATCGACCAGGGCCTTCGCGTCCGAAACCCTCTGATTCGTGGTTTGCACGACTTTGTCTCGGCTTGCTCGTATACACGATTGATCACATCCGCCGTGTGGCATTGAGAACATACTTGCTTCATCTTGGCCTGCGCCGCGGCATAGTTCGGACGCCGTTCAGTAATGGCGTTGGCGAGGTAATACGAGAGCCGTTCCGAAGGATCGTGGGTTATTCCAATGCCCATTGATCCCGCTCATGTGACAGGTTGCACACGTAGGCACAAACATGTCGCGGGTAGTCAACCTGTCCGGTTCAGCATGCAAGATTCAAGCAGTTTCTCCTGGGCATGAAACATCAACCCGTGCTTGGACTCTTCGTAGATCTCCATCTGTGAATGATCGGGGCCGAGGTGGCATTGCCCGCAGGTGCGCGGCTGGCGGGCGATGGCGACGGAACTGGTGTGCCGGGTATGGCAGTTGGTGCAATTCCCAATTGTCCCGTCAGGATTGGGTTTCCCGATGCTGTGACACTGTTCGCAGCCGCTCGCCATCGCGGACGCGCCTTCCAACTGTACAAACGGATGCGGCGGTCGGCGGGTCCCGCCCGGTTGGTAGGTTTCCGAAAATGTTACCTGCTCCGTCGAAAGACCTTTCTCCCCGTAAATCGCAGCCCACGACGTAGCGGCGTGACGGCTCCGCAGGAACTGCTGGTAGATCTGCTCGTGGCAACTGCGGCAATTTCCGGCCGTCAGGCGAACCGCCGAAATCTCGAAGCCATGATGTTCTTTCTTTTCTTGTCCCGTAGCCGCCTGATGGCAATCCAGGCAGTTCACGCCTTTGCTCGCATGCTTGCTCATCTCATACTCATGCACCACCGAGTATTGGCTGCGCGAATGGCACTCGGCGCACTTTCCTGATGCCCGCACGAACTCGCCCCCGGACTGCTCCGTTTCCACTTTCGGCCGAGCCCGATTGATCAAGAAGGCCCCGAGAATCAGCGCGAATGAAACCGTGACCGCGATGAACACGGATCGAAAAGACATGGCACAACCCTCCACTTTAGGACGGCAAATGCTGTTGGTTCGCCCAACCGACATCTAAATCACAAAGAGCTAGAGCGTCCCGGGCAACGACATTCAAATCACCAACCATGACTGCATGAAATCATCCTCCAAAATATGTTTCGCGGAGATTAATTTTCTCTACGCTCTCGCAAATTCACCATCTTCGGTTTATTATGGATTGCATACTCACTACATGCATTTGTAGAGATCCTCAGGCAGGGCCGCAGTGTTGGCGGTCGATCCTAAACCATTCTAATTCATGGACTTAAGCAGTCCCAAGGAGTAACAATTTATGGCTAAAGCAAAGACTCCCCGTGCCACCAAGACGACCAACAGCCAAGTCATCACTATGCCCGAAGCTGGCTCTGTAACCCGGAAAGCCTCGCCTGGGAGCGGTTCCTCAGCTGACCTGGAAGCGAAAATCCGCGCACGCGCATACGAGTTATATCTCGAGCGGGGAAGCACACCTGGCTTTGAAAACGAAGATTGGCTCCGAGCGGAGCGCGAGGTTCACGGCGCCCACCAAAACCGTCAACAAACGGCATAAAAAGAATTCGTCTCACCATGCACCCGTAGCCCGGGCGCCTCGTCCGGGCAGCGGAGCAAAGCTTTGCAGTCCGCAAGCATTGCTTCTTTGTCTACATTCGAGACAGAACAGGCTCTGGAAACCTGGTTTCGTCTGACTTCGTGGTTGCTTCGGTGAAGTGTTTCTGAAAAAATACGGGCTAGGTCTCCCCTCATGTCGCAAATAGGCAGTTTTGCGCTCCTGCTCGCGCTGGCCCTGTGCGCCTATTCTTTCCTGGCTGGCATTTTGGCGCTTGTCAGCAAGGGCCCGGGCGCCGGAGCGCTTAGGCGAAACGGCGCGGCGCGCCGGCATTGCCAGCTTTGCAATCGTTTTCCTGGCTGCAGTGGTATTGGTGGTTGCGGCCTTTCAGAATGATTTCTCCATCGCCTACATCTTTCATCACAGCAATCGCGATCTACCCGCGCCTTACAAGTTCGCCACGCTTTGGTCAGGACAGGAAGGATCTTTGCTGTTCTGGGCGCTGCTGCTCTCGGCCTATGGACTGGTCCTCCGGTTGCGTTACAAAACCGACGTCCGCCTCTTTGCCCATGCTTCGGTGATTATTGCGGCCGTCCAAGTCTTCTTCTTGTTGCTGCTGAATTTCGCCGCGAACCCTTTCGCGCGTGATGCAGGGTATCGTTACCAGCGGACGGCAACGGACTGAATCCGCTGCTGCAGTATCCCGAGATGGTGATCCATCCACCGATGCTGTACCTGGGCTACGTCGGATTCACCGTGCCCTTTGCCTTCGCGCTGGCCGCATTGATCATGCGCTATCCCGGCGAGAAGTGGATTCACATCACTCGCCGCTGGACCATGGTGACCTGGGGATTTCTTACTTGCGGAGTTTTCCTCGGCGCGCACTGGGCCTATTCCGTGCTGGGATGGGGCGGATACTGGGGCTGGGATCCGGTCGAAAACGCCTCGCTCATGCCCTGGCTGACCGGAACCGCGTTCCTGCATTCGGTAATGATGCAGGAAAAACGCGGCATGCTGAAGACCTGGAACATGTGGCTGATTTTCTCCACTTTCATGCTTTCGATCTTCGGCACATTCCTGACGCGCAGCGGCGTGGTGAGTTCGGTGCATGCTTTCGCGCAGTCGTCGATCGGCGACTGGTTCGTTGCGTTCCTCGCGATTATCTTCGCGACCTGCCTGTTCTTTTACGTGAAGAACCGCTCTCATCTGCGCAGCGAGCACAAACTGGAATCGCTGATCTCGCGCGAGTCCAGCTTCCTGTTCAACAATCTTTTGCTGCTGGTAGCCTGCTTCACCGTTCTTTGGGGAACGCTGTTTCCCGTGCTCTCCGAGTGGGTTCAGGGGACCAAGGTTACCGTCGGACCACCGTTCTTCAATCGCGTGAACGTGCCGGTGGCGTTGCTGCTTCTCCTGCTGACTGCCGTCGGGCCGCTGCTCGCCTGGCGCAAGACTTCCCTCGACAGCTTGAAACGCAACTTCCTGTTACCAGCAATCGGCGCCTTGGTAACGGGGGCGCTGCTGGTAGCGCTTGGCATGAGACCGTGGAAGGACGTTTCCTACTTCTACTCGCTGATGACCATCATGTTGTCTGCGCTGGTGGCGCTGACTGTGATTTCTGAGTTCGTGCGCGGGGGCCGTGTGATTGGCCGCCACACTGGCCAGAATCTCTTTGCCTCGATGGTGCAACTGGCCCATCGCAATACGCGCCGCTACGGCGGATACATCGTCCACTTCGGCGTGATCGTGATCATGATCGGCTTCGCGGGCTCGGTATTCAATCAGGATAAAGAGCAAGAGATGGGCTTCGGCGACAAAATGACCATCGGAGCTTACACGCTCGTCTGCCAGTCTTATACCCAGGATGACAATCCGAATTACGGCAGCGAGTGGGCCATGATGAATGTGTTCAAGGGCGGAAAACAGATTGCCACGCTCTATCCCGAACGGCGTTTCTACAAGGCGAGCCAGCAGACTTCAACCATGGTCGCCAATCGCTCGACCCCGCAAGAAGATCTCTACGTCGTATACGAAGGCCAGAATCTGGACACGGGACGCCCTATCATTAAGGTCCATCTGAATCCGCTGGTGATGTGGATTTGGATTGGGGTTTGGATCATCATCGCCGGCACGGTTGTGGCCTTGCTTCCGAACGCAGCCGCAGTGCGAGTTCCTGTCCCGGCGCGAATGCGGGCCGAACCGGTTGGAGTGGGAGATTGATGCGGAGAGAAGTCAATTTGTTGCCGGTGTGTCCAGGGTTGGCAAGAAAAAAGGGCACGGCTTCGAACCGCGCCGTAACCGCCGACTCAAAGATTGTTTGGAAACGCTGCGCTCAACTGATCTTGCTGGCGCTCGCATTGTTCACCCTGCTCGGCGCCGGCGACGAATCAGCCCGCGTCAATGACCTGGGCCACCGCATGATGTGTGTCTGCGGCTGTAATCAGATCCTGCTCGAATGCAATCACGTCGGCTGCGCCTACTCCGAACGCATGCGTACCGAACTGATCGCTGCCGTGGATCGCGGCGACAATGACGATCTGACTCTGCAAGGGTTCGTACAGAAATACGGCACAACCGTGATGGCGGCGCCTACCAAGACCGGCTTCAACCGGGTGGCCTGGATTATGCCATATTTTGTTTTAGTGCTCGGCTTGGTCATGGTCACGCTGATCGTGCGGGCTTGGAGATCGCGCCCGCTGGTATTGCCAGTCGGCCACGTGTCCGCCGTTCATGGAGCGGAGCTTGAGCATTTCCGCGATCAAGCCAGGAAGGATACGGAAGCATGAGCATTGAACTGCTGACCTGCATCCTGATCGCGATCGGCGCACTGGTTTACGTTTTTTACTTGCCCGGCAAACTGTACATGGGACCGGAAAAAACGCGCGTCATTTATTTACGTGAGCGCAAGGAAGCGATCTACGAAAACCTTCGCGACCTGAATTTCGAATTCAAAGCCGGCAAGTTTCCAGACTCTGACTATCAAACTATGAAGACCTCCATGGAAGAAGAAGCGGCCGCAGTTCTGGCCGAGATTGCGCGCCTGGAGGAAGTCGCCGCCAATGCCTCACTCGGCAAGAAAAAAGGAGCCAGAGTTTGAAACTTTCGCCGCCGGCCATTTTTCGACCCACCTCTGAGCAAAAACCCGCGTGCCCTATTTCCCGCGAACTCCGCGGGCGGTGGGGAATTTCCCTTCTGTTGTTCTGGACGCTGCTTCTGGTCTCCGCTTCCGCTCAAACTCTGACCGGTACCGTCACCAACAGCACCACCAAAAAACCTGCGGCAGGAGATGACGTCGTGCTTCTCAGCCTGGGCCAGGGCATGGAAGAATCAGGCCGCACCCAGACGGACGCCAAGGGAAACTTCAGCGTGAAGCTCGACAATGCTACAAGTCCTCACCTGGTCCGCATCGTTCACCAGGGGGTGACTTATCATCGCATGGCGCCTCCGGGAACGACCTCGGTCGAAGTGCAAGTTTACGATGTTGCCAAGAAGGTCGATGGTATAAGCGTAACCGCCGACGTGATGCGTTTTCAGGCTCAAGGCAGCGAACTGCAGGGTATCCGCCTTTTTGCCGTGAACAATTCGTCTGATCCTCCGCGCACCCAGATGAACGATCAGAATTTCGAGTTCTATCTCCCCGAGGGCGCGCAGGTTGACCAGAGCATGGCGATGACTGCGGGTGGGCAACCCATTAACTCGGCTCCAGTGCCGCAGAAGCAAAAGAACCGTTACGCTTTCGTCTTCCCGCTGCGTCCTGGCGAAACTCAATTCCAGGTCAGCTATCACATGCCGTATAGCGGCCAAGCCAGCTTCGATCCCAAGAATCTGTACGGCGCTCAGCATTTTGTGGTGGTGCTGCCGAAGTCAATGGAGTTTTCTGCCGCGTCGGGAGCAACTTTTAAATCCATGGATGACCCGCGGCAGGCGGACGCAGTGGTGCAGGTAGCTTCGAACACCACAGCCGGCCAACTCCTCGCTTTTAAAATCTCGGGGACGGGCACGATGTCGGACGAGTCCGAAGAGGCCAAAGGAAGCGGGGGCACCCCCGTCGGTGGGGCTCAGGTCAGCGGTCAACCCACCGCGCGCGACTCCCGCCCCGGCGGCGGACTTGGACCACCCATCGACGCTCCTGATCCATTGGAAAAATATCGCTGGTACATTCTCGGAGGCTTCGGGATCGTGCTGGCCGCAGGCGCGATCTACATAGCCCGCCGCTCCAAGTCGGCAACAGTCCCAGACTTTGGTCCCTCGGACGCCGAACTGGCTGAGCTTCCACGCGCTCCCAAACCCAGGCCCGGGGATCGCTCCGCCTTATTGCTCGAGGCGTTGAAAGAAGAAATCTTTCAACTCGAAGTCGAACACAAGCAAGGCCGAATCTCGCAGCAGGAGTACGAGAAAGCCAAGGCCGCGCTGGATCAGACGTTGGAGCGTGCCGTCAAGCGCGGTGTTAAAGTCGGCTGATGAGCAATGGAGGACGGGCGTCTCGCCCGTCCCGGGTCGACATAAATCCCATCCCCCCTCTTAAGTACACCGTCTTAGGTATAATGTGTCGATTTCGCAGGTCGACCCAACCCCGACCGGAGGTCCCATGCGCCTGACGCTCGACACTCGTGAAGTGGGACACGTCACCATCGTGCGCTGCAACGGCCGGATTGTTGCCGGCACCGAGAGCGAGTCCTTGCGTGCGCACGTGACCTGGTTGTTGCGCGACCGCCACGCCATCGTGCTTGACCTAGGTGAAGTCGGGTTCATCGACAGCAGCGGCCTGGGAACGATTGTCCGCAGTCTGACCAGTACCCGCCAGGCACGCGGTGACATGAAACTCTGCAACGTCCCGGAGCACGTGCGGAAAGTTCTGCAACTCTCGCAGCTCACAGACTTGTTCGACACACACGAGTCAGAGGAGAAGGCGGTCGCCGCTTTTTATCGCCCCGGGGTCCGCGCCGAAACGCCTGTCCGCCCCGGCCGCAGCGTTCTGTGCCTCGACGCTAATACCGACGTGCTCGCCTACTTGCGCGAACTGCTGCGCCGCGCCGGATACGAAGTCCACACCAGCGGCAAACTGGGCGATGCTCTCCTCCTGATGCGGGTAACGCGTTTTGATCTCGTGCTGTTAGGTCCAGGTATGAGCGCGTCTCCGGCAACGCAGCAAAGCTTTCGGGCCGCTTCCGCCAGCTTTCCGGTGATCGAACTAGGCAGCGAGTTTTCCACCCACGATGCAGGGGAAGCCGCTGCTGCATTACTGGAAAAGATCGAGGCGCGGCTGAACCCAGGCAATGCTTGACACCGCTGAAGTTACAGACCCACAGCCCGACCCTGGCCTCGTTTCTGATCCCCGGTTGAATCCACCGGCCCCGCGTTCCATCTAATGGATGGAGAAACCTCTATGGGAAACACATTCAAAACCGCGTTCCTGCTTACTCTTCTGACGCTGCTGCTGATGTTCATCGGGCGCGCCTTCGGCGGGCAGAACGGAATGGTACTGGCCCTCGCGTTCGCGGCGGTCATGAACTTTGTTTCTTATTTTTATTCGGACAAGATCGCCCTCGCGATGTATCGCGCCCAACCCGTCACACGCGAGCAGTTGCCGCGCGCTTACGCTGCGGTTGAGCGACTCACGGGAAAGATCGGCATCCCCATGCCGAAGATTTACGTGATTCCGAACGATTCTCCCAACGCCTTCGCCACTGGTCGCAACCCACAACACGCATCCGTAGCCGTAACCCAGGGCATTCTTAACCTGCTCAATGATGAAGAACTGGAAGGCGTCCTGGCGCACGAACTGGGACACGTGAATAATCGCGATATCCTCATTGGCTCCGTTGCTGCGACCATCGCCGGAGCCATTACTATGCTTTCGCGATTTGGATTTTTCCTTGGCGGTGATCGAGACGACCGTCGAGGGGGTGGAATTGGATCCCTGCTTATGCTGATCCTCGCGCCCTTCGCCGCAATGCTGATCCAGCTTTGGGTGTCTCGCACCCGTGAATACGACGCCGATGCCACGGGCGCCCACTTTACCGGCAATCCGTACGCCTTGGCCAGCGCGCTGTCAAAGCTTGACGCCTATTCGCGCCGTCTGCCTATGCAGGCCACGCCTTCGACCGCGCACTTGTTTATCATTCAGCCGTTCCTCGGAATGAACTTTGGCAGCCTGTTCTCAACTCATCCCCCGATCGCAAAGCGCATCGAACGCTTGACGGGGCGGCCAGCGGAATTCATGCAGTAAAGCGATCGGCTCTCAGCTTGAACCGAGATCGAGCTTGAAGTGTTCTGGCTGAAAGCCGACAGCGTCTCGTAACCTCCGTAACCGCTGAGTCCACCAGCCACATAGTAGAATTCCCCTAATGTCCCCAGAAACAGCCAGTGCCGTTTCGCATCGCGCGGCGCAGCTGGAAAATGCCTTGCGCAAGGTCATTCGTGGCAAGGACGACGTTCTCCGCCTTGCCCTGGTCTCGCTGATTGCTCGTGGCCATCTCCTCATTGAAGGCGTTCCCGGCGTCGGCAAAACTACTCTGGGACAGGCGCTCGCGCGGGCTCTCGATTGCACCTTTCAACGTGTGCAGTTCACCAGCGATATGCTTCCCTCGGACGTAATCGGCATTTCGATCTACTCCGCCGTCGAACAGCAATTCGAATTTAAACGCGGTCCGGTTTTTACCAATGTTCTACTGGCCGACGAAATCAATCGCACCACGCCCAAGACCCAGTCAGCGCTGCTCGAAGCCATGAACGAAAGCCAGGTAACGGTCGACGCGCACTCGTATCCGCTGCCGCAGCCTTTTCTGGTGATCGCCACTCAAAACCCGGTCGAACATCATGGAACTTATCCGCTGCCCGAATCGCAGCTCGACCGCTTTCTGATGCGGGTGCGGATGGGCTACCCCGACAGCCATGCCGAGCGCGAGATTCTGCGCTCCGAAGCAGGCACGGCGCAATTGGAAGCCATGCGCCCGGTGCTCAGCGGCGCCGACGTTCTTGAGATGCAGCAGGCGGCTACGCAAGTCAGGGTGGACGAATCGCTGGTCAGCTACGCCCTCAGCATCGTCAAGAAAACCCGCGAGTCGGAACAGTTTTCGCTCGGAGTTTCGCCCCGCGGATCGCAAATGCTCTATCGTGCCGCCCAGGCCATGGCATTTCTCGATGGCCGCAGCTTCTGCACACCGGAAGATTTCAAACCGCTGGTCGTGCCCGTTTTTGCCCATCGCGTGGTTGTCAACGGCCTCTACTCTTCAACTCTGAAGAAGTCCGAACAGGCGGAGCAGGTCATCCAGGAGATTGTGGAAAGCACGCCCGTGCCGATGTAAAAAGCGGTGCGAGGCATCTCCCACCGCTTGCTTCCGCATTTCTTCCGCCTGGCCGCCGACGTTCGTCGCTCTCGAGCATGATAATGTTTCCCCATGTCCTTTCTTCGCTATCTCATGCTCTTGTCCCTGATCGTTTGGCTGGGCGGGCTCGATCTTCTTCGCTTTCGTTCTGGCACCAACCGCGTTTTCTGTTCTGCCCAGCCGGCATTTGGCGGGGACGCTCGTCGGCCGATCTCTGGGAGCGCTCCATTGGATGGGCATCGTCTCGGGAATTATTTTCCTAGCGAGTTCAATTGTCTACAGCCGGCTGACTAAAGGCACGACACAAATCCTCGCCTGGCGTCACCTGCTCATCTGCCTGATGCTCGCGCTCACACTGATTTCGCAATTCGGCATCATCCCCCGCATGGATACTCTGCGCGCGTCGATGCGGCGAAATTGACACCGTCCCTCCCACCGACCCCGCCCGCATGCAGTTCGACGCTCTGCACGTCTGGTCGATCCGTGTCGAAAGCGGAGTGTTTCTGCTGGGCCTGGTGGTTGTGTATTTAGCGGCTGCCAGCTTCTAGCGCACTGCCTACTACTTTTCAGGTCGCTCCAATTTCTGTAATGTCTGCTTCATCATTTATCCTGCACAAGCTGGCAGCAAGAAGCTCTTCTTATGAAAACTGGCATCATCGGCCTGCCGCAGGTAGGCAAGACATCTCTCTTCAGGATTCTGACCAAGGCCAGTCTCTCCGAGCAGGCCTCTCCAACCCGCGCGAGGCGCACATCGGCGTCGCCAAGGTTCCCGACGAGCGCCTCGACAGCCTGGCCGCGCTCTACAAGCCGAAGAAGCTGACGCACGCTTCGGTGGAATACGTCGACGTCGCCGCCATCGGCCAGGAGGCGCTGAAGGAGACTGCCTTCCTCGACCACCTGCGCAACGTCGATGCGCTCATCCACGTGCTGCGCGCCTTTGAAGACGCTCGATTCCGCACGTCGGCGCCATCGATCCGCTGCGCGACATCAAGAACGTCGAATTCGACCTGATGGTCAGCGATCTCGCCCAGATCGAAAAGCGTCTGGAGCGCGTGGAAAAAGACTTGAAGAAAATGCGCACCGCCGAACTCGAACAAGAATACGACCTGCTCAAGCGCGCCAAAGCGCATCTGGAAAAGGAGCAGCCGCTGCGCGAACTGGAGATGACTCCCGAGGAAAAGAAGCGCATCCGCGGCTTCATGTTTCTCAGCAGAAGCCGATTCTGTACGTGCTGAACATCGGCGAGAGCACCGACGCTGGGCAACGATCTCGAAGCGGCGGTGGAGAAGTACAAGCTGACCGAGGTTGCCTCACGGCCCAACGCCGGCGCGACCGCGATCTGCGGCAAGGTCGAAGCCGAACTGGCGGAGATGGATGACGCCGACGCCGCCGAATTTCTCTCCAGCTACGGACTGCACGAGAGCGGCCTGGTGCGCCTCATCCGCAAGAGCTACGAGTTGCTCGGCCTGATCTCGCTTCTTCACCGCCGGCGAAGACGAGTGCCGCGCCTGGACGGTCCCGCGTGAACACGCGCGCCGCAGGCCGCCGGCGCGATTCACTCCGACCTGGAGCATCACTTCATTCGCGCCGAAACCATTCGCTGGGATCAACTGCTCGAAGCCGGCTCCGAAGCCACCGCCCGCGCCCAGGGCACGCTGCGCCTCGAAGGCAAGGAATACATCGTGCAGGATGGCGACGTGATGCACATCCGGCACAGCGGCTAAGCCCGGTTCTTAAGTCCCCGCCGTCACTTGCCGTAGCCCATTCCATCGCCTGCATATAGGACGATGCAACATCGTCCTCGCTCAGGTGAAGCTTGGCCAGCCAACTCAGTCACAACTTTCCAGTCTCCCGCCTCTTTGTGCCAAGCATCAGTTGATAGAACGGCTGCAGACGGCTGGGTCCGCCCAGCAGCGCCCCCTTGCTCTCCTGATCGATGGGAACACTGTCGATCACCTGCCGCATGGGGATTTCAAGAATGGTGTCCATCAGCGAAAGCATGCCCATCAGGAACAGGTCTGAGTCGCCGTGCTGAATCTTAGGAGAGAGTAATTCGCAGAAGCGGGCACGCACCAAGGCCGCCAGTACGAGGTCGGTGGCTTTGCCCTGCCCGGCGCCCAGCGTAGCGACTAAGCGAATCCAGCGGCGGACTTCCCGTTCGCCCAAAATAGCCAGGGCATGCCGGACCGAGGTGAATCTCCGCCGAGAATCCGAAGGCGGCGGAGTTCAGATAGCGCAGCAAACGATAACATAACGCAGCTTCGCTCTTGACCAGGTTCTCGATTTCGCGCACGTTCAACTCGCGTTGCGAGACCGCCGTCAGCATGCGCAGGTAATTCAGTTGGTTGGCGGGAATTTCGTGTGCAGTCAGTATCTCCGGTCGCCGGAAAAAGTATCCCTGGAAATACAGGAAACCGGCTTTCTTGGCGGCGACAAACTCCTCGCGTGTTTCCACTTTTTCCGCCAGCATGCGGCAGCGCCAAGGCCCATACCGTTTGACCATGGCGGCAGCATCAGCCGGCGATGTCGCTCTCAGATCGACTTTGATGATGTCCGCAAGATCGGTCAGAACTTCCCGCGGATCGTCCACTGCGAAGTCGTCGAGCGCAATCACGTACCCAACTTCCTTTAGTCGGCGGCAAGCTGCCACCACCAGGTCATCGGCGGGGACGGTTTCCAAAACTTCCACCACGGCCTGCCCCGAAGGCAGCAATGTAACGTACTCTTTGAGCAAAATTTCGCGGGTGCAGTTGATAAATGCCCGATGCCCGTCACAGAGTACGTCGAGTCCAAGGAGCATGGAGGTGTTCAAGGTGCTGCGCGACGCCGTGTCCGCGTCTGGACATCTAAAGAAGTCTTCGACCCCATCGCGAAACAGAAGTTCGTAGCCAAAAACTTTCTCGTCGGCGGTGAGGATCGGTTGGCGGGCAACAAACTGAGTTCCGGGCTTAGGCCCTGGTTTGGATTCGCCGGGGGTGATGGCAGCGGAAGGTCCGGTCACATCTTGTTCATCGGCTGAGCGCCGTGGGAGATTAGTCGGCGCGTTTGCCGCGACAGATTTAGTCGAAACCCCGCCTGCTCCCTCGCGAGGGCGCTAGACTCCGCGCCCTAAGCTTTTCTGCGGCGATGCGCTTGACGGCTGCACAAGATTCAGTGCGCACCACCCCGCAAAGCTCATCCAGTTCGAAATCGCGTTTGGGCAGAGCAATACCAGAACCCTCTCGAAACGGAAATCCGGCACCCACCGAGGGACAAAGCTCCTGGCGTATGCTCAGAACCGGAAACCGGTAGTGATATTATCCTTCGGCACATGCATCCCATCGCTCTAAGTCTTTTGCTCGGCCTCACCGCCGCTGCCGCCAACGTGTTCGGCGGTGCCATTATCGTCCAGAAGCACTGGGACCGCTCCTACCTGCGTTACTTTGTTGCCCTGGGCGCGGGATTTATGCTAGCCACCGCGATCGTCGAAGTGTTCCCAGCCGCCCTCGAACTGCGCGGCAAGAGCGCCGCGTTTCTGGTTCTAGTGGGCTACCTCATCATTCATTTCTTCGAGCATACGGTCACCCCTCACTTCCACTTCGGAGAAGAAACTCACAAAGATCAATTTGTCCACGGGCACAAGGGGTATTCCATTCTGATCGGCCTGATCATTCACACCTTCTTCGATGGCATTGCCATCGCTTCCGGCTTTCTGGTTTCCAACTGGCTGGGGTGGATCATTTTTCTGGCTATCTTCCTGCATAAAATCCCCGAAGGATTCACCATCACATCGGTCATGCTGGCCAGCGGCCAAAGCCGTCGCATGGCCTGGGGCGCATCCGTAATGCTGGGCGCCGCCACCTTTGCCGGGGTCGCGACCATGGCCCTATTCCAGCACCAGGTGAGCTTTGGACTGCCGCTCTCGGCGGGCGTGACTATCTATGTAGCCGCTTCCGATCTCATACCGGAAGTAAATCGCGAGCCAGGGGCCAAGATGGCTCTAGTTGTTTTCTTGGGGGTGGGAGTCCTGTTTCTGCTGGATCACTTCGTGCACGTCCACTAGCCGTATCCGGATGGCTAGAATCCGGTTTGCGGTAACGGAAGGAGGCAAATGAGGCCACCGTTTCGGTCCAAGCAGGAGGTCATTATTAACGCGCCATTAGAAGCCGTGTGGGCATTCAACATGGATCTTACGAAAATTTCGCAGTTCCATCCTCGCGTTTTTAAGGTCGATTTGCTCTCGGGGAAAGCATTTCGCGAAGCTGGTGTCTCATATCAATGTCACCTCGCGGGCGGGAGCATACATGCATCGAAAAGGACATTGAGATCGTTCCGATGGAGAGAATCGTCACCGTTTTGCCGGAGGACACTCTCGGCATAACTAAAATTATTAGCGATTACGTGGTCGAAACGAACTTTTACAGAATCGGTACTCGTTCGACAAAGATGGAAATTGGCCACTATTACTCGACAGGGAGCCTCAAGGCCAAACTCTTCAACTTAATTGCAAAAAGGAAAATTGCCCACGATACCCAGGCAACTTTAAATGCCATCAAAGCCGCGGTAGAGGCCGCTGGTCCTATTGCATAGCGAGGTTGTTTTGAGACTGGCCTTCAATCCACCGTATGTTTGGCGGTATAGCCTTCACGCGCAATAATCATGTACTTCAGATCTTTTCCCTTCTGATCTCTCACTTTAAGAGGACCTCCATCGGGCGCGATCACTTCGACTTTCAGCTTACGGTAAGAGCCATCCAGCTTGGGGTTGCTGGGATGATAGGCAATACTGTATTGATTCCGGATGTCGCCGCCAATCTGGTGAAAAATCTCGGGAAATTCCGCCTGAAATCGCGGGAAGTAGGCGCGGCCTCCGGTCAAGCGGGCAAAAGTATTCATCTCGTTGTCGGCCTGGAGGTAGTCCATCTGACCCACGGGGATGCCCATGCCGTGCGGCGCTGCGCCGCCCCGCGCTTCGAAATATTCTCTGATCGCCCAGCCCACGCTGATGGGGAAAATGGTCACATCCTTGGTGGTTTTAATCTTCTTCGTAATCTGGTCGAGATTCAGTTTGCTGAAAGTATCCACGCCCGTAGTAATCAGAATGATGTACTTATGCCCTTCGATCCGGTCCACCCGGTCGAGCGTGTCATAAAGCGCGTCGAACAGATTGGTCTCCGAGAAACCTGGAATCCGCAACTGGTTCAGCGCCCCGTACGCATCCTGCTTGTTCTGCGTGAAGTCCGCCAGGATGTAGTCCTTCATATCGTAAGAAATTACCGCCAGCCAATCGTCCTTCTTCAAGGTATTTACGAATGAGTAAGACGCGTGCAGAATGTCGCTCATGAAGTAGTAGTCGCCGGCAGCGAACTCGACTAACAGCACAGCGGTAATCGGCGCCTCCGAAATGGTGAAGTTGCTGATCGTCTGCGGGGCGCCATCTTCCGAAATACGAAAATTTTCCTTCTTCAGATTGGAAATGAACTGTCCATCCTTGGTCGTGACCATTACCGGCACTTCCACCACCGGCACGTCGACACGGATGGAATAGTCCGGCATACCTTCGATCTTCTTTGGCCGCTCAGTCGGTGGAGGCGGGGGAGGCTCATCCTTTTTCTTGGGGATGGCATACGGCCCGACGTCGGATTGCGGGCCGCCAGCCGCATCCGGCGGCTCCGCCTGGCCTTTCGGGGGCGCGGACGAGCCCTGATCCTGGGCCAATGCCAGGTTTCCCAGAGCCAAAATCAGCAATAATGACAAGTAACTGAGGTACCTGCGTGGCACCTGGCCAAGAGAGGAAAACATTTGATCTCCTCGGAAAACCCTATGCTAGTATAGACGCAGAGTTTCGCGATTGGGATGTTTTGCTCGGCTTTCACTCAACTCCTCCTCCCGTCAAGTCGCGAAGAAAACTCGAAGTGTAATTTTGTGCTAGAGGACCAGTTGGCGGTTCTCGGGGGAATTTTGTGGGTAAATCTGTAATCAGACGAGCAATCCTCGCCCTTGTTGTTTTCTGCCTTCCACTGTCTTTAGCCACCCGCGCGCAAACTCGTAAGCCGGTCGAAACCATTCCGATCGAGCAGATTCATGCCGGCATGCGAGGCGTCGCTTACACCGTATTTCAAGGCACGAAACCCGAGTCCATGGAAGTTGAAGTGCTTGGCGTCCTGCAAAATGCCAATGGTCCCAAAGGCGACGTGATTTTGATTCGCCTCGGCGGAAAAAAGGCGGACTACACCGGCGTGGTTGCGGGCATGAGCGGCAGCCCCGTGTACTTGAATGGCAAACTGGCGGGCGCGCTCGCCTTCCGCATTGGCGAGTTCTCGAAAGAACCCATCGCCGGAGTCACTCCCATCGCCGAGATGCTGGAGATCAGCGCGCTTGATCGCAATCCAGCTTCAGCTCCCATCGAAGCCACATCCTCGGCCCGCTCGCCGAACAAAACTGCGAGCCCCGGCATTGCAACCGCGCCTTCGCAAGATTCTGCCGCCCACGGTTTCACCAATTATCTGAAGCCCATCGAAACTCCGCTGGTTTTCAACGGGTTCTCCGAAGACACCGTGCAACGCTTCGCAGCCCAATTCTCAGCCGCCGGAATCGTCCCGGTAATGGGCGCGGGCTCGGTCAGTAACGCCAGGCAGCCTGAGGCAATGGAGCCTGGCTCCGCCGTGAGCGCGATCCTGGTACGCGGCGACATGAACATTGCCGCCACCTGCACCGTCACTTACATGGACGCGCAACATCTGCTCGCATGCGGCCATCCCCTGATGCAGTTCGGCATGGTCGACTTGCCCATGACCAAGGCGACGGTGTTAGCAACTTTGCCCTCACCGCTGAATGCGTTCAAGATTGTCAACGCGACGGAACCCGTAGGCGCATTTGTGCAAGACCGCCACAACGGCATTCTAGGAGAGTTCGGCAAAAAGCCGGAAATGATTCCGGTCACGCTCACTATCCATGGCGAATCCGCCGACAAACAATTTCACTACGAAATCCTCAACAACGCCCGCCTAAGCCCCGTCGCGATGATGGCCACGGTGTTTAATGCCTTGCACGGGGTGAATGAATACGGTGAAGAAACCACCTATCGCATGAACGGGAGCATCAGCGTGGATGGGTACCCGGCCGTCACCATGCAAGACATGTTCGCTGCCGTCGATGGCGGACAACCGGGAGCAATGCTTGCCGCCATCGCGCTAGGCGACCGCTTCAGCCGCATCTTCGATAATCCTTACAGCGTGCCTGCGATCCACGGCGTTCAACTGGATTACAACATCGTCCGCGAGCGCCGCTGGGCGCGCCTCGAAAGCGCCCGTACGGACATTACCGAAGCCCGCCCCGGCGACGATATTACGATTGAAGCCATGCTCCGCCCCTACCGCGGCGAAGGCGTAGTGCAACAGATTCCCATCCACATTCCGACTTCTACCTCCAAGGGCCCGCTACGCATCCTGGTAAGCGATGGTGATACCCTCGACCATTTCCGTCGCGGCTCGTCAATGCTAGGCCGCAAGCTGGATCTGGCTGCGACCATCGCATTCCTCAACAAAGAGCACGTCAACAATCGCGTCTACGTTTCGCTGCTCGAGGCTGATCCCGAAGCCATGATTGCCGACAAGGTCATGCCCACGCTCCCGCTCTCCATCATGAACGTAATGGATGGCATGCGCGGAACGCAGGATATGGTTGTGTCGAGCGAATCCTCGGTCAACGAAGCCGCCACGACGCCGCTTGACTACGTAGTAGCCGGCGCCCAAGTGCTGACCATCAACATAAAGTAGCCACGCGTCACGCAACCGTGTGCTGCGGGCGCTCTCGCCCGCCGGCGTTGTTCTCTTACTAAACAACGTCGCATCTTCCGCTACGCATGAAGACTCAACACCAACCTCCAAAATCAAGGTCAGAGCGGCGGACAGGAGTGTCCGCCCTACACGCACATCGAATGTACGACGTGATAACCTGAATTCTTCTCCCAACACGTTGCCCGAGGTATGAACTTGATCCGTCTGCGTTGGCTGTTCACGGTTTTTCCAATTCTCCTTCTGCTTTCTTTCGCTTTCGCCGAGGGCACGCGCACCTGGGAGCAATCGAAATTCGAAGAACTGATCAAGGGCACGACCAAAGGCGTAGCTGTGAGAAGCACCGGCGGCCTAGAACTGGCTCCGGCTTTTACCGCGCTGACGACCACCCCATCGACTTATATCTGGTCGATCGCGGCCGACCGTGAGGGCAACCTTTACGCTGCCGCCGGTTCCCCCGCGCGCGTATATCGAATTACTCCTGACGGCAAGTCCACGGTGATCTTCGAACCGCAGGAGCTTCAGGTGCAGTCCCTGGTAGTGGATAAAGGCGTCCTCTATGCCGCCACCAACCCTGACGGCAAAGTCTACAAAGTTGAGCATCGCGCGGTTCCCACCGACAAAAGCTCCAAGGATACGAAATCGACGGAGAAGCTCACTCCTGATTCCTCCTGGAGTTCGTCCGTCTATTTCGAGCCGCACACGAAATATATTTGGGATCTTGTTCTCGATGATGCCGGCAACCTCTATGTGGCAACCGGGGACCACGGAGAAATATTCCGGGTCTCCGCGAAAGGGGAGCACGCGGTCTTTTTCAAAAGCGACGAAGCCCACATCCGCGTCATGGCCTTCGACACCAAAGGCAACCTGATCGCCGGTTCCGACGGCAGCGGCCTGGTTTATCGAATCTCGCCAAGCGGCGAAGGGTTTGTCCTGTACAGCGCACCCAAAAAAGAGATCACCGCGCTGGCCATCGATAAGGCAGGCAACATCTATGCGTCGGGCGTCGGAGAAAAACATGGTGGAACGACTACGCCGAGCTTTTCTGCGCCACCAATCTCAATGCCGACGTCTCCATCGCCTTCGAGCAGCGGGCCCCAGAGCGGGATTGCGATCCCCACCTCTAACCCCGCTGCGAGCGGGCCGCCGCCATCCATCAGCTTTCCTGGCCCCAATGCGGGTGCCGCGGGCGGATCGGAAATCTATCGCATTGCCCCTGACGGCTCTCCCAACCGCCTGTGGAGTTCGCGCGAGGACATCGTGTATGCTCTCGCCTTTGATCAGCTCGGCCGTCTCTTGGCGGGCACGGGAAATCGGGGACACGTTTTCGCCATTACCGGCGAGGACGACTTCACCGACCTCCTTAAAGCCAGCGCAACCCAGGTCACGGCGTTCGCCGCGGCCCCGCGAGGCGGCCTGTACGCTGCGACCAGCAACCTCGGCAAAGTTTTTCTCCTGAGTGCAACGCCTGAATCCGAGGGCACTTACGAAAGCGATGTGTTCGACGCTCATATTTTCTCGCGCTGGGGACGAGCTGAATTCCGCGGGTCCGGCAATGTCGAACTCTTTGCCCGCAGCGGAAATGTGGACAATCCCGACCGCAACTGGAGTCCATGGGAGAAAATCGATCAGCGAAAAGACGGCTTGGTCAACATTCCCCCGGCACGTTTTATTCAATGGAAAGCGGTGCTGCGCTCGGGTAATCCGGCCCCGCGCGTCGAGAGCGTCATGCTCAACTACCTGCCCAAAAATGTGGCCCCTGATCTTGACGACGTAACCGTCCAAACCGGAGTACGGTATCCATCCCTACCAAAGTCCGCCGGCAGCGAGCCTGGTGCTGGCGCCGCCCAACAGCCCCGTTTCGACACGCCTCCTCCGACCACGCGCGACCGTGACTCCATCGGAGTGAAGTGGAGCGTCCACGACGATAACGACGATCAAATGGTCTACTCGGTCTACTATCGCGGCGATGGGGACAGCCGGTGGCTACTGCTCAAAGACAATCTCACAGACAAGTTCTACTCCTTCGACGCCTCGCTTCTGCCCGATGGCGTATACATCATCAAGGTCGTGGCCTCCGACGCGCCTTCGCATTCTCCCGGACTGGCCCTGACGGCGGAAAAAGAAAGCCTGCGATTCGAAGTGGACACGACGGCGCCTCAGATCGAAAATCTCGCCGGGTCCGCGGAGAACGGCGTGATCCACGTGACCTTCCGTGCCGTCGATGGCTTTTCGAATATCAAGCGCGCCGAGTATTCGGTCGACGCCGGCGACTGGCAGTTCGTCGAGCCGGTCGGCCAACTATCAGACTCGAAAACCGAGAGCTATGATTTTCGAGTCATTCTTCCAGCTACGGTTTCAGGCGTTGCGAAGGCCGCAGAACAACTGGAGCACGTAGTGGTAATCCGCGTGTACGACCGCTACGACAACATGAGTTCGGCAAAAAGGGTTATCGGGGGAAAGTAGAGCCAGCGGCAGCATTTTCTACGGAGGACGGGCGAGACCGCGCTCCATTTAAGTCAGGCGATGGCCGTTTGTGAGCCGGTCCGCGCGCCGTAAGTCAGGAAATTGCCAGGCCCACAACGCGATCACAAGCAGCGTGCCAATCCCGCCCAGCACCACGGCAGGCACAGTTCCAAACCAGTGGGCGGTCACGCCTGACTCGAATTCCCCCAGTTCATTGGAAACCCCGATGAACAACATGTCCACCGCATTGACCCGGCCGCGCATTTCGTCCGGCGTGCCCAACTGAATCAGGGTGCCGCGAATGATCACGCTCACCATATCGGTCGCGCCGATCAGCAGCAGCATCATCAGAGAAAGAACAATGCTTCTCGATACTCCGAAAAGAATGGTGCACACGCCAAAGCCGGCCACGCACCACAGCATCGTTGGCCCGGCCCGGCCGCGCAGCGGACGATGAGCCATCAGGATTGCCATCAGTGCCGCGCCTACTCCCGGCGCGCTGCGCAACAGTCCCAATCCCCACGGCCCCGTCTTGAGGATCTCGCGCGCATACACCGGCAGCAGCGCAACCGCCCCGCCCAACAAAACGGCAAACATGTCGAGCGTGATTGAGCCGAGCAGCAGCTTCTTTCGCCAGATGTAACGAAATCCCGCTAGCACCGTAGTCAAGGTTACGTCTTCGCGAGGAGTAACCTTGCCCTGCGGTTTGATTCGCAGCGTGGAAAGCAAGGCCACCAATGAGGTCAGCATCGCCATCAGGTACACCGCTGACGGACCGCGGAAGAATGCGTAGATAAGTCCGCCCGCCGCCGGGCCCAGAATTGTCGCGCCTTGAAAAACGCTCGCGTTCCACGCCACTGCATTGGGAAAGTGTTCCTCCGGCAACAGGTGTGGCAGGAGTGCCCGGCTGACCGGCCCGCTGAGCGAGCGAACCGCACCCAGCAGCGCCAGGACCGCATAGATCGGGTAGACACCCGGATGAACGCCATGCGAACCGCGCCGCGCAATCTCCCACAACAAACCCGAGCACACGGCGAATCCGCCATAACACAACATCAACAGCTTGCGACGGTCGAAGCGATCCGCTGCATGGCCGGTGACCAGAAACAATAAAATTCCAGGAAGAAACTGCGCCAGACCAACCAACCCCAGGTCCAGCGCACGCTTCGTGATCTCGTAGACTTGCCATCCCACGGCGACCGACTGCATTTCCAACGCCGCCACGATGAGAAATCGCGCCAACTCGAAAACGGCGAAATCCGGATAGGTAAATGCAATATTCCCCGCGATCCTGGAATCGTCCGGTGCAGCCATGGCACTCTACTGTGCCACAAAAAGCGTAAATTGGAGGGCGGTGTCTCGCCCGTCCGCGTCGGAACCCGGCAGCGAAAATGAGACAATGCGTTGAATATTCCATGACTCATTGGCTCGATCTAGGCGGCTGGATAGCGTGCATCGTCTATGCGACGATTCCCATCTTCTGGCTGCTGGTCCATCCTCGCGCCCAATACTGGCGCTCACGTAAGAGATCGCCATATGTCGTGTTATTGCCGGCGTGGATTGCGATGTGGATTGTCGTTGGATTACTCACGTCGCCATGGCGGCACACGCTGCTCTACGCCAAGCGTTGGACCTGGCTTCCGGCCATTTTTTTATTCTCGGCGGGCTTTTGGATCTACTCGAAATCGGGAAAATACTTCAGCCGGGCCCAACTCGGCGGGCTCCCCGAGGTCTTGCCCGGCCACCATGAACAGAAGTTGGTGACATCTGGAATCCGCAGCCGGGTTCGACATCCGGTATATCTCGCGCATCTTTGCGAGATGCTGGCGTGGAGCGCGGGCACGGGGCTGGCAATCTGCTATGGATTAACCGCGTTCGCGATAGTTATGGGAGCGGTTATGATTCGATTGGAAGATGGAGAGCTGGAGCAACGATTCGGAGAAGGATACAGGCAATACAAAGCAGCCGTGCCTGCGATTGTGCCGCGAAGGTTCTGAGCGGAGCGTGATCTCACGACACGACGCTGCAAGCGACGTCTCTACGGTCACAATAGTTTGCTGAGTTTCTCGCCATGTCGAATCGACGGAATTCGCGATATTCCCACCATCCCTAGCTATAATCCAGACTGAACTGATTGCTTCTGTATGCGCTTTGAGCTCTTTGTCGCCTCGCGTTATCTTCGCGCCAAAAGGCGCCAGGCAGTCATTGGAGTCATCACAGGCATTTCCATCGCGGGAGTTGCAGCTGGCGTCGCATCGCTCGTGGTTGCGCTCGCAATTAACAACGGATTTCGCCAGGACCTGCAGGACCGGCTTCTCGGTTCGACTTCTCACATCAACCTGCTGCGCGTCCAGAGCGACGGAATCAAGGACTGGCGTCCGCTGATGGATCGACTGTCGAAAGCGCCGCACATTGTTGCTGCTGCCCCGGCGATCTACGAACAGGTTCTAATCTCTCGCGGACCGCGGGCTCGCGGCGCAGTGTTGAAAGGAATGATCCCTGGCGAAGAAAGAAAAGTCAGCGACTTGCTGAAAACGGTCACGATCGGCTCGGCTGGCGGGCTGGAGGAGAGCACAGACAGTGTAGGAGCGAAAAGTGTGAAAACGAGCCCTTCAAAATCTGGACTCGGGCAGGCGGGAACGCCCTACTCGGGCCAGTCTCCCACGGACCTTCAGGGCGTGGAGGGTCGCATAGCCGCCATGCCTCCCATAATTCTCGGCAAAGACATGGCCGACGAGTTGGCTGCCACTGTCGGCTCCATCGTGCTCGTCACCAGCCCGCAAGGCGAACTCACTCCGTTTGGCATGGTTCCCAAATATGACCGCTTTCGCGTGGTGGGAATTTTCAACTCCGGTTTCTTCGATTACGACAGCTCGTGGGCATTCACTCGCCTCAGCGACGCGCAGCGGCTGTTCGGCCTCGGCAATCTGGTTTCCGTAATCCAGTTCAAAGTGGACGATATTTATCAGGCGGACCAGATCTCGAAGCGGATCGAGCAGACTGCCGGCAAGGGTTTCATGACCACCAACTGGATGGAACAGAACAAGCAACTATTTCGCGCCTTGCGGCTGGAACGCCTGGTCACGTTCATCACCATCGGCCTGATTGTATTTGTGGCCGCGCTCAACATTCTGATCTCGCTTACGATGATGGTTATGGAAAAAACTCGCGACATCGCTGTGCTCATTTCGATGGGCACACGCAAGTCGCAAGTGCGCCGCATTTTCATTGCGCAGGGCGTGCTGATCGGAGTGGTCGGAACCGTCGTTGGCCTGGTTCTCGGCTACGCCCTCTCCTGGGCGGGCGGGCACTACCATCTGCTGGCGCTCGCCCCCGAGGTGTATTCCATCGATTACGTGCCCTTCGCGCCGCGGGCCGGGGACGGAGTACTGGTAGCGCTGGTGGCAATTGGTATCTCGCTCATCGCAACCGTATATCCGTCATGGTCGGCTGCGAGGATTCTCCCCGCCGAGGCCTTGCGCTACGAGTGATTGCAGTCAACGGCAAACCATCCCGGGCGCCTCATCCGATCGGCGCGGCGATAGTCGACCCTCTTTTACAGTTTGTGACCTTTCTTTAACTCTGCCTCCCTCGCCCGAGATGTGACTTTGGACCCACTTCTGTGGGTTCATCATCGGTGACCGAGGTCACATCCCGCCCGCTGGTGTCTGAAGTAAAGTCTGGGGATACGTTCCCGCAAAGTGGTTAGGAACGTTTTTGCTATCCCCGTGTTTTAATGGAGAGGCGACCTGCCGAGGGCGAATCGAGTAGGGTGAGTCCGGTAGATGGCTGCTCGGCAGACTTGATTCCTGAGACGGGGAGCATGGCTGGTGCATCTAAGTGAGCAGGTGATATTAAGGATCGAGGGGCTCAAGAAGGTCTTCCGATCCGGCAAGACGGATTTGGTGCTCTTTGAAAATTTGTCGTTTCAGGTGGCCAAGGGCGAAATGCTGGCGATCGTGGGCGAGTCGGGTGCCGGAAAGAGTACCTTATTGCACATTGCGGGCGCTCTTGATCGGGCTTCCGCCGGTGACGTATACTTCGCGGACTTGCAATTGAGTTCGCTTTCGGAGAACGATGCAGCCGAGTTTCGTAACCGCGAGATCGGCTTTGTCTGGCAATTTCACTATCTGATGCCGGAGTTTACGGCACTGGAGAATGTGGCCATGCCGCTCCTGCTTCGGGGTAGCGCCCGGCAGAAGGCACAAGCAGAAGCCTCGCGGTGGCTGGGTGAGGTCGGATTGGACCAGCGCTGGCATCATCGTTCCGGGGAGCTTTCTGGTGGTGAACAACAGCGCGTAGCCTTGGCTCGGGCCCTCATCACCCGTCCCAAGCTTTTGCTGGCGGATGAGCCGACTGGCGATCTCGATAGCCGCACGGCGGATTCAGTCTTCGAGCTGATCGCCAGACTGCATCGCGACTATCAGTTGACTTCCCTCATCGCCACCCACAACTTCGCATTTGCTCGTCGCTGCCAGCGCGTATTGCGGTTACAGCAAGGGAGAATCGAGGAGGTGGCACCGGAGACGCTGCCGTCGTGACCAGCATGAGAGGTGGCAGACTTATTGTTGACGGGATGTTTCTTCTGAGCGGCATCGGGCTGTTGGTATGAACGATCAGCGGAAAGTGCGCCCATCAGCCACAGCCGCGATGGGTCAAAGTGGTTTGGCTGGTTATCGGACTGACCGCGTTGGGCCGCTTGGTCTACGACCTCATGGGGTGAGTGCTAAAAGTGGCACCTGGCGAGAATTGACTTTTGTCGCACGACGTGTCGGAATGATAAAAGAGATGAGAGAAAGGATGGCAGCTGAAAACGCCGCCAGTCGGGCATCGACAGGAAGCTGCAACCCCTTGCCGAGAAACGACAAATAAGGTGTCTTTGGTAACTGGTTTCCGCGGGTCAAACCCGCGATATAGAGGGTGTAGAGGTTGGCACGTTGATTGCATCATTTACGTAAGGTCAAGGAGATCCGAGGAGCCGGGCCGCCAGATTGACCCGCGAAGCTCCCCGAGAACTCGGGGGGAAAGGGCCATATGTTTGAACGCTATACGGAGAAGGCAAGGCGCGTCATCTTTTTCGCGCGCTACGAAGCCAGCCAGTTCGGGTCTCCTTATATTGAGACAGAACATCTTCTGCTGGGACTTCTACGCGAAGATAAAGCCCTGACCAACCGCTTTTTGCGTTCGCACGCTTCCGTCGAATCGATTCGCAAACAGATCGAGGGGCACACTACCATCCGCGAAAAGGTTTCCACTTCCGTGGACCTTCCGCTGAGCAATGAATGCAAGCGGGTGCTCGCCTATGCTGCCGAAGAGGCGGAACGCCTTTCCCATAAACACATTGGCACCGAGCATTTGCTGTTGGGCTTGCTGCGCGAAGAAAAATGCTTTGCCGCTGAGATTCTGCACGAGCGTGGCCTGAGACTTTCGACCATTCGCGAGGAACTGGCTCGTACCAGCCAGGAAAAAGCTCAACCGCAGCGCCAGCGTGAGTCGTCGCTGCTAAGTGAGTTCTCGCGCGACCTCACCCAGGCCGCGATGGATACGCAACTCGATCCGCTGGTGGGACGAGACGGCGAGTTGGAACGTGTGATTCAGATTCTCTGCCGCCGCACTAAAAACAATCCGGTGCTGATCGGCGAGCCCGGCGTGGGGAAGACCGCCATTGTCGAAGGCTTGGCCCAGCGCATTGCCGATGGCGAAGTTCCGTCGTTTCTCGCCGACAAACGCATTCTCGCCCTTGATCTTTCGCTGATTGTCGCTGGCACCAAGTACCGCGGCCAGTTTGAAGAGCGTCTCAAGACCATCATGAAAGAACTGATGGAGTCTCAGAACTCGATCATTTTCATTGATGAACTGCACACTCTGGTCGGCGCAGGTTCGGCGGAAGGTTCGCTCGATGCAGCCAACATCCTGAAACCGGCGCTGTCACGCGGGGAAATCCAGTGCATCGGTGCCACCACCCCGGGCGAGTATCGCAAGTCGATCGAAAAAGACCGCTCGCTTGAACGCCGATTCCAGGCGGTCAAAGTTCCACCGCCCAATGAGGCTGACGCCACCAAGATTTTGTTCGGGATCAAAGACCGGTACGAGAAGTTCCACGCCGTTACCTATACCGACGATGCCATCAACTTCGCGGTATCGCACTCGAACCGTTATATTCCCGACCGCTTCCTGCCCGACAAGGCAATCGACTTAGTCGACGAAGCCGGCGCGCGCGTGAAGCTGCGCCAGACTTCGCTGCCCGAGGAATTGACCGAGGTGCAGAAGCGCATCAAGTTCATCGTTCACCGCATGGAAAACGCCATCGCGAACCACGAGTTCGAGAAGGCGCGTTTCTATTCTGACGAGGAACGCAAAGAGCGCGAGAACCTGCGCGCTCTTCGCGAAAAATATCATTTGGACGAATCTTCGACTGGCGTAGTCGGCCGCGAAGACATCGAAGACGTGGTCTCGCGCTGGACAGGTGTCCCCGTCACTTCGATCAAAGAAGAAGAAACCCAGAAGCTGCTGCGCATCGAAGAAGAGCTGCACAAGCGCATCATCTCGCAGGACAAAGCCATCAGCGCTCTTGCCCGCGCCATCCGTCGCAGCCGTGCTGGCTTGAAGAACCCGAACCGTCCCATCGGCTCGTTCCTGTTCCTCGGCCCCACGGGCGTTGGCAAAACAGAAGTCGCTCGCACGCTGGCCCAGTTCATGTTCGGCACCGAGAAGGCCCTGGTCCGCTTCGATATGTCGGAGTTCATGGAGAAGCACTCCGTTTCGAAGCTGATCGGTTCGCCTCCGGGATACGTTGGATACGAAGAGGGTGGTCAACTCACGGAGCGAGTGAAGCGCGCGCCATATTCGGTCGTCCTGCTTGACGAAATCGAAAAAGCGCATCCGGATGTCTTCAACATTCTGTTGCAGGTATTTGAAGACGGCCAACTCACCGACGGCTTGGGCAATACGGTGGACTTCAAGAATACCATCATCATCATGACCTCGAATATCGGGGCGCGTCACTTGCAGCGCCGCGAGGGTCTGGGCTTCCAGTCGAGCAAGGAAGACATGATCTCGGAAAAGGTCGAGGACCTAGTCAAGACCGAAGTCAAGCGCACATTCAACCCCGAATTCCTCAACCGACTGGACGAGATCATCCTGTTCAGCGCTTTGAGTGAAACCGATCTGATCCAGATTCTCGAACTCATGGTCAGCCAACTAAACCAGAACCTGGCACAGAAAGCGATCACGGTTACGGTCACGGACGAAGCCAAGAAGTGGATCCTCAGCCAGACGCTGGTGGACCGCAGCTACGGCGCACGTCCATTGCGCAGGGCCTTGCAGAAATATATCGAGGACCCACTGTCGGAGGCTTTGATCCAGGGCACGATTGCTACCCGGCCGGCCTTCATTGAGGTCTTCCTCGGGGACAACAAACTGTTCTACCGCCCAGTAGACTCCAAAGAAACCGAAGGCGTATTGCTGTACGAGAACTAGGAGTCAACGTAGAAACGTAGTTAGCTACATCTCTGCCGCCGCCAGCTAAGAGCTGGCGGTTCTTCTTTCTGGGGCTTCCAGCGTTCCTTTGGCGCTGGCGTGCTTGGCGTGAAGCCTTTCCAGAATCATAGGCCCGAGTTGCGAAACGCTGCCAGCGCCAAGCGTTAGAATCATGTCTCCCGCCTCCGCTTCGGCGGTGACGGCCTCAGCAGCTTCGGCAAACGAGGCGGCGTAGCGGGCTTCGTGTTCGCCCGTGTTCTGGATGTTCTGAGCCAGGGTCTCTCCCGTGATTCCTTCGATTGGCGCTTCGCTGGCTGGGTAAATGTCGAGGATGAACAGGGTATCGGCATCTCCAAACGCATTCGCAAACTCCTCCATGAGCAACTGGGTGCGGGTGTAGCGATGAGGTTGGAACACGACGTGAATCTTGCGGAATCCGCACTGCCGGGCGGCCGCGAGGGTGGCGCGGACTTCAGTCGGATGGTGGCCGTAGTCATCGATCACGCTTACGCCGGCGACCGTGCCTCGCACCTGGAAACGACGATCCACGCCGCGAAAACTTTCAAGGGCTGAGCGGATCTGTTCCACGTCGATGTCAAGGCCGATGCCAACCGCAATCGCCGCCGTAGCGTTCAACACGTTGTGCACGCCGGGTACGTGCAAGCGGAACTCGCCCAAAGCTCTTTGTTGGAAGCTCACTTGAAAGCGGCTGATGGGCCGGTATTCCCCGGGATTGATCACGGATTCGCCGAGCTTGATATGGAAGTCGGAACCGCGACGCGTGCCATAAGTGACGATGCGGCGCTGAATTTGCGGCAGCATGCGGCGCAGCAGCGGATCATCGTTGCAGAGCACGACCATGCCGTAGAAAGGGACACGATCCATAAAGTCCAAAAAAGCGCGTTTGATATCGCGCATGTTGCGATAGCAGTCCATGTGTTCGCGATCGATGTTGGTCACGACCGCGAGAATGGGGGAGAGCTTGAGAAACGAACGGTCACTTTCATCCGCCTCGGCCACGAGATAGTGGGACTTGCCGAGGCGCGCGTTCGAGCCCATGGCGTCGACGCGGCCGCCGACGACCACGGTAGGATCCAGTTCGCCGCCCGCCAGCACGGCCGCGACCATGGAAGTAGTCGTCGTCTTGCCGTGCATTCCGGCAATGGCGATGCCGTATTTCAGCCGCATCAGTTCGGCCAGCATTTCGGCGCGCTGGATTACGGGAATGTGGAGGGCGTGAGCCTGGGAAACTTCCGGGTTGCCTGCAGAAATGGCAGAACTCGCCACAACCACCTCCGCGCCCGCAATATTTTCGGCGCGATGCCCCTCAAAAACCATGGCGCCCAGGCTGGCGAGGCGTTGCGTGACTGTGGAACTCTTGAGATCGGAGCCAGAAACCTTGTAGCCAAGATTCAACAGCACCTCGGCGATACCGCTCATGCCGATGCCACCAATTCCGACAAAATGAATGCGCTGAATTTTCGCGAACATTTATGTCAAACTTCTTCGCTACGGATTTGCACGGATGGACGCGAATCTGGAAAACAATTTGTCGGTGAAGATCCGCGTAAATCTGTGGTCAGTTCTTAATCCCCGCCAGCCGGGCTGCCATGGCCGCGATATCACGTGCAGCATTGGGATGCGAAAGCTGACGCGCGGCGTCACCCATTTTTTCCAGTCGCGACGGATTGCTAAATAGAGAACCAACCGTTTCCACCAGGCTCTCTCGCGTAAATCCCGATTCTTCGAGCATCACCGCGGCGCCAGCTCGCTCCAGAGCTTCTGCATTCCGCTTTTGATGGTCGTCAGCCGCGCGCGGGAAAGGCACAAAAATGGCGACCTTGCCAGCGGCGGTCACCTCTGCCACGGTGCTTGCCCCCGAGCGGCACATAAGCAAGCCGGCCTTCGCGAAGGCACCGGGCATATCGTCGATGAAGCGATGGGCTTCGACGGTGTCGCCCAAATTCGCGTATGCCGCTTGAACGTCATTATAGTCACGTTCCCCAGTTTGATGAATGATGTGAATTCCGGGAACACGCAGGAGCAGGTCAGCGACGGAATCCATCACGACCTGATTAATGGCGTGCGCGCCCTGGCTTCCTCCGAAGACAAGCAGCGTCGGCTGGATGTTTACAGAATTCTGCTGGGCGATCTGGAAAAAGGCTTCACGAACCGGAACCCCGGTCACTTCGCAGCGGCGGAAGTAGCGGCCGGTTTCCGCGAAATGAACCGCTGCACCGGAAACCAGCCGCGCCACCAAGCGGTTGGCAAAGCCGGGAACGAAATTCGGTTCAAAGACCAGTGTGGGGATTCGGCGCAACACGGCGTCCAGCATGGTTGGGCCGGAGGCGTATCCACCCACGCCGATTACGATGTCGGGACGAAACTCCGACAGAATGCGGTGCGAATCCCACACGGCATGGGGCAAGTCGAAGAATGTTTTCAAGCGAGTCGTGAAACTTACGTTTTTGAGGGCGCCAACCCGAACGAGACGCAGAGGAAAACCGGCGGCGGGGACTAATCGGTTCTCGATTCCGCGTGCGGTGCCGATAAACAGAACTTCGGCCGCATAATCCTTCTGCAGTTGCTGAGCGATAGCTAGAGCCGGGATCACGTGTCCACCGGTTCCACCACCCGCTAGAATGGCCCGCATGGGTTGACTATAAACGGGAATGATCGTTGGAAAGGCACGAGACGTTAACCCTTTAGCTGCATAGGCAGTTTTTCTTTCGTTCCCAGTTGCAACGCGTTCTGCTCGGGAACTCCGTTTCAGGTAAATCTATTCCGCTTGCTTGGAAATGTTCAGCAGGACTCCGATGCAGCCCAGAGTGACGAGCAAAGAAGAGCCGCCATAGGAGACCAGCGGCAGTGGAATGCCTTTCGTTGGCATCATCCCGAGTACAACACTGATATTGATGAAGGCCTGCACCACAATCATGCTGGTGATTCCGACGGCAAGGAAGCGGCCGAACATATCATGAGTTCGCAGCGCGGTCCGAATACCGCGCCACAGAAAGATGGCGAACAGCAGCACAATCACAAGCGCGCCCACCAAACCCAGTTCCTCGGCGGTCACGGCAAAAATGAAATCGGTGTGAGGCTCTGGCAGATAAAAAAGTTTTTGCTTGCCTTCCATCAGGCCAACGCCGGTGATTCCGCCGGTGCTGACCGCGATCAGCGATTGAATGATGTGAAAGCCGCGCCCCTGCGGATCGGAGTACGGATCAAGAAACGCGAGGATCCGGGCGCGCCGATAAGCCACGTGAAAAATCAGAAAGTAGAGCGGCAGCAGGGACGCTACAAATGCGTAAGCGAGCACGCGCAAATCGAGGCCAGCCACAAACAACACGCAGGCCGTAATTGCAGCGCAGGCTATGGCGGTGCCGAGATCGGGCTGAAAGACGATCAAAGCGATGAAAATCAACGTGGGAACCGCCGCGGGCAGAACCGTGTTCCGCCAATCGCTCATGGATTTCGTCCGGCTCTCCAGGAAAAATGCCAGAAAAAGAATGAGCGCCGGTTTGGCCATTTCCGATGGCTGCAGCGAGAGCGGGCCCCAGTGAATCCATCGATGCGTATGGTGGGCACGATCGAGAAAAAAAACCGAGATCAGCAGCAGCGTGGTCAGGCCGAGAAGTGAAAAAACTACCGCAGGCTGTTTGTAGCGGCGGTAGTCGACTTTCATGGCCAGCACCATAACCAGAATTCCGGCGGCTGCCCAGCCAAGTTGCCGTAGCAGAAAAAAATATCCGGAGCCGTAACGCTCTTTTGCCATGACCGCCGAAGCGCTGAAGACCATCACCAGCCCGGTGAAGATCAAAAACAGGGTCACAGTGAACATCCAGCCATCGACACTAACGCGCTTCGCCATGGAGAGGACTTCATTTCACCACGGAGTAGCGAAGAGGCGGAGGCTTTTTGCGGAAGAATTTGCCGAGAGATTTAACTCTTTTGGTTCGCCTGTTCCGCCAATGCGTGAACGACTTGTTTGAATGTCTTTCCACGATGTTCGTAGTTGCGGAACTGGTCGAAGCTGGCGCAGGCGGGAGCGAGCAATACAATATCTCCCGCCGTGGCAGCCTGGGCTGCGCGCTTGATTGCGGTTTCAAGAGTTTCGGCGTGATCGATTTCCGCAGACGCTTTGATCTCTGATTCGATCTTCGCTGCCGCGGCTCCGATGGTATAAACGCGTTTCACCCGCTGCCGTAGCAGGTCGTTCAGGACGGTATAGTCGCTGCCTTTGTCTTTTCCGCCCAAAATGAGGTGAATGTTTGCCGGGAAGGATTCGAGTGCCTTGATGGTGGCGTCGACGTTCGTTGCCTTGGAATCGTTAAAATAATCCACGCCGCCGATTGTCGCCACATGCTCCAGGCGATGCTCGACCGCTTTGAAATCGCGAACTGCCTGGCGAATCCGGCCAGATTCGCAGCCTAGAAGAGCACCGACGCAAACGGCGGCCAGAACATTTTCCACGTTGTGCCCGCCCTTTAGGGGAATCTCGGAAACCAGCATGATCTCTTTCTGACCGCTGTGATCGCGAAAGAAGATGCGGCCGTCATGAACATACGCCCCCTGTTTCACTTCCTTCGTCCGGCTAAACCAGAAGACTTGCGCGTGGGTACGAGCCGCCAACTCTACGCAGGTCAGATCATCGGCATTGAGGACGGCAGAGTCTTCTCGCTGCTGATTCTCAAAAATGCGCGCCTTGGCATCGGTGTAAGCGGCGAACGTGCGATGACGGTCGAGGTGGTCAGGCGTAATGTTGAGGACTACGGCAATCCGGGGACGGAATGTCTGAATGGTTTCCAGTTGAAAGCTTGAGACTTCCAGGACGGCGATGGTGTCAGCGGTTGCCCCGTCGACTAGGGAGATCGCGGGTGTGCCGATGTTACCCCCCACAGCGGCACGGTAGCCGCCGGCAGTCACGATCTCGCCCGCTAAAGTTGTTGTGGTGGTCTTGCCGTTGGAGCCGGTGATGGCGACTATGCGCCCGGGAAAAAACTGGGCCGCAAGCTCGATCTCGCCAATGACTTCTTCACCGAGCGCCCGGGCCTGTACCAGAGGGGGCGCGTCCGTGGGAACGCCGGGGCTGACCACGATGAGGTCTTGTCCGCCAAAAGTGCGCTCGCCATGCCCGCCCGTTTCTACAGCGATGCCATGGTCGAGCAGCACCGGGATTTCGTCTTTCAATTGGTCCTGGGGCTTGGTGTCCGAAACAGTCACCCGCGCGCCTTTGGCTTTGAGAAAGAGCGCAGAGGCGACTCCGGATTTACCTAGTCCCACCACGAGCACGCGTTTGTTGTTTACGTCCATGCATCTTCTCACCACAGAGTCACAGAGAAGGATCAAAGTCCTTTGGTCGACTATCGCTCGCTACATCAATTCACTTTCATGTTTTCCCGGTGACTCTGTTTCTCTGTGGTTAGCACTATCGTAATTTCAGCGTTGTCAGCGCGAACAAAGCGAATACCAGCGACGCGATCCAGAAGCGCACAATAATTTTCGACTCCGACCAACCAAGTAATTCGAAGTGATGATGAATGGGGGCCATCTTGAAGATACGCTTCTTGCGCAGTTTGTAAGATGCAACCTGCAGAATGACCGATATCGCCTCGATCACGAACACGCCGCCGATGAAGGGCAGCAGCAGTTCCTGCTTGATCATCACTGCAACCGTGCCAATAGCGCCGCCGAGCGCGAGCGAACCTACATCTCCCATGAACACTTCCGCAGGATGGGCGTTGTACCACAGAAAGCCGATCGCCGCGCCGACCATGGCGCCGCAAAAAATCGTCAGTTCGCCGACTTGCGGCATGCGCTCCAGTTCGAGGTAGGCAGCGAATGTAGCGTGACCACTGACGTAAGTGAGCACGGCCAGAGCTCCGGCGGCAATCACTGTACACCCAATGGCCAAGCCATCCAACCCATCGGTCAGGTTCACTGCGTTACTCGATCCGACGATCACGAGAACCACAAAGGCAATAAACGGCAAAAATGCCAAGGGCCACAAATGCGGGTAGCGGCCCAGACTATTGATGACCAAGTCGGGTCGAAATTGCTTGACGAACGGCACCAATAACTTGGTCGAGTAAAGACCTTTTGTCTGCATTACGATCAGCGCGACCGCGATCAGGACGCTGGCAGCAATCTGGAAACCGATTTTGGCTTTACCGGTTAAGCCCAGATTCCTGTGATGCACAACCTTAATGTAATCGTCACTGAAGCCGATGGCGGCAAAAGCCGAAGTGGCAAGAATCGCAATCCACACGAATCGATTGGTCAAATCCGCCCATAGCAGAGTCGGGATCACGATTGAGATGGCAATCAACAAGCCGCCCATGGTGGGGGTTCCGGCTTTTTTTTGGTGGGCCTTGGGGCCTTCTTCGCGAATGTACTGACCAATCTGAAATTCGCGAAGGCGATTGATGACAAGAGGACCAACGATGAGTCCGGTGAAGAGCGCTGTCAGGCTGGCGAACGCGGTCCGAAAGGTCAGATAGCGGAAGATGCGGAATGGCGGAAAATAATGAAACAGCTTTTCGTACAGCAGCCAATAAAGCAATCAGCCTCCGTTTCGTCGTTGGTCGTTTGTCGTTAGTCGCGACTAACGACGGGCGACTGATGACTTTTGCGACTGCCACGTCTCCAAGGCTCGTTCCAGTTTCACTCCGCGCGATGCCTTCAGCAATACCACATCGCCATCGCGAGTTTGGCGGGCCAGCCATCCGCCGGCCTCTTCTGGCGTGGCCACGAACTCTGCCCGCATTCCGGCCTGGCGCGCGGCTTCAACCATGTGTTGCGCCTGTCCTTGCACGCCCAACAGCAAATCAATTTTCTTGCTCTCGATATGCCGACCGGCTTGGCGGTGAAGATCTTCTCCGGCCGGACCAAGTTCGAGCATCTCGCCTGCCACAACAATCCTGCGTGTTGCAGACATCGCGGCCAAAGCATCGACCATGGCTTCGAGTGCTTTCGGATTGCAATTGTAGCAATCGTTGATGACTGTGATGTTACCCAACTTGACGACCTGTCCGCGCTTATCGGCCGCGGCCAGCGATGCCAGGGCGGCCACGGCCTCTGACGGGCTCAGTCCCCGCTCCAACCCTACAGCGACGGCCGCCAGCGCGTTGTAAATGTTGTGTGTGCCCACCAGACGCAGCAGACCTTTTTCGCGGCAGTTTTCTGCTATCACGTCGAAAGCCGATCCCTGCGATCCCAGAGGCTGGATATTCTCTGCGCGCACGTCCGCCGATGCTCGCAAGCCATACTGCACTACCTTGCCTCGAAAATCTCGGCCAAACTGCGAAACATATTCATCGTCCGCGTTCAGGACGGCAGTTCCCCCCGCAGGCAAGGCTTCAATCAGTTCGTATTTTGCCCGCGCGATTCCCGCCACCGATTCAAAAAACTCTAGATGCACGGCCGCCACATTCGTGACTACGCCAATGTCTGGCTGCGCGATTTTTGCCAGGGCGGCGATTTCGCCCGAGTGAGACATCCCCATCTCAATTACCGCGAGGTCATGTTCTGGTTCGAGCTTGAGCAGCATGAGAGGAAGGCCAAAATGATTGTTGAAGTTGCCTTCGGATTTCAGGACTCGGAAGCGAGTTGACAACACGTGCGCAATCGCCTCCTTGGTCGTAGTCTTTCCCGTCGAGCCCGTAATCCCGATCAGCGACTTGCCCCACAAACGTCGAACCGCGCTGGCCAAGGCTTGCAATGCCAACAATGTGTCGTCGACGGTCATCAGTCCGGTCTTTCCGGGGTAGCGGTGGAGTTGGTCCTTCCGCACAACCATGGCGGCCGCACCTTTTGCCAGCGCCTGGTTGACGAAGTCGTGGCCGTCCAGGCGCTCGCCCTTGACCGCAAAAAAAAGTTCTCCTGGCTGAATGGTGCGGGAGTCGATGGAATATCCTTGCGCCACTGCTTCGCGATCAAACTCGCCAGCGGCAGAAAGGAATTCGGCAACGCGAGAGAGCGCCAGTTTCATGCGTTCTTTCCAGCCACCGCGTTGGCGGATTCGCAGTTGTATCCGGCTTCGCGCAAAATGCAATGAGCGACTTCGATATCGTCGAATGGAAGGGATCCTTCGCGCGTGACCTGCACTTTCTCGTGACCTTTACCGGCGAGCAGAACAATGTCCCCAGGTCGAGCCTCGCGTATGGCCAGTGCAATTGCAGCTTTCCGGTCCGGTTCCATTTTGTATTTCGCGCCGCAACGTTGCAGGCCCACCATGGCGTCGTTGATAATCGCCAGCGGGTCTTCGCTGCGTGGATTGTCCGAAGTCAGCACCACGAAATCGCTGCCTCGGCCGGCAGCTTCCCCCATCAGCGGACGTTTGGCCCGGTCCCGATCACCGCCGCAGCCAAAGAGTGTAATGACGCGCCCTTTCTGTCTTGCCTGTTGGACGAACTCGCGTGCCAGCGAAGTTAAGTTGCGCAATGCGTCGTCAGTATGAGCGTAGTCCACAATGACAGTGAAAGGTTGTTCGCAGTCCACGCGTTCGAAACGTCCCGGCACCGAGGTTAGATTGTTAATTCCCCGTGCGATGGCATCGGGTTTGCAATCCCGGGCATAGGCTGCGCCCGCCGCCGCAAGAATGTTGTACACGTTCACTCTGCCAATCAGACGGAGAAAAAACGGGGATGTCTCCGTCGGGCGTCACCAGATCGAAGCGCGTACCTCGCGATGAGATATCGACCTTATCGGCATGCAAATCGCCGGTTTTCAGACCGTACATGAAAACTTCGGAACTGCGACTCCTGCTGGTCTTTGCCAGTTTTTGACCGTACTCGTCCTCGGCATTGAGCACGGCAACCCGGGGAGGATCAGTGCCGCAGCCTTCGAACAGCATCCGCTTCGCGGCAAAATATTCGTCCATGGTTTGATGATAGTCGAGATGGTCTCGCGTCAGATTTGTGAACACCGCCACGTCGAATGGAATGCCGTACACGCGTTCTTGGGCCAGCGCGTGGGAGGAAACTTCCATCACGGCTTCTGTCGAGCCATTGCCTAGGGCTTCGGCCAGAATGCGGTTCAAGTCGAGGGCTTCAGGCGTGGTATGCGGCGCCGGTAGAATCTTCCCGGCCACATGATATTCGATGGTGCCAATCAGCGCGCTCTTTCGATGGGCTGCGGAGAGAATCGCTTCCAGCAGGAATGCGGTTGTACTTTTACCGTTCGTGCCGGTGATGCCGGTGATCGCCAACCGCTCCGCAGGACGCTTGTAAAAGTTACCGCTTAATCGAGCCAGCGCCCGACGTCCGTGTGGCACCTGCACCCAGGCAATTCCTTCACGGGGCTTCTCACTGGCGGAGTCGCTAACAATTGCCACCGCGCCGGCCGCAATCGCTCTGTCGATGAACTTGTTTCCGTCGCTGGCCTCGCCGTGCATGGCGATGAATGCGTCGCCTGGCTTTACCCGGCGCGAGTCGTATTCCAAACCGCTCACACTCGGGTTACCGCTCTGGGCGAGGATTTCCGCGCCATGCAGAAGCTGAGAAAAATTCATTGGAATTCTACTGTGAGCTTACTCCAATTCCATATCCTTGAGCAGTGGGGCGGAGCATTCTGCTGCTCGGACGAGCGTCAGCTACGGGAGCATCCTCACCGCCCGAACTTTACCGTCACCCGCGATCCGGTCGCGACATGCGATCCCGCCTGCGGCGACTGGTCCCGGCCCAACCCGCTGCCTACGGCGTCGAGATCAAGGCCGCTGTCCTCGGCTAACTCAATCGCTCCGCGTACGGTCCTGCCCGCGAAGGAAGGCACCACAATGCCTCCCTGCTCCACGTCCAGCACCACGGTACCGCTGGATAGGGAATGGTCGGGAGGGGCCAGCGCGCTGGTATGGGATTTTTCGGCCCCTTCAGATTGCTTTGGCTCCACAACCGGTGGGGCCATCGTTTCACGCTGACGCAGCGCGGCTGAAACTACGGCGCCTTTGCCTAAGTCTGGCGCCGCGCTGGCTGAACTATTTCCCGGCGTGGGGACTGGGAGGCTTGCAGTCTCCGCGACATCCAGCGCCTCGCCCAAATGATCGGGCGAACCCTCCGCGAGTTCCTGCGGTCTTCACCTGTCCGGATGCCAGCAGCATTTGCCGGCTTCGCGGCAGTTCAACGTCGTGGGGAGTGTGCAAGATATTCGAGGGCTTGTTGCGCCACACGCTGAAACACTGGCGCTGAAACTTGTCCGCCCTGATGCAGGCCGACGGCCGAATCGAGGATCACCGCGACTACAATTGCCGGATTATTGATGGGAGCGAATCCGGCGAATGAGGCTACGTATTTCGTGCGCGAATACGCGTGGGTTGCGGGATCCACTTTTTGTGCAGTCCCCGTCTTGCCAGCGGAGGAGTATCCCTCGAGAACGGCTTTTTTCCCTGTGCCCTCAAGCACCACGCCTCTGCATCATCTGCTTCATCTCCGCCGCGGTCATCGACGAAATGACGCGCCGCCCATCGGCGGGATGAAACGCAACTGTCTGCGGCGTGGGTTGCGGATCGGTCGTCGCAGCGACAATTCGGGGAGGCACCGCAGACGCCATCGTTCGCGATCGTCGAAACCAATGACGCCAACTGCATCGGCGAGATTCCGATCTCCTGGCCCATGGAGATTGCGCCGATCGAAACTTTCGACCACCGGTTCACCGGCTTGGTCAAACCGCGAGTTTCGCCGGGCAATTCGATCCCGGTTTGCTGACCGAAGCCAAATGCGCGAATGTATTTATAAAATCGGTCTTCGCCCGAGGCGCAGCGCGATCTTAATGGCTCCCACATCGCTCGATTCCGCCAGGATACCCGCAGACCGGCAGCAACCCGTGCGGCTTGCTGTCGCGAATACGCATGCCGTTGATGACGATCGATCCCATCTGGCAATCGAACACTTCGTCAGGACGAGTTAGCTTTTCTTCGAGCGCCGCGGAGATGGTCACCAGTTTGAAGGTCGAGCCTGGCTCATAGACATCGCTGACGGCGTGATTCTTCAACCGCTCCGGAGTAATTTCTCGCGTCACGGTTGGGATTGAATGTGGGACGATTGGCCAACGCCAGGATTTCTCCGGTGTGCGGATTTTCCACGATGACGGTGCCCGTCACTGCGTGGGTTTGCTCCATCGCGGTTGCGAGTTCGCGCTCGGCGATGTACTGGATCTGCTCATCGATCGTCAGCACCACGTTCTCACCCGGTTCCGGTTGTTTCTCCACGCTGCCGAACCATTTGCGGTGCGCGTCGACCGAGATCAGCATGCGTCCAGGACTTGCCCCGTAGTTTGTCGTCATACTGCGCGCTCAATCCCGCTCAGGCCTTCGTCGTCCATGCCCACGTAACCGAGCACCTGGGCGGCCAGTTCACGCTTGGGATAAAAACGCTTGGATTCTTTCTGAAAATAAATTCCGCGCAGATTCAGCGCACGGATGCGATCGGCGATTTCCGCGTCTGCCTTGCGCGCGACCCAGCAGAACGTCCTCGCAGCTTTGCATTTGGCCAGGGTTTCCCGCGGATCGGTCTTGGTGATTTGCGAAATCAGCGAGATTGTTCCCGCGAGATCGGGAATTTCCGTGGGTACGGCAAAGGCGGAATCAACGGCGATCGACATCGCCAGTTCACGCCCGGCGCGGTCATAGATGATGCCGCGCTTGGCCGAAACCTCTTCCGTGCGCTGCTGCTGATGGTTGGCGCGCTTGTTCAAAGCTTCCGTAACGAAAGATTTGCAGGTAGACCAGACGCAGGCAGATGCCACCGCACCAAAGACGAGAGCGGCAGCCAGCAGGTAAAGTCTGGTATTGGTGCTGTTGCGGGGTGTGTTCACAGCCACGGGTCGCGCCCTCTAGACAAAGATGGCGGCCCGGAAGCCGCCAGAACTACCGCCACGGACTTGCACCGATACTCACGGACGTTGTTTTCTATTTCTTGCCTGATCCGTGTTCATCCGCGTAAATCCGTCGCTGATTCTCACCGCGACGGGCAGACGCCCGCCCTCCACATTCTTTACCGCACCGAAACCACCGAGATCGCAGCACTCGCCATCACCGGGACGTCTCGCATCCGCCGGCGAGGTATCCATGCGGATGACCTGTCCGGCCTGCGGCGACTGCATTCCGAGCTTCCGCGCCAGCCTGTCGATCCGTTCGGGATCGCGCAGTGACGCTTCTTCCAGCCGCAGGGCGCGGTTCATCTCCGACAGGCCATCGCGTTCGATTCTTCAGCGATTCGATCTTGTAGCCGTATTCAATGGCCTTGAAGTGCTGCCAGGCATAGGTCATGACCAGCAGGAACAGGCAGCCCAGCGCAATGCCGAACTGTCTCATCTCGCGGCTGCGTCGAGGGTCTTCGACTTTCACCAGGCGCGAGTTATCGATCGGCTTGGTGAAGTAAATTTCCGGTGTGCCCGTCCAGCACGGCTTGCGCCGCCTGCCTCGAACTGCGCTCTGCACTGCCGCGGCTGCTGCTGCCATTTATGCCACCCCGAGTAGATTCGGATCGAAAGCCTGTTCGCGCCCGGTCGCTGTGTACCAATACCCGGATTCGCTTCCTGCGAATCGGTGTTTCTGTGGCTGTTCTTCCGCCCGCTCGACCGTTGCCATCAGTTCGTCAATCAGTGTGCCTGAGTACATTGCCGCCTCCGCTATGTTTCTCTTAATCTCTCCGGGACGACATCGAGAGACGGTAAAGACTTTTTTCGCCCTTTATGTGAGAGGCGATGCCGTCCCGGAAACCCTTTGAACGCCAGTCGCGCCACTAAACTTTTTCTGCTGCCGCAGCTTCGCGCTGCGCGACCGCGGATTGCGATCAATCTCTTCTTCTCCGGCGGTCACCGGCTTCTTGGTCAGCAACTGGTAGTGACCCTTGCTTCGCTCCTTCGCGGAAGCGCATCTTTCACGATGCGGTCTTCCAGCGAGTGGAAGCTGATGATCACCAGCCGTCCGCCCGGCTTCAGCACCTGCGGGGCCGCATTCAGCAGCGCCCGCAGGTCGTCCAGTTCACGGTTTACGAAGATTCGGAGAGCCTGGAAAGTTCTCGTCGCCGGATGAATTCTTCTTTCTGCCTGATTCATTGGCCGGGCCGCGGCTGATATGACATCCGCAAGTTGCGCGGTAGTTCGTATCGGCCGCGACCGGACAATGGCTCTGGCGATTCTCCGCGACCTCCTTTCCTCACCGAATTCGTAAATCAGATCGGCAAGCTCGCGCTCGTCGAACCTGGTTTACCACTTGTTCGGCGGTGAGCTCGGCTTGCGGATTCATTCGCATGTCGAGCGGTCCTTCCGCCTGAAAACTGAAAGCCTCGCGCGGCGTCGTTCAGCTGCAGGCTGCTTACGCCGAGGTCGGCCAAAATTCCGTCGATAGTCGCCGGTCGTTGATCGTTCGCAAGCTCGGCAAACGATCCGATGCAACAGCGTCACCTCCGGCCAATCGCCTTGTCAGTGCTTTCGCCGACGACCGACGCCGGACGACCAACGACTAGTCTTCTGCGCGCGATTTCCAGCGCTGCCGGATCCTTATCGAGGCCAATCAAATGTCCCGGTGCGCCGAGGCGTTTTGCGATTTCGTAACTGTGCCCGCCCAGGCCCACCGTGGCGTCGATATAGGTCCCGCCGCGCTGGATGGCTAGAAAGTCGATCGCTTCTTTTAAAAGAACCGGAACATGGCCAACTTCCCTGCCGCCATGCCCACCCCGCTCGGGGGTGTCTGTTCAAACCCTCCGCCCACTAGATGCCCAGCTCGTCGAGCGTCTTCTCATCCTCAGCCGTGAACGCTGCTCCTCGATCTCCTTGCGGAACGCTTCCAGGTTGCGAACTTCCAGGATACGTCAGGTTGCCCAGCACCGCCACTTCGCCCTTGATCTGCGCCGCAGTCGCGCAGCAGTTGCGGGATCAGCAGCCGACCCTGACCGTCCATCTCGACCACCTGCCCGTAGTAGTTCACCCGGCTCAAGAAACTTTTTCTTCGTAGGATTGAAGGTGGAGAGCGCCGCCAACTTCTGCTCGATCCGCTCCCATTCCTCGAAGGGATACACTTGGGCAACCTTGCCATCCAAGCTGGTGATGTAGAATTGCGTGCCGTACTTCTCGTCGATCACGCGCTTGAATTCCGCGGGGACCTTGAGACGTCCCTTTTCGTCGACGCGGGTTGGGTGATTGCCGCGAAACATGTGTTCTGCCCTTTACCGGGGTCGGAAAGTCTCTTAGCAGCTACCGCTACAACAGCGAGGGAGGTAAAAGCGGTCAAAATGCCGGTCGTTTCTGGTTCGTTGGGGCTGTTTTTCGGGGTGTCAGTCTCAAATTCCACTGGCGCCTCTCGAGTTTTCCAGTCTTGCCCACGACCTCTACTGTCCTGACCACTTTGTACCACTTTTGTCCACATCCTACGCCTAAATGGTTTGTTGTCAATAAGAAACTTTGTGGTTGGTGGGTGGCCTTAGATCGGACCTAGGAAAACACTATAAGTTGTGGCTAACTGATTCGATGACCACAATGGGCAGCGTTTGCAGTCTAGGTCCCGAATTTTCGTATTCTCTTATTGTTCGCCCTTGACTTTTTGACTTTCTGTGGAAATCGAAATTTGGCTTCAAAAAGAACCGAAAAATTTACCGGCCATCGCGCTGGAATTACGAACTCCCCCGGCTGGAATAAGTGACTCGTCCTCCGAAAATGATTCACCGCATCGAGTTCGAGCAGTGGCTGCCATTTACGATCGATAAAGTTTTCCTCTTTTTCGCCAATCCCAACAATCTGCCTCGCATCATGCCTCCGGCGACCGGAACTGAATTGACTGCACTAAGGCTCGTGCGGCCGCCTGAGATCCTTCAAACACAGCGAAGCTTTTCAGAAGAGATCCCACTTGCTGGCGCGGGATCTGAGATCGTGACCTCGTTCAGACTTTTTCCATTTCTTCCCGTCCGCGCACAATGGATTGCCTTGATTACACAATTTGAATGGAATCATCATTTCGCCGACATCCAAAAGAAAGGACCATTCAAGAGCTTCCAGCACAGGCATGAATTTTTTATTGAAATGCGAGACGGCATAAGTGGGACGGTGGTTCGAGATGTAATCGAATACGACGCCGGTTTCGGTCCGCTGGGAGATCTGGCTCAGAAGGTGTTCATTGCGCCCAGCCTGAAACGAACCTTCCAGTACCGCCAGCAGATGCTGGAAAAACTCCTGGTTTGAGCACGGTTTGGTGATACACTCCCGCCGTCGTTTCCTATCTTCCTTTTGACATCAACTTGTCGGAGGTCATCCATGGGCTTGAACCGCAGTCGGATTTGGTTGGGAGGATTAGCCGGAGGCGTGGCCTGGTTCATCTGGAGTTTCCTGATCGGCCAATTCATCATCGGGAACGCGCGCTATGTGGCGGCGCAGAACGCCGGCCTGTTCTTGAAGAATCCGCGCTACCCTTTCTTTGCCGGCCAGTGGATTCTGATTCTGTTCGTACTGTCCATTATTGTGTCGCATTTGTACGCTTGGAGCCGGCAGACTCTAGGTGCAGGCCCGGGAACCGCGCTGAAAATTGGATGCCTCGTAGGATTCGCCGCAGGCTTCCCGGATAACTTCGGGCAAGCCTGTTGGTCGCCCATAGATCGCATGTTCCCGCTAGGCTGGATGCTGGATATGTGGGTAGGCTCGATTCTGGCGACCTTAGTCGCAGGTTGGCTCTACAAGGATTGAACTGCAGTTCGTGTGGAGGCAGGCAGGCGGGAGGTTGGCGACTTGCCTATTTTATGGGCTCGACCACCACCGCCGTCCCATAGGCCAGCACTTCGGTGACGCCCTGCATGATTTCGGTGGCATCGTAGCGAGCGCCTACGACTGCGTTTCCGCCCAGTTCGGCGGCATGTTGCAGCATCAGGTCAAACGACTCAGCGCGAGTCTTTTCGCACAGGTTGGTCAGCAGCGTGATGTTGCCGCCCAGGATGGTCTGCAGTCCGGCTCCAATCGTGCCGAAAATCGACCGCGAACGAACCACGATGCCGCGCACGACTCCGAGGCTGCGAACTACGCGAAATCCATCCAGTTCGAATTGCGTGGTTACCATGCTGTGCGCGACCATCCTGCCAGGCGCGCTGTAGCTCATGCCCATATTGTCCTTTCTGACGACGGGTGCAGCATTCAGTCACGAACTGCCATTCCGCTACACGCTATTCCAATTCCGCCAGAATCACAAATTTCTGCTCTCCCGGATCGTACTCGATGTGAAGCACATTCGGTTTGCAACAGACCTGGCAGTCTTCGATATAGGATTGCCGGCGGCCAGCCGACTCATCCACCGTGGTTTGGTTGCGCTCGCCGCAACCCGCGCATTGGAATCGGGCTTGCATCTTTTTATTCTAGGATGAAATGTTCGTCTTGATTTGCCGATCGACCTCCCGCAGTCATGTGAACGTCACCAACCTTGGTCCGGATCCGCGGAATCTTCGTTTGACCGCAAGGTACGGATACTCCGCCTGCCTGCTATTCAATATCGTTAGCAAATGCACAAGACGATTGAACCGACCATTCTCTATTTCGGAACGCCCGTAGCGCTCATTAGCAGCCTGAACCCAGATGGTTCGCCAAATCTCGCGCCCATGTCGTCGGCGTGGTGGCTGGGCTGGAGTTGCATGCTCGGCTTAGGCCAGATGGGGCAAACTTCCGACAACCTCATCCGCACGCACGAGTGTGTGATCAATCTTCCGTCACAGGATTTGGTCACGCAAGTCGATCGTCTCGCTCTTACTACGGGCAAAGATCCGGTACCGGAGAAGAAACGTCAGTGGGGTTATCGCTACGAGCCTGACAAGTTTGAAGTTGCCGGATTTACCGCAGTGCCGTCCGACTCGGTGGCGCCGCCACGGGTGCGTGAGTGCCCAGTGCAAATGGAAGGCATTGTCCATGATTTCCGCCCTTTCGGCAAAAACGTGAGCGCCAATATGTTCGAGGTGCATGTCGTGAAGCTGCACGTCGACGAGGCGTTGCTGGTGGGTGACGGACCGCGACCTCATATCGATCCAGCGCGTTGGCGTCCGCTCATCATGAACTTCTGTCGATTTTTCGGTCTGGGGGGCGAGGTGCACCCGTCGCGGCTTGCGGAATCGGATTTCATGAAATTCGTTTCCCGGGGCGCACCTTCGCAATCAGCAGAGCAGCTGGTCACGCCCGAAAAAAAATGATTCACACGGACGCGCAAAGGCCGCGCATTTAGCCTGCTTCAGACAAAGTCCGAAGGAACTCATATAATGCCGCCTAAAGATTATCTGGAGGACGCATGATTTCTCGCCGCCGTTTTGTGCAATTGGGTACCATGTCTGGCGCGATATTAAGCGCCAGTACGCTGGCGCAAACAGCTGCTGACCATTCTCCACTGCCGCCATCTATCTCCGTGTTGAAATCAATGAAGAATCTGGCGAAAGCCATTTCGCCAGAGGAACGGCGCGAGCGGCAAGAGAACGCACGCCGCCTGATGGAAGGCAATCACATTCAAGCCCTTCTGTTGACCGAAGGAACCACGCTCAACTACTTCACCGGCATTCGTTGGTGGGGCAGCGAACGCCTGTTCGCGATGGTGCTGCCCGTCAAAGGCGCAGCTTTTTATGTTTGCCCCGCTTTCGAGGAAGGGCGTGCGCGTGAGCAGATCGCGAAAACTTCGGAGAGTGAGCCTGCGGAGGTGCGCACCTGGCAGGAAGATGACAATCCATACCAGCGCATGGCGGAAGGCTTGAAGGATCGCGGAATTTCGACGGGCACATTGGGCATCGAAGAAACCGTTCGTTACGTGTTCAGCAGCGGGATTGGCAAAGCCGTGCCCCAGGCAAATGTCGTCAGCGGCACTCCGGTAACCGCCGGATGTCGCATGGTGAAGAGCAGTCACGAAATCGAACTCATGCGTCTAGCGAACAAAGTTACGCTCACTGCCTACGAAGCTGCTTACCACGCGTTAAAGGAAGGAATGACGCAGGGTGAACTGTCGGATCTGATCGCCGCGGCTTACGCACAGCTGGGTTTCGCCGGAGAAGCCAGCGTGCAAACCGGGGAGTATTCCGCCCTTCCCCACGGTTCTGCAAAGCCCCAGGTTATTCGTGAGGGCACGATCATAATCGTAGACGATGGCTGCACCGTCGAAGGGTACCAATCGGATATCACGCGGACCTTCGTCCTGGGGAAAGCATCGGACAAGATGAAAAAGGTTTTCGAAATCGTGCACCAGGCGCAGTCAGCCGCGTTGAAGACGGCACGTCCAGGAATCGAATGCCAGGCTGTCGATGCGGCCGCGCGCAAAATAATTACTGACGCCGGTTATGGTCCGGACTACAAATATTTTGCTCACCGCGTGGGCCATGGCATTGGCATGGATGGCCACGAATGGCCCTACCTGGTGCGAGGGAACACTACCTCGATGGCGCCGAACATGACTTTCAGCGATGAGCCGGGCATCTACATTCGCGGCGAGTTCGGCATTCGCCTGGAGGACGACATGCACATTACAGAGAACGGCGCAGAGTTATTTACGCCGCAGAGTGCATCGCTTGAAGATCCTTTCGGAAACGCGTAATTAAACCAATGCTCCAACGGATTGCCCTGTCACTCATCATCGCTGCTGCGCTCGCTCAGTCCGGTTTCGCCGCCGAGGCCTCATCAGCGCCCGTCTACGGGGTCCGCATGGAAAGCGTTTGGATCCCGATGAAGGACGGCATCCGCCTTTCCGCAACTTTATACATGCCGGAGAATGCCAAACTGACGGAGAAATTTCCTGCCCTTCTCGAATATCAGCCCTACAGGAAAGATGATGCCATGGCAGCGCGCGATTACGGGATCTATACTTTCTTCGCCCACCGCGGCTACGTCTGTGCTCGCGTGGACATTCGCGGCTTCGGCACTAGCGAGGGTATTCCCACCGACCGCGAATATTCTGAGCAGGAGCAGGCGGACGGTCTGCAGATTATCTCTTGGCTTGCTCGACAGTCATGGTCGAACGGCAATGTCGGAATGATGGGAATCTCGTGGAGCGGATTCAACGCGCTGCAGATGGCCATGCTTCATCCCCCCGAGCTAAAGGCAATTCTCGCCGTGGATGCAACCGCGGAATTGTTTCACGACGATATTCACTTCATCGATGGCATGACGCACATCGATGAGTTCGAACTGAACATGGACATGGCGCCGGGCATGACCCCCGCCCCCGACTACACGCTCGAGGAAAAAGTGCTTGGACCGCGCTTCGATGCCGCACCCTGGTCCCTGCTGTACCTCAAACATCAGCGCGACGGCTCGTTCTGGCGCAGCCCAGTCCGCCCGCTACGCGAGATTACGATTCCCAGCTTTCTGATTGGCGGCTTGCAGGATGGTTACCGCGACAGTATTCCCGCGATGCTCGAAGAGACGAAGGCGCCAATCAAGGCGATCATCGGCCCATGGAACCACAGCTTTCCTCACGAAGCCGACTTCGGCCCACAGATCGAGTGGCGGGACGAAGCCGTCCGCTGGTGGGACTATTGGCTCAAAGGCATCGACACGGGGGTGTTGCAGGATCCCCGGTTAGTCATTTACATGCAACACTGGCATCCTCCCGATCCGAAACTGGAAAGCGTACCTGGTGAATGGCGCCGCGAAGAAGGATGGCCCCCCCATGGCATCGCGTCAAAAACGCTGTTCCTGCAGCCAGACCATGCTCTCTCGGCCGCACCATCCGCAACTGCCATTCATCAGCTTAAGTACATTCCGTCGATCGGAGTGGAAGCCGGCTTCTGGTGGGGCGATCTGCTGGTTGATCCGCGCCCGGCAGATGCTTACAGCCTGGTCTATGATTCGGCGCCATTGCCAGAAGAATTAGCGATCCTTGGCCGACCACATGCGCTGCTGCGGGCTTCTGCCAGTGTGCCTTTAGCCGACTGGTTTGCCAGACTCTCCGACGTGGCCCCGGACGATACGGTTACGCAAATCACCGGCGCTGGGTTGAACGGTGCGCAACGCGACTCGATGAGTCAGCCGCGCGATCTCGAACCCGGCAAGGTTTATTCGCTGGATATTGAAACGCATTTGACCTCCTGGGTTTTTCCCAAGGGTCATCGCATCCGGATCGCAATTTCAAACGCCCTTTGGCCCATGCTGTTTCCGACTCCGTACGCGATGACGACATCCCTGGAACTCGGCGGGACCGATGGATCGCGCCTGGTGCTTCCGATCGTACCGGTGCACGGACCTTCTCCTCCGGCCTTCCAACTACCGCAGCGATCCGAAGAGAGAACCGACATTCATGTTACAGGCGATCTTCTGCCCGGCGAGTGGACGATAACTCGTGACGAAATCAATCACAAAGCCAGCGTATTTTGGCACGGGAAATCAGAGACCAGTTACCCATGGGGCAGGGAAATAGACTACGAAAATCTGACCTATGACGCCGATGACGCCCATCCCGAGATCAGCGCAGTTCGAGGTGAAGCGAAAAGTGTGTTTGAGTTGAAAGACCGAGTGTTGACCTGGCAAGGGCATTTGTCGGTCACAACTGATGAGAAGAATTTTTATTACAAGTACACGCGAGAGCTTTTAAAAGATGGACAGATGGTGAAACGGAAAACCTGGCAGGAAACGATTCTACGCGACCACCAGTAGAGACGTTGCCTGCAACGTCTCGATGCAAAGTTCAATCCGCCGCGGCGGCCGCCTCTCCCACGCCCGCCTTCAGATCCGCCGCCAGCAACCGATGGAACAAATGCTCACCGGCCTCTCGACGGACTGAAAGTCTCCCCGCGCCGTAAGCGCGCGATTTCAACCCTCGCTGCACAGCCTCACAGATACCAAGGTCCTCCTCCTGAACCCTGGCTCCCACGGCCACACTCTGCTGGTTGTATTCCCGATGCGCTTCGCTCACGTCGGCAAAATAAAAATCGAAAATCACGCGGCAGTGATCGACATCGACCGGCAGCACCAGATTCGTATCCATGTAGCCCGCGTAGCAGTTAATCATCAGATTTGGATACTGCCAGAAATACCAGGCGTGATCGCCTCTACGTGTGGCGCCCATCGCTGCGTCCTCACTTGAAGCCACCATCGGGCTCGACTGCAGACAATACCGGTCTTCGTTCTCGATGGTGTATTCCTTGTAATCAAGCACTGAATTTAGTCCCTTGTGCAAATGGGGCACGTGATATCCGCCGTCGAGATAATTGTCGACGAACACCTTCCAATTACAGTGAATGTCATAAACGCGGCTCTCGAAGTAATGCAGCTTGCTCACTCCAAGCGGCGCCATTCGCTTCACCAAGCCGCCCAGAAAATCGAGCAGCGGCACGGCTTTCGGATCAAGATTCACAAAGACGAACTTCTCCCAGATCTCGGCTCTGACCGGCGCCAAACCATTCTTTTGCCGGTCGAAGTCCTTGACCCCGTCGAATTCCGGCATCCCCTTCAGCGAACCATCGAGCCCATAGTTCCAGCCGTGATACGGGCAATGCAAGATCGAGGCGCGCCCGCAAGGCTCGGTTACCACGGCCGCCGCATGGTGCCGGCAAACGTTATAAAAACCCCGCAACACGCCGTCATTGCCACGTACGACTACGATTGGCTCGCCAGCCACGTTCGCCGTAACGAACTGCCCTAGCTCGGCCACCTGCTCGACGCGGCCAACCATTTGCCACGTCTTGCTGAACACGGTTCGGGCTTCGAGTTCGGCAATGCGGGAATCCACGTACCACGGTGCAGGAATTGTCGAAGCTTCTGCCAGCGGCGCGCTAGCGTCGTAAGCCGCGAGAATGCTGTGGACTGTATTTTGCGAAATCATGTCCGATGAGACGCCAAGATGTTCATCCGCTCAGACAGATGCTTTGAGAGGATCGCCCTTCTGCTCGCTTCCGATCGCCCTTCTCAAGACATCCAAAAATTGCCCGATTCGCGCCTCTTTTTTCTCCGCCGAATCCCCTTGGCGGCGAAATAATCCAGGATCCAACTCCTCGATCAGCAGAGCATCCTGGAATCGCTCCACCACCCAATCGAGAATGGAAACGCCCATTTCAATATCCAGGTCCCGGCGCAACTCACCGCGCTCCAGTCCGAAGCGCAAGAAGTCTATGCGCCCATACGGATCTTCCGCGATCAGGAAGCGGTTTATTTCGCGGCGCAGGCCCAGGTCCGTACCGTACTGTCCCAGCAGATAAACGCGATAAGGAATCCAGTCTTCGCGTAACATATGCTCGGTCCGCGCCAGCCAGTAGTACAGTACCGCGAAGAAACCGCCTTGCAGGACCTCGACCGGTACCTTCAAATACGGAGAGAACGAACGCACCGCTTTTTTGTAGGCCTCGAAAAACAAACCGTCTTTGCTGCTGAAGTGCTGGAAAATTGAGCCTTTGGCTATGCCCAGGCCTGCAGCGATGTCGCCCACTCGCGCCGCGTGGTAACCCTGCTCAGCAAAATGACGCATGGCGGCATCGATAATCTTGGTTCGCTTGTCCTCAGAACGCGGCCGTGGAGGCAGGTTTCGATATCGCGGTGGAGAAATAAGGCTGCTGCTGATCCCACTCATGGTTTGACCTCAAGTCATGGCAATGTAATCAATAAACCGTAGGAATTCAACTTTATTTTTCCCCTCTAACCGTCTCCGGCTGGCTTTGCGTGATGCGATCCATGACCCACGCCCGCACACGTCCAGACTCAAATAGCGCTCGGCACATACTGAAATGAAAGAGGCTCCGGCAGACACATTGGAATTCCTAACGGAAAAGGGCACAAGGAGGCGATAGCGATTCGCTGCGGGTCAAACGACCGAAATAAATATCATTGGAGGTCCCGGGACTTCCTGCCGGGAACGGGCCAGCAGCGGATCACCCGTTCGCGTTTAGACCACCGTACTTCAAGCCTCGCGGACAATTGTCAATAGAGCATCAAGAGATTGTCATTATTTTGTTACATGAACGTGGTGCGCTCAGTGTCGTTCGTAGCTCGGATTATCCGGAACCGGCGGCGTGTAATCTCGTCCATACATGTTTTGGTGGCCTTGCGAAATAGTGGTGACCGGTAGACGCATGGTTCCCAGACTGGACGCATCCGCGGAAATGGTGACCTCGCGAGTCAGATTGTTCAATTCCTCGGGCAGCGCCTGTTCGTACCAGATTCGGAGGGTGTAGCGACCGGAGGGCACCTGGCGAATAGCTACCCGGCCGCGACCGTCTGAACTGCCATAGTACGGAGTGCTCACGGCAATTACCACGGCACTCATTTCAGAATGGATGTTGCAAAAGATGTAAGAAATTCCGGGCTTGTCAAAAATAACTTTGCGCGTGCTCCCCGCCTCGTAGAGTCCGAGATCAAAACGCTTGCCTTCAAACAGCGAAAACACGTTGTGAAAAAATGGATCGCGGTTGGGAAATTCTACCGCCGCGCCCACTGGAACCACCAGGACGTGAGGCTCGAAACTTTTGTTCCTCTGCACCAGAGTCAGCCGATTGGTATCCTGCAGGACGGGCACACCCGCAACTGGCGCAGCCCCATCCGGCGTAAGCCAGAGCACCACGTTGCCGGCTGCATGTGCCTTGCTCTTTTTCGCGCCGTTCATTAACACCACGTCCGCGGTTACCGTAACCTCCTGCGCGCACGCGAAACAACCGCAAACTGTCAGCACGCAGAGGCAGTAGACGGTTGCGGTTCTCATGATTAAAACAAAATTCCCATCATCAGGTTAAACTGGTCAGCGCTATTGCTGCCATTGTTAAGCTCAGAGGTTCGCAAGTACCCGTACTCCGCGGAAAACAGCAAACTAGAGCGCGGTCGAAAGACAAAATTTACCAGAGCGCCGCGGTTTCGCACCAAGAGAGGGCTGAACAAGAAAGGCTGGCTTGCGGCCGCCGCCCGCAATTCTCCGGTCGTCGGATTATCGACTCCGGCTGCGGCGTTAAACTCCAACATGTTTGTAGCCTTGAACTTTAATTGCGACCATCCGCCGATCGAATCCAACCCCCGCACACGAGTCGTAGCCAGGCCAGGATCGCCATCATAAACCACACTCTGGCTGATGTCGCCACCGATCCCGCCAATCGCCCGCCCACGGAAAAATTCGCCTGTGAACCCCACACGAGGCAAGAGTGGAATTTGCCAGTCTGCCATCCCGGACCAGCCGTCGATATAGTGATCGAAAGGCCACTCCTGCCGGCTGTAGTAGCCGGCCACACCGAAGCTTAGGGGTTGTCCAAATCGGGTATTCGACCAGGCCGTGCGAACTGCATAAGCCGGTTCCCGCGAGAGTTCCCCTGGCCCAGGCGAGCGAAAATAAGAATTCGCAGGAAATTCCCCGGTGAGATTGTCGAGAATACCTCCCTGAATCAGGATTTTCTGATCCGCTGAAATTTCGAAGCGGTGTTCGACCCGCAACTGCGGAACCCACTCCCACAAGTTCCCAGCGTAGTTGAGCGAGGGAACTGCGAGGGAGGCGAATGAGGTTGGCGAAAGCGGAGAAAAAAATGAATTGTCCTGGCCCATCACTACCGATGTGTCCTTCCAGTCCATTCGCATGCTGGCGGTGCGCAACCGAAAAATGCCCGAGTTCACGCCATTCCACGTGCCCGGAAATCCCCCGGCAAAATCTGCCTGTAAGCTCCCGGATGTCTTCGCGCCCGCCAACGTGGGTCCGAAAACTTCCAATCCAATCTCGGACTGGCGCATGGTCGCGCCGAAGTTTCCAGTACCTGTGCTTGGCCCGGTTACAAAGCTCGGGAAATCCTGGTTGTCGGTCGCCCCGTGACTGTTGAACAGATTCAAGAGCACGATGCCGGAAAGCCGGACACGGTACTTCGACGCGCTCTCCACCTTGGTTTGATACTGATCGTCAATCTTACTATTCTCCAACTGCGTCGACTCTTCGAGCGAAGCCACGCGGTCTTGCACCGGTGCCGTTTTGTTCACGACCGATGCGGCAGACTGGCGGGGTGTCTCAGCATTCGCAGACGGCGGCGCCACCCCATACGGGTTCGCTGCCGACTCTGCGACCGATGCCGACGGTTTGCCCTCAGTCTGCAACTGATGTCGCAAAGCCGCGTTCTCGGCGCGGTATAACGCGCTTTCCGAACGGATCTCCGCCATGGCCGTGCGCAGCTCCTCGACTTGCTTTTGCAGGTCACGAATCGCTGCTGCTGTCGAATCACTCTGCGATATTGGCACCGCCGGGTTTGATTCTTGTCCCCACGCGCCAACGACTAGGAGCACTATCATCAACCCGGCCAAGCCCGCGTTCCGCATCCAATCGGGCAAACCATTCCCCTGCTTCACAAATCGCCTCCCCAAAAAGATTGTGGAAGTCCGTGAACGCTGTTTATGAATTTGCGAGATCTTGGACCAGGTTGCGCGCACTTCCCAAACGGGAAATATTACTCCGACTCCACCTTCCTTGCCCGGGCCAGCGAGGGAAACTCTGGCTTTATTTCCCCACCACTGTCAAAACTAGTGGGCGATGCAATAATCGGCAGGGTGATGCGGAAGACCGTCCCTTCCTCGGACGTCTTCTCCACAATTACATCGCCTCCGTGGTCCTGGACAATCTTCTGCACCACGGTTAACCCGAGTCCTGTGCCGTTTTCTTTGCCGTAACTGATGAAGGGCTCGAAAAGCTTGCCTCGAATCGACTCGGGAATGCCACGCCCGTTGTCAGAAAGACGAATCTCTAATCCGTCCTGCCCTTCGCGCAAGTCGATGTTAATCCGCCCATCCGGTCCAGAAGTCGCTTCACAGGCATTGAGCAGCAAATTGTAGAGCGCACGTTCCAGTTTCCTGGTATCGAACCACCCCGTGCTGTCTCCTTCCTGACGGATCGTAATTCGCACCGTATGAAAGCGCGGATGAGTGCGTACCGCCTGCACCACGCGTTCGACCGTTTCCTTCACGCTGCCGTACGTCCGCCGCAGGGATTCCCGGGTCCGCGAAAACTCCAGCAACGAATCGATCAGCTCTGTCATTTGGTTGACTGCGATCCGAACTTCCTGGTAAAGCTCCTCGCGCTGATCTGTCGACAACCGGCTTTCGCACAGGAACTCCGCGTTCGCGACGATGGCTGCGAGCGAGTGCCGCAGGTCGTGCGAGACCGAACTGGCCATTCGGCCGATGGTCGCCAATCGTTCCGCGTCGATTAATTCCTGTTGGGTTTTAAGCAAGCTGTCCCGCATTCGATTAAAGGCGCCGGTCACCTCCGCGACTTCATCTCCGCCCTGGGCATCCAGTTGATAGTGAAAATCGCCTCTTCCCAAAGCCCGCACACCAGCCACGAGATTCCCCAGGGGACGGGTAAACGTATGCGAAATAAAAAACACCAGTGCACTTCCGCCCAGTACGGCGGTCAATCCCAGCGCCAGCAGCAGCCGATTCAGGCTGTCAAGGAAAGCTGTGGCCTGATCGTAAGACTTCAAAACGCTCAGGCGAACCGACGGGGATTTGTCCCCGCCCAACTCCAGCGACGTAGCCAGAAAACGTTCGTCGCCCAGTTGCACCTGTTCCGGCTCCGGAATGCCGGGCGCGGAATGCACCACCGCATGCCGCGAAAGCTCGGCTTCGTGAGTGGGATCGAGAGTGCTTCTGACAATCGTGTCTCCATAATAGAAAGCGACCTGGCTGGCGGCTATCCGGCTCACCTGCGACGCCACCGTATCGTCAATTTCGTAACCGATTACCAGCAGCCCCAGCAGTTTGTTTTCCGCAGCCGGACCCGAATAGATTGGCTTGAAAAAAACCTGGTACAAATGCTGGGCGCCGAACCACCACTGGCTGCCCGAACCTTCTTCATCGAATGGGCGGCTCAGGGACTGTTGCGCCATCTCCCGCGAAAAACCAGGAGTTGCAGTATGCAGGGCGACGACTTTGCCGCTTCGATCCGCCAGCACAAACAGATCACTGCCTCCCAGGCGCCACAAATCCGTCGACGCATCCTGAATGGTCGCCTCGTCCTGCGTGGTCATAAGCGCACGCAAATTGGGCAGGTCGGCGAGCAACTCCGCCAAGTGGGTTAACGTAAGTTCACGTTCGCGATGGAAATTCTGGTAAGTGGCAACCGAGTTATGCAGATCGGCAAAGATGCTCTTTCGCACCTGCGCCTGCACGCTGCGTCGCACCAGCAGCAGGCTCGTCGAAGTGAGACCGGCGGAGATCAACAACATGGAGAGCAGAAACTTGGTCCGCATCCGAAGTTTCATCGCCCTCACCCCTCCCCGCGCCTAAGCCCTTCGCCGCCTTGGGAGTCAACGTACAAACTTGTAACCCATGCCATGAACCGTCCGAAAATGTATCGGATTCGTAGGATCGTTTTCCAGCTTCTGCCGCAGCTTCAGAATATGATTGTCCACCGTGCGCGTAGACGGATAATTCTGGTAACCCCATACCTCGTTCAGCAATTCATCCCGCGAGATTACCCGTTCAGCATTCTGGATCAGAAATTTCAACGTCTTGAATTCCTGTGCCGTGAGCATGACCTGTTCGCCGTTGCGGATAATCTCCATCTTGGTGAAATCCACCGAGATTCCCGCAAACGTGACCACATCCCCGGTCCCTGTTCGCACCGTCCGCCGCAGAGCTGCGCGCACCCGCGCCAGCAATTCTCGCGGGCTGAAGGGCTTGGTCACATAATCGTCCGCCCCCAACTCCAAAAGCAGCACTTTATCTGAAACATCGCTGGCCGCGCTTAGAACGATAATCGGAACCGCCGGCGACTGCTGCTTGATCTCGCGGCAAACATCCCGGCCGGAAACCAGCGGCAGTCGCAGATCCAGCACAATCGCTGCCGGCGCCGCCCGGCGAAATGCCTCCAGCGCCGACTTGCCGTCCGCGCTGATTTCAATTTCGAATCCTTCCGTCTCAAACAAACGCTTCAGCGCCTTCTGTACCGCATGATCGTCTTCCACCACCAGAATTCGTTCCATCGCGTTTGTCCCCGGACTTAGGTAGGGTGAGGTCTTCTGCAGCGTAACAGGGGCCCGCTGTGTCGTGTCTCGAGTCTCGACTCGAATCATAGCTCCTCCAGAATCGGCCATATTGTCGCGCCAGTACCGCACAAGCTTACTACCACTCCGACATCAATCAGCGCCCCGGACGAACTGTTGACAATGTTTTTACAATCCGGAGACAAACGCCCCAACCATGGCCTCGATGCTGAGTCTGATTCAAGGATTAGTTCTGTACGACCATGCCACTGGCTCGCTCTCCGAATCCTTCACTGGCCGGACACTTTCAACCAGATGATGAGTGGGCGCAAGCGTGCACACCGGGTCGGTCGCGCTGGCATCGCCGGTAAGCAGAAAAGCCTGGCAGCGGCAGCCGCCGAAATCCTCCGCCCGGCGATCGCAGCTTCGGCACGGTTCCGGCATCCATTCTTCACCGCGGAAGCGCTGGAAGGCAGCCGACTCTCGCCAAATCCATTCCAAAGAATGCTCGCTGACATTGTCAAAGGTCATACCCGGAATCACGCCCGCAGCATGGCAAGGCAGCACCTGCCCGGCGGGATCGATCAAAAGCAGGCGTCGTCCCCATCCTCCCATGCAGGCTTTGGGATAACGCGCGTAATAATCTGGAACCACACAATCGATTCTTATACGGCCCGAAAGCCGTTGCTGCGCCGCTTCCACGATGCGGATGCAGCCTTCAAGCTGCTCGCGGGTCGGAATCAGCGTTTCGCGATTCTTTAGCGCCCAACCGTAATACTGCGCATGCGCAATTTCCAGGCGATCCGGCTTGAGCGATTCCGCAAATCCAATCATCTCCTCCAGGCGATCGAGATTCTGACGATGCACAACCAGGTTCATGGTGAAAGCGACAGGAAACCGCCGAATCACTTCAGAAAGCGCAATCTTGTGCGCGTGCGCCTTCGTGCCCGCAATCCAGTTCGCCGGTTGCTCTCGTGAATCCTGGAAACTGAGTTGAATGTGGTCAAGGCCTGCTTCCACGAGCGCGGCGAATCGCGCTTCGGGCAAGCCTATGCCGGATGTGATCAGGTTGATGTAAAGTCCGGCAGCATGGGCAGCTTCGACTAGTTCTTTCAGATCAGCCCGAGCCAGTGGCTCCCCGCCGGTTAAGTGCAGATGAACAACACCCAACTCTCTCGCTTCCTCAAACACCCGAACCCAATCGCCAGTCGAAAGCTCCGCCTTGGCCGCAATCATCTGCAGCGGATTCGAGCAATAGACGCAATGCAACGGACACTGATGCGTGATCTCAGCAATCAGCGCAAGTGGATTTGAAATCATTCAGTAAACTGCCTGTAGCCTAATAATCGACGATCCGCTTCTGCCGCAGCGCTTCCAGAAAACTGCCCACGTCTTCGCGAATCTTCACCGGATCTCCGCCGTTATATATGGCGGAAAGCGCGGTCACGATCTCCTGCACCGTGCGCTGCCCGTCACAAAGTTCCAGAATTTTCTCTCCCGTCCCCTGAACCCGAATCATACCTTCGGGAAAAAGCACGACTCGTTCTTCTCCTTGATTACCCCATCGGCAACCAGAAGCAAAATGCGGCTGGCTGGAATCAGAAGGACCAGGCACGCTCACGGCTCCTGCATCCGGAACGCGCCGGGCGGCGGCCAGCCTGGCTGTACGTAGGCGAAGTGGAGCGCGTCCAACTGCGCCCACAGAATGTCGCATTTCGCCCGCAAGGCTGCGATTGCCATTTCCTGCTCCGATCGCGTGCGCGCATTCTCAGTCACCCACTGCAGGGCAAAGCGTGCGTCTTCTGGCGCCTGATCCAGTCGCGCCGTAAAATAATCAAGTCCGCCCGACAGCCACGGATAATGCTGCCGCAAACGATCCATGCGCAGTACGATCAGGTCTCGCGAGAACATCTCCGTAAGCGACGAAGCCACCGCTTCCACGAAACCTCGGTTTCTCACCAGGCTCAAGTAAGCGTCCACCGCGTAGCGCGTCGCCGGCAGCACCTCATCACCGCCCAGCACGCGTTGACGTTCAAGCCCAGTCGCTTCCGCTAGTTTGATCCAGCGCTCAATGCCGCCTTCGTGGGTTGCATCCCCATCGTGATCGACCACGCGCTTCCGCCATACCCGGCGGAAATCCGGGTCATTGCTTCGGGAAAGAATGATGGCATCTTTGATCGGAATCACGCTCTGGTAGTAATAGCGGTTCAACGCCCAAGCCTGCAATTGTCCGCGGCTCAACTGGCCTTCATGCATCATGAGATGAAACGGATGCCGATGGTGATAACGCTCTTCTCCAACCTGCCGCAGACGAGCCTGCAAATCCGCTGGCGAAAGCCGGGGAGATTCATCCGATATTTCTGTCGCTGACTTCAATCCCACTCCTGAAATCAAAACTCAAAACTCCATCCATCCTCTGCCACTTCCCAGCCTGCAGCCCGCACTTCGCGATACTCAGGCCCAGCCTCATCCAGCATGGGATTCGTGTTGTTGACGTGCAAAAAGACTTTCCGCGGACGCCGCAATCCCGCCAGCTTGCGCAAGCTTCCATCTTCTCCAGACACCGGGATATGCCCCATCTCGCGTGCCGTCGAACCGCCTCCCTGTACGCGGATCAATTCGTCGTCGCTCCAAAACGTCCCGTCGAACAAAAGCAGATCGACTTCTTCAAGACGCTTCAGCAACGAATCTTCCACCGTCGGAACCGCCGGCATGTAAGCCAATCGCTTGCCTGACGTCGACTCCGCGATCAAGCCCAGCAAAGCTTCCTCGCGCTTAAGTGCGAGAGATCGATCACGAGAAACGTAAGCGGGAAAGTGATTCCCCAAAAAGAGCACGCTGCAGTTGATTCCTGCGCCTTTCTCGGCTTGCAAACAGAAACTGCCGTCGCAACTGATGTCGGTCCATGATACTTGGTCGGGCATGCGATTTAGCATTGCGAACACACTGTTGTCTTCCTGCAGGATGCGCCGGATCGAAGCAGTGCAATAAATACGGAAGGGCTGCAATTCGCGCAGAGACAAGAGGCCCGCGATTTGATCGATATCGCCGCTGGTCAGCAGAACGCCGCCGATGGGAGAATCCCGCCCGGTATTTCGCGGATGAAGAGCAGAAGTTGCTTCGATCTGCGCGCGCAAATCGGGAGAGGCGTTTAGCAAAAACCAAGTGCGATTATCTTGGCATATCGCCACCTGGGTCTGCGTACGGGGTTTACCTTTGAGAGTTCCGTCGCGCGAGGAAACACAGTTGCGGCAGTTGCAGTTCCACTGCGGGAAGCCACCTCCCGCGGCCGAGCCCAGGATTTTTATCTGCATCCGTGCCGGAAATTACAGCGCGGCAGAGGCGTACGAGTTGATCTCGCAATTCAAAGCGACTTCTTCAAACTTCGGTGCTGTCCACTCCATGATTTCAATCCCTTTCAAAACAGCCTGACTGCCTCGACAGTATACAATTTTGCCGGCAATTTTATCGACCAAAATCTTACGTCACCAACCATCCTCATTCTTAAGGACTTACGCAAGGCCATGTCCCTTATCTACTTGGTGTCCCCACCTTAAGACAGGCTTGTGCTCAGGCCGGGCATGGGTTTAACTAGCGTTGGCCCTCCCCTGAATCCAAAGGGATTAGTGTGCGCTGGGAGCGACTGTGGTAGAGGATCCGAAGTGGGAGTTGGCTATTCTGGCAACCGTCCAGGGCTTCTATGAGAAGCTCTTGCAGGAATCCGTCCACGGGGAAGTTCCCGTTCCGTCCGGTCTCGAAGCAATCTCTTTGCAGAGTAGTGACAGTGTTCTAGAAACTTTGTCCCGCATGCATCGCTGGTTGCGTTTGCTCGATCTTGCCATTACTCCGGCCATGCTGCGACGGGCTTTTACCCCCGATACCGATCCCGAGATCGCCGAGGCGATGCTTCGCTACTTTACCCGGACAAAAGATACGAGCGAAGTCCATCGCGACAAGACCGACCTGGTCGCGACGTTTCTTTATCGTCACCCGCGGGTGCCCGGACAATGGGAGCGCCGCGGTTACGGCCTCGATGGCTCGCTTCCGCTTTCCCCGTTCGAGATCGCCTTGCTTGAGATTCTCGCCGAGGCCGATGTTCCCTCGCTGACCGACGAACACGTGCAAACTCTTCGCCTCTTCGATCACCTGCAACAGGAAGCCGAGCGGTTCCGTGATCTCAATGCGCTGCTCGATTCCGGCATCATTCCTCGGGTGCGCGAACTGAAACAGTCGCTCGATACTGCGTTCTATCATCCCGGCGTGCTGGCCACGATTGCGCCTTACAACACTGCCTTCGGAAAAAGGTTCGACGCGCTGTTCCATCAATCTGCCGCTGAAATCAAGGGCTTCGCCGAAGTGGTGGAAGAACAAGGTGGCAGCATCCTGGGCAACGTCGACGGCGTGGATGTCACCGTGGAACACGTGGCGGCGCTCGAGGAGAGTGAACTGCTGCGCAGCGACTACGGCGCTGCACTCGACAAGTTCCGGCGCGTATCGAAACTGAAAAAGACTCTTGACCAGCGCCCGCCAATTCGCCGCAGTCCGCGGCTGGTGCGTCCGGCGGCGAAAGCGAGCGTTCCTCAACTGGCGAAAGTGGCCTCGTTCCCCAGTCGGCGTCCGGTGCTGGATGTGCAAGCCATGCGGTTGGCGGTCACTCCGCAACAGATTTCGAGCGAAGAAAGCAAACTGCTGCGAATCGAAGAATCGATTCGCATCTTCGTACGCGTGGCCGATCCGAAATTCCGGCTGGTCGTTCCCATGCGCTTTTTCAACCTTCTGCTCACGGCCGCCGAGGCCGACGGTTATTGCGCCGACTATCTCGAAGAGAAGACGCTTCGCGCCGGAGTCGCCCGCGTGATGCTGCGCCTGGTCGCCGTGGTCGCACGCATGACCATTGAAATCGAGGAACTCAAGCGCGCCGAGAATTCCGCATCGTTGTGGAAGCTACACGCCGACGCGTTAATCGTGCTGCTCGAGATTGGCCGCTCGGTAAGCCAAAACGCGGAACGCGTGATGACGCTCGCCGAACAGCGCGACGCCAAGGTCGAAGCCGAGAAGGTCCAACCCTCGCTGCAGAAGCTGCACGACTGCGCTGTGTTAGTCGAGAAAACCCTGCTCAGAGCTCCCGGCGAAAAGGGCATAGGCGCAGGTACCGCGAGCTAAGTGTTAGCCGATTGGAAGCGCCAGGGTCAAGAGAAAAGATGGTGGCGTGGATGTGCGGCGCCCGTGATTGTCGCCACGCCGGTCAACAGATCTGGGGAGCCAGCCCCCTGAGACCTGTGTCGACGTTCCCGGTGCTCACCCGGCCTGAGGATATCCCAGCAGTTCGACGCAAGTATGTTCGCGTGCTCTTCCTCCTCGTCCAGATCATGTATTTGAGTCTGTACAGCACGGTTTTTAACAACTAATACAGGCGCGCGGACCGAGGTGCGCCATATCACAGCAGTGCTCTGCGGGTTCCGGGTACACTACGAGGTACTTTTCTGCGAGGAAATTCATTATCATGCTGCGCAAGAACCGTCTTTTCACTCCTGGCCCAACGCCCATACTTCCCGCGGCTCAGACCGCGATGGCGTCATTTACCATGCACCATCGCACCGCCGAGTTCCGAGCGCTCTACTCGCGCGTGCTGGCCGACATGAAGGATTTCATCGGCACCACAAAGGACGTTCTGGTACTTGCGTCTTCCGGAACCGGCGTGATGGAGGGTTCCGTCTCGAACTTAACTTCGCCCGGCGACCGGGTGCTGGTGCTGACTGCGGGAAAGTTTGGAGAACGCTGGCGCGACCTAGCCACGGCTTTCGGGTGCGTGGTAGATATGGTGAGCGTTGCCTACGGCGAGACCTTCGTGCTCGATGAAATCAGGCACAAACTCACCCCGGACACCCGGGCTGTATATGTACAGTCAACCGAGAGTTCCACGGGCGCGCGACATGACGTGGAAAGCATCGCGAGATTGGTGCGGAAAGCGGGCGACAACACACTACTGATCGTCGATGCGATCACCGGCCTCGGCACCACGCACTTTGACGTGGACGGTTGGGGCATCGATGTAATCATCGGCGGATCGCAGAAGGCGCTGATGATCCCGCCGGGACTCGCCTATTGCGCGGTCAGCGAACGCGCGTGGGAGCGCATGGAAACGGCGAAGTCTCCCCGGTATTATTTCGACTTTCGCCGAGAGCGCAAAGCTGCTGCCAGGGGGGAATCGGCATACACGCCCGCGACTTCATTGTTCGCGGCCTTGGGCGCTGCGTTCGACTTCATTCGACAGATGGGCAACGGCGACCTCGTCGCCGGCCGCAAAGCGCTCATCGACAATGCAGAAATGGCAGCCGAGATGACCCGCGCGGGTGCGCAGGCAATCGGACTAGAGCTGTTCGCCCCGTCATCTCCTGCGGCTGCGCTTACCGCGATCCGAGCGCCCAGCGGTGTCGATTCCGGAGCCGTGGTACGGCAATTCCGCGAATCGTTTGCCGCAGTGGTGGCGAATGGACAGGGAGAGATGAAGGGACAACTCTTCCGTATTGCGCACCTGGGCTACTACGATTATCTCGATACCATCGGCATCCTGGCGGCGCTGGAGCACGTACTGGCCAGCGTGACTGGGCAACCGGTCGAGTATGGCGCAGCAGTGCGCGCGGCACAAATGGCGTTCGCGCGCGGCTTGTCTGACCAGCGGCAGCCGGTGGGAGCTTGAAAAATCGGGAACGGCTCTCTTCCTAGTTGACGGTAAAGTTCATCGCATTCGACGTTTCCGGCAGCGTGCCACCGCCGTATATGCCCATGCTGGTGCCGGGATTGGTAACAGTGATCGGTACAGTCGCGGGATTCGCAATCGCCGAGGCCGGAATGTTCGCGGTAAGTTGGTTTGCACTTACCCGGGTCGTGATTTGGGCTCCGCCATTCCAATTTATGGCCGCCGAAGACGAAAAGTTGGTTCCGTTGACGGTCAGGACAAACGCGGGTCCACCCGCATTGGTATTGGTCGGGGCCAGTTCGGCTATCGCCGGCGTCGCTCCGGGCTGTGCGGCAGTGGATTTCGCGCTGTAGCCGCATCCCAGGGTCGCGGCGGTCAGTGCGATCAGCAAAATTATGGCTAGGTGTTTCATTCGGGTGCTCCGTGGGCGGTTGCCCATGGAGAAAGTCTACGAATTGTGGAAAATCGTTATGTCAGCTGCATGTCAAATGTCTGTCAACATTTAGTTAATGGTTTGAGGAGCAGCTTGAGCAGGGAATGAGCGCATCAGTGAAAGTTGTCATAGCCGAAAAGATAGCTCCCGCGGCCGTGGATTTGTTACGCGAGCCGCGCTGGATCGTAGTCACGCCCGACCAGATGGAGGGCGGACTGGTTGCCCAGTTGGAGGCCGCAGATGCCTTGATTGTCCGTTCAGCCGTGCAGGTCAATGCTGAATTACTGGCGAAGGCACCGAAACTGCGGGTGATCGGACGAGCCGGCGTTGGCATTGACAACATCGATCTTGATCCGGCAACGCGCCAAGGCATTGCAGTCATGAATACGCCCGGAGCCAACGCGATTGCGGTCGCGGAGCATACGTTAGCCATGATGCTGGCGCTCGCTCGTCATCTTTGCCGGGCCAACCAGTTGATGCATGCCGGCAAGTGGGAGAAAAAATCTCTTCAAGGTACGGAGCTTCGCGGTAAGACGCTGGGCATTATTGGCCTGGGCCGTGTCGGAATGGAAGTGGCGCGGCGGGCGCGAGCATTCGGGATGGAAATCGTTGCCCATGATCCATTCGTTTCGGCCATGGTCGCCAAGGATCAGGGGATTGCGATCGTCAAACTGGAGGAGGTCTACGCGGTGTCGGATTATCTGACTCTGCATGTTGGCCTGACTCCGCAGACCAACCGGATGATCAATGCCGAATCGCTGAAAAAGATGAAGCGCGGGTTCCGCCTGGTGAACTGTGCGCGGGGTGAACTGGTGGATGAGAGAGCTCTGACTCATGCACTGAAACACGGCGACGTTGCCGGTGCGGCGCTGGATGTTTTTGCTGAAGAGCCGCTGAAGAACTCTCCGCTTACGGCGATGGACAACGTGATTCTTACACCTCACATTGGCGGTTCGACCCATGAGGCGCAAGAGGCAGTGGGTTATCAGATTGCCCTGCAGGTGAAGGAATATCTGAAGCACGGGGTCATTCAGAACGCGGTGAATGTGCCCTCGGTTTCGCACGATGAGTACCTCGAACTGCAGCCCTACATTGTACTGGGGGAACGATTGGGTTCGTTTCTGGCGCAAGTCAGCGAGGGGGCGCTGGAGGAGATCTCGCTGAGCTATAGCGGCCACATTGCCGAGTGGAAGACGGAGTTGATCCGAAACGGCGCGATCAAGGGGATTTTGAACGAGGCTCTGGAGGAGAAGGCGAACCTGGTGAACGCGGCGGCGATTGCGTCTTCGCGCGGATTACGCATTCACGAGGAGCGCAAGCCCAAAGGCTCGACCGGAGGAGCGGGAAGCGTTCTTTCGATTGCGGTCAACGCTCAAGGAGAAGAACACATTGTCAAAGGCGCGGTATTGCATAAGAATGCCCCACGCTTACTGCACGTGGATGGAATCGAAGTGGAGGCTCCGCTCGAGCGCAATCTGATCTACCTTCGCAACCGCGACGTGCCCGGCGTAATCGGCAAAGTCGGCACGATTCTAGGTAAGCACAAAATCAACATTGCCGACTTCTCTCTCGGCCGCCGGGTTGGGAATATGAAGCCTGGTGTGCCCCGTGACGCGATCGCGGTAGTACACGTAGATGGTGTTGTGCCCGAGGCGGTATTGGCGGAACTCAGGAAGGTCTCGGCCATCGAGAAAGCGAAAGCCATCCGACTGTCTTGATGGAGGCCGGGCGTCCCCGCCCGTGTCCAGCATGGCATTGCGACTCGAGACATAATTCCCTCCAGTAAAGACGAGCAGAGCGCGGCAGCGTGGACGATCGCTCCATACACCGCCTCAGATGTCGCCCTGCTTGCCACGCGTGTACATGAAGACCAGCACGAACTCTGTACCCTTGCCCGTGTCGTTCGGTTGGACCGCGACAATGTGCTGGTTGTCTTCGGTACCTACTTTCAGTTCTGTGACTGGGCCGACATTGTCACCTTCGCATGTGAGCTGTTGGGAATGTTTGTCTGTCCGCTCGTTCGTATCCGCGCGAATATTGCTGCCGTGCTCACTGGTGTGGCACTCAAGCACCTTGCCGTATTTTTTGAGTTTGTCGCGATAGAAATCTATGACCTTACCGGGGGCGTCGTCGGAATCATATTTCGCGATTACCAGTTTTATGCCAAACGACTCGGTCAGCACGCCAAAATTCAGCGGATCGCTATCCTTCTCTTCGTGCCTTCGGCGGGCGCCGGGATAGAGCGGCAAACCCGCGCTGCGGGCGTCCGCATCTTTACCCACATGCAGATCTCCGACTGAGCTGTGGACATCGAAATTCTTGTCCTGATTTGCATGGTCAGATTGTTGCCCTTCGGCCCTGTGCGCAGCGAAGCTCAGCAGCACAACCAAGGTCGCTGTCAGAGCCACTCGCAAAACCTTGCAGAAAAGAACTGGGCAGCATGGCGTTGTCGCTCCAGACATACTTCCCTCCTAGATTTCGCCTTCCTTGCCTCGGATTTTTAACCACACGACGGCGAATTCGGAGCCTTTGCCTTCGGGGTCAATTGCGACAATGTGCTGGTTATCGTCGCTCCCGGCCTTGAGTTCAATCTTGTTGCCGCTGTCCCCCGAATCGCACTTCAGCTTGCCACCGACCACATAGCCCTTTGAGCCTCCAACGACCGGCACATCGTCGTTTACCTTGAATCCGCCGGTGCGACATTGCAGCACATTGCCATACTTTTTCAGTTGGTCCTGGTAATAGGCGACGATTTTATCGGGCGGATCGTCGGACTCGTACTCAACGGCTACTACCTTCAACCCGAAACCAAACGCAGAAAGGTTGACGTTGGCGCTCTTCTTGTCGCCATCCTTGCCTTTTGGCTTCAGTTTGGCGCCGGGATAAACCGGAAGGCCAGTGTCGCGGGCATCCGCATTCTGGTCAACATGGATTCCGCCGATCGGGGTATTAATATCGACTTTACTGTTGCCGTCCTCACCGTGATCCTTTACGTTCACGCTGCAGGCAGTGAAGAGCGATACGGCAATTACTATTGCAATCGAGAGAAACGAACTAATGGCCGGTGGTTTGAGAAGACGCATGACTGGAACCTCCTTGCGCGACAAGTGCGGGGCGTTCGATCCCGGCCCCGCGCGGTGCGATGTTCGGAATGCTGACCGGCAGATGTCCGCGGATCGCAATCTCGCCGAACAACGCTTTGACTGCACTGATTTCCGAAACCGTCGCATTCGAATAGCTGCAAAGATAATTTTGCACCGCGGGAAAGTCCTGCGCGAGGTACGGATTTCCCATGGCGAGCACAGCCGTTTTTTCAGCGGCATGATCGAGCACCTTCTGCAGCAGGGCGCCACTCGCGTCAGACAGGCCTACCGAGTTGGTCAATCCGTTTGCGCCGTTCATCGCTCTGCCAGCCACAGGGACTTCGTACACCGCTACAATCACGGAACGCGCGTTGTCCACGGCTTTCAACACATCGTCCGAGATGACCGTCGCAATGCGGGGATCCACATAAATCACATTGACGTCCGGCACACGCCCATGAATCTGCCGCTCCAAGGTGCGTCCAGCTTCGGTGCGCATGTCGTCAGAGAAAACTACGGTCAACAGGTTATCGCGCACTTCGTCCACTCTTTGATACGGAAGAGTGGGCGCGGCGGTTCCGGATGATTTTAGGGGAAGCAACTTTTCATTGTCGCGAACCAGGGTTATGGAGTCGTCGGCGATTTGCTGCCCGAGGGCGAGGTTTTCGGGCTTGCCAACCAGGGTAGAGAGATCATCGAGATTGACCAAACGAATTTTATGGAGGGACAGAGAAGCTTTTGCTTTCAATATTTTGAGGACGGATGCGTCAAGCTGAGCGGATGGAATCTCGCCGCTGCGCACGGCCTCCAGCATGGCGGTAAAGGATGCATCCAGGTCGGCAGGGATTAGCAGTACGTCGTTGCCCGCTTTGAAAGCATCCACCGCAGCCCGGCCAATGTGCGTGCTATAGAGGCGCGTGAGGCCGGCCATGTCCAACGCATCGGTTACGACGATTCCCTTGAAACCCATCTGGTCTTTGAGCAGGCTGGTCACGATTGTGGGAGAAGTGGCGGCCACGTGGTTGGGATCGGAGTCGAGCGCGGGGACGGAAACGTGGGCCACCATTACAGAGGCGACGCCGGCTGCAATCGCCTGCTGGAAGGGCGGAAGTTCGACAGATTTCAAGCGTGTTATGTCTCCGGTCACTTGCGCAACGCCGAGGTGAGAATCGGTTGCGGTGTCGCCGTGTCCGGGAAAGTGCTTGACCGTAGTCATCATTCCGTTCGCCTGGGCGCCGCGGATGTAGGCGGTCACGAGGTCCCCCACCTGCCGCGGATCTTCACCAAAGGAGCGTGTATTGATAATGGGATTGGCGGGATTCGAATTGACGTCGGCGTCGGGAAAAAAATTCCAGTGCACGCCGATGGCGCGAGCCTCCTGCGCGGTAATGCGTCCGAAGGCTTCGGCGTAGTCCAGTTTGCCGGTGGCTCCGAATGCCATGGCGTGAGGAAATTCAGTGGCGCCATGCAGGCGCATGGTCACGCCGCGCTCGAAGTCAGCCGCAATGAACAATGGAAGCTTGGAGTCCTGCTGCAGGCGGTTAAGCAGTTCGGCAGCTTCATAAGGCTGGTTACGGTAGAGAAAAGGCGGGTCCCAACGCACCGTCATGGTGAACCCGCCGAGGTGATATTTGCGAATGCTGTCGCGCAGTTGCAAATATTCGGGGGCGTTGACGTTCAGAAACTCCGCCCGCACCCAGACCGAAAAAAGCTGGCCCACTTTTTCTTCCAGGGACAGCTTGCGCAGAGTTTTCTCCGCCCATTTTTCGCCGTCGTGGTCGAGATGAATCGGACCCGGCTGCTGATATTTCTCCTTGGCCAAGCAACTGCAGACCAGGGAACACCCGATCACTAGAAGCAATCCAATCTGCCGAAGCATGAGCAGACGATAGCATGGGATCGGGTGTCAGGTCTCAGTAGGTAAAGGATTGAATATCCGTCACAGGGTCGTCAGGGCCATCCACGAAACCTGTTCGCTGGCTGGGATGAACGGCGATGTGGGTGGGAATCACCTTAAAGGTGTCCTGAAAGTGGAAACCGTTGAGGGTTTCTTTCAAGTTTCCTTTTTCGTCGTAGACATAGATGGCGCTGGAATTGGCTTGAGTGCTGGAATTAGGTTGGCCGACGAAAAAAAGCCGATGAACCTGATCAACCGCGACCGCGGTGCCAAACTGCCCTACTTGAGGGTTGCCGGGCAGAGTCACACTAAAGGCGGCGTGGGTATTCAAGTTATAAAACTCAACGCTGTCGTCAAAACTGGTCGTGGTTACGGCGATACCGGTGTTGGAGTCTACTGCCAGGCCATTGGGGCTGCCGAAACCGAGTCCGGTAAATTCTGTTGTTTTGCCAGTGGCAAGGTTGACTAATCCGATCAGCGAGGGCAGCCCGTCCTCGTTGAAGGCAGCGAAAACGGCGCGATTGTTTTTGCTATCGAATGCCATCAGGGGGCTACTGAAAAAGGAAAAGTGGGGATCGGTTAGAGTGATGAAAGGACCAAAGGTGTTGGCCGCGACATTCGAACTGAAGACGAAACTATGTTCGTCTCCCCCATTCTCAAAAGCAAAGACAGCAACGTCAGCGACTCCCTGGCTCCTGCTGACTCTTGAAATAAGTTCATCGCTCTTAAGCGGCGGTGTCCACAGGCCATTGAATATATTCGAGTCGAGGGGATTGATGGTATGAAAGGTACGCTTGACGTGAAATAAGCTGATCTCGTGTTCACGTTCGACGAGCCCAACGCTATTTCCCACCACCCCGAGAGTGACGAAGTCATCCAAGGTTTCGGTCTTAACCAGAACCTTAAGGATTTTCCCAGTCTTTTGATCGAAGGTTTCGACCGCAGCCAGAACGTTTCCGTTGTTCAAGTCTTGCGACTCGCTTAGGACACCCTCGGTGCCATTTTGATCGATATCGAAGCCGAAGATCTGGCCGCCAAACTTGCTGTGTACGAGAATGTGGCCAGCCCCCGGCGCAGCTACAGCGTGAGAACCCTCATTTGCCTGGGCTGAGCTGGGATGGGAGGTCGCGAAACAGAAAAGACAGAACAGCGTTACAACTGTTATCGAATGGGGAGGGCTGTTGCGTTTCATTGGTTCGGTCCGGTTCCTTAGATTTAGTTTGCTGACAGTCTGACTTCCGATTGACTGCGCATGTAAATTAAGTCCGAGCGTGAATGGATGTGTCACATCGTTGTCAAGCATTTGTAAAACTTCGCACGGTCGAACCGTAGAAGTGGCTTCGGAGTAGTCCTTCGCCACGTTTCAGGCCCGTGGCGCGATGGAGTCTGCAGCGAGTCCCACTGCTCTTTGCTGGATGGTTGGATCGCTGCCGAAGCCTTCGAGCCACTCCACTTCCGGCTCGCGACGGAACCAGGTCATCTGGCGCTTGGCGTAGTTTCGATGGGCTTGCTGGGCGGCTTGAAGAGCGGTCTTGGCATCTATTTCGCCTCGTATCAGCTGCGACGCCTGCTTATATCCCAAGGACGCCAGGGGGCGAGCGGCGTCGCCATACTTGTCCAGCAGCCGCGCGGTTTCCTCCACCAGGCCCGCCTCGAACATACGCTGCGCGCGCTGGTTGATGCCCGCGTAAAGCGCATTACGGTCGGGGTTGAGGCCGAGGCGCAGAATTCGGAAACCAGTCAATGGATTACGGCCCTGTTTCCACATCTCGGTCATTTTTTTTCGCGAGGCCAGGCAGATTTCAACCGCGCGAATGAGTTTGGGAATATCGTTCGCATGAATCTTAGCCGCGGCCTCGGCATCCAGGCGCCGCAGAACACGGTGCAGGTAGCTTGCGCCATTTTGCTCCACCCGCCGCCGCAGCCTTTCGCGCAGTTGCTCCGAACGTTGCGGACCGGGGAACAAGCCGTCCAGCAGGGCGCGCAGGTAAAGGCCGGTTCCTCCAACAACAACCGGCAGATTCCCTCGCGATTTAATTTCAGAAAGCGCCTGTCGTGCCAGACGCGCATACTGCCCGGCGGTAATGTGGTCCATGGGGTCGACAAAATCGAGTAAGTGATGCGGAGCTCGAGCGCGTTCCGCAGCGCTGGGCTTGGCGGTGCCGATCTCGAATTCGCGATACATGGCGACCGAATCGCAATTCACGACTTCGCCACGAAAGCGTTCGGCGAGCGTCAAGGAAAGATTAGTCTTCCCGCTGGCCGTCGGGCCTAGCACGACAATCAGCAGCGGGTCGGGAACCACGATCAGCGCGCACCCCAGGCAATGTGATGCCAATAGCGAGCGACGCCAAGGATCAGCAGCAACCCCGAGATGACGAGCAGCCCGGTGGCTTCCAGGGTATAGATTTGGGGCGTGCTGTGCTGCTCAGAAGAAGAATCATCGGACGAGCGCAGGTCCGGCTGCCGTCTTGGAGCCGATGCAGGCATGGCAATATTGTAGCTCCGGGAAGGTGATGGCGCTGCCGCAAAAAGATTTTCTATGAAAGTCGCCGACTTTGATGGAACTAGCCTAACCAAGTCCGCGTATCATCGTCTAACGCCGCAGTGTGCGTGTGTCCGTACCCTCGGCCTCAGGAGAAAATTTATGAAGCGCTTAATCTTGGCCGCATTAGGGCTGTGCCTGGCAGTTGCTCCACTCGCGCGCGCGGACGAGTGGTCAAAGACCTACACGATTACGGAGAAAGCCGACCTTCGCGTGGAAACATCCGACGCCAACATCCATGTGGATACCTGGGACCAGAAAACCATTGAGGCTCGAGTAACTTCCGAGCGCTATAAAATTGGCGAGCATGGCCTCAAAATTGAGGAGCACCAATCCGGGGATACAGTCGAATTGCAAATCCGTGATCCCCACGACATTCACATCATCACTTTCAATTTACATAGCTACCAAGTGAACGTTGAAATTCATATGCCACGCGAAGGACGGGTGAAACTGCACACCGGGGATGGGTCCATCCGCCTGTCGAATTTTAAGGGCGAAATGGATCTCCAGACCGGCGACGGCCGTCAGGATATTGATTCGGTGGACGGGACGCTGCGAGCACGCTCGGGAGACGGCCGCATTACAGCCGGCGGACGATTCGACACGCTCGAACTCACCACCGGCGATGGTCGCATCGACGCGCGTGCACAATCCGGCTCTATCGTGAGTTCAAGCTGGACACTGCATACCGGCGATGGAAACATCACCCTCGAATTGCCGGGCACCTTCGCCGCCGATGTGGATCTGCATACGAGCGACGGTCACATTACCGCGGACATTCCACTCGCCGTCGACGGCCGGCTGAGCGAGAAAAACATTCATGGAAAGATCAACGGCGGAGGGAACCTGATCACGGTTCATACCGGAGACGGTTCGATCCGGCTGCAGAAGTCGTAGGGCAGTTCTCGGCTATCAGCGAATTGACGCCAGCAGCCTTCGTGCTGCACGCTAGATACTTCGTCTGGCTCACTGCTCACGGCATAGCGCCAGAGTGTATTGATTCCCCAGTGAGGAAACAGAATGCATCGTACGACGTCCGCCCTGATTTTCTGCATTTCGGTCTTATGTGCCGCGATTGCCGTCGGCCCCTACGTCTCGGCACAAACTTCCGCGGGGATGCCCCAGCCTGTGCTCAACGTCAAGTCCATGGACACGAGCGTTGATCCTTGCGCCGATTTTTTTACCTACTCGTGCGGCAGTTGGATCAAGGAAAATCCGATTCCGCCGGATCAAACCTCCTGGAGCGTGTACTCCAAACTTGAGGATGACAATAAGGCGATTCTGCGCGAGATCCTGGAGAGTTCGGCGTCGCCCGCAGGTAAACGCGATGCCTTGACGCAGACGATTGGCGATTACTACGCCGCCTGCATGGATGAAAAGGCGATCGATGCCGCCCAACTCAAGTCGTTGCAGCCCGCTTTGGACCAAATCCAGCAGTTACATTTGAAGCGGGAGATCGCCGGCGTGGTAGCACCCATGGTTTCCGATGACGCCCTGTTCCGCTTCCGCTCGGATCAGGATTATAAAAACTCCACCCAGGTAATTGCCGAGGCCGATCAGGGCGGACTCGGGCTCCCGGACCGCGACTATTATCTTAAAACGGACGGCAAATCGGTTGAGCTTCGCAAGGCTTATGCAGCCCATTTGAAAAAGATGTTCGAGTTGCTCGGAGACAAACCGCTGGCCGCCACGGCGGAGGCTCGAACGGTCTTGCGAATCGAGACGGCGCTGGCTAAAGGATCGCTAACTCAGGTTGAGCGTCGCGATCCCAAGAAGCTGTATCACAAGATGACGACTCAGGAATTGAGCTCGCTCATCCCTTCATTCCAGTGGAAGATCTATTTCGATAAGATCGGTCTGCCCAAGGTAGAGGCGCTCAACGTGGAGACTCCCGAATTTTTCAAGGCGCTGAATACGGAACTGAGAAATGAAACCCTGACAAGCTGGAAAACTTATTTGCGCTGGCATCTCATCAATGCGAATGCGCCGTTCTTGTCCTCCGATTTTGTCAACGCCGATTTCGATTTTTATGGCAAGACCTTACGAGGAGCGCAGGAACTCGAGCCCCGCTGGAAGCGCTGCGTTGGTTATGTCGACAATGATCTCGGCGAGGCGCTGGGGCAGGCCTACGTGCAACGCACCTTTCCGCCTGACGCCAAGCAGCGTGCGCAGAAGATGGTGAAGGAAATAGAAGACGCCATGGGCCGCGACATCGAGTCGCTTTCCTGGATGACGCCCACCACCAAACAGCAAGCGCTGGGAAAGCTGCATGCCGTCGCCAATAAGATTGGGTATCCCGACAAGTGGCGCGACTATAGCGCGCTCACGATCGCTCGCAGCGATGAAATGGGCAATGTGCTTCGCGCCCGTGATTTCGAGTTTCATCGGCAACTGGCCAAGATCGGCAAGCCGGTAGACCGCGGCGAGTGGCAGATGACTCCGCCCACGGTGAATGCCTACTACGATCCGCAAATGAACGACATCAATTTTCCCGCCGGTGTTCTGCAGCCTCCATTGTTCGATGCGAATTCTGACGCCGCTACCAACTTCGGCGATACCGGCGGCACCATCGGACACGAACTTACCCACGGCTTCGACGACGAAGGCCGTCAATTCGACGCGCAGGGCAATCTGCGCGATTGGTGGACTCCGCAGGATGCTAAGGCATTCGAGCAGCGCGCCAAGTGCATCTCGGATCAGTACTCGCAGTATGTGGTTGTGGATGATATCAAGATCAACGGAAAACTGACTCTCGGCGAGGATGTCGCCGACCTGGGCGGAGTGATTCTAGCTTACATGGCCTGGCAGGACGACACCAAGGGCCAAACCCTCAAGCCGACGGAAGAATTTACGCCGGAGCAGCGCTTCTTCATTGCTTACGGCCAGAGTTGGTGCGCCAGCACGCGCGACGAAACCAAGCGGCTACGTGCTGTTGTGGATCCGCATTCTCCGGATAAATACCGCGCCAACGGCGTAGTCTCGAACATGCCGGAATTTCAGCAGGCGTTTCACTGCAAAGCGGGTTCGCCGATGGTGAGAGAGAATCGCTGCAGAGTGTGGTAGGAAGCTTCTACCGCAAGTCCGCTCTGTCGGGATTGTAGTAGAACGTGAATCGCAATCCGATATACTGACCGCCGAACTCGTCGGGCAGCGGAGGAAACGGATTCGAACCTGTAATGCCTCCCCACGCGCCGCGATCGAGAGCCACATCCCCCGAGGTCGCGACCAATTTCATTCCGGCGACCGTGCCATTCTTGAGAATGGCAAATTCGATGGTGAGTTTGCCTTTCTTCATAATGGGGGCCTTCGCTGATTCCGGAATGAGGTTGTACCAATTCATTTTTACGTCGTGAAGCACTCGCTGCAGATAAGGGCCGAAATCCACGCCCATGGTGTCGGTAAGGACCTCGAGGGGGCCCATCACCTGCGCCGGTTTCGTACCTAAACCGAGGCCATAATTTCCGCTGTCTCCGCCATATCCGCCACGATTCGCCGCCGCTGCGCGCGCAGCTTGTTCGATGGCAGAACCCGCAGATCTGGCGCCGGCGCCAAACGCGGCTTCGGGAGTCAGGGCAGGAGGAGTCTGCAGTTTGGCAACCTGGTTCTGAACCGGTGGGGGCGGCGGCGGGCCTGCCGGCTGAGGCGCCGGATTCTGCGTGGCTGCGGGAGTTGAGGGCGCAGCCTCTGGTTGCGGCGCCGGAGGACCGCTCGCACCCGGGCGGCCGGGACGAGCCGCGTCCAGAATCTTCTTGAGTTCCTGGCGGTCCAACTGAGGCGCGTGCGAGGTGGCAATCCGGTCTTTATCGGAAATAATATTTGTGTTTGGACGTTTGCTTACTTTCTGTTCATCGGGCGGAAGCTCCAAATACGTAAGGTCCTTCTGGTTCGACTCCGGGGCCATGACCACGACGGCTCGCCGGGGCAAGAATCCCGCCAATTTTGGCGAGTTCCATAGCAGCAGCACAACGATCAAGTGCACCACAACCGAGATCCAGAAAGCCTCGCGACGCCGCGCCTGCGATAGATCATCCTGAAGCTTGAGCAGCAGCGCAGGCGCTTCGACCATTTCCCGATACGCTGACTCCCAATAACGCGCATCGTACAACTCCCCGTCCTCAGAACGGCGCGTGGGCGGAGCGGGATTGGCCGGCGGGATTTGCGTGATTGACATCGAACAACTTACCTGCTGGTTAGACACGAGCCGCAACACATTAGTTGCAAGGACAGAAACTCCTCCCCATGTCTAAGTGGTGCGAGTCTGCCTCCACGTAATTGCTGGCGTCTGCGGCCCAGTGTCTTTATTTTCGCACCTTTCCCCTGAATCCGCGAAGGCCTGAACGTGCAAGTCGGTAAGAATTGCATCCAGTTGGTCAATCTCACATTGTTCGTTTACACAACTTGACATTTGAGATGGGCAAATCAGACGTGAAGGCGCTCCAGACCAACCTTCTTTCCATGCTCGCTGATCGACGCGATAATGTCGAGGGCCACGGCCAACGCGCGGCGCCCGTCTTCCAGAGTAACTGTCGGCTGCCTACGGCGTTGCACGGCTTCCAGAAATGATTTCAATTCCGCATGTAAAGGTTCTTCCGCGGTGGTCGGAGGTCTTGCCATCTGGATTTGCGGGTTCACGGAAGGAGTTCCAGCGTCAGTCTGGCCGACAGTAAACACCAGAACGTCCTGCCGCCCGTAGTCGAGAGAGACGTACTGGTTGGGTTGAAAAAAGCGCAGCTTGCGGACTCGTTCGGTCGAAACCCGGCTGGCGGTAAAATTGGCCACGCATCCCGAGTCGAATTCAAGCCGTACATTCGCGATGTCCACCTTGCCGGAAAGAATGGGCAACCCGACCGCCCGTATCTCCTTGACCGGCGAATTCACGAACGACAATACGATGTCGAGATCGTGAATCATCAGGTCGAGCACGACGTCCACGTCCAGAGACCGTGGTGTGAATACGCTGAGCCGATGTACTTCGAAAAACATGGGCCGGGTGATAACGGGGAGAGTGGCGCGGACCGCGGGATTGAAGCGCTCCAAGTGTCCAACCTGCACAATGCGTCCCAGCCGCTGGGCCATGCGGAGGAGGGCATCGGCTTCCGCGAGCGATGTCGCCAGAGGTTTTTCGATCAGCACGTCGACGCCGGCTTCCATCAATTGCTGAGCGACCTGCAAGTGATGAACGGTCGGCACTGCCACCGACGCGGCCTGGACTTCGCTATGCGTCGTCTTAATCTGATCGATAGAGCCGAAACTGCGGCAGCCAAATTCCCGCGCTACCGCATCAGCCCGCGCCGTATCGGGATCCACGACTCCGACCAGCCGCAGGGGTGCCCCTTCGCGAGCCAGTTGATGGTAAATACGCGCGTGGTTGCGGCCGAACGTGCCCACCCCAATCACGGCTACGTTAATAAAGTTGTCAGTGGTCAGCGCTTACTTCTCAATGGCAGGTTGCCAGAAGCTTTCTTGATTTAATCACACAAGAGGCTGGGACATCAGTTATCCGGCAACGTGACGGTATTTAGCGTACCGCGATCTTTTTCAGCAATGCGATCTGGCCCGCATGATAGAGCTCATGCTGGACGATGCCGCTGAACATGTAGAAGAAGTCGTGATAATCCTCGTTCTTGCCGGGCACTCGTTTCTGCAGGCGCGAATCGGGGAACCCCGCGACCGCCTTCACCAGTTCGCCATGAGTATGCTTCGCACGCTCGATGGCTTTGCGCCATGCCTCCTCGCTTTTGTCTTTCACGGGCGGAAAGTTCTGTTCCCCGTGGAGTTCTGTAGCTGCGCCAGCAATACGCTTCAGGATTGCCCCGTCCCAGGCCTCGATGTGCAGAACGAGTTCCCAGATGCTGTGAGCATTCTTTATCGGATGCGCCTCAGCCACCTTGGCGTTAACGCCCTGGAGGAGTTCGGAAACAGAGTCGCCGTGCCAGGCTTCTCCATCAAAGGCGCGGCGAATTTGGTCGGCAAGACGAGCGGTTTCGGACATGGACCCTCCTGTGGTTGTATGGCATTCACAATAGCTTAGGCAGTTTAGTCGGCCACAATGGCCATCTCCGCCACATCTGCCGCGGTGATCATCGCATTGCCATCAAGCAGAAGACACTTGCCCGCGTCCAAAGCCAGGCAAGTCGCGCCTGCTTTCTGCATCGCTTCAATCGTTTTCAGTCCAATCACCGGGACATCGAAACGCATATCCTGATTCGGTTTGGCGATCTTGATGACGGTGAGCGCGCGACTCAACGTCGAAGGATCGGACTCCAGCGATGCCATGAGCTGCCCCGCGCGTTCGATCGTCGCGTCCGTGCCTTCCATGGCTTCGACCGCGACGCACGCGGCTTCTGCGACGACCACCGTCTGGCCAATATCGTATTGCGCCAGGTGCCGGGCCAGGGCGCGTCCGTAAGCGATGTTCTTCCGTTCCTGTTCCGCAGGTGCCCGCTTCGTAAGCACGCCCGGCTTCGCCAGCAACGGCTCAAGAAACGCAGTGGAGTTTTCCAGTGTGATGCCTTCGTCCGCCAGAACTTTCGCGACTGCCCCAAGCAATGAATCGGTGTTACGGGTACTCAGCGACAAGAGAACTTTAGCGAGACGCCAGTCCGGCCGAATGCTGGAAAATATCTGTTTATGCTTTACCTGTCCCGCCATAATCGCGCGCTGCACGCCCTCGCGCTTGAAGGTCTCAATCAGCTTGGAGAGTTCGCCGAGAGAAATCCAATGGACGGTGGCGCCGTGGGATTCGATTTCCCGGAAGGCTTCCTCCTTGATGGCGACGACAATGACTTCGTGGCCCTGAGCGCGTGCGGCCTCGAGTACCAGAAAAGGGAAGCGGCCGTTGCCCGCGATCAAGCCGAGTTTTCCTTTTTTGTCAGACATCGCTCACAATGGTGCCGTCGCTGACTAAGTGCTGAATGCCAATGGCTAATTGCTGATCGCTACTTAATGACGCCCCGCTCGGATCCTTCGATGAACTTGATCAGCATTTCCACGTCTTCCCCGCGGTCCGCCTCGGCTTTCAGTTTCTCCAGAGCCTGCGAGGTGTTGAGCTTCGAGGCCAGCAGAACTTTGTAAGCATGGTGAATTTTGCGAATCCGTTCCTTGCTGAAACCGCGACGCTCGAGCCCAATTGCATTCAAGCCGTAGGCCCGGGCATCCCGCGCAGCGGACGTCTTGGAGAAAGGAAGAACATCGCGGGTAATCGTGGTTCCACCCCCGATAAATGAGTGCGCGCCAATGCGAACAAAATGATGCACGGGACACAGTGCGCCCACTTGGGCCCACTCCTCGACAGTGACATGGCCGCCGAGAGTCGCTGCATTGGCCAGAATAACGTGATCGCCAATCAGGCAATCGTGCGCGATGTGGGTGTAGGCCATGATCAGGATGTGGCTGCCAACGCGGGTCAGGCCGCCGCCCTTGACCGTGCCGCGACTGATGGTGACGAACTCGCGAATCTCGTTGTGATCGCCAATTTCCAGCCGTGTAGGCTTCGCCAGCGTACGTCAGATCCTGCGGCGCCATTCCGATCGAGCAAAATGGAAAAAAGCGGTTCTGGGCGCCGATCTTCGTGGGTCCTTCGATCGCCACGTGCGAAACCAGATGGCATCCTTCCCCCATGTTCACTTCTGCCCCGATCACACAATAAGGACCAATCTTGCAAGTAGCGTGAACCTTGGCGCTCGGGTCAACGATGGCTGTGGGATGGACTCTCACTTCTTCGCCATGGCTTCTAGGATTCCCTTGTGTCTTGCCCAGGCGTTCTTGGAGCGCGCACCCGGTCAACCAGCCGGCAGCTGACAAGAGCCTCAGCAACCCGCTGGTCGCCGACGTAGGCTGTTCCCTCCATGCGCCCTGCATTGCCACGCCAGACTTTCACGTCGACTTCTATCCGCAACTGATCGCCTGGAACCACGGGACGCCGGAACTTGGCTCGTTCGATTCCGGTGAACAGCACCAGTTTGCTCTCACGGTCTTCCACTTCGGTGAACAGCAGGACTCCGCCGGCCTGCGCCATCGCCTCTACGATCAGCACCCCGGGCATGATTGGTAAGTCGGGAAAATGTCCGGCGAAGAACGGTTCGTTGATCGTGACGTTTTTGATGGCCACGATTCTCTTCTTGCGATCAAGCTCGACAACGCGATCGATCAGCAGAAATGGAAAACGGTGCGGCAGAAGACGCTGGATTTCATTGATGTCCAGCGTAGTCTTGGCCGCCGCGGCAGCTTCCGGTTGCAGGATGCGCAGTCTCGGTCATTCTGTCTCCTCTAATGGAGAGCGAAGATTATACTGTACCGCGCGTCGCTAAACGCTTCCAGAAAAGGATTGCATGCCGAAGAAGGCTTCGAAAGTCGAACCGGAGTACTGCTGTTCGTCAAACCGAAATCGAGCGGTTCGAGTTATTTCCAGGAACGCAAGGGTGAGATTGTCCAAACCATTCGTCAACTGGTGGAGACCGAGTCTCCCAGCGACAACAAGGATGCCGTGGATCGGCTAGGCTCGCTGCTGGCGGGCAGGTTCGAGGGTCTCGGCGGACATGCGAAGTTTCACCGTGTGCCGAACTTCGGCGATCACCTGCAGGTGGATTTCGCCGGCGCTAGCGCGAGGCAAGCCGGTCATGCTGCTCGGGCACTTGGACACCGTATATCCACTGGGCACTCTGGCGACTATGCCTTGCCGTCTGGCTGATGGGCGGCTGTGGGGCCCCGGCAGTTCTCGATATGAAGTCCGGAATCGCATTCATGCTGCCATGCCATCGAGGCGCTGCGCACCTGGCACCATGACAAACTGCCTCGTCCGGTCACTGTTCTGCTGGTTTCCGATGAGGAAGTTGGCAGCGAGACTTCGCGGCGTGATCACGGAAAATCTGGCGAAGAAATCCGCTGCCGTATTGGTGCTCGAACCTTCTCACGGACCACAGGGAGCCGTTAAGACCGCGCGCAAGGGCATCGGAGAATACACTCTTGAAAATCACGGGGAAGGCGGCACATTCGGGACTCGATTTCGAAAAAGGAGAAAGCGCGATCGTGGAATTAGCGAAGCAGATCATCGCCATCTCAAAACTGGTGGACGTGAAACGTGGCCTGACTCTCAATGTGGGAATGGTGCAGGGCGGAACGCGCGTCAACGTTATCCCCGCCGAGTCCAGCGCAGTGCTTGACGTCCGGGTTGCAAGAAAGCAAGATGCCGCCGTCATCGACCGTAAACTTCGTTCGCTGAAAGCCATTCAACCGTAAGTGCAAACTCGAAATCACCGGCGGAATGAATCGTCCGCCCATGGAGCGGACTCCGGGCGTGGCTGCGCTCTACAAGAAGGCGGCGGAGATCGCGAAACAATTGGGCTGGAAACTGGAGGAAGCATCGGTCGGCGGCGGGTCCGATGGAAATTTCACCGCTGGGCTCGGCATTCCGACCCTCGATGGATTGGGCGGGGTAGGCGAAGGCGCGCACGCAACCCATGAGTCGGTTGAGATCTCGGAGTTGCCGAAGAGAGCTGCGCTGCTGGCCGCTCTCATCGAGGCGTTCTAGAACGCAAAAAAAGGATTCGTTATACCGTTCGTCGAGCCTGCACGACCCCATTTTTTTGACTACGGCAGTGAGGAAGCCTAGACTTTTCACAGGGGCGTTGGCGTAACCTTCCGCGTGTTCGTTCTGAAGCCGGCAAACCCCACGAGGAGGATTTCAATATGGGCGGAAAATTGGGTTTGCCTGAAATTCTGCTGATCCTGGCCATTGCCCTTCTGATTTTCGGACCCAGCAAGTTGGCTGATTTGGGCAAGGGCTTAGGCGAAGGCATCAAGAATTTCAAGTCAGCCGTGAAAGATGGCGAAGAAGAAAAAGACAAAAAGTCGTAACCCAACTGTAGAAACGTAGCTGGCTACTTTTTGGTGTAGCCGATGCCATGCTCCCTCAGCATTTTGTAAACCAGCGCCACGGGTAATCCCACCACGTTGAAGTAATCTCCCTCGATACGCGGAATCCATCGCGAAGCCCTGCCCTGGATGGCATAGGCTCCCGCTTTGTCCATGGGCTCGCCCGTTGAAATGTAGGAGTGGATGTCGTCGTCACTCAGAGCATCCATGGTGACGATTGTGGTTTCCGATCGGATGTCTTCAAAGCCAGTTTGCAGTTTCCGGTTCTCGAATGTCAGTTCCCGGCCAACCAGACAAACTCCGGTTATGACTTCATGCCTGCGGCCCGAGAGCAGGCGCAGCATTCGAACGGCGTCGGCGGCGTCGCGAGGCTTGCCTAGAATTTGTGATTCCACAACGACAATCGTGTCCGCGCCGAGAACCATGTCGTCCGCCGGCTGGCGAAACACAGCCAAAGCTTTTTCCTGCGCCATGCGTTTCGCAAACACTCGGGGGGCTTCTCCGTCCTTGGGAATTTCAGGAATGTCGGTTGCTTGAACAACGAAGGAAATACCTGCATTGCGCAACAACTCCTGACGTCGCGGAGAGGCGGAGGCGAGTACCAACACGGAGTTTGATTCTAGCTCAGCAGGAGCCGGAGCAGTATCGGAGCTGTTCCGGCGTCGCCGTGGGTAGTTTGATCAGCGCATAGCGCAATGATTCGAGAAAAGGCGTTCCCGTCTTCTCCAATTTCCGCTCCAAACGTTCGGTGCAATCGCAGTCGCTGCAAGCCCACGGTTGCGAACCGTTCTGATCCCGGCAACGTTTGCGATCATGCGCGTCCTGCACTCGCGTCAGTTCAAAGTACTGCTCCCAATATTCGCGCTCTTCCTGCAACGGCGTCGGACAATAGCAGACTTCGACCCATCGGGCCGTCTCGTCCGCGCAAAGCCTCGCCTCTTGCATGTTTCGCAGGTATTCGCCCTCCGCAACCGAACCGCGTCCCAGGGTTCCATCCTCGATGGCTTGCAGAAGAGCCTGCTCGCAGCCGCGTTTGACGCGCGCCCTCACAAGATAACGCATAATTTTATTCTACCCGGATCATGACGACTCGTTACGGTGAGTCTTCGTCCAACTACTGAAGCATGTCCGCTACGCCTGTTAGAATCAAGCATTGACCCCTGCAGCTATGGACGCCGCTTTTCTCCGCAATTTTGCCATTATTGCGCACATTGACCATGGGAAATCCACGCTGGCTGACCGCCTGCTCGAGTTGACGGGATCACTCACCGCCCGCGAGATGCAGGCCCAGGTGCTCGACTCCATGGACCTCGAGCGGGAGCGCGGCATCACCATCAAAGCCCACGCGGTGCGCATGATGTATCAGGCGCAGGATGGTCAGACTTACCAGCTCAATCTGATCGACACGCCCGGCCACGTCGATTTTTCTTACGAAGTCTCGCGCGCGCTCGCCTCTTGCGAAGGCGCATTGCTGATCGTGGACGCCTCTCAGGGGGTCGAAGCCCAAACTCTGGCGAATGCTTATCTCGCCATCAATCACGGCCTCGAAATTATCCCGGTCATCAACAAGATTGATCTCCCGAGCGCCGACATCCCGCGCACCAAAGAAATGATCGAAGGCGCCGTCGGACTGGACGCAACCGACGCCGTGCTGATCAGCGCCAAGACCGGCCAGGGTGTGCCCGATGTGCTGGAGGCCATCGTCAAACGCGTTCCTCCACCTAAGGGAGATCCTGAAAAGCGGCTCCAGGCGCTGATCTTCGACTCCTGGTTCGATCCTTATCGCGGCGTGATCGTGCTGACACGCGTGTTCCAGGGCACACTTCGCAAAGGCCAAAAGATTCGCCTGATGTGGAATGGGCGCGTGCTGGACGTGGAAACGCTCGGCGTGTTGACGCCCAAGCCGGTCGAGATCGACGAACTGCGCGCCGGTGAAGTTGGCTTCCTGATTGCCAATATCAAGAACGTCGCCGACACAAAAATCGGCGACACGATTACCGAAGAAAATAATCCTGCTATCGAACCCCTGCCCGGCTTCGAAGAGATCAAGCCCATGGTCTTCGCCGGACTCTACACCGTAGACGCGCACGAGCACACGCAACTTCGCGAAGCGCTCGAAAAACTGCGCTTGAACGATTCCTCATTCTTCTTCGAGCCGGAAAGCTCGGTCGCGCTTGGATTCGGATTCCGCTGCGGCTTTCTCGGCCTGCTCCACATGGAAATTATCCAGGAGCGACTGGAGCGCGAGTTCAATCTGGAGCTGATCACGACTGCGCCCGGCGTGCGCTACAAGATTTACAAGACCAATGGCGAGATGGTCGAAGTCGATAATCCTTCGCGCTGGCTGCCGCCCAGTGAGATCGCCAAAATCGAAGAGCCGGTAATTCTCGCCACCATCCTGACCAACGAAGAGTATGTCGGCGGCATTCTGAAGTTGGTGGAAGAAAAGCGCGGTAAACAAAAAACTTTTGAATACGTTAGTTCCTCGCGCGTCATGCTGCATTATGAATTGCCGCTGAACGAAATCGTATTGGATTTCTACGATCGTCTCAAGTCCGTATCACGCGGCTATGCGTCGCTCGACTACCATCTGGCCGACTACTGGGAATCGCCCATGGTGAAAATGGATATCCTTGTAGCGGGCGAGCCCGTGGACGCGCTTTCCATCATCGTGCATCGCGACTTCGCCTACGAACGAGGCAAGGCGCTGGTTTCGAAAATGCGGGAACTGATTCCGCGGCAGATGTTCGAAGTCGCGATCCAGGCCTCGATCGGAGCCAAGATCATTGCCCGCGAAACGGTTCACGCCATCCGCAAGAACGTCCTTGCCAAGTGCTACGGCGGCGACATCTCGCGAAAACGCAAACTGCTCGAAAAGCAAAAGGAAGGCAAAAAACGCATGAAGCGCATCGGCCGAGTGGACATCCCACAAGAAGCATTCCTCGCGGTGCTGAAAGTTGGCGAGGACAGCTAAATGCATTCATCTACGATCCTACGAAACGCTCTTGTACATTTTATTTTGATCGCGGCCGCGGTTTCTGTCTCATCAGGCCAGACGCAGCCTCTGGACCTCCAGCCACAAATCAGCGTGCCTTTCCGTTTCGTCGCCTACGGCGACATCCGTTTCACCGATCCCGGGAACCTCGACGCCTCCAATCCCTCGGTCCGCCAGAGCATTGTGCGAGCCATTGCGGACGCTCATCCCGCCTTCATCTCCATCGGCGGCGATCTGGTTTACAACGGCGGCAACGCAAACGATTGGAAGATCTGGGACAAAGAAACCGCGGTCTGGAGCGACAAGAAAATTCCCGTCTACCCGGCACTGGGAAACCACGAACTCTATGGCGATGAGAAAGTCACACTGGCGAACTATTTCCAGCGCTTCCCGGAATTGCAAAACCATCGTTACTATTCAGTACGTGCTGGCAACATGCTTCTGCTTACGCTCGACAGTTCGCTCGATGAAACCTCCGGCCTCCAGGGGCAGTGGCTCGATCGCGAACTGAATGCATTGCCCGCTGACGTTGATTTCGTCTGCTTCGTTCTCCATCATCCCCCTTACACCGATTCTTCCGACCAATTGTTTGGCGGCGGGCACTCGGCCCGAAATCCCGAAGCAGCGCTGGCCCGGATGCTGGAGGCGCGTCAGCCTCACACTCGTGCGCGTTTTGTGGTCATCGCCGGGCACGTCCACAATTATGAGCGTCATGAACACGGCGGGGTCATATACCTCGTCAGCGGCGGAGGGGGGGCCCACCCTTATTTAATCCCGCGCAAACCGGGAGATCCCCTGTTCGGCAAGACTGTGAACTACCACTACCTGCTGGTTGAGGTCGATCACGGCAAGATGAAAATCACGATGAACCGCGTGGAAATGGAAAACGGCAAGACTGCCTGGACCACGCCCGACTCGATAGAGATATCCGCGCCCGCCGCCATGCCCGCCAAGGCCGGCAAGTAAGGACACGAAAGGAAGGCTGGGGACCACGCGAACCTCAGTCGCCGCCCGCGCTCACGGCCGCAAACCGCGGCACCACCGGAAGAGCGCGAATCAACTGACGAGTATATGGATGTGCTGGCTCCTGGAACAATTCAGCCGTCCTACGGCACTCCACAATTTCGCCCTGATGCATCACTGCGACCCGGTGCGCGATGGTGGCGACCGAGAGCAGATCGTGAGAAATATAAAGAATACTGATGCCAAACTTCGCACTGAGACTGCCAAACAATTGCAGAATCTCCGCCTGCGTTATCAGGTCGAGAGCGCTGGTCGGTTCGTCGGCAATCAGCAGCGCGGGACGATGCAATACTGCCATCGCAATCAGAACGCGCTGCGCCTGGCCCACGCTTAGTTGTGACGGATATCGTCGCAGAAAATCCGGCTCCCCAGGCAGGCTGACATTCTCCAGAGCTACCCGCAGAGCCTCCCGGCACTCGTCTCGCGAGCCCCGCCGGTGAACTTTCCAGGCTTCCTCCAGTTGCGTGCCAATGCGAAGCGCGGGGTTCAGCGAAGACATCGGACTCTGCAGGATGAGTCCAATTTCTTTGCCGCGGAGCGCTCGAACTTCTCGCTCGCTGAGCGTCATCAGGTCGCGCCCATTGAAGTGAATCGAACCTTGAGCCCGGCCTCTCTTCAGATAAAGAAGTTTCAAAATGGCCAGTGCTAGCGTGCTTTTGCCGCAGCCGCTTTCCCCGACCAGTCCAAGAATTTCCTGCCGGCCAACATCGAGCGCAAGCTCGCGCAGTACCCCGGGCCGCCCAGGATAGTCGACCGAGAGCCGCAGTGACAGCAAGGGCCGCGCATCCATCAGCGATTCCTGGCAACCTCGCTGGTGAGCGAAAGCTGATCGATGTTCCAGTACACCTGCGGCCTCAGCACCACCGGATGCGCATTGTGCACCGCGGGCGATACCGCCGACAGCGCGTTCTTGTTCACCAGATAAATAAAAGGTTCCTGCTGCCAGACAATTTCCTGCACCTTGTCGAAGTCCTGCTTACGCTTCTTCGGATCCAGAGTCGTTGCCTGTGCCCGCATCAGCTTATCGACTTCGGCCTCCCACGCGGTTGCTGGAGTTTTCTGGCTAGGGTTCCACTGATGGTTGTCGGAAGAACTGAGCCAGACGTTCATTTGCGCGTTCGGATCAAGTTCATCGTTCACCAACCCAAGCAGGCAAGCCTCATAGTCGAAACTCTGAGTAATGCGCTCGATCAGTGAAGGGAAATCCAAAGTCACGACATTCAACTTTATTCCGATGCCCGACAGATCCTGCTGGATCATGGTTGCCATGCGTTCGCGATATTTATTCCCCGCATTGGTGATGACGGAGAACTCAACTGTGTGTCCGTCGCGATCACGCAAGACGCCGCCCTGCAAACGGAATCCATCCTGGGACAAACGCTGCAGCGCGGATTTCTGGTCGAAGGGATGCGCCTGCAATTTGGCGTTGAACCAGAATTTATTGGCGGGCGATACTGGCCCCACGGCCGGACGCGCATGGCCGCGGAATACGATCCGCGCCAGATCCTCCCGGTTAATGGCTTCGGAAATCGCTCGCCGGAAATTCGTTGAGGTGAACCATGCTTTCTTGTAAGTCGGCAGCGGAGAATTGGCGACTTGATTGAACCACATTTCCTCGGAATCCAGGGACGCACCCGCATCATGGGCCATGGCGGGATCCTGCGAGGCGACTTTGTCGAAATACTCGGCATCGAGCGAGTTGATGAAGTGAATTTCGCCCCGCTTCAGTCGCAGCATCTCGATATCACGGTTCTGTTGAATGTCCAGCCGTATCGACTCGATATAAGGCAGCGGCCGGCCCGCAGCATCTTTTTCCCAGTAGTTTGGATTCCGCTTCAGCATCAGATACGATCCAGCCTTGTTTTCTCCGACGTAATACGGCCCCAGCACTGCCATCTCTTTCTGTGGCGATTTCGAAGACATAATCGCGACCTGATCAAAGAGCCGGTCGAGGCCCGCGATGGGCGCGGGGAACGTGATGCGAACACGATTCTTGGGCAGTACTTCCGTTGCCACTTTGCCCTCGGCCGACCGAAATACATCGCCAGTCGGCGAGTGCAACGCGGGATCCATCAGCTGCTGCATGGTGAAAGCAACGTCCTCCGCGGAAAACGGAGTTCCGTCAGAAAAGCGTAGCCCGTCGCGCAGTTGAAATGTGATCGTCTTCCCGCCATTCGTAACCTTCCAGGAAGTGGCCAATTCCGGCTCAAGATCCTGGGTGAGGCGGTTGATGCGTATCAGCACGCCACCGGTCAGATAGCGAATGGTCTCCGAGGCGTCGTCCGCCACCAGCAGCGGATTGAGCGTCTTCGGTTCCGAGCGCAAGCAGAAGCGCAGTTCGCCACCAGACTGCGCCAGCACGCTGGTTGAACCGAAAGCGATCAGGGTTAACAGAACGAAACTTGCCAGAAGCTTTTTCATGCCGGCAACTCCTCTTTTGTCAGGACAAGATGAAAACTGCTCACCACCAGGATGAACAAAATGAGCGGAACCAACTGCCAGGCTTGGCCGAGATACTGGAGAAGCCTTCGAGTTCGCGTAGCAGACTGCCCCACGAAGGCAGCGGCTCCGCGACTCCCAAGCCGAGAATCCCAAGATTGGCTTCGGTCAGAATAAAAACGGGAACGGAAATCCAGAATTGCGCATACAGCACCGGCTTCAGATTGGGCACAAGATGACGCCACAGCAGTCGAAAGCCGCTGCTGCCCGAAGCCCGAGCCAGCAAAATAAAATCCGATTGCGATAGCGCACGAGCGTCGGCGCAGATGACGCGCGCCGCGCCCGCCCAGCCCAGGCATCCCAACATCGCAAATGTGATCAACACCGAAACAATCGGCGAAACATTCAGCGGCAAGAGCGCCCGAACCGTAATCAGCAGGAAAAGCCAGGGCAGCGACAGAAAAAGATCGGTGGCCGCCATCACCCAGCGTTCGACCCATCCACCCGCAAATCCGGCGATGCCGCCGATAAAGGCTGCCAGCAGGCTTGCCAGCAGAGCGGCTGCGGGCGCCAGCAGGAGCGACACCCGCGTGCCAAACAGCACCCGCGAAAAACGGTCCCGCCCTAAGTCATCTGTACCCAAAAGATGTTGCCGCGAAGGTGGACCATTGGGTTCCTCGCGAAATTGATGCGCATACGAAGCCGGGGCGATGTAGTTCGCCAGCAAGCAGGCAAGCGAAACCGCCAACAGAAAAACAATCGCCGTTGTGCGTGCCCACTTCATGCTTCGCTCACGCGAAAACTCTTGCCCATCATGTCGGAGACAGAATTAGCCACCAGCGTGACCAGTGTGACAACCATCGTCAGATTCACCAGCAGAGCCACATCGCGCCCCAGCGCGGCCTTCCATGCCAATTGGCCAATTCCCGGTATGTCACACAAAGCTTCCATAGGAATCGCGGCCGTAAACGCGACACTGACCGTAACGCCGAGCAGCGCCAGAAGCTGCGGCGCAGCCGTCGGCAAAATGTGCCACACCAGCACGCGCATGTTGCCCAAACCTTTTGCTCTCGCGGTCAACACATGCGGCAACTCTGAACTGCGCACCAGCAGGTTCCGCGAATAACGAAAAATCTTCGGAAAGACCACCACCCCCAGCAGCAAGCGCGCAGGCGCTTGGGCCAGCACAAACAAAAGTGCAAGTACAGCTGCCGGTAGACAGAGCAAAACACCCACCAACAGACTCCCTAACAAATCCAAATACCAGGCTCTCGACATCACAATCGCAACTGCCAGCAGAAAGCCTGCACTCCATCCGAGCGCGAGTCCCAGAGCGACCGACTTCAAAGTTTCAGGCAAACGCTCGGCGACCAACTCTGAAACCGGACGTTGCAGCGCCCGCGAATTTCCCAGGTCGCCATGCAGCAGCCGGCCGATATAGCGCGAATAAAAAAACAGAACATTGACATCGCCGTCGCGCGTTTCTCGCAGCGCCTGTTTGCTGCCGGCACTCAGTCGCGAATCAAGTTGCTCTTCGTCCACACCAAAGCCCGGTGCGAGGCGCACCAGCGTCGCACCGAAAAAGCCGCCCAGCAAGACCGTGATCACGATCTTGACGGCGAGTTTGGGCAACGCAGATAACGTCTCGATATCCTCTGCCAGGCTTTTGTAGGGGATTCAGAATCGCGAGGCTAACACTAGAAATATCAGCTAACTTGCGTGAGAGCCATCACTTGCAGTGAAAGACACAAACTTAGGTAATAGAATTGTCGTTACCAGCGTCGCCCTTCGCGGACGCGCATAACGCCCACCTACAGCGGCAACTCCCAGCCTTCTTCCTTCATCCGCTGTTGCGTCCACTCCTGCAGGTCTTTATAAACGGCAGGTTCGATGACCACGAAGGTCGCGCCGGCCCGCCCCTCCAGATCCGCCCAGACAATCTGCACCTTTGCCTCAACGCGGATTGCGCTCCCCGGCAGCACGAAGCTGATATCCATCAGCCCCTGCGATCGCCGCGGATCCGGCAACCCTTCCAACCCCATGCCACCGACGCTAAGGTTTACCGCGGTGGCCTGTATCTCCTGACCTTGGACGTCTTTGAGCGCAACCGGAAGTTTCACCTTGGCGCGGAAAAACTTTTTCTGCTTCAGGCTCAGCGCGCCCAATGCCTGACTTTTGTCGCTGGTTGCCGCCGTGATTTTGTATTCGCCCAGCTTGCGACTCAGCGTCCGCCGCGAGATTCCCAGTTGCTCCGCCGCTTTCGCCCGATGCCCCCCGGTATTTTCCAGCGCCTTCATCACCATCTGCCGCTCCATGTTCTGGAGATCGCCAACCGGCAAGGGAACATCCGTCTTTCGCAGCTCCGCCGAGAGTTCAGCGGACACATCCGCCGCCCCAATCTCCGGGCCCGCCGCAGCCATCGCGACTTTGGCAACAATATTCCGCAGTTCGCGCACGTTGCCCGGCCACGCGTGCGACTGCAGCGCGCGCAGCGCCTCCCCGCTAAAACGCATTTCCGGGGATTTCAGCTGCAGAAAATGCTGGGCCAAAGCCAAAATATCTTCCGGCCGCTCCCTCAACGGCGGAACCCTCAACTGAAACTGGCTCAGCCGATGAAACAAATCTTTGCGAAACCGTCCCTCCCGCACCGCAACTTCCAAATCCTGATTGGTGGCGGCTACGATCCGCACATCCACCGTGATCTTCCGATGTCCGCCCAGCCGATAGTACGCGGCCCCGTCCAGCACCCGCAGCAGCTTCACTTGTATATGGGATGGCAGTTCGCCAATTTCATCCAGGAAGAGCGTACCCTTATCCGCCAACTCGAAAAGTCCCGGCTTCGAATTGTCCGCCCCGCTGAAGGCCCCTTTTTCGTAGCCAAACAGTTCGCTTTCGACCAGGTGCTCGGGCAGAGCCGCGCAGTTGATGTCGATCCAGGCCTTGCCGTTCCGGTAGGACAACTCGTGGATGCTGCAAGCAATCAGTTCCTTGCCACTGCCGGTTTCGCCCGTGATCAGGACAGTCTCAGTGTGCCCTGCCACCCGCTCAACCATGGCCATGAAGCGCTGCATCGAGCCACTGACACAGATGAACTTTGTGCCATGAATCTCGCGCTGCTTCTCCGCCCCTGCTTCCAATGCATCCCTCCACGACTCGCTGCGTACACTTCCAGCGCCAGCACCCTGCGGCCGCGCCTGATTCCGAGTCGGGCCAAAGAAAAAGTTAGCACAGCGGAAGCCAACTCCTGAGCAATGCCAGCATCCATCGGTGACGAAGGTAATCGCCCCTCCCAGCGCGAACCTCACTTCCTTACCCGCGCCTCCTCCTCCCCTCGCAACAAATGCCAAGCCTCCCGATACGACGCGTACTTATGCCGCTTGCTGTCCGGCGTAAAATGCAACGTGCAATTCGTTCGCCCCATCAATGCAAACGGAATGATGTACCAGGCATCAATCGGAATCAGATACACCGCAAAAAAGTCCACCACCCCGCTCGGATACCTCTCCCGATGCGCCCCCATCACATTCAAGCTATAGCACTCCCCGCGCCGTTTAAAAACAGTGGACTTCACCTGCACCCGCAGAATCCGACCCTCCCGCCCCGGAGCCACCCATTCCACTCCCACATCGTAACTAGCCGAATCCCCGTAGGGCTTCAACACCCGCAACCCTTGCCCCGCCGCCCGCGCCATAAAACAAAGCTCCGCCCATTCCCCCTGCTGTTTGTAAGTCCCGAACCCGCACCCGCGCTTCTGAGTCATGCCACTCCTTCCACTTCCCCATGAAAGATTTTCCCCGCAAATAGAAAGCGCGGCCACTTGGGCCGCGCCATAAAAACACTCGAACCGCCTATTTTCTATCCCTACTTCTATGATAGCTCCTGGAATAGGGTAAGTGAGACATGTTTGCCAAAAATATATTTGCCGCGCTCACAACAGCTTACGGAGAATCGGCCCTCCCAGGGGGCTTGACAAGATTTCCCCAAAACCCCGTTTTCCCCGAAATTCACCCTTGCCGTTGCATTTTTTTCATCTGTCATCCCGAGCGAAGTCGAGGGACCTTGCGTCTTGCCGATCCAAACCCACGCCGCGCGGGTGCCCCATGTCTCGCGCCTTTCGAGACATGGGATTCCCTGCTCCGTTCGAATCCCTCAGCCGCCCCGTAAATCACCCCTAACCCATGTCATCCCGAGCGAAGTCGAGGGACCTTGCGTCTAGCCCGAAGCAGGTGCCCCACCCTTTTTTCGCGTCCTGTGCGAAAAAGGGTGGGACAAGATTCTGCCGTCCCTCGCTCCGCCTAGTGTGGAGCGGACATTCCTGTCCGCTGCCTTAGATACCGCGGGCTGGCCTTTTCATGTGAAAACGAAATACTCTTCCGGATACAAATAGTCCTCGCCCGACTCGTCGATCACCCGCAATTGATGGCGTTTGCACGCCCGCTCATCGGCCAACACCCGATAGACTTTCCGCAACTCCAAACCAGCAGGATAGCCCTCGTTCCGCACGCAAAGGACGAAGCGCCCCTCGCCTCTTTTCGCGTCATTCAACAATCTCGTATTCCTTCGCACCGATCTCATGAGCGCCGTTCCGCAAATTCCCGCCTTGTATATCGTACCAACCAAGCGGGTGCCCCATCCTTTTTCGCGTTCTTTGCGAAAAAGGGTGGGAGGCGAGAGTGCCGTAAAGCCCGATTCGCGGGAAGGGCACGACTTCAGTCGTGCCGAACCAGCCAGAAAAAAGATTCAGGCACCGCCAACCCGCCAGCCCAGAAAAAAAGCACTCCGCCCGCTCACTTCTCTTTTCGACAACCGCTCCGCCGCCCGGTCAATCCTGTCCCAAGTCCTGTCATCCCGAGCGAAGTCGAAGGACCTTGCGTGTTGCCGTAGGCAAAGCTGCGCCGCGGGTGCCCCACAGCCTGCCCTGAGCGGAGTCGAAGGGTCTCGCGCCTTTCGAGACATGGGATTCCCCTGCTCCGGCATCATCCGTATCGTTCTCGCCATTTCGATCAATTCGTCCAGTTCTTCCGACACGGACGTCCCTCGCTGAAACGACCTACGACAGCCAAGTCCAAAGTTCGAACATGATCACACCTGCCCGGCGCGTCTTCACATCTGTCATTCCGAGCGGAGTCGAGGAACCTTGCGTTTGCTCTCTCGCCAACCCTCACCCTGTCATCCTGAGGAGCCGCGGTCCTTCGCGCAGAAGGACCTCGACGACGAAGGATCTACTGCACTCTGCCGCGCCTCACACGATTCGTGGAAGGGCACGCCTTCAGTCGTGCCGAACCAGCCAGAAAAAAGATTCAGGCACCGCCAACCCGCCAGACCAGCCAAAAATCATTCCGCCCGCTCACTTCTCTTTCGACAACCGCTCCGCCGCCCGGTCAATCCTCTCCCAAGTCCTGTCATCCCGAGCGAAGTCGAGGGACCTTGCATGTTGCCGTAAGCAAAGCTGCGCCGCAGGTGCCCCACAGCCTGCCCTGAGCGGAGTCGAAGGGTCTCGCGCCTTTCGAGACGTGGGATTCCGCCGCTCCGGCATCATCCGTATCGTTCTCGCCATTTCGATCCATTCGTCCAGTTCTTCCGACACGGACGTCCCTCGCTGAAACGACCTACTACAGCCAAGTCTAAAGTTTGAACATGATCACACCTGCCCGGCGCGTCTTCACATCTGTCATTCCGAGCGGAGTCGAGGAACCTCGCGTTTGCTCTCTCGCCAACCCTCACCCTGTCATCCTGAGGAGCCGCGGTCCTTCGCGCAGAAGGACCTCGACGACGAAGGATCTCTGCACTCTGCCGCGCCTCACACGATTCGGGGAGGGCACGACTTCAGTCGTGCCGAACCAGCCAGAAAAAAGATTCAGGCACCGCCAACCCGCCAGCCCAGAGAAAAATCATTCCGCCCGCTCATTTCTCTTTCGACAATCGCTCCGCCGCCCGGTCAATCCTGCTCCCAAGTCCTGTCATTCCGAGCGAAGTCGGAGATCTTGCGTTTGCCATAGGCAAAGCTGCGCCGCTGCCGTTCAGCATGGGATTCCCTGCTCCGGCGTCATCCGTATCGTTCTCGCCATTTCGATCAATTCGTCCAGTTCTTCCGACACGGGCGTCCCTCGCTGAAACGACCTACTACAGCCAAGTCTAAAGTTTGACGATCGGGCCTACACAACTAGAAGACGGTAAAAATGGGGGCTCTTCTCTCCGATAGCTTCCATGACATCAAATACCGAATCTCCAAACCGAGATGCCGACTCGCGGTACGTCTCACGTTTCTGCCTGTCCATAAATCGTGACACGAGGTCATCCTCAGACGCGTCGGTATTCAATAGGAATTCTTCGTAGCCCGCAATCAACTTTCTGAGCGATGGATGGGCATCTCCGAGGTCTGTCTGTGAAAGCAGCCACTCCAGCCGTCCAGTCGGCGTAAACGAGATCATGTTCTTACGTCCGGTCGGACTAACTGCTTGTCCCGTTCTCCGAAAAGACCGCGAGTAAGTACAGCAGCGCCGAGTAGCAAGTCAACAAACGGCTATGCTTCAGCTTGTAATTCTTGAGCCTGCGCTTGGCTCTCTCTTTCTCTGGTTCGCTGCGGGTGCGAGCTTCGTAGTTTACGCAAAACGTTCTCCACATCCGAAGAATGTCGTTCGCCAGGAACGCAGGCGCGAAGTTGTTCTCGTGACCCTTGTAATCTCTCCAGTACGCTGCGATAACTTTGCTCGTGATCTGGTCATAAGCCGACTTGCCGATAAGCGGGAAGCTTTCCAGCAAAAGGAGGAGACGCGCTGTAAAAGTGTTCTCCACATCATCCTCTGGCTTGCCGAGAGTGCCGACCAGCTCCGCAACGGTATGACCGACGAGATACTGACCATCGCCTGAGAATGGGAAGGCCTAGCTTCTCAGTGGCGTTGATAAGATCAGCCTTGACCAAAATTTCGTCCAAACGCGACAGCGCAGGCTCTTTTCGCGAGCCTTCACCGACAATAAACAAATCCAGGTCGCTGTGAACACTTGCCTCTCCTCGACCGTAGGAACCGGTAGCGTACACGCAAGCTTTGCGCCCGCAACGCTTTCCTGCGTCTTGCAGCACTTCTCGGAGGGCTTCAATCTTCTTTGTTGTTTCTTGTCGCCTACGGTTAAGGAGTTCTCCCATGGGTTTTCGTCTCCCATTGAAAGATATTTGCAAAAATCTCTGCTTGCTCTACAGCATCCTCCAGGGCGTGGTGAGTGTGTCGGCTTTGCGGGCGGAGAGAAGGAAGCAGCTTGGACTTACCAGCTTCCGCGATTGGAATACCTGCCTTCACGGCAAAGGCCGTTTTGATATCGAAGCAAAGCGAATGATTGAACGGTGAACCATCTGCGGAAAAACGGATGAAATACCAGTAGAGCCAGGACCAGTCGAAACTCAAAGGGTAAGCCACCAAAACGGGCCTCGCCGTGCCTGCAACATCCCTAATCCAGTGAGATGCCTCTGTCATTGCCGATTTTGGATTCTTACCCTCTCTCAGCAACCGATCTCTGTCGAGACCGGTTGACGCGCAGCGCCTCCGGCTGGAAGTCCTCTGAAATTGGCTTGACCTCGCGATAAAAAAGTCTTGTCATATTTCTGGGGGCGGGTGAAATGCTGACCATCAAAAGTTCCGGCATAAACCAGTCCAAATGACAGAATAGAGAACGGGCCGGGTATGGGCCCATCAGTCTCGACGTCAGCCGAGAAATATGCATCCACGGCGAGTTCATGCTTACCACTTGCTTTGGTGGGGAGATGTTCCATGGCGAGGCCTTTAGCTTGATCTTGTTCGGTTAGCATGGCACTCATCTTAACAAGCTCCTAACGCAATAACGATAGAGAATCGCCTACCAGGTCGTGCGGCGGACTACGCAGCGGATATACCTCCCAACAAAAGCTGGCTTTCCAACCAGGTTTCAAACTCCCTAGACGTAGTCATGGATCGAAATGGGTTCCGTTCGATCACAGTTAAGAGCGTCACAACAGCATATTTGCTGATCAGATTTAGCTCGCCCTCTCTGACGACGAAGTTTCCCGAATGAACGATCTTCGACCTTAGCTGATACAAGCCTTGGATTTGGTCGACTATCCGTTTCTTGTCGTCGACGGTGAGTCCACCGGTAAATGCGCACAGCGAACGGCCAAACGATACGCTAATTCAGTCTTGACATCCTTTCCCAGAAGCAAGCTTTCGAGAGCAATAGCATATAGAAGGAACGCTTCCTCTCTCTTCTGGCCTCCACCTGGGCGCGGCCGGCCCACTGGACCGAGGCCAAGATTCTATCCTCGAAATCGGTTGGAGATTCCTTTCGAAGTAGCTCCGAGATTCTGGCGGAGCCTTGCCGTTTAGAGATTTGGCTTAGTGGGATCTGGCGGCGAGGTCCTGCCGGCCTAAAAGATGGCGTGATTCTATCTTCGCAAGTCGCAAGCACAAACTCACGTTGCGGCATCGTCTCGCCAGGAAGAAAAACCCAACCACCCATCGGCTCGCGCGGGCTAAATAGGTTGATGGCATCGACAGTAATTTGCAACTTGCGCTTTGCTGCTTGGATTGCCGCCTCTTCGTCAACGGCGCTCACAGACAAGACTCCAACCGCTTTTCCTCTCAATACCTCCAAATTGTTCAACATCTGAGTCACCGCCGCGTCAATGTCACGTGGTTGTAATTTCTGAATGAGTTTGGGACACACGCGCCTTCAGCGCTAAGAGGCCAGTGTCATCTAAGTATTGAAACCGGACCTGCCCAACCTCAGACGGCAGCCCGCTGGGTGCAAGACCTTCTACCATAAGTTGAACTTCCCAGTTTTTCGGCTTTCTCAAACAACGCGATTCTTAGTTGTTTGGCTTGCTCTTTCACTTGCTCGCCAAGCTTTGGGTTTTGTGTCGAGTCCCCTCGGTTAGAACTCGCAGGAAGAAATCGTCGACTAAGCCCTTGACTGCCTGCTTGCTAACCGGCCTCCTTCCAGCAAGAGCCTCATATATCGAGGAGGCTATGTCGGTATATCTGTCCGCATCGTCGCCTGACAAGAATTACGGTTCTATCACCGCGACTGAAGCAGCACGGTGGAATCCCGGAATACACCTGGAGTGAATTGGTCCTCAAAGCTCAGATTTTCGACGAATTCCGTTAGTGAGCGAATTTCCTCATTCAGGTCTTTGCCCGCGTCCACGCGCACCCTCCGAACTAGAAAGGGTCACGGCGCGCCGTGACCCCCTCACAGTACGTCTCTGGTCTTCTGTTAAACCTCAGCGGCTAAAGCCGTCGAGGTTGGTGCCTGTTTCGGCATGGCTGAAGCCATGCCCTTCCGAAAACTTGCGCTTCCCACGTCGCTGCGGAGCTTTTCTGCGCTTGGCCGGCGAGGGCGCCCGCCCCACACTTTTCAATCTCGCGGCAGAATGTCCGCGTCACACTCTACGAACACCCGCTCGTACTGCCGCAGCTTCCGCACCTGTAGCAGCTTCCGTTGCGGGTCATGATTGAGCCGCAGAAGGAGCAGGTTGGGGCGTCGCCGAGGTCGATGATTCCGGCGAGGGCGTCGGCGGCGTGGTGGCTTCCGGCGGCGGGGACGGGCGAGGACGCCCGGCCTCCACTTACTTCCGTCGAGCCGTTTATGTCTCCTACTGCTTCCGCTGTCGGCGGCGTGCTTGGCCTCAGGCGCAGGTTCTCGAATAGCATTTGCTGCTGGCCGGTGGAGAAGCGCAGATCGAGCCAGCGGAAGATGTAATCCATGATCGATTTGGCGAAGCCGATGTCGGGATTGCCGCTCCAGCCGCTGGGCTCGAAGCGGGTGTGGGCGAATTTCTCGCACAGCAGTTTCAGCGGCACGCCGTGTTGCAGAGCGATGGAGACGGCGCAGGAGAAGCTGTCCATCAGGCCGCTGACCGTCGATCCCTCTTTGGCCATGGTGATGAAGATTTCGCCCACGCTGTCGTCGGGATAAAGTCCGACGGTGATGTAGCCCTCGTGTCCGCCCACGTTGAATTTGTGGGTGATCGAGCGCCGCTCCGCCTGCAACTTGTGCCGCACCGCCCGCGGAGGCCCGTTGGGATTCTCTTCTTCCCGCGCAACCGCCGCTGCCGCATCGCCCTTCTTCGAAAGCGCAGTCGAAGTTCCCGCCGCACTAAGAGGCTGCGACTTCTTGCAGCCATCGCGATAGACTGCGACAGCTTTGAGGCCCAGCTTCCACGCCTGCAGATAAGCCTCCATGATGTCTTCGACAGAAGCGCTCTCCGGCAAGTTCACCGTCTTAGAAATCGCCCCGGAGATAAACGGCTGCGTAGCCGCCATCATCCGCAGGTGGCCCATGTAAGCAATCGACCGAGTCCCCTTAGCCGGCTTGAACGAACAATCAAACACCGCCAGGTCTTCATCCTTGATGTGCGGCGCCCCTTCAATCGTCCCCGTCGCATCGATGTAGCTGACAATCTTGTCCGCCTCATCATGCGAGTACCCCAGCTTGAATAAAGCCGCAGGCACAGTATTGTTGACGATTTTAATCATCCCCCCACCCACCAACTTCTTAAACTTCACAAGAGCAAGATCAGGCTCCACACCGGTAGTTGCGCAATCCATCATGAAGCCGATTGTTCCTGTTGGGGCCAGGACTGTTACTTGGGAATTTCTGTAGCCGTGTTTTTCGCCTTGGGCGAGGGCTTCGTCCCAGGCTTGTTTGCTGGCTTCGTAGAGCGGGGCGGGGATATTGTTTTTGTTTATGTTGTTGACCGAGGCGCGGTGCATCCGGATTACGTCGAGGAATGGTTCTCGGTTGATGTACCAGCCGGGGCAGGCACCGCCGGGCATGACGTTGGAGCCGAGATTGGTTTCGGCCAGGCCTTTTTTTGTGGGTTCGGTTGCCGGGACTAATGCGGGACAGGCTTCTGCGATCTTTGAGGATTGCAGGTAGGCTTGGCCGCACATAATTGCAGTTACACAGGCGGCGTAGTCGCGTCCGGCGTCGGAGTCGTAGGGTAGGCCGGCGGCCATCAGCAAGGCTCCCAGATTTGCGTAGCCTAATCCCAATGGGCGATAGTCGTGCGAATTCCTACCAATCATTTCTGTGGGGTAGCCGGCATTGTCTACCAGAATTTCTTGGGCTGTGATTAATACGTCGACCGCGTGGCGATAGGCTTCGACATCGAAGGTGCCGTTGGGCGCGAACTTCAGCAGGTTCAGACTGGCCAGGTTGCAGGCGGAGTCGTCCAAGAACATATACTCGCTGCAGGGATTGCTGGCGTTGATGCGAGCGGTGTTCTTCGAGGTGTGCCAGCGATTGACCGTAGTATCGAATTGCATGCCGGGGTCGCCGCATCGCCAGGTGGCGTCGGAGATTTTGTAGAGCAGGTCTTTGGCTTTGAAGGTGTGCATGGGCCGGCCGTCGCGGACCGACTTGGTGGAGAAGTCAGTGTCGCGGAGGACGGCGTACATGAAGTCGTCGGTAACACGAACGGAGTTGTTGGCGTTCTGGAAAAAAATGGAGGAATAGGCGTCGGAATCAGGCGAAGAGCCATCGTAGCCGGAGGCGATCAGAGCGTGGGCTTTGGCCTCTTCTTTCGACTTGCACTCGATGAAGTCAATGATGTCGGGATGGTCGATGTTGAGGATGACCATCTTGGCGGCGCGGCGGGTCTTGCCTCCGGATTTGATTACTCCGGCGAAGGCATCGAAGCCTTTCATGAAGCTGAGCGGGCCGCTGGCTGTGCCGCCGCCGCTGAGACCTTCGGTAGACGAGCGCAACGGGGAAAGATTGGTGCCCGTGCCTGATCCCCATTTGAAGAGCATGCCTTCGGTCTTGGCCAGGGTTAGGATGGAATCGAGCGAGTCCTTTACCGAATTGATGAAGCAGGCGGAGCACTGCGGAGTGCTGTAGCCGGTGACGCCGAATTCGACGCGGCCGAGGGCCGGGTTCCAGTGCCAGTTGCGGGCATCGGAGTCGGGTTCGATGCGGTCGCAGCCGACGTTGAACCAGACGGGCGAATTGAATGCGGCGTACTGGCGGATGAGGATGTGCGTGAGTTCATCGTGAAACGTGGCGCCATCCTCGGGCGTTTTGAAGTAGCCCTGGGCCAAGCCCCAGTCGCGGATGGTCTCGGCGACACGGGTTACCAGGGCGCGGACTCCGGACTCGCGCTCGGGCGTACCGAGGGTGCCGTGCAAGTATTTCGAGGCCACGATGTTGGTCGCGGTCATGGACCAGTCTTTGGGGACTTCGACATCTTTTTGCTCGAAGATCACAGCGCCTTGAGAGTCGGTAATCTGAGCGGTGCGGCGTTCCCATTCGATGTCGTCGTATGGGGAGACGCCGGGCTTGGTGAAGAGACGGCGGAAGGCCAGGCCCGAAGCTTTCTTGGTGGGGACGCTCTCGGTAGTGGTGTGGGCTCCTTTAGTGGTGACTTCCGACATTTTCATTTTCTCCTGCGAAGTTTTTGTTCCGGCGCTTTAAAGTCTTGAAACTGCGACCTCATCGGATAAAGCCGAGCCGCTTTGCGGCTGGACGGGCGAGACGCCCGTCCTCCAATGCGATACTTCTTCATGAAAACACTTCTACTCCATCCCTTGCCGCTGGGTGGCTAAAAACCTGATGGAATCGGCAATGGTGGCCCAATCTGGGCCTTTCTATTTGATGATTCAGGCACGCTCGAAGCATCCGTCCAGTCCGCAGATAAAGCCGTTGCTGGGTCGTGTGCGACTCGGTAGACGGTTTCCGCGGAGGAGGCCATCCATCGCTGAAGAGCGGTGAAGGCGGTCCGGCGTTGGGCGGCGTCTTCGATAACGACGTAACGGGCGAAACATCGACCGTTGGCCAGGCGTTCATGCTCTACACTGCCGGAAAGGAAGAGGCGGCCCAATGCCATCCCCAAGTCGTTGACCTCGCGGATCTGAAACAGGGCCAGCATGCGCTTTCCCTCGCCGACCGCCAGTTCGCCGGGCGCGATCACTTCTTCGCTCAAGGCGAAGATGCCGGGCTTACAGGGAGCCAGCACCAGGCTGAAACTGTCCTGACAATGGAACCAGTTTGACCATTGCAGGCGACGATGATCAAAGGTGGGCTCAAAGCCGTGGCGAACCATGGACTCCGCGACCGCATGGGCAAGATCTTCCATGAGAGTTTCTCCAAAATGACCTCGAGAGAGAGGGCAGCGAGCCCTCTGGGCGAGGCGTTCCAACCACCTAAGTTGTCAAACTGTTGTCGCCGCCCGTTGGGGATGTCCGGAAAACCGGACCGGGAGACGGCCACCGCACTGTCAAGTTTCAGGCTTCAGGAGCCAGGCTCGGGCTTCAGGAGCGACGAGGCGCTGACGCGTGGTTTCGTTGGCGGGGCGGCGCGGGGTCACCTCGGCCACGGCGTCCGCCCCTGTTTTAGCTTCACTCTACGTCTCCGTTTCCAGAGACTTATACCCTATGGGATGGTTACAGTACTCCCGCCCGTTGGGGCTGTCAATAGGTAATCACTATATATTGTATCTCAAAGCAATGACTGCCCGGATACGCGGGGCCGGTCTTTTTTTCCACACGTGCGCGTGACAAATTCACTGCGGGCCCACGAACCTACGCCGTAGCTGCAGGACGCGGGGCGATGCGACGTTTGGGAGCCGGGAGCGATGCGGTGGGCTGCAGCGCAGAGGGCCACGGTGGGTCAGCCGGGCCCATGGCCACGTAAACATCTTCAAAGATCAACCGTGGGGCGATGCGTCGGGAGCCATCGGATGACTCGACCAGGTAGTCTCCCGGTTCGCCGCGATGTTCGCGCCCAAGTGTATCGACGAAGACGAGAGGTTGAGTAAGTTGTTGAGCTTTGATTAAGAAGCGAGTGCGATAAATTTTCCATGTAGCGGACGTTTTTCTCACGTTCATTTACCCTTCGGGGGGAGGGACAATGAAAAAACATCTTTTCAGTTTGCGAGTGCTGATCTTTGATTACTGCACCAGCGATTCTGTACCAGCGATTTCTGCACCAGCGATTTCTGCTCCAGTTCAATCTCGTTGCCGGAGGCGAGAATTATTGTTGGCTGAAATGGGTTGAGGTGGGACGAATCTACGCGGCAGAACAGTGATGGTCAATTACCGAAGTTTGGTGCAGTCGAGGAAAAGTAGGCGCTTCATTTCTTGCGAGGAAAGATGATCAGTAAAACTTATGGAGGCGGTTGAATAAGCCACGCGATGTGCGGTCTTTTCTGGCAGAGTGCAGGTGGAAAGAGGATAAGTTGGTTTGGGCGGGGATAATTTCCACAGCGGATGCACAGGAATTGCAGAAAAACAGTTCTAATTGTTTGTTGATTTGCAGAGTCTCACAAAATTACTTGTGCAATTTCGTGCTGCGTCGGCGGAGCGTTGTTCTGCGGGGCACTCGGTGGCGGCTGTCCCCCTTGATTTTGTATTGGGCCGGGTCTCGGACCCGGCCCTCCATTAAGCTTTGACTCTTATCGTCCGGCCATTGCTGGTTCGTGATGGCTCTGGAATGTTTTCAAGCGCTGGTTGATTTCGTCCCAGTTGATTGTGTTCCACCAGGCCGCGAGGTATTCGGGGCGGCGGTTATTGTATTTGAGGTAATAGGCATGCTCCCAGACGTCATTGCCGAATATGGGGAACAGGCCCTGGGAGATTGGATTGTCCTGATTGGGCGTGCTAAGGACCTGCAGCTCGCCACCGGGCTTGCCCGCTAGCCAGACCCATCCGCTGCCAAACTGTTTGCCACCGGCTTCGTTGAACTTAGTCTGGAGATCTTTGAAGCTCCCGAAGGTTTTCTTGATGAGTTCCGCGATCGGGCCGCTGGGATCGCCTCCGCCCTGGGGCTTCATGATCTTCCAGAACATGGAGTGATTCACGTGGCCGCCGCCGTTGTTGCGCACGGCGGTGCGAATGTCCTCGGGAAGGGCGTTCAGGTCGCGAATCAAGTCTTCAGGAGTTTTTGATTGGAGATTAGGATATTTTTCGAGAGCAGCGTTCAGGTTTTTTACATAGGCCCCGTGATGCATATCGTGATGCAGTTTCATGGTCTGAGCATCGATTACGGGTTCGAGAGCTGCGTAGTCGTAGGGGAGAGCAGGTAACTGATGTGCCATTTTATCCTCCATCCTAGTAAGGATGACGAGGGGGAAACAAAGGATTCAGGGGTGGAATACAAGGGATTGCTGTTACTTCCACACGCGCAGGCATCCGCCGTTCTGCGGGAACGGGTCAAAAAGTCGCCAACTGTTTATTGGCTCCGCTGGTACATGGTGGTTCTGTCATTGAGCGGTTGCCGGACTTCGAGGACAATCAGGAAATAGGATTGGAGGGGATGTGCGCTCCCGACGGGTTCCTGCGACGGCATTGGTCATTCTGGGCTGGGTCATTCTGGGCTGGACCATGCTGGCTCAGGCGAAAGATCTGGCCTTGATCGCCAACAAGTCGAATTCCGCGGACGCGCTGACGTTGCCGGAACTGGTGAAGATATGCAAAGGCCAGATGAACCATTGGCCGGATGGCAAGGCCGTAACATTTATCACTCGGGATCCGGCGGCTCCGGAAATGAAGATATTGCTGGACAAGGTTTACGGGATGTCGAAGGACGAAGTGAAAGCGGTGATCGCCAGCGCTAACCATAGCAGAACCAACCACGCGGCCATCCTGGTGGTGGACTCCGACGAAGCGGTGGTGAAGAAGGTGGAATCCATGCCCGGGGCGGTCGGGTTGGTGGACGTTTATTCGATTAGCGGCGGAGTCACGGTATTGAAAGTGGGTGGGAAGTTGCCACTGGAACCGGGATACGCCTTGCACGGAAATTAGTGGGCTGAATTGGTGGGGTCTGGTTAGTCGAGGCGGCAAACGAATTTTGAAGGAAGTCGGAGGCTCTATTTCGAGCTCGAAGCCTTTTCCCCATAGTGCGCGAAGATATCCGCGCTATCCCGTGGACACGCGGATGTCGATCCAGATCTTTCGCAAGGGCGAAACCACGTCGGTGTGGGGACGTTCGAACGAACTGGGCGAGGATGGGGTGGGCGGAACGGTGACAGGAGAACTGGAGATCGGCGAAGTTGTTTCCATGGAACTATCGTTGCCTTTGACGCCTTATCCCCTGAAGCTGCGGGCGCTGGTGCGATACCGCACGGGCTTGCGACACGGCTTTGAATTTCTTGCCGTCACTGATCAACAACGAGACGTATTGCGGCGGGTGTGTGAAATGCTGGCCAGCGGGTAGTAGCGGCATCTTGCGGTGAAACTGCAATGCGGTTTTTCCTTCCTGAATTACCTCCGTAACTTTGGAGCAAAGGGCTGGCAATCTAACATCAAACTCGGCTTCAGTTTCAACCGAGGGGGTCAACCAATGGGTGACAACGTCACCCAGCCAGCGACGTCGGCTGAACTTTCACGCGCGAAGGTTCTGAGGGAGGCACTACAGCGTCGTACGCTGGCACTCTCCAGCCCTGCCGCGCCCGGGGTGGAACCGATTGCTCCCAGCTTTTCTCCGGATAGCCCCGAGTTGCAAAGAGCATATCTCGAACAGTTGGTCGAGTGCGCGCCGGAAGCCATCAGCATTGTGGATCCGGAGTACCGGATTACGCGGCTGAATGGGGAATTCACCCGCATCTTTGGCTTTGGTCCCGAGGAAGCGATGGGGCAACGGATCGATTCTCTGATCGTACCGCCCGACCGGCATGCGGAGACCCGTTGGATTTCGGAACTGCTGGTGAAAGGGCAGAAGGTCGTCCTCGAAACCAGGCGTCAGCGCAAGGACGGCACGCAGTTGGATGTGTTCATATCGGCGGCTCCCATCGTGATCGATGGGAAGCAGGTCGCGACCTGCGTTTTGTATCGCGACATCTCGGAACAGAAGCGGGCGGAGACTCTGCATTCGGCGCTGTATCGGATTACGCAAAAAACCAGCACAGCCGAGGATTTGCAGCAATTCTATGGCGCAGTGCATGCCATTGTCGGCGAGCTGATGTATGCCCGCAATTTTTATATTGCGGTGTACGATCCGCTCACCCAGTTGCTCAGCTTTCCTTATTTTGAGGACGAAAAGGATTCGAGACCAGCGCCCAAGAAGCTGGGCAAAGGTCTGACGGAGTACGTGCTGCGATCTGGAGAGCCGTGCCTGTGCACGCCTGAGGTCTTTGAGGGGCTGGTGAAAGGCGCAGAAGTGGAGTTGATTGGCGCGTCGTCGTTGGACTGGCTCGGTGTTCCGCTAAAGGCCGGGAACAATACCCTGGGCGTGCTGGTGGTGCAGAGCTACAGCGGCAACGTGCGTTTCGGTGAAAAGGAGAAGGAGATTCTGACGTTCGTGTCGCAACAGCTGGCAAGCGCGATTGAACATAAACGGAACGAGGAGGCTCTGCGGCGTTCTGAGGCGCGCTACCGGTCGCTGGTACACAGCGCGGTGTACGGAATTTATCGCTCCAGCCTGGAGGGCAGGTTTCTCGATGTGAATCCGGCGTTGATCGCGATGCTGGGTTATGAGTGCGGGGAAGAGGTGCTGGCGCTGGATCCGAAATCGGATGTTTTTCTGGATCCGAGCGAGCAGGCGCGGGTGATGGGTGAATTTCAGCGGGGGGCGCGATTGGACAACGTGGAAGTCCGCTGGAAGCGCAAAGATGGCAGCGCGATTACGGTGCGACTGAGCGGTCGGGTGGTAAACAGCCCGGAGGAAACGGCCGAGGTGGTGGAGATTATCGCCGAGGACATTACGGAACGACGAGTGCTGGAGAACCAGTTCCGCCAGGCGCAGAAAATGGAGGCGGTGGGACGCCTGGCAGGAGGCGTTGCCCATGACTTCAACAATCTGCTGATGGTGATCAGCGGGTACACCGAGGTTTTGCTGGATCACATCAGGAAAAGCAATCCGCTGTATCCGAAGATCGAAGCCATTCACCAGGCGACCGATCGGGCGACCACGCTGACTCGCCAACTGCTGGCTTTCAGCCGCAAGCAACTGCTGGAGCTGAAAGTGGTTGACGTGAACATCATCGTGGAGGACATGGAGCGGCTGCTGCGTCCCTTGATCGGAGAAAACATCGAGTTGCAGACGCAACTGGCGCCCGATCTCGGCCGGACGCGCGCGGATGCCGGGCAGATCGAGCAAGTCATTATGAATCTGGTGGTGAATTCCAAAGACGCGATGCCCAATGGCGGCAAAATCATTATTCAGAGCGCGAATGCCCGATTAAATAATGAGGATGTTCGGCGCGAGTACAGCTACATCCAACCCGGCCTCTACGTGGTGCTTTCGGTCACCGACACTGGTGAGGGGATGGATAAAGAAACTCAGTCGCGCATCTTCGAGCCGTTTTTCACCACCAAGGAAAAAGGCAAAGGCACCGGCCTCGGGCTGTCGACGGTGTACGGCATCATCAAGCAGAGCGGAGGCTACGTGCTGGTGGAGAGCGAATTGCGGCGGGGCACCACATTCCGCATCTATCTGCCGCGCGTAGAAGACGCGTTGGAACCGGCGAGTGCGGTGAACGTTGCGGCATCGCAAGTGCGGCGGGACGGAAACCGTGTTGCTGGTGGAAGATGAGGAATCCGTGCGTCAGTTGGTTCGCGAAACTCTGGAGTCGAAGGGATACAAAGTCCTGGAGGCCGACAATGGACAAGCCGCACTGCAGATTGTTTCCGATCATCCGGGCGAAATCGACATGCTAATCACTGACGTAGTGATGCCGGGCATGAGCGGACGCGAATTGTCGGCGCAGTTGTGCGTTTCCTATCCGAATACAAAGGTGCTTTACCTTTCCGGCTACACCGAAGACGCCATTGTGCACGAAGGGGTGCTCGAGTCCGGTACGGCCTTCCTGCAAAAGCCATTTACTCTGCAAAGCCTGTCCCGCAAAGTGCGCGAGGTTTTGGACGATCGCAGCTGAAGTCGCGTCCCCGGCTTGGTGGGCCTCCCGAGACGTGGCGAGCTACGTCGCTACAGAGGGAATGTAACCTTGCTTCCTTCTCGTTTTTCTGGCTTTGCAACTTTTCCGGCCCTTTCGCGTCCTATCTAGGGAGGACTCGCTCGTTCCCGTACACTTAAGTAAGGACGGTTTTCATGCTGATCAAGAAGGCTGCTGACATTCCATCGTCTGAGATTACTCCAAAGAATTTGTACTTGAACCGGCGCAGGTTTCTCGCAGGTACCGCCATAGCTGGGGCGGCGGCGGTTGTGGGGTTGCGGTCGCGCGATTTGGCGTTTCCTTCGACCATAGCGCAGGCCAATGCCAAAATTGACGGCATGAAGAAAAGCGCCTTCTCGACCACCGAAACCATGACGCCCTACAAGGATGTCACCAACTACAACAACTATTACGAATTCTCGACGGACAAGTATGAGCCCGCCGGCCTGGCCAAAAATTTCAAGACGCGGCCCTGGATGGTAACCATCGACGGAGCCGGTGGAGAAAAAGCAGGTGCTGGATGTGGACACGATTATCAAGATGGCGGCGCCGGAGGAACGGATTTACCGCCATCGCTGCGTAGAGGGTTGGTCGATCGTCGTCCCGTGGGTAGGTTTTTCGCTTAGCGAGTTGATCAATAAAGCCAAGCCAACCAGCAAGGCGAAATTTGTGGAGTTCACCACCGTCGAAGATGCCAAACAGATGCCGGGGCAGCGAGGCCGCGTGCTCGACTGGCCCTACGTCGAAGGCCTGCGTATGGACGAAGCCATGCACCCTTTGGCTCTGCTGTGTTTTGGGATGTACGGCGAGGCCCTGCCCAATCAGGATGGAGCTCCGTTGCGCGTCGTGGTGCCGTGGAAGTACGGCTTCAAGAGTGGCAAGGCAATTGTGCGCATTCGATTTACCGATAGTCAGCCGCGGAATACATGGAACGTGATGGCGCCGAACGAATACGGCTTTTATGCGAACGTGAATCCGCATGTGGACCATCCCCGGTGGAGCCAGGCAAAAGAACGGCGGCTGGGGGAATTTTTAAAGCGTCCCACGCTGATGTTCAACGGCTACGATCAGGTGGCAAGCCTGTATAGCGGCATGGATTTGAAAAAGAATTTCTGAGCCTTTTCGTGGCGCCGGAAGGATGGCGCTTTATGTCCTAAATGATTCGCCGCTTTAAACCCGTGGTTTTCCTCGCCTGCCTTATTCCATTGGCGCTTCTGGGATGGAAAGCCTACAGCCACGCGCTGGGCGCGAACCCAATCGAAGTCATCACGCACGCGACGGGCGACTGGACGCTGCGTTTCCTGCTGATCACTTTGGCGATCACGCCGATTCGCAAGCTGACGGGGCGGCTCTGGCTGATTCGCTACCGTCGCATGTTCGGATTATTTGCTTTTTTTTATGGCACGCTGCATTTTCTTACCTACATCTGGCTGGACAAATTCTTCGACGTCCACGAGATGTTGCACGACATAGCGAAACGAAAATTCATCACCGTCGGATTCACTGGATTTGTCTTGCTGATTCCGCTGGCGCTCACCTCGACGACAGGATGGATCCGCCGCCTCGGCGGCAAACGTTGGCAAGCGCTGCATCGATTAATTTATGTCAGTGCTATTGCCGGAGTCATTCACTACTTGTGGCTGGTCAAGGCCGACATTCACCTGCCGTTAGAGTACGCGGCAATTCTCACTTTACTGCTGGGCTATCGGATTGCGGTGTGGGCGCGTCCGAAGCTGGCCGCACATAGAGCGAAATCCCCTCGAAAACCACAGTTGGAGATTCCACAGGCATAGGTTTAAGTCTTACCTCGCTCCTAATCTCCTGCTGCTGCCTTCTTCACGGACTCGAATTGGTTGATCTCAACTGTTCCGTCAGGAAACCTTGCAATGATCTTCAGCTCTCCTCCCATCGCCTTGACAAAGTCCTGAAGAGTGCTGATATACATATCGGTGCGACGCTCCATCTTCGACACAGCTGCCTGGTTGACTTTTAGAATTCGAGCCAGGTGCACCTGAGTCAACTCACGAGCCGCGCGAAGCTCATCAAGGGGCATCTCAGCCCGGTACTTGGCTGCGAGAAGACGAGAACGCTCGCGGGATTCGGGAGACATCTTCTCCCGGAGTTCTTTGAAATGCTTGGTCCTTATTGTATGTCCCATAGTTGGGTCACTCCTTCTTGAATTATTTCCTCTGCTCTTCGAGTGCCGATAAATGCCGATCGAACAGATCGTCCGCAAAGGGTACAAACTCTTCGTACCAACTCGGATTGCCAGTTTTGTTCCCGCCAATCAGAAGCAAAGCGGCTCGGCGTGGGTCGAATGCAAACAAGACCCGCAGCTGTTTCTCATCTACTTTTCCACGTAACTCTTTCATGTTCGCATGCCGGGAACTGGCGATCACATCCGCATGTGGGCGAGACAGTGTCGGGCCTCGCTCCTCGAGGAGATCAACTTTCGCGTCAATCACTTCTTGCTCAGCCTCGGAAAGCGAGCCCCACCAAACCTCGAACTCATCCGTAAACTCAACTTCCCATGCCACAATTGATATTATGCCTTTCATGGACTATTCCGTCAAGAGAATATATTGTTCCTGAAGGCGGGCGTTCAGACGGCAGTGGCGTGACCGTTGTGGGTGGCCGGGTGGAGAATCCCGAGTCGTGATTTCTAGTTTCGTTTGCGCTTCCGTAGATCGCAAATTACGATAGCCGGGCCATGAAAATCCTTAGCTGCCTGTTCGTTTTCCTCTGCGTTTGCGGAATGCTCGTCACAGCCGACGCTCAGTCTTCAGGACGCGCTGCCACTCATTCCGCCTCGGCGTCGAATGTTTATCCCGTGCAGGAAGGTTTCGTCGACGCGAATGGAGTGATGATTTATTACAAGATGCTGGGCCGCGGCGCGCCGCTCGTGATCGTGCATGGCGGCCCGGGCGCGTCGCACGATTATTTCCTGCCTTACCTGCTGCCTTTGGCCCGGCATAACAAAATAATTTTCATCGATGAGCGCGGCTCGGGACGGTCCCAAAAACTCGAAGAGCCTTCCGGTTACACCGTGGAGAACATGGTCGAAGATGTGGAGAAAGTCCGGCAGGCTCTCGGACTCGGAAAGATCAGCCTGCTCGGGCATTCTTACGGAGGAGCTCTCGCCCAGGCCTACGCCCTGAAATATCAGGCAAACCTCAGCCACTTGATTCTCGGCAGCACCTGGTCGAGCAGCAAAGCGCTCAATGAAATCTTCGTGAAAATGAAACAGAACATGTCTCCCCAACTGCGCGACCGCATCGACAAACTCGAAGCCGCCGGATTATTTGGTCAGGGCAAGGATTACGAAAAGCTTCGTTATACCAATGACTATATGGTTGCCGCCTGGGGTGAAGGGTATTTCCCATACATTTATCAGAACCGGCCCGATCCCAATTATGATCCGATCGACAACGGCAAGATTTCCTGGGATCTGTATCGCGAAATGTGGGGCGAGCATGGAGAGTTCATCATTGATGGCAACTTGAAATCGGTCGAGTACACGGACCGGTTGGCGACCATTAAAGTGCCGACGCTCATTCTGGTGGGTGATCACGACGAGGCCGATCCGTCGCTGTCACAGGCAATGCATGAGAAGATTGCAGGATCGAAGCTGGTAATCTTCCCCAAGGCGGGACATATGATTTTTGTGGACGATACCGCAATGTTTATCAAGACGGTGGATGAGTTCCTGAATGCCGCGAAGTAAAACAATTCTATTTCTGCTGCTCGCGCTACCGGCGATCTCGGCCGCCCAACAAGGGGCTGCGACCGGCCCGCCATTGGAAGTCCGCACCACCAGCCTGCCCAAGGCATATCTCCGGCAACATTACGAAACTCATTTAGAAGCGCAGGGCGGAATTACCCCGTTGCAGTGGGAAATTACTGAGGGTGCCCCACCCGCAGGGATCGTGCTGGGACGAGACGGAGTTCTGAGCGGGATTCCAACCGAAACCGGTGAATTCAAGTTCACCGCGACCGTGACGGACAGCGGCAAGCCGGCGGTGCAGCGCAACCAGCGGTTAGTGCTGACGGTGGTGGCGCCGCTGCTCGCGCAATGGGGCCGCTATCCTCAGGTCACAGGCCGGCGATTGGAGGGTTCCATTACTGTCTCCAACCAGACTGAGCAGAATTTTGATTTGACGGTAATCATGATGGCGGTGAATGAGAATGGACGGGCGACAGCGATCGGCTACCAGCGCCTTACCCTGAAAAAAGACACTACCAGCCTGGAGATTCCTTTCGGAGAGAACCTGGCGCATGGTTCGTATGAACTGAATGTGGATGCGGTGGCTGAAGTGGCAGCGACCAATTCGATTTATCGGGCGAGACTGGTGCCGAAGGAAAAATTTCAAATACAGGAAGGGCCGTGAAGGCAGTGGGTAACCGTCTGCTCTAATTCGCAGCTGACTTTGGGGGAGAGCTGCAGCCCAGGCTAACCACTGCCACTCACCGCTGCAGACAAATTAAGAGTCCCGAGGTGGTGTTAGGATCATTCGTCTCGGCCAGTAGCTCGCTTTAGACCCTCGCCGACCTGCCAAAGTTGCGCTCCTTGCGGATGGCGACTCGCGATCTGTGCTCGGGCTCCGGGCTTACCGCCAACCGGATAAATCAACCCAACGCCTCGGGACTCTATCCTGCCTTCAACAAATCTTCTTGTTCGCCTCGACCAGCGCTTTGCTATAGACCCTTGCTAACCCTCCCTCAATCATTTTGCAATGTAGAGGGTGACTTCGCTTGAGCCCCGGACGCCGCACCAACCGGGAAAACTTCAGAAGTTGTCAAAGAACGATTATGTTTTTACTCTTTTTAATTTTGCAGTCAATAAAAAATGCGGAAGCGTATCTGCCGAGTTTTCAAGCGAGTGCAGGCGGTTCACAGGCGGGTGCAACAAATATGGTGCAGTGCTGGGTATCGTCGGAATTAGACCATTGCGAGTTGCGCCGATTGTCGCGGAATTTCTGATGGAGTGGCACGAGAAAGTCTGGGGGCCGCTTGTGAAAATCACCGGCAAAACCGCTCTGGACGGCCACTCCGCGGCTATTCCTCTGGGTCTCAAGGTTCCAAACTTTATTAAACCGAAAGAGTTCAGAAGCTACAGCAGGGCAATTCGAGTTTCTGAGCTGTTGAACTTTCCCGACATCTCCTTCTTTTCACGACCCACCGGTCGCTGTAGAATTCCCGTTTCCATGAAACTCCAAGGAGACGCCGTGGCGCGAATGGTGCGAATCGTGTGGTTCTTTGTTTTACTTAGCGTCGCCTGCTCGGCCGGTGCGGCGTGGGCGCAGTCTAAACTCAGCGCGGAACAACGAACCGCGGGCTATCTGGATTCGGTGCGCCGGCAACCGTCTTTGGAATTGGCGTTTCTTCGCGAGATGCCCAAAGGCGGCGATTTACATGTCCATCTCAGCGGCGCGCTCTACGCGGAGAATTTGATCGACTATGCCGCGAGTGACAATCTATGCGTCGATCGGACGACTTCCTTCCTGATCGCTCCTCCGTGCGAAGATTCCTGCGAAAAGTACACGAGCAAGCCGGCGATTCGATGCGCGTACGGCGATCATGTGCTCTACGATTCGATCGTGGATGCGTGGTCGATGCGTAACTGGGTACCGGGTGAGGAATCGGGACACGACCATTTCTTCGCGAGCTTCGATAAGTTCTCCCTGACGACTCGCAACCATACCGGGGACGCAATCGCCGAGGTGTCAGCTCGGGCGGCGGAAGACCATCTGCAATATCTCGAGTTAATGCATACGGCCGATGCGGTGCAGTCCGGGCAACTCGGCGCGAAACTGGGTTGGGACGACGACTTTGCCCACATGCGCGAGAAGTTGCTCACGAGTGGTCTGAAAGATATTGTGATCACGACCAGCAAGCGACTCGACGACGATGAGAGCAGAATGCGTTCCGCCCTCAAGTGCGGAACGCCAGAAGCGAATCCGGGTTGCGGGGTCAAGATTCGCTATCTTTACCAGGTACTGCGCGGGCTGCCGCGCGAAATGGTCTTCGCGCAGATCGTGTTGGGATTCGAGTTGGCCCAGGCTGACCCGCGTTTTGTGGGTTTGAATCTGGTCATGCCGGAAGATTGGTACGTGCCGATGCATGACTTCGAGTTGCATATGAAGATGCTCGACTACCTGCATGGTGTGTATCCCAAAGTGCACATCAGTCTCCATGCCGGGGAACTGGCGATGGGCCTGGTCCCGCCGGAGGGCTTGCGTTTTCATATTCGCGAATCGGTGGAACGCGGGCACGCCGAGCGTATCGGACACGGAGTGTCCGTGATGAACGAAGACCATCCCTTGGATCTTCTGCATGAGATGGCTCAGCGCCAGGTTCTGGTCGAAATCTGTTTAACCTCGAACGATCTGATTTTGGGCGTGGGAGGCGATTTCCATCCTTTCCCAACGTATATTCATTACGGCGTGCCCGTGGCGCTGGCGACCGACGATGAGGGCGTATCGCGCTCCGACATGACGCACGAGTATTTGCGGGCAGTTGAGACTTATGATTTTCTTTCCTACAACGACTTGAAGCGCATGGCGCGGATGAGCCTGGAGCACAGCTTTTTGGCGGGATCGAGCTTGTGGGCGTCGGATTTTCGTCCCGTGGCAGCGTGTGCGAAGGATCGATCTGGTGCTGTCACAATTTCCAATGGGTGCCAGAAGTTTCTGGATGCCAATGAGCGTGCGCAGGTGCAATGGCGGCTCGAAGAGGAATTCGCAGCGTTCGAAAAGAAGTTTTAATTGTGAACACCGCCGTCCCTGGCGGATCTCGGGCGCGGTGCGGCGCCGGACTACAAAGGAACCTTTGACGATCGACACTGATTTCGGCCGCGCTGAGTCTGCTGCGCAATTTCTGCTTTCCCAGACTCCACTCCGTCCGACAATCGGATTAGTTCTGGGCTCCGGCTTGGGCGGGTTCGCTGACGAACTATCCGATGCCACGCGCATTCCCTACGCAGGCATTCCCTCGTTCCCTCGCTCCACGGCGGTCGGTCACGCAGGACAGATGGTGATTGGAAAAGCTGGCGACGTCGCGGTTGCGGTCATGCAGGGGCGCGTGCATCTGTATGAAGGATATTCTGCGAAAGAGGTCACGTTTCCAATCCGCGTGTTTGGCAGGATGGGCATTCGTGCACTCATCCTGACCAATGCGGCTGGCGGCATCAATCTCGAGTACAAGCAAGGCGCGCTGGTAGTCATCAGTGATCACATCAACCTGCAGGGACAGAATCCGCTGGTCGGAGCAAACGAGGATCGCCTCGGACCGCGCTTTCCTGACATGACTCAAGCGTACTGCAAGCCATATCGCAAGATGGCGGTCCGAGCCTCGCGCAGTCTGGGTAAGACGTTATATGAAGGAGTCTACGCAGGATTGTTGGGACCGAGCTACGAAACTCCGGCGGAGATTCGATATTTGCGGACGATTGGCGCGGATCTGGTAGGCATGTCCACGATTCCGGAAGTGATCGTGGCACGACACATGGGATTGAAGGTTTTGGCCATTTCTTGCGTGACCAACATGGCTGCAGGAATATCCGATGAAGTGCTCAACCATGAAGATGTGCTCGCGACCGGTGAACGTGTGAAGGGCGATTTCGTGGCGCTGCTGCGGGCGGTGCTTCCGGAGATTGCGGCAGATGTAAAAACTTAGCCGTTACCAACTGCACGCGGAGCGCGCCACATTCCACTGACGCGTGAGACTCCCGTTCTCCAACGGATGATCTTAGAACGTGAATTTTGCAGCCAGCTGAATTACTCGCGGGCCGCCGCCGCCCAGTCCGGGATTGGTCTGGGCCACGTCCGGTGTTTGGGTGATCAGGCCCATCGGCAGGAGAGGCTGCGTGATGTCGCCATTCACGTGTGCGGCGGGGTTCGGCACGACCTGCGGACTGCCCGGACTCCCGTTGTTTGGTTCAAGGCTGAGTTATTGAAGAAAGGATCGTTGTTGTCGGTGCCACCGAAGGTGTAATTGTTGGATCGATCACGATTGCCAAGACACCACGCGCGACGTGCTGAGCGAAGTAGTCGACCAGAAACTGGTTGCCGAACTTCCACTCAACGGACGTGATTTCGGAAAGCTGGTTGCACTTTCGCCAGGAGCCACGGTTGATCCTTCCGGTGTGGCCGGCACGCAAGGGGGTTTTGGGACAATTCCACATCAACCCACGTCAGATTTTGCGTGATTTGCCGGATCACAATCAATGATTCGCTCGGGGAATGAAAATGGCGACCGGAGGCTTGACTCCATACTTCGCTGCGAAACTGGCCTGATTGACGGCTAATCCAAGATGTCCGCGAGAATCGATATACAGCAACGGTTGGTTCAAAGGCACGTCGCTGAAGGTGCGCACAAACGGAATATCCATCTCATTCTTGCCGACAACGACGTGCGGGGTTCTGCCACGCACGTAGCCAAGCTTGAGGAAATCGTCGCCGCTGATATTGGTGACTAAATTGCCGAACGGCCCGTCGGTCGCAATTATTGCTCCGTTCAATCCGCGCTCGTCCAGTTTGGCAGGTACCAGGTCCAGACGAACCAGTTTACTGAGCTCGAGTTCAGGCCCTACCGCGGTCCAATCGTCGCCTCGCACCAGATGCGCACCGGTGGGCGAAAATATGTCGCGCCCATGAAAAGTCGATGAGAGCGCGGCGCCAATCATCCAATCGCGATTTGTAATCTCGCGTGCAGCTTCGATTCCATCGCGGTCTTGCACCAGCGTCATCAACCCGTTGTCCGGCAGGACAAAGTACTGCCCGCGTTTCGACTTCACCACCACCGCTTTCCGCGTACTGCCTACCGTCGGATCGACCACGACCACAAAAACCGTTCCCGCCGGGTAATACGGAGTCGCGCCGTAAAGGAAGCGCGCACCGTCCAGAATCGAGAACGGCGTAACCTGATGCGTGAGGTCGACGATTCGGACCTCGGGGGCAATCGAATACATCACACCGCGGCAGATAGCGACTGAATCGTCCACCGTGCCGAAGTCGGTCATGAAGACAATGGTGGGAATGCTTTTGCCCGTGGTGCGGTCCGCGGCAAAAGCGATGCCCGGGCAAAGGACAAGTAACACAAACACGCTGAAATAATGCGAGAACCGGCACCCGCGGAAACTTTTCTCCAGCATAGTTCGCCCTCGGTAAATTGTATTAGGTCGCAAATTGTAATTGTTGTGGGCTCAAACGAGAAGTCGGCGGCAACACGAAAGCCATCATGCCGTCTATAATTCTTTCGACTGTGCTTGGCGATACTACCGCAAGGAGGATGTGATGCCTGAGGCTATTCCGGAGAAATATCGCGACCTGTTTAACAAGCGTGCCTTTGCCAGTTTGGGTACATTGATGCCCGATGGTCGTCCGCAGGTAACCCCGGTGTGGTGCGATTTGGAAGGCGACCAGGTGATTTTCAACTCCGCCAAGGGCCGCCAGAAAGATCGGAACGTGCGTCGTGACCCGCGCGTCGCGATCGCGATTGTCGATCCCGACAACCCCTACCGTTACCTCGAAATTCGTGGCCGCGTGGTGGAGATCACGGAACAAGGCGCTGACGCGCACATTGACAAAATGGCCAAGAAGTATCTGGGGGTCGACAAATATCCTTATCGCCAACCGTCCGAAGTGCGCGTCATCTACAAGATTCAGCCGGAACACACCACGACGATGGGATGACGAGTGTATGGACGGCTGGCATTTCGCCGCTCCGCCCGGCAAGGACGCCCGGGCTCCATCAACCTCGGCCAGGAGATAAGTCATTCGCACTTACAATCTCTGCCTGCTCGGTTTTGGCAACGTCAACCGGACGCTGGTTCCTTTGCTGCAGAAAAAGGAGGGCGATCTGCGTGAGCGCGAGATCGCATGGCGGATCACCGGCGTGGCATCGCGGAGGATGGGCTGGATCGCCGATTCCGATGGGCTGGACGTAGAAGCTCTGAAGGACGGCTTCTCGGCGCGATCGCGGGCGGCGCCCGCGCCACACAACGTTCGCGAATGGCTGCATCTGGCGCAGGCCGACGTTCTGTTCGAAGCTACGTCGCTCAGCACGCGCGACGGTCAACCCGCGATTGATCATATTCGTGCCGCTTTGGAAATGGGCGCTCACGCCATCACCGCCAACAAGGGGCCAATTGTTCACGCCTACGAGGAACTGACTTCCCTCGCTGTTGCGAAGAAGCGACGATTCCTATTCGAATCGACGGTGATGGACGGCGTGCCCATCTTTGCTTTGTTCCGTGACAGTCTGCCAGCGGTTCATCTGTACGGATTTCGCGGCATTCTGAACTCCACGACCAATGTCATTCTCAGCGGCCTGGAAGAAGGTCTGAGCTTTGATCAGTCACTCGCAAGAGCGCAGCAGATCGGCATTGCCGAAACCGATCCCAGCAATGACATCGAGGGCTGGGATGCGGCGGTCAAGGTCGCTGCTCTGATTCGCGTGCTCATGGGAATTCCGATACGGCTTGAAGAAATTCAGCGTGAGGGCATTGGCAAATTGAGCGCAGAGGCCGTGCGCGCGGCGCGGGCTGACGGCCGGCCCTACAAACTTGTTTGCCGCGCCCAACGCACTCAACTAAGTGTTGTGGCGAGCGTTGGGCCGGAGCAAGTCCCTTTAAGCGATCCGCTGGCTTGGGTCGCGGGAACATCGTCAATCGTGTATTTTGAGACAGACATCTTTCCCGGGCTGGCGATTACGGAAAACAATCCTGGACTGGAAGCCACTGCTTACGGAATGCTGGCTGATTTCGTGCGAGCTGTGAGTGTGAGGTAGCAAGCTACGTCTTTACGGTTTATTTGAAATGCTATGTTGACTGCTCAAAACGAAAAAATCGATGCCCTTGATCTTGATTGGGTTCGCGCCCAGTTTCCGTCTCTTTCCCAAACCATTAACGGACATCCCGCGACATTTCTCGACGGGCCCGGCGGAACCCAGGTTCCGCAGCGCGTCATCGATGCTATTTCCGTTTATTTGAAATACGACAACGCCAATACCGGCGGGGCTTACGCGACCAGCCGACACACTGACGCAATGATTGCGGGCGCGCGTTCCGCCATGTCAGACTTTCTGGGCTGCGATGCGGACGAAGTCGTCTTCGGTCCCAACATGACTTCGCTGACTTTCGCCATCAGTCGTTCCATCGGGCGCGAGCTTGGTCCGGGCGACGAGATCGTGCTCACCCATCTCGATCACGATGCCAACATCTCTCCGTGGCGCGCTCTTGAAGAGCGTGGCGTGATCATCCGCATGTCCGAAATCCATGAAGACGACTGCACGCTCGACATGGAAGACCTGGCGCGCTAAAATCACGGGCCGCACTAAGTTGGTTGCCGTCGGTTACGCCTCGAATGCCGTAGGCACGATCAACGATGTGAAACGGATCATTCAACTTGCCCATCAGCGTGGTGCGATGGCCTACATTGACGCGGTTCATTACGCTCCGCATGGCCCCATTGATGTCCGCGCGCTCGATTGCGATTTTCTGGTTTGTTCGACCTATAAGTTCTTTGGCCCGCACATGGGCGTGCTCTACGGCAAGCGCGAGCATTTGCAGCGGCTTCAGCCTTACAAAGTTCGCGCCAACACTAACGCCGTTCCCAACCGCTGGGAGTGGGGCACGCTTAATCACGAATGCATCGCCGGGATTACTGCTTGCGTTGATTATCTGGCCGATCTTGGGCGGCGCGTGGATCCAGCGGCGTCCACCCGCCGCGCGGCTGTGCTCGCCGCTTATGACGCGATTCGGAAACATGAACACGGATTGATGGAACCGCTGATCCGAGGATTGCTCGCGATTCCCGGGCTGAGGCTTTATGGCATCAGTGATGCAAAGCGATTTGATCAGCGTTGTCCCACCATCGCGGCCAGGATCAAGAGTCACACGCCACTGGAACTCGCTACTCGTCTTGGAGAGAATGGGTTCTTCACCTGGGACGGCAATTACTACGCGCTGAATCTCACCGAACGCCTCGACGTGGAAAAAGACGGCGGCTTTCTGCGCATCGGACTGGCGCATTACAACACGGCAGAAGAAGTAGACCGGTTCGTGACAACGCTAAAAACAATTGTGGGCTAATGGTGCTGATATTCAGTGTTTGCCACGGAGTTCCGTGACGTTCTCGCCTTTAGCCACCAGCACCACGGTCGCCAGATCGATGAACAAACCATGCTCGACCACTCCTGGCATATCGCTCAGGGTGCGGGCCAGAGCGGGCGGATCGGGAATCTGGCCGAAGCTGCAATCGAGGATGTGGTGACCTTCGTCGCTTATGAATGGACCTCCCTTCGCGTCCTGGCGCAGTTTCACCGTCGCTCCCAGGGCTGTAATTCTTCTTGCGATGAGGGGCTGAGCGAAGGGGATCACTTCGACGGGCAGAGGAAACTTTCCCAGCACTGCGACCTGCTTGCTGGAATCCGCGATGATGACAACTTGCCGTGATGCGGAAGCGATGATTTTTTCGCGTAACAGCGCGCCTCCCCCACCCTTGATCAGGCGAAGCTGCGGATCGAATTCATCGGCGCCGTCGATGGTGACATCGATCTGCTGCAATTCCTCGAGCGTGGTCAACGGAATTCGCATACTGGCGGCCAGTTCTTTGGTTTGCGCGGAAGTTGGGATGCCGCGAATCTTCAATCCCGCATGAACTCGCTCGCCGAGAAACCGTACGGCGTAGGCCGCAGTCGAGCCCGTACCCAGGCCTACGATATTGCCGTCGCGCACGAAGCTCAGACTGGCTCGCGCGGCGGCGGCTTTTTCCAGATCACCTTTTTCGGGGACGTCCGTTGTCAGATCATTCGCCATGTCGAGTCGCAAATTCCCGCGACCGACTACTCTATCGCTTTCTCGACGAGCGCACCAACTCCACCAGTTCGGCGGGGAATGCTGTGCCGCTCGCCGACAAATTGTCAACCAGACTCCCGGCCCGCTTTCAGCAGGGTTTAAACGCGAATTGGCTCTAAGAAACCGTGGTGCTCCTTAGGCTTCTGTTAACCTGTCGCGGACATGCGGGCTGCCGCCATCTTCGGGCCGGGATCCTCTGCCAAAGATCTCCAGCCATTCCAGGATTCGGATGTGACTTGGATTTTTGGCATGCCGGGGGCATCGAGCGAGGTCGACGCGATCCTCATTTTCGGGGGCGATGGCACCGTGCACCGTTATCTGGCGCAATTGGTTAAGCTGGCGCTTCCTGTTCTCGTTGTGCCCTGTGGCAGCGGAAACGATTTCGCGCGGGCGTTAGGGCTGCGTGGCCTTCGCGATTCGGTGGCGGCGTGGCATAAGTTTTCTTCCGGCTCGGAGAATGTGTGGAGTATCGATCTAGGTGTAATTACTTCTCTGTCTGGCGACCAGATGGAAGCGGGTGAGTCGTCCACTCCACACTATTTTTGCTGCGTGGGCAGCGTCGGTCTGGATGCGGAAGTCGCGCGGCGCGCGAACCGGCTTCCACGCTGGCTGCGCGCCCACGGCGGATATGTTCTGAGCTTCGTGTCTGCGTGGTTCACGTTCGTGCCCGTTCCGATAGGGATCTCGGCGCCTCGGGCCAACGAGGAGTTGGTCGCTCGGAGTTCTAAATCTGTTGTGCTGGCCGCATTCGCCAATGCGCCGGCGTATGGAGGCGGAATGAAGATCGCGCCTGGCGCCCAGTTCGACGATGGGGCGCTCGATATTGCATCATTCACACCATGAACAAATTCAAACTATGTTGTCTTTTCCCGCCGTCTATTTCGGACGTCACTTGAGCGTTCCCCAGGTGGAATATTTTCGGACAGAGCGGCTTCGAGTTGAAACGGACGAGCCAATCGAGGTTTATGCGGATGGAGAGTATGTGTGCCGCACGCCGATGCGAAGTGAGCGTTGCGCGAGGAGCGCTGCGCGTGATCAGGGGCTGATCGCCAACCGGAGAGCCCGAACTACAACCGGTCGGCGATCTTGGCGGCGATCTTTTCTGCGGCGTCCGCGCTCACGCCGCTGGTACGCAGATCGATGTTCACCAGAACGTCGCCCTTGCGCATCATCAACCCCGAGCCTCCGGGCGCGAGATAAGCCTCGTCGCCGATATTCGGCACCGGGGTGAAGGTATCCATGCCAGAAATATGTTGCATGGCCCCGTGCGCAAATTTCATGGCCATGGTCCCTCCTTTCCAGGTGAATTCCACATTGAGGTGCCGGTCGCCAGCTTTGCCGTACTGGTAATCGCACGAAGAACTGCCGCGTGACTCGCCCGGCCTCGACCGGCTTACCGAGAATGGCGCTGACTTCGCTCGAGGACAGCAGGCAAGGATCTCTTTTGCCCGTGTAAGGAGTCGCGTCTCCGCCCATCTGCTGCGAGAATTCGTGGGCTTTCTGCTTCACTCGATAGGCGACGTAAAAACAGCCTCCGCCCACCAAAAGCATCAAGAATACGAAGATCACCACGATGATCAAAATGATCTTCAGCGCAGAACTACTGCCCTGCGAGGCGGTAGGTGGAGGAGTAATTGGCGCGCTCATGGGCGCGGCAGGCGGGGGTGCAGGTGGGGCCGCCATAACCGGGTCGGCCGTTGCGCCCGGGAGGGCCGCGCCACACTTCGAACAGAATCTCACCCCTGGGGCTATTGGAGATCCACAGTTGCCGCAAAATCCGGCCATGTATCACCTCCTACGATGCTGCGCGGATGCCTCAACTGTCGAGCACGACCTCGCAGGAAATCCGGGCACCACCATGCAATGGACACGAAAACAAGGCAGGCTGACTAAGCAGGCGAATATTACGCAGCTTTCGACCGCAGGTCAAGACGGAACTCCGAAATTGTAGATACTCCAAGATAATGTCACCCCCTAACTGCAACCAGACTTTGTCACCCTAGAGGGATGGTGACAGTGAGTCAGAGAGAGTTGCAACGGGTGAAAGTGATTGAGAATGCGGTCGAGGGTCGGCTGAGCGTCGGCGAAGCCGCCCGTCTGCTGCAATTAAGTGAACGGCAGGTGCAACCGCTCAAGCGGCGCTATCGTCCCGACAGCGTCGATTGGGTGGATCATGGCAATCGCGGACGGCCCATGCCCTGGGCTCTGCCCGCCAGCCTGCGGCGCACGATCCTGCAGCTGGCGCGAGGCAAGTATCTAGGCTTCAACGATTCGCATCTCTGCCAAAAACTTCACAGCGAGGAGAACCTCGTGGTCAGTCGCGAGACCGTGCGCCGCATCCTGCGTGCGGCCAAGTTGGCGTCCCCGCAGAAGCGCCGCCCTCGCCAGTATCGCGCCCGGCGCTTGCGCCGTCCCCGCTTCGGCATAATGGTGCTCACCGACGCCAGCCGCCATGATTGGCTGGAAGGCCGCGGCCCCGAGCTCACCCTCCTCGGCTTTCAGGATGACGCCACCAGCCAAATCCTCTCCGCTCACTTTCAACTCGAAGCCGAAAACACGCTCGGCTATCTCCGCGCTCTGCACGCCCTGGTCACCACCCACGGCGTGCCGCTCAGCCTCTACCGCGACCGCCACGGCATCTTTCAGCGCAATGATCCCCACTGGACCGTGGCCGAACAACTCGCCGGCAAACAGTGCCCCACCCAATTGGGCCAGCCTCCGCCTCTTTCGCTGAAATGCTGCGAACAATGAATACCCCATTCTGTCCATGGGCGAATACCAATTCTCCTAGTTTAATCATGCCTCTAGTTTTCCACAGTTTGCCAAATTGACAAATGGATGTGAATTTCAAGCTGCGCCACTACCGACGCGGCGCTAGTGGTACAGTTTCATCCTGCACGGCGGGATGGTGGTGCCCGCTGCCGTGGTCTCTGGAGGCGAGGATGAAGGCGTCTTTGTTTTATCGAATGGCTGCTGGTCTGCTGCTGCTTTTTGATGCTGGACATACGTCTGGTTTTCCCTGGTCCGATCCGAAGTGGGGAGTGGATCTTGGCCCGATGCAGTCCACTCACTTTTACGTTATGGGGTTCAGCCGGACTTATTGGGATTTTTATGTTGGGTTCGGACTCTTTGTCAGCGTGTTTCTTTTGCTCGCGATGGTATTGGCGTGGCAGCTAGGCGGCCTTCCGCCAGAGTCTTTGGCGCGCATGCGCGGCACTGCGTGGGTGTTCGCCCTTTGCTTTGCCGGCATCACGGTTTTGAGCTGGAGATACTTCTTTATGATTCCCATCGTTGTCTCGATCGTGACTACTTTATGTTTGACCGCTGCGGCATGGCTTTCGGGGAAGCAGGTTTCTGGGCCTGCGGCGCGATAGCAAGAGGGGACGTGAAGTTCGAGGCTCCCCCTTTGACAAAGAAAGCGAAAGATGGGGCACCCCGCGCAATAGCGGCAGTCCGGAAAACCCCCGCCCAAGCGGAGCTTGGACGGGGCACCCTCGAGAGTAAAAATGCACACGATGGTCCGGGCCACTCGCCTGCTCCTGTGGGAACAACGTCTTGATAGATCACAGGTACCCCGCGCATAGGAGCGGTCCGGAAAACCCCGGTCGAGCAGGTTTGGGCAAAATCTTGTCAAGCCCCCTGAGCGGGCAAATCCCTGCAAGCAGTTGATTCACAGGGAAATATAAATTTGGGAAACGTGTCTCACTTACCCCTGGCGGTTTGCTATTCTAGAAGTAGAGATTGAGTAAGGCGCGAGCTTCCCGGCTTGCGCCTTTTCTTTTGCTGGGGATTCCAACTCAGGAACTTCTTTCAAACCACCATGGGCAGACTCAGGGGCGGGTTGCGCGAACGCGGGGGAGCGTCTGAGGAGAGCCCTGTCCAGAAATCTGCCCCCTGGGTTGGGAAATGCCCGCGGCCAGCAAGGCGATGTTGGGGAGGCGATCTTTCTGGCCAAGGCGACGAGCCTCGGAATGATGGTGGCGAAGCCGTGGGGCAACTGCTATCCCTTTGATTTTATCGTGCAGGGTTCAGGGAGCCTGTGGCGGGTGCAGGTCAAAACCTGCCGCTACATGCGGGTGGGCTTGTATCACTTGTGCATGCACTGCCGCACGCAGCGCAGAGCGCTGCCGTACAAGGAGTCCGAGATCGATTTTGTCGCGGCCTACATTATTCCGGAACAGACCTGGTATATCGTGCCGGTGCGGGAAATCGTCGAACGCCGCACGCTGATGTTTCGTCCGCGAGGATACGCGCGTGGGGATCCTTACGCGTATTATCGCCAGGCGTGGAAGTTGCTGAGTGAGTCGGATGGGATCACGTTCGGGTGAGGCGATGGGTTACGCTGCCACGAGTGCGCTACTTGCCGAAGACTCCGAAGGCCCCCAGAACCTGAAAACTGGTGTCCCAGCCGGATCCGATATTGTTCGAGAAAGTTCCCTGCACCTGGGCGGCGTTATTGTCCCAGACGTCGTAGGTGTCTGTAAACTTCTGCTGGGGGCTGAGGACGACCCAATACAATTTACCTTTCTGCACCGGAATGCCGGTGGCGTACTTAGCGGTTTGCAGGGTGCAGCAACTGCCGAAGACTGGCAGATTGGAAAATATCCAACTGTGAAGCGCTTTGCCGGGGATGCCGTTGTTGTCCTGATTCAAACTGACGACCAAGGTATTGGTGCCCTGGACGTAGGTTGCGCCCACCTGGATTTCGGTGACGATGTGGTCGGCCGTCGGGACGAAGCCACAGCCCACGGATTGCGGCCAGGGTTGCCCGGCATCGGGTCCGAGAATGCCGACTCCGGCAATCGCGTCGTAGGCGAACACGGTGCTGTAGTTTCTAAGATTGCTGTAGATGGTGACCAGATTCGAGGATGGAGGGATTGCCGGGACGATGGGCTGGGATGGAGGGCGCAACAGAATTGCGTTTCGTCCGCCGTTGATGGTGATGACTCCGTTTGCGCTCGCCTGACCCCAAGCAGCGAGGCTGGCGAAGAGCAAAATGCTCAGGCAAATGAATGATTGGGACAGCGTTTGTTTGGTCATTTCCCCCTCTGTTCTGGACTCGTGTTTTCGCTAAATGCGGACGGGCGAGACACCCGTCGTCATGCTATGTTTGGCCGGTTTAGGGTGGCCAATTGTTTTTGTCGATTACTGGGTGACCGTGAAGACTGCCGGGCTGGTGGCTGTCCCTCCGGGAGTGGTGATTCCAATCTTGCCGGTTTTCGCCCCGGTGGGGACATTGGCCGTGACTTGTGTATCCGAGTTCACGGCGACGGTGGTTGCTTTGACGCCTCCGAATGTCACCTTGGAGGTCTGCTTCAGGCTGACCCCGGTGATGGTCACCGGCGTCCCGGCTGATCCGCTGGTTGGAGTGAAGCTGGTGAGGCTCGGGGTGACGCGGAAGTTTATCTTGCTCTTCAGATTGCCGCTGGGAATGGCGACGGTGACAATGCCGGTGGCGGCGCCTGCCGGAACCGTGGCGGTGAGGAACAGATCCGACGTTGCATGGAAGGTTGCGGCGGTGCCGTTGAAAGAGACTCCGGTAACGTTGTTGAAACCCTGACCAAGAATTCCAATCGACTTTGTAACCTTGCCGGAAGCCGGGAGCAGCGCGGCATAGGGCGGCAGACTGGCTTTCAGGCTATAGAAGGCACCGGTACTGTGGGTGCCACCGGTGTTGGTGTCTCCGTAAAGAGTGCCGGTGGTGTGTTGGAGCAACGTGACCATGGGAAGGCTGCCGTGAGGGCCATCGAAGTTGTAGCGGGTGGAAAACGTGCCGCTGGGACTGATGCGAAAGATGGTGCCATCGTTTTTTGTTCCGCCGAGGTAGCCCACGCCGTAAAAGTTGCCGTCGGTCGCTTGTACCAGACCGCCGTAAGGAGTTCCTCCATCCGAGCCTGGCGTGAACGAGCGGAGAACGGTCAAGACGCCAGCTGGGGTGATCTTGAATACGTTACCGTATCCGATGCTACCGCCGTTAAATGTTGTTCCGTAAAAGTTACCGTCCTTGCCGAGAACTAAGCCGGCGACTGGATCGCCTCCGTCCGATAGAGAGAAGGCGTGCAGGATGGTAAAAGTTCCGCTGCCGGTAACTTTGAATACCATGCCGTATCGGTTTGTCCCCACGCCGGCGTAGGCGGTGCCGTCAGAAATTTCCATCATTCCCCTGGACGAGGGGTCCGGTAAGGAGTTTCGCCGTTGGCCAAATCGAAGGAGTGCAGAACCTTCAGCGTGCCGGTTGGGGTCATCTTATGTACGGTTCCATAGGCCGATGCGCCGCCAAAGATTGTGGTGCCGTAGAAGTTTCCGTCTGCGCCCTGAATGGGAGGAGCGTAGGGAGAATAGCCGTCGGAGGTGACAAAGGTATGGAGCACGGTCAGCGCGCCCATGGCTGTGATCTTGAATACGACGCCGAGGTTGGTCGAGCCGCCGGAAGAAGTCGTGCCATAGAAATTGCCATCGGTGCCCAGGGTCAAACCGCCGTATGGGGTTTTGCCATGCGTAGTGTCAAAGTTGTAGAGAACGGTGAGGTTGCCCTGGGGGGTGATCTGAAAGACTGCGCCCAATCCGGTGCCGCCCTTCGGAGTTGTGCTGTAAAGGTTGCCATCGCGGCCTTGTGCGATGAGGCCGGAAAATTGGGGATTGAGCGGATCTCCGGCCGCGTCGCCAAAATTGTAGAGGTCAGAATAGGTCTGAGCATGCGCGGAAACCGCGATCAGACTGAGCATGAAAATTGTCACCGCAAGCAACTGGCGGAGCCTGGCTGTTCTCACCGGATTACTCCTTGAGTGGGTCAGTCGGACGGGATTCACCTGAAGTAGACCGAGACAGGCACACAGAACCTTCGCCCCAAGATGAGGGCGAGTATGGTCCGGATTTGGCGGGCGTGTCAATAGGCAAAGTGTTGCACATGGCGAGGAAGGGCTGGTGGCAAGGGCATTTGGTCTGGTTTGTGGTTGCGGCGCGCACACGGTGGCATTTTTGTTCGTCGACGGTGGTCCTGGCGGCCGAAGCGCTGATGGAATCCGAATGGGTTTGCCACGTTTTTTTCGCCTCCTGTGCAAAATGGCGGTGGGGCATCGTTTGCCGTACGCTTTACGTAACGCGTACTTCTTGTTAGAATGACCCCATGGTCGGCGGTTACCGCGACAAGCGGACCAGGGACTTCGCGCTTGGCAAACGGGTCAAAGCATTCTCTGGCATTGAACGCGCCGCGCGTTTGAAGCTCGACCGTCTGGAGGCAGCGGTTTGGCTCAAGGACCTGGCCGCATTGTCGGGTAACCGTCTCGAAGCGCTTAAGGGAGACCGCAGGGGGCAATACAGCATCCGCATCAACGATCCGTGGCGGATTTGTTTCCCATGGCTCGAAAGTGCGCCAACTCCCACAAACGGGGAGATAGTTGATTACCATTAGGAGAACTTGCCATGGCACGGACCGCAATTCATCCCGGCGAACATTTGGCCGAGGAACTCAGAGAGTTGGGAATGAGCGCCGCGGAACTGGGGCGACAGTTGTGTGTTCCAACCAATCGCATCACCGAAATCCTGAATCGGCGGCGGGCGATTACCGGCGACACCGCGCTGCGTCTGGCTCATTTCTTCGGCACGACCGCAGAATTCTGGCTGAACCTGCAGAGTCTTTATGAAATCCGGCTGGCTGAGCAGAAATCGGGGAGGTCCATCCGTTCATTGCCCAAACTGAAGAGATTCAAGCAAGCGCATGCCTAGCAAGCTGCAGCGCTGGCGATGGTTTTCTGCACTCCAAGGCCGCGTGCTCGGCAGCATCGCATAAACCAGCGATCCACGTGGAATATTTCCCCATTCCCTGACAACCAATTCCCTGTCCGCTCCGCGGGACATGTCCCAGGGGAATCTCGTCCCGACACCTTTGTGTTTCTACACTTGAAGATGGCGTGCGGATATCCGATTTTTTGAAAAGAAGGGGTTCGGTTGACGACCCCTTCATCCCTTCCAGCGGTAGGCGTTGGATTGAGGGAGGCCGATGTGGGCGAGGACGCGGTTAACGAACTCGCGCGCCATGGCATCCAAGCTTGCCGGGCGGTTGTAGAACGTCGGGATTAGGGGGAAGACCGTAGCTCCGGCGTCGGCGGCCCTGTACATGTTGCGGATGTGGATCTTATTGAGCGGCGTCTCGCGCACGCAGAGCACCAGGGGACGCTTTTCTTTGAGGCAGACATCGGCGGCGCGTTCGATCAGTTGGGCGGCAATGCCGTTGGCAATGCGGGCGAGCGTGCCGACGCTGCATGGGATTACGATCATGGCGTCGGCGGGATAGGAGCCGCTGGCGATGTTGGCGCCGATGTCGGCGTTAGACTGCTGATGAATTTTGCCGGAGGCCTGGCCGAGCATTTGGCCAACCAGGTTGCTGCGGCCGCGGAGTTTGAGTTCTTCAGCCATGACGCGCAGGGCGCTGTCAGAGGCGATGAAGTTTATGGTGCGGAGTCGCTTGTCACGTTCGGCTGTGGCGAGCAGATGTTTTAAGAATAATGATCCGCTGGCTCCGGTGGTAGCGATGGTCAGGTTTTGGGGGGGAAGATTCGGCATCGCTCCTCATGATCTTTGTGACGTAGCACGTCTCGTTCGCTTAGAACGTGAGTCCTGAGCATAGGGAGAGGGTGACGGGCAAGTCAAGGAGTGGGCGGGTAGAGGTTTAAGGAGGCGGGCGAGGGCTCCTGCTCCACGTAGAAGCAGACTTATGGCGACTTCGACGAATTTGGGATTCCGCCGCAATGCCGCGCAGATGCATGCGCTGGCCTGCGTGGAGCGGGAAGTTCGCGCCCACGATTCGAGCAGCCGTCATAAGTATCTGCGGGACTACCGCAATGCCTTTCGCTCGTATGAGTCGATTCTGGACGCGCAACAGTTGACCGCGATGGTGAGAGCGGCGGACCTGATCCTGATTGGCGATTATCATGCACTGCCTGCAGCCCAGCGATTTGCCGCGAGTCTGCTGGAGCAGCGAGCCGCACCCGGCGACCGTCCCGTGGTTTTGGGAGTGGAAACGATTTTTTCCCGCCATCAACCCATCCTCGAGGAGTGGTGGCGGCGGGAGATTGATGAAGAAGAGCTGCGCCAGCGGATTCGCTTCGACCTGGACTGGAGTTATGAGTGGCCCCCCTTTTACGAACTGCTGGTAACTGCACGCGAGCACGCGGACGCAGTCTATGGGATCGATTGTCTGCCGCGCGATGACTTGCGCAAGATCGCAGCTCGGGATCAGCACGCGGGCGACAAAATCGCGGAAATCCGTCAGCGACATCCGAATGCGGTGATCATGGTGTTATTTGGGGAATCGCACCTGGCGCCTCACCATCTGCCCGAGGTGGTGCGCGAACGGATGCCGGAACAACGCTTGCTCACCGTACTGCAGAACGTGGACGCGCTCTACTGGCAGGCGACCGGCGCGCAACAAGAGCGGGTAGAGGCGGTGCGGGTAAACGATGACGTGGTCTGTGTCTTCAACTCGACGCCGCTGGAGAAATACGAAAGCTATCGGCTCTGCCTTTCTCGCTGGAACCAGGAGAACAATCAGCAGCCCGACATCGGGCCGACAATCTATAACCTCATCGACAGTCTAGTGCGTTTTCTGGACTTTAAGCGTTATTCGCCGCACAACGGAACTCAACCAAAATTTCTGGTCGATCTTTTGCCGGAGGTGCATTGCGGCTCCTCCGACGCGCGCTTGCGGCGGTTGCTTATGCGGGGGAATGGTGACGCGGAGAAAACCGAAGCCATGCTGCGGAATGTCGAATCGCGGGGCAGCGTTTACCTGCCCGCGATCAATGCTTTTTACATTCGTGAATTTCAGATGACATGTGCCGCCGAGGAAGCGTCGCGGTTTTTGCATCATGCCTGCCGTGGGCTGCCGCTGCGGCGCAACGGTCGCGCCCTTGCCCCAGGCGAGCCCGTCGACCGCTTCTATGCACGCACCCTTGAACATGCGATAGCGTACTTTGGGTCACGAGTGTTGTATCCGGTGCGGCCCGCCATCGGCGATCAGGACGCATGCGAGTTTTCACGCGCGGCTTGCGAACGGCTAATGCGCGAAGCTCTGCGCGGCGATCGCAACAAGTTCGATTCGATCGCCGAGAAGCTTGGCTACACATTGGGCAGTCAACTTTACGATGCTTATCTTCGCGGATGCGTAAGCCGGAGTGTGCTTCGCCACTTATTCCTGGCGCGCATTGAGGAGCCGGGCAAGGCGCGAAGGGTATGCTGGGAAGTCTCGCGGAAAGTTCACGCCACCCGCAAGAAGCCCTGTGCATCGAGCCCCGGCAGCGAATCCTAGAACCGAATCGCCAGTGCGACTTGCCGTTCCAAAAGCTTCGCTTGCGCAGGCGGCACCGGGCTGATTGATCCGATGCGATGGTCGGTTGATCCCGCCAGCCATTACGCCAGCGTAACCATCCCGAATCATGATAATGCTTACCTATGCATATCCCGGGAACCTGGTTTCTGCTGCTCTTTGTGATTGTGTCGACGGCGCTGATTCTTTTGGCGCTGCACTTGACGAAACTCGGTCTGGTGATCCACCAGCAGATTCCCGACCGGCCGCAGAGGCGACTGTTTCTTGCTTCGGTTAGCTTTTTTATTACGTTCGCCGCAGTGCGGCTGCTGGTGGCTTCGATCACGCACCACGTCGGACCATTCGGCTACGTGGAATTCGGTGGGCGGCACATTCATCATCTGGTGTGGGGGATTCTGCTGCTGCTCGTCTTTGGCTACGCTGAACTCGCAGAGCTGGGGGTGGGCGACGGTCCAACCGCAGTTTTTTGGAGCCGTCTGCTGGCACTGATTTACGGGGTGGGCGCAGCGCTGACGCTGGACGAATTCGCTATCTGGCTTAATCTAGATGCCGCAGCTTACTGGTCGCGTCAGGGCAGGGAGAGCATTGATGCGGTCGTGCTCTTTGGTGCGTTGCTGGCAATAGGCACGTGGGGCGCGCCATTGTTTCGTTGGGCGATCTCGCCTTCGAAGGCGGAAACTACGGGTGGAGACGAGCGGAAATGAGTTCGATGTCGCCGGCCCGAATTCAATCCGCGGGTTGCGAGAGGCGGATTCATCGCCGTGGTAGTGGTGGAATGCTAATCTAGATTTTGTTCATGGCTGAGTGCTTCCTGTGAATTCCGAATCCATTCGCAAACTGTTCGAGCAGGTGCGTAGCGGCAGGCTTTCACCCGACGAAGGTGTGGAGCGGTTGCGTCATTTGCCCTTTGAAGATCTGGGATTTGCCAAAGTAGACCACCATCGTGCGCTGCGCATTGGCATGCCAGAGGTGATCTTCGGGCAAGGAAAGTCGCCGGCACAACTGGCGCAGATCTTTTCGCGACTGGCGCAGCATGAAGGCAACATTCTCGCGACCCGGGCCAGCCAAGAGCAATTCGCGGCGGTCAAAAAGAAAGTGCGCAAGGCCGAGTACCGGCAACTGGCCCGGGCCATTGTTTTGCAACGCGACGAAAAGAGGTACGGCAAGGGCATCATCGCGGTGGTTTCGGCCGGGACCAGCGACATTCCGGTGGCCGAGGAAGCCGTCGTCACCGCTGAGATTATGGGAAACGAGGTTCAACATTTGTACGATGTCGGAGTAGCCGGCATCCACCGATTACTCGCGAATCGCAGTACTTTGACGCGGGCGCGGGTGGTGATTGTGTGCGCCGGCATGGAAGGCGCGCTTCCCAGCGTGGTCGGCGGACTGGTGGGCGTTCCGGTCATTGCGGTTCCCACCAGCGTGGGATATGGCGCGGCATTCAAAGGCGTGGCAGCGCTTTTGGGAATGATGAATTCGTGCGCGTCGAATGTAAGCGTGGTGAATATCGATAATGGATTTGGAGCGGGATATGTGGCTGCGTTGATCAACCGGTTGTGAGAACTCCGAAGAGAACAGTCTTTAATTGGGCATGGCGTGGCTGATTAACTTCCCTTTTTGTTTTCGGCGCTCGGCTACGTCATTCAAATGCAGGATGGCCGCAGCAGCCGTGTACTTCACGGCGTCTTTGTCGTCTAACATGGCGAGTGAGATACGGTCGATGACCGCCGGGTTTCCCCGCCGTGCCAGGGCATCCAGTGCCGCAATTCGGACCAACTGATTCTTGTCGCCGATCGCCGCCTGGATCATTGCGTCTTCGACACCAGTAGAGTGATCATCGGCTAGAACCTTGACGGCAGCCGCGCGGACCGGCGAACCATCATCCTTCATGATGGTGCGAATGGCAGTGTAGCCAATGCCCGCGAAGGGCACAAAACCAATGCCTTCTTGAAAACCAAGCAGCGCCATTTTCTTCGGATCTTTAAGAATGTCGAGTTGTCCTGCCACCAAACCCTTGCTGCCCCTGCGCTCTCCGGTGAGGATTTCGTAATACACCTCGTAAGCCAGCGCATCGTTCAGGGTGAGCAGGGAGTGAGCGGCGGCGAGAGTGACCAAGGGTTCCTTGTCGGAAAGGGCCTGCTCAAGTTTCGGAATCGCGGACCTGGCATGCAACTCGCCGAGCGCAATGGCTGCGGAAACGCGCACTTCGGGTTTTGGGTCGGATAAAGCGTGGCTGGCCAGCTTCACGGCTCTCGTCTCGCCCGTCAGTAAGGAAAGCACGCGCACGGCGGCGGCGCGTTTTTCCGTGCTGTTTTCTTCGATGCCACTGCGCAGAAGGTCCCAAGCCTGTTCCTTCACGGGCAGTTTGGGAGCGGGTGCAGCTTGCGGGGCGGTGGCTGGCGGATTGCTGGACGCGGGCGCGGCGGGAACCGAGGGTGTCTGAGCCGCGACTGGTAGCGAAAGGAGAGCCAAGAGCAGTGAAGCGCAGATGAACCTCGGCATGGTGAAATCCTTCAGGCCGCTGCGAAACACGGAAACCGACGGGCTCAGCGCTTAATAAGTTCGCTTGCGGCCCACTCTCGTCGGTGCACGACTCTTGCGAAACACTCGCGCGAAGATTTTGTCGACATTGCGCAACTGGCGACTCAGATCGAAGGCGCGTTCGACTTTTCCGCGCGAAACCAGGTGGGTAATTTCCTTGTCTTTCAGCACCAGATCGCGGAAATTCAAGTCGTCTTTCCAGGCTCGCATGGCGTGCTGCTGCACCATACGATAAGCGTCCTCCCGCGAGACTCCGTGCTCCACCAGGTCGAGCAGGAGCTGTCCGCTGAAGACCAGACCGCCGGTGCTCTCGAGGTTGCGCAACATGCGCTCGGGATAGATGAACATTGTGTCGATAAGGTTGGTTGTCTTTTGCAGCATGTAGTCGACCAGCGTAGTCGAGTCAGGAATAATGACGCGCTCGACCGACGAGTGGGAGATGTCGCGCTCATGCCAGAGGGCAACGTTTTCAAATCCGGCCTGCGCGTTGGAGCGTACGACCCGCGCCAGGCCGCTGATCTGCTCGCAGGTCACGGGATTGCGTTTGTGCGGCATGGCGGACGAGCCCTTTTGTTTTTCGCTGAAAAACTCCTCGGCCTCGCGAACTTCGGTGCGTTGCAGATGACGGATTTCGGTGGCGATCTTATCCAGAGTGCAGGCAATGACGGCCAGCGTAGCCAGATAATAAGCGTGGCGGTCGCGCTGGATCACCTGAGAGGAAATCGCGGCGGCTTTCAATCCCAGGCGCGCGCAGATCTTTTCTTCCAGTTCGGGGCTGAGGTGGGCCAGGGTTCCGACGGCGCCGGAGAATTTGCCCACGCGCATGTCCTCGGCGGTTCGCGCAAAGCGCTCGATATTTCGTTGTGTCTCGGAATACCAGTTGGCCAGCTTGAGGCCGAAGGTGATGGGCTCGGCGTGAATGCCGTGGGTGCGGCCGACCATGGGAGTGTCCTTGAACTCCCAGGCGCGGCGCTCCAGAACTTCGCTAAGCCGGTTGAGGTCGGATGCGATCATGGAAGACGCCTGCCCGATCAGCAGGGCTTGGGCGGTATCGACTACGTCGTTTGAGGTCAGGCCGTAGTGAAACCAGCGGGCCTCGGGGCCGACGATTTCCGCGACCGCGGTGGTGAAGGCGATCACATCGTGGCGCACTTCGGCTTCGATTTCGTGGATGCGTCGTAGATCGAAGTCGGCGCGCTGGCGGATGGCTTTGGCGGCATCTTTCGGGACCATGCCCGCTTCGGCCAAAGTTTCGGTGGCGGCAACTTCGACCGTTAGCCAGGTGCGAAAACGGTTTTCGTCGCTCCAGATGCGGCCCATGTCAGGGCGGGTATAGCGTGGAATCATGGGGCGTCACCTCGTCCATTTGTACATTCCTAAAATAGAAGGACTAGGGATTCTAAACGGTGTGCGGGCCCGGTTGCCAGTCCCAGACTGAAACAACAGTCCCGGATTGAAACGAGGTGCAACTGCCTTGAGGTGCCGGCTGCGGTTCCTTTTCCTGTTTATATGTGTCGTGATACGATGTACTCGTAATCTGGTCTTGATACGATATAATTCGTTCCCATGAACAAATCCCCGACCCCGGCGGATTACGAATCGCTGGCGGAATTGCGCTATCAAATCCGACGGTTTCTTCACTTCAGCGAGCAGGCTGCGCGGGATGCGGGTCTCGAACCGCGACAGCATCAGTTGATGCTGACCTTAAAAGGGCTGCCGCCAGAGACACGTCCGAAAATCGGGGAACTGGCCGAGCGCCTGCAGATTCAGCATCACAGCACGGTCGAGTTGGTGAACCGGCTGGCCGCGGGCGGCTACGTTCGACGGCATCGTGGAGGCGAAGACCGGCGCGAAGTGCTGCTGTCACTGACCTCGAAGGGCGAAAAAGTTTTGCGTGAGCTCTCGCTGCATCACAAGGCCGAGCTTCGCCTGCAGGGCCGGCCCTGGTTTCTGCACTGACGCGCGCCATGCAAATGCGGCAAAAGCCGCACCGGAATTCGCAGCCAAAGCTTCGTCCACCAACAGGAGAAAAAAATAAGGATGTCAGACAGCAAGCAGACATTCGCCTCCGGCGACCATCGCGGCAACCGGCGGACAGGTGGGAAACATCAGGATGGCCGAACCGGCGCAGTTCCGCATGGTGCTGATCTCCTTTCTCGCGGCAGCCATTGGCTTGCTCGCGGGGCTGATCGCCTTCGTGCTCTACAAACTGATCGGCCTGTTCACCAACATCTTCTTCTACCACCGCTTTGTTGCCGACTTTCCCAGCGCGCGGCACAATCAACTCGGGCTGTGGGTCATTCTGATTCCGGTGATTGGCGGAATCATCGTCGGCTTCATGGCGAAGTACGGGTCATCGAAAGATCAAAGGGCACGGCATTCCCGAGGCGATGGAAGCGGTGCTGGTCAATCGCAGCCGCATCGAGCCCCGAGTCGCGATTCTGAAGCCGATTTCCGCCGCGATTGCGATCGGCACCGGCGGACCGTTCGGCGCCGAAGGTCCGATCATTCAGACCGGCGGCGCAGTCGGTTCGCTTGTCGGACAGGTCGTTTCACACCACGGCTTCCGAGCGCAAGGTGCTGCTGGCATGCGGCGCGGCGGCGGGCATGTCGGCGACTTTCAATACTCCGATTGCCGGCGTGATTCTGGCCATCGAACTGCTGCTGTTCGAATTCAAGTCGCGATCGTTTATTCCGCTGGTCGATCGCCAGCACGCTGGCGACCGCTGTCCACATGCAACTGCTGGGCGCTGGGCCGATGTTCACGGTCACGGCCATGGACTTCGGCATTCCGCACGCCTTGCCGTTCTACCTGGTGCTGGGAGTGGTCTGCGGACTGGCTGCGGTCGGCTTCAGCAAGCTGCTCTATTGGATGGAAGACCAGTTCGAAAAACTGCCGGTCGACGAACTCTGGTGGCCGGCGATTGGCGCGCTTGGGTCTGGGAATTATCGGCTACTTCGTGCCGCGCGTGCTGGGCGTGGGATACGACACGATCGGTGACATCCTGAATGCGAATCTGGCCTGGAAGCTGCTGCTGGTGGTGATGGTCGCAAAAGCGGCGGCGCTGGTCATTTCGCTGGGATCGGGAACCTCGGGCGGACTGCTCGCGCCCATGTTCATGTCGAGCGCGGCCATGGGCGGAGTGTTCGCCATGGGCGTGGATCGAATCTTTCCGTCGGCGAATCTGTCTGCCGGAGCATTCGCGCTGGTGGCGATGGGCGCGGTTTTTGGCGCGGCGTCGCGGGCGACGTTCACGTTCATCATTTTCGCCTTCGAAATTACTCGCGACTACAACTCGGTGCTGCCGCTGATGCTGGTCAGCGTAATTGCGGACGGCATTGCCATGCTGCTCATGCCCAGGGCTTCGATCATGACGGAGAAGCTGGCGCGCCGCGGATTGCGCATTCATCAGGACTACGAAGCCGACGTGTTGCAGCAGGTCAGAGTTTCCGAGACCATGGATCAGGATATCCCCAAGCTTCCCGCCGCCATGAAGGTGAGTGAGTTGTCAGACTCGATTGCGCGCCGCGATCCCGCGGTCAGTCGACATCAGGGAATGCTGATCCTGGATGCCGAGGGCAAGCTGGCCGGCGTGATCACGCGCGGCGATGTAATGCGCGCCCTCGACGCTGACCCGAGTGGGTCCGCAACCGTGCTCGATGCCGGCACGCGCGACGTCGTCGTCACGTATCCCGACGAGATGCTGCACGACGCTTCTGCGAAGATGCTGCGCAACAACATCGGCCGCTTGCCGGTCGTCGACCGCAAGGATCCGAGGAAGGTGGTGGGCTATCTCGGCCGGCCCGGAATCATGGCCGCACGCTTGCGCCGTCTGGACGAAGAGCACGTGCGAGAGCCGGGCTGGATTAAGAGGTTCTAGCAACTCAACTGACGTCATCCTTCACCCGGTTGAAGCCGGGCTTCCGCATGACGTCGGCCGCGTAGACGAGTTACTCCCGATAAGCTTCGTCTATCTGACCCACGAATTTTATTGGTTGGCGATGGTGGATGTCAGTGATCCGTGGACAACGGGTGGGTTCTTCAGTTGTGATTGTTGATCCTGAGAGGCCGGCGCCACCGCGTTCTTTGCGGCGATGATCAGGGGTTTCAGTGCGCGCACAGAAACTCCCAGCGTTCCGCCCGAGAAGCCGTCAATATAGGCAGCGTTCACGCCAATCACTTCCCCTTGCGAGTTGAACACGGGGCCGCCGCTGCCGCCGTGAGCCGTAGGGGCGTCGTAAATGAGTTTATCGCCGACGATATCGCCTAAGTGTCCGCAGGTCGAAGACGGACGAATCAACGACAGTGCGGCAAGCTCGTTGGCAGCGCCCTGATCGTCCCGGCGGAAGGCGAGGCGATCATAGACCGCGGGCGGTGATTTCGCCACCATGCCGAGCACTCCCATGGGATAACCGACAACGTCCACCAGTTCTCCAGGATTTGGCAGGTCGGCGGCCAGCGGCAGAGGGCGGAGCAGGTGTACCGATGGCGTGTCCTCGATGCGGAGCACGGCCAAATCTCCCTGCGCCGACAGCACGGCGGGGACGATGTTCACCGGTGTGGGCAGCCCGGGAAAGAATGCCACCAGCATCTCCAGCCGCGGCCGTGCGCCTTTGCGGATCAACAGGGTGGACTCGGGATCTTCATACCAGGGTTGCGCCACGTGCCGGTTGGTCGCGAGTAATCCATCGGACACGACGAAGCCCGTGCCAGAAATATGGGCGCGAAACTCGGGCCGCCGGCCGGGGAACCCGACCTGGTAAATGCCAAATACGTAGCAAATGGAATTACGGTAGCGGTTCAGGACTAGAGCAGGCATGGCCTGTTCCTGTTCCAATTGATGCACCTCGTGCCCCAGTTGCACCACCTGGCGTTGGAGTTCGTCTTTTTGCAGATCGGTCTTCTGCAAATCGGTCTTTCGCAGATCGGACTTCTCCAACTCGCGGGGTTGCGCGGCCGGGTAATAGCGAACCATCAAACTGATCCCCACCAGCAGACATATCCCCAGCACAACTTCGAGCATCCGTTGCCAGAGGGTGCAGACTGGTTCTTCCTGAATTTGTGAATCGCTTGCGGCCATAAAGATTCCGCAGGTTGTGCGGGCTCCGGTTGGAGGAAAACACTGCCGGCCCGGGTGACCTGTGAGGGTCTATTCTGCGCCTGGCCTGAAGCAGTTCCTACAGTACAAAGGACGATGAACGACTGGGGTCTTGAGGCAAGCTGGTTAGTTTTAAACGGTTTAACTCGTGCCCGAATGGCGGTGCATGGGGCGCACCCATTAAGAGGCGTTCAGAATCTTGCTGAATGCCTGACGGCTGGACGCTAGACGAAGATATCCAGCGAATCCGCTCCTGGATATAGATCCTGGACCCAAATGCCGCGATGGGCGGGTGGAACCATAGCGGCCGATTGCGGCGGCACGACGGTTCCGACAATGGCAACACTATCCTTTAGCGCCGGTCTGGTTCCGGAAGGCACGCTCGACTTACCCCGCAGAAGCTCGCGCGAATGCTGGACCAGGTTTGTCTGGCGGGTTGTTATTCCTCTCGGGCGCTCGAGACCCGCGATGAGCTCTGCGAGCATGCTGTATCCGCCCGCGCTCATGTGCATGAACTCCACCGAGATTCCGGAGGAATTACGCACCGACCTGACGTGGCTGATCGCGCGGAAGAACCACGAGTTTACTTCCACCAATATCTCGGTACGAGCCCCCAGGTCGAACGGGTAGGTAGTTTCGATGCATTCAATCGAACAGCCGCCCATGCCCAGGTTGCGAACCTTGCCCATCAGCAAAGCTCCGCTCATTGGAAGAGAGGCTATTTTTGCCTGGCCGATACAAGAATAGCGCGGGATGCGGCGACGATCGGTTCCGGCGAGCAACTCCCGTTGAATTGTTTCCTGGGTCATCAATGTACCCTATGGTATATCCCTCGGCACGCTCCACCAATGGCTACAAAGTACTGAAGCCGCAGGAACTGAAGTAACTCATTTTTCTTAAAGCCATTTGGAGGGGAGCGGAGCGCGTCACACCAAGCCTGCTAGGGCTGCTTGACGCCCAGGCGCCGGGCCATTTCCTCGTACAGGAATCCCTCGCCGGGCCGGTAGGGTTGAATCCATTCGCCGTCAATCACGAATTGCGGGACGGCGCGCTTGCCCGTCTGTTTCACCACTTCGTCGGCGGCTCCGGGCGTATTCTCGATATCGATTTCCTCGAAAGGGATCTGATGCTCCTGCAGGAAACGTTTGGCTTCACGGCAGTCCGGGCACCAAAAGCTGCTATAGACAATTACTTTCATGGTGACATCTAGATGATGGCGTTGGGCTGAAAGTCGCAGCGGGTCTCGCCATGCGGAGGCAGTCCGGGACGCCTCGTCCGGGCCTCTAATGCCTACTCAGATCTTACTGAATCTTCGCCACACCCGGCGCGACATTCGGAAATTTAGCCAGAACCGCGGGGTCGTGTCCGGGAACGATGAGCCCCGGACTGGCAGCCAGCTGCTTCATGCGATCCTGGGCACGCAGATTGGACACGGCATCGAGCGTGGCCGCAATGGGCACATGCTTCTCCAGATTTTCGTAGAGATACATGTTGTCGCTGGCCAGCACCACGGTTCCCGCGCGGGTGCTGACGCCGACGTATTGCGAGGCATAGGTGTGGCGCCCGCCGGTGTAGCAGGTGATGCCGGGGATGATTTCCTGGGCGTCGCCGTTGACCATACCCACGTGACCTTGCGTGTTCAACTTCACTAGCGTGAGCACGTCTTCGGCATCGATTCCGTCGTGCGCATCCTTTGATTGCCAAGCCTCTCCGGCGTAATACTCCAACTCATCTTTCTGAATCCAAATGCGCGCGTTGGGAAACAGGTCCATGCCGTCGGCGTGGTCCCAGTGCATATGCGTGATAATCACGTCGGTGATTTCCTCGGGCTTCAGCCCCAGCGGTTTTAGCGTGTCGGACGGCTTGACGAAGTCGTTCACATGCCATTCCTTGAAGAAGTGATCGTGATAGAAACCGGAGTCAACCAGAATATTGCGGCCATTGCCACGGACGAGCCAGATCATCATGGCGATATCGAGTTTGCGTGCGGGGTCGGCGCCGGCAACCAATTCAGAAACAGGGAAGCCGGGAAGGGTGGCGTAACGGATCGCATAGACCTGGTACTGAGCTTTCGACTGGGCCGTCAGGGGACTGATGGAGAGCGATGCGATGACCAGCGACAGAAAAACGCGATGGAGGCTCATGAAGAATCCCTCAGCATCGTCGAGTATAGTCGTTCTCGCAAGCGGAGAACTCTCGCATCGATATTGGCGAATCAGCTCTCGAGAAGGGAAACGCAGAGTCCTCCTCTGAGTTGCAGGCAGCTTCTGCCCAGCTTACATGGACTCGCGTCGCCTTTGCGTCTAGGTTTGCCCAGTGTCGGAGCGGCCGAGCGTTATTTGTAAGGAAAACTCTGATCCAGTAGCAGTCTCAACCGAACGCACGGACGTATGCGTACATGCGGTTTCATTGGGAATTCCGGCCCGAACACGGCCTTGCGCACGAAGGACTGTATCGCCGGCGTTTTGGCTGGAGTCCTGCTCGTATATCCATCCAGAACCGACAGGCACAGCGAAACTCAAGCTCGTGGACGCAGTTGCCGATCTGTTTCAATGAGACTAAATTCCGGGAGCATCGCCATGCTTCCTGAGCCAAAGGGAGATTCTCTTATGTCAGTTTCGGGTATTTCCAGCAGCAGTCTTTTCGAACTTCTTGGCACGCAAACCGCAGCCCAGAGCCAGAAACAGGAGTTGCAAAAAGAAATCCAACAATTAGGGAAGGACTTGTCGGCAGGAAATCTTTCCGCAGCCCAGGCCGATTTTGCCACCTTGCAAAAGGATGCACCGCAAGCGACCGCCGCCACATCGTCACAAAGCAACAATCCTATTGCGCAAGCCTTTCAGAAGCTGGCCCGGGATCTGCAATCAGGAAATCTTTCCGCCGCGCAGCAAGACTTTTCTACCGTGCAGCAGGATGTGCAAGCGCAGAGCGCCGGACGTCACCACCACCACGGGCAGGCTTCCAGCGGGACGCAGCAAAACCCGGTCGCGGAGTTATTTTCTGAATTAGGCCAGGCGCTGCAATCCGGTAACTTGGCGGCCGCGCAGCAGGCTTACGCCAGCATTCAGCAAGACTTCCAATCGCCTTCCGCCAACAGTTCCACAACACCCAACACTTCGCCGACCTCAAGCAGCGTGCAGATCGTCGCCTGATCTCTGCCGGCTTCGCGCGCAGTCAGGGTTGCTGTCATCACGAGCGCTGCGAGGCATCTGGATTCTTGTCGGGCTGGGAAAATCAAAACCGGGATTTCCTCTCAGCCCTCAGATCCGCTCCAGTTCCCGCTGCGTGCGTTGATTGACCACGTTTCCCGTGTTCAGCGTCGACGCGGGTTCAAACAGCAGAATCCAGGCCTCCTCGTCTGCCACGGGCCGGTGTTCGACCATACGCGGTACCACGATGAACTCGCCTTCTTCCAGCCAGACCTTCCGGTCGCGGAATTCCATCCGGAACCGGCCCTTCACCACCAGAAACATCTCATCTTCCTGCTCATGATGGTGCCAGACGAACTCGCCCTTCAGTTTGTCGAGCTTCACCAGTTGACCGTTGAGTTCAGCGGCGATATAAGGCTTCCAGTATTCCGTAATGTGGGCGAACTTCTGGGCTATGTTTACTTTGTCCATGGTGCTCCCTCAGAGGAATTTGTCCCACTGCTTCCAAGCGCGATGGTTTATAGATGCACCACCCACCCGGGCGCTTCATCGAAACGACGGGATGGGCCTCAGCCAGGGAATTGGACAAGTTCCGCAGCCGTACAGGAATACATAAACATCCTAGAAACCGGGGGTAACGAATCTTGGGATGCGCCGTCTAATTTGTATAAGCGATAGAGGAGCAGCGAGATGGCTTTGGAAAAAGCAGGATACTGGATCGCAGTCGGGGTTTTAGCTTTGACCGTCAGCAATCATATCGCGGCCGGACACGAGGATTTCGCCCGCCGGGTCGCCAATCAGTCATTGGCAGTCTTCCAGCAAGTATCTGGCGACGCCGCTCATCTGATGGCGACGGCGGAAGTAATGCCCGGGCAGGGCGGAACTCATTTTGCCCCAAGTCAAACGGTAGTGGCCTGCGCTCAATCTCGACTCGCCTCGGTCGAAACCGTGATGGCGCAACATCAGGCCGCGTTGGCCCAGGTCGAAACCCTGCATGCGCGAATCGTCGTCCGGCAAGGACTGCGCAGCCCCGTAATGTGCCCGCGTGAACGTCTGAGCATGCGTTCTTTCCAACCCTTGAGCGACGGATCGATTTAGGAGGCAGAAGAGAAACCCTCAAAGCGCGGGAGCTTTGAAAGGACACGGCTTCCAGCCTGCCTTCCCCAAGCTGTTTTGAATCGGGCTTCCAAATCCCGGCTCATTAATTTTTCCGCTACCTTTTTCTGCTTCCAACAATCAAAACCAAGTTCGACTTCTCTACAGGAGGATTCTATGCAGGAAACTCCGCAGCAGTACATCCAGCGTATTCTCGGCCACGTCGAAGGCAAAGATCCATTGCGCGTACAACGAGAGACTCCGAAAAAGCTGCAGGCTCTGATCAAACCCCTGAGCAAGAAGCAACTGCTGCAGCGGCCGGGACCGGGAAAGTGGTCGATCGCTGAGATTCTCGCGCATCTGGCCGATGCGGAACTGGTCGGCGGATGGCGCATGCGTCTCATTGCCGGCAGCAATGGCGTGTCCGTCCAACCCTTTGATCAGGACGTCTGGGCCCAAACCTTCAGCTATGCGCGGCGCGATCCCGCCGGGTCGCTCGAGACTTTTCGCGCGCTGCGGGAGAGCAATCTGGCCATGCTGAAGGCGCTGCCCGAGAATCTTTGGGAAAACTACGGCATGCACCAGGAGCGTGGCAAGGAGACGATCAGGGACATCGTCCGCATGTTCGCCGGCCACGATTTGAACCATCTGGGGCAAGTCGAGAACATCAAGAAAGGCAGCCAAAGCAAGCGCGCCGCCTAAGTCAAAGATAGATAATGGAGCACGATCGTCCTCGCCCGTGCCGCGTCGAGGCCGGTTTACGCCAGAACGGGCGCTTGCGCGTTCCGAACCAAGGTTCGAACACCTCCACTCGCATGGTGCTCGACCGCGGCATCGGCCTGCACGGATCGGTTGTGCGAGCGGCGCGTGTTTCAACTGATCGACCACTCCGCCGCTAATGCCATTCTCACTTTTTGCACAAATGCACCAACTTTCATCTACCTCAATTCGCAAAAAGCAGTTATAGTTATTTCCGCTCAGCGATTCACTGACGACAACTGACCTGTTCTGATGGCGCGGAAAAGCGGTTCCACCATCTCGCAGGAGGAGTTGTATCCACCGGCCCACGAGCCGGCGCGTCCTGTGCCTGACGACGCACTCGACGACGCGCGCATGCTCGATCTGGACGTGGAACAGGAATCGCCCTTCCTGCGCGGACAAAAGCGCGTCTCCGTCCGCCGCGGCTCGCTGCCGAGAAAGACTGCTACTGGCCTGACTTGGGGCATTCTCGCCTTGATTGTGTTCTTCTCCGGCAGTGCGGCGGTCGCGGCCCTTTACCACTACGGCGAACACTCCTGGCGTTTCCGCATCGAATCCAGCGACGACATCGAAATTACCGGACTGCAGAATGTCACCCGCTCCCAGATCATGGAAGTCATGGGCGGTGACATCGGCCGCAACATCTTCTTCGTCCCGCTCTCCGAGCGCAAACAAGCAACTCGAGAAGATTCCCTGGGTCGAATCCGCCAGCGTCATGCGATTCGTTCCCAACCGCCTGCAGATTGAAATTCATGAACGGACGCCCGTCGCCTTCGCCCGCGTCGGCTCGAAGATTCTGTTGATCGACTGCCGGAGGCACGCTGATGGAGTTGCCGTCCGCAGGCAAGAAGAAAATATTCCTTCCCGGTGATTCTGGGAATGAACTCAGGCGAGCCGCTTTCCACCCGCACTGCCCGCATGAAGATCTACAACGACCTGGTCGGCCAACTCGATTCCGGCGGAGCGCATTATTCGCAGGATCTCAGCGAGGTGGATCTCTCCGACCCCGAAGACGTAAAGGTGCTCGCCAACGATCCCGCAAGGCGAGGTGCTGGTGCATCTGGGATCGTCCAACTATCTCGAGCGCTACAAAATCTATGTAACTCATGTGCGGGAGTGGCGCCAGCAGTTCGACAAGCTGGAGTCGGTCGATCTGCGCTACGACCGCCAGATCATCGTCAACCCCGATTTGCAGGGCGACGGTCAAGCAGCCACCGGTCTCATGGTCGTCGGCGAAGGCAGCCATCGCCGCCGGAGTGAAGCCGGCTGCGCTGATCACCCGCCAACTCACAGCGGCGAAATCGCCCACAGCGTTAACCCCGGCGAAGCCCCCCGCAAAAATTGCGTCCGCGAAGAAGCCAGTCAAAAAAGCACACCACAAAGTGACGGCGAAAGCGTCGCCAAGATCAGCCGCGCCCCTCGCACAAAACAAGAGTATCGCGAAGATGGATTCTCGTGTGCCGCCATCGCCCGTAGGGAGCACGCCGGCAAAAGCAACTTCAGCCGCGCCTCCGGCGACAGGAACCGCCGCTACGAAACCGGCAAACAAACCGAGTCCAGCAATTGCCAAGGGAGAGGAACATCCATAAGCATGGCGAATCAGTAGCAGCATCTTCTGACGGCGATTGATGTAGGCAGCGCCAAGACCTGCGTGCTGGTGGCGGAGATCACCGACAACGGCCTGCGCTATCGCGGACATGGAGTTGCCGAATCGCGCGGCTCGCGCAAGGGCGTCATCGTCGATCTCGACAAGGCGGTCAGCTTCGATCCAGAAAGCGGTGGAGCAGGCGGAAGACGCTGTGCGGCGCGCCCATCGAGCATGCCTTGCTCGGAGTCGCCGGCTCCCACGTTCGCGGGATGAACAGCCACGGCGGCCTGAGCTTGGGCACGCGCTCGCGCGAAATTACCCGCGACGAAATTCGTCTCGCGGTCGACAAAGCCCGCGGCATTCCGCTGCCCGCCGATCGCGAGATTCTGCACCTGCTGCCGCAGGAATTCATTCTCGACGATCAGAGCCGGCGTACACGATCCGCTCGGCATGATGGCCACGCGCCTCGAAGTTCGCGTGCACATGGTCACCGCGGCTGCGAGCGCCACGCAAAACGTCGTCACCGCCGTGAACCGCGCCGGCGTTCACGTGGACGACACCGTCTTCGAGCCGCTGGCCTGCGCCGACTCCGTCCTGCGCGCCGATGAGCGCGAACTCGGCGTCTGCCTGGTCGATATCGGCGCGGGATCAACCAGCATGATCGTCTTTCAGGAAGGCGCCGTCGCTCACACCGCCGTGATTCCCGTCGGCGGCGATCACTTCACCAGCGATCTCTCCGTCGGACTCTGCACTCCGCTGGCGGAAGCGGAAAAGATCAAGAAAATGTACGGCAATGCGATCGTCACTCTCATTCCCGAGGGCAATGAAGTCGAGGTTCCTTCGGTCGGCGATCGCCCGTCGCGCCTGATTTCGCAGCGCATGGTGGGAGAAATTCTCGAGCCCCGCGCCCGCGAACTCTTCGAGATGCTGCGCGACAACCTGCGCCACGCCGGCATGCTCGACCTCTGCGTCGGCGGCATGGTGCTGAGCGGAGGCGCCTCGCGCCTGCCGGGCATTCTGGATATCGCCGAATCCGTGTTGCGCCGGCCCTTGCGCCTCTCCTGGCCCACGCCGCTGGCAAAGATGCCGTCGACGCTGGCCGAACCGGAGTTCGCCACGGTCTTAGGCATGATCTTTTACGGACATCGCTCGCGCACGCCCGCGGCATGCAGGACGCCCGCTGGAGTTCGCGCCTGAAGGCGATTGTTCGCAAGAAAGGGAGCATGAGAAAGCGTTGGCACCACAAAGGACACAAAGTTACACAGACGAAAACCCGGCTCAGCCAGATCTTTGAGGACGCTTCATGTCCTATGATGGTAAGACCGGGTTGGCACTACAGGACCAAAATTCACGCGCGGATATGAAAAATGAAGAAGACACCGACATTCGCATCAGCTTTAACGAAGAATCCCGCAACGACGCCAAGATCAAGGTCATCGGCGTGGGCGGCGGCGGCGGCAACGCCGTCAACCGCATGATCGATGCCGGCATGGAAGGCATCGAGTTCGTGGTCGCCAACACCGATCTGCAGGCGCTGCGCATGTCGCGTGCGCCCATGAAGATTCAGCTCGGCGTCAAACTCACCAACGGACTCGGCGCCGGCGCCAATCCTGAAGTCGGCCGCAAAGCCGCGCTCGAAGACTCCGACAAGATCATCGAAGCGCTCGAAGGCGCCGACATGGTCTTCGTCACCACCGGCCTGGGCGGCGGCACCGGCACCGGCGCCGCTCCCATCATCGCTTCGCTCGCCAGCGAGATGGGCGCGCTCACCGTCGCGGTGGTCACCAAGCCATTCGCCTTCGAAGGCAAGCGCCGCATGCAGCAAGCCGAGCGCGGCATCGCCGAACTGATGGAGTCGGTCGACACCACCATCGTCATCCCCAACGAAAAGCTGCTGGCCGTCGCCCAGGATGCCGGCTTCTTCGAATCGTTCCGCGTCGCCGACGACATTCTGCGCCAGGGCGTGCAGGGCATCTCCGACATCATCACCATTCCCGGCATCATCAACCGCGACTTCGCCGACGTGAAGGCCATCATGGCCGGCATGGGCTACGCCGTCATGGGCACGGCCACCGCCAGCGGCGCGCGTCGCGCCACCGAAGCCGCGCAGAAAGCCATCGCTTCTCCGCTGCTCGAAGCCGGAGCCATCGACGGCGCTCGCGGCATCCTCATCAACATCACCGGCTCGACCTCGCTGAAACTGGCCGAGGTGCAGGAAGCTTGCACCATCATCCAAAGCGCCGCCCACGAAGATGCCAACATCATCTTCGGCGCCGTGCTCGACGAAAAGATGAAGGACGCAGTGAAGATCACGGTGATCGCCACCGGCTTCAAGGACTCCGATCATTCGCCGCCGTCGGCAGGCCGAGCGCACCTTTGTCGGTTCGCGGGCCAGCATCTCGCGGGATGATGACTTTTCGACGATCACCAAGCCGGACTCGGACTTCGATCCGAACCTCCGCCTCCGCGCATGGTGCAGGAAGAGCAATCCGGCCCCGCAAGCCTGCGTGGCTGCCAGCGAGTCCGTCTCGGTCGACATCATGCGCAACGCCATGATCGCCAACTTCGAGCAGGAAGATCTGGACGTCCCAGCATTCCTCCGCAAACGGACCGAACCCATGTAGGCAAATCCCCGACGGTGTGGGTTGCTATCAAAATGAAAACAGCCCGCACGGGCGGGCTGGAATGTTTAGGGCAACAGCAACTCTCACATGCGGACTAGTCCTGCAAAGCTGCTCATGATTAGAAGTGTCCCACCATAATGGCTATGCCGTTATGGACGATGGACACCGTAGTTCCTTTTGTCACCACGGGTGGGCGGGCGGTGAGAAAGGTTGCCGATCCACCCGTCACCTGCATGCTCCCCACCAGCTTGCCGAATGGTTCACTTGGCGTCGTTCCAGGACCGACGAACACATCGAGTGGGGTCAGGTCCGGAAACGTGAGGTACTCGCATTCCACTGAAAGCTTCGTATAACCGTTCAGCTGCCTGGGTGTAGGGGGGCGGCGGAGCGTGGGCGCAGCGACGGAATACAGGGAACTTCCAGATCCCCCATTGGGGGTGGCGGAATGCAGGTCGATGGACCAATACACGTAAAAGCCCGGCGGAACAGATGGAGTGGGGGCTTGGGCTAGGGTCGGTACGGCAAATAATGTGGCAACGACAGCCAGTGTTGCGATGCTTAGAATGGTTTTCATTTCTTTCTCCTTAAGAATAAGAATTAGCTGCTTTACGAGTTGCTCCTGGAAACACTTTCAGAAGACGAGCGAAGCATAGTGCGGGGACGAGCGGATGAATAGGACCGCGCTCACCTACCTAGGTGACAAATGGGCGAAGATCAGGATAGGCGAGCGCCGCGCTTCGAGATTGGAAAACTACGTGGGCCTGATGAGACCCCTCATCGCCGACCGCATAGGGAAAGTGTTTTCCACTATGGGGCAGTATCCTCCCAGTAATCATCCCGCATTACGAAAGGCTCAGGACAGCGCTCAGAAAAGACCGCAACGCTATTGTTAACAATGGGTTAGATCGATGGACGGGGGTTTTTCCGCTAGTACGTTTTAGATTGCTTATCGCGAGGAAGTTTCATAACATCTAGATTAGTGGAAACTTATAGATGAGTAAAAACTTAGCCAGTGGCGACGATCATTGGCCGGTTTCGTGCTAAGTATTACGGGGTTAACTCCGGGGATGGGGACAGGCAATTGAATTCAGGAAAACGTTCTGCTGGCATCGGTCTGATTGTAGCATTCATCTTTTTTGTGGCGTTCCGCCCATCCGGCGTTGCCGCCACCGTCAGCACTCGTTCTCTGACGTCCCACAAATCCAAATCACAAAAAATCAGCGAGAGTCAGCATGCTCGCAGGCGTATGCGCCGCTTGGCTCGCAGTCGCGCTGCCGTGCCAGTCGCGGGTATCGTGCACCCCGCCAGTCTGCGCCGTCGGCATCGCTACTACGAGCGCTTTTCCACCAGCTCCTTCGCCCACGATATTACCGAAGGCGACGTGACTGCCGGTGAAGATCCCATCGTGCGCGACGCCGCGATCGACGCTTTGGGCGGCATGAATGGCACAGTCGTCGCCATCGAACCCACCAGCGGACGCATCCTGGCCATGGTGAATCAAAAGCTCGCCTTGTCCAGCGGCGCCCAGCCTTGCTCCACCATCAAGCTTTCGGTCGCCCTGGCCGCTCTCAACGAGGGCCTCATCACCAAGGAAACCGAAGTCCGCCTGGGTGGCCGCTACCACATGAATCTGACCATGGCCCTGGCGCACTCCAACAATGCCTATTTTGAAGCGCTCGGCCGCCAGTTGGGTTTTGAGAAAGTAAGCTACTACGCCCATCAATACGGGCTCGGCGAGATGGCTGGCTATGGCATCCCCGGCGAGCAACTGGGAATTTATCCTAACGCCGAAATCCCCTCGAAACTGGGCGGCGTGGGCAAGATGTGCTCCTTCGGCGAGGGTGTTTCCGTAACCCCGCTGCAGCTTGGCGCCCTGGTTTCAGCCATCGCCAATGGCGGCACGCTCTACTACCTGCAGCATCCGACGGCTCCCGAAGACATCGCCAATTTCCAGCCGATCGTGAAGCGCCGTTTAGACATTGCTCCCCTCATCCCCGAAATTTCGGATGGCATGGAAGGCGCTGTCCAGTTCGGCACCGCCCGCCGTCTGCGGGTCAACTTCAGCGAGGAAGAAGTCCTCGGCAAGACCGGAACCTGCTCTCACGCCGGCACTCGCTTCGGATGGTTTGCCTCCTACGCCAAAACCAACGTCGGTCATATCGTGGTGGTGGTCTTCCTCGAAGGCGGCCGCCCCACCTTCGGTCCCAAAGCCGCGGAAATCGCCGGACACATGTATCGCGACCTCTACGATCACAATTTCTTCCTGGCGAAACCAGCCGACGCCGCCATCGTAAATCCCTTGGGGACTCCGCAGTAACTCCCCGCTTCCCGCGGGATCATTTGCCTCAACCATGCGACCATCAGCGGAATTCTCCCGCCCATCCCTACAATTATTCCGCATCGACTCTCAGGTTTTAACCTATTTGCAAACCCCAGCTCCAAAGCTAGATTGATGGGGAGGTTGGAGGAATCGATGGCGACAATGTCTTTAATGGACGCGCAAAACGTACAGAAGTATGAACTGGCATTGCATCAGCTCGGAGGCAGCGAGCCCTTGAAGAAACAGCGCCCCATCGTCGAGCGTCGTCCGCCATTCACCCAGCAGGAAGCCGTGGCCGCTGCGGCCAACGCTCTGGCCGCGCTGTGGAATAAACGCCCCGAGCGATCCAACACAGGAAACCCCACCCCCAGAAACCCCACCCCCAGAAACCCCAGCGCAGGGAACCGATGAGAGGCTCTTCCGACAGGATAACAATGGATCTCCTACAATAGATCTCAGTGCTGAAGGAATTGCACAACCAGTTTCGAAATAGAAACCCTTGCCTCCTCCGTTCGCCAAAAATCTTCCAGTGGGCATTAACCCCTCCGCTGTTATCGCAGGTACTCTCGCTAGCAGTTCCGGCGAAGTAAACTCTTGTCGTTCGTCGGAGCTCTTATGCGCCTGCTGCGCCTTCAAGACGCCGAGATTGGCCCCAGGGACCGCGTATTCCGTCACTCACGTATGCGAGCGTTGATCGCCTGGCTGGCTGGATTCGTCACCATGCAGAATCTTGAATATGGGCTGCGCCCACGCTGTAGACATTCCCCGGCGGGCTGTTTACCGGACTGACCTTCGATCAACACCACCGCCAGAATCGTCGAGCTTCGGCGCAGAAAACGCCCGCTCAGAAAAGAACATGGGTCTAGCAGGAAGGGGAATCGCTTTCGCAGCATGGTTTCGTCAGCTATTGTCGCCCGGACCTCCGGCTGGAAAGGCTAGGATCATCGGTCGGGCTCGGGTTGGAGTCGCAAAGGACTGAAAAAGACCTGGGCTTCAGCCCCTGAGGCGAAGAATCGAACCGGGATCGTGCCAGCCGCTGCTGTGGTGAGGCTCCGAGATAGGGAGCTAAGCAGAACCGGGTGCAGCTGTCGGGCGCTGGACAGTCAAAACCAGCACCCGACACGCCCGTAGACCTTTATCGTCTTCTCAAGCTATGGAAAAGCAATTACCCCGAACAACCCATCCACATTGTTGTTCGGTCCTGCCGTAAAGAAGAGTTGATTCTTTTTCCCGTTGTTTGTCGTTCCCCCGCCGAACTCGATCCCCCACAGTTGATCGATCTTCATGGGCAGGTTCGAAGTGTTCTTTATGGTTCCTACAAACTTTCCGGTGGTGAGATTGAAGCCGTTAATCGTGCCCGAGTTTGTGTTATTGGAAATCAACAGCGTACTGCTCAGCGGACCGAAATTGCTCGGAGCGATGGCAAATCCCCAAGGCTGATTCAGCGGCGCCCCATGGGTGAACTGCTTCACAAAGGTCCCGTTTTCCGTGAAGATGTCAATGAACCCACCGCCGCCGCCGGTGGCACTCACATAGGAGACGTAAAGCTTTTTGTTGATGTCCTGAACGTTAAACACCACGAACCCTTTCGGGATCTTCGAGTCGGTGAACGATTTTACGAACTTGAAGGTACCGTCATACATGTCGATCTTGTTGTTGTTGAAGTCGGCGGCGTAAATGAAATTCCCCGACGTCCTGCTGGTAATGGCTAATCCGGTATAACTGACCTTGTTGGCCGAGTTGTTCACCGCGATCAGGGTTGAAGAGGAATTGAACTGCGACCACCCTTGGATGGTTCCATCCAGCGTCGCGAACAAAAACAAGGATGTCCAGGTATCAATCTTGAACTCCGTGGATCCGTTGTAAACAATTCCCGTGGGCGATCCCGGCCCGGTTCCGCTGGCCGAAGGCACAATGACCTGCAGACTCTGCGGAACTCCGGTCCCATTATAAAGGGTGGACCACCCATCCCATTCGTCGCTTATCCAGAATGGGCCGCCCGGAGCATAGACCAGTCCCCAGGCATTTTGCAGCAATGGATCCTGATGTTTGGCCTTGCCGGACACATTTGAAGTCAGCTTGGTTTGCTTATATTGTGCCAGCGCTAGATTAGAAGCGAACATCAACACGAGCGCGAGTCCCAAGGTCAGACCGGTGGTACGTGCGAGTAGACGTTGCATGCTGATTTCTCCTTTTGATGAAGCTATAGAGTGCGGGGGGAAGACCCGGTAACCCGCGCAGGTCGGCACTTGATACCCCTTTCCTGCGAGCACGATATTAAGACCCATCTCCCTGCCAGTTGTCAACAGAATGTCACGGCTTTGTATTTTTTGTTCCCCCCGCCCCCGCTCCCCAAAGCCCCCCCAAACCACAACTGATTGAGTACATTAGAGTTCTTGTGTATAGCTACGAGCTATATAACATGTTCCACGTGGAACAATACGCCAGTGTTACGATGCCAATCAGCCACCTTCTTCCATGCCTGAATTTTGTGACGTCGCGCTCCCCGTGCCCCTGGACATCGCCTTCACTTACCGCCTTCCGGAGCGGATGCAGCCGGTGGTGGGAGGCCGCGTGCTGGTTCCGTTCCGCCAGCAGCGTCTGTCGGGCGTCGTCACCGCGCTGCATGATCGCGCGCCCAAGGGCGAGGCGAAAAACATCTTCAGCGTGCTTGATGTTTCCCCCGCGCTGGATGAGCAACTTGTCCAATTGGGTAAATGGATCGCGGACTACTACCTGGCGCCGCTGGGTGAAGTGTTTCGCGCCATGCTGCCGCTGGCGGCGGAATTCAAACGCGCCATTGGATATCGCATCACCAACCAAGGGCAGACCGCGCTCCATTTTGCGAGCACATCGGGATCATCGCTGCGTTCGCGCAAGGCGCCCGACGATCAACTGGCCGAGGTTCGTGCTCTCGACTATCTGGCCGAGCACGAGACGGTGCGGGAGGAGAGCCTCCGCGCTGCAACTCGCGTCTCTAAATCTTTACTGGCGGGCATGGTGCGCAAGAAGTGGATCGCCCGGGAAGACTTGTCGGATGCGCGCGACGCCACTCGCACGGTCAGAGTTGCGGTCTTGAAAACCGCGGCGGGCAAACTCAACTCCAATCAGCAAGTACTGATCGAAACCCTGGCCGCCGCCGGTGGACGGCTTGCCATTGAGACTCTGCGTGGGCTCGACGTTCCCCGCACAACGTTGGCAACGCTGGTCAAGCGTGGGTTGGTTGAGATCGTCGAAGAGCCAGTTGAGTTTGCTGTGGCGAGCAACAAGGGTCGTCCCTCACCGCTGGACTTTGAGTTCAATTCCGCGCAGCAGGACGCGCTCAAGAGAATTGAGGAGAGCATTTGTGCCGGCAAGTTTGCTGGCATGTTGCTGCACGGCGTCACTGGCTCGGGCAAGACCGCAGTTTACCTTGCTGCCATGCGGTCGGTTCTGGAGGCGGGACGCTCGGCGATCCTGCTGGTCCCGGAGATCGGGCTTACGCCGGCGGTTGCCGCCGATCTGCATCATGTGTTCGGAGATGAAGTCGCCATCCTGCACTCGGCACTCTCGGATCAGGAGCGGGCGGAGCAGTGGCATCGCATCAAGCGCGGAGAGGCGCGCATGGTGGTGGGAACGCGCTCGGCGGTGTTTGCTCCGGTCTCGAATCTCGCGTTGATGATTGTGGACGAGGAGCAGGATTCGTCCTACAAGCAAGAGGAGACGCCGCGATATCACGCGCGGGACGTAGCCGTAATGCGGGCCAAGATGGCGAATGCGGTGGTGGTGCTGGGATCGGCTACGCCTTCGCTGGAATCTTATTTCAATGCCAAGAAAAATAAGTATGGGCTGCTCGAATTGCCGGATCGGGTGGAGCATCGGCCGCTGCCCGAGGTCGAGATCGTTGACATGCGGCAGGAGTTTCAGGAGACGGGTAAAGAGCAGGTGATTTCGCGGAAGCTGGCGGAGGAAATCGGGCAGCGGCTGGAGCGCAAGGAGCAGGTGATGGTGCTGCTCAATCGCCGGGGATACTCGCCGGTGGCGCTGTGCCGCTCGTGCGGGAATCGGATGGAGTGCAGAAACTGCGCCATCGCGATGACGCATCACAAAGGCTCGAATCGAATGGTGTGCCACTACTGCGGATTCATGGCCCCTGTGCCAAAGGTCTGCGGGGAGTGTGGCAGCGAGTATGTTTATTTTCTCGGGACGGGCTCGGAGAAGCTGGAAGAGTTGTTGCATGGACTGTTTCCGCAGGCGCGCATTGGGAGGCTCGATCGGGACACAGTGCGCGGCAATGAAGATTTTGAGCGGGCGCTCAATGCGCTCAACGAGGGCGAACTTGATCTGCTGGTGGGGACGCAGATGATCGCGAAGGGCCACGACATTCATGGGGTCACGCTGGTGGGTGTGGTCGGGGCGGATATGGCTTTAGGGTTTCCGGATTTTCGCGCGGCGGAGCGGACGTTTCAATTGCTGACGCAGGTGGCGGGGCGAGCGGGGCGCGGGCAGACTCCCGGCAAAGTCGTGCTGCAAACTTATTTTCCCGATCATTATGCGGTGCAGTATGCGGCGTTGCACGACTTCGTCGGCTTCTATGAAAAAGAATTGCGCTTTCGCAGTTGGATGCACTATCCGCCGTACAGCGCGCTGGCGAATGTTCTGGTGCGCAGCGACAAACTGGATGAAGCGCTGCGCTGGTCGGGCGTGCTGGGCAAGTGGTTTGAGAAGACGCGGCATGAAGGCATTCGGGTCTTAGGACCGGCGGCAGCGCCGATTGTGCGGTTGAAGCGCGACTATCGTTATCATTTTGTTTTGAAGTCGGCCAGTCGAGAGAAACTCAACGCGACGTTGAGATCGATGCTGGTCTATGCGGTCGAGCAGAAGGTTCCGCGGACGCAAGTGATTGTGGATGTGGATGCGGTGTGGTTGATGTGAGAAAAAAGCTTCTAGCTTCTGGCTTCTAACCAAACGAGCGTATAGCTCAGCCCGCCGCAACGGCTAAACGGTTCTTTCGCGTCCTAGAATGCGCTCAAGATCGCGCTTTCCGTGCAGCACCCGAATGACGCGGATAGCGTCATTGTCGAGCAAGTAATAAATCCGGATCTGACTCATAGTAATGAGTCAAAGAGGAATTTGGATCGAGCTTTTGAGCTGGGCGAAGTCCGAGCCGCTTTTGTTCATTTGGAAAGCCCACTGAGGAATTCGCGGACCACATCTTTGACGTCGCGGTGCTGGCCGTCGACGGCGTAGTTCAGTTGACGCATTTCGTCGTCGGAGATTTTTCCCGCGAGTTCATCGAGGGCAGGCTTCACCTCGGGATGGCGGGCCAGCGTTTGCTGGCGGACGATGGGCACGGCTTCGTACGGCGGGAAATAGTGTTTGTCGTCTTCGAGGACAAATAGATCCAGGGCGGGGATCAGGCCGTCGGTTGTGTTGCCGGCGATGAGGTCGAGCTGCTTTTCTTTGAGGGCGCGAGTGAGCAGACCCAGATCCATGATTCGAGGGTTGCCGGCGAAATGCAGGCCGTAGGTTGCGGCGAGTCCTTTGTAGCCGTCGGGACGCTCCATGAATTCGTAGCCGAATCCGGCACGCCACTTGTGGCGTGAAGGCTGCGGCTTGCGAATGGTCCTCACGTTTAAGCGGCGGGCGTCTTCGCCGCGGATTTCGATGGCGAAGGTGTCGTTGAAGCCGAACGGCGCACCCACAGCCAGGTGGAAGCGCTTCTCATATTCTGTTTTGACTTGGTCGTAGACTTTTGTCAAGATTGGCGTCGGGCTTTTCTTTCAGGACCGCGGTGAGGGCGGTGCCGGTGTATTCGGGATAAATATCGATGCGGCCTCCGAGCATGGCTTGATGGCAGATGTAGGTGCCGGCGAGATAGAAGCGGCGCTCGACGGGAAGATGAGTTTTGTTTTCGATTTGCTGGGCGATGATTTCTCCCAGGATGAGTTGTTCGGTGAAATTTTTGGAGCCGACGACTATGCGGTTTTCGCGGGCGGGGCCGCAGGCGGCGAGGAGTGCGAGAAGCGGCAACGAATATGGTTTGGCGCGGCATTCGTGTTCTGACAGAGACGTTGCAAGAGACGTTGCAAGCAACGTCCGCACCGTACCGGTTCGTTAACTTGGGCTCAGGCGTTTCTCCAGCCAGCCCAGGCTCACGTCGGCTAGCAACGCCAGGACGGCGGCGGGAATAGCTCCGGCGAGAATGACCTGGTTGTTGACCATGGCGAGGCCGCGGAAAATATATTCTCCCAGGCCGCCGGCGCCGATGGCGGCGGCGATGGTCGCCAGACCGACTGAAATCACGGTGGCGACGCGAACGCCGGCGATGATCACTCCCAGAGCCAGCGGGAGTTCGACTTGAAAAAGCAGTTGGCGATCGGTCATGCCCATGCCGCGTCCGGCTTCGACGATGGCGCGATCGACGCCCTTGATGCCGGCGTAGGTGTTGCGAATCAGCGGCAGCAGGGCGTAGAGCGCGAGCGCGAGGATGGCGAGACGGTCGGCGCGGGCTCCGATCCAGGGGGCGGGCAGAAGAAATCCGAAGAGGGCGAGGCTGGGGATGGTTTGAATAATGTTGGCGCCGCCGAGAATTGGTTTGTTCAGCACGGGCCAGCGCGTGATCAGAATGCCGAGCGGAATTCCGATCAGCACCGCGAGGAAGGTGGAGATTCCCACCAGCCACAGATGCTCGAGGGTGAGTTCGAGGACTTCAGTGTGATTCTGCAGCATGAATTGCCAGACGTTCATGGTTCCTCGCTATCGCCGTGCTCGGCCAGGCGGGGGAGACGCCCGTCCTCCATCAAAATCTACAAGCGTTAAATCTGCAAGCCCGTGCCGAAGGCTTCTACGTAGGCCTTGACCAGCGGCTCTGTCGAATCCAGAAATTCTTCGGGGGTTTGCACTGTGACCAGCCGGCCCGCTTCCATCAGTGCGATGCGCGTGCCGAGCAAGAGCGCTTCGCGCAGGTCGTGAGTGACGAAGACAACGGTCTTGCGCAGGCGCTTCTGCAAGTGCGAGAAATTCGCGTTGCAGTTCGGCGCGGGTGATGGGATCGAGCGCGCCGAAGGGTTCGTCCATTAAAAGGATGGGCGGATCGGCGGCGAGTGCGCGGGCTACACCGACGCGCTGGCGCTGGCCGCCGGAGAGTTCGCGGGGATAACGCGAGGCGATTTCGACGTCGAGTCCGACGAGTTGCAGCAGTTCGCGCACGCGGGTGTGGATTCGGTCTGGCGGCCAATTCTTCAATCTTCGGAACCAGTCCGATGTTGCGCTCGACGGTGAAGTGAGGAAACAGTCCAACTTCCTGGATTACGTAGCCGATCATGCGGCGCAGGCGGATTACATCCCAGTCGCGCGTGGCACGCGACTCGACGAGGAGTTCGCCGTCGCTCGGAGAGAGGAGACGATTGATGAGTTTGAGAGTCGTAGTTTTGCCGGAGCCGCTGCGACCGAGCAGGACCAGGGTTTCTCCGCGGTGCACTTCGAGATTCAGATCGTGGAGCAGTTCGCGGCCGTGCGCGAGCGTGATTGCCGATTCGATACGGATACGTGGCGGAATTCTATGGCTGGGCGCGTTTCGGGAGAATCGTTCATGCTAGTTGTCGTTGTCAGCCACCCGAAACGGTGCTACGGAACTTCGTATGCCGCGGGCGGGCAGGCCGGTGATGCGAATTCCGGAGTGGCCTTTGTGGCGGATGTTCAGGCCGATCAGCAGCGCGGTGATTTGCTCCAGGATGCGCGCATTTTCCAGTTTGCCGCCGTCGAGGGCGCGAACGCCGGGAATTTTTGCGGCCAGGACGCGCACGACTTGGCTGGCTTCGCATCGTCGCTGCAGACGATCACGTCGCAGTCGACCGGGTCGTCGCCGTTCAGCAGTTCGGCCGAGACGTTTTGAAATGCGGCCACCACCGAAACGCCTTTGGGGACAAGTTCGGCGGTCTGCTGCGCGGCCGAGCCTTGCCAGACGCCGAGAGTGCGGGTGGCGCGGCCGCCGACGCTGGCGGCCAGCGGGACGGTGGCGTCAATCACAATGCTGCCGGGACGAATCGCTGGCTTGAGTTGCTTGAGCAACGCCGCGTGGCCTTCGAAGGGAACGGTGAGCACGAGCAAGTCGGCGGCGGCGCAGGCGGCGACGTTTTCGTCGCCGGAGATCTTGCGCGTTGGCGCCGACTCGTTGTTTGATTTTTTCGGCGGCTTCTTGCGCGCGCTTGGCATCGCGCGATCCGATGATGACGGTTTCTCCGGCTCGCGCCCAGCGCAGCGCCAGGCCGAATCCTTCGGGGCCGGTGCCTCCGAGAATCGCGATAGGCGGGGCGGGTTCATCTAGCGAACTCCGGTTCAAGCGAGCTTGCCTCGGCGAGTCGAGTGCTTCGGGTTGCAGCTTGATATTGATGCGCGTGTAGGTGGTGTTGCGCTCGGCGGGAATGCGGCCGGCTTCCAGAATCAGCGATTGGAAATCTTCCGGGCTGGTGTACTGGCCGGCGGTGGCTCCGGCTTCGCGCGAGATGTTTTCTTCCATCAGCGTGCCGCCGTAGTCGTTCGCGCCGGCGTGCAGGCAGAGCTGCGAGAGTTCGCGATTCAGCTTTACCCACGAGACCTGAATATTGTTGATCGAGCCGGCCAGCATCACTCGCGCCAGCGCGTGAATCTTGAGATGCTCGGCGAGGGTGGGACCGGAGCGCGCAATTCCCTGATGAAACAGCAGCGTGTTCTGGTGGACGAAGCCGAGCGGAACGAATTCGGTGAAGCCGCCGGTCTGCTGCTGGATTTCGCGCAGCAGAAGAAGTTGATTGACCCAGTGCTCGGGCGTTTCGACGTGTCCGTACATCAGCGTGGAGGTGCTGCGGATGCCGCAGCCGATGCGCGGTGCGGATGACTTCCTTCCATTGCTCGGTGGAAAGCTTGTTGCGCGAGAGAACGAAGCGAACTTCGTCGTCGAGAATTTCGGCGGCGGTGCCGGGCAGCGTGTCGAGGCCGTTGTCGCGCAGCATGCGACAGGTAGTCGCGCAGCGGCATGCCGGTGAGTTCGACGCCGTAGACGATCTCCATGGGCGAGAAGGCGTGAATGTGCATGCCGGGAACGGCCTGTTTTACGGCGCGCAGAATGTCGCGATAGTAAAACGGAGGCAGGCCGTGCGGCAGGCCGCCCTGAATGCAGACTTCGGTGGCGCCGAGTCTGCCAGGCTTCGACGGCCTTCTGGGCGACTTGTTCGAGGCTGAGAAAGTAGGTGTCGGATTCGCGCGGGCCGCGGCTGAAGGCGCAGAATTTGCAGCCGACAAAACAGATGTTGGTGAAATTGATGTTGCGGTTCACGACGTAGGTGACGATGTTCCCGACCAGTTCGCGGCGCAAGTGCGTCGGCGGCGACGAGCAGGCCGAGCAGGTCGTCGCCTTCGGCATTCGCCAGGAGCAGGCACTGTTCGCGAGAGAGCACGCCGCCGTCCAGCGTTTCCAGCACTTGTTCGAGGGCGGTGCGCGGACTGGCGGCTGATGCGCGGCGCGATGTCCGACCACTCCAGCGAAGGGAAGTTCTCCAGTTCGGACTGAGTCAGCGCGCGGGTCATAGGTCCTCTTCGAACTAACAACTCTCAGCGAAACAAGTCCGTAGCTGCCGGACGAATCAGATCGCGAGCTCGCCGCGCCCGGGCCGGTAAGGGAATCCTCGAATGATACACGCAGGCGTGCGAGCCAGCTTGCCGCAGACCAGGCCGGCGGCGCAAGCCAGTTCGTCGGCGACGGCTTCGATGCTGACGCGCAAGCGGATAGCCGTGAGGATCGCGACGTCCGCGATAATCGTGCAGCGGCTTGCATGCCCGCGACACCGATGGCAACTTCGGTCAGGCCTTCGCGCCAGGGGCGCCCGAAAGCTATCGGTGATGATGACGGGAATGGAAAGCTTCAGACGCTTTTTCAGTTCGCGATGGAGTTGAGCGCGCGGAGCGGTCGGGATCTTTCGGGAAGCAGCAGCGCGTGGCCGCCGCCGTTGACGTTGGAGACATCCACTCCGCTGTTGGCGCAGATCAAGTCCGTGGCGGGTTTCGGTGATCAGGACGCCGCGCTTGCGGCGCACTATCCGCTTGCTTTCTGCAAGAGCGAGTTCGGTGACGCGCGCATCGAGCTTGTAGCGCCGAGCCCATGCGCGGGAACTGGCGGAGGGCTTGATGTTTTCGAGATGCAACAACTGGCCCTCGGCCTTGGAGACGATTTTGTGCTTTACGACCAGAATGTCGCCCTGCTGCAACGCAATGTTTCTGATGTTTGCAGGGCCTGAACAAGTTTCTCGGCGAGTGAGTCGCCGGGACGAATTTCGTTGGCCACAGGGACGGGAAAAATGCGAAGCTGTGGAACGGTTTTCATTTTCGTGGACGGGCGATGACGCCCATTCCCCTATCGACATCGTGCTTCAGAAGGCCTTTATTCATTCGCGGCCAAGGAAAGATCGGTGAGATCCCATTGCCGCGCCAGGCGTTGGGCGCGGGTTTCGCCGGGAGCTTCCGCAAGTTGGCTGCAAGTCGGAAGGATTATCGACATCAAGAGCAATGCCGGGGAGCGAGAACACGACGCACGGTTTCTGCGTTGCGCGCGCCGCCGCCAGATGCGGTTTGAAGCTGTCGTTGCCGAAACGCAGCGGGAACAATCCGGCGGGACGGCGCCAGACGGCGTTGGTGCCGCGTCCGTCGGCGGCGGGGACGAGCACGGAGCCTTGCAGCGGGCGCGGCTTCGAGAATCTGTTCCAGCTCCTGAACACTGATCAGTGGAATATCTCCGGGAATGACCAGCGTGCTGTCGACGCCCGCGACTCGCAGATATTGGTCGCCATCTCGATGGCAGCGGTTTCACTCCGATTTGTGTGGTCGGGGATGATTTCGAAATTGGAATCTTTGCGCGAGCTCGATGGCAAACGGATCGCTGGTGACAATGCCAACTTCGGGCCGGCTTGCCCACGTGCCCAGCGTCTCGAGCACGTCGAAAAGCATGGCCTGAGCCAGCTTGGTGCGCGTGGGTTGATCGAGCAGCGCTGCCAGGCGCTGCTTGGCGTTGGCCAGATTCTTGACCGGAATGAGGATCATGACGGGTCCGCGGCGTCGGGCGCTTTCCGCGCCCAGCAAGGCAAGTACGGTCCGCGCCAGCTTGGCTTTGTCCTCCATCGTGCGCATCACGGTGTTGGTGCAATGTACGCGCAGACCTGGCCGCTCGAAGTTCTTCGGCAGCTTCGACGTCGCGCACATCGGCAATCAGAATATCGAGAAAGTCCTCGATACGCCTTGGCAACTCCGGCGATCGAGACAGGCAATCCTTGCGCCGCCATCAACGCGCCTGCCGGACCTGAGACTGCAGCACCGCCGACGATGGGGCTGACGGCGGCAATCTGGCGCCGCGGTTTCCGCAAGGCTTCGCGAATGTCCGGGAACGGCGAGAATCGGACCGATGCTGGTTACGGGATTACTCGGCGCCAGGATCACGGCACTGGCAGACAGGATGGAATCGACTACGCCAGGCGCGGGTTCAGCGTCGCTGCGCTCCGGCGAAGCGAACCGATTTCACCGGATCCTGATACCAGCGCTGCACAAAATATTCCTCAAAGCTGAGATCGCCGACCGGCGTGTCTACTCTGGTTTCGACTCGCGAGTTGCTCATGGGCAGAATGCGCGCCTGCACGCCGAGCTTGTTGCAGATTTCGGTGGTGGCTTCGCTCAGCGTCTTTCCCTGCGCCAGGTATTTCGAGCGCAACAGGTGAATGGCGAGGTCGCGGTCGCCCACGTGGAACCAGATCGGCTCAGCCAGCTCTCCCATGGCCTGCAGGCAAAAGAATGTGTCGCCCTTTACGCCCCAGCCGCGTTCTTTGCTGAGGAGGCCAGCCATCGCATAGGTGATCGAATCCACGTCAGGCGAGACATACAGTCCCCACCACTCCAGATCGTCTCCGGTGTTCACGATGAAGGTGAGTTGCTTCGCGGACGCGACTTGACGGAGGCCATCGACAAACTTGGCGCCACCCGTGCCGCCGGTGAGCACAACGATCATGCGGGTCTCCGCGCGTAGCCTTCAGCAGTCGGCCGCGGCTTTGATTTTTTCAGCGAGCAGGCCTGGCTCTCCGGTAATATTCCGCTACGAACTCAGGATAAACCGGCAGTCGCTGGCGCAAGCGATATCCTTTCGCTTCGGTGCGAAGCTTTAGTTGTTCCAGATGCGGCCACGGCTTTTCCGGATTGATGAAATCTGGCGTCAAGGGCGAAATCCCTCCCCAATCGTTGATGCCGGCATCCAGCAGTTCATCGTAGTACGGAGCAGACAGATTAGGAGGTGCCTGAATATTGACGTCCGGCATGAGCAGGCGTGCGACGGCGATCGTGCGCATCATTTCGCCTTGCGTAGGCTCGGGCCAGTCGCGCATGGGGATTTCGGGTTTGGCGCGAAAGTTCTGGATAATGACTTCCTGGATGTGCCCGTAGCGCCGGTGCAGGTCGCGGATCGCGAGCAGGGTGTCGACGCGATCTTCCAGCGTCTCGCCAATGCCGATCAGTAAGCCGGTGGTGAAGGGGACGTTTTGCTTGCCCGCTTCCTCAATGGTGTGCAGGCGCTTGGCAGGAATTTTATCGGGCGCATTGTCATGGGCGGCCCCGGCTTCCAGCAGCGAAGCGTTGGTGGTCTCGAGCATCAGACCCATGCTCGGAGAAACACTTGCCAGACGCGCAATCCATTCGGCGCTCAGCAGGCCGGGATTGGGATGAGGCAGCAGAGCGGTTTCGCGCAGCACCAGTTCGCACATCGCTTCGAGATAGTGAAGCGTGGACTTGATATCCCAGATGGCGCAAAGTCTCGCGCATCTCGGGAAATGCGAGTTCGGGTTTGTCGCCCAGGCTGAACAAAGCTTCGGTGCATCCCATTTTTTCGCCCGCGCGAGCTATCTCAAGAACCTGGTCCGGAGTCATGGTGTGCGCTCCCGGCTGGCCGGGATCGCGGCGGAAGGTGCAATAGCCGCAGTAGTCGCGACACAGGTTGGTGAGCGGAATAAAAACTTTGCGCGAGTAGGTTACGATCCCCGGCTTGAAGCGCTGCCGGGTCTCCATGGCAGCTGTTAGTAACGCAGGAAGCTCGCTCTCGCCACAGCCGATCAGTTGGTACGCGGCCTCTCGCGAAAGAGGGAATCCGGAGCGCAGTTCGTCCGCATACGAACTTCTGGGATGCCGGTTGGTAAAAGCTGTTTGTCCCACGCTCACGCTCGAAATCATACATGAGACCCGCAACAAGAACGAGGCAGGACGTGGTAAAACTCTGAAGGGTGGCTGGGGTTGCTTCGGACACGAGCGCTCCCGCGGCGAATAGAAACTAGACTGCATCAAGCGAGACTTCACTTTCTATGGGCGTTACGCAGGCGGAATTTCGCAAGGCAATGGGCAGCTTTGCCACCGGGGTTACGGTCATTACGGTTGACTATGAAGGCGAAGTGCATGGCATGACAGCGAACGCCTTCACCTCGGTGTCGCTAGACCCCTTGCTAGTGCTGGTTTGTGTAGATCATCGCGCGCGAACCCACGCACACCTGCATGCCAGGAAACGCTTCGGAGTGAATGTTCTGGCGGAAAACCAGCGGGCGATTTCGCAGTACTATGCCGATCCAAGTCCGACCCATCAGCATGCTGAGCAAGACGCTGGCGCCCGCTTCGATCGCACGAAACATGCGACTCCGGTTCTACACGGCGCTTTGGCCTATCTGGAGTGCCGCTTGCACAGCGCGCAGGATGCGGGAGACCATACCATTTTTATTGCGGAAGTGGAGGATGTCGTGGTCCGCCAAGGAGACCCGCTGCTGTATTTCCGAGGGGCTTATCGAAACATTGGGACAGAAGGTTAGGACCGGTGAGCCCGCGCGCCAGGATCTGGCTCGCATAGTATTTTCTAACCCCCCTCTGGTCGTGAGATAAGTACGTTTGTTAAGCTTATTGGCCCGGCCCGCAACTGGTCGCGAGAAACATGTTCGGCATGAGTCCACGCATGAGGAATAAAGAATAAGGAATGTATCCGCGAGCGTTTCACTATCACCGCGCCAGTTCTTTGAAGGAAGCAGCGGCGCTTCTTGCCCAACTCGGGGATGAGGCCAAGTTGCTGGCGGGCGGTCAGAGTCTGATTCCGCTGATGAAGCTTCGTTTCGCGAATCCGACGCACCTGGTTGATCTGAACTTTATCTTTGGAACCTCCTACATCAAGGAGGACAACGGCATGGTTCGTTTCGGTCCGATGACTCGCCATTCGGAGATCGAAGAGTCAAGTGCTGCGAGGAACATTGGTATTCTCCACGACTGTGCCGCGGGAATTGCCGATGTTCAGGTGCGCAATCGCGGCACCATTGGCGGCTCGCTGGCCGAAGCAGATCCGAGTGGCGACTGGGCGACGGTGCTTTCCACGCTTGCGGTTGAAGTTCGTTGTCTTGGTGGCGGGGGCGAGCGTATGGTTTCGCTCACCGACTTTATCAAGGACGCATACACTACGGCTCTGGCGCATGATGAATTGGTCAGCGAGGTCGTGGTGAAAATACCGCCCAAGGGAAGCGGCGGGGCGTATCTGGCATTCAAGCGCGCCGCGCCAGTATATCCAACCGCAAGTGCCGCGGTGCAGCTCACCATGGATGGCGACGTTTGTCAGGATGCGGCGATCTCCCTGGGCTGTGTCGGCCTGATTCCGATAAGAGCGAAGGACGCGGAAACAGCTCTTCGCGGGCAGGTTCTTGCCGATAAGACCATTGCGAACGCGATGGAGGCGGCTCGTGCCGCGGCTGATCCGCAACCGGATATTCGAGGGTCGGCGGATTATAAAAGGACGCTGGTGGGCGCGCTGGTCAAACGGGCGATCGACATCGCTCGTCGCCGGGCTCGCGGCGAGCAGGTTGAGGTGGCCCATATTTATGCCTGACCGCATTGAAAATATTCCGATTCAGTTCAAGGTCAACGGCAAGGCCTTTTCACGCACGGTTGAGCCGCGCAAGTTGCTGGTCGAGTTGCTGCGGGAAGATCTTGATCTCACCGGAACCCACGTGGGCTGTGATACTACCTACTGCGGCGCCTGCACGGTGCTGATGAATGGCGCGGCAGTGAAGTCGTGCACCATGTTCGCGGTGCAGGCAGACGGCGCGGATATCCTGACGGTCGAGGGCCTGGAAACAAATGGCGAACTCCATCCCATACAAAAAGCTTTTGGCGATTGCTACGGACTGCAATGCGGATACTGCACGCCGGGACTGATGCTTTCGACCTTGCAGTTATTGGCGCACAACAAAGAGCCGAACGAAAAGGAGATGCGCAAAGCGATTGCGGGCAATACTTGCCGCTGTACTGGATACCAGAATATTTTGAAGGCAATTCAAATGGCTGCGAAGAATATGAAAGGCGCCTGAAGCATGGCAATCAAGTTTGGCGGCGAGTTTGAAGTTACGCGCAAGCCGGAAGAGGTTTACGATTTCCTGAGCGATCCGGGGAAATTTGCCGCGCTCCTGCCCGATTTTCAGGGTTTATCGATACAAGACCCGACCCATTTCACAGTGAAAGTAAACGTCGGCATTTCATATATCAAAGGGGTTGCGGAAATAAAGATGGAATTGGCGGAGGCCGAACGTCCGAAGCGGGCCCAATACAAGGGACAAGGCAGCGTGGCTGGAGGCAATGTTGGGTTGACGGCTGGGTTTGATTTATCGCCGCTCGATGGGGGCACCAAAGTGGCCTGGCAGGGGGAGGCGCAGATCTTCGGCCGCCTGACCTCGATGGCTGGAGGATTGCTCGAGCCACTGGGAAAAAAACAAGTTCAGAAGTTGATTGACGGATTGCAGGCTGCGTTGCAATAAGTGTGACGGCAAGATGCCGTCGCAACAGGGGAGACCGGGTGAGCAAGAAGGACGGCGCTAAGAACTGGGTAGGCCAGTCCCTTCCGCGGAAGGAAGAAAATCGGTTGCTGCGCGGGCGGGGTAAGTTTGCCGATGACATCAAGCTGCGAGAGATGTTGTATCTGCGATTCGTGCGTTCGCCCTATGCTCACGCGAAGATAGTCAGTATTGACGTCTCGGCTGCGGAAGCCCTCGCGGGCGTGGTGGCCACGCTTACCGGTACCGAGATCGCGGCACAGACGCAGCCATTCATCGAGATTGCGCCCGACCCGGGCGGCAAGATAAAAGATTATCCTTTGGCCGTTTCCAAGGTGCGCTACCAGGGTGAGCCGGTTGCGGCGGTCGTAGCCGAATCTGCCAGCCTTGCCGACGATGGTGCGGAGCTTGTGCAGGTGCAATACGAGGCGCTCGATCCGGTCGTGGATGCGGAAGCAGCCTTGACCGACAAAAGCATTCTGCACGAGGAGGCTGGCACGAATCGTGTCTGGAATGGCGTCTTCGAATACGGAGATGTTGAAAAAGCCTTCCGCGAAGCTGCCTACGTCGTCAATATTGATCGGCTGCATTTCCATCGTTTCTCCAGCACACCTCTCGAGAACAACGTGGTCATCGCGCAATGGAACCCCAAGGACGACCGCATCTATTACGCATGCAACAACTCGTTTCCATCGTTCGCCATTCAATTTCTTGTCGGCGCACCTGGGCGTCCACATCGACCGCATACGCGTCGAGACATCCGATATCGGCGGCAGTTTCGGCATCAAGATTACGAGCTATCCACAGATGGCAGTGTGTGCGCTGGCTTCAAAGAAAGCTGGCGGACGGCCGGTCAAGTGGGTGGAGACGCGTACCGAACACATCACTTCAAGCGCCCACGGCAACGAACGTACTTTCCGCGAGACGCGAGTTGCTCTCGATAAGAAACGGCGTAATCACGGCGCTGGTGTCACGGCATATCGATGACTGCGGCGCGTACCCGCGTTACGAGCCGCTGGGTTGCGTGATTTGGTCTCAGGTGTTTCCCGGCGTGTATCGTTTCAAGAACGCTCGCATCGACTTCACGCAAGCGGTCACGAATAAGTGTCCCGTGGGTCCGAATCGCGGATATTCCCGCATGCAGCACCTGTGGTTCCTGGAGCGGCTGATCGACATCTGCGGGCATGAGTTGGGCATCCCGGCCGATGAGATCCGTTTACGCAATTACATTCGTCCGGAAGAGTTTCCTTATACGACGCCGAATGGCTGCGTGTATGACTCGGGCAACTACCCGCGCATGCTGCAGGTGGCGAAAGAGCGCATCGGCTGGGACGAATGGAAGAAGAAGCAGGTCGCGGCGCGCAAGGAAGGGAGGCATATCGGAATTGGCATTGGCACGACCCTCGACTCGGGTACGAACAATTTTGGCCAGTCGCAGATCATAAACCCGGGGGCGCCGTTTTCCGGCAACTCCCAGGGTGCGAACTGTAAGCTGGATATTTATGGCGAGGTTGTAGTTTCTGTTGGTTCCTGCCCACAGGGTCAGGGACACGAGACGACGGCTGCCCAGGTCGTCGCCGATGTGTTGAAGATTCATCCCGATCGCATCACGGTACGCACCGGCTTCGACACTGAACGTAACGTGCACACCGGATTTTCCGGAACCTATGCCAGCCAGTTTGCCGTGTCGGGGCTGTCCGCGGTTCATGGGGCAGCGCAGAAACTGAAAACCGAGATGAGTCGTCTGGCGGCGTTCCTGCTCGAAACCAAGGAAGACGATCTCGAATTTCGTACCGGTGAGCAGGGGCCAGAGGTTCGCGCCACCAGCAAGGGGAAGTCCGTTAACTATTGGGGGCTGGCCAATATCGTCAACGTCAATAGCGCGGTGCTGCCGCCCGAGTTGTACGAGCTCACGCTGAATTGCCGCTACATCTGGCGAGCGCCATTCAAGGTGCCGGATAAGGAAAAGAAATACGGCAGCCTGACATTGACCTACGCCTCCCAGCTTCATATCGCTGTGGTCGAAATCGAGCGCGACACTTTCATCCCACGCATACTCGACTATGTTGCGGTCGATGATTGCGGCACCGTGATTAATCCGCCCATCGTCGAGGGCCAGGTGTACGGCGCTACGGCACACGGTATCGGCGCATCTCTCATGGAGAATTGCGTGTACGATGGCGTCGGCAACATGCTCACCAGCACATTCAGCGATTACACGCCCATCACCGCGATGAATATGCCCAGGGTGAAATACGATCACATTGAAACGCCATCGCCGCACAGCTACAGCGGGGCCAAGGGAATGGGCGAAGGCGGAGCCGCTCCTATCCACACGATCTCCGCGGCTCTGCAGGATGCGCTATTTGCCAGCGGCATCATGATCGACGACTCGTTCAACAATGCCGATAGTTTGTTTCGAGCGATGGTGGCGAAAGAGATCGGTCAAGCCGACAAGCTGGTAAAAGTGGAAAGGCGAGTGTAGCGCCGCTGTCCCGGGGGGAATGGAGAATGCCGGCAAGCGGCCGGCGCTACGAATGAAGCGTGTTTGCATCGTTGGATGTGGCGCCATTGGCAGCCTGTATGCGGCGCACCTGGCCCGGGTTGCTGAGGTTTGGGCTTTTGTCCGCCGCGAGGATCACGCCCGAGCGCTCAACCGCGACGGGCTGCGGGTTTCGGGAAAGCATGAGTTTCATGTGTCGCTGAAGGCTACCACGCAATCGCACGAGCTTCCCGATTGCGAGCTCGGCATCGTGGCAACAAAAGCGACGCAGGTGGAAGAATCTATTTCCTCCATTGGCCATCGTTTCGATCAGGGCGCCGTTATCTCTGCGCAAAACGGGCTGGGGAGCGAAGAAATCATCGCTGCGCACACTCGCGGTCAAGTGATTCGGGGCACCACTTTTATGAGCGGCACCAAGCATGGCGACACGCATGTGCAGTTGGAGCTCGATACGGCAACATGGATTGGCCCGTTTGAACCGCGCCAGACGCCCTATGCATTGGTAAAAGAGGCCGCCGACTTGATCACTGCAGCGGGGCTGAAGGCCGAGGGGTTGCAGGATGCGCGTCCGGCACAATGGTCGAAGCTGATTTTTAACGCGTCGGTCAATGGGGTATCCGCGCTGACCGGGTTGCCACATTCGCCGCACTTCGCCGACGAGTCGCATTTTGCCAGTCTCGGAAATCTGTTGCACGAGTTGATGGACGAAGGGAAACAGGTTGCGGCGGCTGCAGGGATACAACTCCACGAAGATCCTTGGGAGATGAACAAAATCGGCGCCGTGACGAACCATCCGCCGTCGATGCTGTATGACATTCGACATCAATTCTCGACTGAGGTCGATTTTTTGAGCGGAGCTATTGCGCGTGAAGCAGAGCGCGTCGGTGGGCTCGCGCCGCTGCACACCGCGGTCTACCGGTTGATCAAGGGCAGGGAAGCATCGTGGACGTACCCGGATGAGAATCGCGCAGTCCAGCCGTAGAAACGTTGCTTGCAACGTTTATGGATTCAACTATGTCGTGGCCAGTTGACGAAGCGAAATTGAATCGGGTTCGCGCCCTGATGAAAGATCAGGACGTAACTGCCTTGGTCATGCGTGCTCCGGACAATCTCGTGTATGTCACGAATTACTGGTGCATGAAGGGATACGACGCGGCGGTATTCCCCCGCGAGGGCGAGCCGACGCTCATTGCCCTGGAGCCGCAATTGGCGGATGCACAGCGAAACGCATGGACGAAAGATATTCGACTGTTCAAGGGCTATCACGAGAGCGATCCTCGACCTCCGCAATATCGTGCACTGGATATTGCATTAAAGGTATTGAAGGAACGTGGTCTCACCGACAAAGTTGCCATCGAGTTGAACATGGGCACGCAAAGTGCGGACCGCATGGTAGGCGAACCTAGCACGCCGACCCAGACTTATTTCGACGCCTTCGGTGAAATCGCGGGTCAGGTGGTCGACGCCACCCCATTGCTCAATGAAGCTCGGGCAATCAAGACGGCACAGGAGATCGAGCGCATGCGGCTGGCGAATGAACTGGCTGCGCTGGCGATGGAGTACACTCGCGAGCACATGCGACCCGGCATGAAGGAAAGTGAAGTGGGCGGCATGTATGAGAGCTTCGTGCACGGCGTCGGCGTGGGATACAAAGGAAAAGTTGAAATGGCGCGCGCATTCACGCTGGTATGGTCAGGAAAGGGAATCGCCACATTCACCGCAACCGGCGACCGCCCCATTCAAAAGAACGAGCCCACGCTATTCGAAATCTGGGTCTGCGTGGATGGCTACTGGACCGACCTCACCAAGAATGCTTGTCCCGGCGAGCTCACGCCGGAGTATCACAAACTCCTGGATTTATTGCTGAATGTTTTCAATCAAGCAATCGCGTATGTGCGGGATGGCGCCGACTTCCCGGACTTAGATCGTCTGATTCGCGCGCGCATTGCGGAAGGCGGATATCCGGGACAGCCTTCGCATCCTATCTGTCACGGCGTGGGCGCGCGCGCGCATGAGTTTCCTTATGCCCATCAGGCGGGGAAAGGTACGATGAAAAAAAACATGGTGCTGGCCATCGAGCCCGGAATTTATTGGCCGGGCGGGGGCGGTCTGAGACTCGAAGACAATTTCCTGATCACCGAAAAAGGCAACGAAAAGCTGTGCAGCTATCCTGATGACTTTCGGCTGGCAGGACACCGGTAAGAAAATAAAACTGTGGCTAAATCAAACAAGGTTCCACCTTCGAGGCTTAACCCGAAACTGGTCGAGCGAATTCTCGCCGAGATCAAGGAAGAAGAGATCGTGGCGATGTGCTGCGATGTAATCAACATTCCCAGCCCTACCGGCGACGAAGGCAGGATGGCGGAACACATGCGCGCCGCGTGGGAGGCCATGCATCTCGAGGTCACTTGGCAAGAGGTGGAGGAAGGGCGCGCCAACGTAATCGCCCGCTGGGAAGGCACCGGCACGGGGCGCTGCCTCATGTTCAACGGCCACATGGACACGTCGAATACCGGACAGGAAACTTTCCTCACTGGGATCGGATACAAACCGAATGCCGTGATGAAAGACGGAATGATTTACGGGCTCGGCATTTACAACATGAAGGGCGCGTTAGTGTGCTACACCCACGCGGTGAAGGCGCTGCAACGCGCGGGAGTCAAACTTCAAGGCGATGTCATTCTCGCCGCCGTCGCGGGAGAAATCGAAAAGACACAATGGAAGGAATTCCGCGGACGCGAGTACCGCGGCTATGGCGTAGGCACTCATTATCTGGTGAACCACGGAGTGCTGCCCGACGTTTGCATCCTCGGCGAACCCACCGATATGCAAATTATTCTTGAGCATTACGGCTCGCTTTGGGTGCGCATTTCGGTTACAGGAATGTACGTGCACACCGCGTTCGCGGTTGGACGGGCTGAGCGCAACTCAATCCGGCGGCTCTACGACGTGCTCGGGGTAGTGGTGAAATGGATCAAAGGCTGGGAGCAAAAGACCTCGTATCGAGGGCACAAGGGCGTCGCCAATTTCGGCTGCATCCGCGGTGGGCAACCCTGGCGCGTCAGTCGCACTCCGGAGCGGGCTGAGTTGTTTCTCGACCTGCGCGTGCCGCCGCACATGTCCATGCAAGGAGCAAGGCGTGCGGCCAAGTCGCTCTTTCTGGATTTGAAAAAACGTTATCCAGACTACGGTCTGGAGTTCGAAACTTACGTCTCGGTGCCCGGAGCCAGCATCGCGCCGGACCACGCGATGGTCAAAGCTATTGACATGAACCATCAGCGGGTGATGGGCGAAGCGCCCAAGCGCGATGTGGTGCTGTGGTGCTCGGATGCTTCCGTGATGACGCGTTATGGTATCGAAACCGTGAACTACGGCCCGTCCAGCGGCCCGCGCGATGCCGAAGGCGAGAAGGTGAGGATCAAAACGCTGGTGGATATCACGAAGATTTACGCTCTAACGGCTGCCGAGCTATGCGGTGTGCAATAGAGAATTCAGGATCTGGGGGGACTTTGCCAAGCCAACTCGAAATCGATCGCCGCTACAAGAACATTCGAGCCGCCATGCAGCGCGCAAGTTTGGACGCGCTCATCGTATGTGGCAATCAATATGCCGGTTTTGAAGGAGCGGTGTTTTATGTGTCGGGTTTCGAAATTGTTCATCGCTACGTATATGCTGTGCTGCCGCTCGAAGGTGAACCAACATTGGTCTTTCCGCGGGAAGCCCGTTGGATTGGCGACAAGGTCAAGCCGTGGGTGAAGGATCACGTCTGGCCAGATGTTCCTGGACAGTGGATTTCTGAGCGCGCACGCGAAAGCGGATGGAAGCGGGTTGGCATTTACGGCATGAACTTCATCATGGCGGTGCGCGACTACCGCGAGCTGGTGAATGCGCCATTTGAGATGGTGCCGTTCGATTTCGAATTCGATATGGCGCGCGCGGTCAAAAGCGCAGAGGAACTTGCCGAAATCCGCGATGCGATGGACATTATCGTGGAAGGGTTCTGGGCCCTGGTCGCGGCCTACGAGCCAGGCAAGACCGAAGCAGAAATTATGGCGCCGGCCGTCGAAAGATTCTTTGCCCGCGGCGCCGGTCCACGCATGATGAATATTCTTCTTTCGGGGGCTCATGGCGAGGCGGAGGCGTCGTTCAAAGTTCCCGGGCATCGCGTGACCGCAGTGGACGATCTGCTTTTGTACTCGCTCGAAGTTACGGGAGCAGGCGGGTACTGGGTGGAGTTCTCGCGTCCCCTGATTCGAGGGAAGCTTAGCCCTCGAACCCAGGCTATGGCAGACGCGTATCCACTGGCCCTCGACGCTGCACGAAAACTAATGCGCGCGGGCGAACGGGCCAGCGATGTTCATCGTGTTGTGGCGGAGACCTTTGCCCAGCACGGATTTGCTCTTGGCCATTTATCTGGGCACAGCATCGGCGCAACTATGCTCGAGTATCCTGCCATCGGAGCGGCGAGCGATGTGCAGCTACAGGAAAATATGATTTTCTCGTTGCATCCCCAGGTCGTCGACAAGGACGGCAAAGTCTGTCTGTACACGCAGGACACTTACCGTATCGGTAAGACGGAAGGCGAGTGTCTGGCGGATGTGCCTTGGAAGTTTTACTCAGGCGCGGAGAAACGAGCGGTACATTAGATTCTGCAACGAGCATAAGGCTAAATGAAAATCTGTGTAATCGGATGCGGAGCTGTCGGGAGTTTGTTCGCCGCCCATCTTGCCAAGGGCGGTGAAGCCGAAGTGTGGGCCTACGATGTGTGGAAGGCGCACACCGGCGCCATTCAACAGAACGGGCTACGACTTTCGGGAGCAGACGATTTTACGGCGCAGCTCAACGCGACCAGCGATGCCAAGGAGTTGCCTCGCTGCGACTACGGAATTGTCGCGACAAAAGCCATTCATACCCGGATCGCGATCTCCGAGGTAGCGCACATCTTTGACGATAAGAGCGCAGTTTGCTCGGTTCAGAACGGGGTGGGTAACGAAGAAATTATCGCCGAACGCGTGCAATTCGTGATTCGAGGTACGACGTTTCCTGCCGGACATCCGATTGCGCCGGGGCACATCGGATATGACATTAAAGGCGACACCTGGATCGGGCCATTCGAGCCGACCAATACCTCGATGGAAAAAGTGGAAGAACTCGCCGGATTGATGACTCGCTCCGGGATGAACACCATACCGCTGAAAGATGCCCGCGGCGCGCAGTGGACCAAGCTGATCTTTAATGCATCCACGAATCCCGTGGGTGCGCTCACGCTCTTGCATCACGGGGCTGCGACCCGCTTCGCGCCCACCGGACATCTTTTTGACGATTTGATTGCGGAAGGCGAGGCGGTTGCTAAGAAACTAGGAATTGAATTGCATGGCGATCCTCGACAATTGGTGCAGAAGGGAGCGAACGCCCCCGGCAAGCACCGTGCCAGCATGCTGCAGGATGTGCTCGCGAAACGCCAGACCGAAGTCGATTTCATGAATGGAGCGATCATGCAGTGGGGAGAGAAGGTGGGCGTGCCGACCCCGCTAAACAAGGCTCTGTGGGAACTGATAAAAGGCCTGGAACATTCGTGGAAAGATCCGGACTGAAATCTGAAAGCCAGGAACTGAACGCTGACTTATGCCTATCCCATTCAATATTGGTGTTCTGCAACTCAGTATGGAGCCGGTGCGCGAGACCGTTGCCATGGCGAAAGCCTGCGAAGACGGGGGTTTCGATGCTTTCTGGATCGCGGAGGCCTATCCCTGGTGGCGGAAGCATTCGTTCGAGGCGCGCTCATCGACGGCCGTCCTGGCCGTCATTGCGACCGAGACCCGACGCATTCAATTAGGGTGGGGCATCATTTCTCCGTATACGCGTCATCCCGTACAGATCGCGATGGAAGCGCGGGTGATGCAGGACTTGGCTGGGGCTCGCTTTCTGCTTGGCTTGGGAGCTTCTAAGATTTTCATGAAGGAAATTGGCGAAGGCGAAGGGGAAAAAGTGGGACCGGCCACAGTGATGCGCGAGAGCATCGAGGTCATCAAAGGGGTGCTGGCGGGAGCGGCTTTCGAGTATCAGGGAAAGGTCTTTGCGGCGAACGTGCCCCCGCTCAAACCGGACGCGCATACGCCGCGCGGCGCTCCGCCGATTTATATCGCAGGGACCGGCCCGGTAATGCAAAGGATGTCCGGGGTCGTCGGCGATGGACTGCTCACGGCCAGCATTACAACCCCGGCGTTTGTTCGCTACTCGCGCAAGAACATGGAAGAGGGTGCGCGCAGAGCTAGCAAAGATTCGTCGAAACTGGTGCTCGGTGCGGTAATTGTGGGAAGCATTGATCGTGATTCGGCGAGAGGCAAAGAAGGTGCGCGCGAGCAGGCGGCGATGTACCTGGCCAACAAAGTGCAAAACATCAAAGGCTCGGCGGATGTGTTGCTCGAATGTGCGGGTCTGACCTTCGACGAACTGCGGCCGGTTGCCGACGCTATGGAAAAAGGCGGGCGGAAAGCCGCAGCCAAGGCAGTGACCGACGAGATTTTGCGTAAGGTTTGTCCGATTGCCGGTACGCCGAAAGAGTGTATTGCGCGCATCGAGGAATACCGCGATGCCGGCTGTACTCACATCATGCTGGAAATCTGGGGCGACAATCGCACCGGGCAAGCGAAGCTGTTTGGCGATGAAGTGCTGCCACACTTCAGAAAGTAGGCGCGGATTTTTACGGATTAACGCGTACCTGTTTTACGATTGAGCGAAACTCTTCATCCGTCAGTAAGCCGCGTTTGGCAATGGCACACTTTTTGACTTCGGCCAGGATAGGCGCTCGCTGCTCGGGTGTGATCGTCAGCCGGAGTTCCTTGCCCTTCAGATCGATGCTGTCCAGTCCACTTTTTTTCCCCAGCACAATCTTGCGATGGGCATTTACCAGTTCAGCGGAATACGGTTCAATGGCTTCCGGGATGTGAAACTGGGCGGCGACGGCGCCGCTTTCGCGCACAAAGAGATTTTCGCCAACCAGCGGTTTCCACGCGTCCAGCGTATAGCCAGACGCTTTGCAAACGACTGCTGAAGCTTCGCGAACTTTCCTCAAATCCAAGTCGACGGGCACGTCGTAGAGACAGCGCAGGGCAAGAGCGATTTCACAGATGTCGGCGTTGCCGGCGCGTTCGCCCATCCCGTTGATTGTTCCCTGAATCCAGGTTGCTCCGGCGCGGACGGCGGCGACAGCACAAGCAGTGGCCATGCCAAAATCGTTGTGTCCGTGGAAATGAACTGGCGTGCTCGGTCCGACCCACGTGCATACTTCGCGAACAAGAAATTCGATTGCTTCGGGGCCGCAGGCGCCGATGGTGTCGACGACTACGATTTCGGTGGCACCCGCATCGAGGGCGGCGAGATTGATCTCTTTCAAAAAGTCGAGTTCGGTGCGTGTGCCGTCGACCGCAAAGAAAGCAGTCGTGATTCCGTTTTGCTTTGCCATGGACGTGGCATCGACTACGCGCCGCAAGACATCTTCACGCGTCAGGCCGTAGGCTTTCAGCTTAATATCGCTAGTAGGAGCCTCAATGACCGAGGCCGGCAGGCCCAGCCGGACCAACTCTTCGATATCGGCTTTCACGGCTCGGGAAAACCCCCATAGCTCGGCGTTCAAGCTCGCCCTTTGCATGAGCTGTATGGCCTCCGCATCTTCCGGGGAGACTCGCGGGAAACCCGCTTCAATGCGGCTTACGCCCAATTCGTCCAGCTTGCGGGCGATTTCCAGTTTCTGTTGGGGCGAGAGTACGACTCCGACGGTTTGTTCGCCATCGCGCAGCGTGGTGTCGTAAAAGCGGATTCTGGTTTGCGGAAATGCAGCCCGGATTTCGGGCCGGGCGTTCAATTGGCTGACCCAGATTTTGGAAGGCGTTGTCATTTTGTTTTGGCTCACCACAGAGACACAGAGAAATATTTGGTAATTAAGAAATTGGGTAATTCAGTAATTTGAAAATACAATTACTGAATTACTCAATTGCCCACTTCGCCGTTTCCTGGGTGGCCAATGCCTCGGGTTTGTGGCCGTAGGCTTCTTCCCACGAGATCACCCGATTTCGTAAGATGCCGATGCTTTCGATCTCGCATTCCATTACGTCCCCCGGCTTCAAGTACCAGGCCTTCGGATCGCCACTGAAAGCAGCCACTCCCGAAACGGTGCCAGTAGAGACGACATCGCCGGCGCTATAGCCCATGGGAGAATAATGCGAGAGGATTTCGGGGATCTTCACTGACATTTTGCTGGAATGCGAACGCTGCCGCGATTCGCCGTTCACGCGCAACTCCATCGCCAGATTGTGCGGGTTGGGAATTTCGTCGGCGGTCACGATCCACGGGCCCAGCGGGCAGAACGTATCGATTCCCTTGCAGAAGCTAAACACGCCGGATTTCATCTCACGGCGCTGAATGTCACGCGCGGTAATGTCATTGAAAATGACATAGCCCCCGATACGTTCAACCGCTTCCTCGGGAGAAAAATGTTTGCCTCCCTTTTTCAGCACGACGGCAAGTTCCAGTTCGTAATCGAGTTCCTGGGTAAGATGCTCGGGATAGATTACCGGCTGGTCGTGTCCGATGATGGCGTCGACGTTCTGAAAGAAAACGATCCACGGCATCACCGGATGCGAGAAGCCAGCTTTGGTGGCCTCTTCATGATGCTCGCGGAAGTTGCCGGCGGTATGAAAGAACTTCCGGGGAATAATCGGTGCCTTCAGTTTGAGGTCGTCGGCGGAATAAAGGATCGTTTCGCCGTTGGGACCCTCGGCATCGGGGTTGTGCGACGCGTGGTCGAAGGCTTTGCGCGCGGCTTCCAGGCTGGTGTCGCCGCCCTCGAACAGCGCGAGCATATTGGGTGGAACCAGGGCGTCGGCCAGGCGCTCGAAGGCGCTTTCGTTTTCGACATCTCGCAGGTAGAGCGCGCACGCGGAACGCAGGTCGACGATGCGACCGTCATCGGTCACGCCGCCAATGCGGGAGCGTCGCGCTGGATCTTCAAAAGTGACCAGTCTCATAAGAATGAAGAATGAACCTTAAGAAAGTGTATGAGCACGCATGAAAGTTGTCTAGGAACGCGTGCTTTGAATTAAGAACCGACGGCTATTCAACCAATTGGGCTGCAGATTTTTCGGTTGAGTCTGCGCCAATGACATGGTAGCTTTCCTACACTCGCGCAGAACCCCCTATCTGTGCCTGCCACTAAAGAAGGAGATTCTTATGCTATCCAGGCTGGTTCCTACGTCTGTCTTTGCTTTTGTCGCGATACTACTACTTGGCTGCACAACGTGGGCGCAATCGATTGAAGTTGGCGCAACCTCGACCCTGACCCCAACGACCCAGACGCTCACCATTACCATCAAGGGCACGATTGGACCGATTCTTTCGGGATCCGATCCGCTCGGCTTCGATGGGAAGAGTGGGATGGTCACGGTGCTGGCGAGCGAGTCTCTGTCGCCGACGAGCCACACCACAACGTCCGCGACCTACACTCTTCCTGCGGGCGCCATCAAGGTTAGCGAGGGTACCAATAAATTCACCACTAAATCCCCATCCAAAATGATTATCAATTTGGCGAGCACGGCGGACACTTTGACCCTGATCGCCTCGGGTCCAAACGGTCTGCTGATCACGGATAAGACCTTTCTAAAGGCGGGTAGTTGGACCACCGCCATACTGAAACACCCGGGAGTGTTCAAGCCTTCTCCGCAAACCCTAACCTCAGCCAAGACGGCAACCGGGCCGGGCTGCAAGGTCAAGTACACAATTTTTACCACCACAACAGTGCTCGGCTTCCACGGAACCGGCGCCAGCAGCGCTGCCACCGATCCAGTGCTTCCTGACGATGACGATCTCGATCAGTAAGGTGTAGGACTAGTTCAGCGCTTTGGTTCCGTAAAATGGCTTGCGCGCTGCTTTGATCCGCAGCGCGCTTCGTCTTTAGTGGCTTGGCGAGAGGTTCTGAGAAAGTTTTGCCCGGAGCATGGATTTCGTGCGCTTACTCCAGCACGCTGTCGTCCAGTTTTTTTCTTCCCCAGTCAGCGGCGGCTTGTACGAATGCCAGCACCAGCGGATGCGGCTTTCCGGGTTTAGAAGAAAGCTGGGGCTGAAACAAGGTCGCGATGTAGAAGCGGTGAGTGGGCGATTCGATGGCGCGAATCTCGCCCTTTACTCCGCGGGCCACGACGGGAAAGCCGGCTTCCATGGCAGCCCATTCGTACTCAGGATTGACTTCGAAGTTGCAGAAGAACTCTTCGTCGCTGTGTCCTTCATATAAAAGGATTGCAGATAGGATCCCGGGCGCAAGCGGATTTCTGGAATCAATCCGGAAAGCTTGGGCGCATCCTTCTTGCGGTCAGGAACGGCGCATGCCACGGGGTAGATGACGATGTTCTTCGATCCGGAATTGTTTTCGGCGGTGTCCGCGTCTTTGATGCCCAGGACATTGCGAGCGCATTCGATCAGGGCATACTGAAAGCCCCCGCAGGTGCCGAGGAAAGGCCAGTCGCGGCGACGCGCGAACTCGATGCCTTTCAGCATGCCGTCAAAGCTTTTGTAAGGACTGCCGGGCGCGGCCCAGATTCCGTCGAAGCTTTCCAGCGTTTTTTGAGCGTCGGGATCCAGGACGGAGGGAGTCGGAATCCACGGCGATTCGAGGCTGATTTCAGCTTAGCGGCGGCGTGTTGCAGCGCGTCATTGGTGGCTTGTGATCCGCGCGATCCAGGTTCGAAGTCGCCCAGGATGCCAATGCGAACCGCGTCGCTCACCGGGTCATTCTAATTGAGAAGGTTTGGTTGCGCTGGTTACGCTGGTGTGAAGGCTGATGACCGGGGAAACCGGCCAATCAGCCGTAGCCTTCATTCGCCAGTTTATCTACTTTGCGGCCCCGAAAGTCATGGACACGTCGGCCTTGTCGGCTTCTTCCACCTTGAACATCGGTTGCGGGGACACAGTTCATGAAGCTGGCCACGAATGTGTCGGGCATTTGCTGAATGCGGATGTTGAACGTATTCACGGAGTCGTTGTAGAACTCGCGCCGGTCGGCGATCTGGCTTTCCAGTTCGGTGATTCGTTCTTGCAATCGCGTGAAATTGTTGTTGGCCTTCAATTGGGGATAGTTCTCGGCCACGGCAAAGAATCCGCGCAGGGCCGACGTCATGCTTTGGTCCGCTTGCGCCTTCTGGTCGACGGTGACCGCCTGCTGATACATGCTGCGAGCTTGCGTGATCTTCAGCAGCGTGTCGCGTTCGTAATCCATGTAGCCCTTGCAGACGTCGAGCAGCTTGGGGAGTTCGTCGTGGCGCTGCTTGAGCATGACGTCGATGTTCGCCCAGGCTTTGTCGATGTCGTTCTTCAAGGCGATCAGCCCGTTGTAGATCATGACCACGTATCCGATCACGCCGAAGATGGCAAACATGAACCCGACCGAGATGATGGTGTTCATATGTTTGTCTCTCCCATTCCTTACAGCCAATCGAAGTGGACTGCCACAATGTAGAAACACAACAGAGTGAGCGTCGGTCCGCCCCAGATCATCAGTGCGGATTTCCAGCTCAGCGAGCGGACTACGTCCCGCTGGCTGTGCCATGAAATGAAGAATGCGGGATCGTGCTCGCCTTTCATCAGTACGATCGGGGGATGCAGGTCGAATTGTTCCGGCGCAGTGGCAGCTGCGACCGGACGCTTCGCGCCGGGAGCGGATGCTGGCGTGGCCACGGCGTAAGGACTTACTCCTGCCGCCGCCCAGGCCGCTGGATTCGTGATGCCGGCCTTCACCAAAGCCGCGGAAATTTTTTCCTGCTGCGTTTCGTCGCAGCCCTGAGCGGGATTGCGAAGGCTCACGTACACGTTTTCTTGAAACCCCGGTTCACCTCCGGATGCGGCGAATAGCATATTTTGTGCACCAGTCACGCCCGAGCTTAAAGACACACCCACGCGAGTACCCGGGATGGCGAAGGAGACCGTTTGCTGCTCGGCGGTCAAAGTGGGTATCGGCCTGGGACTCACGCTCAGTCCAGGATTCTCGGCCAGTGTTCCCAGAATGAAGAGCGCATTTTTCGGCTTGATGCAATATTCGTCGATCTTGATTTTCTTGTCGGTGGATACCCCATGGCGCCCGAGAAAGGCAAAGACATTGGCAGGAACCTCCAGGCTGCTGGAGAAAAACGAGGTGCTGTATTCGTCGTGGAAGTCGCGATGGATGTCCATCTCCGCGCCTTGCGGATTGACCAGCACGCGACCGGTGTTGTCGTCGAGAAAAAAAGGAAGATGGAGGCTTTCATCTGCGACTTTTACCCATTCGCTGTTTTTACCCGATTTCTGCCACTGCCATGCCATGCTGCGGAAGTAATAGCAAGCGGCGCCGGTTAGCGGGGCGGTCAAGATGTAGGGTCCAGCGGCCAAGCCGTTCACTTCCACCAGTCCCATGGAAGCGCTGCGGATCTTGGAAGCGGGGGTGTTCAGGATCAGGCGTTTGCGTTGCAGGAGGGAGAAACCGCGGTAGAAAAAATATGCGCCAACCAAGACGCCGATGACAGCGACGACGATGCCATCGTTTTTCGAATAGCGAATAAATGCCAGAGTGGAATCACGTTGTTGGGCCCAGACCTCTGCCTTAAACCGGGTAGACGGCGTCTTTTCGAGCATAGCGGACGGGAAAATTGGGTCGCAGCAGAAAACGCGAGTGCGGCTTACGTTCGTAACTGAGGTTTTTGGGGGTTTCCCTCCAAACGCCTGCGAAGCCTTGCTCCACCTGCACTCTTCGGCTTCGCTCACAGGGCGGGGTCGCGAGGTGCCCCACGGGACTGTTCGTCAGCGCACAGCTACTGCCCGTTCCTTCAGGATTTCTTCTACGGCAGTGATCGCGGTTTCGAGTTCCTGGTCGGTGTTGTAGAAATGTGGAGACATTCGCACGCCCGCTTTGGGTCGCCAGTCGACCAGGATTTCGCGTTTCAGCAGTTCGCGACAGACTTCCTGAGAATCAGGCATATCGATCGAAACCGTGCCACCACGTTTTTCAGGATCGCGGGGCGTGTTCACTTTCCAGCCTTGCTTCTGCGCTAATTCGATTAGACGCGCGGTCTGCCGTTTCGACTTTTCGCGGATGCGCTGAATCCCGACTTCAGTAATGATCTTCAGCCCAGGCCGGGCCGCTTCGAGCGATGGTATATGAGAGGTGCCATTCATGAAGCGGAAGGGAGGATCGGTGTAGCGGATTGGTCCGATTTCGAATCCCAACGAGTTCTGATGCGCGAACCAGCCGGTGAATTTCGGCTCCAGTTTCTTTCCCAGGTCTGGACGTACATACAGATACCCCACGCCCGGGCCGCCGCAAAGCCACTTCAAAACTCCGCCACAGGCAAAGTCAGTATTCAGAGCCTGAACGTCTACCGGTACGGTACCGAGCGATTGGAACGTATCGAGCACGACGTGGGCGCCGACCTTGTGGGCCTTTTCGATGATCGCCCTGGCGTCGTTGATGTAGGCGCTGCGGAAAATCACATGGGAAATTGGCACCAGCAACGTCTGTTCGTCGATAGCATCCAGCAGGCGCTCGGTCGGGACCGTGATTCCATCGTCGGTCTTCACCATGTGAACGCGGGCGCCGTTGGGCTGTTGCGCCTCCCAGAAATACATCACCGAGGGAAAGTTCATGTCGGTGTAAACAACCTTGTTGCGCTTGCCGGAAAAATCGAAACAGGACGCGACCACTGCCTGGCAAGTCGTCACATTCTGATGGGTCGAGACGGAGCCCTTAGGCGCATTCATGAGAGCGCCAATCTCGTCGCCGACTTCAGCGGCCAGCATCCACCATCGTTCTTCCCAGGCGCGGACACCGCGAGTGGCCCAGATGTCGGCGTATCCCTGCATGGCATCGTAGACCCCGCGCGGCATAGCACCCAGGGAATTGCTGATCATGTAGGTGGTGCGCTCGAGGATGGGGAACTCGGAGCGATAGCGAAGCAGTTCGTCAGTCATGAGGATATTGTACTGCTGCCCGTATGCTGGAGCGCTCCGGACTTGCGGGGTCGACGAGAGCAAAATGCTACACGCCAGGTCCCCGGCTGAAATGCGCCGGGACTTCGGGATAACACTCGGGCTTCTAGCAGGCTCAACGCTCTATAACCCGGGTGAACTTGTGTCGTGCGATCTTAGAAGCACATAGGCCGCGGTGAGGATCAATAACGTCGACACGCCGCTGAGCAGGCTAACTCGTGAGTCCCACCAAGTTCTTAGAACCGCGGCTGCGACCAGGGTAAGTCCCAACAGCGATCCCCAGGCGCCGAGCGGGGAGCGCATGGGCAGTGCCGCTACTTGGGCCGAGTTCATACGTCGCCGGAAGGAAATGTGCGCGGCCAGTGAGACCAGCCACGAAAGCATCAGTCCGAACAATGCGCCGGTGAGGATGTAAACAAAGGCGTTCTTCGGAGCCCATTGTTGCAGAATCACCGCTACTACGATTCCGTAAGAGGAGGCCACCAGAGCCAGTTTTGGCGATCCCGCTGCATTCAGCCGGCCCAGCGCCGCGGGCGCCCATCCGCCTCGGGCCAGTGAGAACAGCATTCGCGACGCAGAGTAAAGGTTAGCGTTCGCTCCGGACAGCGCGGCGGTCAGGATCACGAAACTCATCAGGCTGCTGGCTCCGGGAATTCCGACCGTTCGGAATACAGTGACGAACGGACTCTCCGTAACCCCCGCGCGATTCCAAGGCATCACTCCGACCAGCACGATTATCGCGCCTAGATACACCCAGGCGAGCGTGGCGAAGGTCCACTTCACCGCGCGCGGAATTTCCGCCGTGCTCCGCGATTCGCCGGTGGTAATTGCGACCATCTCGATGCCGCCAAAGGTATAAAGAGCAAAGGTCATAGCCAACAAGGGAGCCAGCGCGCCTTTCGGAAAGAAGCCCCCTTGCGACGTGTACTGTGCGGAAACGCGTCCACCGGCCAGCAGGATGCCGCCGATGACGATGAATGCCACCATGGTTGCCAGTTTCACCATGGCGAACCAGTACTCGAAGCGGCCGTAGTCGCCCACGTTGCGAAGGTTGATCACGATCAACACCAGTGAGAAGATCGCTATCCACATCAGTGCCGGGGCCGAGGGGAACCAGTAGCGCATGTAGGTTGCCGAGGCAACCAGATTGGCCCCGACCGAAACCGAGATAGCGGTCCAATACCCAGCTCGCGAGACGAATCCGGCCCAAGATCCGAGATAGAGATCAGCGTACAAGCCGAAGGATCCGGCGGCGGGATGCATGCTCGCCAGCTCGCCCAGGGCCATGGTCACGGTCCAACACAGCAATGCAGCCAAGCCGAAGCTGATGATCACCGCGGGACCCGCGATTTCAATGGCCGCAGCTGAACCCAGCAACAAGCCGGTGCCAATCGAGCCACCCACGGCCACCATGGCCATTTGACCCGCGCTGAGCTGGTGGCGAAGCCCGCTTTCCTGACGCGTCACGCTTTCTTGGGGCATTGCGGACGTATACCAGAAAGCTCTTATTTCCCAAAGAGTTATTCCCTTCATGACCTTCGTAATCGCTTGGGTTCGTTACTTCGTTGCCCGCGCGGGTAACCTGCTCCTAGACTTTCTATGGGTTACTTCGCGCGGCGCTACCTCATGGCTGAGACTGTCAAACGAATGGATCGGGCAGAAATAACGAAACGGGTGGAGCGCGCCGAAAAACTTCTCCAAAAGGGAAAAACTGCCGAGGCGTTGGAGGACTATCTACAGGTTCTGGCTGCGGAACCCAACAATGATACGGTCTGCCAGATGGCTGCCGACCTCTGTCTTTCCCTGCAGCGCATTCCCCAAGCCGTGAAGCTTCTGGGGGACCTGTTCGAGCGCCAGATCGAGGCGGGCGATGCCACTCGCGCGAGCCTTACGTACAAAAAGCTGGCCCGGTTCGTAACTCCAACTTGGGAACAGAAGCTGCGTTTTGGAGGATTGTTGGAGAAGTCCCATCCCAAACAAGCGCTTGAGACCTACGAAAGCGTGCTTGAGGAACTGACCAAACAGCATCGCAAACCGGAATCGCTGGCGGCTCTGAAGCGCCTTCTGGTCCTTGATTCGAGCGAGCGCAACCTGCAGCGCCTGGCCGAGCTTTCTTCGGAACTCGGGGACAGTAAGGCCGCCGCAGCGGCATTTCTTAAAATCTCCGAACTCGCCCAGGCTTCGGGCCGGAACGCGGCCCAATCGATGGAACGTGCCTATGCGGAAGACCCTGCCGATCCCCGGATTGCCCTAGGGTACAGCAAGAACCTGCTGGAACAAGGTCAGGCCGGCGCCGCCATCTTCGTACTTGAATCTTTGATGAGCGCCGGCTCTCCGTCGGAAGAGTTGCGCGACACATATGTGAAAGCGCTGCAGGCCGCCAATCGTTTGACCGACGCCGAACCGATTATCTGGCAACTGTTCGAGGAAAATCCTTCGCGGGTACAGGAAGTTGCGAACCTCGTTGGATTATTCATTGACGCCCAGCAGGACGCTGAGGCCGTCGCACTGGGTAAGAAGTTGGAGCAATATCATCGCCGCAAAGGGGATCGCCGCGCCTTCCTCGCCATGATTCAGGACGTTGCCTCTCGCCACCGCGCGTCTCCGGAAATGCTTGAGTTCATGGGCGAGCAGTTTAATGCCTCGAATCGCGAGACCGACTACTGTCAGACTCTGCTCAAGCTCTTTGATCTCTACTGCAGCGTAGGCAATTATGACAAGGCGGCGGATTCGCTGGATCGGGCTGCCGAAGTGGACGCGTACGAGCCCGGACATCAGAAGCGGCTGGAAACACTGCGGGGAAAAATTGACGACAACCGTTTCAAGGTCATCGCCTCGCGGTTCTCGAGTATGGCGGATGCATCCGCGGCGCCGCTTCCCGATCAGGACAAAATGTTGGGCGCGGCCGCGCTGCAGGATCTGATGTTGCAGGCGGAAATCCTGGTGCAATATGGAATGCGCTCCAAGGCGGTCGAGCGCTTGCAAAGGATTCAGGAACTCTTTCCCCGTGAGGAGGAGCGCAACCAGGATCTGCGACAGTTGTACATGACAGCAGGGTTGATTCCACACTATACCGGGTCAACACCCGCCTCATCTCCGGTACCCTCGGTAGCCGCTGATTCGCGGCCCCCGACGCCATCGGCTGGGCCAGGGCAGTCGAGCGAAGCCGCCGACGTCAGCAGCTTTGCGCGTGTGGCCGAAATTACGCGCAAGCTTTATCGGCAAAGCAACGCGGATGCCGTGATGTTGACCGCCGCCAAAGAAATTGGCGCGCAATGGAGAGTCACCCGGTGTGTGGTCGCCATGCGAAAGCCTGGCTTGCATACGACCAGCGTAAAAGAATATGCCAGCGAGAACAGCAAGCCCGCGGAAGCAAGGGCGCTGGAAAAAATCGCGACCACAGTTCACGACCTGGCCATTCATCGGGGCAGCACTCTGGCAATCGCCGATACTCAGACGGGGTCCGAACTGCAGGAGATCCGTGAATCGTTGTCGCAGCTGACCGTGACTTCGCTCTTGGCGGTGCCGCTCAGCGATGGATCGGAACAGGTTGGCCTCCTTCTCCTCATGGACAGCAAGTCGCATACCTGGGGCTCGAACGACGTGATGGTCCTCAAAACCATCAGCGACCAGATTGTTATCGCGCTGAACAATGCCGGACTTCGCCGGCTGGTCAAAAATCTATCCGTGACGGACGAGCGCTCGGGCCTGCTGAAACGTGCATCCTATCTCGATCTGCTGATGGCCGAGACCCGGCGCAACGCTCAGCAGAGCACGCCGCTGACGATTCTGCTGATGCAGTTCGGCGAGAAGGTCTCCATGGTCAAGGAATTCGGCGAATCCGCGATTGAAGCCATCATGCAGCAAATTGGGCAACTTTTCGCCGCCAATATCCGGCAGAACGATCTCGCATTCCGTTACGAGACCACAACCATTGCCATCGTTCTGGGAGAAACGGCGGAAAAAGAAGGCATCCTGGCGGCGGAGAAGCTGCAAAGGCTGCTTACCCAAGTACGCTTGCCGGAAAAACAAGAATCGGTCCATTTCAGCGCGGGGCTTGCGGAGGCGGTGGTACGCGGGGAATACGATCCGGTGGACATCGTCACCGAAGTGATCAATCGGGCTGAGCAGGCGCTGCAAACTGCCAACGCCCAAGGCGGCAAGATCATTGCGCTGGCAGCGGCGTTCTCGACTGCAGCAGTGGCCTGAAGGATCTTAGTCGCCGGAAAGATCCCATACCTTAAGTCTGCCAAGCACAACTTCCTCGGACATAGCTTTCTCTGCGTTCCCTTTCTCTGCGTTTTCTGAAAAGGACGCTAGGGAGCTACACGAGACACGCTCCTCGGTTTACGCTTCGTTATCCCCGCTGTTAAACTATCAAGTTGGTGAGTCCATTCAGAACGTTTCTGATCGCGGAAGCCACTCCAGAACTTGCAGACTAGGGAGCCAATGCTCAAACCAGGGGACATTGCAATTGTAAGCGGGGCGCGTACGCCCTTTGGACGCTATTGCGGCAAGCTGAAGGATTTTACGGCTCAGGAACTCGGCGCTATTGCGGGCAGGGGGGCCATCGAGCGCGCTGGGCTTGATCCGAAAGAATTCGACCACGTCGTTTTTGGCAACGCGCAGCAGACCTCCGGCGATGCACTCTACGGCGCGCGCCATGTGGGCCTGCGAGCTGATCTTCCCATTGAAACGCCTGCTCTGACCGTCAATCGTCTGTGCGGTTCTGGAATGCAATCCATCGTCAACGCGGCCCAGATGATTGAGTTGGGCGAAGCAAATGTCGTGCTGGCTGGCGGCATGGAAGCGATGTCGCAAGCACCGTTCGTAATCCGCGGGCGCGACGGTTTTACGCTGGCCCCGGGCGGCAAGCTGGAAGACTCACTCATGGTTGCGCTGCTCGACACTTACTGCGGCCTCTACATGGCCAACACCGCCGAACTCTATGGAGAGCAACAGGGCATCACCCGCCAGGCGCAGGATGAATTCGCGTTGCGCTCGCAGCAATTGGCAGAAGCGGCGTACCAGGCTGGCCGCTTGCAGGAGGAGTTGGTTCCGGTACCGCTCAAGGATCGAAAGGGTGAGCCATCCGGCGAGAGCTTGAAAGAAGATGATCATCGGCGTCCGCAGACGACGATGGAAGGGTTAGCCAAGCTGAAAGCCGCATTTGGGAAGACTGGAAGTGTCACCGCGGGCAATGCCAGCGGCATTGTCGACGGAGGCGCGGCGGTGGTTGTGATGTCGCTCGATGAGGCTGGCAAACGCGGTTTGAAACCGTTGGGGCGAATCGTGGGTTGGGGCATCGCCGGCGTCGAGCCTAAGCTGATGGGCCGCGGTCCGGTCCCTGCAACCAAGCTCGCGTTGCAAAAAGCCGGATTGACTTTGGACTACATCGACCTGATCGAGGTGAATGAAGCCTTTGCCGCGCAGTATTTGGCAGTCGAGAAAGAGTTGGGGCTCGACCGCGACAAAGTCAACGTGAACGGCGGAGCAATCGCGCTAGGCCATCCGCTGGGCGCCACAGGAACGCGACTGGTGATCACTCTGCTCTATGAGTTGCGAAGGAGAAAAAAGAAGTACGGCCTCGCAACGGCTTGTATCGGCGGCGGCCAAGGGATTGCGATGGTGGTGGAGAGCTTAAATTAATCATTTACCACAGAGCCGCAGAGTCACGGAGAAATCTTAAGCAAGAAGCTCTCTGTGACTCTGTGTCTCTGTGGTATAGCAGTTGGCCCAGCCTAATGGCTTGAGCCAAAAAAGGAATAGTGAATGGAAATAAAAAAGGTAGGAGTGTTGGGTTGTGGCTTGATGGGCTCCGGTATTGCTCAAGTTGCCGCGACTGCGGGATTTGACGTAACCGTGCTCGAAGTGGAGCAGAAGTTTCTCGACAAGGGTTTTGCCGGAATTGAAAAATCACTGGCTAAATTTGCCGAGCGGCCTCCGGAGAAGGGTGGCATCACGGCCCAACAGAAAGATCAAATCCGCGCCCGCCTCAAAGGCACAACCAACAAGCAAGGCCTGGCGGATTGCGACATCGTAATCGAAGCCATCATCGAGAATGTCGAGGACAAGAAAAAGATGTACGCGTCCCTCGACAGCATCGTGAAGAAGGATGCAATCTTCGCCTCGAATACATCATCGATTTCCATCACCGAACTTTTGACCTCGACCAAGCGGCCGGAACGGTTTATCGGATTGCATTTCTTCAATCCCGTACCGCTCATGAAGTTGGTCGAAGTCGTGCGCACCATCGCAACAGCCAGCGAGGTGTACGACGCAGCCTACGAGTTCGGAAAAAAGCTCGGCAAGGTGCCGGTGCGCACCAGTGACAAGACCGGATTCATCGTGAACCGGCTGCTGGTGCCATATCTGCTCGACGCCATTCGCGCTTACGAGGAGGGCGTTGGTTCGATCGACGACATGGATAACGCTATGAAGCTGGGCTGCGGCTATCCCATGGGCCCGTTCACCTTGCTCGATTTCGTCGGGCTCGATACGACTTACTACATCACGCACGTAATGTACGATGAGTTCAAAGAGCGGAGATTCGCGTCGCCGCCGCTGTTGAAACGCTTGGTGATGGCTGGGTGGTATGGTCGGAAGACGGGCAAAGGGTTTTACGACTACATGGACCCGAACAATCCCGTGCCGAACAAGCTATAGAACATGTGCGGTCATCCTCGGCGGTCCGACGAGCGAAGGTCCGCAGAGATTTGTGGGACGTGCTAACGCTTGTAGACCTCGCGGCGGTGGCCGCGGCGGAGAACCAGTACCACGAGTCGGTCGCCTTGCAAAGAGCAAATGAGGCGGTAATCTCCGACTCGGTATTTCCAGAATTCGCTGAGAGTGCCTTGAAGTCTTTCGCCCATTCTGCGGGGATCGTCGAGTTTTCCGACCCGCTCATGGAGGAATTTCAAGATTCGCCGACGAATGGGAAGGTCCAGTTTGTCGAGTTCTCTCAGAGCGGCAGGCTCGAACTCAATCTTCCAGGCCATAGCGGCGTATTACTTTTTCGAGCGGCACCGCCCGGGTGCGGCCCGCGCGTACCGCTTCCAGACGCTTTTCGGCGAGGTAAATGTCCTCGAGATCGTCCAGATGTTCGAGGATTGCCTCGCGCGCGTAGTATGTCTTAGTGCGGCCGGTGCGTTTGGCAAGCCGTTCGAGGCGCTTTTCAATTTTTCCGGGAAGGCGAATCGCCAGCATGGTTTACCTCGGTGCTATACAATTATAGCAGGCTCGATCATTCGGTCGCGACCAGCCTGACAGCAGCAAATTCGTAGAAAGTTTGAACTTATGAGCTTTGAAAACATTCTTGTCGAAAAGAAGGGCGCGATTGCCTACGTCACTGTCAACCGGCCCAAGGTGCTCAACGCCCTCAACATGGCTACCATGGACGATCTGCGCGCCGCCTTTCATGAGATCAAAAATGATGCCAGCGTCCGCGTCGTAATCATGACCGGCGCCGGGGAGAAGGCTTTTATCGCGGGCGCCGATATCAGCGAACTGGCCAAGCATGACGCGATCTCGGCCAAGGAATATACGCATCGTGGGCAGAATGTTCTGAACCTGATCGAGAACCTGGGCAAGCCGGTGATCGCTTGCATCAACGGCTTCGCACTGGGCGGCGGATGCGAAATCGCCATGGCTTGCACCCTGCGGCTAGCCAGCGAAAACGCCAAGCTCGGCCAGCCTGAAGTGAAGCTCGGCATAATTCCTGGATACGGCGGAACCCAGCGGTTGCCGAGACTGGTGGGTAAAGGCATCGCCATGCAATTGTTGCTGGCCGGCGAAATGATTAGCGCGCAGGAAGCCTACCGCATTGGGCTTGTCAATGAAGTCACCGCTCCCGCTGAACTTGTTTCCCGCGCCGAAGCGATTGCGCAAAAGATCATCGCCAACGCTCCGCTAGCGGTTCAATACACCATGGAGGCCGTGAACAAGGGCCTGGAGATGACTCTGGCTGAGGGACTATACCTGGAAGCCGTACTCTTCGGCGTGGCCTGCGCATCGGAAGATAAGAAAGAAGGCACGACCGCGTTTCTGGAGAAGCGTCCAGCGCAGTTCAAAGGTAAGTAAAGATTGTTGCGGAAGACGAACCACAAACCGTCGTCGGACTTCTCGCCCCTTCTCGGCGGCAAAACCTTTCAGGGCAATCTCAGCGGAGTCGGAAAGCGTTTTGCCATCGTGGTTTCGCGCTTTAACGAATTCATCACCGAACGATTGCTGCGCAGCGCATTGGACGGACTTTTGCGCTGCGGCACGAAAGCAAAAGACATCGAAGTCGTCCGCGTGCCGGGCTCGTTTGAAATTCCGTCGGCCGCTCGTAGTCTCGCCGAAACCAAGAAATACGATGCGATCATCTGCCTCGGCTGCCTGCTCCGCGGCGACACCGCGCACTACGATGTCATCGCGAACGAAGTTACGCGCGGCATTGGGCAATCCGCGCAGGAGACTGGTGTGCCCCATGCTTTCGGCGTTCTCACCTGCGAGACGTTGGAACAGGCCATCGACCGCGCCGGTCTGAAGATGGGAAACAAGGGCTTGGAAGCCGCGCTGGCGGCGGTGGAGATGGCGAACCTGACGAAAGTGGTCGTTGGCACAAAAGCTGTTAGCCTTCAGCGGTCAGCGATCAGCGAAGCGCAGAAACCCAAACTCCGAAACCGGAAGAAACCTGCCCGTCGATAACGGGACTCTTTCTCATCTCCTGTAAACTGAAAGCTGATCGCTGACTGGTTTCTATGGGCACCCGTCGAAAATCTCGCGAACTTGTGCTGCAAATGCTGTTTCAAGCCGACATGGGCCGGCAAACGCCGGACGAAGTCCGGCGAACTTTTTGGAGTGAGCACAATTCCACCCAGGAAGATGTACGGGGTTTCGCTGAAGATCTTTTCCGTGCAGCCATGGACCGCACCGCGGAGATCGACAGCCTGATCGAGCGTCATGCCGAGCACTGGCGCGTGGACCGAATGGCCACCGTCGATCGCAATGTGCTGCGCTCCGCGGTTGCAGAATTTATGGGCTTTCCTTCCACCCCGCGCGCTGTCGTGATTAACGAAGCGCTCGAGATCGCGCGCAAGTTTTCCAGTCCCGAGTCCGTGCAATTCATCAATGGAGTATTGGACAGCGTCGGACGGGAGTTGGAAAAGGTGAAGGCATAAGAAAGTCGCGCGTCATTGGTCCGTTGGCCATCCCCATATGCTTTTGGTTTCGACCTACGACTAATGACGAACGACCGACGACTGCCTGTCTACGGCTTTACCGCAATCAGATCCGGCTTGCAGTTTGGGGAAAACGGCTGTCCCACGGAATTCTGGCACAGCCCTTGCGGGAACGGGATCTGCTTGATGTCGCCGCCCGCCACTGTACTCACCACGTGCACAGCTCCATCGCTGGCGCCGACGTAGAGCAAGGTGCCGTCCGGTGTGAGTGTAGCGCTGAGCGGCGTTGCATTTCCCGCGAGCGAAATAGCCGATGGCACCTCGCCAGGAATGTTAAACACGAGAATGCTGCTCAGATTCGAGGCGATGACGTAAGCCGTCGAGCCGTCCTGCGAGATGATCAATTGCTTAGGAACAAAGTTGTTCTGGCCTAGGTCGAAGGATCCCACAGGCCCATGAGCCACAGCCGGCGTACATCCAGAGGGTGTGGTGTTCACGGGGATGATGTCGATATCGGGAGGGGCCAGAGCCAAAAGATGAAATGTCTCCGGCGAGTCTGCAGGCAACAAACGCGCCTGGCCGGGTAGCGTCTTTATGAAGCTGGGCAATACAGGGACGCTGACCGTGTCGGCGCGACCGTTGTCACAGGTTCTCCACACGCTTACCGCAGAAGGCTCGCCGCCGGCCACGTAGGCGAAAGCGCCCTCAGAAAGAAAAGACACATCGTTAGCCGGAGCCGCAAGGGCGATGGTTCGTAGTCCATCGATCTTCGAATAAACATACAGTGTGCTGCCCGCCACGATATAAGCCTTCAGGCTGTCCGGCGAAAAGTCAGCCGCCGTCGCTCCCGTGATCTGAAAGGTCGAACTGGTATTGTTGCTCGTGTCAAAAACAAATACCTGGTTCGGCCCATCCGCAGGCGATGTGTCGGAGATGATGACCTTGGTCCCATCGGGAGAAACGGCTAGCACTTTGCCCGGCAGAGATGCAAATTGGGTCACCGTATTCGCGGTGGCATCAAGCACCGCCAGGCCCACGCTGCCAAGCAGCCCCGAATTAGTTCCGAGATAAGCCTTGCTTCCTTGCCGATTAAAAACCAGCGAGTTCGGCGTCGCCGGCAAGTTTATAGAGTTCCCCGCTGTGTTCGCGGGTGCCGTAATCGGAACGACCGTGCTGAAGCAGCCATCGGTTGTGCCGCAACTGGTCGTACTCACATACACAGTTTCGGTTTGGTTGTTCCCCCCTGTCGGGGTTATGACCACGTTCACAACATTCTCCGGATAGATTGGCAGGGACGGCAAGATACCCGTATTGCATGTGGGCGGAGTGCACGACGCGATAATGCTGGCGCTGCCTCCAGTGCTTGATCCGGACGCCGTTCCGCTGCTGCTTACACTGACCGAGCCAGGCTCGGAAGAACTCCAGGTTAATGGAACTCCGGTGATCGTTGTGCCCACAGCATCCACGACCGTCGGCGTAATGGCCTTCGAAGTGTTGGTGGAGTTTGTGACCGCCAGCGTAATCGACCGCACGGCACAGACTGTGAAGTCCAGCGGCACACTATTGACATTGCCGATAGTCGCGAACAGAGGGGTGAGGCCGGGGACTTTCGCAGTCGCCTGTACTTGCCCCGGGAGCAATCCCTGAAGCGTCGTGCTCAACGATGCCACGCTTATATTTAGAGTTTGCCAGGTGAAGACGCCAACAGTATTGGTAATGTCTAGAAGTTTCCCGGAAGGGCCATAATTGCTGTACGCGGCCGCCTGGTAATTGGCGGTTTGACCCACCGAAAGACAAGGATTGGTTGGCGGCGGCTGGTTCGGGGGCAAAAGCAAGTTGACCACGACTTTGTCGATATGCTGATGAACGTAAACGGTTGTAGGAGGGCTGCTCACTCCTTGCGCCGTAGCCGTGACTTGGGCTACGCCCACCTTTCCCGGCGTGCATATTTGCGGGTTGCTGAGCGAATCCCAACTGCCCGCGCAGGCCAATCCATTGGCGGCCACGGTGACGACTGCCGTATCGCTGGACTCATACGTTACCGGTTCGGTGATTGCCGTTTTGGTCGAACTCATCGGACTTGCAGTAAATGCCTGGTTGGTACCGATCTCCATGGATAGGTTCGGGGTGGGGATCAGGTTGATGCTGGCAGGAACCGCGAAATTGGTGGTATTGACGGCGCTGTTGCTTCCGCAGCCGGGGAGACTAGCCAGCAGCAGGAACACAAGAGCAACAAGAACTATGAAGCCGACAACGCCGAACCTGCCCATGCACCCTCTCCGCCCTCATGGTCGCCCACGGACTAGCAACGCCTCTAAAGAATTATCTCTCTGGAGGATTTCCAGTGTAGAGGCTGCGAACTTTTTCAGCAAGCCGCAACAAACGCGTGCCGTTCGAAGACACACGAAATCGCTGGTTTACTCGATCCGAAAAAAACTATACGAGTGGCAGAGTTTCACGTTCTTAGCCAAGGGAACGAATCGATTTCCCGCAATCCTTCCTAATTCGTGCTTCCCTAGATTCGTGCTTGCGGAGTTCGTCGGCTATTTGTCTGTGGGATGCAGTAAACCGTGGTTGACGATGTGTGACGAGTGTTGCTATATTTAAAAGGTTCCGCGAGTTCATTCTGGCTTGCCTGTAGCTGTGGATTCGTTCGCTGTGCGTTTTCCGTGCGCGAAAGTCCCAACGAAAGCAGCTAAGCCCTAAAGATACACGTCTTCGGAAGCAATTCCGCAGATGCCCTCGCTGAAATGTCCTGCGCGAACCTTCAGGCGTTTGAAGGCTATGTGGGGCAAGGCGGACGAAACGGAGCACCTCCCGGAGTTTCGGGCCTGGCGCCACCGTCGTCGCTGTTCAGTCTGACCGGGAAAAATCTCTTACCGGGTTTGTGCCGCGGTGAGAATTATGGTTGGCGAGTCGCCAGCCAGACCCTGGTGCAGGGAAAAGTCATAGCGGCGTCCACGTGTCGACGCGCCTTTATTGGCGTGCGAAGGGCGTTGCCGAAGGAGCTTCACAGAGTGCCGACCTTCAATCAATTGGTACGCGACGGCCGCAAGCGGCCACGATACAAGACGGCGAGTCCGGCCTTGCAGGGATGTCCGCAGAAGCGCGGGGTTTGCACTCGTGTGTACACGCAAACGCCGAAGAAGCCGAACTCGGCGCTGCGCAAGGTGGCGCGCGTGCGCTTGACGAACGGGATCGAAGTTACGACGTATATTCCCGGCGTTGGTCACAACCTGCAGGAGCACTCGATCGTGCTGATTCGCGGTGGCCGCGTGAAGGATCTGCCCGGTGTGCGCTATCACGTAGTTCGCGGAACGCTGGACGCGGTCGGAGTCGCAGGCCGAAAGCAAAGCCGTTCGAAGTATGGCGCCAAGCGCCCGAAAGCATAGAGGTCGTTGGTCATTCGTGGTTGTCGTTGGCAATGACAAGCAGTAAGAGTTTAGGAGCATGAACTGAATGCCAAGAAAAGGACATATACGCCAAGCGAACCGTTGAGGCCGATCCGGTCTACGGCTCGGATCTGGTGACGAAGTTCGTCAACTCAATGATGTGGCAGGGCAAGAAGAGCACGGCGGAGGGCATCTTCTATGAAGCTTTGACCCGCCTGCAGGCAAAGGGCGGTGGTGACGAAGCTCTGAAGCTGTTCACGAAAGCCGTCGAAAACGCCAAGCCTCTGCTCGAGGTCAAGACCCGCCGGGTGGGTGGCGCGAACTATCAGGTGCCGGTGGAAGTCAATGCCGACCGGCGCACTTCGCTGGCGATTCGCTGGCTGATTTCCTACTCCCGCGGACGCGGTGAGAAGGGCATGATCGATAAGTTGAGTAATGAATTGCTGGACGCCGCCAACGGCAAGGGCGCAGCCATCAAGAAGAAGGAAGACGTTCACCGCATGGCCGAGGCGAATAAGGCCTTCGCGCATTACCGGTGGTAAGAGGAAAAGGATCAGGGTTACGGATTTGACAGGTTCAGTTGCCAACGAGCAAGAAAGAAAAGAAGAGAGAAAGAAAGCTGTGTCCAGAACAGTTCCATTGGAACGGTGCAGAAACATCGGCATTATGGCCCACATCGATGCCGGCAAGACCACTACGACCGAGCGCATCCTGTTCTATACAGGAAAGACGCACCGCATCGGAGAGGTCCACGAAGGCACGGCCACCATGGACTGGATGGAGCAGGAGCAGGAGCGCGGCATCACCATTACTTCCGCCGCCACCACCTGCACCTGGCGCGACATTCGCATCAACATTATCGACACACCCGGTCACGTGGATTTCACGGCGGAAGTGGAACGGTCTTTACGCGTACTAGATGGCGCGGTCGCGGTATTTGACGCAGTCCACGGAGTGCAGCCGCAATCGGAAAAAGTGTGGCGTCAGGCTGACAAGTACGGCGTACCGCGAATTTGCTTCATTAATAAGATCGATAAGATGGGCGCCGATTTCGAGCATGCCGTCGACACCCTTCGCAAACGCCTCAATGCCAAGCCCGTCGCCATACAGATTCCTATTGGACAAGAAGACAAGTTCAGAGGCGTGATCGATCTCATCGAAATGAAATCGATCATCTGGCAGGATGACACTATTGGGGCCGAGTACATTTCCGGCGAGATTCCTGCCGAATTGCAGAAAAAGGCTGAAGCTGCTCATGCTCTGTTGGTTGAAACTGTCGCCGAAAATGACGATGCAATCCTGCACAAGTTCCTCGAAGGAGAGGCCATTTCTCCCCTGGAACTGCGCGCGTCTCTACGGAAGTCGACGATCGAACTGAAATTGTTTCCGGTTGTAGTTGGCACCGCTTTCAAGAACAAGGGCGTGCAACCTCTGCTTGACGCGGTCGTAGACTACCTGCCTTCGCCGCTCGATGCCGGCGAGGTTCATGGAACAAACCCTGACAACGGCGAAGCGATTACGCGTCAGCCCGCCGACAGTGAGCCCTTTTCGGCTCTAGCCTTCAAGATCATGGCCGATCCATTTGTCGGACAGTTGACTTTTATTCGCGTCTATTCCGGCCAACTGAAGTCGGGCGAAGGGGTGCTCAACGCTGGCCGCGGACGTACTGAGCGCATTGGGCGGTTGTTAAAAATGCACGCCAACAAGCGCGAAGACATCAGTGAGATTCTGGCGGGCGATATCTGCGCTGCGGTTGGTTTGAAGAATGTAAGCACGGGTGACACGATTTGCGACGAGAAGCATCCCATTACTTTGGAAAATATCACCTTCGCGGTGCCCGTGATTTCCGTTGCCGTTGAACCAAAGACTAAAGCTGACCAGGAAAAAATGGGCATGGCGTTGAACCGCCTGGCTCAGGAAGATCCCACTTTCAAGGTTCATACCGATCCCGACAGCGGACAAACCATCATCAGCGGCATGGGCGAGTTGCATCTGGAAATCATTGTTGACCGCATGATGCGTGAGTACAAAGTTGAAGCCAACGTGGGCAAGCCCCAGGTTGCTTACCGCGAGACCATCCGCAGGAAATCTGAAGCCGAAGGCAAGTACATCCGCCAAACCGGAGGCAAGGGTCAATATGGCCATGCCAAGATTCGCCTTGAGCCACAGGTGCCGGGTACTGGCTACGAATTTGTTAATGACACCACGGGCGGTTCGGTGCCCAAGGAATTCATTAAGCCGGTTGATCAGGGTATTCGGGAGGCCATGGAAGGCGGCATCCTTGCCGGTTATGAGATGGTCGACGTGAAAGCCATCCTTTATGACGGCAGCTACCACGACGTCGATTCGAACGAAATGGCCTTCAAGATTGCCGGCTCGATGGCATTCAAAGAAGCTGCGCGCAAAGCCTCGCCGGTGCTGCTTGAGCCGGTGATGGCGGTCGAGGTGGTGACGCCGGAAGATTATGCGGGCGTGATCATGGGTGACCTGAGTTCACGTCGCGGACGTATCGAAGGCATGGAACACCGAGCTGGTTCGCAGGTGATCAAGGCGATTGTGCCGCTTGCTGAGATGTTCGGTTACGCCACGCACATGCGCTCGAGCACACAGGGTCGCGCCGAATACTCGATGCACTTCGCGCGTTATGAAGAAGTACCGCGCAGCGTGGCGGACGAGATCATCGGGCGTTCCCAGGGACCCAAGAGGTAACAGAGCGTAGCGGTTGCGCCGGCGGAATACGAACGAGCTACATACGGAGCTAGGAAATGGCGAAAGAGAAATTTGATCGTAATAAGCCGCACTGCAATGTGGGGACGATTGGTCACATCGATCATGGCAAGACCACGCTGACGGCGGCTATCACCAAAGTTTTGCAGAAGCATAACCCGAAGATCGTGTTCCGGTCTTTTGACTCGATTGATAACGCGCCGGAGGAAAAGGCCCGCGGCATCACGATTGCCACGGCGCACGTCGAGTACGAGACGGCGAACCGGCACTACGCGCACGTGGATTGCCCGGGCCACGCCGATTACATCAAGAACATGATTACGGGCGCGGCGCAGATGGATGGCGCGATCCTGGTGGTCGCGGCGACCGATGGTCCGATGCCGCAGACGCGCGAGCACGTGCTGTTGGCGCGGCAGGTCGGCGTGCCTTACATCGTGGTCGCGCTGAACAAGTGCGACGCGGTGGACGATCCCGAACTGCTGGATCTGGTCGAGCTCGAAGTGCGCGAGTTGCTGAAGAGCTACAAGTTTCCCGGCGACGACGTGCCGGTGGTGCGGCTGTCCGCGTTGGGCGCGCTGAACGGGGAAGCGAAGTGGGAGGCGCAGGTGGACGCGTTGATGGAGGCGGTGGACAAGAGTATTCCGCAGCCGGCGCGCGAGTTGGATAAGCCGTTCCTGATGCCGATTGAAGATATTTTTTCGATCTCGGGCCGGGGTACGGTGGTGACGGGACGAATCGAGCGCGGCAAGGTGAAGGTGGGCGAGGAAGTGGAGATTGTGGGCTTCCGCGACACTCGCAAGACGGTTGTGACCGGCGTCGAAATGTTCAAGAAGCAATTGGACGAAGGTCTGGCGGGAGACAACGCTGGCCTCTTGCTGCGCGGCATTGGCAAAGACGATGTGGAGCGCGGCATGGTGCTGGCGAAGCCGGGATCGATCACGCCCCACACCAAGTTCAAGGCGGAAGTTTATATTCTGACCAAGGAAGAAGGCGGACGGCATACGCCCTTCTTCAAAGGATACCGTCCGCAGTTTTATCTCAGAACAACGGACGTGACGGGCGTAGCGGAGTTGCCGGCGGCCACCGAGATGGTGATGCCGGGCGACAACGTCAGCCTGGTGATTGAGCTGATCACGCCGGTGGCGATGGAAAAAGGTTTGCGTTTCGCCATTCGCGAAGGCGGCCACACGGTGGGCGCAGGAACCATCAGCGAGATTGTGCAGTAGCGTAGAGCGGAGTAAATGCGGAGGTTGAGATCCCGCGCTTTGCTCGGGATTTCGGCACGCGGCTCAGACGCCGCGTAAACGCCTCAAGTAGCCGCCAGTTCTTTCTTCCCGGACAGCCGGGAGGGGTTAGCGAGAGCCAAAAGTGATTGGAAGAGAAAGAATTCGCATTCGGTTGAAGGCTTACGACTATCGCATCCTGGATCAGTCCACGGGTGAGATCGTCGAGACCGCGAAGCGCACGGGCGCGCAGATTGCGGGTCCGATTCCTTTGCCCACGATGAAGAACAAGTACTGCGTGCTTCGTTCTCCACACGTGGACAAGAAATCGCGCGAGCAGTTTGAGATCCGCACGCATAAGCGTCTGCTCGATATTCTCGAGCCGACGCAGCAAACGGTAGACGCGCTCATGAAGCTCGACTTGCCCGCGGGCGTGGATGTCGAGATTAAAGCGTTCGGTAAGGAACATAAGTAGTCAGCCGTCAGCTCTCAGCTTTCAGTTTGAAGCGAGCAGCTCCAGCCAATAGCCGAACGGCCACGCTGGTTAGCGGAGAAGAATAAACATGGCAAAGGTAACTGGAATTCTCGGCAAGAAAGTCGGCATGACGCAGCTCTTCGACGACAAGGGCGACGTTCATCCTGCGACCGTACTGCAGGCTGGGCCCTGCGTGATCACGCAGCACAAGACCGCGACCAAAGATGGATACGTGGCTGCCCAGATCGGCCTGGTCGAGTTCGTGAAGGAATCGCGGCTGACCAAGCCGGCTCTCGGACACCTGGGCAAAAACAATCTGCCGCCGGTCAAGTTCATGCGCGAGGTTCCAATCGAAGTCGAAGACAAAGCGGAAGCGACTGGCGATGGGCTGGTGAAAGCCGGGGATCGGGTGCTGGTCGATATTTTCGAGGGCGAGAAGTTTGTCGACGTCGTGGGCATCAGCAAAGGTCGCGGCTTTTCCGGTGTAGTCCGGCGGCATCACTTCGCCGGCGGTCCCAAGTCGCACGGTTCGATGTTTCAGATCACGGGATCGATTGGCTCCTCGGCATTCCCTTCGCGGGTGTTTAAGGGGATGCGCATGTCAGGACACATGGGTGTCGACCGGGTTACGGTTCGTAACCTGCGCGTGCTGGGTATGGACAAAGACGACAACTTGCTGGTGGTTGAAGGCAGCGTGCCCGGACCGAGAGGCGGATACCTGGTGATCACGAAGGCGAAAAAACCGCCCAGAGAGCGGCGCGGATTTGCTGGATCGGCTACGGTCGATCCGTTGAAGGCGGCCAAGCGCGCGGCCAAGAAGGGTTAAGAGTTCAGGGGCAAACAGGAAAGCTCATGGCAAGCATTGATATTCACAATCTGAGCGGAGCCAAGGTCGGCAGCCTCGAATTGGCTGACGAGGTCTTCGGGGCGGTGAACGAGGACCTGTTGTGGGAGGCGGTGAAACATTATCGCGCTGCCCAGCGGGCCGGAACTCACGCCACCAAGAACAAGAAACTGGTCTCCGGGGCGGGCAAGAAACTGTGGAAACAGAAGGGCACAGGACGGGCTCGCGTGGGTTCGATTCGTTCCCCCTTGTGGCGGCACGGCGGGACCGTGCATGGTCCGCAGCCGCACTCGCATGATTACGCTTTTCCCCGCAAGAAATTGCTGGGTGCGTTGCGTTCGGCGCTGGCTTCGAAGTTCGCCGATGGCAAGTTGATCATCGTGAATGCGTTTGAGGTAAAAGAACCCAAGTCGAAACAGTTTCGCGAGGCGCTCGACGCATTAAAAGTCGATGGCAGCGCGCTGCTGGTGGAAGTTCCCAAGCATGAGAATCGCAATCTGACTTTGAGTTCACGGAATCTTCATGGCGTCGAACTGGTGAGCGGCAACGAAGTTCATCCCTATCACCTGCTGCGCTATGACCGGGCAATCTTTTCGCAGCCGGCGATTGAGAAGCTGCAGATTTCGCTCAAGAGTTCGATTTCGAAGCGGCAACATAAGGCCGCGGAAGGCGAGGGAGCGGCGCGGAAGAAGGCTACGCGTACTCCGCGACGCCGGACGCGACATGAAAAAGCGGCGGAGGTAGCCTGATGAAATCCGCATACCAGATTCTTCGGCGCCCGGTGATTACGGAAAAAGGCCTTGCCATCAAAGAGAACCAGAACACGCTGGTGTTCCAGGTGGCGACGGCGGCGACCAAGACGGAAATCAAGCAAGCCGTGCAGGGAATTTTCAAAGTGAAGGTGCATTCGGTCCGCACTGCCACGTATCCGGGCAAAGAACGACGGCGGGGAAAGTTTGCCGGCTACCGTCCGGATTGGAAGAAGGCGTATGTGCGGCTGAAGGCCGGCGAAAAAATGCCGGAGTACGCGCAGAACCTGTAGAAGAAGCTATCAGCAGTCAGCCGTCAGCTTTCAGTAAAAGCGACGGTTCGATGTGACTGAGAGCTGAGAGCTGAGATCCAACATGGCAATCAAGACTTACAGACCGACGACCCAGACGCTGCGTTATCGCACCACGCTGGTCAACGACGATATTACGAGCACGCAGCCGCATAAGCCGCTGCTTGAGCCCAAGCCGCGCACCGGCGGACGGCGTAATTCGGGCCAGACCACCATGAGATTCATCGGTGGCGGCCACAAGCGCAAGCTGCGCATTATCGATTTCAAGCGCGACAAGATCGGCATTCCGGCAACCGTGGCCACCATCGAGTACGATCCCAATCGCTCGGCACGCATTGCCTTGTTGAGTTATGCCGACGGCGAAAAGCGGTACATTCTGCAGCCTGACGGATTAAAAGTTGGACAAAAGGTGTTGAGCGGTCCCGATGCCGATATTCTGGTGGGCAATGCGTTGCCGCTGCATAACATTCCTCCCGGCACCACGATTCACAACGTCGAGTTAAAGCCTGGGAAGGGCGCGCAGATGGTACGTTCGGCGGGCGGCGCGGCCCAGTTGGTTGCCAAGGAAGGCGAGTACGCGCTGGTGAAACTGCCTTCTGGCGAAATTCGCAAAGTTGCGCAAGGCTGCATGGCGACGATTGGCCAGGTGGGCAATCTCGATCACGAAAACATCACCATCGGCAAAGCCGGACGTTCGCGATGGCTGGGGAAGCGCCCGCACAATCGCGGGGTTTCCATGAACCCGGTGGATCACCCGCACGGCGGCGGTGAAGGCAAGACTTCAGGCGGCCGGCATCCGGTGACGCCATGGGGTCAGCCGACCCGCGGATACAAGACGCGAAACAACAAGCGCACGGACGCATTTATCGTGAATCGGCGCGGCAAGAAATAGGACTGACTTTATGGCACGTTCAACAAAAAAAGGGCCGTTCGTGGATGGCTTCCTGCAATCGCGGGTGGAAGGCATGAACTCGCGGAACGAGAAAAAGGTGCTGCGCACCTGGTCGCGGCGTTCAACCATCGTCCCGGAAATGGTGGGCCACACTATCGCCGTACACAATGGGAAGAAGTTCATCCCTGTGTACATCACCGAAAACCTGGTGGGCCACAAACTGGGCGAGTTCAGTTTCACCCGCCAGTTCAAAGGACACTCGATGCGGGCGGCAACTGAGGTTGCAGCCAAGCCAGCCGGAATCCCGGGTGGTCCAGGGGCTTCGAGTTCGGCGGCAGGAGCGGTTCCGGCAGCCCCGGCGCCGAAGGCGTAAAGGAGACGCAAGATGGAATTTCGAGCTCAAGCACGGTTCATGCGCGTCTCGCCGCAGAAGGCTCGCCTGGTGCTGGATTTGATCAAGGGCCGCCGGGTGGAGGATGCGCTGAACACGCTGGTCTTCACCAAAAAGCGGGTGGCGGCAACGGTTGAGAAGTTATTGCGCTCAGCGCTCGAAAATGCCAACTATCTGAGTTCGGAAAAAGGCATTGACGTGGATGTGGACAAACTATACGTCAAGCGGGCCGTGGCCAACGATGGGCCGCGCATGAAGCGGATCCGTCCGGCGCCGATGGGCCGCGCGTATCACTACGTGCGTCGCATTGCGCATATCGAGATCGAACTGGCGGAGCGAGGCCAGAATGGCGAGGCGCTGGCAAATGTCGCCGGTGCGGAAAGAGTCAGCGGCGCGTCCAGCGGTTCCTCGAAACCAAGGACTAAGGCCAAAGGCAAAGCGCCGGCAAAGAAAAGCAAAGCCAAGGCGGCCAAGAAATTTGCGGGAACACGATAGGGTTCGCCAGGGTGGTTGCGAGGTTGATCGTTGCAGGTTGATCTAGGAGAAACGATGGGACAAAAAGTTCATCCTTATGGTTTTCGCCTCGGCTACACCAAGCCGTGGAAGTCGCGCTGGTTTGTCGAGCGGGATTACGACAAGCTGTTGCTCGAAGACGTCAAACTGAAGAACGAACTGAAAGACAAGCTCAAGTCGGCGGGCGTGAGCTCGATCGAAATCGAGCGTCCCGGCAACAAGCTGCGCGTCATCATCAAGACGGCGCGTCCCGGGAATCATCATCGGACGCAAAGGGCGCTGAGATCGACAAGCTCAAGCGGATGTGCAGAAGCGCACGAATGGCCGCGAGGTCTACATCGACATCCAGGAAGTGCACAAGCCGGAACTGGATGCACAGTTGGTGTCGGAATCGATCGCGCTGCAACTGGAAAAGCGTGTAGGCTTCCGCCGCGCCATGCGCAAAGCCGTGGACTCGGCGCTGCGCTTCGGATGCAAGGGAATCAAAGTGCGCGTCAGCGGCCGTCTGAACGGAAATGAAATCGCCCGTTCGGAATGGTATCTGCAGGGCCGGTTGCCGTTGCACACGTTGCGTGCCGATATCGATTACGGTTTCACCGAAGCGCGAACGACGTACGGCGTGATCGGCGTGAAGTGCTGGATGTACCACGGCGAAATTCTGCCCGCGGCGAAGAAGCGCGAACCGCAGCAAGTTGGCGGCGCATTTTAAGCTGTGGAGACGTAGCCGGCTACGTCTCAATTACGCGGCAAGCAGAGACGTTGCGAGCAACGTCTGTACAGAGAGAGCTGACTTATGTTGATGCCAAAGAAAGTAAAGTACCGCAAGCAGCAGCGCGGACGCATGACCGGCAAGGCCTGGCGCGGCAGCGAGCTGGCTTTCGGCGATTACGGATTGAAAGTGCTCGAGCCGGGCTGGATTACCGACCGGCAGATCGAAGCCAGCCGCGTGGCCATGACTCGTTTCGTCAAGCGCGGCGGCAAGATCTGGATCCGCCTGTTTCCCGACAAGCCGGTCACCAAGAAGCCGGCCGAAACCCGTATGGGTAAAGGCAAGGGAGCGCCCGATCACTGGGTCGCGGTGGTTCGTCCCGGCAAGATTTTGTTCGAGATGGAAGGCGTCACGCCGCAGGACGCCACCGAAGCGATGCGTCTGGCTTCGCACAAACTGCCTCTGCGCACCAGCGTTCGTGAAGCGCGCACGGCACGCACTGAGAGAGACTGATTATGAAAGCAGAAAAAGTTCGTAACTTGACCGACGACGAGCTTCGCCATCAGGAGCGCGATCTCAACGATCAGCTCTTCAAGCTGAAGTTCCAGCTCAACATGGGACAGACGGAGAGCCTGAAGAAGATTCGCGGCCTGCGCAAAGATATCGCGCGAGTGAAGACCATTGCGCGCGAACGCGAAATCGCCACCGGCGCCCGCAAAACGGAGAAGAAGTAATGGCCGAGACAACGACACAGCAGAGCCAGCCAGAGCAGCGGGACGCGCAAGGAAGTGGTCGGCGAAGTCGTCTCCAACCAAGATGAAGAAGACCATCGTGGTCGAAGTCGTCCGCAAGAAGTCGCATGCCCTTCTACGGCCGCGTGGTTTCCAAGGGCAAGAAGTTTTATGCCCACGACGAAAAGAACGAAGCTCACATCGGCGATGTCGTGCGCCTGGAAGAGACCCGGCCACTTTCGAAGCTGAAGCGCTGGAGGCTGAAAGCAGATTGTCCGCAAGACCGCGCTGGTGCCGGAAGTCGCCGCCGAGCGACGTGAGCGCAGCTAAGTAGCGCAGAGCTGAGGGAGACTGAATTATGGCCGTGATGATGAGAACCATGCTCGAGGTCGCCGACAACTCCGGCGCCCGCAAACTGCAGATGATCCTGCCGCTCGGCGGTTCGACCGGATTGCGCGCCGGCCTGGGCGACGTGATCACGGCCAGCGTGAAAGAAGCTTCTCCCGACGGGCAGGTGAAAAAGGGCACGGTGGTCAAAGCGGTGATCGTGCGCACTCGCAAGGAATATGGCCGCCGCGACGGCACTTACATTCGCTTCGATCAGAATGCCGCGGTGCTGATCAACGAAGCCGGAGAGCCGGTCGGAACCCGCGTGTTCGGCCCGGTCGCCCGCGAACTGCGCGAGAAGAAGTTTTTGAAGATCGTTTCGCTGGCTCCGGAAGTTCTGTAGGCAGACAAGTTTCGAGTTTCAAGGTTTCAAGGTGCCTTGAACCCGATGAGAGCGTTGAAACGGTGAAACCTTGAAACTTGAGAACCGAGACTTTATGGGAACAGCGACAACGACAGTACACAAGCGAGTGGATATCCGGCGCAATGACACCGTGAAGGTGATCACCGGCCGCGATAAGGGCAAGGAAGGCCGCGTGCTGCGCGTGTTTCCCGACGACGGCAAGGTTCTGGTCGAGCACGTCATGCTGGTGAAAAAGCACGTGCGTCCCAATCCGCAGCGCAACGTGAAGGGCGGCATCGCGGAGCAGGAGAGCCGTATCGCGCTTTCGAATGTGCAACTGGTTTGCGGTACCTGCGGCCCGGTGCGCATCGGACACGAAGTGCGCGGCGACCGCAAAGTGCGCGTCTGCAAGAAGTGCGGAACCACGCTGGACAAGTAGATTGGATAATTCGGCAATTGTGTAATTGGGCAATTGAAATCGGGTTTTAAATTACTCAGTGACCCGACCACGAAATTACCCGATTTTCGAGAAAGTACAGAGCAATGGCAAAAGACAAGAAAGAGAAAAAGGGTCGGAGCAGCAGGAAGAGCAGAAAGCGCCCGCAGTCGCGCGTCACAGCGCGAAAGAGACTCCGCGGCTGAAGACGCGCTTTCGACAAGGAAGTTGCGCCCACGCTGATGAAGGAATTCGATCTCAAGAATCCCATGGCGGTGCCGCATCTGCACAAGATCGTGGTCAACATGGGTGTCGGCGAAGCCACGCAGAATGCCAAGGTGCTCGATCCGGCAGTGAATGAACTTGGGCCAGATCACCGGCCAGAAGCCGGTCGTGACGCGCGCCAAGAAATCGATTGCGGCCTTCAAGGTTCGCGAAGGCCAGGCCATCGGCGCCATGGTCACGCTGCGCGGCGATCGCATGTACGAATTCTTCGATCGCCTGGTGAACGTGGTGCTGCCTCGCGTGCGCGACTTCCGCGGCGTTTCGACCAAGTCGTTCGATGGCCGCGGCAATTACACGCTCGGTCTGCACGATCAGTTGATTTTTCCGGAGATCGATTACGCCAAGGTCGATAAGCAGAAGGGCATGAACGTCACCATCGTGACCACGGCGCGCAGCGACGACCAAGCGCGAGCTTTGCTTCGTCATCTGGGAATGCCGTTCCGGGCGCAGTAAAGTGGTTTCACGAGCTTGATGACAACGATTCTTGAAGGATTTCATGGCACTACAGCAAAACGAGTGAAGGACGCGAAGATCGAAGCGAAGTTCGACGAAGGCGCGCGACGACAAAGCGAGAGGCCCAAGTTCTCTTCGCGCAAGCACAACCGCTGCAAGATTTGCGGACGGCCGCGCGCGTATCTGCGCAAGTTCGGCCTCTGCCGCCTGTGTTTCCGCGGTCTGGCGCTGCGGGGAGAGATTCCCGGGGTTTCGAAGTCGTCCTGGTAGAAACGGTGTGGGGTAAGGGCGGGGCTTCCGTCCTGCCGTGAAGAGTGCCTGGCGAGTGGGCTTTGCCCCAGGTCAGACGGAATACGTCGCCGCAGGTTCTTCGGCGCACCGCAAGAATGGCCGAAGCAAACGGGCGACTGAGGAGAAGCAAACGCATGAGGTTGACCGATCCGGTCGCAGACATGCTGACGCGAATTCGCAATGCGATTAGCGCGCGGCACCAGAAGGTGGATATTCCCGCTTCCAAGCTGAAGCTGGAGATTGCCCGCATTCTCAAGGAAGAGGGCTACATCTCCAATTTCAAGGCGACGGAAGAGGAAGGCCACAAGGTCCTGCGCGTCTACCTGAAATACGGCAACAACAACGAGGCCGCGATCTCGAATGTCGACCGCGTCTCCCGGCCCGGTTGCCGCGTGTACGTGCGCCGCACCGAGATTCCGCGCGTGCTCGGTGGGTTGGGAATCAATATTCTGACCACGCCCTCGCGGCGTGATGACCGGACGCCAGGCGCGCAAAGAAGGCGTGGGCGGCGAGTTCTGTGCGAAGTTTGGTAAGATAACGAAGCGATTAGCTGCAGAACCAAGAGCGAAGCTAAGAGCTGAATTTATGTCACGAATTGGAAAAAAGCCGATCCCGCTCCCCAAGGGAGTGACGGTCAAGATCGAAGGCAACACGGTTGCCGTGCAGGGTCCCAAGGGCAAGCTGGATACGCAGCTGCCCGCGGGCATTCGAGTTCGAGCAGCAGGACGGGAATCTGGTCGCGATTCGCGAGAACGATTCGCAGGCCGCGGTGCACGGCCTGGCTCGCGCCCTGGTGAACAACGCCGTCGAAGGCGTCACCAAGGGATGGACGCGCGAACTGGAAATCGTCGGCATCGGCTATCGCGCCGAAATGAAGGGCAAAGGACACGGTCGTGTTCACGCTGGGATATTCGCACCCGATCGAGTATCCGCTGCCGTCCGGCATTGACGCCACGGTCGATCCCAAGCAGACCAAGCTGAGCGTCACTGGAATTGATCGCCAGAAAGGTCGGACAGGTGGCCGCCGAAATGCGCAGCCTGCGTCCGCCCGATCCGTACAAGAATAAGGGTGTGCGTTATGCCGGCGAGCGCCTGAAGAAGAAGGTCGGCAAGACCGGAGCGAAGTAAACCGGTCGTTGGTGGTTGGCCATTCGTCGGTGGTCAACGCAAACCACGACCGGCGGTGGAAAGTCTGACTTGGCCTTTGGTTTAGGCCAACGACCCACGACGAACGACCAAGGATATATTCATGCTTACGCAAACATCAAAAAATATAACCCGGCGGCACGTGCACGATCGCATCCGCAAGAAGATTCTGGGAACTTCGGAGCGGCCGCGCCTGAACGTCTATCGTTCGCTGAACCATATTTACGTGCAGGTGATCGACGATCTCAAGGGCAACGACCATCGTCTTCGCGCACTCCGCCGAGGGCAAAAAAGGCGAACGCCGCACCGGCGGAAACGTGGCTTCGGCAAAAGAAGTGGGCAAACTGATTGCCGAGCGCGCGAAGGCCAAGGGAATCAGCAAAGTCGTCTTCGATCGCGGCGGTTACATCTATCACGGGCGCGTCAAGGCCCTGGCCGATGCCGCTCGCGAAGCGGGATTGCAGTTCTGAAGGAATTTGGTAATTGAGTAATTTGGTAATTTTGCAATTTGAACCAGGTTTGAGATTTTCAAATTACCCGATTACAAAATTACAAGATGGGAAAAGAATGCCAACAGTCATTAAGAAACTCGATGCGGGTTCGTACCAGCTGAAAGATCAGGTGGTCGCCATCAACCGCGTCACCAAAGTGGTCAAAGGCGGCAAGAACCTGTCCTTTGCCGCTCTGGTCGTGGTCGGAGATCCCAGCGCCGCCGTCGTCGGATATGGCTCGGGCAAAGCCAAAGAAGTTCCGCAGGCCATTCGCAAAGGAATTGAGTCGGCGAAGAAGAATCTGATGCGGATCAATCTGACTCAGACCATCGATTCCGCACCTGGTGCTGGGACGTTTTGGCTCGGCAAAGTGCTTCTGAAGCCCGCTCCCGAAGGAACCGGCGTGATCGCCGGCGGCGCGGTGCGCGCGGTCATGACTTCGGCGGGCATTCAGAATGTGCTGACCAAGTCGATTGGCACCACCAATCCGCACAATGTGATCAAGGCGACGTTCGACGCGCTGAAGAAACTGAAGAACCGAGGCCGATGTGGCCGCCATGCGCGGCAAGTCCGCGGAGGAGTTGTAGAGGGCCGGCAGTCGCGGAATGACGGCAAAGAAATCAAAACCGAGCGCGGCGGCAAGCTTCAACTTGAAATGGGTGCGCTCCGCGATTTGCACTCCGGTGAAACATAAGCTGGTGGTCAAAGGGCTGGGTTTCACCCGGCTGAATCAGGTGATTGAGCGTCCCGACAACGCCGCCATTCGCGGCATGGTGGCCAAGATTCCGCATCTGGTCGAGATCGTGCAACAGTAATCTTCAGTAGAGGCGTAGCCAGCTACGTCTCGACAGCGAGTAATGACGAGCAATTATGAATCTTTCGAATGTTCGAGCACCGAAGAAGGCGAACGAGAACAAGAAGCGCGTCGGCCGCGGTATGGGTTCCGGCATGGGCAAGACTTCGACCCGCGGACACAAAGGCCAGCGCTCGCGCAGCGGTTCGCGCATGATGCGCGGCTTTGAAGGCGGCCAGATGCCGCTGCATCGCCGCATGCCCAAGCGCGGCTTCACCAACATCTTCCGCATAGGAATACAACATCGTGAACCTGGAAAGGCTGGCGGCGCTGGGCGAGACCACCATCACTCCCGACGTGCTGCGCAAGGCCGGCGTCATCACCACCAAGCATCCGGTCAAGATTCTCGGCGATGGCGAGCTGTCGACCGCGCTCACCGTGCACGCCCACAAATTTTCCAAGTCGGCCCAGGAAAAGATCACCAAGGCCGGCGGCAAGTTTGAGGTCTTGCAGTAATGTTCGAGAAACTGGCCAACATTTTCCGCATTCCCGACCTGCGCAAGCGAATTCTGTTCACGCTGGGCTTGCTGGCCGTGTACCGCCTGGGCGGGCACATTCCCACGCCTGGCGTGAATGCCGACAAGCTGCAGCAGTTCTTCGAGCAGAACCGCGGCACGTTCTCTGGGCTTCGTGGACCTGTTTTCCGGCGGCCAACTTGCGCCGTCTGACGATCTTCGCCCTGGGCATCATGCCCTACATCACGGCGTCGATCATTCTGCAGCTTGTTGACCGTGGTCTACGAGCCGCTGGCCAAGCTGCAGAAGGAAGGCGAACTCGGACGCAAGAAAATTACCCAGTGGACGCGCTACCTGACGGTCATTCTGAGCGCGGTTCAGTCGCTTGGTATTGCCATCAGCCTGGAAAAGTCCGGCGATTTCGTGGTCAATCCCGGCGTTTCGGCTTCATCCTGATGACCATGCTGACCCTCACCACGGGCAGCGCCTTCATCATGTGGCTGGGCGAGCAGATCACCGAGCGCGGCGTCGGCAACGGCATGTCGCTGCTGATCTTCGCCGGAATCGTGGTTGGCCTGCCGCGCGGCGTTGCCGACCTGATCGACAAAGTTCGCACCGACGCCTGGGGAGCCTTCACCGCACCTGCCATGATCTTGCTCGTGGGCATGATGATCCTTGTGGTCGCGTTCATCGTCTACGTGGAACGCAGCGAGCGCCGGATTCCGGTGCAGTACGCCAAACGCGTCGTCGGACGCAAGGTCATGGGCGGACAGTCCACCCACCTGCCGTTGCGCGTCAACGCCGGCGGCGTGATGCCGGTGATCTTTGCCTCGTCGATCCTGACCCTGCCGCAGACCATGGGATATGGCCTGCGCAACAACCGGTACTTTGGCGACTTGATTCACTGGCTGGGTTGGGGCGAGCCGCTCTACACGCTGCTGTACGCGGTCGGCATCATTTTCTTCGCTTACTTTTACGTGTCGATTGTCTTCAACCCGAACGAAGTTGCCGACAACATGCGGAAGTATGGTGGATTTATTCCCGGCATCCGCCCGGGCAAGCGGACCGCCGATCACATCAACGAGATTCTGACCCGCATTACTCTGGTCGGCGCTCTGTACCTGATCATCATCTCGTTCATTCCGGAATGGATGATCGCCGGAATTCACCTGAACCATCTGTCCGGGCCGATCGGCGCATTCTTCGAACGCCTGCCCACCTGGGTGACAAACGGTTTGGGAGTGACTTTCTACTTCGGCGGCACGTCGCTGCTGATTGTGGTGGGTGTCGCCATGGATACGGTGACGCAGATTGAAGCGCAGCTCATCATGCGGCATTACGACGGATTTACTCCGCGCAGCGGACGCATTCGTGGGCGCCGCACCTGGTCGTAAGGACGGTTGAGGTTGCCGTACCGCCCGGTCGGCGGGTGGTCATGGAGCTGACCGCGTGAGCGCTGTAAGCAAGCGAACGTATTAAGGTCAGTTCGATGGAAACCTCGCGCAACATCGGGCCAATCATCTTGCTTGGACCACCGGGCGCCGGCAAAGGCACACAGGCCAAGCGGATTGCTGAACACTACGGCATTCCGCAGATCTCCACCGGAGACATTCTGCGGGACAACGTGAAGCGCGGCACCGAGTTGGGCGTGCAAGCCCAAGCCATTATGGCTCGGGGCGAGTTGGTTCCTGACGATCTGGTTTGCGATATGGTGGCATGGCGGCTGCGCGACGCGGATTGCGAGCGCGGTTTTATCTTGGATGGATTTCCGCGTACCGCCAAACAGGCCGGCTGGCTCGATGCTTTTTTTGAAAACGAGTTCTTTGACAAATCACAAGGCGGCAAGTGCCTGCCGATTGTGATCCGCATCGATGTGGACTATAATCAATTGTTGCATCGGCTTACCGGACGTAGGACTTGTCTCGCCAACGGACACATCTATAACGTCTATTTCCAGCCACCTCGCGTCGCCGATATTTGCGATGTTGACGGTTCTCCGCTGATCATCCGCAACGACGATCGCGAAGAAGTGATCCGGAAACGTCTGAAGGCATACGATCTTCAGACCCGGCCTGTGGCGGACTATTACGAGCAACAAAGGCCGCTTGGTTTCGGTGAATGGCGAATCTGCGATGTCGCCGAGGTTAGCGGGCAGATGTTTCGCACGTGGCATTGACGCATCAGGGATGGCAATTGTTTGTAAATCGGCGGCAGAGATCGAGAAAATGCGGCGCAGTGGCCGCATCGTTCGCCAGGTGCTCGATCACCTTCGCACCATGGTAGCTCCCGGCGTTACCACCATGGATCTGGAGCGTGCCGCCGAGGAGAAGATGAAGGAGCTGGGCGCCAAGCCCGCGTTCAAGGGATATTACGATTATCCCTGTGTGCTTTGCACCTCGATCAATGAAGAGATCGTGCACGGCATTCCGTCGGAGAAGCGGGTGCTGAAGGCCGGAGACATCGTTTCCATCGATTGCGGAGTGGTGCTCGACGGCTATTACGGCGACGCGGCCATCACGGTGCCGGTGGACGAGTCGGTCAAGCCGGAAGTTCGAAGAAGCTGCTCGAAGTTACCGAGGCTTCGCTGTACAAAGGCGATTGAGCAGGCGCGGATCGGTAATGCGGTCGGCGACGTGGGCGCGGCGGTGCAGGAATTTGTCGAAGCCAACGGCTTCAGCGTGGTCCGTGAGTTTGTCGGACACGGAATCGGGACCCGGCTGCACGAAGAGCCGCAAGTTCCGAACTTCGGAACCCGCGGACACGGAGCACGCGCTTGCGAGAAGGCATGGTCCTCGCCATCGAGCCGATGGTGAATTTTGGCAAGCCCGGAACCCGGGTGCTCAGACGACAAGTGGACCGCAGTCACCGCAGACGGCAGTTACAGCGCTCACTTCGAACACTGCGTAGCGGTGACAGAAGAAGGGCCAATGATTTTGACGCAATAAGAGCTCTACTAGGTAGCTAGTAGCTGATTCTGAAAAGGAGTGAATGAGTAAAGAAGACGCGATTGAAGTGATGGCAGTGGTGCTCGAGCCGCTGCCCAATGCCATGTTCAAGGTGGAACTTGAAAACAAGCACCAGGTGCTGGCGCACGTTTCCGGCAAGATGCGCAAGAATTTCATCCGCATTCTGCCCGGCGACAAGGTCGCGGTCGAGCTTTCGCCCTACGACTTGAATCGCGGCCGAATCGTGTATCGCTATAAATAAGCTTGGCTTGTGGAGAGCATCGAGCTTCCCTACAAGCCAGCGTCCGGCGAATGAAGTTGCTGACTTATGGAGAGAACGAAACTTATGAAAGTACGAGCATCAGTAAAGAAAATTTGCGATAAGTGCAAGGTCATCCACCGCAAGGGTGTGGTGCGGGTGATCTGCGAGAACTTCGAAACATAAGCAGCGTCAGGGATAGGCAAGGACAACTATGGCACGTATTGCAGGCGTCGATCTTCCGCGAAACAAGCACGCGAACATCGCGCTGACTTACATCTACGGAATTGGCAATTCGCGCTCCGCCCGCATTCTCGATCAGGCGAACGTCGATCCGATGAAGAAGGTTCAGGACCTCGGCGAGGATGAAGTGAACCGCATCCGCCAGGTCATCGAGGCCGAAGGCTTGGTGGAAGGCGACCTGCGCAAGGAGATTTCGATGAACATCAAGCGGCTCATCGAAATCGGCTCCTATCGCGGATACCGCCATCGCCGCAACCTGCCGGTTCGCGGACAGCGTACCCATACCAATGCCCGCACCCGCAAGGGTCCGCGCAAGGGTACGGTGGCAGCGAAGAAGAAGACGGCGGCAAAGACATAAACCAGTCGTTGGTCGTCAGTCAGTTGGCCAGTTCGCATTGAAATGACCAAGGACTGAACGACCAAAGACCAAGGACTGAGAACAGACTATGGCAAAACCAGCAGCAGCAGGCGGCGCCGCAGCGCCCGAGAAAAAAGGCAAGAAGAAGACGTTCAAGAAGAAAGAACGCAAACACGTGCTCCCACGGCGTGGCGCACATCCAGGCTTCGTTCAACAACACGATCGTGACTATCTCCGATCCAGCCGGGAATGTGCTGTCGTGGAAGAGTTCCGGTTCGCTGGGATTCCGCGGATCGCGTAAAGGAACTCCATTCGCCGCGCAGCAGGCCGCATCGAACGCCGCCAATCATGGCGCGCGATCACGGTGTGCGCAGCGTCGAAGTGCGCGTCAGCGGCCCAGGTTCTGGACGTGAGTCCGCCATCCGCGCTCTGGCTGCCGCCGGCATCGAAGTGCGCACCATTCGCGACACGACGCCGATTCCACACAACGGCTGTCGTCCGCCGAAGCGCCGAAGAGTTTAGAAGGCGTCGTTGGCCTTGGGTCGTCGGTCCTGCGCAAATGCGAAACCGAGGCCAAGACCAACGACCAAAGACTAACGACTGTTTTATCGTCCGGGAAGAAGGGTGAAGCCAAACCTGTAAACCGGTCATCTAATAAGGAGAAGCAACTTGGCACGTTACACCGATCCCGTCTGTCGTCTTTGCCGTCGCGAGGGCATGAAGCTGTTCCTGAAGGGCACCAAATGCTTCAGCGATAAGTGCCCCATCGAAAAGCGCAACTTTGCTCCCGGCCAGCATGGTAAGGACCGCAAAGCCAAAATCGTTGGCTACGGCCTGCAACTGCGCGAAAAGCAGAAGACCAAGCGCATCTACTTCACCCAGGAAGGCCAGTTCCGCAATTACTTCGAGAAGGCCGCCCGCACTAAGGGCGTCACCGGCGAAATGCTGCTGCAGCAGTTCGAGCGTCGTCTGGACAACGTCGTCTACCGCCTGGGATTCGGCATGTCGCGCCGCCAGGCGCGCCAGCTGGTGCGCCATGGCCATGTCCAGGTCGATGGCCGCAAGGTGAACATTCCTTCGTACCAGGTGAGCGTGGGTGAAGAGATCGCGATCCGCGAAGGCAGCCAGAAGTTGGCGATTCTCGAACAGGCGAAGGAATTCGCCAGTCATCAGAATGCGCCGACCTGGCTGGACATCGATCGCGACAACTACAAGGGCAAGGTTTTATCGTTGCCCAAACGCGAAGATATCCACCTGCCGGTCAATGAGCAGTTGATCGTCGAACTGTATAGCAAGTGACGCTGCTTGGCTGGCCGTCTGAGCCAGCCAGCGTCATCCTGAGCGAAGCGAAGGATCTCGCGAGTTGCGTCAGATTTTTCTGGTCCACTTTTCGAGCCAGATCAGCCTGTCGCCGACGTTTGACCTGAACTAGCACGGACCAGTTTCAGGGAGCCAGGCACTGAGCCAAATGGCCGAAGGAGAATAAACAAATGCTTTGGAAAGGTTTTCAAAAACCGAAACGTCTAGCAGTCGATACTTCAGACCCTTACCGATAAGTACGGCATCTTCTGGGCCCAGCCTTTTGAACGCGGCTTCGGCACCACTATCGGGAACGCGCTTCGCCGCGTGCTGCTCTCCTCGATCGAAGGAGCCGCCGTCACCGCGGTGAAGATCGATGGCGTGCTGCACGAATTCCAGTCGATTCCCGGCGTTGTCGAAGATGCCACCGACATCATCCTCAACCTGAAGCAGATTCCGTTCAAGCTCAGCGGCGACGCGCCCAAAGCCATCTACCTGCGCGCCGATCAGCCGGGCGTGGTCACCTCGGGCATGATCGAAGCGGATGCGGATGTCGAGGTTCTGGACAAAGATGTCTACGTCGCCACCGTCAGCGAAGGCGGCAAGCTCGACATGGAAATGCGCCTCAAGCGCGGCCGCGGCTACGTTTCCGCTGACAAGAACTTCGACGAAGACCTCGGCATCGGTTTCATTCCCATCGATTCCGTTCACTCTCCGGTGCGCAAGTGCAACTACACCGTCGAGGCCGCGCGTCTCGGACAGATCACCGACTACGACAAGCTCACCCTCGAAGTGTGGACCAACGGCTCCATCACCCCGGCCGATTCCATTGGCTTGGCGGCGAAGCTGCTGAAGGACCACATGAACATCTTCATCAACTTCGAGGAAGATATCGAGACTTCGACGTCGTCCGAGGAGCGCAAGCCCGAGATCAAGAATGAGAATCTCAATCGTTCGGTCGAGGAGCTTGAGCTTTCGGTTCGCAGCTACAACTGCCTGAAGAACGCCAACATTCAGACGATCGGCGAGCTGGTGCAGAAGACCGAAGCCGAAATGCTCAAGACCAAGAACTTCGGCCGCAAGTCGCTGAACGAAATTAAGGAAATTCTGGGCACGATGGGATTGAGCCTGGGAATGAAAATCGACGAGCACGGCAACGCCGTGCCGGGCCCGACTTCGAACCAGATTCTACCTGCATCCGCCTACGGCAACGACAACGATCTGTAAGAGAACTGTGTGGGGACGGGTCTTTGACCCGTCCCTGTATCTAAATTTTGTCATTCCGAGCGCAGCGAGAAATCTGCTTTTCCCTCCGCGCCGGAACAAAGGATTCAGCCATGCGTCACAAAGTAGCAGGATGGAAACTGGGACGTAACACCGCGCACCGTCGCTCCTTGCTGCGCAACCTGGTCACTTCGCTCATCCTCGAAGAGCGAGTCGAAACCACCGTCCCCAAAGCCAAGGCCATGCGTCCCCAGGTCGAAAAGATGATTACGCTCGGCAAGCGCGGAGATCTCTCCGCGCGCCGTCAGGCGCTCGCTTATCTCATGACCAGCGCCGCCGTCGACAAACTGTTCGACACCATCGGCCCCCGCTTCGGCGATCGTAACGGCGGCTACCTGCGCATCATCCGCACCGGATGGCGAAAAGGCGACGGCGCGGACAATGCCTTCGTCGAACTCCTGGGCAGCGAGAAGATTCTCGACGAAAAACGCCAGAAGCGCAACGAAGCCCGCTCTAAACGCGCCGCCGAAACCAAGCGAGCCATGGAAGAAGCCGAAGCGCAGCAGGGAGTCGAGCATCCCGTTCCCGGCGCCGAAGGCGAAGACAAAATCAAAGAAGGCAAGTAATGCGGATCTCAGAGTGGGCGCGTTTTTTGACCGCGCCCATCATCCGCTTGAACTTCAGAGTTTGCCCGTCCGTAGTTTTCCCAAGAAAGCAGACGACACCGCTCGTTGAAAAACTGGCGGCGAGATCGACACCGACAGTATCTTTCCTTTGAAAAAATCGTTGTTAGGCATCGGCAACCCTTTCCGCAGCACCATTCCTGTTTTGGTCCTCGACCCTGCATATTTTCATCTCCAACCATTGTTTTTCCATCTCCCCAGACCTAGAATCCGCTTGTTAATGGATCACGGAGTATTCTTCCCCCATCGCATAGAACACAAATCCAACGCGCCTTTCAAGCGCAAGATATGGAGGCAAATATGGCTACATCACCAAGAACCGCGCCCACTCCTATTCAACCTCATCTAACTCCTAACCTTGAGAACGTACTGGCATTCCGCACGCCAGTAGGTTCCATTTCCGTTCCTGGCGGCCAAACCAAGTTGTTGGGTGTCGTCGATGTCAGCATGTACGATCGCATCCGCCTGGTTACGGATGAGCGGATCGATTCGACGTCCAACGTCATTCTGCGGCTGACTTTCACCGAAGGGGAAGAACTGGTGGCCCAACTCGACACCATCCTGCTGACGCCCCACTCGCAGATGACCCGCGTATACGACGTTCCCGGCACGCAGTTGAGCATTTACGCCGACAGCGTCGGTGCCACGGGCACTAAAGGCTCCCTGGATGTGCTGATTTACGGCCAGTACTAGCCCATAGCACAACATTCCTGGAGTTGAACCACCCGGTTAAGAAAGCGCACTTCCTCTAGTTTGAGGGGTGCGCTTTTTCCATTCGTACATGTCCTTGTGCGGGTCACCGCGGTAACCTAGCGCCTATTCCTCATCGCGTTACACTTGAAAAGGAATATGGGGTTTTCTCGCGTACAAATCGCAATCGCCGCAGGGGCCGGCGTGCTCGTTCTGCTGATTTTTTTCGGCTATCTTATGTGGCTGAACGGGCAGGGCCCGGTACTTTCCCGCTCGGAGGATCGCGATCCCCTGTCAGGCACTCCAAATTCCATCTCGCTGAATCCTTTGCGCGACCGTTCCACTGAGCGTCTGGCGGCGAAGTATCTCGATGCTATGCGCGACGGACACTGCCTGGAGCAACTCGCGGCATGGGAAAAGGATTATCGCAAAAAGTACGCTGCTTTTATCTGCTCTTCTGAGGCGCAACATCCACTGCTTTCCTGGAAGGTAGTGGACTGGGAAGATGCGCCGCCCCTCCGCATTCTGCAGTACCAGGGCAAGCGCCTGAACGCTCCCGGTCAACCCGGCACTTACAACGGCCTGTTCTCGGTGACTCTCGAAGATAAAGATGGCGAGTGGGTAGTCACGAAATACGACGCGATTTACTGATAAGCGCGGCTGCCGATTATGACCCGCAACTTTATTCCGCCGCCTGCGGCTTCCAGGTCAAAAAAACAAATATCAAAACCTGTGCCGTCAGAGCCGCACAACTGTCCAACATCACATCTTTGATTGCGCCGGTTCGCGAGGGGATGAGAGTCTGGTGCCATTCGTCCAGACTAGCCACCATCGCGGACATGAAGAAAGCTGTCGCGGCCCAGCGTAGCGCCCATCGTGTTGCTGACGGCAACTGGAGCGTCGCACGCCAGGCGCGAAACAAGAGAAAGCTCAACGCGAAGTAACCCACAAAATGGCCCAGCTTCCTGATGTAGTAATGCCACACGTCGAAGCGAACTGGATCCAGGCCAAACAAAAAGTGAAGCAGCGGATAGAGAATTCGGCCGGTGTGCGCCGAGGAAAGCCAGTCGGTAGACTCGACCGCAATCAGCCCGATCCAAAGAAGCGCAGCAATCCAGGTCTTGAGCAACTGCTTCTGATCGGGAGTCAAGAGCGAGCATCCCCCGGAGGTGGGAAAAACATAAGCCTTCTCAAAGAGGATCTACTCGACCGCATAGTTCGGGGCTTCCCGGGTAATCATCACGTCGTGGACGTGGCTCTCGCGCAGGCCGGCTCCGCTGATGCGCACGAAACGCGCCTTCTGCAGCAACTCCGGAACGCTACCGCACCCGCAATAACCCATGCCCGACCGCAACCCACCGACCATCTGGTGGATGGTCACTGCAACGGAGCCGCGGTAAGGGACGCGGCCTTCGATTCCTTCGGGAACCAGTTTTCCCAGGCGGTTTGATTCTTCACCCATCACGGGCATCGCAGTGGAGGAGTCGTCGGTGTTTTGGAAATAGCGTTCGCTTGAGCCCTGGGCCATGGCGCCTAGCGAGCCCATGCCTCGGTAGGATTTGAACGTCCGGCCTTGATAGAGAATCATTTCGCCCGGGCTTTCGTCTGTTCCCGCGAACAGAGATCCGATCATGACTGCGGCTGCGCCTGCGGCCAACGCTTTCGTGATGTCGCCCGAATATTTTATGCCGCCATCGGCGATTACTGGGATGTTGGCGTCTTTAGTAGCGCGGTAGGCTTCGGCGATGGCAGTGATTTGCGGCACCCCGGCCCCGGTTACGATGCGCGTGGTGCATATAGATCCGGGGCCGATGCCGACCTTTATCGCGTCCGCGCCGGCTCGCGCCAACTCGCAGGCGCCATCGAATGTCGCGACGTTTCCGACAATCAAGTCGACTTCCGGGAGCTTGGATTTCACCGCCTTGATGGCGTCGAGCACTCGGGTGGAGTGGCCGTGGGCGCTGTCGATGGCCAGCAGATCCACTTTGCAGTTTGCCAATTCCTGAGCACGCTCGAGGAAATCTCCGGTGGCGCCAATGGCGGCAGCCGCGCGCAGCCTGCCATGCGAGTCCTTGGCGGCGTTGGGATACTTCAGTTTCTTCTGGATGTCTTTTACCGTGATCAGGCCCTTCAGGTTGTATTTGTCGTCGACCACCAGAAGCTTTTCCACGCGGTGCTTGTGGAGGATATGCTCCGCGTCTTCGAGCGTGGTGCCTACCGGCACGGTGATGAGATTCTCCTTGGTCATTACTTTGCTGATGGGAATATCGAAGCGGGATTCGAAGCGCAAGTCGCGGTTGGTGAGAATGCCGACCAGCTTTCCGTTCTTGGTAATGGGCACGCCAGAAATCTTGAACTGGCGCATGACATCGAGCGCCTCGGAGACTTTCGCGTCCGGCGACATGGTGACCGGATCGACGATCATGCCACTCTCCGAGCGCTTCACTTTGTCCACTTCGTTGGCTTGCTGTTCGATAGTCAGGTTGCGATGAATGATCCCGATCCCGCCCTGTTGTGCGATGGCGATGGCCATGTGCGATTCGGTGACCGTGTCCATGGCCGCGCTGATGATCGGAATATTCAGGCGGATATTGCGCGTGAGCTGCGTCTGCGTATTGGTCTGGGTCGGGATCACATCAGACCGCGCAGGCAGCAGCAACACGTCATCGAAAGTAAGCGCCTCAGGAACGGGAAAATGAATCATAGTTCGTCTCGGGGAAACGGGTAGCTTCTATTCTAGAGACGGGGAGCGGTTGAGGCAAATTCAAGGCGGGCGGTGGTTTGGGACACTCGTGTCTTGGGCGCCGCCACGTACACGCTTAGCCGAGGAAAACCCCGCTAGGCGGCGTGCACCGCCCCGAGTAAATGAACGCGATCATTTGGGCCGGGAGGCCGACTACGCATGATCCGCCGCTGTGATGACCGCGATTTTGAGGTGATTCGGGACATCATCAACGGCGGCGCGCGGGCGTACAAAGGAATCATCCCTCTAGATCGCTGGACGGAACCGTACATGCACGGCGAGAAACTGCGGCACGAAATCGAAGAAGAGGTTGTGTTCTGGGGCTACGAGGAAGCCGGAACGCTGGTAGCCGTGATGGGCATTCAACCGGTCAAAGACGTGACCCTCATCCGGCACGCCTATGTTCGCAGCAGCAGCCAGAAGCGAGGGATTGGAGGGCGTCTACTGTCCCATTTGCTTGGGCTGGCGCGTGGGCCGGTATTGATCGGCACGTGGGCGGATGCGATTTGGGCGATCCGCTTTTACGAAAAATACGGCTTCCAACTGGTTGGTCCCCCAGGAGAAGGACCGGCTGCTCAAGAACTATTGGAGCATACCCGAACGCCAGACCGAAACCTCCGCGGTTCTGGTGGATGCGAAGTGGGTTGTTAATCACGAAGAGCAATCCTTCCGTGACGAGAAAATCTCTCGGTTGGTTATTCAGCAAAGAGGCCTGGGATCTGCTGCGGTAAGAGCTGGCGGAGTTTGCCTTTTTGCCTCGTTGCGGCGTATATTGGTGATTGGAAACTGTTGTGTAGTACCAGATTTTGGCGGAGCACACCAGTGGGCGCAAGCCCACTTTTTAGTTTCCGGCGCTTTCGGAACTGCCCAGCAGCCCGACAACTTATTGGTTTCATGGGATTTGAGGTCGATCAGGTTCGCGAGATCGTGGAGCGGGTCGCCGCCACCAGCGGGTTAGAGGTGGTTGAAGTGGAATTGCGCGGCGGAGGCAAAGCGCGCATGCTCCGCATCGTGATCGATAAGATTCACGGCCCCGGCGCCAGCGAAAGCGACAAACTCAGTGGCGTCACGCACGAGGATTGCGCGAATCTGAGCCGGGAGGTCGGTACCATCCTCGATGTGGAGGATGTGGTTCCCGGCAATTCGTATTTGCTGGAGGTTTCATCTCCGGGGCTGGATCGCAAGCTGTTGCGTCCCGCTGATTACGAGCGTTTCACGGGCAGCAAGGTGAAGCTGAAGACGCGGAATCCGGTGAATGGAAATCAGCACTTTGAAGGACGACTGCAAAGTTTTCGCGATGGACGTTTGACCTTGGAAGTTGGCGCGTCGCGCAAAAAGGGGCGTCCGGGAGATGATGCGGCGCAGATTTTGGAGATTGAGTTCGCCAACGTCGAGAAGGCGAACCTGGTTCCAGAGATTTAAAGAGATTGAGTGATTGGTAAATTTAGTGATTGAGTAATTTGAAGAGCGAGAGCCGCCTGGTGTTGGCTTTCAATTACCGATTGCCAAATTACCAAATTACTAAATGGTTTTCTATGGCAAGTGAGCTTTACAACACGATCGACGCCCTCAGCAGGGAAAAGGGCATTGACCCGCAGATTGTAGTCAGCGCGGTGGAAGATGCCATTGTTGTGGCGACGCGCAAATACTATAAGACGCAGGAGAACCTGCGCGCGGAACTCGACAAGGACACGGGCAAGATTCGCGCGTTTGCCATCAAGACGGTGGTCGAAGCGCCGGAGCAGGTGGAGGATCCGCTGCTGCAGGTTACGCTCGACGATGCGAGGAAAGTTAATCCCAGCATCGAAATCGGCGGTGAACTGCAGATTCCCAAAGTGACGGAAGGGATTCTCGGGCGGATTGCGGCGCAGTTGGCGAAGCAGGTGATTTTTCAGAAGGTGCGCGAAGCTGAGCGCGATACGGTCTACAACGAGTACATCGGGCGCGTAGGCGAGATTGTCAATGCCACTGTGAAGCGCATCGAAGGCCCAGATGTGATCTTCGATCTGGGCAAAGCGGAATCGCGCATGCCGCGCAAAGAACAGTCGCGGCTGGAATCTTTTGCCATCGGCGAACGCGTGCGGGTGGTAATCGCGCGCGTGGAAAGAGCTTCAAAAGGTCCCGCAGTTGTAGTTTCGCGTGCGGCGCCAGAACTGGTGCAGCATTTGTTTCAGACGGAAGTGCCGGAAATCTACGACGGAACCGTAGTCATTCGGGCGATTGCGCGCGAGGCCGGCGAACGCACCAAGATTGCGGTCATGTCGAAAGACAAAGATGTGGACGCGGTGGGCGCCTGCGTTGGCATGAAGGGCATGCGGGTGCAGTCGATCATTCGCGAACTGCGCGGCGAGAAGATTGACATCATCGAGTATCACGAGGATGCGGTGACTTTCGCCGAGAAGGCGCTGCAGCCCGCCAAGGTAAGCCGCGTTAGTGTGCTCGAGGGAACCGAGAAACATCTCGAAGTAGTGGTGGACGACAGCCAGCTTTCGCTTGCGATTGGCAAGAAGGGGCAAAACGTTCGTTTGGCGGCAAAGCTGTTGGGCTGGAAGATTGACATCAAGAGCGAAGAAGAGAAGCGCCAGGAAGTGGAGCAGCAAATGTCGCAACTGGTGGCTCCAGCGTCGACTCCGCTGGCCGACGTGCCCGGGCTGGGCGAGGGCTTGATCGAGAAGTTGAGCGCGGCTGGCGTAACCACGGTCGAGGCTCTGGCGGATATGACGCCGGAACAACTGGAAGCGATTGAGGGCATTGGTCCGAAGACGGTGGAAAAAATCAGTTTGGCGGTCAATAATTATTTCTCCAGTCTTGAGGGCGGCGAAGTAGCGGCTGAGGGTGAGGCGGCTCCGGAAAGTCAGGAGGCTGCAGCGGAAGGATTGGTCTCCGAAGAGACAGCCGCGGGCGATCCGTCTGCAGATGAGACGGCGGAGTTTGCCGCCGTGGTCGAGCCTGGAGAGACAGCACCGACACCCGAAGAACCAACGGAAGAGCCGGCTTCTTCCGAAGGCAAAGAGTAATGAGAGTGTTGCACTCTCCCCGATGTGGAAGCGTGCAACGGAAAGCCAACACCGTGAGGTTGATATGAAGACTTAGCGGGAAATTCCGGAGGAAAGAAAAGGCGGATGAGCAAGATTCGAATTAACGATCTGGCTAGGGAGCTGGAAGTCAAAAGTAAAGCGATTCTCGACGCACTTCCTGAAGTAGGCGTCACTGAAAAGAAGACGCACTCCAGTTCCGTGGAAGAACACGAAGCGGAGAAAGTGCGCGCGTACTTGCGCTCTATCAGCGAAACGCAGACTTCTACGAAGCACGCGCGTTCCAGCCGGGCCGAGAGCGATGAGATCAAGACCAAGATCGATCTTTCCAATATCTCCCGCCCAGGCGACGTTTTAAATGCCATTCGCAAGCAACAAGCTCCGGTGAGCGCAGCTGCTCCGCCCGCCCGCCCGCCCGCAGCTGCTACTCCTCCAGCACCGCCGGTGCCGACGGTCAAAGCGTCCCCGCCGCCAGCGGCTACCGTGGCTTCTCCGGCTCCAAGGGTAGTTCTTCCCACGCCGACCGCGAGACCGACTTTTTCGGCTCCGGCGCCGCCCACAGTTCAGCTACCGGCTTCTGCTGCTATGCCTCCGCCGCCTCTCCCGTCGCAGATGGTGCCGGCACCCGCTGCAACGACGCCGGCAGCACAGGTTGCTGCGCCGAGTTCGATGACGCCCCCAGCCTCCGCGCCGTCGCAGCCTCCAATTTCGATGGCAGCAAAACCATCGGCTCCGATTGCGCAGCGCCCGCAAGTACCGTCGCCGCGCATGATTGTCCCGCACACCGGACCGCGTCCGGTGTACAAGGCACCGCCCAGGCCTGCTGCGCCCAACGCTCCGGCGGGAGCAACTGCGCGTCCGACTCCGGGACGGCCGGTACCGGGTCAGCCAATTTTCCAGCGACCGCGTCCAGGCAGTGCTGCGGCTCCGGGTACACGCACGCCTCTGCGTCCGGGAGAGCGGCGGCCGATGCATCCCACGCGGCAATCGCCTACGGGTACGCGTCCCCTCGGCGTTGGCCCAGGATCGCCTCCTCCGGGCGCGACTCGCCCGGGCAGCCGTGCAGGTGCTCCGGCACGTCGACCGGGTCAGCGGTATGTTCCGCGCGGAATAAAAGAAGGCCCGATGAAGGGCTTCGTTCCGCCGCCACGGCTCTCGCTTTCGAACGAACCGCAGCCGATCACGCGCAGCATCACGATCACGGAAGGCATCAGCGTTAAGGATCTCGCCGAAAAGCTGGGAATCCGTGCCAAGGATTTGATCGCGCGCTTGCTGGCTCGCGGCGTTTTTGCCACCATCAATCAAACGCTTGACGCGGAACTGGCGGGCGAGATGGCGCGGTTCTTCGGGGCAGACACGAACGTGATCACCTTCGAAGAGCAAGCCGCCAAGGAAGTTTCCGACGCCGCTGCCGGCGAGGAAGGCGCAGCCAGTGAAGGCGTGCCGCGTCCGCCCGTGGTTACGATTATGGGCCACGTGGATCACGGCAAGACCACACTGCTCGATTCGATTCGTTCTACAGACGTAGCCGGCGGCGAGGCCGGGGGAATCACGCAGCATATTGGTGCGTACAAAGTTACGGTCCAGGACCAGCAATCTCCCGCCTACGGACGCCAGATTGTATTTCTCGACACGCCCGGTCACGAAGCCTTTACCCGCATGCGTTCCCGCGGAGCCAAGGCTACCGATATCGTCGTGTTGGTGGTGGCTGCGGATGATGGCGTTATGCCACAGACGCTCGAGGCAATCGACCACGCGCACGCTGCCGAAGTTCCAATCATTGTTGCGGTCAACAAGATTGACAAACCGGGTGCATTGCCCGATCGGGTCAAGAAGCAGTTGGGCGACCGCGGCCTCATGCCGGAAGATTGGGGCGGCACCACAGTGTTCGTCGACGTCTCCGCTAAACAAAAAACGAATCTCAACCTGCTGATGGAAATGATTGTCCTGGTGGCAGATCTGCAGGAACTGAAAGCCACGCCAGAGCGTCCTGCTCAGGGCGTTGTGCTCGAAGCCAAACTGGATCGCGGCCGCGGCCCGGTCGCCACCGTGCTGGTGCAGAACGGCACGCTGCGAGACAGCGACAATTTCGTCGTCGGCAATGTGTACGGCAAGGTTCGCGCCATGTTCGACGATCGCGGCAATGCTCTGGAAGAAGCGCCGCCTTCGACGCCTGTCGAAATTCTCGGTATGGAAGGATTGCCGCAGGCGGGTGATCAGTTCGTAGTCGTCGCCGATCGCGATAAAGCGCGCGGCATTTCCGAGTACCGCGAACAGAAGACCCGCGAAGCCACGCTGGCCAAGAGTTCCCGCGTATCGCTCGAAGGCTTGGCGGAACAATTAAAGACGGCTGGCACGAAGGAACTCAACATCATCCTGAAGGCTGACGTTGGCGGCTCCGTCGAAGTGCTCAGCGATCTGTTGTCCAAGCTTTCGAACGACAAGGTTCGCCTGAAGGTTCTGCATTCCGGCGTGGGCGCGATCACCGAAACCGATGTTCTGCTGGCCTCGGCTTCGAACGCCATCATCATCGGATTCAATGTACGTCCGGAACGCAAAGCGCAAGAGTTGGCGGATCAGGAGAAAGTCGACATCCGGCTGCACTCGATCATTTACGAGTTGCAGGATGAAATCAAGCGCGCCATGACTGGATTGCTTGAGCCTACGATTAAAGAAACCTACCAGGGGCGGGCCGAAGTACGAGAGACGTTCCGTATCCCGAAGGTTGGCACGATCGCTGGATGCACGGTGACGGATGGCTTCGTCAAGCGCGATTCCGAAGTGCGCCTGCTGCGCGACAACGTCGTGGTTTTCAAAGGCAAGGTCGGATCGCTTCGCCGTTTCAAGGACGATGCCAGCCAAGTCACGAATGGCATGGAATGCGGTATCTCCATCGCTAACTACGGTGACATCAAGGTTGGCGATGTGATTGAAGCCTTCGCGACCGAGAAGGTCGCGGCTGAAGCGATGGCGTAGAACCGCCGTTGGTCGTTGATCACTGGTCGTTACTTCCACTTGAGTTTGCCCGGCCAATGACTGCCGACCAACAACCCAATGATCGCCTTCCTCACCCTCGAACTGAGTATCGAAGCGGCGCAATCGCTCAAAGACAAACGGCAAGTGGTACGCAGCCTGAAAGACCGCCTGCGCAGCCATTTCAATGTTGCAGTGGCCGAACTGGACGCGAGCGGATTGTGGAATCGCGCGACAGTAGGCGTGGTAAGCGTTTCCGACTCGCGCGATTATCTCGACGGTCTCATGAAGAACGTGGAACGTCAGGCCACCCGTATCGCGAATAACGGCGGCGCTGACATCGCCGATTCCTTTGTGGAATACCTCTGAAGTCGCCGCCCGTAATCCATTCCATTCATTGGCACTTTCAGCGTGGCACCAAAGTACTTTCAAAGCTCGAGGATAGTGACGTCACGAGCCTGATTTTCTGATATTCTCATTCGTTTTAGTCAAAGGGAAAATGGTCGAAAAGCGGGGAGCGAAATATCATCGGGAAAGGCTGGGCGAGGCTCTGCGCGAGGAGATTGAAACCATCGTGGAGGGAGAACTCGGCGATCCTCGGATTGGACTGGCAAGTGTGAGCAGTGTGATGCTGGGCAGCGATTCGCGCTCCGCCCAGATTTTCGTAGTGGTCGAAGGCGACGATGCGGAAGCTGAACAGACACTGGAGGGGCTGACTGCAGCGGTGGGCTACATTCGCAGCGAGGTGGCGGAGCGCTTACATCTGCGCCGCCCGCCGGAGTTGTATTTTCAGCTTGACCGCTCGCAGACCTATGCAGCGAGAATCGATGAGCTTTTGAAACGCAATAGGAAAAGAAGCCGATAGTTCGACGGTGGAAGACGAGCGCCCCGCGCGTCAGGCCGGGCGAGGACGCCGGCTTCTACAATCGATCAGGGTAGCCACCTATGTTGAAAGAAGTTCTCAAACACATCGAGCAGCGCGACCGCTTCCTGCTGACTTCCCATGCCCGTCCGGATGGTGACGCAGTTGGATCAGCGCTGGCCTGCTGCCAGATCCTGCGCTCCATGGGCAAACAGGCGGATGTGGTTCTGCACGACGGTGTGCCGCGTATCTACCAGCCTTTGCCCTTTGCCGATCGAGTAGTCCGCGCCGAACGGGTGAATGGGAACTACGAAGCCGCCATTATTCTCGAATGCGACAGCATCCAGCGCACTCGCCTCGAAGGATTGGAAGACCGCTTTCTGATCAGCATCGACCATCATCTGAGCGGACGGCCCTTTGCCGATGTGAACTGGATCGACCCGAGAGCGGTTGCCACTGCCGAAATGGTGTACCGCCTGGCTCGCGAGGCAGGCGTGAAGATTTCTCCTGAGGTGGCAACCTGCCTGTACACAGCTGTGCTCACCGACACTGGTTCATTCATGTTCGAAGGCACCAACGAACATACTTTCGCTCTGGCTCGCGAACTAGTTCTGGCCGGCGCTGATCCTTCGCATTGTGCCCGCAATGTGTATTTCGGGCACTCGACGGCCAAGATGCGCTTGCTGGGCGCGGCACTTTCCAACCTCCATCGCGCAGGGACTGTGGCCTGGATCTCGGTTACCACAGAACAGATGGAGCGCTTTGGCGCCAAGGAAGAAGACTGCGAAGGCCTGGTGAACTATGCGCTGTCCATCCAGGATGTTCAAGTGGCCGTATTTTTCCGCGAGCTTCCCGACGGCCGATACCGCGTCAGCTTGCGCAGCAAGGGGCAAGTGAATGTAGCGGCGGTGGCCGAGCAGTTTGGCGGTGGCGGGCACGCTTGCGCCAGCGGATGCTCGCTCGACGGTCCGTTGCCGGCGGCAGTCGCGCGAATCATGGCCCACCTTCCTACTCATCCATCCGTACAATAGCTCTCTATGGATATTTCGCTGCCGCGGCAGATCGCATCGTTTGTCGGCGCGCTACTCATCCTGGTTGCTTATGTGGGCCACCAGATGAATTGGATGGATTCCCGCAAGGCGGGATACAACATCCTCAACGCCGCCGGCTCCGCTATTCTTGCTTACATCGCCTTCCAACCTTTTCAAGTTGGCTTCGTCGTGCTGGAAGTGACCTGGGTCTTGATCAGCCTGTACGCGCTGGCCAGGCACAAGCAGCCAGCGGAGAAACATGAATAAGATCTCCCGCTCACTTGACCGATTGGCTTTTGCTCGCGGGATTCTGCGGATTCCTGTTTTTCTTCGGTCTCGCGTACTTTGGTTTAATTGGCGCAGATGAGCCTCGCTACGCACAAGTCGCACGCGAAATGCTGGCCCGCCATGACTGGATTACGCCAACACTGGGAGGAAAACCCTGGCTGGAGAAACCTCCCCTTTATTACTGGCAGGCAATGCTCGCCTTCAGTATTTTCGGAGTGAGTGATTGGGCTGCGCGATTGCCGTCGGCAGTGGATGCGACTCTGCTGGTGGTTTCGGTTTACTTATTTTTGAAACGTTTTCGTCCCGGCTTCCAGGTGGATGGCGCGTTGATCACCGCATCCGCGGCCGGGGTGGTGGGTTTCGCTCGTGCTGCGTCGACGGATATGCCGCTGGCGGCCATGTTCACTGTCTCGCTGCTCGCGTGGTACGCGTGGTATGAAAGCAAATCTTATTTTTATCTGGTTATTTTCTATAGCTTCGTCGCTCTGGGCATGCTCGCCAAGGGGCCCGTAGCGCCCTTGCTGGCGGCCTTGGTCATTGTCATCTTTGCCTTCGCAAAGCGAGAATTTCCACTCGTAGTGCGCACACTGTGGTTCCCGGGAGTTCTGCTTTTTTGCGGAATGGCCTTGCCCTGGTATTTCGCGGTGCAGGTGAAAAATCCGGAGTTCCTCAGCGTGTTTATTGTTGAGCACAACCTGGCACGCTTCGGGACTAACCTGTATCACCACAAAGAACCATTCTGGTATTACGTGCCAGTCACGCTGCTTGGATTGATTCCATGGACGATGTTCGTGGCGGCATCGTTTGCCGAAAGCATTCGCGTGTGGTGGGCGGAACGGGGACAGATGCTTCAGTCAGAAGATGCGCTAAATGTCTTTCTCGTGATCTGGCTGGCCGTGCCGATAATATTTTTTTCTTTCTCTCAATCGAAGCTGCCGGGCTACATTGTGCCCGCCCTGCCCGCGGGTACGCTGTTGCTGGCGGAGTATGTTCGGCGCCGTGTAACGGATGCTGAAAGACCCAGCATTTTCCTGGTCATTTTGCACTCGCTGACTGCTGCGGCGCCCATTGTTCCGGCCCTGATGATCCAGTACATCATTCTGCAACACCGGCTTCCATGGGGCCGGGCGGCCGCCGTTTCATTTGCCTTTGCCACCGCCATCGCGATTGGCATTGCGATTACGTTGCGCACCGGCCTCGGCATCGGGGCCCTGCGTTTTATTACCCTGGTTCCGGTTGTACTGGCAGTGGCTGCAATATTGCGGCTGGGATCGCCCGCGCTCGACAGCATGTTCTCGATGCGGCCCCTGGTGACTGAGATCAGCCATCTGGAGACAAAGCCGCTTCCGCTCGCGGTCTTCGGCGTTTCTCGAGAAACGGAATACGGGCTGACGTTTTACCGGAACCAGCCCATCGAGCGATACGAATCGGGAACGGTTCCGGAGAGCGAACATCTCGTCGTGGCTCCGGAGGGATCGCAGACCGCTGTGGCAAAAATCGTTGCTGGTCGCCGCGTCTCTTACCTGGGAAGTTTCGCGCCTCAGGGTTTGGATTATTACTGGGTGGCGGGGGGAGAGATGGGACCGAGCGGACACTCGATGGAGCAGCACTTAGCGCCTGGCATTCAGCACTCAGTCCAATCTTCGTTGCCCAAATGAGCGGTTCCACTCCGCTTTGATGTTCGCATTTATGGCCGAGTTAGAATTTCGCTGTGCATCCTCCGAGATACTCCCGTTTGCCTCCTGGCGTGCGAAGCTAATACACTCGGCGTTTGTGACCGCAATTTTGCGCGAACACTGAGCCTTCAGGAGCCCGGGTGGAGATTCTCGATCTCAGGCATTTTTCTTCCGTCGACCTTCGTCCCTTGTTGGAGGACGAGATCACGGTGTGGTTGCGCCTGCTCTCGTGGGATTACGGTGGTTCTGCAGATATGATTCTCCGCTACGTGGACGCGAAAATCCTGCCCGGCTACGCGGCTATCGATCGGGGACGAATCTTCGGCTATGCTTTTTTTGTTTACGAAGGCAGCAAGGGAGTGATTGGAGATCTTTTTGTCGCCAACGGCGGCCGCTTGTCCAATCCTCACGAAGTAGAAGCTCAGTTGCTCACCCATGTAATCGAAACTTTGCAGCAGTCGCCTGGCATCCATCGCGTCGAGGCACAATTGCTGATGCATGAAACCGGAGTCGTTTCCCGGCCTTTTGTCGAGCAAGGGTTCAGCCGGCATGCGCGGCTATTCATGGTATTGCCATTGGAAAATACAACCAGGGTAGAGCCGCCCTTGCATAAAGACATCGAAATTCGGCCCTGGTCCGAATCGGATTACCAGCCCGCCGCTGCCGTCATCACGACTGCGTATCGCGGACACGTCGATTCCGAAATCAACGACCAATATCGCACCCTGAGCGGCTCTTTGCGCTTTCTGAACAACATTGTGCGGTTCCCCGGATGCGGGACATTCGATCCCGAGTCCTCCTTCGCGGCAGTGCACAAACAAACGCGCACGTTGGTCGGGTTGATCTTGTGTTCCCGCGTGCGCCAGGACGTGGGCCATGTGACCCAGGTATGTGTGCTGCCGGAGTACCGCTCGCACGGGATCGGCGAATCATTGCTGGCAGCGACTACAGCGAACCTGCGTCGGCGAAGGTTTTCCTTGCTGTCGTTGACGGTTACGGAAGCCAACGCCCGCGCCGTAGATCTCTATCATCGTCTGGGATTTGATACCAAACGCGTTTTTGACGCATTCGTTTGGGAAGGCTAAAAAAGCATTCGCTGCAGAGCTACCGCCTCAGATAACCACATCACCCAACCTGCCGCGAAGACTCCGCCGACAAACATAGCAAAGCAATAGAGGCCGTAGCGAATCTGCTCGCGCGAAGTGCTGCGCTGGGTGATTCCAAAAACTACCGAAGCGAACAAGCCGAACAAAACGGCGGCGCTGAAATGGGAGAGCTGCAGATTCATGGCTTCTTCCCGATCGCGATGTGGTAGGCATCGGCGGCGCTGATGAAGTTCAGCAACCCCGCGACAATTATGAATTTTGTTCCGTAGTCGGCGGTGGCATGCGCAACCGCGCCCTGTCCCAGATCCATAGCTCGGGTCAGGATGTAGAGCCCACCGGCGCCGATGTCGCCGACGAATCCGAGAATATCCAGGATGTCTCCGCCATTTGGACGATACACTCGTCCCTGCATCGCCAGCCCAAGAACGAACATAATTACGATCGAGCCCATGAGCAGCAGGCCCCGGATCCAACGCTTCTGGATCAGATGTCCCGCGCCTGGAATCAGCCAGCCGATTGCGGGCGCGACGACCGACATCGCCGTCATAGGTTGTGGTGGCGCTGTTTCGTTTAATTGTCGAGGGATTTGCCATTCAGATGATAACAAGCTCGCGTTGAATTTTACCAGTGACTTCGGCCGCCTTGGGCCGCACCAATACATTGACCTCGCTGCGTACGCCGAACTCGGGCAGGTAGATTCCGGGTTCGATCGAGAAGCAGGAGTTGGGCAGAATGCTGGCGCTCGTCGTGAATTTCCAAATCGTCCATGTTTGCGCCGTTGGAGTGAACCTCAGTTCCAATCGAGTGCCCGGTCCGATGAATGAAGTAATCGCCGAAGCCCGCCTTCTTGATGTGATCTCGCGCCGCCCGGTCCACTTCCCATCCACACATTATGCGCCCACCAGCAATGCCTTCCTGCACCGCCTTCACGCCAGCGTCGCGTGCATCGCGAACCACGGTGAAGATTTCGCGCATTTGATCGGAAGGAGCCTTGCCGACGAAGCCAGTCCAGGTGATGTCGTAATAGACGGCCCCGGGTGTGTTTTTCTTTGCCCAAACATCCAGCAGAACGAAATCACCCTCGCGAATGGGAGCCGAGTTTTCCGCGCCAGGCTCGTAATGCGGGATCGCCGCTGTGCGCGTTAACCCCGACAACCGGCGGATCGTCCGTGACCAGGTTCTCGCGCTGGAAGGCTTCCATGAACCACTGCTGCATCTGATGCTCGTTGGTTCCGCCATTGCGCACTCGCCGTCCGATTTCCTTGAAGGCGGCAGCGGTGATCGCATCAACCGCATCCCGTGCCGCAAAGTGCGTTTTGATCTGTTCATCCGTCAAGGTCGCTTCGAACAGAGCCACGAGATCGCCTGAACTGACAACATTCTTCCCCAGGCCTCGGATCAATTCCAGCGTGCCACCGTCGACCAGAGAAATGGTGAAGACGATGTTATTCGGCGAGTACTGCATGGCGACATCGCGATGCGAGGACAACAGTACCTTCACCTGATCAAACAATTCCTGCCAACCCGCATACTGAAGCTTCTTCCCAGGCAAGAGAGTCGAGATGGTGCGACTCAATCTTATGTACCAGTTTGGTCGGTTCGCCTTCGGCCGGAATCAGATAGAACCACCGTCGCGTGACCATCATGGTCGGCGACAATCCCAGCACCCGGTAGGCAATGGGATCGCGGTGATGGTGATCGTAGAAAAGCCACGCGTCGATGTTCCGCTCGCGCAGCGCAGACTGAATGGCGGCAAGGTTCATGGGCAAACAACTATTCTAACAATGTCGGAGAGTTTGGGCGAATCGTGATCTTGCGGTAGGCTACAAACAGACAGTTTTGCTGCGTGTTTGGCGGTGTGCCATCTATGAAAAACCGCTGCACCTCAGTCGCATGCTCCACGGAACCCTCGTCGCGCAACAGATGGCGGATTTCATCGGCAATGGTTCTGGCGGAGGGCTTTCGCGTGGTCATCGCGAGACCTATTGCGTGGATGCGGGGATCGGCGTTCTGAACATTTTGTCGTAGACCCATAACAGCGCCGTAGTGACCAATCCCACAACGGTGACGCACCACCAGATCCGCTGGGGTTGGTGCATAACCTCTCCGAAATGATGCGCCAGTGTTCCGCCAAACCACCCGCCGATGAGCGAACCGATTCCGATGGGCAGGAACGCGAACCCCATATACGTGCCCTGCTGCCCGGGAGGCGCCAGCCGGGAAATATATTCATAGTATCGGGGTTGCTGGATGATCTCGCCTAGGGCTAAGACAAATATCGAAAGAATCGCCCCCCAGATGGTAGGACGGAAGGCGAGAATCAGCCACGAAAGCGACGTGACCACAGTGCCCAGGATCACGGCTTGGAATGCGGGTATCTTGCGGATCAAATAATTCACCACCAGGGTGAGACAAATCACGGTGAGGCCGTCGGTGACCAGAATCATCTCGACATCCGCGTGCGGATTGATGTACCCGTGAATATATCCGGGCAGGCTGATGTACTGCTGCCAGAAAACAACCCAATAGCCTGTGAATAGAACGAGGAACCACATGAATCGGCTAATCCCGGCGAGCACCAGCACAAGAAGCCCGGGCCAAATCCACCAGGGAACATTGAACGTGGGGTAGATCCACAGGCTTATGCGCAGCAGCAGAGCGATCGTTAATACGGGCAGAACCAGCCGGTAATTTCCCACGACCAGGCAAAAATTTCGCGCGACTGTGGCGATCGAAGGTGGAGGCGCATCGCCCGGCTTGCGCGGCTCGCGGAAAAAAAACAGCACCACGAAGAACATTGCGAACACACTGATTGCCGCGAGCCGGTAAACATTTTCGACACCCAGATGCCGATGGGCCCAGGAAGCGCAATAGGGGCCGGCGGCGCCGCCGATGTTCACCAGGGTGTAGTAAATCGAGTATCCGATGGAGCGGACATTTTCCTTCGAGGCGCGAGCCGTGGTCCCCACCACGCAGGGTTTGACCAGCGAAATGCCGAGTGCGGGAAGAACAAGAATAAAGCCTACGAACAGGCTGATGGGCACAGCGTTGCGGATGGGCGCCAGCCAGGTCGCTCCGATGGACCCGATTAGAAAATACGCAGCAGCCAGAATGAGATACGCGATTGAAAGCGCGCGACGAAAGCCCAGTCGATCAGCCGCGGCGCCGCCGAAAATGGCCAGAAACCACACCATGCCGCCGAAGATGCCGGTCAGAGTCCCAGTTTGCTCGGTGGAGAAATTCAGACGTTCCTGCAGGTAAAGTGCGAGAGACGCAAACGCTCCATAGTAGGAGAGCCGCTCAAAAATCTCGCTGATATTGGCGATCCAGAAGGGGCGTTCGAAGCCAGTGCGAATTTCTTGTAGACGTTCAGAAAAGGTCAATAGTAACTCCCGATGCCTTTATTTATAGCGCCGGCACTTGCCGGAAGTCGCGAGGCATCCTGCCTCGCGGAAGGCACGAAAGTCCCCTTCACGGCGCTACATTCCAATCCGTCGGCGAACTTCGCCCGCTGCCATTCCCGTGACGCGAATGACTTTATTCCGGCTGGTCTCGCCGGACGCTATGGTAATGGAAGAACGGGGAACATCCAAAAGATTTGCGAAGAATTCGATGCAGGCTTGGTTGGCTCTGCTTTCGGCCGGCGGCGCAGTGAGAGAAAGCTTAAGCGCATCGCCGAGTTCGCCGGTGATGGCATTCTTTTTCGCGCGAGGGTGAACCTTGACTGCGAAGCTGACACCTGCCGCAGTGTTGAGAATAGGAATCATGGATTCCAATTTCACCACAGAGTCACAGACCCACGGAGAACTTCGGCAATCAGATCCCCCGAAACCTATTGCTCTCTTCTCAACGTCATTTCTTGTGACTCTCTGTGTCTCTGTGGTGCTTTACCTGCTCGGCCTTTCTCCAAAAATTGCTGTTCCCACTCGGACACACGTCGAGCCTTCCTCGATCGCAACTTCGAAATCGTGTGACATCCCCATCGACAGCGCGTTCATATCAACGGCGGGCAATCGGCGTGCGAGGATCTGGTCACGCAATTCGCGCAGTTTTCGGAAAAAGGGGCGAGCCTCCTCGCGATTGTCGGCAAATGGAGGAACCGTCATCAGCCCCCGAAACCTGAGATGCGATAACTCATGCGCTGCTGAGAGAAGTTCCTCAAGCTCCCGTGAATCCGGGGCCACACCGCTCTTGGCAGCTTCGCCCCCTACGTTGATCTCGATCAACACGTCGAGCTCTTTCTTCAGTTGCTGTGCAGATGCATTGAGCTTATGGGCGAGCCGCAACGAATCCACCGAATCGATCGCGCCAAACAGTTCAGCCGCTTTCGTGGATTTGTTGGTTTGCAGATGCCCGATAAGATGCCATTCGGCCTCGTGAAGATCGCGAAGCGACTCAACCTTGCCAGCAAATTCCTGAACACGATTCTCGCCGAACAACCGCAGACCGCGGTCATAAGCCTCGCGGATGCGTTCTGCGGGGAACGACTTGCTGACCGCCATCAAAGCAATGTCTTCGGATCGGCGTCCGGCGCGGCGAGCGGCAGCATCGATCCGCTCACGCACCCGGGCAAGATTCTCTGCAATCGACATGAAAAATATCAACCATAAAGGACACGATGGTCCTCAAAGAAAATCTGGAAGGATGCTAGTACTCTGTGAGCCTTCGTGTCCTTCGTGGTTAAGAGATTCTTCTCAATCTACATGATCGCGGTTGGCGGCGCCGGCTCATCCGGACTGCCTGCGTTCGATAGTGGCACTTTCATCATGACAAAAATAAGCACCGCCATACCGATCACGCCGGAGAAGGCGAAGTCCCCAATATCGATATGCCAAAGCTGATGATTGCTTCCGACGATGCCCGCGATCACCAAGCCGCAAAGCGCCTCGCCAGCAATGAGTCCGGATGCCGTCAGCACACCCGCATTGTCCACACGTGCCTTCTGCGCATCGTTGTAGCCGCGCCGGTCACGTAGTTTGTCGGTAAACCAGCGAATCACTCCCCCGACGAAAATCGCAGAGGTCGTTTCCAGCGGCAAGTACATGCCAACTGAGAACAGCATCGGGCTTTTTACTTCCACCAGAATCATCGCAAAGCCCATGAGAATGCCGACGACCACCAGCGGCCAAGCCATGTTGCCGCCGACGATGCCCTGGGCGAGCATCGCCATGAGGCCGGCCTGCGGCGCAGGCAGGGCTGCGCTGCCGAAGTGATAGGCCTTATCGAGAATCATGAGCGGAAAGAATAAAACGAGGGAAGCCACGATGGTGCCAAGAATGTCGCCCATCTGCATTTTTGCCGGCGTGCCACCCAGAATGTGGCCGGCTTTCAAATCCTGCAGCATCTCGCCCGCAACCGCCGATGACACGCAAACCACGGCGGCGACTCCCAGGACTGCGGCCACACCGCCGACGCCCGAAACTCCCAGCGCCACCATGAGCAGCGCCGCCACCACGAGCGTGCATAGGGTCAAACCGGAAACTGGATTGTTTGAGGAACCGATCATGCCAACCAGGTTGCCGGAAACCGCGGCAAAGAAGAAGCCAAGTACAATCATCACGGCTGCGGCCACGACCGCGCCCGCGACGACCTTGCTTGTGCTCAAATTGTGGGCGCCTGCGATGAAATAGTAGTACAGCCCGATCATTGCGAGGAAAACCAAGCCCACACCGAGAAAAACGACTTTCGCATTGAGATCGCGGTCCACGCGACTGGTTGCCTTATGCGCTTCGGCGGATTTCTTCAGATCAGAAACCGCGCGGCTCATGCCCGCCATCAGTTGCTTGCGCATGCGGAAAAGCGTGAACCCAGCGCCCACCAGCATGCCGCCTACGGCGATCGGACGCACGATCGAATACCACACGCTGAAGGCGATGCCTCCCCAATAGGCCGCCGGGTTGGCGCCGGCCGCCATTGGTGGCAGCGTCGGACCGAGGAAATAGATAAGGAGCGGAACCAGCAAACCCCAGGCCACCACGCCACCCGCGAAGTTCAGAGACGCCAGCCGAGGCCCAATAATGTAGCCGACGCCTAAGTACGCGGGACTGACCGCTGGAGAAGTGAATTGTGACATCCCGCCGGTCGCCAGCATGGGCGCGTTCGCACCCCGGCCCAGACGCAAGCCGGTCGCCATTCTCGGAATGTTGACCAGAACATTCTTCGTGTACCAGAAAAGATTGAGCTGAGAGAGAAAGTACATCAACCCGCCAAAGCCCATGTTGGCAAACAGAATTTTCGCCGCCTTCGACCCTTGCTGTCCGGCTTTATGAATTTCCGCTGCCGCTACCGACTCGGGGAAGGGGAGTTCCGCGTCCTCGACCATCACCCGGCGCAGCAGCGTGACGAACAAAATTCCCAGTAATCCGCCAATCACCATGAGTGCGACTGACTGCCAATATCTTTCCATACCCAAACTCGGCCACAGTCCGGCGAGGACGAATGCCGGAATGGTGAAGACCGCACCCGCAGCCACCGATTCGCCAATCGCGCCCACAGTTCGGGCGATGTTTTCTTCGAGCAACGAGCCCTTCATCAGGCGCAGCAGCGACATGCCAATGACGGCGGCAGGATAAGTTGCGGCGATGGTCATCCCCGCCTTGAGGCCAAGATAGGCATTGGCCGCGCCCAGAATTCCCGTCATCACCAGTCCCAGCATCACGGCGCGAAAGGTGAATTCCCGCATCTCCATGTTCTCGGGGACGTAAGGTTTAAATTTCTTAGGCGCATCGGCGGCGTTCACTGAGGCTTGAGGGCTCATGATTAAAATCCTCGTAATTGGTGGCGATTAATCAGCATAAAGCAGGACGGCGCACGTTAGCACGCCCGCCAGTTGCTTTACAAGTGGGTTCGACTGGCTCCGTAAAGGATACACTTCCTGGAATGTTGCGAACCATTCGGCCTGCGATTCTCATCGGGTTAACGTCGGTCGTGACGCCCGTAACCTACGTGCGGCCGCGCTCGTTGCTTCCGGCAACCCGCGTCGCTATACTGAAGGAGATTCGTCCAGGCGGAGCCCCGGCGGTATCGGCTGGGCGAGGGAGGATCGTCTTCAGCAGTAACGGCACCCCAATTCGGGCCACTGGGACCAGGGTTGTTACGCAGGATAATCCATGGTTCTCCTGGGCCGGCGGCATCGCCGCAGGCCTGTTCGCGACGTTGTTCCCCTCTGATTGCCGTCTCTGCGCTGCTCCCCTGATTAACATTTCCCGGCTTCCAGTTTGCGAAGATTGTCTGGGCGCGATGCGACCGATTCGCGGCGGCCTTTGTTCCATCTGCGGGGAGCGGTTGGTAATCCCCTTCTCGTTTGCAGCTCAATCTTGCTCGAGTGAAAATGGCGACGTGCTTTGCGGATTGTGTCGCCGCCTCGAACCTCCATATGTGAAGGCCACGGCCTATGGCAGCTATGAGGGAGGCCTGCGGGAACTGATTCACCTGCTCAAATACAACCAGGTTCGTCCGGCGGCGAATGTCCTGGGTCGCATGCTGGCGGAAGCCATAGAAGATTTGCAGCCTCGGTTCAGTGCAAGCGAAGTTCTACTAGTCCCCGTTCCTTTGCACTGGAGAAAGTTGCGTCAACGGGGATTCAATCAGTCCGAACTGATCGCGCGTACTGCTCTGAAGCTGGAGCCCGTTGCCGATCGGTTCCGATTGCGCGCTGCTTTGTTGGAGCGCCGGCGCGAAACCAAGTCGCAGATCGGACTCTCGCGGCACCAGCGCCGGGAAAACATTCGGGGCGCATTCGCACTATCCAAGTCTCACGACGTGGTTGGACGCGAGATCCTGTTAGTGGACGATGTCTTTACGACCGGCACTACGGTTTCAGAATGCGCGCGCATTCTACGGCGAGCCGGAGCATCGCAAGTTTATGTAGCTACCGTGGCGCGCACCTTGAAAACCGAGGCCCAGCACGCCATACAAGAGCCTGGAAAGGAAGTGCGGTTAACCATGGCGGCTGCCGGTTAAGACACACAGCGGATGCGAGGCGGTATAAGACCGATATGTCGGGGAAGTGGAACAATTCGATGGGCGTGATGGGACGGCCCCACTTGTCTACCGTGGCCGTGGGGGTACGTTCGGAAGGCGATGGCCCACACGTACTGCATGCGCCGGTGCTGGTGCTGAACGCGTCGTACGAGCCGATTAATGTCTGCGCGGCGCGGCGCGCCATCGTTCTGGTGCTCAAGGGAATCGCCATGACCGAGGAGGAAAATGGGCACTTCCTTCATGCCGCCCGCGTTGCCATGCGTTTGCCGTCTGTAATCCGGCTACTGGAATACCGGCGTATCCCGCACCAGACGCGCGCACTTTCTCGCAAGAACATTCTGTTGCGCGACCGCAACACGTGTCAGTACTGTGGCGAAGCGCTCTCTTCTGGCGACCTGACGCTCGACCACGTGATACCCCGTTCACGCGGAGGTGCATCCACGTGGGAGAACCTGGTGGCCTGCTGCCATTATTGCAATCGGCGCAAGGGTAATCAGTTTCCAGCCGAAGCCGGAATGAAACTCACGCGCGAACCGCGTGCCTTTAACCTCCACACCAGCCGTCACATCATGCGTTTGATGGGCCGCTCTGATGATAAATGGCGGAAGTATTTGTTCTACTGAGCACTTGGCACTCAGCATTCAGTCAGAGCGGAGTGTTGAATTCTGAAAGCTGAATGCTATTTTTGTGGCGCCTTCGCGTCTTTCCCCTGATCGCCCTTCGGCACTTCCTTCCCGTCGTAGGTGATCTTTACGTTGGCCCCGAATTTCTTGTAATTCGTGTACTTCACGATCTCGCGAATCTTCACGTCGCCGCCGGAAAAGTGCAGCGTATCCTCCGCGCGCGTGTACACGGGAAACCAATAGGGACCGTCCACGATCTGCTCCCGGTAGGTGGTGAACTTGGGGAACAGATTTTCACTATCTTTCTTCTTGCGAATGTCAGGAACTGTCTTGCCGTAGGTTTTCACGATCTGAAAGTCTTTGTCGTCCACCCAGATGCGCCCCTGAAAATATCGTTTCTTGCCTTCGATCTGCTTGGGCGCTACGTCGAAGACGTAGCAGTGAAGCTCATCTTCCTGCTGCTGGCCCACGTAAAGAATGCTGTACTGATTGATCTCGTCGCTGGTGAGGACGAAAGGCAGACGGTTCTCGATGTCATCGATGTCCTCACTGGTCATAGAGATCCTCTGCAGCGTCGATTGCGGCGCGAAAACCACGTTCTTGACTTTTCGTCCTCCGTCATCGAACGAGACATCGAAAGTCTGCTGAAATTCACCATCGGGTGTGTCGCCGTCGATTGTCTGTACTTTCACGGTTTGCCGATACCCGTACTGGTCGAGGGCCACTTTGAATTCTTTTTCTTTGGCGGCAAAGTGCTGGATGATTTCGTCGGATGTAACGCCTTTAGGCGGGGCGGGATCGAGCGGTCCTTCATCCCCCAAAGCTCGGAGCGAAGCCGGCCCGCACAAAGCCACGGCCATGACAACGATGACCACAATCTGCATGAGTTTCATATCAGTACCAGTGTAGCGAAAATGGACAAGCGGAACCTACTTGGGTTAGATTGCCGGCCGTGTGCGAAAGTTGCCGGAACGGAAGCCAGATTTTCCCCTGATTGTCCCACCAATGGCGTCGACCCGAAACCGGCTGATCGAATCGCTGTCATCTGGTTTGTGCTCTACAAACCGCAATTCTATATTGAGCAGGCGTGCGGGCAGACGTTGTAAGATGGCCGTGGCCAAATTATGCCTTCCAGTCCGCGAGCCGAAGTCCCGGTAGTACCCTCTACGGTCCAGCAGGAGATCGCGCGTTTGGCTGGACTCCCTGAAGTTCGGGCGGCCTTCGCGTGGCTTCGCGCCGAGGAAGCCCAGTTCGCGGCCTGGCAACTGGAAATGGCGCGCATACCCGCTCCTCCATTCGGAGAACTTGCCCGGGGAGAATGGCTTCAGGAACGCTTTCGCGGGCTGGGACTCGAGGAAGTCTGCACCGACGGCGTGGGCAATGTGTTCGGTATTCACCAGGGTCAAGCCAGGCAAACGGCCAGGCAGTCCCCGGCGAGGCAATACACCGCACTCAGCGCTCACATCGATACGGTTTTTCCTGCCGGGACGCCGCTCAACCTGCGTCAACAGGGCAACCGGCTTTACGGGCCCGGAGTTTCTGACAATGGAGCCGGAACGGCTGCATTGCTCGCGATCGCAGCCGCGCTCCGTGCCACTAAAGTGGCACTCGCCGCCCCCATACTTTTCATCGGCAACGTTGGGGAAGAGGGCGAAGGCGACTTGCGCGGTATGCGCCACATTTTTTCTCAGGCCCGATGGAAAGAGTCGATCCGCTACAGCCTGATTCTGGATGGCGCCGGCGCCGACACGATCGTGGCCGAGGCTCTCGGCAGCCGTCGCTTCGAAATCATCGTGCGCGGACCGGGTGGGCACTCCTGGAGCGACTTCGGCATGCCCAACCCCATACTCGTCCTAGCCCGCGCCATCCACGCATTCTCTCAGACCTCGCTCCCATCCTCCCCAAAAACCACTTTCAATGTCGGCGTGATTCGGGGAGGAACGTCGGTGAACTCTATTCCCGAGTCAGCCAGCATGCGCATCGATATTCGATCCACTTCCATGGCGGAGATGGAGCGCCTCGAAGCCTCGTTGCGGCTGGCACTCGATCAGGCGGTCGAAGAGGAATCGCGCGCCAGCGAGCGGCGCATTTCATCACAAAAGCGGTCGTCCGGCCTTAGCCACGAGTTTGTGCCAATTGGTAATCGTCCCGCTGGCGAACTGGATGGCAATGCGCGAATCCTGAAGGTGATTCGCGCCGTCGATCTGCATCTGGGCAACGCAGCACAAATTCAACGCGCCTCGACCGACGCCAACATTCCGCTTTCGCTGGGCAGGGAAGCGATTGCGATCGGCGGCGGCGGCGTCGGCGGCGGCGCACACACACTGCAGGAATGGTTCGACTGCGGTGGCCGCGAATTGGGACTCAAGCGGGTCTTGCTGACGTTACTGGCTCTGACGGGAGTGGCTGAATAAATTCCGGAGAGACGTAGCTAGCTACGTCTAAGTTCGCAGCGCAGGATTCGAATCAGGCTACGGTTTTGAGCCATCGCGCAACCATCCAAAGTCAATGTGACTGTCGCTAAAAGCCCGCCTTCCGCATGGGCCTAAAGGGAATCATCACCACGGTCTGAAGCGCCACCGGATCGCCATTTCTCGTGGCCGGACGAAATCGCCAACGCGACAGGGCGGCACTGGCATATTCATCCAGCCGATCGTCTACGCCGCGGAGAATTCGCACTTCGCTGACTGACCCATCGCTGCGAATGACCGCCGACAGCATGACCGTGCCCTGAACACTCTGTCGCATCAACTCCAGCGGATACCCGGGATCAACTTCCTGGGTGGCCACCGGGGCAACTAGGTCGCCCTGTTTTTCAGCATCCTTCAACTCTACAAAGTGCATCACCCAACTTCCGCCTTCTGAGTTCAAGTTGGGCACATTCAGAATCATGGCGTAAATCTTCCGGTAGCCGAAGACTTTGCGCTCGGCTTCCGTCGCAGCATTGGCGGGCAATTCCGAAGAACGCGGCGGGACGGCGGTAACTCGTGGCGCGGTTGCACTCGCCAGTAAGGCCGAGGGGTCGGAGGAGCTACCCTTCGCGGTTCCCTGAGTGCTGCCGGCGGCGGTACTGCTGTCGGGCTTGGCGCCGGTGCCGACAAAAAGCCCTGGCGGAACGCCGCTTTTGCTGCTGCGCGAACCTGCCGTACCGGTGCTGCCAGCTGCATGTCGATTGTCAGCGGCAACATCCGGTGTCCCCGGGGCACCAGCTTTGCCCTCTGGCGTGGCCGCGAAAGTCCCCCTCCGGTTGCCTCCTGGAACATTGACCGCTCCACCGGGAGCCGCAGGATGAAGGTTCAAAGCAATCAACCGGCCCCCGCTCGAACTGCCAGACCGCTGAACGGAAGGCGGCGGTGGTACTACGGTCGTGCGCGCATTTCCCATCGGGGGCACAGTGGCCAGCGCGCGTTGTCCTCCAAGCGGCAACTGCGGTGCTGGCGCGACAACTTGTGCACGCCCGATATTGATATCGGTCAACCTGCGCGGATCGGTACTCTCAACCTCGCGCGGTGGTTCGACGATCGCGGGTTGCGGAGCGTGCACCTCTCGCCTCGCGATTGCGTTATTGACGTCGGGCGCGGGCGCCACCACGGCCCCTTGCAAAGCGGGTGCGTGTTGCATCGTGTTCTTCATCTCGGGCACCGGCGCGATCACGGCCGCAGACAGCGTGGGCAGCTTTAAATCCGAGGGCGAACCTGCCATCGCCGCCACCGGAATTGTCGACTGCGGACGCTCCCAGGCGACGACGTTAGGCAATGGCACATCGCGATCCAACCTCAGCTTCGGCGGCGTGACAATAGTCTGCGCACGATTGTCCGCTTCGGGCGGCACGGAAATGATCGGCTGGGCTGCATGCTCGGGCTCGCCCTTCTTCGCCACCTGGACTTGGCTTCCGCCAGTGTTCAGGGGCGCCAGATATTCAGCAGGTTCGTAATAAACCACCTCCGAGCGGTGAAAGACGGAGCGCATGAGGTGCGGTCGCTGAGGCAAGAGTTGCGTCCATCCCCACAACGCTGCGATCACCAGGACGTGACCGAACGTAGACTGCAGGAACTGGGCCCACGGTAGTTTTGCCGGAACGAAAACGTCAGGCCAAAACAATCCCGGCCGCGATACGAACTGCAGCGAGGGTTTTCGCCGGTACCATATCAAATCCTTCAGGTTCCGCAGAAAGATTCGGTGCCGCGGTTCCAGCGCAACCAGCAACGTGGGCACAGCAAAGGGCTTCGCCTTGCGCTTGCGCGATGTGTCGATCAATAGCGGGCCTTGTCTCATATACTTTTTGCCGATGGGGAAGGTTCCCTGATTATAGATGCGGTGGCGGCCTTCGTTCCCCTGCAAAGAGTTCCTGAGCTCGGAATTCCGTGCTCTAATACCGATATGAAACTGGCAGGGCTGTTTTCGTTCCTGTTGCTCGCGTCGCTGATGCCGGGGCAGAATCCTCCGCAAACCTCAACCCCCATGAAGGCCACCGAAGACTATTCAGGCATGTATAGCTTTCTGCAAGACGGGGAGTTCCTACAGATCACGGTCGAAGACGAGGGTCGAGTGACTGGGTTTATTTCCCGCTACGGCGATTCCCAAAGTGACCACGGCAGCTTCCTCGATCAGTTCTTCAAAGTAGGCAAGCTGGATGGAAGCAAACTGAGTTTTACTACCGAAACCGTGCACGGCGTCTGGTTCGAGTTCAAGGGCGCAGTCGGGCGCGGAGAAGGCAAGACTCCAACTGACGAGGGTTACTTTGTCGTGAAAGGCACGCTCATCGAATACAACACCAATGCCGCCAAGAAAGTCACCTCAAAGTCCCGCGAGGTGCAATTCAAGTCCTTCCCGCAGGAAGTCTAGGGCTTCGCCAGATTACTTGGTCTTTGGAATCGGGTACCCGTCCGATTGATTATTTAGTGGTCGTAGCTGCAGCCGCGTGCTCGCGTTCGACATCCTTGAGGCGGGCTGCTTTACCGCGGAGCGCGCGCAGATAGTACAGCTTGGCGCGCCGAACCTTCGACGAACGCACCAGTTCCACTCTGTCGATCACGCGAGAGTTCTCGGGGAATATACGCTCGACCCCCTGCCCGAAGCTGATCTTGCGGACGGTGAAGCTAGCCTGCGGCCCGCGCGAGCGCGAGATCACAACCCCTTCAAAAGCCTGCAGACGCTCCTTGTCGCCTTCCTTAATCTTGACATGCACGCGGACGGAGTCGCCCGGAACGAATTTGGGAAGGTCGGTGCGCTTGGTCTTGGCCAGCAGTTTTTCGATGATCAGGTTCGACATAATCTTGTCCTCTATTCTTAGTGTAGGCGCGGCGTCATCGCCCGTGCAGCGTCAACTTGAAACTTAGTGTTCGCCCAGCAACTCTCTGTCTTCGTCGCTCAGCGCAGCCCCTTCCAGAAGATCGGGCCGGTTGCGCAGCGTTTTTTCCAGTGCAGTGCGACGACGCCAGCGTCGTATTTCTTCGTGATTGCCCGAAGCCAGCACTTCCGGAACTCCCATTCCGCGGAAATCCGCAGGGCGAGTGTAGTGCGGATAATCCAGCAATCCGCCCGAAGTGCAGGTCGAACTCGGTCCGTTCCCGACTGATTCCGGCGAGAAAGTGGTAAACGATTCCTGTTGCGTCGACGCCTGATTGCCAACCGCACCCGGAATCAGCCGGGTGACGCAATCGACAATCACCGCGGCACCCAGTTCGCCACCGCTCAGCACGTAATCACCGATCGATAACTCGCGGTCTGCCAGGTAAATACCGACGCGCTCGTCGACGCCTTCATAGCGGCCGCAGATCAGAACAAGACGTTCCAGCCCGGCGAGTTCATTGGCTACGCGCTGGTCGAATCGTTTGCCCTGCGCCGAAAGCAGGACAACGCTTTGGCGTTCGTCGTTGCGTCGTTCCCCGGGCGCTATACTCAGCGCCTCAATACATTCAAAGATCGGTTCCGGCTTCAGGACCATGCCCTCGCCGCCGCCGAACGGGCGGTCATCCACGGTTTTATGACGATCGTGCGCGAACGCCCGCAGGTCGTGGACTTCGATTGTCGCCAAGCCGGCTTCCTGAGCCCGGCGGATGATCCCGTGATCCAGCGGTCCGCGAAAGAAGTCGGGAAAGATCGTTACAATGTCGATCTTCATCGCGGAACCAGGTCAAAAATCTTTCACCACAGAGTCACAGAGGCTCTTTATTTTTTTGTGTTCCTCTGAATGCTCCAGCTTGCTGTTGCTTTTCTTCGGCCGTCAGCGGGGCGTTCAGCTCCAACATTCCTTCGGGCAATTGCATGTGTATCTGCTTATGCTCGGGATCCACGCGTTTCAGATATGCTTCAGCGTAGGGGATTTCGTAACGCTTATTCCCGGCTTGAACAATCAGTAACGGCGCTTCGCCCGTGCCAAACTGAACGTTTTCAACCTTGCCAATCTCGCGGTCGGCATCGAACACCGCGCAGCCGATCAAATCGCTGACGTAATTCCATCCCGATTGAAGCTGCGCGCGCTCCGTGCCCGGAACCTGCAATTCGCATCCGATCAAACGTTCCGCATCCGAGATCGAATCAACCCCGGCGAACTTCAGAACCAGATATTCCTTGTGGGGCCAGAGCCCTTCAATTCGCAATTCGCGCCGGTTGTCGTCCTGCTCCAGAGCGAACAATCTGAGTCCAGCCTTGAACCTGTCGGGAACGTCGCTGTGCAACTCCACCGCAACTTCGCCGTGACGACCCTGCGTTTTGCGCACCCGCGCCAGAGTAACGAATTCGCCGCCCGTTCCCGCCTTTTCGATTATTCCAATATCTCCAGCGTAAAACGTTTATGCATGCGAAGTCCGGAGGCGCTGACGAGCGCGCGCAAGGCCCGCGCCACCCGGCCTTTCGCTCCAATTACTTTGCCCACATCATTCGGCGCTACTTTGAGCTCGAGCACGTCACCCTCGGCTGGGCTTACTGAAACCTGATCGGGTTCGTCAACCAGCGCCTTCGCGATTTGCTCGACCAAGGCTCGAACATCGCCGCTTTGCTCGCTCATACGGGTTTCCTATCAGGCGGACTGAAACTGTAAATCCTTACTGGGATGCACGCCGCATCATGCGGCAGGTGCGGCGCTCGGCGAAGCCGGCTTGGACACAATCTTGCCCACCCGGTCCGACATCTGTGCACCCTTCGATACCCAGTAATCGATGCGGTCGCGCTTGAGTTCAATGCTGGCCGGGTTAGTCCGTGGATTGTACGTTCCCACGACCTCAACTGGCCGCCCATTGCGCGCCCGTTCCTTTTCAATCACGACTACGCGATAATGCGGTTGTTTACGCGCACCGGTGCGCGACAGACGAATCATTAACACAGAACTTTGCTTCCTTTCCTAATCCTTCGGGCAGGGGTAAGGCAAACCATTATTTTTGCAGAAGTTGGCAGGATTAGCAAGCGCTTCTGCCGCCGGCGCTTGCAATCGCCTGCTGAAACCGAACGCCTGCCTGCATCATCTACTAGTGACGACCTGTCCGTTCGCACAGATGGAAGAAACCTATGTCCACATTTCCCTGGCCCGTACCTAGTGCGCTCGATGCCCGCACCCAATCTTTTCCGGTCCTGACTCGCGCGCAAATCGACCGTCTTCGCCCCGGGAGCAGATTGCGAAAAGTGGAGCCCGGCGACATCTTGTTTCAACCCGACGATACCGAAGTTCCTTTTTTCGTACTGCTTTCCGGCAGCATGGAGATTGTTCAGCCGTATCTCGACGGCGAGCGTTCGATAGCGACGCATGGTCCGGGTGAGTTCACGGGCGAGATCACCATGATTTCCGGGCAGCGCTGCCTGGTGCGCGGCCGGGTTACCGAAGCGGGTGAGTTTCTCGAGATCAGTGGGGATGGCTTAAGGTCAGTCGTCGCCAAAGATGCTGACCTGAGCGAAATTTTCATGCGGGCGTTCATTCTGCGGAGGCTGGCGCTCATCAGTCGCGGTCAGGGCAACGTCATTCTTTTAGGCTCGCGCCATTGTGCCAGCACGCTGCGCATACGCGAGTTTCTTGGCCGCAACGCTCATCCCTACACCTACATCGATCTCGACACTGATAAGGTCTCGCAGGAATTGCTCGACCGTTTTGAAATCAAGACTCACGAGGTTCCAGTTGTCGTCTGCAACGGCCACACCGTGTTGCGGAATCCTTCAACTCAGCAATTGGCGGACTGCCTGGGTTTCAGTGTCAACGTCGACTCGTCGCTGGTGCGTGATCTGGTCATCGTAGGTGCGGGGCCGTCCGGTCTCGCGGCTGCAGTTTACGGAGCTTCGGAGGGCCTCGATACCCTGGTCATTGAGAATGAAGCGCCCGGCGGGCAGGCGGGATCAAGCTCCAAAATCGAAAACTATCTGGGTTTCCCAACCGGCGTCTCCGGGCAGGAGTTGTCATCGCGCGCCATCGCACAAGCCCAGAAGTTTGGCGCAAAAATGATGGTGGGGCACAGCGTCATAAAACTCGACTGCCAGCGTCGCCCGTACCACGTGGTTCTGGACAATGGCAGCGTCATCGCCGCGCGCGCCGTCGTCATTTCCACCGGAGCTCAGTACAACAAGCCGCCAATCGAGAATCTGAAGAAATTCGAAGGTCAGGGAATTTACTACGGTGCGACCTACATCGAGTCGCAGCTCTGCGAAGAGGAAGACGTGATCGTGGTTGGCGGTGGCAACTCCGCCGGCCAGGCTGCGGTCTATCTTTCGCAGACCGCGCGAAAGGTCCACATGCTGGTGCGGTCCGACGGACTTTCGCAGACGATGTCGCGTTACCTGATTCAACGGATCACGGACAATCCGGCGATCCAACTGCATTGCAAAACCGAAATCGTCGGGCTGGAAGGCAACTTTCAACTCGATCGCGTCACCTGGCGGGATAGAACCACCGGGGAAACATCAACTCATGATATCGGCCACGTCTTCATAATGGCAGGAGCGTCTCCCCGAACCGACTGGCTGCAAGGCTGCGTCGCGCTGGATGACAAGGGATTTATTCTCACAGGACGAGATCTCGACGCGGAGCTCACTTCTGCCTCAACTCATGCCTGGCCCTTAAATCGTTCTCCGCAGATGCTGGAGACCAGCCTGCCCAGCGTTTTCGCCGTCGGCGATGTGCGCTCGGGGAATGTGAAGCGAGTGGCATCCGCGGTGGGTGAAGGCGCCATTGCCGTACACCTCGTTCATCGAGCGTTAGCGGAACCCTAGTATCCACGGGCCAGAGCCGTGAGTTCGCTCAACCACATCTTGATTTCTTAGGAGGCCTATGTCCATTCGACCCGTTAAGCGACTGATTCAATCCAAACCCACATTGGAAGGCGCGGGCGTGCACCTGCGCCGAGCTTTCGGCTTCGGAAATACCATGGACTTCGATCCATTCCTTTTGCTCGACGATTTCCGCAATGACGTTCCGGAAGATTATCTCGCCGGCTTTCCCTGGCATCCACATCGTGGCATCGAGACCATTACATATGTCTTAGCGGGAACCGTGGAGCATGGCGACAGCATGGGAAACAGCGGGGCAATCGCTGCCGGCGACGTGCAGTGGATGACTGCGGGCAGCGGCATCATTCATCAGGAAATGCCCAAGGGCGACCAGTCGGGCCGGATGCACGGCTTCCAGTTGTGGGCAAACCTTCCCTCAGCTCTCAAGATGACCGCGCCCCGTTATCAAGAAGTGAAGACCGCTGATATTCCGGAGATCAAAGATGACGATGGCACGCACGTGCGAATTGTCTGCGGCAGTTTTTGGGGCAAGCGCGGTCCGGTCGATGGCATTGCTGCGGACCCCATCTATCTCGACGTCTCGGTGGCTCCTGGCAAACGAAAAACTCTGCCGGTGGAAACGACTCGCCACGCCTTTGCCTACGTGTTCGGTGGAAGCGGCAAGTTCTGTAACGCATCCGGCCCGCTCGCAGTGCCCACCGAGGCCGTAAAGTGGGCCGACACCACGCCACCCGTAGAAGCAGACAACCGATCACTAATCCTGTTCGATCGCGGCGACGAGGTCACGGTCCAAGCCGGCGACGACGGAATACGCTTTCTGCTGGTTTCTGGCAAACCGCTCGAGGAGCCGGTCGCATGGTATGGTCCGATCGTCATGAATACGCAAGAGCAACTGCGGCAGGCATTCACTGAACTTCAGGAGGGCAATTTCCTGAAACAGACGCGGCGGAAGTAACAGTCCCGATTGTTGCTGCCGGGAGAACCTCAGAAACTATTTACATTCTCGCTGAGACTGCGATAGGTTTTTCTATCCGATTGGGGAGTGCATGGGGCTTCGATCTCATTGTCAACCACGCGGCAGTCCGCGCCCTTAAGACGGACAGAGCTTCCAGGAGAAACGTATGAAAATGATTAGAACAAGAATGATGAGCATAGCGGTGATGCTCATGATGCTGTTAACGCTGTCCCCGGTTTCGCCCGCGCAGGGCGGACGCCATCCCGAGATTCGAGAGGCCATCCATGCGCTTGAGAATGCCAAACGCCATTTGCTGGAAGCTAGGCACGACTTCGGTGGACACCGTCAAGATGCGGTCAGAGCGACCGACGAGGCCATTCGCCAGTTGCAAATCTGCTTGCAGTATTGAAATTTAAATCGCCGCATGATTCGGCGCAACGTGGACGAGGCCCGTCGAGGCCCGATCACATGCCGGGCAGCTTCATGCCGGCCAGCTTCCTGGCGAAGCTGGCCTTGCCCATTTGCTTAAACATCTTGCGCATCTGGGCATATTGGCGCAGCAGATTATTGACCTCCTGCACGCTGGTGCCGGAGCCGCGAGAAATACGCTTGCGCCGGCTGCCGTTAATTACCTCGTGGTGCAGGCGCTCGTGGACGGTCATCGAGTCGATGATGGCCTCGACACGATTGATCTGCTTTTCATCGATCTTGTCCGCGTGCTTTTGTAATCCGGCAAAGGGACCGACGCTGGGCAGCATTCCCATAATGCTTTGCAGCGATCCCATCTTTTTTACCTGGCGCAGTTGATCGCGGAAATCCTCCAGCGAGAAGCCGTCGCCGGAAAGGGCTCGGCTGGCCATCTCCTGAGCTTTTTTCTTGTCAACATTCTGTTCGGCCTTTTCGATCAGCGAAAGAATGTCGCCCATGCCGAGGATGCGGGACACGATGCGGTCGGGATGGAACGGTTCGAGCGCGTCATACTTTTCGCCCACACCAATGAACTTGATAGGCTGACCCGTGACCTGGCGAATGGAAAGCGCCGCGCCGCCGCGGGCATCGCCGTCCATCTTAGTGAGCACGACGCCGGTCAGCGAGAGCTTTTTGTGGAACTCATCGGCGGAATTGACTGCATCCTGGCCAGTCATGGCGTCGGCGACGAACAAGATCTCCTGCGGATTGAGCAGGCGTTTGAGCGATTGCATCTCCTCCATCAGTTGATCGTCGATGTGAAGGCGGCCGGCGGTGTCCACGATCAGCACATCGCAGCCGGTGTTAATGGCTTCGCGGCGGGCTTCCTTCGCCAGACGTTCGACCGTTGCCGTGTTGGCTTCGCCGACTTCACCTTCGTAGATGTGCGCCTTGATCGCATGCGCCACCACCCTGAGCTGTTCGCGCGCCGCCGGACGGTAAACGTCCACAGAGACCAGCAGGGGCCGGTGTCCGCCGTTCTTCAGCCAGTTCGCCAGTTTCCCCGACGTCGTGGTCTTACCCGAGCCTTGCAACCCAGCCATCAGCACCACGGTTGGCGGTTGCGAGGCAAACTTCAAGCGCGCGGTATCGCGACCGAGAGTTTCAATGAGCTCGTCCCGCAGGATTTTGATGACCTGCTCACCCGGCGAAAGCGCGGTCGCCACCTGCTGGCCGACAGCTTTTTCTTGAATGTGATCGATGAGCTGCTTTACAACTTTGAAGTTGACGTCGGCTTCAAGCAGAGCCAGACGAATCTCCCGCAGCGCCTCCTGAATGTTTTCTTCATTGAGGACAGCTTGTCCGCGCAGGGTCTTGAACGCACGTTGAAGTTTTTCTGAAAGATTCTCGAACATAGGGTAGAACCTATTTTAGCAGCCAGAGGAAGAACACTCAGCATTAAGCCGCCCGGGCGAAGCACGCGAATAACGCGGCTCTGCTCACGGCGACGTTATGCTGGGAAAGATCTCTTTCGCGGCAATCACCGTGTTGCAGTGGATCGTCACGGTGTCGTCGACTCGCTGCGCGTAACCTCCTGCGAACGTGACCATGACCGGGATATTCCTAGCACGGGCCACGCGGAAGACGAGTTCGTCGCGGCGTTTCAGTCCTTCGATGGTCAGCGAAAGGCCCCCAAGTTGATCCTCGCGGTAGGGATCGGCGCCTGCGATGTAGCAGATCAACTCCGGGTCGAACTGGCGCAGGCCTGAGCTGAGGGCGTTGTCGAGCCACGCCAGATAATCCTCGTCGCCAATCTTGTCAGGCAGATCTATGTCGATCGACGAGGGTGGTTTCCACATTGGATAATTGTTCTCCTGGTGAAGCGAGATGGTGAAGACCTCGCCCGCATGAGCTTCTCGCACCGTCGCCGGTGGGCTTGGATCAAGAGTGCTTGCATTACGAGTGCTTGGTTTGCGAGTGGAAGAAGCGTTCGAAGGCAACGGCCCCGTCGGAACGCGCATGCCCGCGAAAATGGCCGCTGTGCCGTTGCCCTGATGAACGTCGCAGTCCACGGTCATGGCGCGAGTGATTTTGTCGTCGCGCTGCATCCGGCGAATGGCGACCGCCACATCATGAATCATGCAAAAGCCTTCGCCGTGGTCGGGAAAGGCATGATGAAATCCGCCTCCGATGTTGAACGCGATGCGATTCTTCAGCGCGTGTTCAGCGGCCAGGATCGAACCGCCCGCCGCCAGCCAAAAAGCTCGCACCAGTTCGGGCGAGTATGGGATTTCCATCTCCAACTCTTCCCGCGCGGAGAGTGTTCCCGTTTTCAGTTTGGTCACATACTGGGGCGTGTGCACCAGCAGTACATCCTGATCGGACGCGGGTTCTGGAGTGACAAAGTCTGACGCCTCGGCGACTCCAGTCTCAAGCAAACGGTCGTGAACCCGTCGATACTTCTCGGCGGGAAACACGTGCGCGCCGATGGGAAGATAATAGTCGTCGCTATAAACCAGCTTAAAGGGAAGCATGGCGGCTGGGGGCGGTTTTCATAATACTCGCTTGGCGCTTGGGGCAGCCGGGTGAAAGTCGCGGGCATCCGAGTGCAAACGGCCCTCGGGACAGCCGTCAGGATGCCGGCCCTCACTGATTCGAGGGTAGGGAGGTTTTCTGTGTGATGCCCGCGCCCTCCACAATCGTATAGATGAAATCTGCTGGGACATCGTGCAGGGTTTCGACTTTGCCGCTAGGCCACTTGATCTCCACTTCGTTCATTTTCGTTTCTGCGCCGAGCCCGAAGTGCAGCCGCGGATCGTTTTGCGAGAGGTAGCTCCCTCCCGCGCGAACTTCGTTGCATTGCACAAGTTTTCCCGCTTTCACCGTCACCCGCGCGCCGATTGCCATCTTGTTGCTCTTTATCCCGACCAACTTAAACAGCACCCGATGGTTATTGTTCCCTCCGCGATTCAACAGCAGCAGCGGTTGCTCTCCGGTATTAAGTACGACAATGTCAACATTGCCGTCGTTGTTGAGATCGCCAAAAGCCGCGCCTCGCCGCGAAGCATCCGGTATTCCCGCGAGCACGCTGGAAACATCTTCAAAGGTGCCGTCGCGGTTGTTGCGAAACAGCAGCATCGGCTGGCGATAGCGGGGAACGCCGGGAACCTGGTCCATTTGCGGATACACGTGGCCGTTGGCAACGAACAAATCGGGCCAGCCATCATTGTCCATATCAAAAAATCCCGTCCCCCAACCAACCGGGTTATAAGTCGGCTTCGCGAGTTTGGCGGCATAGCTCACTTCAGAAAATCCCTCCGCTCCAAGGTTGCGATAGAGGCTGTCGGGTTGTTCGGTGAAAGTGGTCACAAACATGGAGAGGCGGCCCTCGTGCAGGTAATCGCTCCAGTCCACTCCCATGTTGCCGCGCTCCGAACCATCGCCGCTGACGGCGGCCCCTGAAAGCATGCCAACTTCTTCGAAGGTGCCGTCGTGCTTATTGTGATAAAGATAATTCGGTCCGGAATCGTTGGCCACGTACAGATCGGGCCAGCCATCGTTGTCGTAATCGCCCCAAATGGCGCCCAGACCGTAGTATTTGTTGGGGTCGTCAACGCCTGCCTTTTTGGAAACTTCTTCAAACGTGCCGTCGCCGCGGTTGTGGAAGAGTAAGTCGGATTCCCCGAGCATGCCCCACGGCCCACACTGCACGGGGATTCCCTTGAAGCTGCAGTTCTTCTCGTTTTTTCCGAAGTCAGGCAGTTTGTTCACGTCAAAGTGCACGTAGCGCGAGACGAACAGGTCCACGTGCCCATCACGATCGTAGTCGGCCCAGGCGGCGCCGGTGCTGAAGCCGCCCGCTGCCACTCCCGCTTTCTCCGTGACATCTTCAAACTTGCAGTTGCCGAGGTTGTGATAGAGAGCGTTTCCGCCGAAGCCAGTCACGTAGATGTCGGGTAGACCGTCGTTGTCATAATCGGCGACGGCGACGCCCATGCCCCACCCTTTGCGGGTGAGGCCGGCAGACGCGGTAATGTTGGCGAATTTGAAGCCGTCGTCCTGGTGATAGAGCGTGATCATAGGATCGCCGCCCTGCTTGTAGCGATCGACACTGGATCCGTTCACGGTGATGATGTCGAGCCGTCCGTCATTGTCACAATCGATCAGTCCCACGCCGCCACTCATGGATTCGACGATGTAGCGCTTGTCCGGCGATGAAATATGGGAGACGGTCAGGCCCACTTGCTTGGCAACATCTTCAAACCTGGGCAGCGGAGTTTTCGGGTGAGTTGTTTGCGAACTCGCAAAGACCGAAAAAAGCGGGAGGAACGAGAAGAGTGTACGCATCATGACGGAGGTTCGACGATTATAGTTCAAGCCTGTGGAGGCCGGGCGTCCCGCTGAAAGCCTAATCCGCCGGCGTCGGCGCGGGTTCTGGAATGCGAGCTTCGCCTCGCTCGCGCCATCCTTCGATGATCAGGTACAACACTGGAATGAAGAACAGATTCAGAACGGTTGACATGATCATGCCACCGAACACAGTGGTTCCAACCGAGTGGCGCCCTTCCTGACCAGCGCCGTGCGCCACCATCAGCGGCACAACGCCGAGAATAAATGCAAACGAAGTCATCAGGATCGGCCGCAGACGAATCCGGGCCGCTTCGACCGTTGCTTCGACGAAGGGAAGCCCGCGTTCCCGCAACTGTTCGGCGAATTCCACGATCAGAATGGCGTTCTTGCTCGACAGTCCGATCAGCATCACCAACCCGATCTGGCAATAGACGTCGTTCTGCAAACCGCGCAGCGCTTGCGCGCCAAGCGCCCCCAATATCGCCATGGGCACGGCGAGCAAGACAATGAATGGCAGCACGAAGCTTTCATATTGCGCGGAGAGCGTCAGGTACACGACCAAAATCCCCAGACCAAACAAGATGATCGTCGTCCTGCCCGATGCCAGTTCTTCCAGCGAAAGCCCGCTCCACTCGTAGGTGATGCCGTTGGGCAATACTTTCTTGCTCAAATCTTCCATGTCGGCGATCGCCTGTCCGGAACTGAATCCCAGACGCGGCGAGCCGTCGATTTCCGCCGAGCGAAACAGATTGTAGTGGCTGATCACTTGCGGTGTCGTGGTCTGCGTAATTGCTGCGAGGTTCTCCAGTGGAATCATCTCGCCGCTATCCGAGCGCACGTAGTACTGTTTCATGTCTTTGGCTTGCGAGCGGAACTGCTTGTCGGCCTGCACGTACACGCGGTAGGAACGATTATTGAAATCGAAATCGTTGACGTACGCAGAGCCCATATATACGCCCAGCGCGTCGGTGATCTGGCTGCAAGGGCACGTGCAGGCTCTTGGCTTTTTCCCGATCGATGCGGACCAGAAATTGCGGATCGTTTGCCGTGTAGCTGCTGAACAGGCCAGTAAGATCTTTGCGCGAGTTGCCTTGCCGAACCATGTCCTGCGTGACGTTCGCCAACTCTTCGAGCGAATGCGAACCCTGGTCCTGCACCTCAAACTGAAAGCCACCAAACTGGCCCAGACCCTGAATGGCTGGTGGCAGGAAGCAAAGTACGAGCGCTCCGGTGATCCCGGAAACCGATCCGCGTAACCGGTTCACCACTGCGTTCGCGGAATGTTCTGCGCCTTGGCGTTTCGAATAGGGTCGCAAGCCGGCGTAAATAATTCCGCGGTTGGGAGCGCCGTTGCCGGTAATGGCAAAAATGTTTTCGACTTCCGGCATCTGGCGCATGATTGCGCTCACCCGGTCCTCAATCTGCCTGACGTAATTCGCGGATGCGCCCGGCGGCGCCTGAATGATTACGGGGAAATACCCTTGATCCTCGTCCGGAACGAATCCCTTGGGCACGCGCTGGAAAATCACATAGGTAAATCCCAATCCCGCGAGAAATAGAATCACTGCGACCAAACGGAAGCGAAGAAAAGCGTGCAGGGAACGCCGATATCCCTCGGTGACTGCGCCGATTACGCGATCAACGCGACCGAAGAACCAGCCTTTGCCTCCATGCTGGCGGCCCAGCAGAATTGCGGATAGTGATGGCGTCAGAGTCAGGGCGTTAAAAGCGGAAATCGAAATCGAAAACGCAATGGTCAGCGCGAATTGCCGGAACAGGATGCCGGTGGTCCCGGGGAAAAATGCGACCGGCACGAATACCGCCACCAGCACCAAAGACGTGGCAATGACCGCGCCGGCGACTTCTCCCATGGCGACCGAAGCCGCTTTGTGCGATCCCGCTCGCCTTCCTGGAGATGGCGCTCGACGTTTTCGATGACCACGATCGCGTCGTCCACCACCAACCCCGTGGCCAGCGTAATGCCGAACAGAGTCAGCGTGTTGATGGAGAATCCCAGCAGTTTGACGAATGCGAAGGTCCCGATCAACGAAACCGGAATCGTGACCGCGGGAATGATTGTGCTGCGCCAATCTTCCAGAAATACGAAGATCACCAGGATGACCAGTACTGACAGCTTCGATCAGGGTCACGAGAACGTCGCGGATCGATTCACCCACAGCGTCGGTGGTATCGAAAGCGATTTCGTATTTCATCCCTGGCGGAAAGTGTTTCGAAAGCCGTTCCAATTCCACCAGCGCACGGCGATCGACGTCCAGCGCGTTCGCATTTGAGAGTTGCAGTGATCGCGACGCCGACTGCCGGATGTCCGTTGTAGATCAAATCAGAACTGTAGTCTTCCGCTCCCAACTCTGCCCGGCCGACGTCCTTGAGCCGAACCAGCGTTCCGTCGGCGTTCGCTTTCAGAATGATGTCTTCAAATTGCGCTGGCTCGCTCAGTCGCCCGATGGCGCGCACGCTGATCTGGAACTGCTGTCCGACTTTGATTGGTGGCTGCCCAACCTGGCCGGCTGCGACTTCCACGTTTTGCTCTTGCAGAGCATTCACCATGTCCGAAGCGGTCAGGCCGCGGCTCGCCATACGCACCGGATCCAGCCACAAACGCATCGAGTATTTGCGCTCGCCGAAAATGATGACGTCAGCAACACCGGGCACGCGCTTCAACGCGTCTTTCACGTATACGTCCAGGTAGTTGCTCATGAATAGCGGATCGTAGCGGTCGTCCGGGGAGTACACACCCGCGCCAAAAACAAAATTGCTCGACGATTTCGTGATGGTGATGCCGGTGGCTTTGACCGCATTCGGCAGACGCCCCTGCGCCGTATTCACTCGATTTTGAATGTCTACTGCCGCGAGGTCGGGATCGCGATCTAGTTCGAAGGTCGCGGTGATCGAACTGGTCCCGTCGTTGCCGCTGTCGGAGGTGATGTACTTCATTCCCTGCGCGCCGTTGATCTGCTGCTCCAGCGGAATGGTGACCGCGGATTCGACAGTCTGCGCGTTCGCTCCGACATATCCGCTACTGACGTTCACCTGCGGAGGCGCGAGATTGGGAAATTGGGCGATCGGCAAACTGGGAATTACAACCGCGCCCGCCAGAATGATCAGCAGCGCACAGACGGTAGCGAACACCGGGCGGCGAATAAAGAAGTCAACGAACATGAGAAAGCACAGTACGGCGTCAGGCTGCAGGCGTCAGGCTTCCGACGTGACGCTTCCCAGACCTAAAGCCGAAAGCCTAAAGCCCGAAGCCTAAAGCCCGAAGCCCGACCAGCTATCCTTGCGGCGACACCGTTGCCCCATCCACCAGAAATTGAATTCCGGAGACAATTATTTTGTCCCCAGGCTTGATGCCATCGAGAACTACATAATCATTCCCAGTCATCTCGCCCAGACGAAGCGCTTTTTGATGCGCCACCAGTTTGCCGTCCTGATTCTCGGCCACGAATGCGAAGTACTGCGCGCCCACGCGCGAAACTGCAACCACGGGAACCACCGGCCCCGCGTGGGTTCCCCAGATGACTCGGGCGCGGATGAATTGCAAATTGCGCAGCTTGTCCTCATTGTTGGCGATGCGCGATTTAATCAGCACGGTCTGCGTGGTGTTGTCCACTTGCGGCGATATGAAAGTAATGCGGCTGTCCGCGATCACCTGGCCGCTTCCGTCCACAATTTGCACCGGCATGTTCACCTTGAGCTGAGGCGAGCGCTCTACCGGAATGTAGACGTAGGCCTCAAGGCTGCCGGGTTTGTCGACGCTCGTCAGCATCGTCGCAGTAGTGACGCGATCGCCCACGTGCACCGGAATATCGCCGACAATTCCGGTCGACGGCGAGGTCACGCGATAGTAGTGGAGTTGTACCTGTTGCTCCTGCACCTGCGCGTCGAGGGATTTCAGCTGCGCTTGGGCCGTATCCAGCGCCGATTTTGCCTGGTCAAGCTCCTGCCGGGAGACGACTCCGGCAGCTGACAAGGCGCTGATGCGGTCGTACTGCTGTCGCGCATAGGCCAGATTTGCCTCTTGCGCCGCGCGCCCATGTTCCTGACTATTCACCGTGGCCTGCTGTTTGGTGGGATCAATCTGCATCAGCACATGGCCGGGCGAAACGCGCTCGCCCGAATGCACAGAAATATCCGTGATCTGCCCCTCGACCTGAGGCATGATGACGGCCGAATCTCGCGACTTCAGAGTGGCGACGTACTCGGTCGAATCGCTGATTGGCACCGCCCGCGCGATCTGAATCTTGACCGGAACTGCCGGATCTACCTGGGGTGGGGCCCCCTTTACCGAATCTCCTGCACATGCCGTCAGCGCGGCAAGGAATAAAACCAGCGGGAGCGCGGTGGTTGGTGTTCCGCGCGGCGTCAGGCGCACACGATCCTCGGAACTGAAGGCCCTTCTCATTTGCTTCAGCCTACTCCCAGTACCCTACCACGCAAGCGTAAGAGCGGCCAAGACTTACCCTTCGCAGCGTTACCTGACAGCAATTCCACGGCGGTTGGACTCAAAAAACGAAGAAAAGTTATCGTCCTGACAAAAAGCCAGACGGGTGTGCCCGCTCTTCACCTCTGCTACATTGTTCTTGCCATGAAGCCAGTTCGCAGTTTTGCCAGTGACAACAACGCCGGCGTTCATCCAAAAGTGTTGCAAGCCATTGCCGCCGCCAACCACGGCCATGTTGTGGGCTACGGTGACGATCGTTACACAGAGGCTGCCGTGGGCAAGTTCAAACAGCACTTCGGCGCCGACGTCGAGGTTTTTATCGTGTTCAATGGCACCGCCGCGAATTGTTTGAGCCTGAAGGCGCTGACGGAGTCCTATCAAGCTGTGATCTGCGCCGAGGCCGCACACATCTATATCGACGAATGCGGTGCGCCGGAAAAATTCACGGGATGCAAGCTTATTCCTATTCCCACTGCAGACGGCAAACTTACGGTCGAGTCGGTCCGCCGCGCCTATCACGGTATAGGCGACCAGCATCATGTTCAGCCGCGCGCTATTTCGATCACGCAAGTCACCGAAATGGGTACGGTTTATACGCCGCGGGAGGTCCGTGACCTCGCCCGCTTCGCTCACCAACGGAACATGTTTCTGCACATGGACGGCGCCCGAATCGCCAACGCTGCCGTGAGCCTCGGCTTGACCCTGCGTGAGGCCACGCGTGACTTGGGCGTGGATGTGCTTTCATTCGGTGGGACCAAAAATGGTGCCATGGGTGCCGAAGCCGTGGTCTTCTTCAATAAGAGGCTGAGCCGTGACTTCCTATATCTGCGCAAACAGGGTATGCAGCTAGCCTCGAAAATGCGCTTCATCTCGGCGCAACTCGAAGCGTTGCTCTCGAATGACCTATGGCGAAAAAATGCCCAGCACGCCAATCGGATGGCCGAACTGCTGCAAAAAGAAGTTAGAAAAATCCCGCAGGTAAAGATTGTGTACAAAGTCGAAGCCAATGGCTTGTTTGCGCAAATACCGCGGCAAGCCATCGCCAAACTTCAAAAACGCTATTTTTTTTACATCTGGGATGAGCACCGCTCCGTGGTTCGCTGGATGTGCTCGTTCGATACCACAGAACGGGACGTCAGGCAGTTCGCCAGGTACGTAGCGGACGCCGTGAGCGGACTGGAAGCGGCAACGGCGTAAGTGCATTGTTCAGATGGCTATTGATTTTTGGGCATGGTTCTACTAAATTGGCGGCTTCCTAGGAACTTTAGAACGTCTGATCGCTGCGGGGGATGGGATGAGCCGAAACTGGTTTCATTTGCTGGTGATTTGCTCCGCCACAATGTTTGTCCCAGGTTGCGGGACCGGTCAGCAACTCGTCGGAATCCAGGTAACGCCTGCCGGATTCGTTTTCGAGGGTGTGGGGGCCCAAGGGCAATTTACTGCGCTGGGCACTTATATTCATCCTCCTGCCACGAAGGACATCACAAACCAGGTGGTTTGGAAGATAGACGTCGCACATCTCGCTACGATCACGCAGACGGGCTTAGTAACAGCACTAAGCGTGTGTGGAAGCGGCGACGTCACCGCGACCCATTACAGTAATCCCGCAAACCCGACCGCGGGTACCGTGATGGTCGGGACCGCGACAGTTAAGGGCGTAGACGACGGAACACCGAAGTGCATGCCATAGGCTGGACCTGGCTTAATTCTGCTCGCGCAACGTTTCGACTATGTCAGTCCGTTCGTTCCAGTTTTCCTCTTGCGGTTGGACCTACCTTGGACGCTAGCGGCGCTCACGTCCGTGTCGGACAGTGTCTTCGTTGGGCTCGCTGCTGACGGGCTTGTAATATAGTGGTTCACAACAGAATCACCGTTACAGTGGCTTTCAATCAACATGATCGGCCAAACCATCTCGCACTATCGGATCGTGGAAAGACTGGGCGGCGGCGGCATGGGCGTCGTGTACAAAGCCGAAGACACCACGCCTGCACCGCTTTGTCGCCCTGAAGTTTCTGCCTGACGATCTGGCGCGCGATCCGCCAGGCCCTGGACCGCTTTCAGCGCGAGGCTCAGGCCGCTTCCGCGCTGAACCATCCCAACATCTGCACCATTTATGAAATCGGGAAGCACGACGGGCAGGCTTTCATCGCCATGGAGTTTCTCGATGGGCAGACCCTGAAGCATCCGATCATCCGGGCGGCCGATGGAAACTTGAGCAGTTGCTCGACGTCGCCATCTCAATCGCCGACGCGCTCGACGCTGCGCATAGCGAGGGCATCGTCCATCGCGACATCAAGCCGGCGAACATTTTCGTCACCAAGCGCGGCCACGCCAAGATTCTCGACTTCGGCCTGGCCAAAGGTGCGTCAGCGCCGCATCATCCAGCCAGCATTTGGGCGATGCGACTCAGTGCGACCAGCAGTGAGCGAGCAGCATCTGACCAGCCCGGGCAGCGACGCTTGGCACCGTGGCCTACATGTCGCCGGAGCAGGCGCGGGCCAAGGACCTGGACGCGCGCACGGATCTGTTTTCCTTCGGCGCCGTGCTCTACGAGATGGCAACGGGCACGCTTGCCCTTTCGCGGCGACAGCTACGGCGGCCATCTTCGAACGCCATTCTGCGCAACGGCCTCCGATCACCCCCGTACGCCTGAATCCCGATCTTCCGCCGAAGCTGGAAGACATTATCAACAAGGCGCTGGAGAAGGATCGCAATCTGCGCTACCAGCACGCGGCCGATATGCGGGCGGACCTGCAGCGGCTGAAGCGGGACACGGAATCCGGACGGAAGTCAGCAGCCGTCGAGCGTCGCAGCCGCTGAGCCGTCGACGCCGGTGATCTCGGCACCGGTTGTATCTGCCGGCCTGCGCCATCTGCGCCCAGCGGAATCAGCCGCTGTGCGCCGCCACCGCTGCCAGGTCTTCCTCACGAGCCTCTGCCGCATCGTCAGGAAAGCGAGCGCGATGGCCACGGTTCCGTCGCGGAAGACGGCATGGGTGATCGCCTCTGCGGCGGTCGTGATCATGGTTGCGGCGCGCAGGATTCTGGTTCTTGCACGGCCGAAATGCGTCATCCCAGCGTCGCCGGTCACAAGTCCGTCGCGGTTCTGTACTTCAACAACCTTTCGCAGGATCAATCGCTCAACTGGCTCGACAACGGTCTCACCGACATGCTGACCACGAACCTGGCCCAGGTGAAAGGCCTGGACGTGCTCTCGACCGAGCGCGTGATGAGCGCGGTGCAGCGTGCCAGCAAAGACGGCAAGTCGCTCGATCCCGCGCAGGCGCAGAGTGTCGCTCGCGACGCCGGAGCCGATGCCTACATTACCGGCGCGTTGCTGAAGATCGGGCCCACGCAACTGCGCCTCGACGTGCGCGCGCAAGATACCAGCACCGGCCAGATCCTGTTCTCCGACAAACTCGAAGGACAGGACGTGCAGAGCATCTTCGGGATGGTCGACCGCCTCACGGCCAAGCCTTGCCGGCAGCTTTTTGCCGGCGTCCGAGGCTGCCGCAAAAGGCGCCGGAGATCGAGCAGGCTTCCACCTCCAACGTCGAGGCCTATCGCCACTACCAGTTGGGCATTGACTACGACCGTCGCTTTCTCACCGCCGATGCCATCCGCGAATTGGAGGAAGCGGTCCGTTTGGACCCGCAGTTTGCCCTCGCCTAACTGCGTCTTTCCGAGCAATACAGGTTTGTCGGCGATTTTAAGCGCAGCAATGAGCTCGCCACCAAGGTGAGTCAAAACCAGTCGCGCCTTCCGCGTTACGAGCAGTTGTCGCTGCAGGTTCTCAAAGCATCCCGCTCCCAAGATCCCGGAGGCCACCTTAGCCGCGCGTCGAGCAACTGGTATCCGAGTTCCCCAGGCAAGGCAGTGATCGCGGTACTCTGGCCAACATATTGGGCGGCATGGGCAAAGGCGAACGGGCGCGGGAACTAATGAAACAAGGTCTCGCCCTGGACCCCAAAAACGAAGATATCCTCAATTTCCAATGCTACGGCATGGCGTTCGATGGCGATATAAATGGTGCGCTCGCGTCCGACGACGCCTATATCGCCCTCCGCCCTCGCGACCCGAATCCGTTCGACACCCGCGGCGACATCCTATTTATTGACGGCCGCGATGATGATGCGGTGGCTGCCTATCACAAAGTGCTCGAACTGAAACCCGACTTCAGCGATTACGGCGAATACCTCAAGCTGGCGATTGTTTATACCGATCAGAAAAAGCCCGACATGGCGAACGCTGCCTTCCAGCAGTTTGCCCACCGATCGCCCCCGCTGTTGCGCGCCTATGTTCCCGGCTTTGAGGCGCAGTTCAAGCAGACGGAAGGTGACCTCGATGGCGCGCTTGCGAGCTACCGGCGAAGTAGTGACCCAACTTGGGCGCGCTCAACAGTACGAGGCTGCCGAAAATTTCCTACGCCAGTACGCGGTTTTGTCGGTGATGATCGGGCAAAGTTCTGCTGCTCTCTCCTTCGTTCAACAACAGAAACTGGATGATCGTGAACAGAATGTAATCGCTTTCCTACAAACTCTAGCGGGGAATCCGTCGGCAGCCCAGCAGAGCGCAGGCAAATTCGCTTCCAGCCATCCCTGGATCTCGCCTCGGGCGCTTGAGATTGATCGAACCTACGCTGAGATCACTGCGGCAGTGCATCGTGGCGATGGCCAAACTGCCTTGAGCAGGGCCACTACGATCCCCGATTTTCAGGATCCTTATTTGCTTTTCCTCAAAGGCCGCGCCCACTTGCTCACCAACGACTACGCCTCGGCCGAGATCGAATTTCGCTCCGCTTTACGGCAAGGCCGTTCGTCGGCGAATTGGGGTGCTTTGACAGATCGATTTCCACTGGTCGGCGTACTTTCCCATTTTTACCTCGGCCAAATCTACGAAAAAACCGGCAAACACGACCAGGCCATTAATGAATACCAGGAATTCCTTTCTCATTTCCCAAGTTCGCAGTCGCGCCTTCCCCAGGTCGGCGAAGCTCGAACCGCACTCAAGGGGTTGATGCAATGAGGCCGAAAGGATTCCGGTTGAATATGCCCAAGTCAGGACCCCCCGGCCCAGCCTTCCAGTGACTTTTTCGATACCATATGTTTGTCCGCGCAACCCCGCGCTATAATGCTGCCATCATAAGACGCCGTCATTGGTGGGGCCAGCCGACGTGGACTGCCAACCTCAAAACCCGCTGTGCAAGCCTGTTCTCGACCAGGGAACGTTCCAGCAACTTTTGGCCGCGGCTTATATCCTGCAGGAGCAAAATGATCGACTGGCGGAGAAGGCTAACTCGGATTTCCTCCAAGCTTTCACGCCCCTGGCAGTGGCTGAGAGACTCCAGCGGATTTCTTTGCCGTCGTTCAGACCTCCAGCCGCGACCGAGACCATGCCGCTTGTAGAGTTGGCGCTTGCCGGGGCAAAACCTGATGCCGAACTGTCGGCATTCCTGAATGAGCCGGTGTCGCAGGAAAAGGCAGGAGTTCTTCCTCCATGCCTCTTGCCAGAGATTCCTCCGCAATCGAGCTACGAACCACCGGTGCAGGAGCCAGCACGGCTTACGCTTACGCCGCCGGGTCCGATTTCAAGCGCAATCGCACTTGGAAGCGGACGCAGGCTTAGCTCGCAAAATAACGAAGTGTTCTGGAGAGTCGCGGCGGTGGCAGCGATGTCCGCGATATTCACCCTTCTGCTGGGTGCGTCGATCGAACGACTCTCACCCCTGCCTGCGAGGGTGAAGGTTTCCACGGAGGCGACCCAGCAGCAACCGCCCTTCCGGAAAGCGCAGCCAGTGGTGACAGTTCTGGCGCACAGTGACGGCGTGAGCGCCAAACCCTCTGAGATTGAGCCGGATGTGGCGCCGAAGAAGGTATTGACGGAACCAATCGTCGGAGCGGAGCTGCCGGCAAAAGAAGGGACAACAATTGGCCGGACCCAGAAAACAGCTGTCCACCGAACCAGGCCTTCCGTATACGACAGCGAAGCCGACCTGGTTGCCCCCAATATCATCGTCCGTTATGACCCACAGACGGGCGCTCGTCTGCAGCGTGGGAAGCGCCGTTAGTCCGAACCAGCCTGATTGTTCAGTCTGGCGGCTTCGCTGGTTCGTGAGACCAACTGCTTGGGTAACTCTCTGAGAGCGAAACCGGTGAGGGCGGAGATGATCGAACCCGCCACCGTCATCATGAGAGTTCCGGCGTAGCGACTGAACCATCCTTTGCTTCCCGAGGATGATTCAGAGGCTTCCGTCGCGGACTGCGAGTTTCCATTGAATGACTGCCAGCCTAATGAAACATCCGCGCGACCGGCGCTCACGGATAAGGTCCGCTGTCCGTTGCGAGCGAAGTCGCCGCTGATCGCGTTCTCATGCATGCCGCCTTCAGAAACGATTCGCACCTTTATTTGATGGGCTCCGGGGGTGACTGGCACAGTCTCCAACAGGTTCCCTTGAACCGAAGGAATCAGACCGAACCTCTTTTTAGTGTTGCCCACCAGAGTGCCGGAGTAGGCCAGGTCGCCGTCAACCCAAACGGAAAGCTGGGCGCTGCGTAAGCTGTGCTGGACTTTGAGTTGCAGGCTCGCATCCTTTCCCAGAAAGGCGGTATGCAAGGCCATCAGCAAAGCAGCGAGGAGAAACAAACCGAACATGACCCGCACAGTTGCGGGAAGACGCACAAACTGGTTACGCGCCTTTTGCCAAATTACGACAGCGTGCGCGCGGATTCCGGCCCTGGGCTCCAGACTCATGGTGCATCTATTTTCGCCGCTTCCCACGCCGAAGCCCAGTTACCAAGGTGCCACGCTAGTCGGAACCGCTAACGGTGTTGATCTTAGGGCATCTCATACGCGCAGAATCATCACTTCCGTGGCTTTTATCAGGGCGGCCGCAGTCTGCCCCGGCTTCAGTTGCATTTCGCGGGCGGACCGGGCAGTGATAATCGAAGTGATTTGCTGGCCGCCGATCGAAATTGCGATTTCCGCCATCAGCCCGCTGATGCGGACTGCATCGATTCGTCCCACCAGTTGATTCCGTCCGCTGACCCGGCGAATTACCAGGGCGCGTTCCTTCTCGGTTTTGCCTCGCGTTCTATAAAGCAGGCGATCCACTTCGCTTTCTGGAATGCGGTGATGCCCTCCGGCCGTGCGGATGCTGCGAAGCTTCTTCTTGTAAATCCATTGCTTGATCGTGGGGAAGCTGATGCCCAACTGTAAAGCCGCATCGCGGAGCTTAAGTAATACGTCGGCTTTCCCTCCGGATTTGCCTCTCCTCTGCATGGGAACGAATCGTACAGTCAACCTGGTGTGCGGTCAACACCGGCAGCGGCCTCGAAAATATACGCTACGGACCTAACTAATAGCCATCAAACCGCATACTATTGGCCATAATAACGGTATGTGCTATACACTTTCTGATTCCTTTGGAGCAACTATTTTAGCCGGGAGCGGACATGCGCCGAACTGGTCTTTTGCTCGTAATCGTGGTTCTTTGTCTTTTGCCGACATCGAGCTTTGCACAGAACGGATATTTTGACGATTGGTTTGTGCGGGTGGACAAGACGCAAGCAGAGCAGCCTCACTGGGTCACGCCTCTGGCAACCACAACCCCGCGTCTCGAAGAAGAGCTGCGCTACGACCAGTTGTGGCAGGAAAACGCCAAGGGCATAACTACTGATAATTACGATGGCGGCAAGGGGCTGGAATTGATTCCCTTCGAGAAGCTGGAAGTAATTTTCAATGTTCCTCCCTATATTGATCACAACAACCCCGCCGACAAGAACGGGTTCGGCGACGTCGCGTTTCTGGTGAAGTACCGCTTATTATCTGCGAATCAGGAACACGGGAATTACATCCTCACGGCCTTCCTGGGATGGAGCCTGCCCACCGGCCAATATAGCAACGGAGGCTTGCATGCTGTCATTACGCCGACCATCGCTTATGGAAAAGGGCTCGGCGATGTCGATCTGCAGGGCACGTTCGGCATCGCCTTCCCGGTCGCGGATACTCGTCTCGTCGGACGAAATTATCTTTGGAACAATACTTTTCAATACCGGATCTTTCAAAAGTTCTGGCCTGAGGTCGAACTCAATTCAACATTTTTTCAGGACGGAAAGAACGACGGCCAGAAACAGAATTTCGTGACCCCTGGTCTGGTAATAGGAAGACTTCACCTCTGGAATCGAGTGGGCTTCACCGTCGGCGGCGGATACCAAATCGCCACCACCCACTTTCATACCAACAATCACAACGCAATTCTGTCGATCCGATTTCCTTTCTGAGTTGAGAAAGAATTTTCAACGGATCACGGCGCCACATCCTTAATGGGGGTCGCGATAGACCCGCTCAGAGTTGATGTAGAGTTCAGCAAACCAGGCGGGGCCCTTCTGCGCAGCTTCAATCAGCTGGCGTCCCTCGGTCTGCTCCGCGGATCGCTTCGGCGCCCAAATGAAGAGCCGAGCCAGATTCCCAAGCGAGCTGGCCAGTCACGCCAGAATCTCAACGCGACGGAGCCTTATCTGGCTCCTCCACTTTCTTCACGCCGTACTTCGAGGCCCGCTGACAGGTCCATTGCCGGTAGGGCTCTGTGATGTCAGACTCCCGACTCTCACGTTTCATCTCGAAGACGTGCATCGTGTAGCAAGTCACCTGTCCGTCTTCGAGAGAGTCGACGCGGCGATGATTTCCGTCGGTGCGATCACTGGCTGGCAGCTTGATGAAATCGTAGCTGGCAATGGCTGAAGAATTCAGCCAGTCTGAATTGAAGGAAATTGCTTCCGCGGGCGAGGACGAACTCTGTGGGGCCGAGTCTCTGGCCGGACAAACCGAAACCATTCCACACAGCACTAGAACAACAAGGAGACTGTGAATTTGCATACAGTTCCCTCCGGTACGCAAATTATACCTCGATCAGGCTGCTCGCAACGGGCAAACCAGCGAGCAGAACTGAGCTGGAAAAACGGGGGTGCGGGGCCCTGTGCACCGGATGGGGGAGAGCAGTGATGCGGGACCCCGCTTCATGCAGGGTCCCTTGTACACTTCGCGCCAGAACCCCCAGTGATAAAGTAAGTCTTGTTCCATTTTCCGAACAGGAGCCGTTTTTCCTGGACCGAACCAGCCGGACGCCTTCAACTTCGCGTCTTTTGCCTGCGTGAATCTGGCCCGTCGCCAGAACCTCCTTCGAGTGTGCAACTTGGCCCCAACCCGCGTTGACCTCGTTATTTACCAATGTTTTCCGCAACTCAAGGGCCAACTTGGGGTTCATAATCGTAGTGGTAAAGGTACTCAGTCACCTGCGTTCTGCTTCATAGAGGGTCGCAGCAGGGACTAGGGAACACGCGGTGAATGGCGGTGTTCCCGGGAGAAGGGGTCATGAAAACTTTCCGGCACTTAATAACGCAGGTAAGCCTTTTAGTCGCACTATTAGCGGTAACCACGGCAACGAATTCCGCTGCTGCACAGGATGTGGCGCCGCCGCCTCCGGACCAGCAGCAGGCTTATCCTGCGGACCAGGCACCACCGCCGCCCGCGGATCAAGCTCCTCTTTCCACAGGTGACCAGTCAGCATATCCTATTGACCAGACGCCTCCGTCGGCGGGGTCGGCGTACCCTTCGGACCAAGCACCTCCTTCCACCGGACAGCCCTTGTCTTCTGATGGCGACCAGACAGCTGATCCTTCGGGTCGTGTTGCGCGTTTGGGATACATGACCGGATCAGTCTCAGTGCAACCGCAAGGAACTGGCGATTGGGTGCAGGGCTCGCTGAACCGCCCGCTCACCAATGCGGACAATGTCTGGGCCGATAAAGATTCCCGCGCCGAATTGAATCTTGGCACGGGCGTAATGCGCATCAGTTCTGAAACCAGTCTGACGCTGACCAACGTCACCAATGATGTAGTCCAGGTCGAGTTGCATCAAGGCACTCTGAACGTACACGTCCGCAAACTGTATGGCGGTGAGACCTACGAAATCGACACGCCGAACCAGGCGTTTACCGTGACAAAATCCGGCGAGTACCGGTTCGACGTCGATCCGACCGGAGATACAACGCTGGTGACGGTGTGGAAGGGCGAAGGCGAAGCTACCGGCCAAGGCCCATCCGTCCGCGTGCATGAGGGTCAACAGGCGCGCTTCAGCAATGGAACCTCGCTCGCACATCAGATCAGCGACGCCCCCGGACGCGATGGCTTCGACGATTGGTGCAAGGTCCGCGACAAGCACGAAGATGAATCGGTTTCCGCACGCTACGTTGCTCCAGGAGTTGTCGGAGCCAGCGATCTCGATGAGTACGGAAGCTGGCGCGACGTTCCAGAATATGGAAATGTCTGGGTTCCCACGTCGGTTGCGCCGGGCTGGGCGCCCTACAGCACCGGACACTGGATCTGGCAGGCTCCTTGGGGATGGACCTGGGTTGACGATGCTCCCTGGGGATTCGCACCCTTCCACTATGGCCGTTGGGTAGGTTTTGACGGTTACTGGGGCTGGGCTCCAGGACCTTACTGGGAACGGCCGTTCTACGCTCCCGCGCTGGTGGCGTGGTTCGGAGGTCCGGGCTTCGGTATCGGTTTTGGCGGCGGCTTCGGTTTTGGTTTTGGCATTGGGGGCGGATTTGGCTGGTGCCCGCTCGGTTTTGGCGAGCCATTCTTCCCGTGGTATGGGGGAGGCCGGGGTTATTTTCGCAATATTAACCTCAGCAATACTCGCATCAACAACTTCAACCACATCAGCAACAACTATTTCAACAATAGAAATCTCGGCGGTTACGGAAAGAACGGCATCGGCACTCCGCGGTATGCTAGCCGCCCCGGAGCTCTGACGGCGGTTTCGCGAAACACGCTGGAACACGGGCTGCCAGTTGCCAGGAACCGGGCAAACATTTCGCCCAGTGCCTTGCGAAACCTTTCTAGTGCGAGTATCGGCAGGCCGAATGCGTCTCCGACGCGCGCTAGCATGCTGGGACCAAAGGCCGGCTTGCCCGCGGCTCATCCGTCAGGTGCGACTTTTTCGCGGCCAACGGTCAGCCGCCTGACTCCGCCGCGCAGCTTAGCCAAACCATCTCCGGCGATTTCTTCCTCGCGCAATGGCACGTCTGTATCGGCTCGCGGTGGCGCAATGGCTTCTCGACCGGCGCAGAACAACATGGGTAACCGCCCTGCTGCTATGCCGAATCGTGGCGCCAGCAATTCCACAATGGCGAACCGCAACGCTCCGCAGATGGCCACCAACCGCAATGTTCCAAGGCCACCGCAGGGGGGCGTCAAGCCGTTTGCCCCACCTTCCTCGAGTGCAAGGCCGGGTGGAATGAACTCGTCTGCGAGAACAAGCGGAATGAACTCGTCAACTTCACGATCGGTGCCTCGTCCGCCAGCCGACAGTTTCAGCCGTCCGGCTACGAGCGCCCGCAACACGTTCCCGAGCGCATCGCGTTCGAGCGCCAGTCCGTACGGTCGCGGTATGTCAAGTAATGTCCCGCGTCCATCAGGACGAGTGCAGCCTGCGCCGCGTAACTACCCGTCGGCTCAGAGCCGTGGAAATTACTCGGCCCGTTCCTACGGCAGCGGCGCTTACGGCGGATCTCGGGGTTACAGCGGATCGCCCTACGGCGGATCTCGGGGCTCAAGCGGGTCGCCCTACGGCGGTTCCAGGAGCTCAAGCGGGTCGCCCTACGGCGGTTCCAGGAGCTCAAGCGGGTCGCCCTACGGCGGTTCCAGGAGCTCAAGCGGATCGCCCTACGGCGGTTCGTCTTCTCGAGGATCGTTTGGCGGCCGCGGCTATTCAGCGCCCTCGCATAGCTCAGGTTCCTTCGGAGGCTATCGCGGAAGTTCCGGATCGCATGGCGGTGGCAGCGTGTCGCATAGCGGTGGCGGCGGCTCGTCGCACGGAGGTGGGGGATCACACAGCGGCGGCGGCTCGCATGGAGGCAGCCATCGCTAAGATCCACGACTGATCGACTTTTCTGCCGAACGCCGTCCTGCGATGCAGGCGGCGTTCTTTTTTGAATGAGGCTCCATTCCCTCGCCTGCATCAGGACGCAACTGCACGAAGCATCCTGAGCTACGTTCTGTGTATACTTCGAGCTTCAGCTCAAGGAGAGCTCCCGTGAAACCTTTTTTGATCGGACTGATCGTAGGTTTGATCTTCGTCCCGTTGTGCGTTTACATCTACTTCGCTTCGGGGAGCGCGCCCGTAGCTACCGCTGCGCCCGCCATGCCATTTGAGACAACCCTGGCTAAGAAAGCGCTGCACGCCCGCATCGCAAAGGAGATGCCGAAAACCGTTCCGGTTCCCGCGGATGAACCTGACTTCCTCGCCGGCGCGAATGTCTATCGCGAGAACTGCGCGGTGTGCCACGGGATTGCTGGAGGTACGCCGACTGCGGCTGCCAGAGGTATGTATCCAAAACCGCCGAAACTGCTTGAGGGCATGGGCGTGACCGACGACCCACCGGGCGAAACCTACTGGAAGGTTTCAAACGGCATCCGGCTTACGGGCATGCCAGGTTTCAGCGAGTCGCTTTCGCAGACGCAGATGTGGCAGGTCAGCCTACTGCTGGCCAACGCCAACAAACTGCCCGATTCCGTGAAGAGCGCGCTCTACCGCCCAACGCCGCTGGTTCCGGGAGAGCCTCCAGCAGCAGCAGCGCCCAACAACCCAGCGCCGAAGCCTTAATCGGACAAAACCGGAATCCTTCATGGCTTCGGAAACAAAAAAATCGGGAGCAGCCGACTGGACTGCTCCCGAACAACTACCCCTCACTGTGCCGGATATACTCTGCCGTCTTTGCTCAGAGGAAATTCGCGATGCTCAGCAAAGCGAACCTTCTCGTAGCTCTTGCGCAGAGCGGTAATGCGGTAGTCGAACTTCACGCTGGAGTTTCCGCCACCCAGTTCGCGCACTTCAAACGACGTCGGGGTCTTTTGATTGACATACAGACCTTTGCAGTCGCCATTGGGCGTCAGGAATACGTGATATTCAACGCCAGTGTTAACGGTCTGTGCGAACCTCGGATCGAGCCGAACCGTGGCCACGCCACCCATCAATTGCTGTGAGCCGAAGTCTTCAAACCAGTTCTTTGGTGACTCGACGGCAGACAGCGCGACCCAGTGCTTGCCGTTATCCACAGGAACGACTGCGTTCTTGCTTCCCGAGCAGGTCAAGTCGCCGAGCGGATCGATATTGCAGCCTTTGCCGTCTGCGTTATCGACGGCAAACATAAATCCCGTGCCACCTGTTGCAAAGTTATAACCGAACAGTGCGTAGTAATTGGGGCTGTTGGCTTGGAAAATTCCGGCGGCTTTGTTATCCGTGGTGCCGATAACCGCGTAATTCGCCAATGTGGTCGAACTGTCATTCTGTCCGCCGTCACCCCAAGTGCCACCGCCTCCATTTCCCCATGCAGCTCCGGTGCTACTTTGGCCGGTAGTGGAGAGTTGGCCGAACACCCCGGCACCTGTTGCGAGCGAGTCTGTCTGACCGTTGCTCCCGTAGACAGTGTTATTACCTACGGTAGCGTGGTTGGCAACGCTAACGCCTCCGGCGACATGGACCCTCCCGCCCCCTTGGGTCATGATGGAGTCTTTGACAGTGGCGGGTCCGCCGGTGCTGGCAAACAGGGGAACGTGATTGATCACACAGCCGCTGCTCGAAACGCAGGTGATGGTATTAGCGTCGGCTACTTGAGCCCACATTGGAACCGCCATCAGTGTCGCGAACAGCGCAACCGCGAAAAAACGAACTGCATTCTTCTGGTACATAACTTTACCCTCCTGAGGTATTTTGGTTGTTTGTTTTGTTGTCCAAAATTTCCCGATCAGAACAACTTGCGCCAGCGAGACTCGGTCTCGGCAAGCTTGCGCGTGCGTTCCGCCGAACATTTACCGTCAGTATCCTGATTGCAAATCTTTTCCGAGGTCCCAGCGCGCGGATCTGATCAGCCAAAAACGCGCGGAATTATACCTCGGAACATCTCCGCCGCATAGTGGAAAATTAATTTTTCTCGTCCGCTTGCTAAGCATCTGTCAACGCGAGAGTTAGCTGCTCAGGCTCCGACTCGCTTATCTCCGATTCCGGCGTCTGGCTTGGCTTCCAGCGGAATGAAAGGTGGGGAACGCCGAATTCGGAACCGGGTTATCATAAAATTATCCGAGAGCGCTGGTGGGGAAGTTAAAGTTCGTGAGAGTATTCTGCGTCTTTGAGAAAAGGCATGATTAACGGCAAACGCATTGCGGTGGTGTTGCCCGCTTACAACGCGGAGAAGACCCTGGAAGCGACGGTGCGCGAGTTGCCCGACCTAGTGGACATCCGCATTCTGGTGGATGACCGCAGCTCCGACCGTACTATCGAAGTCGCAAAGCAGCTCGGGCTGCAGTTCTTCCTGCATGACAGGAACTACGGCTACGGGCGCAACCAGCAGACTTGCTATCGCGAGGCGCTGGCCGCAGGTGCGGACGTGGTCATTATGGTGCATCCCGACTACCAGTACACGCCGCTGCTGGTAACGGCGATGGCCAGCATGGTGGCATACGAGGTCTATGACGTAGTGTTGGGTTCGCGCATTCTTGGAGGACAAGCTCTTCGCGGTGGCATGCCCATCTGGAAATATATTTCCAACCGGCTTTTAACCGCGTTCGAGAATTTCTTCTTGCGGGTTAAGCTCTCCGAATATCACAGCGGGTATCGCGCCTTCAGTCGCGAGGTGCTGAGCCGCTTGCCGTTACTCGAAAATTCCGACGACTTCGTCTTCGACAATCAGATGCTGGCGCAATGTGTGCATTTCGGTTTCCGCATTGGAGAGGTCTCGTGTCCAACCAAGTACTTTGAGGATGCCTCCTCCATCAACTTCAGGCGCGGCGTCCAGTATGGATTAGGAGTGCTGAGAACGACGCTGCAGTTTGCACTACAGCGATTTGGCATCGGACATTTCCGCATTTTCAGCCCCAGCGGACGCCGGCTCGAACCGGGCTATGCCGAATATTACGCGCCCGGCAAAGCGGTATAGCGGCAAACAAAAAATCTTCCCTTGGCTTTCGCATCTACCTGGGAACATCGCGCATTCCGAAATCATCACATTGGAACGCTTGATGACATCCAACCGCCTGCCAATTGCGCCCCAAGCCAACACCGCGTAGCATCTAACCAAGCATGCCGACAATTACCACACCGGCGGCCAGCCAACCTCCCAAGGTGGTTCTGGGCGAGATTTTCAGCTTCGCCTACGACACTTTTTGCAGCAACAAAGTGCGTTTTGCCCTGACCGCGCTGGGTATGGTGATTGGCACCGCATCCCTGATCCTGGTGGTGACCATCGGAATGACAGGCAAGCAGTACGTCCTGAATCAGATCCAGGCCATCGGCGCCAACATGGTCTACGCGGAATACCAGGGCGGAACCGGCAACGCCAACCCCGACCTGTTGACCATCGACGACATGAATGCGGTTTTGCAGCAGGTGCCGGGCATCGCCGCGGCTTCTCCCGTCGTGCCCTTCGATGAGCGCGTCCCCATCGGCAACGGTAAAGAGCGTGACCTCCGCGTGCTTGGGGTTTTGCCCGAGTACAGCGCGGTACGCAATCTGGTGGTTCTTTCCGGAAGGTTCTTCGACGCCCAAGACGAGCAGGCGCACAACAAAGTCGGCGTCATCACCCAAAAACTCGCTGAGCAGCTTTACGGAACCGACGACGCCGTGGGAAAGATTCTTAAGCTCAGCGGCCTGCCCTTCACCGTTATCGGTACGTTCAAGGAGCGCGTCGACACTTTCGGACAGTCCGAAGTGACTTCCAACACCATGGTGGTTCCCTACACCGTAAGCCGATACTTCACCGATACGCTGGAAGTGAAACAGATCTACTTTTCCGCCGCCGAAGCTTCCATGGTGATTCCCATCACCGAACAGATTCGCAGAGTGCTGCAGTCGCGGCACCGTTCAGAATCGGTTTACAACGTGGCCAATCTGACGGAGTTAGTGGCCGTGGCCGACCGTACCGCCAACGCCCTCACCATGGTGTTATTGCTGGTCGCAACCGTGACCTTGCTGGTGAGCGGAATCGGGATTATGAACATCATGCTGGCGACGGTAAGCGCTCGCATCCGCGAGATTGGAATTCGCAAAGCCATCGGCGCCACCAACCGCGAAATCCGCTTTCAATTCCTGTCGGAGGCCGTTCTGATCTCTTTGGTTGGAGGTTTCGCGGGGGTCGTCATCGGACTGGCATTGCCCTTCTCGGTGCGCTTCTTCACCGAGTACCGCATCCCGATTTCCGGACTGTCGGCCATCGTGGCGATCGTGGTGTCATCGCTGGTCGGCATTCTCTTCGGAACCGTCCCTGCAGCCCGCGCCGCGAAACTCGATCCGGTCGAGAGCCTGCGCTACGAGTGAAAAACGCTGCTTCTGCCTCTAGCTTTCGATCCCCGGAGATTTCCCTTCGTGTACCTTCGTGTCCTTTGTGGTTTCAGCGTTTTTTACTGCACTAATCACAAAGGAAGGTACACACAGAAGGATTTCGAGACGTTGCCACAAAAAGCGAACGCCGGGTTGGTTGACCCGGCGTTTCTCTTTCATCACCCCTCGGGGACTGACTTGGTTTTGAAACTCCCCTCAGATCTTTTCAAATCTCAGTTCCGCTTTAACCTTCACTCTCCCTGGTTCGACCCAAGCCAGAGCTAAAACGTTGCACTGGCGGCGTTACATGACCAGCGCAAGGTTCTCGAGTTCGGTCTGCAATACGGGGATCGAGCAACCCGACATTTCCACGCGACCCGCGGCATCAAAAGCCGCCTGGGGCGAAACGCCGTAGCCTCTTCCCATCAGAAACACCTGTAAAAGTTCGGCGGCCTCACGCGAATCGATCAATCCCCCTTGTAACAGATCGTTCCGCAGTGCCGTCAGCTCGGTAACGGAAAATCTCTCTTTATACCTGTCATTCATGGCCGTCTCACCTCCGACCCTGCCCTGCAACTGCCTATTAGACTCCGTTCGTGCCACCTACGTTGCATGCAATCCAATTGCCGTGCCGCAGCTGGTTTTCAACAACCCCCACACCGAAGTCCTCTATTTAGACAAACCCGCATTGATGCAACAAGTTGCGGTGATATTTCGCGGCGGCGCAAGTCCCCAGGCGCAAGCGGCTGAGTCTCAGATGTTGACACAAGGTGTCGTTCTGGTACGGAGAAGGGCGATGACGGCTCAAAATGGGCCGAGCCGAAACGCACTTCAGGTCAGGTCAGGGGGTATCTGTGTCAGCAGGGATCGGTGTCAGGACGGATCGATGACCGCCTGGTCAACCAGCATGATAGGGATATTGTCCCGCACCGGATAGACCCGCCGGCACTCGCCGCACTTCAGGCTTTCTCCCGTCTCTTTGAGCTTCAGCGGTTTTCTGCACACCGGGCAAACCAGTATGTCGAGCAGGTCCTGAGGAATCATGCTTCGCATTCTACGCTCTCGGCCGGGGTTGCGCACCCGGGTTGGAGCGCTAGGGGATTCTGGCTGGATTGAATTCCATCCGGGTCGCACGAGCGAGGCGTCCGCGCCCACACCTCCATCCGCTGCCGTTGAAACGCCCGTCCCTGACCGCTTTCCGTGGCTCACTGGTTAGGAGAAGAAAGGCCACATTGACTTCACTGCCTTCTCCAGATAGATTCTTGCGGCGATTGTTTTATCGATTCGCAAGTCTCATCTGTGGCGGCAACGTGCTGAACCTCCCGTCCGAACCCGCCTCCAGAGGACCCCAAATCAGGAGAGGACCAAATATGAATTTGTTGAAAAAGCTTGGAATTTCACTACTTGCCTTGCTGCCTCTGGCAGGTATTGCCAGCGCACAGAAGTGGCAACCGCTGAGCCATCAACCCAGTTTCCCTGTCGGCGCAGTCGCGCTGCTCACCGATGGCACCGTACTGCTCCATGAAGAGCAAGACGGAACCCCGCAGAAATGGTACAAGCTGACCCCCGACAAAACCGGCAGCTATGTGAATGGGACTATCAAAGCGATCGCTTCGACAGCCAGTGGTTACGGGCCGTTCTACTTCGGTTCCGTGGTGCTGCCCGATGGCCGCTACATCATCGAAGGCGGCGAATACAACCTCGGAAGCTCGGCTTGGACGAACATGGGCGCCATCTACAATCCGACAACAAACAAATGGACCGCAGTGAACCCTCCAGCAGGCTGGGCTAACATCGGTGATGCGCAGGCGATTCTTTTGGCCAATGGAACCTACACCCAGGCCAACTGCTGCAATGGTGTCGACCAGGCATATTTCAATCCTACGAACCTGACCTGGACGAATCTCACCAATACCGGCAAAGTCGACCGCTTCGACGAAGAAGGATGGGGCCTGTTGCCCAATGGCGACATCCTCACCGTGGATGCGATCGATGCTCCCAACTCCGAAGTCTTTAATCCCGCCACCAAGAAGTGGACCAGCGCCGGAAGCACGATTGTTCGCCTGGAAGACCCCAGCTCCCAGGAGGTCGGACCGTTCGTGTTGCGGCCTGACGGGACCATCTTCGCCGCCGGAGCATCGCCGGCTGGCACGCCTGGCCACACCGCGATCTACGATACGAAGACGAAGAAGTGGAAGGCGGGTCCGGATTTCCCCAAGGTGAACGGCGTAGCGTTGGCTTGTGACGATGCTCCTTCAGCGCTGGAGATCAACGGCAACGTCATCGTAATGACCGCGCCACCAGTCTTTGGTACGGGCGCGGTCTTCTTCGAATGGAACGGTACGACACTCACTAAGCTTCCGGCGCCCCCGAACGCCTCGAGCGATGGTGCTTTCTACGGACACTTCCTGGAATTGCCGAGCGGCCAGTTGCTGTTCAGCGATTTCAGCACGGATGTTGAAATTTTCACACCCAAAGGAACCTACAACTCAGCCTGGCAGCCAGCTATTACGTCCGCACCCTCGAGCGTTACCCGGGGCACCTCGTACGTGGTCAAGGGCACGCAGTTCAGCGGCCTCTCGAATGGCGCTGCGTACGGCGACGACTTCCAGGATTCCACCAACTACGCGCTGGTGCGCATCACCAACGGTGCAACCGGGCACGTTTTCTACGAGAAGACAACTCGCCCCAGCACCTTCGCGGTACAGACCGGCACCAAGGCAGAATCGACCCACTTCAAAGTGTCGGCCGCCACGGAGACCGGCGCCAGCACCCTGGTGGTCGTGACCAACGGGATCCCGTCGGCTCCCGTCCAGGTAACGGTTAACTAGTAAGAAAAAGTAGTCAGCGACCCTTCCATCCACTCGTCTTCAATCCGGCACACCGCCGGAAGAAAAGGCGAGTGGATTTTTCTTTTCCCATTTACCCAGTAGCGGAACCGCTCCACTTTCGGTTAAACTTCCCACCACTCTTTTCTCCGTCTTCTGGGTGAAGAGCCAGCTCTTTCTCAACTTCTTTGGTTCGCGCGTCCTCATCCACCTGGATGAGGAGGGAAGCGGGTGAGAATCCCGCGCTGCCGCGCAACTGTAAGCGAGGAAATTCGCCATCAGTCACTGGGTCAACCCTGGGAAGGCCGGTCGCATCCGTCGGACCGCGAAAGCTGTCCTCACTCGCAAAGCCAGGAGACTGGCGCGAACCGTCCACACCAACCCCTTTCGCGAAACAAAGGAGGAGTGCATGCGGTTCATTCGTATTCTCATCAGCGTGATTTGCCTGCTGGCGGCAGCTTCCGCCGCCGAAATCAAAATCAAAGTTCTGGATCCCCAATCGGCGGTGGTTGCCGGAGCGCAGGTGGTGCTCATCCCGCAGGGCAGTACGACACCTGCGGCGGTGGCGACCACATCCGCCGAAGGCTTGGCAGTGTTTCATGGGGCGGCTTCGAGTCCCTATCGCGTCCAGGTGCTGGCGCCGGGATTTGCCACCGAGACAACGAATCTTTCGCCGGGTGCTGAAGTTACCGTCAGACTCCGCCTCGCGGCCGCGGCCGAAACCGTTGTCGTGACCGCGACCCGTAGCCCCATCCCGACTGAAGAGGCGGGCGCGGACGTCGAAAGCTTGAACGGCGGACAATTACAGACCATGCAGCCCATCGCCGCCGATGACGCGCATACGCTTTCTTCCCGGCGCCGTCGTGGACACGGCGGGACAGCGCGGCGGGCTGTCCTCGCTGTTCGTGCGCGGCGGCGATTCCCGCTACAACAAAGTCATCGTGGATGGCGTAACCGTCAATGAACCGGGCGGGACTTTTGATTTTGGAACGCTTCCGCTGACCGAAGCGGACCGCATGGAGTTCGTGCGCGGCGCGCAGAGCACGCTGTACGGCTCCGACGCCATGACCAGCGTGGTGCAGGTGTGGACACGAGTGGGCAGCACCGCCGTTCCCGAGCTGCGCTTCGGCGCGGATGGCGGCAATCTCGGGACTGCGAATGGTTATGCTATCGCTGGCAGGAGCCCGCGGCGTCTTCGACTACAACGTCTTCGGACGACCAATTCAATACCACCGGCCAGGGCCCGAACGACGATTATTCCAATTCGCTCGAAGGAGGAAACATCGGTTGGGCGATCAGCCCGGGATTCGCGTTGCGCCTGCGCGCACGGCACTCGAACAGCCTCACCGGCGTGCAGGGAGAGTGGAACTTCAACGGACAGCCACTGATGCAGCCGGACTTGGACCAATACGCCCGGCTGAATAATCTACTGGGCAGCGTCGAGTTGAGCATTAGCGGGCCGTCACGCTGGCAGCATCGTCTGACCGGCTTCGAATATAACGAAAAGGAGACGAATGCGGACAATGTTGTAGATCCGGGGCGAATTTCTCCTGCCTTCGGAAATATTGATTTCCCTTTTCACAGCATCGCCAACATCAATCGCGCCGGATTTGAATATCAGGGAGACTACCTGGAACGAAGCTGGGCCCGCACCACCATCGGATACCGGTTTGAAGATGAGAACGGGTTCGTGGGTGACTTGACTTCGCCCATCGACCACGGCCTGCGATTGAATCAGGATTTGTACGGCCAGCAACAGCTCACTCTGGGCCGGCTGTCGGTGATCGCGGGCGCGCGCTTCGTGCACAACGGCAGCTTTGGCAACAAAGGCGTGCCGCGCGTGGCGCTGACTTTGCAAGCGCTTCACGGAGGACAAGTTTTCTCCGGCACACGCCTGCGCTTCTCCTATGCAACCGGGATTAAGGAACCGCGATTGGAGGAATCGTTTGCCAGCGGTCCTTTTACGATTCCGAATCCGAATCTAAAGCCGGAGACGAATCGCGCTTTCGAAGCCGGCATTCAGCAGGGCCTGTTCGGCGGTCGTTACGCGCTGACCGCAACCTACTTCAACAATCTGTTCCGCGATCAGATTGAGTTTGCCTCGAGTCCGACAACATTCATTGGCCAGTACGTGAATGTAAATGAGGCTTTCGCGCACGGCGCCGAAGTTGAACTGCAGGGCAAAATCGTTTCGAGATTGTCCCTGAACACCGCATACACGTACACTTCAACCCAAATTTTGCAGGCTCCCCTGTGCACCGCCGCTAACTTTTGTGATCCTTTGCTCGCGACCGGAGAGCCGTTCATCCGGCGTCCTAAGCACTCGGCCACAGCTCTGCTTACTTATGTCGGAAGACGATGGGGCGCAGATCTGGGCGGGAGCTTCGTGGGCCGCCGGCCAGACTCTGACTTTTTTGGCTTCGGCATCACTCACGCCGCCGGTTATGTTCGCGTGGACATGGGCGGTTGGTACGCGCTCACATCCCGCGTCACCGCATACGTCAACCTTCAGAATGCCCTCGACAAACACTACGAGGAAGTAGTCGGATACCCAGCTCTGGGGGCGAATTTCCGCGCGGGGATGCGCTTCAGAATCGGAGGAGAGTAAGACGAACAGCTGAGAGCGGATAGCTCTCAGCCCCTAGCTCTCAGTCTCTAGCTCTTGGCCTTTAGCGGGGTGCGCGTGCGCGCGGCATTCACCATCTGCAGTGAATTGCCATTCTGCGGACGACCATCGTGGTTGCCACTGACAGCGCAGGGCTGCGGAGTCGCGGCGCTCGCACCTTGATACTTGGTGCGCGCCAGTTTCAGTTTTTCCAGGTCTTCCCCGCCCAAGGGCTGCTGTCGCCCCAGCAGGTGAGTCACGAGCGCGATTTGGGCGAAGTGTTCGACCGTCTCCATCTTCATATACGCGTGATGAAGCGTATCGGCGTAAGCTACCACCCCATGGTTTGACATGAGGATGGCATCGTACTGTGAGACCAGAGGCTCGAGCGCATCGGAAAGCTCCGGCGTTCCCGGAGTGCCGTACTTCGCGAGAGGGATCGAGCCGAGCCCGATAACCACTTCGCACACTAGCGGCTGATTGAGCGGAAGTCCGGCAGCGGCAAAGCCGGTCGCAGTGGGTGGGTGCGCGTGCACGATTCCCTTGACGTCGCCACGCAGCCGGTAAATCAACAGGTGCATGGCCAGTTCGCTGGACACATTGCGGCTGCCCGCAAGCCGGCGCCCTTCCAAGTCGACCACTACCATATCCGAGGCGCGCAGCATGCTCTTGCTCATGGCCGTGGGAGTCACCAGAATCCTGTCGTCACCCAGGCGCACCGACAGATTGCCATCGGTCGCGGCTACGTAGCCGCGTTGATGCAGCATCTGGCCGAACATAACCATTTCGCGGCGGTATTGGCGTTCGCTGGACATTAAATATTTTAGGGCTGCCGAGGGAAGCGGACCCGAACTGGTTTGCGTATGGTATCGCAGTCGCTTGCTTCAGCACAATGCGTTTGTTACGAAATGTTGCTTATTAGTTCATCGGCTTGCGGAATTTATAATCAACTGGCGTGCTCGTTTCACAATTCAACTACCGGCTTCCCCCGGAACTCGTTGCCCAGCAGCCCCTTCCCGACCGCGCAGCCTCGCGCCTGCTCCGGGTCAGCCGCTCCTCTACAAGGTTACACGATGTCAGGTTTCGTGACTTTCCCGATTTGCTCCGGCCCGATGACCTGATTGTGTTCAACAACACCCGGGTCTTTCCCGCACGCCTTCACGGTCGGCGAAGCGGAGTGAAAGCCCAGCCCGTCAGCTCGCACAACCCGGCCGCGCATGACTTTTTAAAGGGTCGCATCGAAGTCCTGCTTACCCGGCAAGTATCTGGAGAACTCAATGAATGGGAATGCCTGGTCCGCCCCGGACGCAAAATTGGCGTGGGCGAGCGCCTGCTCTTCGGCCCAGAGGACGAACTGCAGGCCGAAGTCATCGGCCGCGGCAGCTTCGGAGAGCGCCGTATCCGATTCGACCCCGCGCCAGATTTCTTTTCCCTGCTTGAACGGCTGGGGCACGTTCCGCTTCCCCCCTATATCGACCGCCCAGACTTGGCCAGCGATCGGGACCGCTATCAGACGGTCTACGCCCGGGAGCGTGGCTCGGTCGCCGCGCCCACGGCCGGGCTGCACTTTACTCCGGAAATTCTTGCGCGCATCCGCGATCGTGGCATCGAGACCGCGGAGATCACTCTCCACGTGGGCCTCGGCACATTTCAGCCCGTGCGCGTGGATCGCGTCGAAGATCATCGCCTGCACCGCGAGGCCTACCAGATTTCCCCAGAAGCAGCCACCAGCATCAACCGCGCCCTCGACGCGAACCGCCGCGTGGTCGCCATCGGAACCACAACCATGCGCACGCTGGAGCATGTAGCTTCTCGGTCAGAGGGCAAAATTCAGTCGGGCGTGGGCGAAGCCGATATCTTCATCTATCCCGGATTCAAATTTCGCGTGGTTGGGGCTCTGCTCACCAATTTTCATCTGCCGCAATCCAGCCTGCTGATGCTGGTGTGTGCCTTTGCAGGCACGGAACCAGTGATGGAAGCTTACCGCCATGCGGTCGATCAGAAATACAGGTTCTATTCCTACGGGGATTGTATGTTTCTAGAATGACTGGGGAAAAGGAGCACGGGCTTTCTCGCCGGTGCGCTTCCCGAGGGATATACTGTTCCTCGCAGAAAGGTGAAAAACATGGAAACACAGGCGCTGTCTAAACAGGTTTCGATACAGGATTTTGTGGAAGAGTTGCGGAAGTTTCCCGAGCCCGCATTCGACCGCACCGATCAGATCGTCAAGTTTCTCGGCAGCATGCCCGTCGCCCCGGATACTTTGTCGCCATACCTGACCTGGGATCGACAGCACTACACGCGAAACCTGATCGATAAGACGCCGCTCTACGAACTGATCGCAGTCTGCTGGGAGATTGGCCAGGGCAGTTCGGTCCATAACCATCGCGAACAAAACTGCTGGATGGCGGTTCCCATCGGCAGATTGCTGGTCGAAAACTATCGCGTGATTTCCCAGAAGCTGGATCAAGGCACCTGCAACCTCCAAACCGCGGAAACACTCGAGATGAATCCCGCCCACCCTTGCGCCGTCGATCCTCTCGAACCCGTGCACCGCGTCTACAATCCGCGCGATTTCAACCAGCGCGCAGTCAGCCTCCACGTGTATTCACGGCCTTTTGACACCTGCGTGGTTTACTCCCCGGAGCAGCACACCTGCGGCGAAATCAAGCTCCGCTACAACACAGAGTACGGGAAGCCCTGCCGGTGACTTCCGTCACCTGTGCACAAGAAGGAAGGTCGTGGAAAATTAGCAGATGCGCAAAGCGTTCTGGGAGGAGCGATGAAAAGATCGTCCGCGCTGCTAATGATGTTTATCATGCTTGGGCTTTGCGGCTGCTCGAGGAAAGCGTCACCCGCGGCCAAACGTCCCGAGCCGACCAACCTCAGGACGTGCAATCTGACGACGCGCCGGTCAAACCCGCGACGCCCGACGATCCAGGTTCGCCCGGCGCGGTAGTAGTGCCCCTGCAGGTTCTTGAGAAACAGGCCAAAGCCTCGCTGGCAAAAGCGCCCGTGCCGCAGAAAGCGCTGCCCGTCGACCACTCCGACTACCTCGAGGCGGGAAAGCCCCGCAGTTTCCTTCACAAAGTTTTTTCGCTCAACAAGAACGCTGACTTCGGATTTGAAATCCCTCCCCACCAGTGGAATGCCCGGCTGCGGGGAAACTTTCGCTCGTTCACCAAACGCAGCGCCCCCGACTCCACCAGCGACCGAACCGCAGACATCGACATCATTTTGCTGAACGAACAGGAATTCAACAACTTTCTTCATGGCCAGGCACCCAGCGTCACTTACGAATTGGATTCCGCTCACAGCCAGATCATCGATTGGCGAATTCCTACCACCTATGGAGATCCGCAGATCTATCATCTGATCTTCTGCAACTCCGGCAGGACCAAGACCAAGTTCGTCGAAGCCGACTTCCTGGTCAGCTTTGAGTAACCGCGATGAGAAAGCCTGCGCCCCACACCTGCTGCTAAACTAATCGGTTGGCTCTTCGAAAGAAATCCCCGTCTACTGTTGTCGAGAGCGCCGCCGGTGCGCCCGCTTCGCAGGCCTCCGCGCCCCGGCCCAAGATTGTAGCCGGCGATGCCGGTTGCATTTACCTGATCGACACGATGTCCTTCATCTTCCGCGCCTATCACGCCATGGCGCGGCAGCGCGGCGATGTCCACCAAGACCGGCTTACCCACAGCCGCGACCTACGTCTTCGTCAACATGCTGCGCAAGTTGCGCGATGACTTTTCGCCGGAATATCTGGCCGCCGTATTCGACGTGGCTGCGCCCACCTTCCGCGATCAGCAGGCCGCAGGCCATCACCAGCGTGCGCAAGTTCGATCTGAAGACGCAGACCTTCCAGGAAATCGAATATCACGGCTACAAAGCCAACCGCACGGAGATGCCCGCCGACCTGGCGCAGCAGGTGCCCTACATCCGCCGCGCGCTCGAAGCCTACCGCATTCCCATCCTCGAACTCGGCAGGCTACGAAGCCGACGACGTCATCGGCACTCTGGCCCGCAAAGCCGCCGCGCAAGCTTATTCCGTCTACGTCGTTTCCAGCGACAAAGACATGCTGCAACTGGTCAACGACCAGGTCTGCGTGCTGAATCCGCCCAAGGACAATCTGATCTGCGATGCCGCCAAGGTCGAGGAAATTCTCGGCGTGCCTCCCGAGCGCGTGATCGACGTGATGGCCCTGCGCGGCGATTCCATCGACAACATTCCCGGCGCGCCCGGCATCGGCGACAAAGGTTCGGTCGAACTCATCAAGCGCTTCGGCTCGGTCGAGCAGGCGCTCGATCGCGCCGCCGAGGTCGAAAAGAAAACCTACCGCGAGTCGCTGCAGAACAATCGCGACAACATTCTGCTCAGCAAGAAGCTGGTGACCATCGATTGCAACGTTCCCGTCGAACTCGATCTGAACGCCATGAAAGCTGGGCGAGCCGGACGATCGAAGCTCTGCGCGCGCTCTTTACCGAACTGGAGTTCACTTCGCTGCTAAAAGAATTGCTCCCGGTAGTCGAGGTGAGCGAGGCCCACTACAGCGAGGCAAAATCGGCCGCCGACGTCGAAGCAGTACTTGCAAGCCATGCCTGCAAGGAGGCGCGCTGGCCATCGCCGTGGATGCAGAAACCAATGATTGTCGAAGAGCAGGAAGAAGAAGCCGGAAGAATCGGAAGACTGGCATGTTGCCGCTCACCTCCGAGCCTGCCAGCGGCAGAGCGGCCGCGAGATATCGCAATCTCCGCCGCGCAAGGCATCGCGCTCACAGTTACATTCGAGGCCCAACGAAGCGAGTTCGAAGCTGAAGTCCGCCCTTGCAGACGAGCGCCTGCCCAAAGCCATTCACGACTACAAAGCGGCGACTCACGTCCTCGAGCGGCAAGGAATCGCGCTGCACGGCGTGCAACACGATCCCATGCTGTATTCCTACCTGCTCGATCCGACTTACTCATCGCATCGTCTGCCCGACGTCGCGCTGCGCCGCTTCAATCTGAAGCTTAGCGGGACGCTGCCCGAAGCGGCCGACATCACCGGCCGCCTGGCCACCGCACTGCGTCGCGAAGTCGAAGACGCCGGCCTGCTCAAGCTCTACGACGAAATCGATCTGCCGCTGGTTCCGGTGCTGGCGCGCATGGAACAGGCCGGAGTCAAGATCGATCGTGCAGCTCTGGCTGAAATGTCGTCGCGCTTGCAAGGCGAGATCGACGCCAAAGCGCACGAGATCTACGAGCACTGCGGAACTGAGTTCAACATCAATTCGCCGAAGCAACTGGGCGACGTGCTCTTCAACAAGCTGAATCTGCCCAAGCCGGTGAAGTACGGCAAGGGCAAGACGATTTCGACCGCGGTCGATGTGCTCGAAGGCTTGGCCGCCGAACACGAAGTCCCGCGCCTGGTGCTCGAATACCGCCAGCTCTCCAAGCTCAAATCCACCTACGTCGATGCGCTTGCCGGCGCTGCTGAATCCCGCCAGCGGCCGCCTGCACACCACCTTCGGTCAGACCGGAACGGCAACGGGCCGACTCTCTTCCGCGAATCCGAATCTGCAGAACATTCCCATTCGCACCGAACTCGGCCGCGAGATCCGCGCTGCCTTCACCGCCGAACCCGGTCACGTGCTGCTGGCCGCCGATTATTCGCAGATCGAGCTGCGCCTGCTCGCGCATTTCTCCGACGACGCATTGCTGGTCGAAGCCTATCGTCGCGGCGATGACATTCACACGCTCACCGCCTCGCAGGTCTTCGGCGTGCCGCCGCTGATGGTCACGCCCGATCATCGCCGACAGGCCAAGGTCGTGAATTTCGGCATCGTGTACGGACTGTCGCCATTCGGGCTGTCGCAAAATCTGGGCATCGAGCCCAGCGAGGCCAAGCAGTTCATCAACGCTTATTTCGAAAAGTACAGCGGTGTGCGCACATTCATCGACCGAACTCTCGACGAAGCCCGCCGCGACGGAAAAGTCAAAACGCTGTTCGGCCGCGTGCGTCCCATTCCCGACATCAACAGCAAGAACGCCAACCTGCGCGGCTTCGCCGAGCGCACCGCCGTCAACACGCCGCTGCAGGGAACAGCGGCCGATCTGATCAAGATCGCGATGATTCGCATCGACGCCGCGCTCCGCGAGCAACGCCTGAAATCAAGAATGACCCTGCAGGTTCACGATGAGCTGGTCTTCGAGGTTCCAGAAGCTGAAATCGAAGTGATGCGAACGCTCGTACGCGAGCAGATGGAAAAAGTTCATCCCCTCACCGTGCCGCTGCTGGTAGAAATTGGAGTTGGAACCAACTGGCGCGACTTGGAATCCTAGAGCCCCGTTCCGCGTAGTGTTTTAGGAGGCCTCGGTTCCCCGGCACGCGCCTGCCTTAAGACCGCTCCCGATCGACCTCCCGTTCCGCAGCTTCGCGCAGCATTCTTCGATCGCGAGAACTCGCAATCCTTCTCGCTCGGATGAGCCTTCGTAATCCAAACCAGTAGAAAAACCAGAACAGAGTCCCGATCACCACTAAAAGCAGGATCAGGTTCCAGATCGCAGCAACGTTGGATAAGAGCGTTCTCATCGCTAACAGCAGTTCGCGCAGCGCCGATCAAAAAGCGATCCCACAATCAAACTCCCAGCGCGTTCTTGATCGCGCCAGCAATACTCCCCGCCAACGCCCGCATCTTTTCTTCCGACTCCGCTTCCACCATCACTCGAGCCAGCGCCTCCGTTCCCGAGTAGCGGACAACCACGCGTCCATTGCCATTAAGTTCCCGCTCAGCCGTTTCAATCGCGCTCTGGATCTCGGGCACCTGGGCTAACGGTACCTTTTCGCGCACCCGAATATTCTGAATGATCTGCGGAAAGACTTTGAGATCGCCGATCAATTCCGCAAGCGGTGTGCCGCTCCGCGCCATGATCTCCATCACTCGCAAAGCGGTTAGGAGACCGTCTCCCGTGGTCGCTTCCCCATCGCGAAAAATAATGTGCCCCGATTGCTCGCCCCCCAGAATCGCGCCGCTCTTGAGCATCTCCTCGAGCACATACTTGTCCCCAACATTCGCGCGCAGCATGCGGACACCCGCTTTGCTCAGCGCAATTTCCAGACCCATGTTGGACATCGTCGTGGCCACAATGGTGGAACCGCTGAGCACTCCGCGCGATTGCATATCCCGCGCGGCCAGCAAAAGCACAGCATCGCCATTGACCACTCGACCGTTCGCATCGCTGAACAGCACGCGATCCGCGTCTCCATCGAAGGTTACGCCTAAATCGAACTGGCCTTTCTTCTCAGCAATCGCCTTGCCCAGTGCCTCCGGATGCAGGGCGCCACAATTGTCGTTGATGTTGTTTCCGTCCGGTGAAGCGCTTAGATAATGTTGCCCGAAGGCCACACCTGCGAAACAATTCGGGGGCTTCCGCCGTGGCCGCGCCATTGGCGCAATCCACCAGTACTCGTCAAGCGGCTCAAGATCCACCTTGACATTTTGCCGCCAGCCATTCGACGTAGGCATGGCGAAGGCTCGGCTTCGCCCGGCAAACTGGGTGCGGGCTTGCTTGCCGACTGCCGGGTGGCGCTCCGGATTCTGCAACAGCGCAGAAAATTTCCTGCTCAATCGCGAGTTCATGCGAGTCGGGCAACTTGTAGCCATCGCCGGAAAAAACCTTGATGCCGTTGTCCGTCCACGGATTGTGCGACGCTGAAATCACCACCCCCGCCGCATACCCCCGCGAACGCGCCAGATACGCAACCCCAGGCGTCGTAATTACACCGGCGCTGTGTACTTCGCACGCCGCTCGAAACCAGGCCCAGCGAAACACGGTCCGCAATCCACGAACTCGATTCGCGCGTGTCTTGTCCAATCACAACGCTGGGCCGTTTGGGTCGACTGCGGATCAAGTCGTGACCGAGCGCGCGCCCAATCAGGTAGGTGCTTTCCTGAGTCAAAGGAAATTCGCCGGCTACTCCGCGAATTCCATCGGTGCCGAAGAGTTGTCGTGTCTGGGATGTCATTCTGGTTTTAGAGATTGCGGCCCGCCGCCCCTGACCGGAACCTTCTGCATGATGACCGTGATCCGCACCGGATCGGGGCTCGCCACCTGAATCAGCGGGTCGGAAACGTACGGCATGTCTGGAGAAACTTCCGCGATTCATAGCTCCGCTCACGTCTACCGGATCGGTAATCGCCGCCTCGACCGCTTCCACACGCTTCTTGGGTCCGCTGATGGTAATGTTCGCAGGCTCGACCTCGACCCGCTCTATTTGCATACCCGGGCGCAAAGCTCCCCATCACGCGGGGTTTCACCGGAACTTCCCGGGTGAGCCGGCTGTCGAATGTCAGATGGAACTGGCTGGGAACCACCTGCACCACTTCGAGTTCGGACGGCTGATGAATCTGCTGTGCTGTCAAATCAAAGGTACGCTCGCCCGGCTTCAACACCGCTCAGCTCGATTTCGGCATAAACGTCGGCAGCCTGCAGACGATGAACCACCCGCTCCGGCCCGCGAAGCCGGATTTGCGCTCGGGGAATATTCTCTGAGCTGATCTCCAGAGTTTGCGGGATGTTGCGGAACTCGATGGGCACATCGACGGCAACCTCGGCCACGGGATCGCGCGCCACCGCCAGCCACACGCCCACTGCGAGGGCCAGCGAAATCAGCTTCAGCCCCAGGTTGTGAAAGACGTGACGCTGCAGGAAGTCGCGCATGGGCTAACGATCCGTCCCTTGTTTCAACTGCGCCTGGCCCGAACGCGGTTCATCCAAACGTGACTCCGCGGGACGAGACAGAGCCCGCGTACTCTCCGGCTCCGCCCCCTCCAATCCCTCGCTGTCATTCGAAATCGGAGTAGGCAGGGTCGACGGAGGCAGATAGCGTCGCAGCAGTTCTCCCAGGCGATCACGCAACTGATCGACGCTCAGATCGCGCTCGATCCTGCCTGAAACCGCCAGGCTGATGCTGCCCGTCTCCTCGGAAACGATCACCGCGATGGCATCGGTTTCTTCCGTTACTCCAATGCCCGCGCGATGCCGCGTGCCCAGTTGGGTGGAAAGCACCGGATTCATGGACAGCGGCAGAAAGCAGGCAGCGGCGGCGATCCGGTCGTTCTGCATGATCACCGCGCCGTCGTGCAGAGGAGCGCTCGGACGAAAAATCGTCGCCAGCAGATCGTAGGAAAGCCGCGCGTCGAGCGGAACCCCGCTTTCGATGTAAGTACGCAAACCGATCTCGCGCTCAATCACCATCAAAGCGCCCGTCTGGTTCTGGCAAAATAGATTAGCCGCCAGCACGATGTCATCGTAAGCGTCCGCCTCCGAACCCGCCGTGCGACTCAGCGTAAGTCCCCGTCCAAGCCGCACCAGACCTTGCCGGATCTCGGCCGCGAAAACCACAATCAGTGCGAACACCGTGTACGGAAGCAACGTGCTGATCAGCCAATTGAGCGCAGCCAGGTTTCCCAGCCGTGATAAGTAGAAAGCCAGTCCCAGCCCCGCCGCACCCACAACCATCAGCGCCGCGCGCGTGCCCTTGATCAGGGCCAGAAACTCATAAATGATGATCGCGACCAGCAGAATATCGATGACCGAGATCACCGACACATGCGGCCACGGTGCTGAAAACTGCGTCACTCACGGCCCCTTTCCAGGCAGTATCCGCTCGGCCTGAAGCTTCATTGTAATCCAGTATTCAAACATACTAGCGCAGGCCCGGGCGTAGGTCGTGTTACCACGGAACTATTGCAGAGTCAGGGTGGACATGCTGGCTTGGAACCCGCCCCCGCCGTTGTAGATCGCTTCCACTTCGTATCCGCGCCACACCGCTGCCGGCAACACGCTGGAGAACGTCGCTTTCCCTTCGTCATCCAGTTTCACTGCGGTCCTGAAGCCATACATAAACTTAAGCAGGACGTCTCCCGACGCCACCGGCGCGGTGGATCCCATCGCCGTTACCTTCGCCCTCAGAGTGAACCCAATCTGGTCGGCCGGTTGTCCCGGATGTTGCTCCACCAGAGTCAGCACCGTTCGCGTCGCACTATCTTTCGGATCGTTGACGATCTGGGTCAGCCCCTGCGAGTTGCTGCCGATATAGTGAGTCGCGACATCCCCCGTGAAATTCGCAGTAATGAAGTGCTCTCCGGTTTTCAACGCATTTGTGGAAAGAGTGGCTACGCCCGCAGTCGTATGTACCTTCCCAATGAGAGCCCTGCCCTCTACGAATTCCACGGTTCCGGTCGGCGCATCGCCCGTCGCCGAGATTGCGGCCGTGAACGTGACCGGTTCTCCCATCAGCGAGGGATTTGGTGACGAGGCAACGAGTCTGATTGTGGTAAGGATCTGGGGAACTTCGCCAGGCTTCGTTCCCAGCGCATTTGTGAGCGGCAATGGAAGGAAATCCACTTCACCGCGATAAAGCGGTACCGCAAGCAAAAGGCCCATCAGACATGCGGCCGGCAGCCTTGCCAACCAGTTCCGCCACAGGATCCGCACAAACAACGCCGCACTTGCAATCGATGAAAATTCCCACAGGTAAAAACCTACCCGAAACCGGGTGACGAGATCGTGAGAATGGTTGTGCGAAGAGAAAATATACGCGACCGCTATCGGTAACACCGTCGCCAGCAAAAATAGAACCGAGAAGAAACGCCCTTGTCCTCGCCCCACCCGTTTGATTTCAAATGGTGCGAGTAACATAAACGGATTTACCCACACCAACCAGATCTGAGGGAGGAAGATAAGCCACGCACCTTTGACGGGCACGAAGGAAAGAACTAATGCATCCCAAGCGACTTCCCACCCTCGCCCAGTTTTCCCCCATATGTCAACCGCTGGCAGGAAAAACGAAATCACCCAGGCTCCGAGAAATATCCAGAGCCACACGTGGACAGACCTGGGGAGTGTTTTGATGGGCGCCGCTAGGGGTGGAGTTTCTATTGGGGAGTCATCGGCCGCGGGTTCCATTTCACTCCTCCGAATGCGCCGACCGCCCAACGGCCCACAAACGTCACCGCGCGAAAGGACTCAGGTCCCAGGACTACGGCTTTGCCAATACTTCGATCTGCATCCCCTCAGACGCCGCTCGCAGCCGCGGATAATAGTCACGCGCTTCCTTGACTACCTTGTCGATGCACTTGTCGTCGTGATCGGGATCGTGATGGAACAGCACCAAATCCTTAGCCCCGCTTTCCGTGACCACGTTGATGGCTTCCCGCCAGTGACTGTGTCCCCAGCCCCGTTTGCGTTCGTATTCTTCGGGAAGATACTGCGCGTCATAAATCAACACGTCCGCACCCGCCGCAAGCTTGCGCACGTTCTTGTCGAATACCGCATCCCCCGGCTCGTTGTCGGTCGCATACACGATCACGCCTTCTTTGGTTTCCAGACGAAAGCCCATGCAGCCCTGCGGATGGTTCAGCCACATGGTTTGCAACGTCACTTCCCCCAACTGAGTGCGGCCTTCCTCCAGATCATAAAAGTTCTGATGTGCCTGCATTTCGGTCAGACCTACAGGAAAATACGGCGCGGCCATCTGCTCTTCCAGCACCCGCTTCAGGCTGCGAGTCCGGCTCGAACTGTGAAACTGAAATTGGTTCTCGCGGTTGTCATATAGCGGGCCAAAGAAGGGAATCCCCTGAATGTGATCCCAATGAAAATGGGAGACGAAAATGTGCGCCGAAACCGGACGCCCATTAAACTCATGCCGCAGCGCCTGCCCCAGCACGCGGAAGCCCGTACCACAATCGAAAATGTACAGGTTGTCCCCGAGGCGCACTTCCACGCAGGAAGTGTTGCCCCCGTAGCGCATATTTTCCGGCTGAGGAGTTGGCGTCGATCCGCGAACTCCCCAGAACTTAATCCGCATATGCCCCCGCTATAGACGTTCGCTAACCTGCCATCTTCCGCCGTGCCGTCCAATCCGTCAATTCATTCGCTGGTTACAGGGGTTACTCGGGTAAGCCTTTCCTGCCCGTATAATGGCAGACGCGATTCCACTTGAAAGGGTTTCATCAACCATCGCTTGCTGCGCCCCGATTACAAAGAGTTCTCGCGCCTGGCCCGGGAGTTCACCCTGGTCCCGGTGGTAAAGTCGGTCACCGCCGACCTGCTCACGCCAGTCTCCGCATTTCTCGCCGTCGCCGCCAAGGAGCCCAACGCTTTCCTGTTGGAATCGGTCGAGCGCGGCGAACAGATCGGACGCTACACGTTCCTGGGATCGCGCCCTTATTTGCAGGTGCAAGCCCGCGGTGAGCAGGTCGTTCTGCAACGTGGCAAATCGCGTGAGCACCGTGAGGGCAGCGTTCTGTCCATCCTGAAAGAGCTGCTCCGCCAGGATCGTCCCGCCACGTTCGCGGGACTCCCTCCCTTCACCGGAGGCGCCGTCGGCTATTTCGCCTACGACGCCGTTCGCCAACTAGAGAACATCGGCGACCATGCCACGGACGATCTTTCCCTCCCCGATTGCGTGCTCATGTTCTTCGACCGCCTGCTGGCTTTCGATCACCTGCGCCATCAGATTCATATCATCGCCACCGCCGACGTTTCCCGCGAGAACCCGCGACGCGCCTACGATCGTGCCCTCGCGGATATCGCGATTCTCGAAAAGAAACTCGCCCGCGGCCTGCGCTCCGCCCATTGGCAGCCATCCAGCAAGCCACGCAAAGCCAATCTGAAGATCCACGCCGGAACCAGCCGCAGCCGTTTTATGAAATCCGTCGAGCGCGCCAAAGAGTACATCGCCGCCGGTGATATTTTTCAGGTCGTGCTCTCGCAGCGTCTCGACTTTTCTCCCCGAAGTTGCTCCCTTCGATATTTACCGCGCCCTGCGCACCGTCAATCCTTCGCCCTACCTGTATTTCCTTCGCATGGGCGATACCCACGTGCTCGGCTCGTCCCCCGAGATGCTGGTGCGCGTCACCGGCAGCAAGCTGGAATACCGTCCCATCGCCGGAACCCATCCCCGCGGACGCGATGAAGCCGAAGACCTGCGCCTCGAAAAAGCAATGCTCTCCGACGAGAAAGAACGCGCCGAACACGTCATGCTGGTCGACCTCGGCCGCAACGACCTGGGACGGGTGAGCGAGTACGGTTCCGTGAAGGTCCGCGACCTCATGTACGTGGAACGCTACTCCCACGTCATGCACATCGTCTCCGCGCTCGAAGGCAAATTAAACGCGAGGGGCTGGACGCTCTCGATGCCTTCGCCGCCTGCTTCCCCGCAGGCACTCTCAGCGGAGCCCCAAAAGTGCGCGCCATGCAGATCATCGAAGAACTCGAACCCGTGCGGCGCGGCATCTACGGCGGCTCGGTCCTCTACGCCGATTTCGCCGGCAATCTCGACTCCTGCATCGCCATCCGCACCATGCTGATGCAAGGCAAGCACGCCTACCTGCAAGCCGGCGCCGGCATCGTCGCCGACTCCGATTCCGCCAAAGAATTCCAGGAGTGCATGAATAAAGCCCAGGCAGTGCTCCGGGCGGTGGACCTGGCGAGGCACGACCGATCAGGCTAACTCCTATGCCAGGAAACATTGCGAAAGCTCACAAAGCATGGGCCACCCCACTCTATTCGCCTCCCATCAGCACCCACGCCTCCCGATAGCTCTCCCACCGCGCGCATTTGCACGCAACGTCCGGATAAAATCGCAGATTCTTGCAGCCCACGAGCGCCTCTCCGGAATCACATACCAGACCTCCCGCGGCCTGATGTGCACCACCAGCACATCGATCTCCTCCGCCGAATACCCCGCCTTGTTTCGCCCTTGAACGTCGCTGTAAACACTGTAAATCGGCTGCACTTCATAACCGCGCGCATGAACCGCGGCCGTCGACTTCAGGTGCACCCGCCACAACCGCCCGCCCGCATTCACAACCAAGTCATAGCGTTCGCTATCACCCCAAGGCTTAGAAACCCGAAACCCCATACGCGTCGCCCTCAGAATAGAGTTCGTCTAGGTCGTCGTGGTCGTGGACGCACATTCCCGCCGGGTGATCGACGGGGCGGTGGCGGGGCATCTGGGTGCGAGTCTGGCTGTGGAAGCTTTGCGCATGGCTCTGGCCGAACGACGGCCTGCGCCGGGCCTGATTCATCACTCCGATCGCGGCATGCAGTACGCTTGCGCCGACTACCTCACGCTGCTGGCCGACCATAGCGTGCAGCCGATTTTTTCCAGCAAAATAAACTGTCCCCAGTTGTCGTGTCTCACTTTTGGGGTGCAGTTCACGGGTCTGCTGTCCCCGGATTCCCCGGCAAATATTTGGAGTACCGTTCGATATCGTGCATAGGCTGATCAGGAATAATGCTATAGTTGCGCTGCCAAGTGTGAGGCTTTTCGGGATAGCGACCATTCGGTCGCCTGAAATCGTCATCCGAAGTCCCGTGCTTGACCGTCCCCAGTCTTTGACCTTCGAGGAGTTCGCATGCAAACATCCAGTCGTACTCGCTTTGGGTTGATCCCGCTGCTGTTAACTGTCGCAGTGTTAACCGTTGTAGCGCAGGGCCAAACCTATTCCGTGCTTTACAACTTTAGTCCTGGAACAAAAAGCGGAGACCCCGCGAACCCTCAATATTCGGGCATTATTGCTCAGGGCCATGACGGCAACCTGTACAGCATGACACCGGTGGGTGGCGCGTTTTGCGGTTTCTGCGGCGTGGCTTTCAAGATCACCGCCGGGGGGGTGCTCTCACATGTTCACGACTTCAATGACACAACCGGGCTAGGCTATACACCCTTCAGTGGCCTGACGCTTGGGAGCGACGGAGACTTTTATGGCACCACCGAAACCGGCGGTACTCAAAACCAGGGGACGGTGTTCAAGATCACTTCGAGTGGAAATCTGACTAAGCTGTATGATTTCGGTTCGTGCAAATACCCATGCCTGGACGGCGTATATCCCAAAGCTCCGCCGGTGGAAGGCAGGGACGGAAATTTCTACGGAACGACCCGGGACACGAACGACGGAACGGACAACGGCGTAGTGTATAAGGTCACGCCGACCGGCAAGTTCACAACCATCTATAAATTTGATGGTGTCTCTGGCGGAAACCCCAACGATCCCTTGGTCCTAGGGACCGACGGCAACTTCTACGGAACCACAACTCTGGGCGGCAAGAATATACAAAATTGCTCTCCTAATAGCCCCTCTTGCGGGACCGTGTTCAAAATTACGCCTGGCGGGAAAGTCACCTTCCTCTACAAGTTTGACCAAACCCACGGGGCCGGCCCATTGGGTTCTCTAGTTCAAAGCAGCGACGGCAGTTTGTACGGAACGACCTCCGCTGGCGGCGACGCGAATGGAGATGGAGTCATATTTAAGATGACCCCAAGCGGCAAGCTGAGCTGGACGTATCCCCTGAACGGCAGTGTCGACGGAAAACAGCCGACCGCCGGTCTGGTGCAGGTAACCGACGGCAAAGGCAATACCATCGCTCTTTACGGCGCAACCACTGCGGGAGGGTCCAAGGGTTTCGGGACCTTGTTCAAAATCACCACCGGGGGCACGTTCTCCCGCGTCTACGACTTTGATAGCACCACCGGGGCAACGCCCGAAGTCACTTTGGTACAGAACACAAGTGGCATCCTGTATGGAGACACCTTTAACGGCGGGAGCGATGGAGCTGGCGTGTTCTACAGTTTGGACGACGGGCTGAAATCCTTCGTCAGCTTGGTGTTGACTTCGGGCCGCGTGGGCCAGACTGTCGAGATTCTCGGCCAAGGGTTTACGGGAACGAAGGGCGTTTCGTTCAACGGGAAGGCGGCCAGCTTCAAGGTTGTATCCCCCACCTATCTGACTGCGACGGTGCCCAGCGGGGCTTCCAAGGGTTCTGTCACGGTGACGACATCTACTGGCACGCTGACCAGCAACCACATTTTTGTTGTGACGCCGTTCATTCAATCATTTACCCCGACCAGCGGGAAGGTCGGTACCGCCGTGACCATAACTGGAACCAGTTTCACCGGGACCACGAAAGTTACTTTTGGCGGCGTGCCAGCCACGAGCGTGACGGTAAATTCCGACACTCAGGTGACCGCGGACGTGCCCACTGGTGCGGTAACCGGGAAAATTACCATTACTACGCCAGGTGGGACCGCCGTGAGTTCCGGAATATTTACTGTGACGCAGTAGTGATGGAAAAGGCGATCGGGGTGAGAATCAAGAAGACGGGAGTTTCAGGAAAAACACCCGGAGAAAAAAGCTGCGGGAATGTTCTCGCCGACCGCGGCCTGCCAATCCTTGGCGATTCCCCACCACTCGCCAAAGTCAACATCCCCACCCTAACGTCGAATGGCGCGACGTTAGGGTGGGCCACCCTCTGGATTCCGACCTAACTGACGAGTTTCGCTCTAAGAGTTACGGCGCGTGGATCTCGTCCACGCGCCGCTTTGCTGATTGAGGTTGCTGGCTAAACTCCGGGCGGTTTTTCTTCTTTCTTGCGCTGCTCTTCCTGTTTTTTCTGCTCAGGCGTCTGCGGCTTGGCGGCAGGCTTTTGCTCGGGATGAGCGCTCGGAGGAGTGCTCTGCGGATGCGTTGCCTGGTTGTGGGGCTCAGGCTTGTTCTCCGCAGGGCGATTGTTCTGCGCGGGAGGCGCGGCGTGAGCCGGCGGCGCAGCCGGTTTATTTGCCTCTGGCTTGGGCGCCGGTCTACCTGGCTCCGCACCTTTCGCCTCGGGTTTATTGGGCTCGGGTTTGTTGCCGGGCTGCGCACCTGGACGATTAGCGGGTGGTTGACCGGGGCGATTGGCTTCGGCGGGTTTGTTCGGCTCAGGCTTGTTGCCGGGTTGAGGTGCTCCCGGATGGTTCGCGGGTTGACCGGGGCGATTGGCTTCGGCAGGTTTGTTCGGCTCAGGCTTATTGCCGGGTTGAGGCGCTCCGGGGCGGTTCGCTGGTTGACCGGGGCGATTGGCCTCTGCGGGTTTGTTGGCTTCGGGCTTGTTGGCAGGCTGAGGCGCTCCGGGACGATTCGCGGGTTGGCCGGGGCGATTGGCCTCGGCGGGTTTATTGGGCTCAGGCTTATTGCCGGGTTGAGGCGCTCCGGGACGATTCGCGGGTTGGCCGGGGCGATTGGCCTCGGCGGGTTTATTGGGCTCGGGCTTGTTGCCGGGCTGGGGTGCTCCCGGACGATTCGCGGGTTGGCCGGGGCGATTGGCCTCGGCAGGTTTATTGGGCTCGGGCTTGTTGCCGGGCTGGGGTGCTCCTGGACGGTTCGCGGGCTCGCCGGGGCGATTGGCCTCGGCAGGTTTATTGGGCTCGGGCTTGTTGCCGGGCTGAGGCGCTCCTGGACGGTTCGCGGGCTCGCCTGGTTTATTGGCCTCGGGCTTATTGGCCGGCTGGGGAGCACCCGGACGATTGCCCGGCTGGTTTCCAGCCTTGTTCATGGTAGGGGTTGCGGGTTTGCCGGGAGGCGCCTGCTTCACCATTGGCCGCGACGCTGCAGCGTTCGCTGGACGCAGGGTTTGCACTTCGCGCTTTCCGAGAGGAACTCCGGGATGCGCGGCCATCGCCTGTTGCCGTTTCGCAAATGGCACGGGCGGCGGCGGCGGGGCCGTCTTCGCGATCACCTGACGGCTGGCTACCGCAGCCGGAGGCGCAGTCACATGACCGGCGGATCCAGCTTTCGCTCCGAGCACCGCTTCCCGAGTCGGCGCTACGGCAACTCTTCTGCTCACAGGGGCAGCTGCGATGTCCTTCGCACTGACCACAACCGCGGCTCTGGCGACCGGCTGCGCGCTGGCGAAAGCACGCTGCGGAACCGCCGTCACTGCGCCTTGGACATTTCTGTTCGCATACGTGATATTGGTTGTCGTATTCGTGGTTTTGTTGATGACCGTGGTGTTGTAAACGTTCGTGACCGTCGTGGTGCTGACGGTGGTGTTGCTGACGTTAATCTGATTCATGTATCGCGGGCCGACGTGATAGGTGGGCACGTAGACTTCTCGCGGGCCCAGCGGGAACCAACCGACGTTGGCACCGAAGCCACCGCCGCCGCCGCCTCCGGCGCCAATGAACACGACCAGGGCGGGCGCATAGACGGCGCGCTCTGCGGGTGGTCCGGCGACCCAGCCCCAGCGGCCTTGCACCGAAACCCAGCGTCCGTAATGGAACGGGGCGTAGCCCCACGAAGAATCGTCGACCCAGGTGTATCCCCAAGGATCGATCCAGTCCCAATGGCCCTGGTGATAGGGCGCCCAGCCGGGTGAAGCGTGGGGGAACCAGACGTGGCCGTAGCTGGCATCGTCATGCCAGTCGCCATTCTCGTCGAGATCGTCATAACCGACGACGTCGTGAGAGAGATATTGGGCGGAGCGGGAATGGTCGTGACGCTGATCGCGGCTGTCGGCCCAAGTGTCGAACTGGTCGGGGCCGCCAATGTCTTCGACATCGGCGTTCAAGGAGTCGGTGCCGCTGAAGGTGCCTTTTTGTCCGGCGTGCAGAGTATAGGTTTGGCCGTTGCCGGTGGCTTGGCCTCCGCCGTCGCGAATGCTGGCGAGGGTGTAAGTTCCGTCTTCGCTCGCTTCCAGGCGGTAACTTCCGGGTTGAGAAATCGTGAACGCGAGATTCGGAGTGTCGATTTCGAAATCATCGCCCTGGTCGAGTTGGCGCACGCGAACGTTAATTGAGCCGGAACTCAACTGAACCTGCGCGGTATGGTCGTCCAGGTTAAGAAAAGAGATGCCGGTGTTGGCCGACAGGCGAATGACAGCGGAGCCGAGTTGCAGTTCGGCGCGGGAATCCTTGTCCGCCCAGAGTTTGTCGCCTGTCGTCATAGGCCGATTGGGGACGGCTCCCACCCAGTCGGCTTCGCCCGCGGGCTGGAATGAAACGGAGCCCTCTATGTAGCCGAGTCGAGCGACTCGAGTGGGCGGATCATCTTGATCCTGATCCTGAGCGACAACTGCGGTTGGCAGAATAATGCTTGCCAGCACGACGCCCAGCAAAACTTTCCACCAACCAACCTGCTTTAGAGCCTTAACCATATTCGATGCTCAACTTTCCATACGCGAAATCTGAGTTCGCGGAATTTGTGCAAAGCTTGGATGCAGGATTTCGAGTATACGGCAAACAAAATTTTGTGAATGTCTAACGTTACTCCTAATTTTCTGAGAGCAAAAGCGAAAATTTAGCGATGGGTGGGGTGGGTTTCCCGAGATTGCACCGCATCCGGTACAAGCAATGCAGCCATCGGTGAGTGAGTGACCAATAAAAGGATGGTGCACCCTTGACGGAGGGAACTCGGGCGGATTCGGGGTGAGGGCGCGCGCCGCACGTGTTCTAGAAGGCGGAACCGGAGCCGAGGAGGCTGTACAGAAGGACGATCAGTACGATGCCGGTGAAGATCATGTACATGCGATCATGTTCGGCGGCGAATCCCCAGATGGAGAGAGCGACGCGAACTACGGGAGTGGCAATCAGCAGGAGCAAGCCGAACTGGATGATGCCTCGACCGCGGAAAGCGAAAGCTTCGCGGACGATTCCGCTCAGGCTGCGCAAGTCGGAGGGTTCGCCTCGAAACACGCGGTAACTGGCGGGTTCGCGGCCATGGCGCGTCAGGTAAATAACTGCGCCAAGCGCGACCACAAAGGCGGAAAGCGAAACTCCGGCTCGAAGCAGGTTGCCGACAATGTTCTCCAGTTGCTGGTCGGTCAAGTTTTGATCAGGCCGACTTTGATCGGTCCCAGTTTGCGTCAATTCAGATTCCTCCGGTCAGGCCTTTGTAAAGCATTTGAATGCCAAGGACGGCGATCACGATGGCGAACACGAGTCGCAGGATTTTGGTTTCTGCTCTCATCAATATGCGCACGCCAATTAACGAGCCCGCCAGGACGCCCAGCATGACCGGCATGGCCAGGCCGGGATCGACATAGCCGCGGTTGAGATAGACACCCGCGCTGGCGGCAGCTGTGACCCCGATCATGAAGTTGCTGGTGGTGCTGGACACTTTGAAAGGAATTTTCATAGCCTGATCCATGGCGAGAACCTTTACCGCTCCGGACCCGATGCCGAGCAAGCCGGAGAGCGCGCCGGCCCCAAACATCAGACTGAAACCCGCGGGCACGCGCTGCACGTTGTAGTGCCGCATTCCGCCTTCTTCGGAAGGGAAATCTCCATTCATACGAAGGCGAGTGGCAAGACGATCGGGGGGAGCATTGCGTTGCGCCCGGGTTCGCGGCTTTCTGGAGAGATATGCGGAATAGAGAAGCATAACGCCGAAGATGGTGGCGAGCGCCTGGGTGGAAACGAAAGCGGCCAGAAAGGCTCCGGCTAGAGCGCCCAGGGTGGTTGCAATCTCGAGGAACATACCGATGCGGATGTTGGAGAATCCTTCTTTCACGAATGCAGCGGCCGCGCCCGAGGAAGTCGCAATCACGGAAACCAGGGACGCCCCGATCGCATAGCGAATGTCAACTTTGAAAAAGAGCGTGAGCAGGGGGACGAGTACGACTCCGCCGCCCAGTCCGGTGAGCGATCCCAGCAGGCCGGCGACGAAGGACCCGGCGGCTACCAGAATCGTGAATTCGAGATTGTTCATTCCCCCCCCGAAGAAAGAGTTTGCCACATCTGGCGAGCTAGAAGTGTAGCGCGAAGACTATGGTGCGCGGGGCTGGCAGCATATTTAGCTGCCAACTGCCTTGACAGGCTGCTCAGACAGGGCCACAATGGCGGACAGATTTGGGGCCCCGCACGGACTCTATCCGAAGAACAGCAGTCCACGTCTTCCAGTCCGAAAAGTTCTTCCGATAAGCAATCAAGGGAGGGACGATGCCCGCCGCTGGCAACCATCGCTCGATCTTTGGCCGAGTCTTCCATCCACCGTTGAAGTTCTTCATCTTGGTTTGCCTTTGGAGCTTGAGCATTGGGATCGTTCATGCTCAGAGCTACTCGGGCATGCTGACCTGGCACAATGATCTGGCGCGGACGGGTCAGAACCTCCAGGAAACGGTTCTAACGCCGGCCAATGTCAATTCCAACACATTTGGAAAACTGTTTTCGTTCCCTGTGGACGGGCAGATATTCGCGCAGCCATTGTATGTCAGCAATGTGGCCATCCCCGGAAAGGGGACGTATAACGTCGTTTACGTAGAAACCGAAAATGACAGCGTGTACGCCTTCGATGCGGACGGGGTGAACACCACCGCTCTGTGGTATGACAGCTTCATCAATCCCAGCAAAGGGATTACGCCGATTCCGTGCGCAGACACCGGGGCCGATCCCTGTCCCTTTGCCTCGGTGATTGGCATCACGGGAACGCCCGTGATTGATCCGAGCAGCGGGACTCTCTACCTGGTCGCGGCGACGAAAGAGAACGGCAAATATGTGAACCGGCTTCATGCTCTGGATATCACGAGCGGAGCGGAAAAGTTCGGAGGCCCGGTTCAGATTCAAGCTTCGGTCAAAGGGACGGGTGCTGGCAACAAGAACGGCATCGTGAGTTTCGATGCCCATCATGAATCGCAGCGCTGTGGATTGTTATTGCTGAATGGGGTGGTTTATATCAGTTGGGCTTCCTTCGGCGATATCGCACCGTTTCACGGATGGACTATGGGATACGGGGCTGGGAGTCTGGCGCGAACGGCCGTTTTCAACAGCACCCGGAACGGTTCCGATGGAGGAGTCTGGCAGAGCGGGGCTGCGCCGGCGGCCGATGCCGCTGGCCACATTTACCTCATCACGGGCAACGGGACATTCGATATTAATAGGGGAGGCAGCGATCGGGGGGATAGCTTCCTTAAGTTCAACGCCGCACTGGCGGTGCTGGATTATTTCACGCCGTTCGATCAAGGGAAGTTGTCAACGAATGATCTTGACCTGGGTTCGGGTGCGGCCTTGCTCTTGCCTCATCAAAGCGGAAAATTCCCTAATGAGATCGTGAGTGGTGGGAAAGAAGGACTCATTTACCTGGTGAATCGATCGAACATGGGTAAGTTCAATAGCCAGAAGAACAACGTGATCGAAACCGTGACTGGCTCCGCGAGAGGCTATTGGAGCAGCGCGGCCTATTGGAACAACAATGTTTATTACTCGGGAAGAGCAGATTCTCTCAGCCAGTACTCTTTGTCGAGCGGATTGCTTTCCACGAGCCCGGTTTATCAAGCGCCAACACAGTTCGTTCGGGGCAGCACGCCTGCGGTTTCGGCCAACAGATCAGCCAATGGAATTGTCTGGGCGATTGAACGGGCGCCAGACATTAAGAAGGTAATTCCACCTGAAATATTGCACGCCTACAATGCCAGCAAGGTTTCCCAAGAGTTGTACAACACCGGTCAGGCAGGAACGCGGGACGTGCTCGGACCCGGAATCAATTTTGCTGTAGCTACGGTCATGAACGGCAAAGTGTATGTGGGGACCGGCAGCGAGCTCGATGTTCTTGGCCTGCTCAATTGACGAGCGAGGGCAAGAAATTGACACTGCGCTCTTGTGACCTCTCCGCAAGACACCAGGGATGATCCCGATTTCGGGGTAAGAGACGCGTCTCCGCGGCTTAATAACTTTTAACGTCTGCCGGTAACTCAATTGCAATGTTGCATAAGGCACCGAGTAGCAAATCGCCGATTCACCCAAGATTTATCAAATATTCATCAATTTTTAATCATTGGCAGCTAGCATCAACGGTCCCACAGTCGTGCAAAAGGATCGCACCGGTATTTTAGTTGGTTGTTCATCTTCGATAACTTTGGAGGAGAAATGAAGCACGTAATAGCTTTGGCTTTGGCGGTTGCGCTGGCCGCTAGCGCGGTTGCGGCGCCGCTACCACAGGATACGACTGCAGAGGGCAGCCCGCGCACCCGGAAAAAGGCTGTTGCCAGGAAATCTGAGGCCAGTGTTTCGACCCAACTAAGCGAAATGAAACGGGCGATCGATGCGCAACAGCAGCAGATTCTGCAGCTCATGAATCAACTGCAGAGTCGGGATGCAGCCATCCAACAGTTGCAACAGCAGGTCGGTCAAGTACAAAGCGCCGCCAGCCAGGCGCAGCAGAAAGCCGATACTGCCGCCTCGCAAAGCGCCCAGCAGCAGCAGGACGTTGCGGCGGTGCGCACCGACGTGACTGACTTGAAACAAAATGCGACCAACGCCGCGCTGTCACTGCAGGAGACGCAGAAAAATATTCAGTCGAGCCTGGAGAGTCCGCTGGCGATTCGCTACAAGGGGATCACAATAACTCCGGGCGGGTTCCTGGCGGCAGAAACGGTGTGGCGTCAGCATGGGCTGGGATCCGACATTAATACGCCGTTCAATTCGATTCCGTTCCCGGGGGCGGCGCAGAATAGCTTGTCCGAATTTTTCGGATCCGGCCGGCAGTCGCGTATTTCGATGCTGGGCGAGGGCAAACTGAACTCCGCCACGCTGAGGGGCTATTTTGAGTCGGATTTCCTATCCGCCGGGATAACTTCGAATAACAACCAGAGCAACAGCTATTCGCTTCGCGTGAGACAAGCATGGGCGCAGGCCGCGCTGGATAACGGGTGGAGCTTTACCGGCGGTCAAATGTGGAGCCTGATCACGGAGACCAAGAAAGGCGTGGATAACCGCTCGGAAGCCTTGCCGATGACCATCGACCCGCAATATACGGTTGGCTTCAGTTGGGCGCGGCAGTACGGGTTCCGAGTCGCCAAGGACTTTGGCAACAAGGCGTGGATGGCGTTCGCGGTGGAAGATTCGCAGGCAACTCTTGGCGGCCATGGCGCCAGCAGCAACTTCGTTCTGGGGGAGCAGGGAACGAGCGGCGGTCTTTATAATCCGACGGCGAACTATTCTTTTAATCCCACGCCTGACTTCGTTGGCAAACTGGCCATCGAGCCAGGATGGGGGCATTTCGAAGTTTTCGGAATTCTTACCGACTTCCGCGACCGGATCTATCCGCTGACGACGGCGACCAAGCCTTCGGCTGCAGGGGCGTTCAATAACTCTGCCCCGGCGGGAGGGCTCGGGGCAAACCTTCGCGGGACGATTGCCAAGCACTTCGATGTGGGCATCCATTTCCTGGGCGGCGATGGCATCGGCCGATATGGCACCGCTGGACTGGTGGATGTGGTGGCGCGTCCCGATGGCGTCCTAGTCCCCGCGCGCAACTATCAGACCTTAGGCACGCTGGAATGGCATTCCAACAGGCTAGACGTTTATACCAACGTGGGCGGCGAATATGAAGACCGGATTGCGCTGGTGAACTCCTCGAAGAAAGGCGTAGGCTACGGATCGCCGCTGTTCAACAACTCTGGTTGCAGCACCGAAACGCCACCTGCGGCCACCACCACGACGGTTGCCACTCCCATTACGCCGACCAATCCGACTGGCGGTACGGCCACGATTCCTGTGCCTGGTTCCGCGGGCACGCCTCTAACCAATGGGTTCAATCCCGGGGGGCTTTCGAACTGCAACGGGGACACGCGCAACATCATTGAAGGCACGATCGGGTTTTGGTATCGCTTCTATAGCGGTCCGAAGGGCAAGATCCAGTGGGGGCCGCAATACTCGTATATCGACCGCAACACCTGGCGGGGCGTGGGCGGGACTCCGAACGCAACGGAAAATATGTTCATGACGTCGTTCCGATACTACTTGCCATAGGCGAAATCCTCGTCTTCGCCGGATGGGTGATCGCGCGGAGACGAGGATTCTTTCTCAAGCTAGAAGCCCTCATCAACGCTGAACTCGAAGGGCTCGCCGCAAGGGTTGCGACCTTGGCAGTGCCAGGATGAAGCTGAACGCGAGTTTCCTAGGTCAGGGGCAGGGTGAAGTAGAACACCGATCCGTGGCCTGGCTGGCTGGTAACACCGATCTTGCCGCCGTGGGCTTCGACGATGGCCTTGGCAATAGCCAGGCCCATGCCCGTGCCTTGAACCTGGAGGCGCTGATCGCGGCCGCGATAGAACTTCTCGAATATCAGGGACTGTTCGAAATCGTCGATCCCGGGCCCACGGTCGGCGACGCTGGTCATCAGCATTCGGTTTCCGACTTCGCCGGTGATTTGAATCGGGCATTCCGGGGCCGAATATTTGGCTGCGTTTTCCAGCAACTGGGTTAAGACCTCGGTGATGCGCTCTTCATCCATTCGGACCGGTGGCAAGTTGGCGGGCAGCCGGACTTCGATGGGATGCTTTCCCAGCGCCGGTTTCGCTTTCTCAAGGGCGGCCAAGACCGCTTCCTTAATTGGGTGCGTCCCCAAGTGAAGCTCGAACTGGTTGGCGTCGAGTTGCGCCATTTCGGCAGCTTCGCCGACGAGACGATTCAGGCGGTCGCTCTCCTCGTTGATCACGGTGAGGAGTTCGAGGCGCTGAGCTGCGTCCAGCGCAGGATTGGAGAGCAGCGAAGTGGCGGATGCCTTGATCGCAGTCAGAGGTGTGCGAAATTCGTGGGTGACGGAATCGAGCAATGCAGAACGGAGTTGTTCGCTTTCACGGGCGGCTTCCGCGCGTCCGAGTTTTTCTACCGCGCCCGCACGCTCGATTGCGATGGCAATCAGACTGCTCATCGCTTCCATGGTTTCGCGGGAAAGCAGCGTGCCGGAAACGCCCATGCTTCCTACGACGCGGACTCCCATTCTTAAGGGCATGAACACCGCGCGTTTCTCGGGATCGGTCTTGGGTTCGCCGCGCATGCAGACCAATTGCAGATCGTGGAGCTCCAAATCGTGAGTGGCGGAACTGGAACGATAAACGTCGGGCCGGTTGGGGAGCGCGATGGCCGCGGCTTTGACGCCAAGGGTTTCCACGATGTATCGCGGGATCGCATTCAAGAGTTCGACCACATTATCGCTGGAAAGGAGTTGCTGGCTGAAGCGGTAAAGACGTTCAGTCTCGCGACGGCGTTCATTGGCGCTTTGCGTTTCGCGACGGGCTCGCTCTGCCAGTTGGCTGGCGATGATGGCAGTGACCAGGAATGCAAACAGGGCAACCCAATTCTGGGGGTCGGCAATGGTCAGTGTGCCGACGGGTGGAAGAAAGTAATAATTGAAAGCCAGGGTGGCGACCAGCGCCATGAAAACAGCCGGCCGCAGGCCCCAGTTCGCTGAGACGATCAATACGCCGACCAGAAACGTGAGCGCGACGGTGGTGGGATTCACGTCGGGCACAAAGTGGTAGATCAAAACCACGGCCATCACAACGGCTGCGGTTGCGGCATAGTGCAGTGCCGGTTTGAGCAGCGGTTGGTTCACGCCGCCGATTGTAGCTGATCTGCTGCTAAAGAAACTCGGGCGTGAACGCGCGGGCGCACAAAGGCGATCATCATCGACAATTGTCATCCGCTCGACGACAATAGCCGCGATGCCCAAAACTCCTGAGCAATGGCTGGAAGAGGCTGATCCCACGAAAAAGGGTGGTGTGTTCAAGCTTTTCCTGGGCTATGCGCCCGGGGTTGGCAAGACTTTCAGCATGCTGAGTGAAGCCATCCGCCGCCATAGCCGGGGCGAGGATGTAGCTATCGGAGTGATTGAATCCCACGGACGCAAAGCTACGGCCGATCTGGCGGCGCAACTCGAGACCGTTCCGCGAAAGAAGCTGGAGTACAAAGGCACGGTGTTCGAGGAGATGGACGTTGACGCGATCCTGGCTCGCAAGCCAATCGTTGCCTTGGTGGACGAACTGGCACACACCAATGTAGAGGGCAGCAAGCACGGCAAGCGCTACCAGGATGTGCTGGAGTTGCTCGATGCCGGCATTGATGTGCTTTCGACGATGAACATCCAGCATCTGGAGAGTGTTACGCCCACGGTGCAGAGCCTTACCGGCGTCACGGTGCGGGAGACGGTGCCGGATTGGGTGCTGAAACGAGTGGATGAAGTAGTGATGTCGGATCTCACCCCCGAGGCATTGCAGAACCGCATGCGTCGCGGGGATATTTATCCGCTGGATCGGGTCGGCCGCGCTTTGGGCAACTTTTTTCGCCCTGGAAATCTGATCGCATTAAGAGAGCTTGCGCTTCGCCAAGTGGCGCAGGCTGTGGATCAAAGCCTGGAATCCTATCGCGAGAAAGATGAAGCCAGCGGAACGGTTGCGGTGCGAGAGCGAATTGCAGTCTGCATCAGTTCCAATCCGGCCGCGCAGTACTTAATCGCGCGAGGCGCCCGCATGGCTCAAGCCATGGGCGGGGAGTTGCACATCGTCTATGTGGATCTGGGCCAGGACAACGACGACGCCAATCAGAAAACGCTGGCGGCTAATTTGCAGTTTGCAGAAAACGTGGGCGCGCACATAACCAAGCTCAAAGGCAGCAGCGTGGCCGAGGCGGTGGCTGACTTTGTTCGCGAAAAACATGTCACCCAGGTTGTATTCGGACGATCGGCCACGGGCGGATGGAGAAAATATTTGTACCTCACTGCCATCAACAAGTTTCTGCGAGACGCGCCTGCGGTGGACGTTCACATTGTCACCCAGGAACCTTCCTGACTCCTTCATGAACGAGCATCGCCGCATTCTCGTGGTGGATGATGAACCTCAGATCACGCGGGTGTTGCGCACCACTCTGTCCGGCCAGGGCTATGACATTCGCGCGGCCAATGACGGCGAGACCGCGCTCGAGGTTATGAAAGACTGGCCCCCCGATTTAGTAATCACAGATCTTTCGATGCCTAACATGGATGGGTTGGAGCTGTGCCGCCGATTGCGGCTTTCAACGCAGATTCCGATTCTCGTGCTCTCCGTCAGGGGCGAGGAAAAGACCAAGGTTCAGGCGCTGGACGCCGGCGCCGACGACTACGTGACTAAGCCGTTCGGGATCGAGGAACTGCTGGCGCGGGTGCGTGCCAACCTGCGGCGCGTTCCGGCGGGCGAAAACGAGCAAGCATCGCTCATAGAGATTGGTGATTTCCGCGTGGACCTCGCGGCGCACAAAATTACCGTCCGTGGTGCGGATGTGCATCTCACCCCCAAGGAATTCGATTTGCTGGTATATCTGGCGCGTCGCCCCGGCAAGGTGGTAACCCATCGAACCCTGCTGGGCGCAATCTGGGGCGGCCAGAGTACTGAACAGGTGGAATACCTGCGCGTATTCGTTGGTCAATTGCGCAAGAAGCTGGAACCGGAAAGCTCCTCACCGCGCTACATCGTCACCGAACCCTGGGTTGGGTACCGCTTCGAACCCGGCGAATAGACTTCTCATCCCACTCGTCGGCCCTTACGAATTCCTTACGAAACACTTAGCCCATTCTTACGTCCGGCAATTTTCAATGAAGACACAATCGTCTACATAAGCGGTCGACTAATTTCTTTGCGTGGAGAACTCATGAAGACAAATTCCGGCAAATCAAGATGTCAGCCCGCGGCATACCGTGGCAAGCATTTGACCTTCGTCTTACTGGCAGTGATGCTGCTGCAGCGGCCGGTCCAAGGTCAGCAGAAAATGGATGACAACCGGGGGAAGGATTCGGAATCGGTCAACCAGCCAGCGAGTGCGATGTCGCAGCAAGAGATTGTGCAAGGAGCCTGCTGCCATGAAAAAACGGATTGAGCAGCTCGAAGGCGCATTGAAAGCTCAGGGGCAGCCCGCACCGATGGCAGCGAACGGTCCTGCCCTGTCTGCGGAGCAAGCGATCAGTCCGAATGAGAAAACCGTCTCTGCAGACAGGGCCCAGCCCAAGGCCGCCAAAGCCGAGCCGTTCGCCTTCGCCGACTGGACCTGGCTGAATGGCAATGCGCGCACCAAAACGCCGGCTTCGATACGAAGTTCTTCACGCCCGAGATTCGCGCCGACGTCGATTACATCTACGATTTCAACCATCCCAAGGACGACACGATCGGCGGGTCGAGCGAGGTGTTTCGTTCGAACGAAGTCCAGGTGACGCAACTCGGCGTCGGCGGCGATTTTCACTACGACAACGTGCGCGCACGCTTGATGACGCAGTTCGGCATGTATTCGCAGACGACGCCGCGCAACGATGCCAGCCCGGCGCGCGGCCAGTGGAATCTCGACAATGCTTATCGCTATCTGTCGGAAGCCTACGGCGGCTACCACTTCAACGCGCTGCACGGCGTCAACGTCGATGCCGGAATTTTCATGTCCTACATCGGCCTGTTCAGTTACTACAACTTCGACAACTGGGCTTATCAGCCGTCCTATGTTTCTTCGAACACGCCATGGTTCTTCAATGGCGTGCGCGTGCAGATTTTTCCCACCGAGACATTTGAAGATCGAGCCGTGGTTTATCAACGGATGGCAGTCCTACGGACGATTCAACAACCGGCCGGGCGTTGGCGGCCAGATCCTGTGGCGGCCGAATGGCTGGCTCTCCGTTCTCGGGAATCAATACGCGTTGGGCGAAGACGCGCTGAACACTCCGGACCGCACTGCGCTATCACACCGACGACAGCATCGAGGTCAAGTACTACGACAACCCGAGAACGTTCATGGACAAGACGGCGTTCTCGCTGACCGGCGACCTCGGATGCGAACACGGCGGCGGCGTGAGCTGCACGGGCAATTCGGCGAAACGGGCCGAAGCAGAGTTTCCTCGGCTTCATGTTCTACAACCGCTTCTGGTTTCACAAGGACCGGTACGGCCTGACGCTGGGCGGCGGCAAGATCAACAATCCCGGGCGCTATCTGGTGCTGCTGCCGCCGATCAATGGCGCGACCGCGGCTTCGGGAACGCCGTACTTCACGGAGAATCCCGGCGATCCGTACAAGGCCTGGGATGCTTCCGCAACGTTCGATTACATGCCCAGCCAGTACATCACGTTCCGCTGGGAGTTCAATCATCGCGCGGCCAATGTGCCCGTATTTCTCCGGACCGGGCGGCGTTACGCCTCCGGGCGGCAACACCGGGCGCGCCGGGCTCGCTGGTGCCGGGCTTCACGCCGGATCTGCGCAAGAACGAGAACCGGCTCAACATGGCGATTCTGGTGAAGTTCTGAGGCAAGGCGGGAGATCGCGCAAGGATGGATTTATGCAAGACCTGATATTCGTGCTCGTCACGATCGCGTTCTTTGCGCTCGTCGATCGCCTACGTTCACTTTTGCGACCGCGATGAAGTGAGGAGAACGATATGAATCATGGAATCGATCATCATGCTGGCTGATCTGCGCGCTGCTGATGGTCTATCTGCTTTACGCACTGCTGCGTCCGGAGAAGTTCTGAATGACAGCGAATGGGTGGTTTCAGATTCTGCTTTTTCTGGCGCTGATCCTCGCGGTCACCAAGCCGCTGGGCGTCTTCATGGCGCGAGTGTTCAACCGCGAGACGACGTTCCTGGATCCGGTGCTGCGGCCGGTCGAACGACTGCTCTACCGCGTGACCGGCGTCGACGAAAAGCACGAGATGCGCTGGACGGAGTACGCAGTCGCCATGCTGCTGTTCAGCGTCGTGTCGATGCTGCTGCTGTATCTGATCGCAGCGCGTGCAGCAGTGGCTGCCGTTCAATCCGCAGAAGTTCGGCAGCAGTCGCTCCGGACCTGGCCTTCAACACGGCCGCGTCGTTCACCACCAACACGAACTGGCAGACCTATTCCGGCGAATCCACGATGAGCTATCTCACCCAGATGGCCGGACTGGCCTATCACAACTTCGTTTCGGCGGCGGTCGGCATCGCGCTGGCCATCGCGTTCATTCGCGGCATCGCGCGCCGCCAGAAGGAGACCATCGGCAACTTCTGGGTCGACATGACGCGCGCTACTCTGTGGGTGCTGCTGCCGATCTGCATCGTTGGCGCGCTGCTGCTGGTTTCGCAAGGCGTCGTGCAGAACCTGAAGCCGTACGACACGGTGAAGCTGGTTGAGCCGCAGCAGGTGCAGAAGACCGGATGCGGACGGCAAGCCGATGGTCGCTCGACGGCAAGCCGGTGATGGACACGGTAACGACCAGACGATCGCGCAGGGCCCGGTCGCGTCGCAGGAAATCATCAAGGAGTTGGGCACCAATGGCGGCGGATTTTTCAATGCCAACAGCTGCCCATCCGTTCGAGAATCCCACGCCGCTTCAGCAATTATCTTGCAGATGTTTTCGATCTTCGCCATCCCTGCGGGCTCACCTACACGCTCGGCCGCATGACCGGCTCGCAACGTCATGGCTGGGCGGTCTGGGCGGCCATGGCATTTCTGTTCCTGGCCGGCGTGACAACCGCGTACTGGGCCGAGGCGCGCGGCAATCCCTTGCTGACGGGAGCCGATCAACACGTCGAGCGCATCGCAGCCCGGCGGCAACATGGAAGGCAAAGAAGTTCGCTTCGGCATTGCCAACTCCGCGCTCTTCGCGACGGTGACCACCGACGCCAGTTGCGGAGCGATCAACGGCTGGCACGATTCTTCACGCCCCTCGGCGGAATGGTTCCGCTGGTCAACATCATGCTGAGCGAAATGGTGTTCGGCGGAGTCGGCGCCGGGCTGTACGGCATTCTGATCTACGTCGTTCTGGCCGTCTTCATCGCCGGACTGATGGTCGGCCGCACGCCGGAGTATCTGGGCAAGAAGATCGAAGCCTACGACGTGAAGATGGCGATGCTGGTCACGCTGGTTTTTCCTCTCGTGATTCTGGCGCTTACCGCCATCTCGTCGGTGCAGGGATTTGGCACATCGAGCATCAGCAATCCAGGTCCTCACGGCCTGACCCAGATTCTTGTACGCCTTCACGTCGATGGCCGGCAACAACGGTTCGGCCTTCGGCGGGTTGAACGGAAACACTCTCTGGTACAACACCTCGGGCGCAATGACCATGCTGGTAGGCCGATTCTTCATGATCATCCCCATGCTGGCGATTGCCGGCAATCTTGCGAAGAAGAAGTATGTCCCGCCGTCGCTGGGAACATTTCCGGTGACCACGCCACTGTTCACCGTATTGCTGATCGGCGTGATTCTCATCGTCGGCGCGCTGACATTTTTCCCGGCGCTGAGCCTCGGACCCATTCTCGAGCACCTGCTGATGTCGGCTGGCAAGACTTTCTGAGGAACTATGTTAGCAGAAGAAATCGAAATCGATCTGGGAATGAAGATCGTGCGCCGCGCGCTTCTGGATTCGCTGCGTGAAACTGGATCCACGGAACATGATGAGGAATCCGGTGATGTTCGTGGTCGAGGTCGGCAGCGTAGCTACGACCATTCTGTTGTTCCGCGACATACTGCGGCATCAGGGAGCGTTCGGTTTCAACCTGCAGATCACGCTCTGGCTCTGGTTCACGGTGCTGTTCGCGAATTTTGCCGAGGCCATGGCCGAAGGCCGCGGCAAGGCTCAGGCCGACACGTTGCGCAAGGCCCGTTCCGAAACCATTGCCAATCGTCTTACTTCTGACGGGACGACGGAACAAATTGCCAGCTCGAAGTTGCGCGCCGGCGATGTGGTCAGGTTATCGCGGGAGAATTCATCCCCAGCGACGGCGAGATCATCGAGGGCGTGGCCTCGGTGGATGAGTCGGCGATCACGGGAGAATCCGCGCCGGTCATTCGCGAAGCTGGCGGCGATCGCTCCGCGGTGACTGGCGGCACGCGGGTTCTCTCAGACTGGCTGAAGATCAAGATCACATCCAACCCGGGCGAGACATTTCTGGATCGCATGATCGCGTTGGTCGAGGGAGCCGAGCGCCAGAAGACTCCGAACGAGATCGCGCTGAACATTCTTCTGGCCGGCCTGACGATCATTTTCTTGCTCGCGGTCGTGACTCTGCAGCCGTTCGCCGTCTACTCGGGCTCCCCGCAAACCGTGTTCGTGCTGGTGTCGTTGCTGGTCTGTCTGATTCCCACGACCATTGGCGGCCTGCTCTCCGCTATCGGTATCGCCGGCATGGACCGCCTGGTACAACACAATGTGCTGGCCATGTCCGGACGAGCGGTCGAGGCAGCGGGCGATGTCAACACGCTTCTGCTCGACAAAACCGGGACCATCACTCTGGGAAATCGCCAGGCGTCGGAATTTATTCCGGCGCCAGGGATCACCGAAGCGCAGATGGCGGACGCAGCGCAACTTTCTTCGCTGGCCGATGAGACTCCCGAAGGACGCTCGATCGTTGTGCTGGCCAAGGAACGCTACGCTCTGCGCGGCCGGGAATTGGCTTCGCAGGAAGCGACGTTCGTTCCGTTTACCGCACAAACCCGCATGTCGGGCGTGGACATGGACGGCCGCGAGATTCGCAAGGGCGCGGTCGATGCCATCACAAAATATCTTGCGCAACACGGCACCGTTCTCCCCAAAGAAGTTCAAGCTGCGGTGGAGACCATCGCGCGCTCCGGCGGAACGCCGCTGGTGGTCGCCGAGAATCGTCGTGCTCTCGGCGTGATTCACCTCAAGGACATTGTGAAAGGCGGAATGCGCGAGCGCTTCGATCAGCTTCGCGCCATGGGCATCAAGACGGTGATGATTACGGGCGACAATCCGCTGACAGCGGCTGCGATTGCGCGCGAAGCAGGAGTGGACGATTTCCTGGCGGAAGCGACTCCGAAGGACAAAATGGACTTGATTCGCGGCGAGCAAAAGCAGGGCAAGCTGGTGGCGATGACGGGCGATGGCACGAATGATGCTCCTGCACTGGCGCAAGCCGACGTTGGCGTGGCCATGAACACCGGTACGCAGGCGGCAAAGGAAGCGGGAAACATGGTGGATCTCGATTCCAATCCGACCAAGCTCATCGAGATCGTGGAAATCGGCAAGCAGTTGCTGATGACTCGAGGAGCTCTTACCACGTTTTCCATTGCCAATGACGTGGCCAAATACTTCGCCATTATTCCGGCGATGTTTGCCGCGACCTTTCCCGTGTTGAATACGTTGAACATCATGCAGCTGAAGACGCCGCAGTCAGCGATTTTGTCGGCGGTCATCTTCAATGCGCTGATTATCGTTGCCTTGATTCCCCTGGCGCTGCGCGGCGTGAAGTATCGGCCCATGGGAGCTGCCGTTCTGCTGCGGCGCAATCTCTGGATTTACGGCGTTGGCGGCATCATTGTGCCGTTCGTCGGAATCAAGCTGATCGACATGCTCATTACTCGCGTGGGAATGGCCTGAGAGGATTGTGATGAAAAGGAATTTGGTAACTGCGGTGTTGATGACGATCGCTACGACAGTGCTGCTCGGAATCGTCTATCCTTTGGTGGTCACGGGACTGGCGCAATTGTGTTTCAAAGACAAAGCCAATGGCCAGCTGATTGTACAAAACGGCAGAACCGTGGGTTCGCGCATCATCGGCCAGGCATTTGTCGGTCCAGGTTATTTCCACTCTCGGCCTTCCGCGGCGGGCAACGGATATGACGCGGCCAATTCGAACGGTTCTCAACTCGGCCCTACGAATCAGCACCTGATTGACCGGGTGAAGGCAGACGTAGCCAGTAATCAGGCGGACAATCCAGGCCAGCCCGTGCCTGTTGATTTAGTAACAACGTCGGCTTCCGGCCTTGATCCCGATATCTCCCCGGCAGCTGCGGAATTTCAAGTTCCACGAATCGCAAGCCAGAGGGGAATGTCGGAAGATGCAGTAAAGCGCCTCGTGCAAGACCACACTAAGCCGCGCCAGTTGGGCTTGCTCGGAGAGTCGCGAGTTAACGTGCTTGAGCTGAATCTCGATCTGGATGCCGAGTTTCCACAAAAGTAGCATCAGAATCACGCAGGCCGGGCGCCTCGTCCGGAGTGCGAAAAGGGATTGAGGACAGGCGCCTCGCCCGTTCAGCCTGGGAGGACGCCAGGCCTCTATTGGAAAGTTTGCTAAACTCTCACTCGTGGCCCGCATCACGCATCTGGAGTGTACGAAGTGCGGCGCATCGATCGATGCTGCGCGTCCCCAAACAGTTTGTCCTAAGGACGGCGGAGTACTTTACGTTCGCTACAAGCTCTCCGCGCTGAAATCCAAGTTCACGACCGCATCGCTCGCCGGACGCACACCCACGATGTGGCGCTACGCGGAAGTGTTGCCCGAAGCCGAACCGGTCTCGCTGGGCGAAGGTTTCACGCCGATGCTGCCGAGCCGCGAACTTCCCAACGTCTTTATCAAGGACGAGGGACTGAATCCGACCGGATCGTTCAAGGCGCGCGGAATGTCGGCCGCGGTCACGATGGCGAAAGCATTACGGCCTGAAGAAGCTGGCCATTCCTTCTGCTGGAAATGCCGCGGGCGCGCTGGCCGCGTACGCGGCTGCTGCCGGATTGCGAAGCGCACATCTTCATGCCCAAAGATGTGCCCATGGCAAATCGGATCGAGTGCGAGATGCTACGGCGCACACGTCACGCTGGTGGATGGTCTGATCAGCGATTGCGCGCGCATGGTTGCCGAGCGCAAAGAGAAAGAAGGATGGTTCGATGTCTCCACGCTGAAAGAACCCTTTCGCGTGGAAGGCAAGAAGACCATGGGCTACGAAGTCGCCGAGCAGTTGGGATGGCGACTGCCGCAGGGAATTATCTATCCGACCGGCGGCGGAGTCGGCATGATTGGAATGTGGAAGGCTTTTGACGAGATGGAGCAGTTGGGCTGGATCGGCTCCGAGCGCCCGCAGATGATTGGCGTGCAGTCAAGCGGTTGCGCACCAATTGTTAAAGCGTGGGATGAAGGCAAGAACGTCTCCGAGATGTGGTCGAATGCGGCCACCAAGCCGCGGGCTTGCGCGTTCCCAAGGCGTACGGGGACTACATTATTCTAGAGATCCTGAAGAAGAGCGGCGGGGTGGCTGGTCTCGGTGACCGACGACGAAATCATGGACGCGCTGCATCGCTGGGCGCAGGTGGAGGGCATTTTCGCGCGCCGGAAGGGGCAGCGGCGCTGGCTGCTTACCGCAAGTTGCGCGGCAGCGGATTCTTCGGTCCGACGATCGCGGTGGTGCTCTTCAACACCGGCACCGGGCTGAAATATCTGGATGCGATCGAGGAGCAAAAGAGGTCGCGCATCAGAAAGCTGCCAACGTCGCGCCAGATCGCAGGGATCATCGGGCCGTATTGACTGCGGACGTATTGGAGAGCGAACGCAGTTCCAGCAGTTCGGCACTCAGAATCGGACTGCCTGCATCCGAGTATAGAGCGAGATGCTACCCGCATGACGGATCGTCTCTATTATCACGACTCTTTTCTGCACGAGTTCGAAGGCGGAGGTGCACAGAAGTGGTTCCTGCGGCGGAAATCAATGGGCGCCATCGGTGTGTACCTCGATCGCACCGCGTTTTATCCCACCAGCGGCGGACAGGTGTACGACACGGGTTGGCTGTCGCACGGCGGAAGGGAGTTCCGCGAAGCTGCGCGTGGCCGAGGTCGCCGAGACCGAAGATGGCCGGGTCGTCCACTATTCTCGAGGCCGACCGGGCGCCGCAGCGGGGCACGCGTGTTCGCGGCCTGATTGATGCCGACACGTCGTCGCGATCACATGCAGCAGCATTCCGGGCAGCATGTGCTCTCCGCGGCATTCGTACGACTGTTCAACTTGCCGACGGTTTCGTTCCACATGGGCGAGGATGCGTGCTCGATTGATCTCGACACGCCCACCCTGACTGCAGGCCAAGTGGAAGAGGCCGAGGCGCTGGCGAATGAGTCGTGCAGGAGAATCGTGCCGGTCGAGATCACGTTTGTCACCCAGGAAGAGGCGCGCGGCTTGGGCCTGCGCAAGTCCTCCGCGGACCGACAAGGACGAATTGCGGCTCATCGATATTCGTGACTTTGATTTGACCGCTTGCGGCGGGACGCACGTCACGAACACCGGGCAGATCGGCTGCATCCTGCTTCGCAAGACGGAAAAGGTCCGGCAAGGCTGGCGCGTGGAATTCGTGTGTGGCCAGCGGGCGGTTGCCACGGCGCGGCGTGATTACCCGTCGCTGACAGAAGCGGCAGCGCTGTTTTCCAGTCACATCTGGGAGGTTCCGCAGCAGGTGCGGAAGGTGCTCAGGAGGAATCGGCGTCTGCGCGCAAGACGCAGTGAGCAGTTGCTGGAAGAGGTGGCCGAACTGCAAGCCGGCCAGATTGCTGTCGGAAACGAGTCCAGACAATGGCCGCGAAAGTGATTGTGCGCTTTTACCGGATCGCGATCTGACATTCATCCAGCTCCTGGCTCAGAAGCTTGACGCGCCTCGAACGGAATGTGGTTGCGCTTGCTTGGCGTCACATCCGGGCAGGCTGCCATCGTATTTGCCCAGTCGAAGGGACAACCCTTCGATATGGGCGCGCTGATGAAGGAAACGCTGCGCGAAACTGGGTGGGCGTGGCGGCGGGCAGCAAGGATATGGCGCAGGGCGGACCGGCGCATGTCGAAGGGTGAAGCGGGCTGCGAGATGCGTCGCGCTTGCGCAGCGAACCTGACCCGTGCAAGCTGCGTTGCGCAGATTGATTCGTCAGATGGCGACGTCGCACCATGCATCGCAAGGGCAGGCGCCAACCTGCTACATTTCTCCTCAGCGGACCTGACCTCATGGAACAGCGACTCATCCTCGTAAATCTGCTGATCAAGCTCGGCGTCGCCGCGGCGGTCTCCAGCACGCTGGTGCGTTCGCGTCGAGTTCAAGACACTTGCTATTCCGCGAAGAGCGCATCGCTGAAGCAGAAGATTTATCTGATGCTGTGGATTCGGCATTCCGATTGCGCTCGGCGGTCTGGATTCGTTTCATCCAGAAAAGTTTCCTCGCCGGTGATCTGTCGTTTGAAACCACGCTGCTGCTGGGCGTGATTGGCGGGCGTTTCACGGGGATGTTGGGCGGGTGCCTTGATTGCGCTTGCCGGCCTTGCTGCATGGGGAATGGCTGACGCTGCCGTTCAATCGTGCTGTGCGGTTCGCCGCCGGACAGTTGCGCAACCTGGCGCCCGACCAGGAAGACATCTGGTCGTTTTCTCCCTTTCATCGATCTCAGCATCTACCGCTGGATCCGCCGCAATCTGCCCACGCCGCGCCTGTTCGATTGGCAGATCATGTTCTTCGCGACCATCGTCGGCCTGCGCTTCGTGCACACCGAACTGTCACGCTTCCTTCCCACGCCACCTTTAGCCTGGAGAGTCCAGCAACCTCTGGGTCGAGCTCGCGATCTATGCGACATCGATCATCGTGATCGGCACGGAGCTGAAGATCTTGAACAGCGTGCGCATTCAGATCAAGCTGGAGGAGCAGGAACGCCTGCTGCTGCAGGCGCGCATGGAGGCGCTGCAGAACCAGATCAATCCGCATTTTCTGTTCAATACTCTGAATTCGGTTTCGTCGCTGGTGCGTTTCGATCCCGATACGGCTCGCGAATTGATCATCAAGCTCGCCACCATTCTGCGCCGCCTGCTGAGCAGCACCGATGCCTTCGTTCCCTTGCGCGAGGAAGTGGAATTCATCGACAACTATCTGGACATCGAAGTCGTGCGCTTCGGCCGCGACAAGCTGCGGGTCGTGAAGGAACTCGAGCCGGCATCGCTCGACGTGATGGTCCCAGCCATGCTGCTGCAGCCGCTGGTGGAGAATTCGATCAAGCACGGGCTCTCATCGAAGATCGAGGGCGGCAGCATTTACCTGCGCAGCCGTCTGACCGATTCCCGCTGATTATCGAAGTGGAAGATGATGGCGTGGGCATGGGCGCCGCGCAACTTCTTGAAAAGCCGACTGGCCTGGGCGGAACCGGCATCGGCATGGCGAATGTCGCCGAGCGGCTGAAGGTGCTGTACGGAGATACCGCGCGCATGACCATCGACAGCCACGAAGGGAAGGGAACGCTGGTGCGTTTGCGCCTGCCCGATTCTGCAGACCGAAGGTTCCATTCCGGCCGCGCTCTACGAAGAACGCTCCAGCACCCGGCGGTAAAACTCTTCATATTGCGGAATGATCTTGGTGGCGCAGAAGCGGGACTTGCGCCAACGCGCGCGCCGCTCTGCCCATTTCTCGCAATCGGCTTTCGTCGCTCAACAGATCGATCGCGTAGTCGCGCCATGGTTTCGACGTCGCCGACCTCGGCCAGGAAGCCGCTCTTGCCGTGCTCGATCACTTCCGGCACGCCGCCCACGCGAGTGGCGATCGGAACCACTTCGCAGGCCATCGCTTCAAGCGCCGCCAGCCCGAACGATTCCAGTTCGCTCGGCAGCAGCATGACGTCGGCGAGAGCGAGCTTCTCGTGGACCTGATCCTGCTTGCCGAGAAACAGCACGTCGTCGTGAATGCCTTTCTGCACCGCCAGCCATTCCGCGCGCGAGCGATCGGGACCGTCGCCGATCAGCAACAGCTTGGAAGGAATCTTCTTGCGCACGCGATCGAAAATCTCGATCACATCGGTCATGCGCTTCACCGGACGGAAGTTCGACAGGTGCACCAGAATGCGCTCACCGTTGGGAGCGTACTCCAGGCGGCGCTTGCGCCGCCTCTGCGTCGCGCAGATAGACGTCGCAGTTCACGAAGTTGTAAATCACCTCGATGTGGTTTTTGACGTCGAACTCGCGCAGTGTGCGCTCGCGCAGATATTGCGAGATGGCGGTCACGCCGTCGCTCTGCTCGATGGAGAAGCGCGTGATCGGCAGATAGGAACGATCGAGCCCGACCAGCGTGATGTCGGTGCCGTGCAGCGTGGTTACAAAGGGCAGCTTCTGCCGCTGTGGTTTCGCCGCCAGCATCTGGCGCGCCAGCAGCGCACTTACGGAGTGCGGAATCGCATAGTGCACGTGCAGCAGATCGAGAGTCGTAAAGTTCCGATACCTCCGCCATGCGCGTGGCCAGCGCCAGGTCGTACGGCGGATAGTCGAACAGCGGATAACGTGGAAACTTCGACTTCGTGATAGTGAATGTTGGGATGAGGCTCGGTCAGGCGGATGGGCTGCGCGTAGGAGATGAAGTGAATTTCGTGCCCGCGCTCCGCCAGTTCCAGGCCCAGTTCGGTGGCCACGACGCCGCTGCCGCCGTACGTCGGATAACACGTGATTCCGATCTTCATCCCAATCCTTTCAGTCAGAACCTGTTCGGCTCTCTGATTCGATGGTGATGGGTGCGCTTGGATTCAGATTTTGGAAAACGTCGGGAATCACTGGAGAGAATAAAAAAGACGAGGACTACGAATCTGCGTTGGTGGCGCCCTTGGCGGCATCATGACGCTTAATCCCGGCATCGAGCTTTTCAAGATGTTTCTGCAGTCGGTCCTGGACCTGGTTGTCCAGTTGGGTAAACTCAATGCCCATGCCCACGCCTCCATCGCTGGCCCGCACGATCCCGCTGGTCTGAACTTTTTCCGAGTCCATCCAGAACGTGATTTTGACATTCGTGCCCAGCTGCAGAGGCAGCAGCGTCTCTACATAACAACCGCGGCCCCCAATGTCAGTAGCATTGGTCTGCATGTGAGTGCGCCGGGCATCTTCGAAACCAATTTCCAGAGGGAACAGGATTTTGTGCCGCTCATATCGCCGTTTGTTTTTGTCCGGATCGGCCACAACCTTCTCCGGCTTAGCCATGTCTATCCATGGATTGGGCTGGCCCGGGAGGATCTGAACACCGACTTCAATTTTTCTCGCCACGCCCTCCGTCCACTACCCACACTACTTTGAAGCGCGCTTTCCGTTTCTCGTGTTGCACGCCAATGACATCCCCGGCTTTCAGCAGATGACTGATGCCGAGGAGCATCGCGCCTTCGCTGCTGATATTTGTGGCATTGGCGTTTTGAAAGAACGGACGACCGTCCGAATCCATGCCCCACACGCGTACCAGGATTAGGTTTCCAACCCGGGTTTCTGGCCTTTTATCCATGTTTTCTGGTGCCTTCGCTCTGTCTTGCGCGGCTGGCATATCATAGCGCGGGTTTTAATTGCCCGCTGTAGCAAACTGGTGAGTTGAGCATCTCCAAAGGTCGTGTACGTTCGGGGACCTCGGGACTAAGTTCAGCATCGTCTTCAAACCAAGTCTCGGTATGAAATGAGCTGAACTCCGCTTCGAGCCAATATTTCGCGGCTCCCAGGCGAAGTTAGAATCCGGAGTTCTGCTTCACGGGACTCGCGCAGCCGGGTTCGGATCCGGGCCAGTTCGGCGTCATCATACCCTGGGTGGCAGACCAACTCCCAAGTCCCTTCCGGGATGCGGTCCACGATGCTTGCGAACAAGCGCCCATCCATTGCGCCCGTGCTCACGATACCGAGAGTTCCGTCCGGCGTGAGCATGCCGGCGCTGGTTACAGATCTGCGAAATATCCCCCCCAGGCGGCGAAGAACAGTAACCTTCCCGTACTGCTTCCACAGGCGCGGATGTTTTGCCAGCGTGGAGAAATGCACGGGACCAAAAGGATTGCGCACGGCTGGAACGCCGCATGCCCGGGCCGCCCGCAACAAGGGCCGCAGCACCGGCGGAAATATGTGCGTGTGCTTATGAGTATCCACATGGGAGACGGCAACGCCAGTCGCTTGAAGTTTGCGAATTTGCGCCGTCGCTTCGGCTTCGATCTCATTACCATCGATGCGGCCCGTGACTGCGCGCAGGGCAAAACGGTTTAGACCTTCGTAAAAGCGTTCGCCCTGAGCTTTCTTGTCCCGGAGCGTGGCAGTTTCTTCTCTGCCCAGCACAGGTAGACCGTCCACCAGCACTATGTGACAACCCAGGCTCAACCGTGGCGCTGATTGTGCAAGCCGGATTGCATCTTCAAAGGCAGCGCCATTCGCCATCAAGGTGGAGGAAGTGACTATACCGCGGCAATGGGTTTCAATAATGCCGCGATTCACGCCTTGCGTGAGCCCGAAATCATCCGCGTTAATAATCAGGCGTCGCACGCGATAGTCTAGCATTCAAAATTCGGTCCCCGAGGCTCCGCTGCTCCGTAGACTGAATGTCGACTGCTGAATGCGGAGCGCTGACTAGCCGCTCACATTGACCGCTCTTTCCGCGCTCACGTATACTGAAAAAGTTCTTCGTGTGGATGCCCCTCATCTCCGCGAGTCCTATCGAGTGACGGTCGCATCATGATTTGGCTTCGTGATGAAATCCCAAGGGGGCGAGGGGCGGTTAGCTCAGTTGGTTAGAGCGCCTGCCTTACAAGCAGGAGGTCGCAGGTTCGAGTCCTGCACTGCCCACCAAAATCATCAATAAAAATGCGCCTTCCAGCCAGATACGCTGAGAGGCGCTTTTAGTTGACGACGATTGTTTTACTCTGGTTTTACTTTTCCGAGACCATGAGCGACGTTGGTCAATAAGAAGCGCTATCGCCTTCCATGAGAAGGCCGGTCTATGTCAAACGGCGAGGACCGCTCTGCCACCATTCCGCTAGGAAGGAAGGTGGACCGCCGTGCGCTGGATTACCGTTTGTCCACCGACACTGCTAGCTCTAGCCCTTTTTCGCCACTCCTGTCGCCATCCTTCCATCCGCACTCTTTGGTGAGCGATTATTCGCTCGGTGCAAGGTGGGTGTTCTCGTTTCAGTAGGTGCTGCTACCTGATTATCGACCTCTCTTCCATCTCGGTGGAAGTTGGGCCAGGACTTAGTCGCAGTCACCTGGACTCGGCGGTTGAGCTCGGCTGTCCTGATTCGCAAACTCTACTAGGCCACTGCCCGCATCGCTCTGCTGGCTATTGCGCAGTGGTTCGTACACCTCTCCGCTCACCCACAACCGATGCAGCAGGACCGCCAGCTTTCGAGCCACGGCCACGATCGCTCGTTTCTTGGCATTTTTTCCTCCTCGCTCCGCCAGCTTCAGTCCCCATCGCCGCAGATCACTGTCTTCTCCAAACGGCCCCAGAATGTAGTGCGCTCCCTGCACCAGCATCGTTCGCAGATACCGATCTCCTTCTTTGCTGATGTTCATCTGCGGCTCGCTCTCCCCGGAGTTTCTGCGTCCCGGCTGCAACCCCAGAAAACAACCCACCTCGCGACTCTTGCGGAAACGATGCGGGTCTTCCATCGTCAGCACGTAGGTCAGCGCGATCTGTGTTCCCACACCCTTCACCTGCTTGAGCCAGCGCCACTTCCGGGTAACTTCCTTGGCGATTTCTCCATCCGTTCGTCGTATTCCTGGATGCGTTCGTTCAGCGATTCGATTTCTCTGCAGCAACGGCTCCAGCGCGTCTCGCAGTTCCGGGCTCAGCTGCCTCGGCTTTCTCGGCATCCATGCTGCGTGCGCTGCACCCGCGCAGCCGTTCGCCATAGGACTTCACCAATCCGCGTGCCGCGTTCACCAAGGCCGTTCGAGCACTCACCAGTTCCGCTCGCGCCCGGATCACCGTCAGATGGATTTGCGCTTGCGCACTGCGATGCCGCACCGGCCCCAACAACTCCGGATCGATCCGCGCCAGCCGTGCCAGCGTCCGCGCATCGTGTCGATCGTCTTTTCGACTGCTCTCGGTGATCAATTGCACCTTTTGCGCATGCGCCACGATCACTTCGTGTCCCAACTCGGTTAACAGCCGGCTGACCCAGGGCGAATGTGTTCCGGTCTCCAGCGCGATCCGACTCCGCGGTATCTCTCCGAAAACGTCTCTTCATCGCTTCCGGTGTCGTGGCCACTTTCTGTTCCAGAACGATTTCGCCTGCTTCATCCAACACGCAGTAGCAACTACCAGCGATCTCCCAGATCCACACCGATCGTGAGCTTCTGTCTGCGAAAATTCTTGCTCTGCTTGCCTGCACAGTGCTAATCTTCTTCATTGCCGGTCTCCTTTTCTCTGTGCCTTGAGCACGTCGATAACTTGGGAGCGTATCGCATCCCGCCGGAGACCGGCCTTCTCCCTCGAAAACACTGCGGGAAGCGGTGGGTTAAGCAGCTTCCATCGGCTCTAGAGTTACCTTGTGCCCGAGTTGTTCGAGCCGCTTCACCAAGTACCGCTTGAGACCGTCGGAGTGTATGCGATCGAAGTAGTTTCCGCCAAGATCCTCGTAGTTGCTCTGGTTCTTCTGCAAGTGATAGCCAATGACGATGAGGGTATGTGCCACCGCGATGATGGCTCTTTTCTTGCCGCGTCTTGCCGCTAAGCGTCTGAACTGCGAGGACAAGTAAGTGTTCTTGGTTCGCGCGGCAGCCCAGGCACATTGACAAGCCATGCGGCACAACCATGGGCTCCCTTGACGAGTTGTACCGCGCAAACGCTTGCCGGCGCTTTCGTGATTGCCCGGGCATAGCGCGGCCCAACTGGCCAGACTGCTCAGCGGTTGGAAACTGCGCCATGTTGTCACCTACTTCGGCTAGAAGAGCCCACGCTGCCACTCGATCGATCCCCGGTATCGTGTCCCAGCGAGCAACCGCTTGCGACAGCTCCGGTCTTTGTCGGCCGATGTCCTCCAGACGTTCGTCGAGCAATGCAATTTCGTGTTCCACAAACTGTATTTGATCAAGTAAACGCCGGAGCAGAAAGCGATGATGGGAACGGATCTTTCCTTCCAGAGCAAGTCTCAATTGCGGAATCTTGACGCGCAGATGACCCAGGGCGAGGGAGGCGAGGTGCTCGGGATCATCTTCACCGGCGATGATGTCCTCCAGCATTGCCCGTCCACTCTTGCCGAGAACGTTGGTCGCCACGCTCGCCAGTTTTACGTTTGCGTCTTCAAGCACTTTCTGAATTCGACTACTGATGCGCGAAGCTTCCTGGGACAGACTCGCCCGCATTCTCGTCAGGTCGCGTAGATCGCGAATGATTTCGCAGGGTACATAGCTGGGCCGCAGAAGACCATACTGCAGCAACTGCGCAATCCATTCCGCATCCTTCTGGTCGGTCTTGCGACCTGGCACATTCTTGATGTGCTGTGCATTCGCCAAAACTACCGTGAATTGTCCCTCCAGAATGTTCCAGACCGGTTTCCAGTAAACGCCGCTGGATTCCATCGCTACCTGACGTCACACCGAACTGCCGTAGCCATTCGGCAAGCTCCTGCAGTTCTTGGGTCATCGCGCCAAAACGACGCTGGTGCTTCTGCACTCGTCCCGCTTCACGCAGCAAAATGCAAGCAGAAATCGAGCTCTTATGTACATCCAAACCGCAACATCTCGGATGCAGCACGTCCATGATCACACCTCCATCTGACGTGTGATCCAGGACGCGCCGATAGGGTGAATCTCCCTCGCGTGCTCTCCTCTCACGAGGAGGCTACAGTCCGTTGTGCCAAAGCGCGTCCCGGGTCAAACTCATCCACGGGCTCTCAAGCACCAGTAAGGTCGAAGACCTCTGGACCACACGCCTCGGCACAGCATACTGTCAATCGCGATCCCGTTTTCATAGATCGTTGTGGCGCAAGGCGCCATGCAGAACTCATCCCATCTGATTACGTCAACTGAAGGGCCGATGCTGAGTTGTCCTGCAGTATCACGGTTATGGCGCGGGCGGGTTAAGCTCAATCTAAGGAGTGATCTTGAATATTACTCCGCAGCCTTGGTGACAGCCAGTTCCACCTTTTATTGTCGTGCCGAACAAATTTCCCGCGCTGTCAAGTATTACACCAGAGCTGGGATAGGCACCGTGACTCCCGTCAAATGCGTAGAGCAAGGTCTGGTCAACCAGGCTGCAGCTTGAAGACAACGCCGACTCCATAGGGATTGCCTCCCTCGAAGGTCGTACCGATAAGTTTCCGGCGGGATCGAACACTAAGGTGTCCAGCGGTGCGGTCCCATCATTGTTGTCAAACGAATGCAGCACCGTCTCATTCCATTTAGCGTCCCGATCAAATGCTAACTCAAAAATCACTCCCGATCCGTTCGCACCACCCCCACCAGTAGTGCCGTACAAATTTCCTGCCGCGTCCAGAATCAGCCCGGCATCGGGAGTTGACCCGTCTACGTAATCAAAAGCGTGCAGGATCGCATACGTCCACCGGCCGTCGGATGCTGGGCTCAGTTCGAAAATGGTCCCACACCCAGTTCGTCAGTTGCAAAGCTATGTAGAACGGTAAACTGTTGAGTAGTCGAATCCAGCGAAAATATGATGCCCGTGCCGTTATCGCCATCGCCAGCAGCCACTCCGTACAACAAACCCGTTCTTGGATCTAAGACGACGCCCATTGGACGCCCGCCGTCAGTGAAAACGTGCACGCCAGAGAGTACTCCAGCGGTCATAGACCATATTTCATTAATCCATGCACCGTACAACGTATGGTCCCGCCAGATGATTGCTCCAGACGGGCCGTTGTTGTCGCCCGGAAATATGTAAGGCTTCGTCTCTTTGCCGGCGGGCGTGAGTTTGAAGATGATGCCTCCGAAGTATTTCCGGCGCAGGCGAAGGGAGTCGTTCCGTACAGGTTTCCTGCTTCATCCATCACCAGATTTGATTCGGGTCTGTGGCCATCTCTCTGAACCTCTTCATGTAATACAGCACAGTCATTGTTCCCTTGGCGTCCACCTTATAGACAACCCCCAAGCGAGTTCCACCGGGAGTGGACGTTGTGCCGTAAAAGTTGCCAGCTTTGTCTCGCATCAACCCACCCAAAGCGTTGCCGGGCAGTCCAGCAATGGCCACAAAGGTTTGGCCTTGAGCCAGTGCAGTGGCTAATACCAATGTTGTAGCGATCAACATTTTCTTCATAGTTTTCCTTCCGCCAGCGCCTCATGTTCCGTTCATTAACCGGTCCCGATTTAGTCAAAGACGCGCTCGATGCAGAACCGCGGAAGTGTAGCACGTTACTTGCGCCTCAGGCGACATATTAGAGCCCCGCAGCCGACAGCAAGAAAAAGAATTGACGTAGCTACTTGCCCAGGACGGGAAAGATTGACGTGCGCCTGCGGAATCTGGCGCTCCTTGCGGAGGCTTTCGACCTCAAGGCGTGGCAACTGCTGAAATTTTAACTCAGCCCATCTCACCTCAAGACGGCCTGCCCAACCGCGAAACATATAACGAAGACGATTTGGCCTCGGCAGGTTACATACTCGGCGATAGCCTCATGACCGGCGCCTCGCGATGGTTTGGCACGTTGGTTGGCGTAAAATCGCCATAGCACTTATTGACCGTGGTCAAAACGTGTAATCGCTGTCAGCAGAAGTTGACGCGCTCCCAACCTTCTAAGTGGGGGTGCAAAAAAAAAAGGCCGCCCAGACATCGTGTGCTGGTTCAGTCGGAATGGAGAAGAAGCGGTGCCTAGATCCCGTACTTTAGTAGGGGATTTTCCAGGCATCGGGGTCTATCATCCGATGTTCTTGTCGGTGCAAGTATAACAGCGCGGGAGGTTACGCCCCCGCGCTGCTGAAGATCGGCTCGATGAACCCAACACACATGGCTAATATGTCGCCTTGAAGCCTAGGGACGTGCTCTTCCCCGGGGGCACAAACCACCCGACGATAGTGCGATGGTCATTGATACCATCGGCGTGAGTATCACTGAGTCCGTTGGGATCGTTAAACTTGTAGTACTTGCCGCCCATTCTCAACGCCCCGTGGACAAAGCCACTGGAATCCACCCAGATCATGGCGACGTCGCCCGCCGCGTCGATCTTTAGCGGGACACTGCTCACCGCTCCCGGTACGTCGATTCGAATATACTCCTTGCCGTTGTAGAGAGCGGCTTCCGAGTTACCGCTCATATTGCCCCATTGGATCGTGATCAAACCACTGTTGTTGATGCCTTTTGCCGCCGTATAAACGGACCCGGGGTGATGCAGAGTCTTGTACTGGCCCCCTTTTTTTCCGTTCCACCGGAACCCCACCTCAACGCCGCTGGAATCAATGTAGTCGCCAACAATCTCTCCTTTGTCATTGATCCCTCCAGCCTCAGAATAAGGGGACCCGGCAGGCCCGACATCGGTGAACTTTCCGCCCTGGTACAAGAAGCCCTGGCTACCGCCGCTTGAGGTCCCATAAGCACCCACAATCGCGCCGCTAGAATTGATGCCATAGCAATAAGTGCCCTGAGTCGCCTTCGGATCATCGATGTTGGTTGCTTTCCCTCCAACGAGCTTCAAGCCGTGCAGAGTCCCGCTGCTGTCGATGTAAATTCCAACCATGACACCTTCGTTGTTAATCGCAAAGGTGTTGGTTGACAGTGAGCCCTTAACATTGATGGTTGTGAACTTGAAGGTTAGCGTTGGAGCGTCCACTGCGGTAGCTATGCAAGCGAAAGTCAACACACCGGCCAATACTCTCAAGACATGTTTCCAATTTTTCATAAGCTGTTTCCTCTCCGTTTCATTGGCTGGTTCTCCACTCTCTGAAGTTTTTGTTGGTAGCCGACAATTCACGGCTCGTGCCACTTATTCTGCTCACCTTTGCCTGCAAGAAACCGAAGGACGGTGGCGCGGGCCGAAATGGGCATTAAGAAGCCAGCGCCTAGGAAGGTCAACAGAGATTGGCTAAGAAGAGGCTTCCCCAATCTGGCGGCAACAGTACGCGCAAAAGGAGCCACCGTCAAGGCTGTGAGTCTGCTTTTTATGGGCGACCAGAACTTGGTGGAGGCTGTTAGAAGCGCTTTGGTCAATTGGCGAGAAATCTGTTTTCGACAGTTACGCACACCAGTGAACAGGTGCTATGGGAACACGCTGCTCACTACTTTCCATTCCCCATTCCTCTTCACCCACGTGTCTACGTACAAGCCGTTTGAGCTGATGTCCTTCCCGTCCTTTGTACCCCTCTGAGAGTATTCTCCGGAGACAGTGGCTACGTCGCTGTGAACGTATACCTTGAGATTGCGTAAATCCACGGACGTGTATTTCTCGCGCCCCGATCGCACTAGGTCAACCCATTCCGATTTGCTGGTTGTCACCCAACTGCTCTTGTTCGTCCCATGTGCGCTTTCCATTACAATTTCGACGTAATCATCCGACATGAGCCGCGCCATGTCCGCGACACTGCCCTTAACGGGTGCTTGAGCCCATGCGCGTTCGGAAGCAAGGATTTGCTCTGCGTCGCCGCTCGTCGGTGCGCTCCATTCTGCGAACACTGCTCCAATCCCGGCACAGACCGCCAAAGCACAGGCTAAGAGATGGAATACCAATTTCATCGAGGCCTCCCTCAACGCTGATACCTCACTGCGGCGACGCGATCTCTAGCGCAAAAATTCGCCGCAGAGCGGACTGTCGTCGAGTATTGGGTTAGCATGCTAAGTGGGTAACGGTGACAAAGTCAATGAGAGCGGAGCAGTTGGGTGGACCTTCAACGCCATCGTTGACGTAACATCTCGATTACGCTCAACTCGAGTTGTCTCTAGGTCGGTCAGGCGGTCAGTAACTGCCGCTAAGGAAACGGCGGAGCTATGGCACGAGATGGTTCCTTCCACTGTGAACTTGAGAAGTCGAAAGATAAAGACGAAAACGGCAACCAAGTGATGACAATCAAGTGTCATGGCGAGCTGGTCAGTAACACCGTGGGTGAGATAAAAGAAGTGGTGAGGCCCCTCATCCTTCTTGGCGGTCGCATCATAATCGACCTTGGCGATGTGAAACATCTGGATAGCGCGGGCCTCGGAGCGCTGGTCGGCCTCAAGACGTCCGCCATCAACCAAGGGTTATGCATCCTCGAATTCGCCAACATGACACCTGGCGTGCTGGAATTGCTGCGCATCACTCATCTGACCCAGATGTTCTCATCGTAAGACCGACCTTAACGTAACAATCGCGATTGCATTTTGACCGGGGTTTTGAGTGTAACCGCCTGATAACGTCACTTGAGAATTCGAGCGGTTGATTCTCGATTTGAACGTACAGACAATGAATCACTTTCGGAGGACGCCCATGAAACGCTCTCCTCATTGTCGATGCCATCGTTGTCCGGGTCCAACAATGACTGAGCTGTCCGCGGCAACCGGTTTCGGGTCTCGTTGGAGGCCCGAACCGGAATCAGCTTAGCTGAATTCCGTGCTACTCTTCTGAGCTGCTAAGGATTTGTTCCCCGGTGTGCTCGTTCCTCAGTACCCGATGTAGGGTGGTGTTTCATGGGAAAGCGTCCGCTTTTGCAGCGCTTGGCTGCCGCAACCACAATTCTTGCTATCGGCCTAGGGCTTGGCAGTGTGGCATGGGCCGGTAGCGGGTACAAAGTGCTGTATTCCTTCAGCGGTGGCAAAGACGGAGGAGGGGTTTTCGCTGGCGTCGCGCTCGACGCGAACGGCAACCTCTACGGTACAACGACCGGCGGTGGCGCTTACGGCGAGGGTACCGTGTTCGAGGTACGCCGCGGCAACGATGGCTGGGACGAGTCTGTACTTCGCAGTTTCTGCTCTCCTCGGCAGTGCGGCGATGGGTACCTGCCTGAAAGTACGCCGGCCTTTGACGCGTACGGGAACCTCTTCGGCACCACGCAAAACACCTCCTTTGAGTTGTCGCCCCACCAAGGCGGCTGGAGATTTAGCGTGATCTACGACGCGGGCTCAGCCAGTGGCTACTCGGTTGATGCGTCGGGCAAGCTTTACGGAGCCAACGGGGGCGTGTGGGAGCTGTCGCGGGGCGCGGAGGGATGGTCGGAAAGATTTCTTCATATCTTCTGTCGTACGGACTGCCGCGACGGAGAAAACGCGCTGGCTCCGCCGGTACTGGATGCGGCGGGCAACCTCTACGGAACAACAGAGTTCGGCGGGAACTTTCCCCCTAAGTGCCCCGGCTCCGCAGGCTGCGGCGTCGCTTACCAACTGGAATCACTGGGCGGAGGGAAGTGGAAGTATCGAGTGCTGCACCGCTTCGCCGCCTTTCCTGCGGACGGCCAGCTTCCCTGCGCCGGCGTGACCCTGGACAGCAAAGGCAACGTCTATGGCACGACGCTCTACAGCGGCACGTCCGGCGGCACGGTGTTCGAGCTCTCGCCCCAGCAGGACGGCAGTTGGAAGGAGACGATCCTCTATGACTTTCCCAACGCCGCGACGAACGGAGGTGCGCCCGCCGGTGGCGTTACCTTCGATAATCTCGGCAATCTCTACGGCACCGCGTCCGCGGGAGGAGATCCCACCTGCTCCTGCGGCGTGGTCTTCAAAATGACGCCGCAGGCTAACGGCAAGTGGAGCTATAGCGTGCTGCATCGCTTCAAGGGCACCGATGGATACGGCCCCGGCTACAACATCATCTTCGATAAGACCTACAAACATCTATACGGCACGACGGTAGCCGGCGGCTCCGGTGGCTACGGCGTGGTGTACGAAATCACGCCGTAAACTCCTCTCAAAGGCTGTTTTGTACGCGTAGTGCGGGGCGATCTCTAACCTGGACTCCTAGGATACCGAGAAGGAAGCCAGGAGCAGCCTGGCTTTCGGCGATGTTACACCCGCGCGTATGCGTCGTCCATGATCCCGATTGTCAATGTCCTTATTGTCAACTGTTGTAATATCGCCATTACACTCATTGAGCCCAAGAGAAAGCTTTGGGAGCCGGAAAAGAGCACGGGAGAGACGAAACTCCCGCGGGAGACTCACCGGCTCCCTGCCGCACGCAGCTCTCGGACTGCGCGCTTGCCCGCAAATGCCCGCCGAGTGGAGGAGACAGGCAACAACCATGCTTGCGGGGAAACTCAAAGTCATTTGTCCCCACGCTGCAAACGAAAAACAGGTGACAAAATGACCTTGAAACAACGCGTCGCACAGAGTAACGCTGGCTCGGGGCGGGGGATTCAGCAGCAAATTGCCGAATTCCGCATCACTGTAAAGCCGGACTATGATCGCATCGTTTCCGCGCTGCGGAAGTTCAAATTTCCAACGGTGTATACGCTCGATGACTTACTTCCGATCTGTGGACTGAAGACGCGAGCCGACCGCGTGCATCTCAGCCGCGCCTTGCGTCGGGCCGGAGTCGAGCCTTTGCGCGGAAAGAAACTTTGGCTGAAGGACTGGGATACGATGCAGCGAATTCGCGCTTACGTCTGGTGCGTCAATGGCGAAATGCCCGATCTCAAGACTGCCGGGAGATTCGACGCGAGTATTACAAACAGCGCTACGTCGCTAGCAGACTTAGAGCATCGCTAGGCACGCCTAGGATCGCCTAAGAGGCGTCCAAACAGCGTTTGCTGAGCTGATGCTATCTGCGCTGTGGGAGCGCTGAAAACAGCGATCTTGCCATGATTAGTAAAACCAGAGCAAGACGAGCAGAGCGCAGCTGCGACGCAAGCATTCAATTGCAATAGCTTACAACTGACTGTGGTCTGCTTCACAGCCAGAGGGTCAGCTGCGACGCGACCGACAAAAAAGCCCACAATCGTTTTTATACTGTTGGAATCGTCGATTATGAGAAGCGGGGGATGATCCAGGGTCTGGAGTTGCTTCCGCCACATTCGCATCCGGAGGATCAACCATCACCCGGACCGGCAGGGAGAGTTCCAGCCAATTGGGAATCGCTGCTGCACTAGCTGGCGTCGATCGATTTTTTATGAATGGGAACGGGACTCGGGACATCATATTGTACTGAGCACCGTATCGAAAGGAGCCATCCATGAACGGCGTACAAAAGGAGCCATCCATGAACGCGGTACAAATTGACCAGAAGAGCTATGAGATGCCCCCGCGCGAGGGGATCAGCATCGCGCATTTTCTCACCGTCGCCGACGTAGAGCGATCGGCTCGCTACTACGAAAAGGTCTTCGGCGCTCGCATTCTGACCATGGGTGACGGCAACGCGCCTCCGTACCTTCAGCTGGCGAATATCTGGATGATTCTGAACGTTGGGGGCGGGCCGACCCCGGATAAGCCGACGGTGACGCTCAGCGTCCCCGACCCGAATCACATCAACAGCTTTATGAATTTCCGCGTTGCGGATATTCAAGCGTGCTATGAATTGTGGAAAAGTCGAGGAGCCGAGTTCATCACGCCGCCAATACCCAAGTATGGCGAGATTCGCTGCTACATCCGCGATCCTGACGGCTACATTATCGAAGTCGGACAGAGCACGGACTTGGTCTACGGTTAACACTCAGCCCGGATGGGATGCCGACTCTGCGCTAGTCGTGGGGCGTCTGCCAATCTTTGTCTTGAACAGTCATTCGCTCTGACATCGAAAGGAGTACCAGATGGTCGTCGCAAACGAACTGAAAGAGACCACGCGCGAGACCGCGCCTGTCGCCTTGAACACGCTTGGTTTCAATGTTTTTACGGCCCCCGGAAAGGCTATGGTCGGCGAGCGGCCCAAGCCATTCGGCGAAGCGCTCGGCTTTGACCCGATCACGTCAACTTTAATCTTCGGCGAGTACGACGCGGTGCTGGTGGACGCAATGGGGACGGTGGCTGAGGCCGAGGCGCTCGCGGATTGGGTGGCTCTGCACAACCGCAACCTGGAGACCATCTATATAACCCACGCGCATTTCGATCACTTCTACGGTCTGAGCATTCTGCTCGACCGTTTCCCCGGCGCTCGGGCGATAGCAACCCCCAAGACTGTGAAGGCCATGCAGATGTCTTTCACTCCCACTGTGGAGCGGTTGGCCCGCCGTATGTTTCCTGGGCAAGTGGCCACGGAGTTGGTTCCACCTGAGCCCTATGCGCCCGACACGTTCACTCTCGAGGGTCACGAATTGCGCATTATCGAGCAGGGCCGCACCGATAGTCCCGATTCGACGTCTCTCCACGTTCCATCGATCGGCCTGATCGTCGCTGGCGACGTTGTGTACAACCAATGCCGCATGTACGTCGGCGACACCACCCCCGAGAGTCGAAAGAATTGGATCGCGGCGCTAGACCGCTTAGCGGCGCTCAATCCGACGATGGTTGTGGCCGGTCACAAGAAGCCGGGCGCGCCCGACTCTCCCTCGACGATCCAAGACACCAAGCGTTACCTGCAGGACTTCGATCGGCTGCAGAAAACCGCGACGTCCGACCAGGCGTTGTTCGATCAGATGACGGAGCTATACCCGCATTGGGTAGCCAATCAGTCGTGGCTGATGTTCGGATTCCCGCAGCCATAAGCCGCATCAACCTAGGGTGATAATACTTATTCCGTAGATACAGGAGGAAAGAAACATGTCCGCCATTAAAGTTTGGCTCATCACCGGTGCCGGGCGCGGCCTGGGCGTGGATATCGCCAAGGCGGCCATTGCCGCTGGCCACAAAGTTGTCGCTACCGGACGCAATACTGCCAAGGTGGCCAAGGCCCTCGGAGAATCTTCGAATCTCCTGGTCGTAAAATTGGACATTACTCAACCTGCCGATGCGGAGTCCGCGGTTAAGGCGACCGTTGACCGGTTTGGCCGCATAGACGTGCTGGTCAACAATGCTGCAAACTTTTACGCGGGCTTCTTTGAAGAATTGACGCCGGAGCAGATGGAGCGGCAGTTGTCGACCAGTCTGGTCGGCCCCATGAACGTAACCCGCGCCGTCCTGCCGGCTATGCGCAAGCAGCGTTCAGGGCTAATCATCACGATCTCATCTACGGCAGGCCTCATCGGCTTTGAGTTCGGTACCGCCTACGCTGCGTCGAAATTCGGCCTTGAGGGCTGGATGCAATCGCTGCAGGCTGAAGTCGAACCGTTCGGCATTAATACCATCACCGTCAATCCTGGTTTCTTCCGCACTGAGCTTCTCACTGAGGAGTCTACGAATTTCGCAGAGCGGACCATCGAGGACTATAACGAGCGCAGAGCGAAACAAATGGAATTTTGGAAAGGCTACAACGGTCGGCAGTCCGGAGATCCTGCCAAGCTCGCCCAGGCGCTGATAACGATCTCCAGTCAGGAAAGGCCGCCACGGCGCTTCATTGCAGGCGCGGACGCCGTTGGCACTGCAGAGCAGGTGGCGGCAACGCTTCTGCAGCAGACCGAGGCCTACCGCAAGCTATCATCGTCTCTCGCGTACGAAGACACTGCATAAGCACACAGCGCGCCGCTCCATGGGCCACACTCCGAAGCGATAATGCTAATTACGGAAAATGATACCGCTGATGCGAATGTTTCCTCGCGCATGATGAAGGGAAAACAATCACCGATGAATCCCACGTTTTATCGCACACTACAGGTTGACGGCCTGTCGATCTTCTATCGGGAGGCTGGGCCGACAAATGCGGAAACGCTTCTCCTCCTCCACGGCCTTCCATCGTCGTCGCGGATGTTCGAACCGCTTCTCGCAAGGCTTTCCGATCGCTACCACCTGATAGCGCCTGATTATCCTGGTTTCGGACACAGTGACTGGCCGGACCCGAGGAAATTCGCATACACGTTCGACCATCTGGCTGAGACCATGAACCACTTCACCGAGGCGCTCGGGCTCTCGTGCTATACCCTGTACATGCAGGACTACGGTGGTCCCGTCGGCTTTCGCATGGCACTGGAGCATCCGGAGCGAGTCGAAGCGCTGATCGTGCAGGACGCCGTCGCCCACAACCGGGGCTTGGGAGCAAATTGGAAAACGCGCCGGGCGTTCTGGGCCGATCGCGCCGCCAATGAGAGCGCATTGCGCACCAATCTCTTGTCTCGGCCCGAGGCCGCGCGTGCGCGACACGTCGGAAACGATCCCGACCTGGAGCGCCACGATCCTGACCTCTGGACCGACGAGTTTTATTTTCTGAATCGGCCCGGCCAGGCCGAGATCCAAAGCGACTTTTCTACGACTACCGAACCAATGTCGATTCCTATCCGAAATGGCAGGGATGGATGCGAGAAAACCAACCGCGGCTGCTCGTGATCTGGGGAAAATATGAACCATCGTTCGACCCGAGCGAGCCGGAGCGCTACCGCGAGGATGTTCCAAACGCCGAGATCCACGTTGTCGACGGCGGCCACTTCGCCCTGGACACGGCTGCCGACGAGATCGCCTCCCTGGTGGAAGGCTTTATGGCGTCTTCCCAAAAAACAGACTCGATTTCAAAGAGGAGAACAAAATGACAACCAAAGGAAAAGTCTTAGTGCTAGTCTCGAGCGGGCCATGGCTTGCCCTTGAAAGATGGGCAAAGTTTATACCGGCGCAGGCTACGATCTCAACGAGCTGACGGTTCATCGGAATTGGCGCCCTGATGAAGGAGCGGCGTACGAAATCACCTTCGCCAACCCCAAAGGCAACACGCCGCAATTGGATGTCCATTCAGCTGTAGCCGACTTCGTCGGCGGAGACGAGGCTAAGCTTCAGGACTATCTAAAATTCCGCGACACCCTGACTGGGCTCTAGAATCCAACTCGTCGCTCGGACGTCAATCGCATCGGGCCTGGATCTCTATGACGCTGTCTTCGTCCCCGGCGGCCATGGCCCGATGATCGATCTTCTCGATGATCCCGACGCGGGCACCGTGATGAGACACTTTCACGAAACATCCAAGCCTACGGCGGTGCTCTGCCATGGCCCGATTTCGCTGCTCTCGGCGCTTCCGAATTCGACGGAGGTGGTCGCCGCGCTGGCGGCGGGCGATGCCGCTGGAGCGCACGCAAGGCGCAGGGCTGGATCTACGCTGGATATAAGATGACTATCTTTTCGACGGCGGAAAGAGCAGCGACCGTTTGAGATTGAGGATGCGCGAGGTCGGTTCCGGTCCCGGCAGCATGGGGGAGGTGACGTAAGCGTGCTCGGCTCCATGGAAGCCACGTCTGCAGGATCGCGAGTTCGACTCAGGCCAGAACCCGTTCCGAGTCAAGCGCTGCGAACCTTCTGCTACCGGCACTCGACGCGAAGAAGAAGCGGTCGCTGTAGAGTCACATCACTCGAAGTCGGAGGGGCGAGAGACACCGGACGAGGGCGGGAGCGTGGGGGGCTGGAGGTTGGGGGCAAGCAGAGCTGGGGCAGGCCGGGAGGGACAAGAGATGGATTGGAAACGGTTGGTCCAGTTTGCGCTGCAGGGTAGCAGTGATTTGGAACAGTATGCCATCCTGCTGATACGCGTTTCGATCGGGCTGTTCTTCGCCATCTCCGGGCAAACAAATTGTTTGTCGCCGGCGGCACGAAAGCTGTTTACGACACGCTCGTTAAGGCCAAGAGTCCCGTTTCCCCGCGCAGACTGGCTTATTTCGTGGCGGGTGTCGAGTTCGTTTGCGGGTCCTTGTTGACCGTGGGGTTTCTTTCGAGCGCAGCCTGCGTGGCTTTATTGATCGATATGACAGTCGCCACCCTGACCAGCCGAGTTCTCCACCATGCCTCAAAGGACTTTCGCCTCTTAACTGGCTCGACGATTTCCTCTACCTTCCGGAAGTCCTGTACGTGCTCTTCTTTATCTGGCTGATCTGCTCCGGTCCGGGAAGGTTCAAGTGTCGATCTCGGCCTGGCTGGCCGGCAAGTTTAGCCGGGGTGATCGATCGGGGCGAAGGGGCTTGTCGCTCGCGAGTTAGCTCGATCACGACTCACAGCATGGGTCGAGCGCATCCGAAGGCAACTGATACCAAGGTACGCCAATACGATTCGTCCAATTGCGCGGCCAAGGTTGTTCTGGCCTAATCGCGACACTTAGTTTCACGAGGAGATAGAAATGAAGCTCTCGCAGATGTACCGAACCGCTTTGATCGCAAGCATGATGCTGATCCTGTCGTCCGGGATCGACATGAGAGGATTCGCTCAGGCGAACTCCCCGCAAGGGGCCAGAAATATTGTGCTGGTTCACGGCGCCTGGGCGGACGGATCGTGTTGGTCCAAAGTGATTGCGCTCCTCGAGGCGAAGGGATTTCATGTGGTCGCTGTGCAGAATCCTTTGACCTCGCTGGCTGATGATGTGGCGGCGACCAAGCGCATCATCGCGCTGCAGGACGGACCAGTGATACTGGTCGGCCATTCCTACGCCGGCGTGGTGATTACCGAAGCGGGTAATGATCCAAAGGTTGTCGGGTTGGTCTACGTGGCGGCGTTCGCGCCCGGGGAAGGTGAATCCATCAATTCCGTGAGCAAGCCGTACCCGCCCGCTCCGCTGGGCAGCGAGCTCCGGCCCGACGCTCAAGGTTTTCTAACGGCAACTCGAAGAGGAATCGCCGAAGACATGGCGCAGGATCTCCCGGACAAGGAGCAGCAGATACTCACTGCGACACAGGGTCAAACGGCGGCGGCTGTTTTCGGAGCCACAGTCACGACAGCTGCGTGGAAGAGCAAGCCTTCATGGGCCGTGATCGCGGGTAACGACCGGGCGATTCCCCCGAAGCTGGAGAAAGACGAAGCGGCGAGCATAAAGGCGACTTCAATCACCAGGGTGGAGCGTGTCCGGGGAGGGACCTTCGCCCTCTGCCTCGCGGGATGATCGTGTCCCAGGAAGCGACGCCCGTTGCTATTACGGTATCATAATTTCGTTTGGTTGGTGTTGTGTTGGCATATCTCAATTATCATCACCGAATTTGGGTGCCCTAAAATACGACTGAATCGTTTTCACCCCAAAATTCCTCCTCCCCGCGGATGCTCTAAAGCCGATTAGCATTCACACACCCGTCGCCACTTGGTTTTGATGGTAGGGTCGACCCCGCACAGCCCCTTTTCCATTTTCCATTTTCGTTCGTGTCGTTGACTTACAGGGACCCGTCCAAAGGCACGCAGCAGGATCTTCCCGACTGCGCCCTTTTCTGCCGCTGCTTGAGCCTCGGCCGCCTCACTGAGTGGCAGGGTCTCGGCTAATTGGGATAACCAGCTTGCCATCTCGCACCGCTTCGGCCATGAACTCCAGCGTTTTCCTGTCGAATTTCGAGAATACGAACACCACCTTTACAGATGGGTACTTCGCGGCGTTCTGCGGCGCCCCGACAACCGAAGCAAACACTCCTCCCGGCTTGACCTTGGCGATCAGCTTCTCGGCGGTTCTTCCGCCGACCGTATCCGCGACCGCATCGAGCGGCGGAAGATTCGCAATCGCGTAGTCGTCGTCGGTTGCGACCACCTGATCCGCGCCGACAGTCTTCGCCTCATCATCTGCCTCTTCAACACTCCCGCGATCACAGCCGCCCCGCGTTCCTTCGCAGTGAATACCGCCGATCGCCCGACACTTCCTACAGCACCCACGACCATCACCGTCTGGCCCGCTTTGATTCCCGTAGCGGAAAGGAGCTGGTTGCCGGTCATCGTCACCAGCGGCAGCGCCGCCGCCTGGATCAAATCGAGCCCCTTGGGAACCTTCGCCAAGACCGCCGCTCACGACACAAAGTTCGGCGTAGGTATTGTCTGCCATCGCGAACACCTGGTCGCCGACGGAAAAGCCTTCCACCCCCGGCCCAATTTTGACGACAGTCCCCGCCATATCGACTCCTATGAGCCCCGGGAACTGCATCGGATAAAAATCCTTCGTTAATCCGGCACGCCGCTTGTAGTCGATCGGATTCACGCTCGCGGCGGCGACCCGCACCAGCACCTCGCCCGGACCGGGAACGGGATCAGGGTAGTCCTCGAACTTCAGTACTTCCGGACCGCCATATTGGTGGACAACAATTGCTTTCATATTTCATCTCCTTCTCTACGTACCGTAGGGAAACAGTCACTGACAAAACTTAGATGATCAAAGCTGGAATTGGTCGCCGACTCGCACCGGCGGCGAAGGCAACGCCCGGCACGAGCATAGCGGTCGAGAAGAGGACCACCCCGGATGACGACACGACGGCTGAAGCCGCGTTCGAGGCCGAAGGACTGGGTGTTCATGGTCGCTGTTCCTTTGCGTTGATAAGTGAGGCCGCCTCAATCCCCGATGGCGAGAGAGGAAGAAAGGGCGCGATGGGCGTCGGCTTGGGCACGCAGAGCGTCGGCCTTGGCCTCAAAGACTCCTACCGCGTCCGCACCGGCCGCGAACCGCACCGGGGGCGCAGCGCTCTCGGTCAGCGTTACGAGCGCAGCGGCGAAGTTCGCCGGGTCGCCGCCCGCGTATTCGAAAGTCCAAGCCTGCAGGGGCTTTCCTTGATGGTGTAAATGTTGCATCACTCGCGCTGATGGCTGCTGTCACTTGGGAGCTTGGCTGAGCATCCCTCGTGGACTCTCTTACTCTTCTTTTGGCCGTGGCATCGTTGATTGCTCTGCTTCGGTTCCGCGTGAATTCCGCGTGGCTTGTGTTGACCGGTGCCATGGTCGGTCTGATAACGAGTGCAGTTCATCTTCGATAAAGATGTCTGTCGTTCACTCAAAACTTGGAATCGTGAGCCAACTAGCGGTCAGTCGGAATCTCGGTGGTGTCCCCAGTGTGGTGGTCTTCGATCTGAAAACGAAGAAAGTCATGAATTGCTTTCAGCGCGTCGGCATTCGCTGTCTTAATGCGCACCCTTCCACCTGTGGGTAGTTCCTCGAAGGTATAAGAAATCTTCTCGCGTTTGTCTGTCATCACGGGAACGCCGGGCGGCACCTGGTCGTGGACTAACATGGGAATCGAGAATTCACCGTTAGCGAACATCGGACAATGTGCGTCAGATGTGACCGGATCGCCTGCATGTTTTGCGAGTCTTTGCTGTCGTTGGCGGTCACTTCAATGGCCCCACCGTCCGAGTACAAACGGAAATGGTGTGTGGTCTTGTCATGCGGGAAGCCCATCGCTTCATCACCGTGTTTTTCCACGTCAGCCTGATGCTGCGAAGTCGCTTTCATGTGCTCCTTGTGCATGGGGCAAGACTGCATGTCTTGAGCCGCCAATCGCAGCCCGCGAACAAAAGAATTGTGATCAGTATTTTCATGATTTGTTTCTCCTCCGAAACTGGTTTGCTGTCAGACCAGCGTTCTTTACCGCTTCACTCAGCGAGTACAGCAAGTGCGATTGCTGCCGCGGACCTGCACGCTGAGTGCGTTTTTTCCAATCCGCCAAGACTTTTTGCAAATAACGTTTTGTGCGCTTTAGCGCCTCAATGTCGGCTTCGATACTTCTTGAGCTTTCCCTGGGCAAGGTCGTATACACGTTGACAGGGAACCCCTCCGGCATCACGAGCCCTCAGGACGTCGGCCAGCTCAGCCAACGTAAAGCCGATTCGAAGCGCCCTCTGCACCACAAGAACTCTCTCCACCGCGCTCGCGGGATAGACGCGGTACCCAGACTCTGTCCGCGGTGCTTGTGGGAGAACGCCGATCTTTTCATAGTGTCGAATCGTGTCTGGACTCACTTCTGCCGCTTTGGCGAGAGTCCCGGAACGCAGACCTTTGAGCTTTGCACCATGAGAAGTATCAACCCTGGAACGCATTCCAGAGTCAAGCTGTTTTTTCGCGTTCCGTTTTTGGTCCGCGTCGCCGAACACGGCAGGCGACGATCGGTTCAGATTTCGAGCTGTTCGACCAGGGCAAAATCGACTCATCTCAGAACTCCTTGTATTCCACTACGCGCCATTATTCCTGTCAGGCGTTCCGAGGATATTGCCCAGTCTGTAC
>CAVPMC010000014.1:0-349768 GCA_963706465.1 Terriglobales bacterium
GTGAACGAGGACGCGCTCGGCGGTGAGGCCCTGGGAGCTGTGGCTGGTGACGGCATAGCCGTGGTCGAAATGACGATGCTCGCTGGGCGTTGAATTCGATCTGGCGGTTGTTGTCGAGGCGTGCGGAGACGCGGCCATCGGGATGGATCGATTCGATGACGGCAAGGTCGCGATTCGCAACGCCGAGCGATTTGTCGGGTGCGGTGAACTGGATGCGGTCGCCTACTGAGAACTCGCGGTCGATCTCTTGATAGACGCTGACGCCGGTGAGGCGGCGGGGATCGTAGGTCGCAAGCTCTTGGTTCGCTTTCTCGACCGTGAGCAGGTTTGCGGCCGGGTCGATTGCAACCACCGACGCGTAGGCGCCAGCTTCGATTCCGATGGCTTTGCTGCCACGTGTGTAGCGAATTACGTCGTTGATCTCATAGTGGCTGGCCCAGGATCGTTCCGCTCCGGTCATGTCCTGCCGCTGAACCAGGACACGGAAAGTATGGTCTTCCGGGGCAAGCGTTCCAATGACCTTCAACTCCTGGCGAACGGCGACGTTCAGCTCGCGACGGGAAGCATTGTCCGGCGAAACGATCAGAGTGTTCTGGGGCGATTCAACGTAGCTCTTGGCAATGGCGCGGACGCGGTCTTCTGCGTTGGGAATTTCCTTCACGCGGCCCTGCTGTTGGAGTGCGTCGAGCGCAGCGGAGACTTGGCCCGTGGCCAGCAATTCGACGGCGGATTTCAGAGCCGGGTCCTGCTGGCGAACGATCTCATCGAGTCTGGCTGTGCGCATTCCGGCCTCCTGCAGCTGCTCGAAGGGGCGGCCCGCTTCGACGCCCTGATGTTGGCGGATATCGCCGATCAGAAGCACGCGGTCATCGGCGACCAAGCCGCGAGAGGAATTCGCGCATCTGGTTGGTGCTGGCGAGGCTCGATTCATCGACGAGGTAGAAGTGCTTTCGCTCTCGTGCGTCTGGATTTGCCGTTCGGGCGAGGAAGCCTTGCAGGGTTCCAGCTTCGATTCCCGCCTCTTTCAGCTGGCGCGCGGCGCGGGAGGTCGGGGCGAAGCCCTCGACCTGGTAGCCCTGCCTTTCCGCGGCGCTGCGGATGGCGGCGAGCGTGGTCGTCTTGCCTGAGCCGGCGAAGCCTTGGATTCCTTGAATGCGATCCGGCGAGCTCAGCACATCCTCGATCACGCTCTTTTGTGCCCGGTTGAGATGCGAGTGCTGATCGGCAACCGCGATGGCCTGCGGACGCGAAAGAACTGGCTCTACATGGTCTTGACCCTCACGCATCCGGCGGAGAATTTCGTGTTCTGCTTCGATGGTTTTGGCGGTCGTGAACTGGCGGCCGGGAACGCTCTGAGGTCGTTCGACGATTTGAAATTCCCCGGAGGCCAAACGAGCGTCAAGATTGGCGCGAACCTGTGTGTAGGTGATCTCGCCCATGCCGCGACGGAGCCCGTCTCGGATGAGCGCACGTTCATCCACAACCGCCTCGCGCTCGAAGTTCTTGTCGCGAGAAAAGGTCAGAGATTCTCGAACCCGGTCCAACGAGTTGACGGGCTTCTCCTGATGTTGCGACCGTTCACGCGCTGCGCGTACAACAGCGTCGGCTTGGTGTCCAAAGTCGGCTGCCAGCTTCCGGTGTGCGGCCATCACCTCGCGCCGGTGAATGAATCTCCTTGCGGTCGCGAGTCGAGTGCGCGGCGATCTCGGCGGCTTCCTTGCCGGAGCGGCCTGTGCGTTCGAGGTATTCACGAATCTGTTGGCTGCGGGGACTGGATGCGTCGAGGTATTCCTGGGTGTAGCCCTTGATCTCCGGAGCGCCGCTTCGCCCTGTCGTAATCTCGTAGCCGAGTTGGCGCAGTCGGTAGGTCAGCTCGGACTGATAGATCGGCCGTGGCAAACTGCTGCGAGGCGAAGAGGCTCTGCGGCTGAATCGCGCGCGGCTGGCCGTTGTCGCGCTCGGTGACGTTGAAAACGACCACGTGGGTGTGCAGTTGTGGCGCGACATAGCCATCGACCGGGCGGGCGGTATCGTGCTCAAACTTGGCGGCGACAAACTTGCCCGTAGTCTCGGGCGGATGGTTGCCGCCGATGCGGGCTTGTGTGTAGCGTTCGAGCTGGTCGAGGGCAACGCGGACGCTCTCCCGATGCGCTTCGCGGACGCGCTCGTCGCCGCCGACAAGCGCGGTGAGCGAGACAGATTTCGGCGCGGAAAAGGTCGCATCCCATCCGGCCCGGTGCTCCATCGTTTTGATGGTCTTGCCCTCGGCATCCTGATATTCATACGACGCTCGTTGGCGCACCAACTGCTCGCCGGTCTGTGGATGCTGGCCCTGGCTGAGTTTCGCGAAGTCCTCGGCAGAGACCGTCCCGGCAAGGCCGAACTCCCCGGCCAGCCGACCTTGCCATTCGCCCGCGATGACGCCGCGTTGCGACCAATAGTTCTGCTCCTTCGCGGTGAACTCCTTCTGGTGGTAGGTCTGTGCCTGGCCAGCGGAGAGCGGCTTCGAAATGGTCAGCATGGCAGTTACTATCCCCGAAGATTGAGGCTTTGTTGGGCGTTGACGCTCCGTCTCAAGCGTTGGTCGTCCTGCGGCGATCTCCGTCGCTGTCCGTGGCGATTTTCGCTGGCGGCGTGGGCACGCTTGCGTCCGGCTTCAGTTCAAGTGGACGCAACTGCGGCTTAGCCGCTCCGATGTTTTTGGGATCGTAGGGGAGCTTGTCCTCGGGCGTATCGCGGAGATCGAAGTCACGTGGCGACAACCGGCATATCAAAGTACGGGAATGAGAAGCGCGTCACATAGTTCTCATACTTCATGTAGGCGTGGAGGTCCGGCGAGTCCGGAGATTTCGGACTCCATCACCAGCGGTTCAATCTGCCGGTCCAGCGCGAAGTTTCGTCCCAGCGCGGGAGCCGTCGAAGTGGGTCTCGCGAAGCCGTTCGATCTCGACCTTTCCGATGAACTTGCTGACCCACTCGCCAGCACTCGGCTCCTTCGTCTTGAGCCAAATGCTGGTTGCTGGCTGGGACAGCATGACCTCAGCCAGGTGACCGTACAGGTATTCCAGCTGCGCCTTACCCTGGAAACCCAGAATCACCGGATTCTTGCTCTTCCGATTTTCGGTAATGGCGGTATGGAGTTGGGGGAGCTTCTGCAGACTCGCCAACTCGTCGATCACGAACCATGCCCGCTTCTGGTCCGTCCTTCGGCTCGTTCAGAAGACGCAAGACGAGCAGGTCGATCCATAGACTCTGAAGCGGACGAAGTGCTTCGCGTTCCGCCGGAAGCGAAGTAATGAAGATCCATCCCTGCCGCGTCTCGGCCCACTCCGTGGCCGACCACTCGCCATTGCCCTCGCCCTTCTTCGGGAAGCAGACGGAGGCTGTCAGCGACCAGTCCAAGCGAGCCAAGAACACCGGCACGCTGTTGCGTGCGCCTTCGGGTCGATCAGGTGAGCATGCTCTGTTCCTTTCAGCCTTCGGTCGATCTCCTGCGGGTCTGACATCCACTTCACCAGCTCCTCCGGTGTCGGGCCATAGGCCATCAGGAAGGCAAAGATCTTCTGCGGGGACTCGATGAAAAATTCACCCTTCTTGTCCTGCGGCGGCTGGAAGAGGGACACCGCCAGAGCCTTCGCCTCGGAGCGGCGGCGGAGTTCTTCCGCTGGACCCCAATAGGGACACCGCTTATCGAGCGGATTCAGGATCACGTCGCCGTTCTTCGGGTCGTAAAAGCGTTTGACGAACTCTCGTGCGGGGTCGTAGACGATCGCGGAATCGCCACGAGTTCTTATCTGCCGAAGGATCTGGAGCATGATCGTGGTCTTGCCCGCGCCGGTATCTCCGATGATCTGCATGTGCTGTGCCTCCGCCCGCTCCGGTATGCGGATCATCGCCTTCATTTCGTCGGTCTTGATGCCGATGCCATCTCCTGCGACCCTGTCGTTGAACTCCTTCGGCGTCATCATCTCGGGGCCTTTCAGTCGTCGTCCGTATCTCAGTTGCCTTGCGTCGTCGAACGTCCTTGGCGATGGAAAACGGGAGCTGGATGACCAGTGATAGCAGACCGAAAAGCAGCGGGAGCTTGTAGAGGTCGAAAAGGCTATCGCCACCGTAAACCGCACTCCTGAGATAGGCACTCAAGGACGCGTCGATATAGCTCTGCTCCGGTCCCAGGTAAAGAGAACGTATAGCCGCGCTGCAAGGCGGACTGCGAGAGCGCGAGCGGGATGGGCTTGCCGCCCGGTTGCGGCGTCGTGCCGTCCGTCACGTCGGCGTTCGTCGCCAGACGCGGTTGAATTCCGCGAGCGCCCACCATGAGCATCCGGTAGTTGTCTCGGCGGCTCGTTCCGATTGCTCCTGCAACGCTCGATCGGATGTAGGTCGGCGTATAGAACCGCTGTAGGGGGCTGTTGCCGAAGGTGAACCGACAGTAAAGAAAAAGTCCGGTAAGAACGAGCGCCATGAATACCGCACCGTACGTGTAAATCGGGCTGTGCGGCGGCCAGATGATGGATTCCTTGCGTCCCCACTTTGTCATTGCCATCGCTATTTCCTTCCTGCGGAAGCGGCCAGCTTTCCAGCGAGTGGTGCTTGGCCTCGCTGATTTCGTCGAGCAGTTTGTCGAACGCCTCCGGCGCGAGTCTCTGGCCTGCGGCCAGAGGTCGCAACACGTTTACCAGGAGCAAGCGAACCCCAAGAATCTCCGCGAGCGATGGATCGTTGGCCGAGTCCTCCGCGCAGCTCTCGGAGGATCACATCGCGTATCCATTCGCCCGCGTGCAAGTCCCTGCGACCTGGCAAAGTCAGTGACCCGCCCCAGCTCCTCTTTTGTTAGCTTCGCGGTCACCGGGAAGACGCGATTTAGAGTGCGGTCGCCATCAGAACTCGTGTCTGGCTTGGCTTTCAAAATTGCCATCTCGGCCTCCATTTCACAGGTGCACCCAAGTGCACCGGAAATTCGTAATGTCTTGAAATCGCTGTAAGTGCACCGTGGTGCACCTGCACGACCCTCTAAGGGGTGGAGTGTCAAAATTCTTCCGGTGCGAAGCACCGTTCTTGCACCACCACGAAATTGAATGGACGATCATGCCTTCACTGCGCGCACAGAAGCCGTGGACTCCACCCCGGCTGCAAGCTTCTTTGCCGGCTGCTCCGTCGCACCATTGCTCGGGCCTTTTCGCACACGCAAAGCGGAGGCAACCTGCTTGGCGTGTGCGCGTCTTCAGGAAGTCCTGGAAGTCGCGGTCCTTTGAGAAGACATAGTTGAGCGCCTTGTCCACAACATCATCCGCGGATGCGTGGATGAAGGCGGCATACTGATCGACCTGCGTGGCGGTGACCTCATCGAGTCGGACAGAAGCACAGATGTGGCGGCTCTGGTTGATCTCAAGCAGTGGCATGTGGGTTCTCCTTTATAGGTAGTGGAATCAAGGAATCGTTATGTGCAGAATTGGTTAGCAAGTCAGCAGCAATAGGCGCCGCAGTCCGTGCCGAATGCTGTGGCATGTTGTACCTCGAAGACGGGCTCAATAAGGAAGCGTTTCGCGTCGCGGTCATAGCCGCGAAGCGCAAGCACCTCGCGGACAACGCGGCGGCCTGGCTGACGTTCGACATGGACGACAAAATCGACAGCTTCTGCGATCTCGGCTTCGGTGTCGGCGAACGTGCTTTGCGCGTGACTGCGCATCACGAGATTGGCGAAACGGTGAAGGGCTTTCTCCGCCGAGTTGGCGTGGATCGTAGCCATTGAACCCGCATGGCCCGTGTTGAAGGAATCGAGCAGCGTTCGTGCCTCGATTCCGCGGACTTCCCCGAGAATGATGCGGTCCGGTCGCCAGCGGAGAGCGGACTTTAGAAGGTCGTCGAAAGTTATCTTGGCCTTGAACGTATCGGTCTGGCATTCCGTCGGCAGAATGTTCGGCTTCTGGATCTGAAGTTCGGAGGTGTCCTCGATGACAACGAGGCGATCCTGTTCGGGAATAAAGTCGGCCAGTATCCGCAATAGCGTGGTCTTGCCGGTACCGGTTCCGCCACTGATAAGGAGCGTCTTACCGCTGCGAATCTGCTCGGCTAAGAAGTCCGCAAGCGCCCGCGTCAGCGTGCCGCGAGCGATCAGATCATCAACTGTGTAATGGCGGCTGGTGAATTTCCTGATGATGAGCGCTGGTGTACAGCGCACGACCGGCGGGATGACTGCCGCCAACCGACTCCCGTCCGGGAGTTGTGCGTGCAGAAGTGGGTTGTCCTCGTCGAGCTTCTTACCGAGTTGATTGGCAATAACTTCGAGGCCGGTTTGTAGCTTGCCGGCGTCGAACGAAATGTTCTGCTCTTGGAACATGATGCCGTCGCGTTCGTACCACCATGAGGCGTCGGGATTGCCCATGATTTCGCTGACGCTTTCGTCGAGCAGAAGCGACTCGATCGGCCGAAGGAATGGAAGGATCAATTCGAAGCTCATAGCGGGAACCTCACAGCGATGGAAGCCCAGCGGTTAGCCGGGCTTCCGAGAGTGAAGAGCAAGGGCTTATGCGGCCGTTTCCTCCTGGGGCGCTTCATCGTGATCCTGATCTTCCGGGGCGGCCTTTTCGGCGCGGTCCAGCTTCAGGATCGAAGCGACCCGAATTTCCCAGACGCGCTGCTTCGTGTCCGTCTTCTTGCTCTCGTACTCCCGGCTGCGCAGTTCGCCTTCCACCTGGATATGTGCGCCCTTGGTGAGCGTCTTGGCGAACTCCGAGAGCTTGCCGAAGACGACGCAACGGTGCCATTCGGTGTGCGAGATGTACTTGCCGTCCTTCTTGTAGGAGGACTTGGTTGCCAGCGAGAGTGTCGTGAAGCTGCGGTTGTTGGCGGTGCGAACTTCTGGGTTGCTGCCGAGGAAGCCGATGAGGGTTACTTTGTTCTGGTACATGAGAGTGTCTCCGTTTGTTGAATTCGCCCGTTGTTGCTCGGGTCACACTGGGCGGAGCTTAGCGAGTGGGCCCGGCTCCCAAGTGCCGAAGGTCTGCTTTCTGGGAGGGGCCCGAAAGAAGTTTGAGCGGCGTTCTTTGCCGTGGTTCTCAAACTTGTTTTGGGAGGAACCGAGACCCCGAAGGGGCGCGCAATGCGAAGCAGAAGACCGAGTGCCGCCGGGCGCCGGAAAGGCCCCGAAGCTGTGACCGAGCAAAAGACGGGATACATAACGGCAGACACGCTCCAGAGCAAAGTTCTCATCTGCACACTGGCTGCGGAAGTTCACCGCAATTGCAGTGCGATTCGAGCTGGCATGTCCGCCGTAAGAAGGACGCAATTCGCCACCGTAGTTGCGCGTCGAAAGGCTCTTGTTCGCCTGCTCCACCAGGCACAGAGGACAGGTAGGAAAAGCCAGCCGGATTAGCAGCATGAAAGGACATGAATAAGCCTCTGGGCAGGTCGATGAATCCCTAGCTGAATGCCTGGTCGGCCCGGAAGCGCACGATGGTCAGACCGAGGGGGTTCACGGCAAGCTCATTGTTCTTCACATTCTCGCGAAAGACATAGGTGACGCTGGCTGTCCATCGCTCCCGCTTGAGTTCGGTATGATCCGCGGGGTTGGTGTACACCTTCTCGAACTCGATGCGCGCCGAATACGGCGACTGTCGCAGGTCGTCAAGGATGACGTTCTTGATCTCGACATCGACATACGGCAAGCGTGCTGTCTTTGACGTAATTCTGAATGCTGTTGTCCTTGCGTTCCTGGTCGATCACGGCGCGTTGCACGTCGCTGTTGAGGAAGTAGAGCGACTGCGTTTGATCACGTTCGATCGTGAAACGATTGCGGCTGAAATACAGTTCCGCCCAGCGGGTGAGGTAATACTTGTTCTCCGCTTCTTGGGGGCGGTACTGAAAGTTCCGATAGTCGATCGCTTCGGCGTGGCCGACGTCGTTGATGCGCACAATCATCGGGTGCATGTTGGCGAGCGCTTGCTGACTCTTGAAGGTGAGGGCCGCCAGCGCGATACAGACGCCGGCGAGCACAAGAACGGTCACCTTCAAATAGGTGTTCATCACCAGCGGATCGCCGTACTGTTCCAGATACCGCTCCGCAGCTCGGGTGATTTCGGGGGATGGCTTTGTGCTGCTGCTCATGAATGAATGCCTCCTGCTTAGATCGCCCTGAGAATTGCCGCTGTGATCATCCCGCCCATTCCGCCGCCGTGGCCGCCGGACGATCCGGAGAAGATGCTCATGGTCATGGCAGGAATCTTGAAGAGGATGTAGATGTTGACCAGTACCAGCAAGATCAGCAACGGAAGCTCCTGCACCATGTTGCCGGGATCGGAGAAGTTGACCAGCTCCGTGTAATACTGCGCGAGCAGGTGTGCCAGGATGCTCAGGACGGCCGCGGCGAGCACCTTATAGAAGCAGAACCCAATGAATGCCCGGAGCCATCCCCAGAACAGAAACTCCAGCTTGTCAAAGACAAGAAACGGGATGAATACGGGACCGAGGAGGCCAACGACTGCGCTGGCGATTGCTCCATATGCGACGATGGCGCTGACCGCGGCGGAGAAGGTGGCAATCAGGACTTGAATAATGACGTACACGATGGCGTAGTAGGGATTCATCAGGGCTTTCACCATGCCGGGACCGCTCGTGGCCTGAGCCTGATTCAGCGTGTTCTGAATACTCGTGATGCTGTCGCTGCCGATGACCGAGACAAGGTACTGCGCACCGCCGTTGATAAAGCCGCGGAAGGATTGGCCAACACCTGGGATGCTGCTGTCGTAGAATCGCACGAGGGTATAGGCGAAGGTGATCAGCATGAAGAAGCTGAGGAACTTCCCCATGTGGAAACCCTGGCCTCCGTGGGTGGAGGCCAGCGATTCCTGCACCCCAAACCAGACGAGCATGATGGTCGCGAGCGCGATGCACATGCGAACCCCCAAAGCATCGATTGTGGGCGACGCTGTGGCGGTCAGCGCGTCACATCCCTGCGTGATCCAATTCAGCACTCCCATACATCACCTCGCGCGGGTACATCGACGATCAATAGGTCAGGGCTTGTGCGCCACCGTTGTAGGCCGGCGCAACGTGTGTCTGATAGGTGCTCGCGTAGTTCGCAGTGTCCTGGAATCCCGCCTTTAGTGCGTCCTGCTGTTGTTTCTGGGCAACGATCTGTTGAAGCGCAAGATTGGCGTTGATCTGGTTGGCATCCTGCATAGTCCGCAACTGCAGAAGCAAAGCCTGGTTGATGCGTTGAAGCTCCGCCATGATGGTCTGCTGGCTTGGATCTTGGGTTTGTGTCGCAGCTTCCAGATTGGCGATGTCGGTCTGTCTTGCCGTCTGATTGGCCCGGATCGTTCCAAGCGTTTCGAGATTGTTCGTCAGTACAGAATCGTTGATATCGACCGTGGCGCCCTGTGCGGCAATCTGTTGCTGCCCGGAGGTGCTGAAACTGCCGTAGCCCGGAATCATGCTGTTGGTGCGAGGAACGCTCACTTGTTGGTAGGCGGCTGACGCTCCATTTCCAGTGTTGGCGGAATTGACCCAGCCTCCCGAGTTGCCGTAGGTATTCGAGATCTGTTGCAGCAGTCGCAGGTCCGAAGTCGGCGAGAGAAATCGTGAATAAAGCATCCGCGGCGCAAGGATCATCTGGTGGTAGAGGTTGTACTGCTGCTTCACCTGGTTGTAGGTTTGGAGTGCCGTGCTCGCGATCTTGACAGTGTTTGAGAAAATCTGTTGGCCGTTCTCGATCTGTTGCACCTGGTTGCTGATGGACCGCTCTTCGTGCTCGATCTGGGTGATGGCGTGGGCCGATTGAGTGGGATCGTATACAATCCCCGACCCGAACTGCGCGTGCGCGATGGTGGCGGGCATGATGGACAACATTGCGGCGAGGGTGAGACTGGTGCGTTTCATTGGGAGACCTCCTTGTTGGGTAATCAGTGCTTCTTGTTTTTTTCGAGTTTGTTAGCGTCCTGCTCTCCCATCCGGCAGACCTCAGCCGAGGTATCCGAATGAAGACACTGCTGGAATGCTTTGCACACCGCCTCTGAATCGGCAGGGTCGCAGGCAATCTGCTTCTTGCAACCGAAGAGGATCAGAGTGGAGAGCAATGCAACGGCAACGATGATTCTGCGCATATCGCCTCCTCAAAACGTCTGCGGAATAGTGTGGTTCGAGTACGCAGGAAGAAGCAAGTCCTGCGTGAAATACACTTTCACGCGGTGACCCTCTCGGATCGTGATGGTGGGCGGTATCTGTATGAAGCGATCAAGGATCGTGGTCGCAGACTGCGAAACACTGCCTGCAGCCCCGTTGGTGAATGCCTGGGAACCGCTCGTGGTGATGGTGCCGCCACCCTGCGTGATCTGGCTCGCTCCAGCAATCACACCCAAAGCGATCGAGGTGCCGAAGATTTGGAGGTAGTGGTTGTTGACCTTGTCTTTCAGTCCTTCCTCTCCGATCTGATCGAGGCCTTGGAACTGGTCGAGATCGACGGAGTAACCGTCCGGCATAATCAGGCGGTGAAAAACCACGGCCATCCGCCGCTGTTGGCCGAAGCCCGCCGCTCCAATCTTCTTTGCCTCGCCCAAAACAACCGTTCCCTCGGGAATGATGACGTGTTGATGATCGTGCGAATACAGCGGATTTGAGACCAGGACTTTAACCGGCCCTACGGCGTCTCCATCCAGACGATTCATGAGAACAGTGTCGAGAACCGAGCCCTCGTAGACGAGATAGGGCTGACCGACGGCTGAATCGATATTGGCCTCCAGTGGACGTTTATAGCCTCCGGGCGTGTCCTCCTGTTTTCCTTCGGCTGGTGGGGAGACGAGACTGCTGTTTGTCTGCCGTTCGGCAGGGCCATATTGGGCGGGCATCGTCTGGCCTTGCTGTTGTTGCTGCGGCGGATCGGCAGAGCGGGAGTACACAAGATTGGAAGCGAAACGGGAGTTGTCAGCGCGTTCGCGTTCTTTCGCAGCGATCAACTGTGCCTGCTGTTGCACCGGCGTGAGTTGCATCTGCATGTTGCCCTGCTGCGCTTGCGGGCAGGGCTGGCCCGGAATACAGGGCACGGCAACGCCGGTCGGCCCATAGGCCGCGGCTGCAGCCCGCTGCTGGGGCGTCGCAGACGCAAGCGCTGGATCTCCCATTGCAGCGGCGGCCATTGTTGCCTGCTGCTCTTTCTGACGTTCGGCCTGAAGCTGGTTCTTCAACTCCTGCACGTTGCTGTCGGTGTTGTCCTGCAAGGTCGGTTGCGGCGGTTGCCCTTTCGCGCTGGCCTGTTGTGCAGGCGTCTTCTTGCCGGACGAACTGAAGAGCGCCGCCACAATCACGAGCAATGCCGCACCCAGATAAACGAAGGTCTTGAGGTTCTTCTGCAAGACACCTTTTGGCAGTTCCAGGTTGCGGCGCAACGTTGGCTCGGCTTGCGGCTCTGTGTGGGGAGTAAAGACGTTCTCGGTCATGACGGTGATCCCTTGCGCGTGAATTCCATTCTCTTCTTGCCCAGTTCCACATATCCGCTGTCCATGATCTTCGGGATGATGTACGTCCCTTCCCGGAGGTCGTAGGTGACGAGGTTGGGTTTGCCGTCTTTCATCTCGTAGACGCTGAACTTCTCAGGCGCATTCGTCTTGATGTAGGTGAACTTGTCGTCGTGATAGATCGACTGGATGTCGAAGGGCGCTTCGTTCGCCTTGTAGGCATAGTCGAACTTGAGCTGCGTCGGATAGGCGCTCTTGTACTCGTCCACCGCCTGCTCGACGTGCGATTGCAGAGCGGCAAGCTGCTGCCGCGATTGTTCGAGTTGGGCGGCGGGCACGAACTGCGGAGGGCCGCTGGCGGCCACGATGGCAGAGCGATCGGCAGGTTCGACGATCACCTTCAGATCAGGGGTGGTCGATGTGGCAGAGATGTCCTGGAGGGTGAAACTGTAGATGTTCCCCTTGTCCGTAATGAGATTCAAGTTGGAGCTGATGCCTTGCTTCGCCGGATGCACAAAGCAAAAGTTGCCAACCACATCCACGATCCAGAACTCCTTGTCGCCCGTGGCGGCCTCCATGATCTTCTCGGTCGTGGGCAGTTCGATCAGGGTCGTGTATTTCAGCTTGGCGCGGATCGGAACGATGTCCTGCGAGTGATACTGCACCGTGCGCGCAGAGTCTTGGGCGAAAGCACCGATGGAAGAAACAACCAAAGCGCAATTGACGATGAATTTCAGATGTCGCATAGCAGCTCTCCTTAGCGGTTGGTGTTCGAAGTTGATACGGCCAGCGCGCGCGGCTGGAATGGATAATCTTCCGCGAGATGGCGAAGTCCATCCGCAAAACCGAAGCGGTCGAAATATTCCTGCTTCTTGAGGTTGTCGCGGGCGTTGTTGGTCGCCATCCAGTGCGAGACCGAATCGACGTTCAAATGCACTTTCTTGGAGGTCTGCGCCTTGCGAATCAGCATTTGGCCCGGTGGAACAAGGCCGTCGATCAGGTCCAGTTCGGTGTCGTTCAGATGAAACGCCTCGCGGTAAACTTCGCGGTTCATCTCCGGGTTGGCGAGGAAGATCTTTGTCGGGCAACTCTCGGCCACTATCGCCAGCATCCCCGATTCCTCAAGTTCTTTGATGGATTGCGTCGCCAGGATCATCGCGGCTTTGTGCTTGCGCCAGGTCTTCTGCGCCTGCACCACGTAATTGCGAATCGTCTCGTTCTTGATGAAGAGCCACGCCTCGTCGAGCAGGAAGAACTTGAAGGTGCCGAGCTTCTTCGGGTCGGTGATCTCATTCGATGCCCGGTGCAAAACATAAAACAGCAGTGGTTCCAAGACTTCCGGCGCATCGTTCCAGCCGTGGAAATTGAACGTCTGAAAGCGGTTGAACGAAAGCGTGTCCTCGGCGTTGTCGAAGAGGAAGCCGTACTGTCCACCGCGGGTCCAGCGGTGCAGGCGTTCTTTCAACTCGCCGATGATGTTGCCAAAGTTCGAGATCGTGCGCTGGTTCGGCTCCAGCACGTAGATGCGCTCGATCGCGTCCCACAGCCGGCGTTCTTCTTTGAAGTCGAGCCGGTAACGTTGCTCGTTGCCCTCAATGAGCACGCGGAAGAAGCTGAAGAGAAACTGCAGGTTCTCTTTGGTCTGAGGCAGCGAGAACGGGTTGATGGTGAAGTCCCGCGCTTCCTGGCCCACATTGAGATACGAGCCCTCGAAGATCGTCGTAAGCGACTGGAAGCTGCCGCCGATATCGAAGATGAAAGTCAGCGGCTTGTACTTCTGCGCGTTCTGCAGCAGAAAAATGCAAAGATAGGACTTGCCACTGCCGGTCATCCCGAGAATCAGCGTGTGGGCAACGTCGCCGGTGTGCAGGTTGAGAAAGTAGGGCGTGCTGTTGTCGGTTTCGAGCACAGCCAGGTACTCCGTGCCGAGATGCGCGTTCGTCTTCTCGCCGGGAAGGATCGTAAACAGAAAAGACAGGTCGGCGTAGTTCGTGTTCAGCAGATACAGCTTGCGAAGGTTCAGCGCATAGTTGCCCGGCACGGTGGCGAAATAGGCGTTCAGCTGGTTGTAGGTTTCCGCAAACAGATTGCCGTCCGCGTTGGTGAAGACGCCAGTGAACTCGGCCACGAGCTGATCGAGTTCCGCTTCGTGACCGGCCATACAGCACAATCGTGAGCGAGAAATCGCCAAGCGATTGACCGTCACCCAGGGCGCGCAGGCAATCGCCAAGATTTTCGATGTCGGCCTGCTTGGACTCGTCCACCAGCACATCGCGCGGGTTCGTCTTCGTGGCGTCGTTGCCCATCTGCGAGACGAATCCCGTCTTCGACATATTGAAGTGGCGGCGGCGCTTGTTCACTTCTTTGCGGGCCTTGTCCGCGGGGAGCGGCGTCCACTCCGTGACGACATAGAAGTTGGCCGGAATCTTCAGCAGCGCGTCGAGCACCAGGGGCCGCGTCTCGGTGATGGCCTCTTTCATCGTCAGCACACGGACGATGTGATCGCCTACGCGCAGATGATCGCGTTCCGCTTCGATGTCGGAGTTGACCACCTGATAGTCGAGAAACTGCGTGGACTGCGGCCTGCCGGCAATACGCCAGTCGTCGTAATTCAGCAAGCGGCGGAAGAACGTGAATTGTCCCTGCTGATTCAAGATCTCGATTTGCATGAAGTCCGCGAGCTGCCGAGCGAATGCCTGCACGCTGCTGGTCGAGCCGTCGAAGATCGCGCTCGATCTGCGTACGCAACAGCGTCTTCATGCTGTCGTTGGTGAACTGCGCTTTGAGTTCGCCAATCGCGCCCTCTGGATCGCGCAAGAGGCGAGCGAGCGCCGCGCCGACGCCGGTCTTCGACCGGGCGCCTTCGAGCAGGATGCAGTAGAAGATTTCAACCTGATAGAGATGGTCGCGCTTCGCTTCAAAGAACTTCCGTCGCTGGTCGATCGCTGCTTCCACAATCGGGTCGTCATATGTTGCGAACGGTATGTCGGGGCGGTTCGATTTGAAGAGGTACTGGTAGACATGGAAGCCTGGGCCAAACGCTTTGAGCGCCGCTTCCAACCGCTTCACTGCATACTCCTGTTCCGAGCGGTCAAGACTTTCGTAGTCCACGCCGGGAACACTGAGAACCATGCCTAGATCGCCGCTCTTGGTAAGGAAGGCCGTCTCATTCCAGAAGCCGTAGAGGTTGATGTGGTCGTTGAGAGCCGCACTCTCTTTCCACGGCTTGATGACTTTGTCGAGACGCAGCATCACACCACCTCCACGCGGGGAACTTGCTGCTTCGCGGCGTCATAGCGCAGCTTGTAGCGTTCGGACTTTGCGAGGATGCGGAGGAATGCCGGATCGCTGTTCGTTACCCAATGGCCGAAGGCAAAACCGCCAATGAAGACGGCGATACCGGCGAGGATGGAATTGAAGAGATTGAAGGCCCCCACTGCGCCGACGCAGACGAAGTAGAAGAGCGTGCGTTCGACACCCAAGTAGGTGAGCGGCTTATGCAGGCTCTTGAAGACTCGATTTGTGCGATGCTTCTGCTGTGGTTTGTCTGGCATAAGTCCCTCGTTCTAAGCGCGGGTTGAAGGTGGCTGGGAAGGGCGCTATACGCCCCAGAGCCAACTCAGGACATTCACGGCGAGAACGGCAATGCCCGTTCCGGCGGCAACGCCGGCGAGCGCCTTTTTTGCGCCGGGTTCGCCGTGCGCGAAGCCGTAGCCGCCGATCACGATTGCAACCAGACTTGCAACCTTCGCGATGGTGCCGGTGAAAAGGCTTTGGATGGCGTTAAAGCCGGTGTCGAAGGGACTCCCTTGAGCGTGAGCTGCAAGGGGAGCCAACACAAGAAGTGAGACCACCAACAGCGCCCACTTTGCGAGCGTTGAATAGGCCGCTAACCGAATGGGGGAGGGAAGTTTGATTCGAGCCAAATGCGCCATGAGAACCTCCGGCAGTGACAGTTCAGTGCCGCTGCTTTTGGTTCACCGTAGCGCTAGGAGAAAGTGTTGTCTAATGACTTCTCGGCGGGACGTTATTCCGGACGCTCATAAGACCGGAATCTGGGGCACTCGGTTCCTCGTGTGGATTCGAAACGGTCTTTTCGTGTACGCTACTGTGCGCCTAGAGAGATTCGCAAGCACATGAGGCGTGGCAGCACCGGAGCCCTTCTTGTTCCCGCTCACCACTGCCGTCAGAGTGCTGGTCAGGATCCAAAACAGATTCTTCAGTTGGTCGATGTGCTCGTGCCAGGGCATCTCTAAACTCCATGAGCAGGGAGTCCGCTTTGGCGGGATCGCACCCCGTGGCTAGGCGTTAACCAAGACTCGTTTGGTCCGATATTCGGAAGGCGAAAGCAGGCGCATTAAGACTAGATTAGGGGCTCGAGGGCTTGTTGTCCACTTTGACCAAACACTCGTGACAAGTATCAGCGCAGCTTTCGAGGACACGGCTACAGGTCTCGACGCCCCTTTCGTGTTCTGCGAGAAGCTGTTAGGATATTTCTGTGCTGAAACAACTGCTCAAGTTTTATTGGCGGTTTCGTCCAGGTTGGCAACAATCTGGATCGCGCGGAGCACTCTGTGCAGAGCTGTTTTGCACATCGCAAAAGTGCAGGGAATGCCGAAATTTGGGGCGGTTTGGGGGCGGTTCGGACAGGAATCGCGCTCTTTTGGGCAACGCAGGCAATTCCATGCACGATATGCAAATCGCGCAAAGCCGCATAAACACTGGCGATTGCGCATCTCGTTGATTTGGCGAGTGGGGACGTAGTTCAGTTGGTTAGAACGCTGCCCTGTCACGGCAGAGGCCGCGGGTTCGAGTCCCGTCGTCCCCGCCATTCTTTCAAGCACTTGCAAGGAATTGGCAATTTGCGTCATGGTCAGTTAGGCCAGTGGCTTCTTCCTGTTGAGCAGCATACGAACTTCGTCACAACCCCATCCGGAATGGACGGCGGCGCAGTCTTAGAACTCTAATTCGGCAATCAACTTCAAGAGTCGAAGAAGTGTTGTGCGTTCTTCCGGAGTCAGTTCCTTTCGGAGTTTATCGTCAGCGGCTATCCTCGCATTGATCAGGCGTTTCCTGTATTTGTGGCCTTTTGGCGTCAACCTAACGTGAATTGCTCTGCCCGATTTTGCTTTTTTCTCCGACACAAGCCCTTCCTGAACCATTGACTTGATGGCTCGATGCACGACAGTCCGGTCGAAACCGAGAAGTGTGGCGATTTGATTCTGATTGAGCGCGGCACCGCCCCGGAGTGTGGACAGGATGAAGCCACGAGTCGCAGAGCACCGAGTTTTTCGCTCAAGTCTCTTCCCGACGGAAAAATAGGCTGCCGCAACATGGGCAAGTACTGAGTCGCTCAGGATGTCTTGAGGAATATCCTTCTTTGGAACGATGATCATAGGACGGTTACCGTGGCATCGAGAGGCCGCCGCCACTGCGGCGGTTCCGCATAAGCAGGCGATTTCTTCCCGATCGCAATCACCATCACAATTTCATGATACCGGGTTGACAGCCCGAGAAATCTGGAGAGTCTGCGGCCATCGAATCCTTCCATCGGACAGGTGTTGAGTCCCAGCGCTTCGGCGGCAATCATCAGATTCTCACAGGCCAACGATGTACTCTTCGTCGCCCACTTTAACAAGTCCTGTCGAAACAGTGGTGGCATCCCGATCGTCTTCCACAAATTTACCAGTCGAAAAATCGCCCACTTGACCGCGGCAAAAATGCCGAACGGTCCTGGCATGAACAGGATCCGGCCGATCTTCGCGGTCCGCTCGTAGTCTCGGATTTTGGCGTGGCTGAAGCCGCTTCTGCGCATCCACTCCAACTGGGCTTGCGAGGTCGCTGCCAGCGACCCGATGTCGGCCACCGCAACGACCAGCGCCGACGCCGTTGCCGCAGGCATCTGTCCCATGCAGAGTTTCGCCGCGGTTGCCTTTCCCGGCGACGATTCCACCCAAAAGAACCGGTACGGTTGCGATATTGAAGCTGGAGGGAGCATGGCGGGCTGCATCGAGGATTTGTTCACGCAGTGCCTGGGGGATTTCGACCGGCTCAAAGGCCTTGACTGCCCGCCTGTGAAAGATCGCTTCCAGGATGTCGCTCATGAGTTCCTCCATGTTGCTATTACAACATATATATGTTGCAATGCAACATACAAAAAAGCAATGCTGGCGCTGGGGTCATTACTGCGATACTCAGAAAAACGATTGCTCCGTCTTTGTGCGAGCACCCCTGCTCCTGAACTGAACACCGTGCTGATTGGGAGCCCTCGGATGCGGACCGGCTCGTCGGACGATTAGCGGGCGAGGGTGGTCGGCTTACCCAGCATTTCCGGCCATTCTACGACTACGGGACCGTAGCACAGAAACCGATTGAGTAGGTGCAGAGGAAGGCGCTTAGCGCTTGGCGGGCGGCGGCTGCCAAAGCTCAATCTTGTTCCCATCCGAGTCATAGATCCAGGCAAAGCGACCGTAGGATTCATCCATTCGTTTTGGCTCGATCTTTACTCCCTCTTGTTTTAAGCGGTCGAGCAAAGCATCCATATCGTCCACGATGTAGTTGATCATGAACGGTGCGGGGCTGGGATCGAAATACTTAGTGGAGGCGGGAAAAACAGTCCAAACGGTAACGTGTTCCTTTTGCGGGTCGTCGTGTTCGCGCCACGGAAGCATCACGCCTTCGCCTTTGTCAGCGAGTCCAAGGTGCTTCGAATACCATTCGCGCATCTGATCACGATTGGCGGATTTGAAGAAGATACCGCCGATTCCAAGGATGCGCCCGCGCTGCTCCATTGTGACGGGCGGCTTCGACGTTTCAGGTTGCGGAGATTTCACGTCCTGTCCTCCTTTTGAACGGGTCGAGATGAGCAACAGCGAGCCGAGCGCAATTGTGCTCCACGGTATCCCTGGCATCAGCGGATTATACATATGTTTAGATTTCGAATGGTTTTAAGCTTAACGGATGACTATTTGTTTTCACTTTACCGGTAACGCTGTTCTTCCCGTTGAACTCCATTGCTGGCGCATGAAGGTGAGCAGTGCACTGCGATCGCGGAAGGCTTCCGTACCGCCGGGCTTAGTCACTGAGTAAGCGGCGGCGATGTTGGCGAAGGCGAGGCAGTCTTCCAGTTTCGTGCCCAGCAAATATGCGTGAATGAACCCGGCATCAAACGTGTCTCCGGCGCCGATGTCGTCAACGGGTTGAACTCTCGGTGGCGTCAGGCTGTAGTGCTCATTGCCGCTGCGACAGAGGGCGCCTTCCGGGCCGCGTTTGACGACTATTACATGGGAATGCCCCGCCAGGAGGGTGAGCGCCTGCGAGAGATCGTTGGTCCGGGCGATGCTTTTTGCCTCACGTTCATTGGGCAGAAACAGGTCAACGTAATCAAGGACCCCAAGCAGATCCGCTCCCCATTGATTGTCGGGATCGTCGTTCGTGTCGAGGGATGTGGTGAGTCCGGCTTGCTTGGCTTGGCGAAACAAGTTCACGATCTCCGGACGCAGCGCGCGATGCAGGTAGAACGACGAAAGATGAAAATGGCGGGCGGTGCGGAGATAATCGAGGTCGATGTCGGAATACTGCATCTCGAACATCGTCCCTGGATAGGTGAGCATGTGGCGATGCCTGGCGTAGGGCACGACCACGGTGAGTCCGGTGGAGGTGTTTCCACTTGTTTGCTTGATCCGGCTGATGTCGACGCCGGCTGCGGACAGGCGTTCAGCGGCCATCTTGCCGAGAGGATCTTTTCCGATTTTCGATATGAAACCTACCTGCGTACCCAGAACGCACAAGTTGTGGGCGAAGATTGCCGACGAACTTCCCAGGGTGAATGCCATATCGCTGGCCAGATGCTCGCGATCGAGAATCAGCTCTTCGGGCAATCCGTAGAGGATTAGATCCAGGTTGAGTTCGCCCACCACACAAACTTCAATCATTCGAAGGCTCCCCTCATAGATTGTGCAGGACTGTGAAACTTCGGTTAGGAATGAGTGCCGATATTCTGTACGACGCGGCTGATGGCGCCATTTGGACTTGGACAATCGGGTCGAAGATTCCAGCGCAGCGAAGCGAACAGACCCAAGCAACTGTCCGAAGATGACATCTACCGGCGGGCGGTAATCATCGGCGACCGCGAGCGACCCGGATGGCGCGAGACTATGTTCAGCGAGGAATCCATCGCCAGCGCATCACTCCCAGCGACCACAATCCGAGTGCTAACCAGTTGCTTGTTTCCGATTTCCTTCAGGAGGTTCCGCTCGTACTCCTGAATACGGCTATTGCTGGAAAGAAAACAGACGAACAGAGTGTTGTGGTCCAACGCGGCCATGGGGCCATGACGCAGGCCTAGAGCGGACTCTGACATCGTTACGATCTTGCCTGCGGTCAGTTCCAGCAGTTTGAGGGCAGATTCTTTGGCGACGGCTCGCAACGGTCCGGAACCGACAAAACAAGCTTTGGTGAATGGCTGTTTTGCTAACGACGCAGCGCAATCCGCGGCGATAGGCAGAAAGCTTTTTGCCTCCTTCAATCAGCCGTGACAGGACTTGCTCGTATTTGCTCAAGTTGGCGGTATCCGCCAGGCACTGGCCGAAGACGACCATGTTGGAAAAGGAACTGGTCATCGCCAACCCGCGGTCGTTCACGGAATCGTCCAAGCAGATGCTCAAGACCTGAGGGTTCGCCGCGTTGGCGCGAATCATTTGCCCGTTCGCATGACAGGAAACTACGAGATGGTAAATGTCGGGGCGGGACCGCAACGCCCTCTCTAAGACGGCGATACCTTCCGGACTGTCGCCGGATCGGGAAAACGAAATCCAGAGATATCTTTTCTCCGGATCGCATAGTTCATCCATGTGGGTGAGGAGGTCGGTACTCGGTACGGCGATTACTTCGCAGTGCCAGGTTTTGCGAAACAGGTACGCGAGAGAATGCCCGATGTAATCAGAGGTTCCGGCGCCGACCAGGAAAACGGTTGGGCGGATGCGCGGGTCCACAGCCAAACCTGCGGATGCCAGGAAGTCTTGGATCTCACGCGCCTTCTTTTGAAAGAGCTCAAACGTCGACTGCCAGGTCTCGGGCTGTTGCGCGATTTCGCCGGGAGTATGAACCAATCCGCGAGTTTTCTTCTGGTTTCCGGCAGATTCAACAATTCAGAAAGGGCATTCACTTTAGTTACTCCTAGGTCAATTCGGAAATTCTCCGATGCAACAATGAGTTTTCGGAGGCGGTTTTAGGATCACGGCTCATACCAAAACACCGCTCCCTTCTCGATCGCGGGCAGGGTGAACGTGAGCCCACCAGTTCGAGCGGCTCCTTCGAGCGGCTGCACGTCTCCGAGGAAGGGCAGAAAGAATCCATGGCCGTTGGTCGTGCTCGTGATGGTCACTTGCACGCCGGTCTGGCGGAGTCTGGACGGGATTCGCTCCGCCGCGCAGTCCCGCAAAGTTGGCGAAGAATACGTGAGGCTTGCCGTCGACGCGAGCAATCGATGTGGCGATCAGTGGAGAAGCAAGTACGTGGACTGGCAGCTTCTGATTTCAGGCTTTCCAGGAATTCGTGTTCTCGATCAGGAGTTGCCGCGCCGAAGTCCTTTTGCAGGGCGGCACTGTAGTCCTTTCCCGGGCACTTGCTGAAGCGAATGACGCTTGAGCGTGTCCCAAACCGGTAGCATCTTCTCCCGTAATCACCAGAACTGTTATTTTTCTCTACATAGGCCTGCAGCAAGGACTTTTCGCTGTCGCTCATGAGCCTCACATCGGGCAGAATCAGGGCGGCGCCCTGGAAATCGGACAGCGTGCGCGGGGTTACGATTTGAAACTCCAGGTGCTTCTGCATGAGCAGAATGAGAATGCCGCGATAGGAAGCGATGAACTCGTGGGCATAGAAGTTGCGGGTCTCGGGGGAGAAATAAACTCCGATCGGAGTGATCGGAATCCGTGGTGCGTAGAAGGTTTTCTCGTGGGCCTTGATCCAGGAGAAGATCTTCTTTCGAGTCGGCAGATCGTTCGAACCGGCCATGGAGTGGCCGGGAGCGTCCCAGAAATTCGCGCCGGCCATGACCTGTGACATCGCGAGGTTCATCATCGCTTCGCGCGCATCCACTTTTTGTCGCCATCCCAGGAATAGTTCAGGATCCAGGTGGCTTTCCTTGCGCGAAGGCGCGGAAGGAGTGCATTCCGACCTGGTAGTTGAACCAGTCGAACTGCGATCGCGACGACGCCATGTGATCGCCTTCGCCGAATTCGTATTCGTGGGCGATGGCATCCACGACCGGGTAGAGACTATAGACATCTGCGCCGACGCGCACGGCTTCCTCCTCGATGCCGGGATAAATTTCGGGAATGGTCTTGATGGCGGGATTGACTGACTTTGCGTTCCAGTCGATCTCCTGCATGAAGTCGGTGATCGTTTGAATTCGGAAGTCGATCCACTTGCGAAAGTTGGGATCGGAGAAATCGCCGAGCTTCAAATCTTTTTTGGCGTCCAGTCCGCTTTGCTTTTTGAAGGCGGCCACGGTGTAGTCGTCGAAGCTGGCCCACTGTCTTCCCATCCCTCGAAGTGCGTCATCCAGTACGGAATGTCGACGTAGATGCCGTCGATGCCGGTGCGCGGCAATTTGCCGCACGCGCTCCATGTAGGTCTTGCGCCACTCGGTGGCATAGGGGCTCACCCAGACGTCTTCGTCACCCTTTGTGATCCAGAAAGCGGTGCCGCCACCGAAGATGGCGGGCTCACCGGTGATCTTTCGCTGCAGCCAGTCGGGATGATCTTTTGCCAGCGGTGTGCGGAGCTTTAGTCGGCGTTGGCGGTGATGCATTCCGTGCCGGCGATGTAGACGAAGGCGTGATTGCCGGCTGCGTGCGCCTTCTTGCGCTACGGCGCGAATTGCTTGCAGCTTTTCTTCAGGATTGAGGAAGCTCTCGTAGCGGCCAGGAATGTCGTTATCGACTTCGATGCCGAAGACATCGTCTTCCTGTGCGCTGCGCACGATCTCAGCGGCATTGTCGGCGGCGCAGTCCGTAGGCGCCGATGCGAACATAGTGGGTCCAGTCTTGTTCTGCGGGATGACGGCTCTGCGCCGCAGCGATGGGAGCGAGCACAATGAAAAATGAGAGGCCGCCGGCGCAAGCGCTTCTCATGTGCGAGGCATTGACGATCCGCACAAGTGCGTGCTCTAGAACTCAAACCGCACTCCCAGCTTGCCCATGGCGCGGGGTGCTGCCCCGAAGCAGTCGATGTAAATTTGGCCAAAGGTTGAGTCGCCCCAGCAGCGTGTCCGGAAGGGCGAATCGTGGCGTATTGAAGAAGTTGAAGAAGTCGCCACGCATTTCCATCTTCATGCCTTCACGGGGAGAAAGACTTTGTCAATCGAGACATCGATGTTGTGAATTCCGTCGGTTCTGCAGGTTGGAAAAATATCGAGGCGCGTTCCCGGCTGTTCGTAACCCGGGATCCGCGAAGCAGTTGGAGTTGAAAGTGCTTTGCCCGGTCATGGCAGACTGATGCGCACTAATGCCGCTGTCCGGATTGCAGATTACGTTGGGCCGTTGCTTGCCGTCATCGAGAGTCGGTTGCGACATGCCGATATCGATGGGCTGACCGGACTGCAAGGTGAGGATGGTCGAGAGCGTCCAGCCACCCACAACGCCGTCGAGAAATCGATTCATATCTGGCCGATCCAGCGGTCACGGCCGATCGGGAAGGTCCGCGATCATTGCCAGGGCCAGGCGATGAGTGGCGTCGTTGGCGCTGATGGAGTGCTCGGCTTTCAGGTTGTCGAGTTCCTGCGGATTATCGGAAGCAAGCGAACCGACCCAGGCGTTCCTGCCCGAGGAGGAGTCGTCGGTTTCCTTCGAGAAGGTGTATCCGCCTTCGAAGCTGATGTAGTGACTGGCGCGCTTCTCGAAACGGACTGCAAGCGCGTTGTACCAGGAATCGGCTTCGAGCAGCGGTAGTCCTTCGAAGCTCCGTCGAACTGCGGGATAGGGACGCAACAGGTTAATCAGCGGAATTTGCGCGTTATTGTACTGCGAGTCGGGTTCGTTGAAGATCGCGTTCGGTCCCTGAACAGAGGGTGGAAGGGATTGTTGGCCGTGATTGTGCAGGTCGTTGTAGAGAGTCTGGGTGTTGAACTGCTGCGAATGGATGAAGGAATGAAGTTGCGATCGCGCGTGGTAACGCCGCACCGCATATGCCCACCGGCTCCTCCCCACGGCAGATGCGTGCTGCGATTGGCGGAATAGTCCACCGAAACCACAGTTGTCCGGGCAGCAAGCGCTGAACGCCGAAACTCCATTGGTAGATGTCGGCGTTCTGCGCCGGAGTGGTGCCAAGATCGTTCTGGTTGCCGAAGCCCCACATCGCCAACGCGCCGTACTTCTTGCCTTGCGGCGCCGGCAGACCGGCGGGAAATGGATTTTCCAAAGGTGGCATACTGGGTTTGGAAATTATCCTGCGTGAAATAGATGACGCCGTCCTTGCGGAAGGCCGTGCCGGTGTACTGGAAGTTTGTGGCGACGTTCATTCCGTAGTAGACGCCAGCGCCGCCGCGTACCACGGTGTTGGAAGACAATGGTAGGCGAAGCCAAGACGCGGCGCCCAGTTGTTGCGGTCGACTGGAACGTGACGATTGCCGGAAGTGGCGAATTCGTGGTCCCTTTCAACGGCCCTGAGATCAGCGGGAGGCCGGGAACGCTGATTCCGCTGTTTCCGGTGAAATCGCTGAACTGAATCAGGTTGTGGCGCTCGGTGTAGGGAGTGCTCCACTCATAGCGCAGACCCAGATTGAGAGTCAGCTTGGGCGTGACCTTCCATTCGTCCTGCGCATAGAACCCAGTTTCCTTCGACTTATTGGCGACGGCTGGATACACCGAGATCCCGCCGTAATCGCCCATGCCCGAGCAGAATGTCGGCAAAGGGATTTCCCTGGTCCGGATTGAAGGCGCCGACCACGTTCTCGGTGACGGTTTGGCAGAAATGGAAATACCCGGTGGGATAGCTGCGGCTGCGGAAATTGTTGAAGAACAGCCGCTGTTCACCACCGAACTTGAGGTTGTGCTTTCCGTGCGTCCACGACAAGGCCAGAGGAATACGAATACAACGTGTGCGCAAAATTGGTGTCGACGCAGCACTGGTCGAACAGCGAGGTCCAGGGCGAATCGGTGAGGATCGCGGGCATGCGCGAAATTCCGGGATTGGCATTGTCCAGTATCGAGGGAAATCCAACCGACGCCGCGCTCGGATAGTTGCTGATAGCCCGGTGCGTGAACACGGTCGATGGCAAAACGGCTGACTCAGCAGCAGGGTAGGGTGAGATCGTCCAGTCATGCTGCAAGCTCCGACGTTGTTCACGTTGGTGATGCCAGTTGATGCCGTCGTTGAAGTCGCCATCGCCAAGACTGTGGGGTGTTAGTCGAGCCGTCGGCGTGACTGTAGCGTCCTGCGAGATGCTGGTGTTACTGGAGAGTTGCTCGTCGATTTTGATGTCGAATTGCAGACGACTTGCTGAACGCAGTTGGTGTTGTCGCGGAAGTTGTTGGTGCCGTCGGCATTTCCGGGTTGGTTGGGCAGCGGGTAAGAGGTTCAGGATCTTTTGCCCAATCGGATCCTGCATGCGACGGGATTTATTGTTACGGGAAAAGCGCCCGTCGCCGGTATTCGGATCGATGACTGATGCGGATTGAAGATCGAGATTCGGTACGACGTCGCCGGTGTCCGGGTCGGTAATGAGGGTTTGCGAAAAATCTCCAGCTCGCTCGCGCCTTGGTCGGGACCGTGGCGACAATATTCACGGGATCGGTTTCTAGCACGCGCTCAATGTCGACGAAGAAAAATGTCTTGTTCTTTCGATCGGACCGCCGAGCGAAAATCCGTACTGATCGCGCGAGTGATCGGGTCGCGGCAGCCCCGCCTGGTTGCTGAAGAAGTCATTGGCGTCGAGCCCGCCGTGCTGGCCAAACCACCAGGCGCTTCCGTGAAAGTGCGTTGGTGCCACTCTTCAGCGCCATGTTCACGACAGTGCCGCCGTTGCTGCCGAACTCCGCGGAAAAGGCGTTGTTCTGGACTTTGAATTCCTGCACCAGCTTCGACAGACGGCTCGTAGTAAACGTTGGAGTTTCCGCCTTCGCCCTGTTCGGGGGCGCTGATCAGAGCACCATCCATGCGTATCTCCGCCGTCGCATTGCGCTGACCGTTGGAGACGAAATTCGTGCCGGAAGGATAGTTGTCGGCGGTTCCCGAACCCGCGGCTTCGCTCACTCCGGCATTCAGAAAACACCAGGCCGAAGAAATTGCGATTCAGCAGCGGGATCTCTTTCACGTACTCGTTGGTAACATCGGTGCCCAGAGCCGGCGCTTTGCGGTGTCCAGCAGCGGCGCCGACTTCCGTGCACCTGCACCTCCGTGGAGCTTCCAGCAGGACGGAGCGTGAAGTTGAGGCTGGTTTCCTGATCGACGGCAAGCACGACGTCCTTTTTGCTCTACGACTCGAAAGCCGGTGCCGTCGCCTTTCACGAGGTAGGTGGAGGGACGAAGAGCCCGCAGAGTGTATTCGCCGCGCTGTCGGTCTTGGCGGTTTGGGAAACATTGGTGCCAACCTCCGTTATCGTGACTGTGGCATTCGACAGGACGGCCCCGCTCGCGTCGGACACGACACCGCGAATCTGACCCTGATAGTTGGCTTGTCCTAGAAGCGTCGAATGGCAGGAGAAGGGAAACGAGCACAGTGGAAAGCAAGTGAAGGCGGACCGGTAAAGACCTGGGACCCGGAGCTCGCATGGAAGGCCTCCCGCGAAAGATCAACGCACCTTTCGTATGCTTGCGTTTAATAACTTTTACTTTCGTTTCCTTAACTGTCAAGGGTAAAATGACGATCCTTACTTATGAGGCCTCTGAGCAAGCCTGTGCTGAACGAAGAACGACGCAGATTGATTCTGGAGATGTTGAACCGTGACGGACGCGTGCTGGTCGGGGCGTTGGCCAGACATTTCCATACCTCCCAGGTCACGGTCCGAAAGGATCTGGACATTCTCCAGGCGCAGGGCCGGATCCACCGCACTCATGGCGGTGCGTTGCCGACGCGGGAGAGCGCGCTGGAAGATCCAACCCTGCGGGAAAAAGAAAAGCTGCATCGCCGAGAAAAGGTTCAAATTGCAGCCGCCGCAGCGCGTATGGTAAGAGAAGGCCAGGTCGTGATTCTTGACTCCGGAACCACGACTACAGCGATCGCGCGGGCCCTCCGCAAGTTCGACAACCTCACCATTATCACGAACGCGGTAAATATCGCGGCCGAACTTGTCCGGTTCTTCCCTCGAGGTTATTCTTACTGGAGGCACGCTTGCGAAAGAATTCATTTTCACTGGTGGGACCGATCGCGGAAGAGACCTTGCGGCGCTTGAACGCGGATATTCTTTTTCTGGGAGTGGATGGCTTCGACGTGCACTACGGATTGAGCACGCCGAACCTGCTCGAGGCCAAAGTCAATCGCGCCATGATGGATGTTGCCCGGAGTTGCAGTCGCCGTGTGCGACTCCAGCAAGTTCGGACGACGCAGCTTGTCTTCGATTGCGCCGCTGTCGGCGTCCATCACTTGATCACCGACCAGGGAATCCCCAAGCCCGACCTCGCCGCGCTGAAGAAAACAGGAATGCAGGTGACGCTGGTCTAGCTGGCGCCGGATCGCAGCTTTCACCTCGCACGAATCTGCTGATTCCACGAAATTGTCCGAACATGCGCTCAGCATTCTTGTGGTAGATCTTTTCCAGAACCTCGTCGGGAAGTTCCATGCCGTAAATTTTCCAGCGACCTTGCCCCGGATATCCCCAGTAGTCGAAGTATTCATCCGCAGTTTCAAGCCAGCGGAAATGGTTGCGATACATGGCTTCGTCCATGCCGTTGTCGGTCCCGAACATGATGCGATCCTGATACTTGAGAAAGAACTCACGGGCGCGGCGCGGCTGCCGGCCGAGTTCCGCTTCGCGTGCTCCGAATTCCACCATCACATTGGGAAGCGTATCCAGCAGGTGAGAAACGTAGTCGAGATTTTCCGGCCAGTTCGCCATGTGAAGCGCGACAAATGTGGTGTGCGGATGCCTGGCAAACATGCGATCGCGAGCCGGCAAGAATCGATTCTTTGCTGGGAAACTGCGGGCCGTAAAAACTCCAGTCCGGATGCTCGGTCAGCTCTTCATAGCGTTCGTTGGTGTTGTCGACGGGATGAAAGAATGCTTCGGGGTCGGTGACGTGAATCGAGACGGGAATGCCGAGCCGTCCACATTCTTCCCAGATGGGATCAAGGCGCGGATCATCCACTGCGATCAGTTTTCCGGACTTGTCGCGAATGTTCAGGCCGAGATCCTTTAGCTGTTTCAGGCCGCGCGCGCCGCGCGCGACCGCGTCGTCGAGTTGGGCCACCATTTCCTGGCTGAAGTTTGGATCGTCAATCTTGCTCCAGTCGATCTGCGAGAAGACTATGAAGCGTCCGGGATACGGCTTTGACCATCTCGTCGATCACATGCTGCAATTTGTCGCCCCACATGCCGGTGAGAATCACGACCGTCTTCACGTTGGTGTTGTTCATGATCTCGATCACGCGCTCGGGCGGCATGTGGTCGTCGATTCGCATGGCGTCGTTTACGTGGTTGTGAACGTCAATCACGTAATATTTGGCGCGGTCGACGTTGTGCGCGGGGGCATGCAACATGGAGACGGGCTGGAAGTCTTTCAGCAGGAGAGTCTTGTTTCTGGTCCGCATCGGCGGCAGACTTGTAGCCGATCTGTCCTTGGGTCTGATCCGGCTGCTGTGCGGCGCTGAGCCCAACGAGGCAAATCATTAATATTAAAAGACGCTTCATGCGCATCCTTGCGGTCATCGACAAGCCCTCCGAAAGACAGTCCTTGACAATGTCAAATAAACGAAAGTAAAAGTAATTGATCGCAATATATCGCAATCTCGCGTTCCGTCCAAAATATTTCTCGCGGAATGCCAATGCGAGCGAGAGTTCGATCGGCCATGATCGACCATAATGATCGGTGGTACCCTTCGATGATGAAGTATGCGCGGCCCCTCGCTGCCACATGCTGTGTTCTGCTGGCAGTCGCGTTGCCCGGTTGGAACTCAGCACAAGACAAGTCGAGCCAAAGCCGTCCGCCGAAGTTGCCGCAAGTTCCTCTTCCGATCTCGAAATTGAAAGCTCGATTTTGCGGATCGAATTCGACCGCAACCTGCACAGCCGAGTGGTCGCGTTGTTCGGCCCAGAGTCCCAAGCCCTTGACTCCCTTTTCCGCGATCGGAAACCATTGCCGGCGTCGGCCACACCTGGAGCGACTTTGCCCTGACTTCGAGTCACCGGGAACACGTGTCCGATGCTTTTGGCGGCGGGGAACGGTTGTCACTGACGGGCAAGTCTGGAGACCTGCGCAAGAGTCTTTCGGTCACGATCTACAGTGATTTTCCGTCGCTTGCCGTGTTCGATGTTGAGTATCGGAATCAAGGCGCGACTCGGCTGCACAATCCGCGGATGGAGCAACCATCAATATACGCTCACCGCAACTTCCGCCGCGCGGGGCCCTGCGTTCTGGTCCTACCAGAGCGGATCCTACGAGAAGCGCCCCGATTGGGTGCGGCCGTTGCGCGTGGGTTTCCATCAGGAAAATTATCTGGGCATGAATGCCAGCGATTACGGCGGAGGCACTCCCATCGTTGATGTATGGCGGAAAGATGTTGGGCTCGCGGTCGGTCACATCGAACCTGGCGCCGCGCCTTATTTCGCTGCCCGTGTCCATGCCGGATGCGCGTCACGCCAGTCTGGCCGTGCACTCGTCGCGGGATCGCACTTTGGATCCGGGCGAGAGTTTCCACACTCTTCGCACGTTTGTCTCCGTGCATCAGGGGGACTATTTTCGCACGCTAACGGAATACCGCCGGCTGATGATGCGGCAGGGCTTTCAAATGGCTTCGGCGCCCGACAGCGCCTTCGGCCCGATCTGGTGCGCGTGGGGCTACGGACGGACTGTCAAGCTCAAGCAGGTATACGACACGCTGCCGACGGTTAAGAAAATGGGTTTTTCCTGGGTCACGCTGGATGACGGCTGGCAGAATAACTACGGCGACTGGGCCGTTCGACCCTAAGAAGTTTCCCCAGGGCGACGCCGACATGAAAGCGCTGGTTGATCGAATTCACGAAGAGGGATTCAAAGCGCAGCTGTGGTGGTCGCCGTTGAGTGCGGTTCCCGATTCGCAACTGCTCAAAGAGCATCCCGACTTTCTGTTGTTGAATGAGGATGGATCGAAGCGAAAGATTTCCTGGTGGAACTCTTTTTATCTTTGTCCGGCCGATCGAGAGGTTGTCGAATATCACAAAGCGCTGGTCCGTAAGATTCTGGGCGAGTGGGGATTCGACGGCCTCAAACTAGACGGCCAGCACATGAACGGGGTTCCCGCTTGCTACAATCCCGCGCACCATCACAAACGTCCGGAGGACTCGGTGGAAGCGCTGCCTGATTTTTTTCGTGAAATCTACGAAACAGCGCGCAGCGTGAAACCGGACGCTTTGGTAGAGTTTTGTCCTTGCGGCACCGCCTATTCGTTTTTCACTATGCCGCATTTCAATATGTCGGTGGCGTCCGATCCAGAGAGTTCGTTTCAGATCCGCTCCAAGGGAAAGACGTTGAAAGCGCTGATGGGCGACAATGTACCTTACTTTGGCGATCACGTGGAATTGAGCGACGGGGCGATCGATTTTGCTTCGACCGTTGGGCGTGGGTGGAGTGGTGGGTACGCAGTTCGTGCTGCCGAATCTGGTCAAAAAGCACGGCACGTCGGACCTTACGCCGGCGCGGCGAGAAAATATTCGAGAAATGGCTCCACATCTACAAAGAGAAAATGCTTTCCCGCGGCGAGTATCTTGGAGATCTTTACGACATCGGCTTTGATCGTCCCGAGACACACGTCATTCGCAAAGGCGGAGAAATGTACTATGCATTCTTCGCTCGTCACTGGAGCGGACCGATTGAATTGCGGGGTTTGCAGGATCGGACATACCGCATTGTGGATTATGTGAACAACAAAGATCTTGGAAAAGTGCACGGGCCCAAGGCAACACTTTCCACTGACTTCGACAAACATCTGCTTCTTGAAGCTGAACCACAGTAACGCGCCAACCGTGGAATCTCAGGCAAAAAGCGCCGGCCAGCGATTGCGGGAGATCGTTCGTCGCAATCGCTGCGGGGAGAAGGTGGGTGCGTATGCCGTCTGCTCCGCTCACCCGAGCGTGATCGCGGCGGCCGTTCAGCAGGCTGTCGAGGACGAATCCGTTTTGCACGTCGAGTCTACTTCCAGCCAAGTGAATCAATCGGGCGGGTACACGGGGAAAACTCCTTCTCAGTTTGCCGAGTTTGTTTACTCAGCGGCGCATCACGGCGGACTTTCGCGAGAACGAGTATTGCTCGGCGGAGACCATCTCGGACCGTACCCCTGGCGAGAACAGCCCTCGCAAGTGGCGATGCGCAACGCTTGTGATCTGGTTCGTTCATGCGTACTTGCCGGGTATAACAAAATTCATCTTGATGCGAGCATGGCGTGCGCTGATGACAGCGAGACAGGACTTGACGAGAGGACCATCGCACAGCGTGCGGCTGTTCTTTGCCGGGCGGCGGAGGACGTATTTAGCGATTTGCCGTCAGACGCGGCGCCTCTTCTTTATGTGATTGGGAGCGAGGTTCCGGCGCCGGGCGGCGAGTCGTTTGCCGGCACGCCTCCCGCTGTATCCCGGGCCGAGCAGGTTAGTGACACACTGGAACTTTTTCGTGGTGCTTTTGCTGAGCAGGGCGTCTCCGCGGCGTGGGAGCGCGTGATCGGACTGGTGGTGCAGCCTGGAGTGGAGTTCGGCGAAAACGTGGTGTTCGATTATGACCGGCACAAAGCGATGCCGCTGTCATCCGCTTTGCCACAGCATCCGGCGCTGGTCTACGAAGCCCATTCAACGGACTACCAGAAGCCAGAGGCGCTGGCGCAGATGGTCGAGGATCATTTCGCGATCCTGAAAGTGGGACCGTGGCTGACGTTTGCCTTCAGGGAAGCTGTCTTCGCCTTGAGCGCAATCGAGCGGGAGTGGCTGGCGAGTCGAAAGGGAGTTCGCATTTCGCAAGTCAGGGAAACGCTCGAAGCGGCCATGCTGCGAAATCCGGTTTACTGGCGCTCGTATTATCACGGAAGCGAAAGCGAGATTCGCCGGGCCCGCGTTTACAGTTTTAGCGACCGATGCCGTTATTACTGGGGCGACGGGATGGTCCTTGAGGAATTAGACCAGTTGCGCGCCAATCTTGATGGCTCTTCTCCGCCTCTGACGCTGGTGAGTCAATACTTGCCGGTGCAGTATGAAGCAATCCGCTCCGGGTCTCTGCAAGCCCGCGCTGAAGATATGATTCAGAATCACATCCGAACTGTACTTCGTGGTTATTCCGCGGCTTGCGGTGCTTAGGAATTACAGAAGTCCGCCACTACGGGCGCGATCAGCGAACGTGTGCTTTCTTCGCTACACCCTGTGTTAGCATCCGGAGGACTTTTACCTCACTCGATGGACAAATGGAATCGCTTGGCCATTTTCGCAGGCTTAGTCCGGTGCAGCGGAATACCTTCATTGCCTGCTTTCTTGGTTGGACGCTCGACGCCTTCGATTTCTTCATTCTCATTTTCTGCGTGAACGCCCTGGCGACGCAGTTTCAGGCGAAAGTCTCGGTCATCACGGAAGCAATTTTTCTCACACTCGCCATGCGCCCGGTGGGTGCATTTCTGTTTGGGTTGATGGCCGATCGGTTTGGCCGTCGCCCCACACTGATGGTCGATATTATCGCGTACTCGATCTTCGAGTTGGCCTCGGCATTCGCGCCTTCGCTGAAGGTATTTCTCATCATGAGGGCGCTGTTCGGCGTCGCCATGGGTGGGGAATGGGGAGTGGGTGCGGCTTTGGCGTTTGAAATCCTGCCGGCGGAAGGGCGGGGTTTCTTTTCCGGGTTTTTGCAGCAAGGTTATGTGGCGGGCTATCTGATGGCGGCTTTGGTTTATGGCACGTTGTTTTCCGTCGTGGGGTGGCGTGGCATGTTTGTGATCGGGGCGCTGCCAGCGTTCCTGGTGATCTACATTCGCACCAAGGTGGACGAATCGCCTGCGTGGCTGCGGGGGCGGGGATCGAGTAGAGCGGAGAGTGGCCTGGGAAAAAACATCTTCAGCCATCTGGGGAATTTTGTTTTCCTGGTTCTGTTGATGTTTGCCTTCAATTCGTTCAGCCATGGGACGCAGGATTTGTATCCAACTTTCCTGCAGAAGAATCACCAGTTCTCGCCGCAGACGGTGGGGTTGATTGCGATCGTCTATAACGTGGGGGCGCTGTTTGGCGGGGTTTTGTTTGGCACGTGGTCGGAGCGAATCGGCCGGCGCAAGGCGATTGTGATTGCAGCGCTGTTGGCGATTCCGGCGATTCCGCTGTGGGCTTATGCGCACAGCGTGGCCATGCTGGCGCTCGGTGGTTTTGTTATGCAGTTCATGGTGCAAGGCGCGTGGGGCGTGATTCCGGCCCATCTGAATGAGTTATCGCCACCGGCGGCACGGGCCACGTTTCCCGGCCTGGCTTATCAGTTGGGCAATCTTTTGGCGTCGCGCAATGCGGTGATTCAGGCAAAACTGGTCGAGCGCCGCTGCGGGGGAAGCTATCCGCCGGTGCTGGCGGGTACGGTCGTGATTGTCGCCGCGTTGGTTGCTGTCGTCACCTGGAGCGGTCGAGAAAAGATGGGCGCCGACCTCTCGAATACGAAATAAGATGGCGTGTCGGGAAAGGTTTGGGCCGGTACCTGGTTCGGCATTCTGAAGCCAGCGATTACGGCTGCGCGACTTTACACCCCTGTCATAATGTCCGGATGCAGAACATTTCTGCTCCGAAACCGATCGGTGCCGAACACACTTCGAATGTTTTTATCCTCCTGCTGCTCGGACTTGGTGTCGTCGCCGCCGCGGGTGCGTATGAGTCGTGGCTCAAGCGATCCGATTTCTTGCTGGCTGCAAGTCAGGAAATGCTGAACGATCCTCGCGTGCTGCCGGAATTCGGGAGTGACGTCCGCTTCCGGGCAGCGATCGGTTGGAATCTCAACGGAGATGCAATGGTTCACGGATATGTGCGCGGGAAAGAGGCTTATGGATTCGCCCACTTTCGCTTGGTCCGGCACGGAAATCTCTGGCAGGTGGTACATGGGGAATTACGCGATGTGAATGAAGACCACCTCTTGAATCTGATGCCAGCTATTGATATTGTTCCGGCCGCCCGCCTGCACGCGAAGGCTCGACTGTACCTGGTTGCGCTGGGGACGTCCGCGACTAACGAAGTGATCGATTTGGCCAAATTCTTGCAGGAGGAGTGTGGGCTGACGGCTGAAATCTTGCCTGCGATGCAGCCACCGGAAGCGGCGCATCACATGAAACGAAAGCAGTGGATCGCGGACATACTCATCGACGCGATGGTGGAAAAATTTCCTGATGTGGCAGGAGACGCGGACGCCAGAATCATGGGCGTGATTGATGATGACATTTATCCGCGCAGCCTGAATTGGAATTTTACTTACAACTATCGAACCGCGGCAAAGTATGCCGTGTTGCAGACTGCCAGGCTCGATCCTGGATTCGGCGGGTATCGGCCGAACACCGCCATCCGAACCGAGCGGTTGAGGAAAAGCGCGCTGAAATGCGTGGGCTTGCTTTATTTTGGATTTCGCGAAAGTCGCAACCCCGCGAGCGTGATGAGTTATGAAGGGACGCTGCGCTACATCGATCAACAGAACAGCCACTATCTGGAGTCCGATCTGGCGAGCCAACCGCGAAAGGAATACATGGATGGGCAGCCTTGCTTAAGTTTTTCCAGCGTTAATGCGAATGGCGTGCCACGTCTTGAGCCCATCGATGCTTATTACGAGCCTTACGACCTCAGCCAAAGCAGTTACTTCCAGATTAATCTGATAAGCGGTGAGTTTCGCACCGAGCACAACGACATCTACAACTCCGGGCCCCTGGAGTTTAGCTTGCGGCGCGGGTACGCCAGCCACACTTATGACGGAAAGGTAAGGGCATTCGGCAAGAGCACATGGCAAAACCTGGACGATACGGTGTGGTCAACGGATGCGGCGAGCATTCAAACCCTTAATCTTGGGGGCGTGGAATTCAGGCGCATCACGCCGGGAAGCGGATTTTCACCGTCGGCACAATATCGTGCAACAGGGAATGCAGGTGAGTTCACCGGAGCATTGGTTTCCTGGGAAGGGCGATGGAAGGTTGCCAGCCCGAACGGGATGGTGTGGCACTATCTGGGATGCGGCCCGAATTCCGCGGTGCCGTGCTATTTCATGGACCAGACTGATGCGCAAGGGGATGGCGTTGCCGTGCAACGCAACCCGGTCGGGCACATTGAGAAAGCAACGCAGAGGGCGGGATCGGACTTGCCAGCGTCGTATGCGCATGCCTGGGCGTTCACCTATGAGGGCGACCGGGTGGAGCGAATCGACGGCGAGAATGGGGAAACGGCACAGTACGTCTATGACTCAGATAGCTATCTGAAAGAAGTGCGGACAAGCTCCCATCAGCTTCGTTACGAGTACGATGAAGCGCATCGCATGACTGGCATCCGGGAAGACGGACGCGCGGTGGAAGTGCGCTACGACGGGGAAGGCCGCGTATTAGAGGTTGATTTTGCGAGTCAGCCTGCGTATCGCATCCGGTACAAGGGAGAAGATGTCGAAGTGTGGTCGGCACTGGGCACTTACACCGTAAGGGTGCAGGGAAACTTTTTCCATCTCACGCGGACGGAATAGGCTGGCGTGGCGGGCCTATGAAGATATTTTTGCTCCGGAGCGTGGATTCGCCATTGGGATTTCGAGACGTAAGCAGACTTTAATAAACCTTCAAGTGAACGTGTTGTTACCTTCACCCCATTAGCTGCGCTCTGCGTAACCGTCAAAAGCCCTGATTTCACAGCCGAATCGAGGCGCCCGGCAATCCCAAGCGCGAAATAAAGTTCGAAACAAGCTCTCCCGGTAACAACCAATTTATTACTGCTGGCACCTTTACGGGCCGACGCGTCCGCAATAAGCTCCGGTTTATGAAGCTGAATGCCTTGCTGGTATCGCAGGATCGCCCGTCCCTGCGGGTGTTGGGGGCGCTACTGGACGTTCTCCAGATCGAGCACCAGACTTGCCTCTCGTCCGCCCAAGCCGTCGAATTATTTGTGCAAGGACATCATTCAGCACTCGTTCAGGACTTTGACTTGCCGGGCGCGGGCCAAGTCGCCCGTATGGCGCGCATGGCCTCACCCCGGCGGAGGCCGGTCGTGTTCGCCATGGTCAGCGCGTTTACGCCGGTGGGCAGCGCTTTCCAATCCGGAGTAAATTTCGTTTTGTACAAACCGCTCGCCTTCGACCAGGTGGCCCGCTCGCTGCGCGCCGGCCAGGGATTCATGCGGCCGAACCCCCGCCATTCAGCTCGCCATCAGTTGGAAGCGCTGGTCTACCTCCAAGTGGGAGTCGCAACCATGCCTGCGATCGTGCTCGATTTAAGCGAGCAGGGATTGGCGTTGCAAGCCCCGGAACCGCTGCCTCCGGCGCAAAATGTGCCGCTGCGCTTCGTTCTTCCCGGCACCTCGCACCTTGTGGAAGCGACGGGTAAAGTGATCTGGGCGGACGATAACGGCCGCGCCGGCATGTTCTTTTCGCACCTGACGCCGACCTCCCGACACCACCTGACAAATTGGCTTGCCAAGCGCGGCGCAAAAACAAAGAATGCCGTACGGGTTCTCTTGCCGCCGCAGAAAACGCGGCGTTCGCACGCCTCGCACTGAAGATTATTTCCCGCATCGACACTGATTTTTCAGCCCGCCGCGCGCGCAATTCTGCTGCCACTTCTGAATTTGTGGATTTTTATTATTTTCTGCTGCCAAAAAGAGATAACCTGTTTCCACTCAATCTCCCGTCAGCTGCCAGCTCGCTCCAGGGATTGACCACAAGTATTGAATGCCCGACCCAAAGTCATCCACAGGCTTTTTCGCATCCCGCGGACTTTCCGCGGTGCTGATCTTCTTGTTTATTTCGGCCACATATCTCTACACCTTTCCCCAGCCCAATGTGTTCTATGCTGTGGTCGTTCTGCTACACGCAGTTGCGGGTGTATTTGCAAGTGTTGTGTTGGCAGTGTTTCTTTTTCGCCTGCTCCAGGATGAGACCATCATCGCCCGCCTCGGCTGGATGTTGCTGGCAGGCGGCGCGGCGGTTGGCCTCGTTTTGATCAAGACTGGAACGCCGCGCGTCGAATGGAACCTCCTCTATGTTCACATTCTCCTCTCGCTCGCAGGTGTAGCCCTGCTATTTGCGGAGTGGGTGGGGAAACGCGGCACGCTGCGCAGTTCGATTGTTCGCTGCACGGCTTGTCTGCTATTGCTCGCCGGATTGGGCGCTGGCGCTCGTTATCTCCGAGGCTCGCTCTGGCACAATCAAGCTCGCATTGAAAATCCTCCCATGCCGCCTGCAACCATGAATGGCGAGGGCGATGGTCCGGAAGGGCCATTCTTTCCCAGTTCCGCCCAGGTGTACGGCGGACAGAAAATTCCCAGCAAGTTCTTCATGGAATCCGATTCCTGCAAGCGCTGCCACCAGGACATCTACAACCAGTGGTACAGCTCGGCGCATCATTTCTCCTCCTTCAACAATCAGTGGTATCGCAAAAGCATCGAGTACATGCAGGACAGGTCGGCACCAAGCCTTCGAAATGGTGCGGCGGCTGCCACGATCCCGCGGTGCTCTACAGCGGCCTGATGGATACGCCGATCAAGCAGATCGTGCATCGGCCCGAGGCGCAGGCCGGACTCGGCTGCATGATGTGCCACTCGATCGCCAACGTGAAGAGCACCATGGGGCAGGGCGATTTCTATCTCGAATATCCCGAGCTGCACGAACTGGCCGCCAGCAAGAATCCGGTCGTCGCGGCTGCTGCACGATTTTCTGGTCAATCTGAATCCCGAGCCGCACCGCCGCGTGTTTCTGAAGCCCTTCATGCGAGACCAGACGGCGGAGTTCTGCTCCAGCTGCCACAAGGTCCATCTCGATGTGCCGGTCAATCACTATCGCTGGATTCGCGGCTTCAACGATTACGACAACTGGCAGGCCAGCGGCGTCTCCGGACAGGGCGCGCGCTCTTTCTACTATCCCGCCAAGCCCTCGCAGTGCGCCGATTGCCACATGCCGCTGACTCGTTCGAGCGATCAGGGCAACATCAACGGCTTCGTCCATTCGCATCGCTTTCCCGGCCGCGAATACGGCGCTGCCGATCGCCAATGACGATGCCGAGCAGCTCAAGATCACCGAGGACTTCCTGAAGAGACAAGCATCCTGAGCGTGGATATTTTCGCGCTATCTCCCGCGCGAGCGCAGAGCTGAAGCACGCGGCGTCGCCAACCAGTCGGACTTCGTCCACGACATTCGCCGTGGGAGAAGAAGCGGAAACGAAAGTTGCTCCCGCCGAGCACAGCCGAAGTGCTGCCGGTTACCGCGCCACTCGAACCGCGTGCAGCCTGCGGTCCGCCGCGGAGACACCGTGCGCGTCGATGTCGTGGTCCGCACCCGCAAGATCGGACACTTCTTTCCCGGCGGCACGGTGGATGCCTACGATACCTGGCTCGAACTGAAGGCCACGGACGACAAGGGCCAGACCATCTTCTGGAGCGGCAGCGTCGAGGACAACGGCAAAGGCCCGGTCGAGAAGGGCGCACACTTCTATCGTTCGCTGCAAATCGACGCACACGGCAATCGCCATCAACAAACGCAATGCCTGGGCCACCCGCGCCGTCGTTTATGTGCACCTGATTCCGCCGGGCGCGGCCGACACGGTTCACTACCGCCTTCACGATTCCCGAAGACTGCCGGCAACAAAATCACGCTTGCACGCCCGCCTGTGCTATCGCAAGTTTGCCTGGTGGAACACGCAGTTCTCCTTCGCCGGCGTCGCCGATCCCAACCAACCCACGCCGATGTCACGCCCGATTACGACGACCGCAAGTTCTCATTCACCGGCATCGCTGAAAGGCGTGTCCGCGAAAGAGGAAAAAATTCCTGATCTTCCCATCGTCGCGCTCGCCGAAGACGAAGTCAGGTCTGCAACGTCGTCGCGCACAACGCCGCCGGCGCCTGCACCCGAAGACTGCTCTGCAATCCGGACGACTGGCAGCGCTGGAACGATTACGGCATCGGCCTGCTTCTGCAGGGCGATCTGAAAGGCGCGCAGGCCGCGTTTCGCGAAAGTCACGGAGATCGATCCGAAGAATCCGGACGGCTGGGTCAACATTGGCCGCGCTGCGCGTGCAGGAAGGCGACATGGATCGCGCCCGCGACGGTGCTGGAGAAAGCCTTGGCGCTCAGTCCCGATCTGGCCCGCGCCCATTTTTTCTACGCGAAGGTTCTGCGCAGCGATGGCACACTACGACGAAGCGGCCGACCATCTCCGCAAAGTTCTCACGCAGTATCCGCGCGATCGCGTCGCGCTGAACGATCTCGGCCGCATTCTCTTTCTCCAGCGCAAATACGCCGACGCGGTCAACAGTGCTGCAATCCGTGCTCGCGATCGATCCCGAAGATCTTGCAGGCCCACTACAACCTGATGCTCTGCTACAACGGCCTGGGCAATCGAGAACCAGGCCCACGAACACCAGAAGCGCTATCTGCGCTTCAAAGCCGACGAAGCTGCGCAGGCCATCACCGGCCCCTACCGCCAACTCAATCCCGAAGACAACAACGAGCGGCAAGGCAATCCACGAGCACGTCTCCGGCTGCATTGCCAGACCGCTTCGCAACGCATCGCGTAGCGCAGTGCCGCTCTGGGCCGCACTGCCGAGCGAAGGTTCGGCGATCGCAAAGGCTTCAACGGGGGCATCGAGATGATGTCACAAGAGTCGTTGTTCCTGTTGCTCTCTTTGCTGCTCGGGTCATCGCGCGTTCGCAGCAACGCATCCAATTTCGCGACATCACCGCGCAAGCCGGCATCCACTTTCACCCACAACAACGGCGCCTTCGGAAAAAAATATCTGCCCGAAACCATGGGCTCCGGCTGTGCCTTCATCGACTACGACAACGACGGCTGGCCCGACATCCTGCTGGTCAACGGCGAAGACTGGCCCGGTCACAGCAACGAAGCGCATCTCCACGCTGAAGCTCTATCACAACAACCACGACGGCACCTTCACCGACGTCACTCGCAAAGCCGGCCTTGCCGTCTCCATGTATGGCATGGGCGTCGCCGTCGGCGACTACGACAACGACGGCTTCGACGACATCTTCATCACCGCGCTCGGCCAGAGCCACCTCTTCCACAACAACGGCAACGGCACCTTCACCGACGTGACCGAAAGCCGCCGGCTTGTGGGGGCCGAACGAGTTCTCGCACCAGCGCCGCCTGGGTCGATTACGATCGCGACGGCAACCTCGATCTGGTCGTCGCGCAATTACGTGCAGTGGTCTGCCCGAAGACCGATCTCTACTGCACGCTCGACGGCACGCACAAATCCTATTGCACGCCGGAATCCTACAAAGGCGCCTCCGCGCGGCTCTGGCACAACCTGGGCAACGGCAAATTCGAAGATGCCACGCAGAAAGCCGGACTTCTACGATCCGACTTCGAAGAGCCTCGGCATCGCCATCCTCGACTACAACGGCGACGGCTGGCCCGACATTCTGCTCGCCAACGACACGCAGCCCAACAAGCTCTACCTGAACAAGCACAACGGCACCTTCGAAGAGAAGGCCGTTTCCGCAGGAATCGCGTTCAGCGAAGACGGAGTCGCCCGCGCCGGCATGGGCGTCGATGCCGCCGATTACGATCGCTCCGGCCACCCCAGCCTCATCATCACCAACTTCTCCAACCAGATGCTCTCGCTCTATCACAACGAGGGCAACGGCCTGTTCGTCGACGAAGCGCCGCAGCTCGGAGGTCGGCCGCGCCACCCTGGTCACCCTCGGCTTCGGCTGCTTCTTCTTCGACTACGATCACGACGGCTGGCCCGACATCTTCGTCGCCGACGGCCACATCGAAGACGACATCGAACGCGTGCAGAAGCGCGTGAGCTACGCCGAGCCTCCGCACCTGTTCCGCAATCTCGGCGCAGGAAAGTTTCAGGAAGTCACGCGACTCGATGGGATCGCGCATTCGCCAGCCCGAAAGTTGCCCGCGGCGCAGCCTACGCCGACATCAATAACGACGGCGCGCTCGACGTGCTGATGACCACCAACGGCGGCCGCGCCTCACTTGTTTCACAACGAAGGCGCCACAAATCACAGCCTGCGCATCAAGCTGCGTCGGAACAAAATCCAATCGCGACGGCATCGGCGCGGTGGTGCGCGTGACCTCCGGGAAAGACAAGCAGTGGCAGATGCTGCACAGCGGATCGAGCTATCTTGTCGCAGAGCGAACTGGTATTGACGTTCGGCTTGGGCGACAAGACAAAGGCCGATGCGATCGAAGTGCAATGGCCCAGCGGGCAGATCGACAAGCTCGCGAATGTGCCGGCGAGCCAGACCATCACGGTTCAGGAAGGGAAAGGGCGTCGTGGCGAACCGGCGCCTACGGCAAGCCTGCGATCTTTGGCGCGACCTGAAACGTAGCCCGCGTCTTCCTCTGTCTCACGGATATTTCCTTCGTGCTGCCTTCGAGCTCCTTTGTGGTTAACTGTTCTTCGCATGGGCTAAGGATTAACTTCTCTCTCTTGCGCGGCGCATCGTTCTGGCGACGATCGCCATCCTGGCAGGCCGCACGCGCAAAGCTGCGCCCGCAGCAAGCCAGTCCGCCGAAGCCGCCCGCCTCAACAATCTCGGCGTCGCTTACATGAACCAGCAGCTGTTCGAGAAGGCGCTGAAGGCATTTGAACAGGCTGCCGGACTCGACCCCAAACTCTTGATTGCGCACCATGAATCAGGGAATCGCGTTGCTGAATCTGGGGCGGATCGATGCTGCGAGAACATTTCTTGAACAATGCCGTGAAGCGCGAGTCCCACCGATCCTCATGCCTGGTACAACCTCGGACTGCTGTACAAGAATTCCGGCGAACTCGCAGCCCGCGATCGACGCCTTCCGCCGGGTCACCGAGATCGATCCCAATGACGCCGACACCTGGTATTTCCTCGGCGCCGCGTATGCCCAGAACAAACAATATCCGCGAGGCGATCGACGCTTTCCAGCATGCGCTGAAAGCTCAATCCGCTGCATGCCTCGGCGCAGTTCGGACTCTCCCGCGCCTATCAGCAATCGGCTGATCTCGCGCGACGCCCGCGAGCATCTGACTCGTTTTCAGTACATCACGCAAAACAAGTTGGGCTCGCCCATCAGCCTGGCGTATGGCGAGCAGGGGAAGTATTCGCTGTGCGGAGGAATCGCCAGTTCGCGTCGCAGAGAGTTCCGCCGCAGATTCCGGTGCGCTTTGTGGATGTGACCGAAGCAGGCTGGGCTGACAGACGAAACCCTCGGCTGCGTTCTGCGAAGGATCTGCGCTTCCTTCCTCGGGCCCGGCGCGTGCTTTCTCGATTACGACGACGATGGCAAGCCTCGACATCTTTCCTGCCCGACAACGGCAAAGAAGGCGGAATGTCGCTGTATCACAATCTCGGCAATGGCAAGTTCGAGGACGTCACCAGGAAGGCGGGCTTCGATCCCAGCATGGCACGGCATCGGCTGCACCGCAGGCGATTACGACAATGATGGTTCGCCGACCTGGCGGTCAGTTCTCCCAACCAGCGTTCTACTGCTGCACAACGAGAAGAACGGCACGTTCAAGGACGTGGCATCGCAGCAGCCGGGATCAAGAGCATGTACGGCTGTCAACGTGGCCTGACGTTTATCGATTACGACCACGACGGCGACTTGGACCTGTACGTTACGCTCGTCAAGCGGAATTCCGTCAATGACCGCGCGGCCCTGCGAAACCACGTGGTCGCCAGACGTCGATGTGGCGCAACAATGGCAATGGAACTTTCACCGAATGTGACCGGCGCAATAGACCTGCTCGAGTCCCAGCGTCGGCAAGCATGCAATCGGAAGTGACTATAACAACGACCGTGCCGTCGACCTTGTTGTGGCACGACGATTCAGGAGCGCTACAGTCTTCCAAAATCCGCGCGAGGGCAGGTTCCTTGCTTTGCACCCTTTTTCGTCCATGCCATTCAGTCAAGACGATCGCGGGATTCCACGCTCCGATCTATCCCACTGCTGGAGTTGTCGCGCTGGATTTCGATCACGATGGCTGGATGGACATTGCTTTCACGCATCTCAGCAGACCCGCGGCTCACTCTCTGGCGCAACGACCAAGGCAGAAGCTTCGAGCCTGTGACACTGCCCGCGACAAATTGGGTGCGCGCCTTCGGCGTCGCCGCCATCGACTACGACAACGACGGCTGGGTCGATCTCGTCGCTGTCGGCGAAACTGCCGATGGCAAGGGCGAAGTGCGGCTCTTCCGCAATCTCGGTCCGGACGGCTTCAAAGACGTCACCGCCGACGTCGGCCTCGACAAGATTCAACTCAAAGATCCGCGCGCCATCATCACCGGCGACTACGACGGCGACGGCGCCACCGATCTGCTCATCACCCAGAATCACGGTCCCGCCGTGCTGCTGCGCAATGAAGGCGGCAACAAAAATCACTGGCTGCGGCTTGAATCTGAAAGGGCTGAACGACAACAAGAGCGCCATCGGAACCAAGGTCGAAGTCTTCGCCGGCGGCAATCGCCAGAAATTCGAAATCGCCGGATCGTCCGGCTATCTCGGACAGAATTCGCCCTACCTGATCGTCGGCCTCGGACAAGCGAACGCAAGCCGACGTCGTTCGCATGCTCTGGCCGACTGGAGTCTTGCAGGACGAAATCGAAGTCGCCGGCTGATCGCGAGCAGAAGTACATCGAAATCGACCGCCGCGGCAGTTCGTGCCCCACGCTTTTCGTTTGGGATGGCGAGCGCTACGAGTTGGTCGCGCGACATGCTCGGCGCCGGCGTGGTCGGCCACTGGGTCGGCCCCGGCCAGCGCAATATTCCGCGGCCCACGGAATACATCAAAATCGATCGCAATGCAGATTCGCGAAAAAGATGGCAAGCTCAGCTTCCGTTTCATGGAGCCTCTGGAGGAGGCCGTCTATCTCGACCAGGTAAAGCTGCTTGCGGTCGATCATCCCGCGGACCGTCGAGGTTTATCCCAACGAATATTTCGCCAGCAATCCGCCATATCCGCCGTTCAAAGTCGTAGTTCAGCCAGCGATGCCGCGTCCGCCTGCCGCGGCGCATGATGAGCACGGTCACAACGTGCTGCCCGATCTGCTGGCTCATCGCTACTTCGGTGATTTCGAACTGCTGCCGTTCGCCGGCTTCACCAAAATGCACAGTCTCGAACTCGATCTGGGCGAGCCCTATCGCGGCGGTCCGCTCTGGTTGCTGCTGCACGGCGAGATCGAATATTTCACCGCCACCAGCATGTACGCGGCCGACCAGGCGGGTGTCCAGGCGGTCGCGCCTTACGTCGAAGCGCTCGACGCCACAGGGCAAATGGATTCGCGTAATCGACGACATGGGCTTTCCCGCGGGCGGGCCGCGCACCATGACCGCCGACCTCAGCGGCACGTCTGCCGCAGGGCACCCAGCGCATTCGCATCACCACCAACCTGCAGATCTATTGGGACAGCATTCTGATTAATCGTACCGATCAGGATCAGGACGTTCGTCTGACACCCGTTCCATTGGCACGCGCCGATCTGCGCTTTCACGGATTTCCGCTGAAGATCGAGGGCAAGCCGCCCGGGCAACGTTCAAGTACATTTACGAAAAAGCCAGCCCCACCGGGCCTTACACGCGTCCCGCGGGCAGCTTACACACGTTACGGCGATGTGCTCTCGCTGCTCGATTCGCTCGATGATCAGCTCGCGGTGTTTGGTTCGGGCGATGAAGTCGCGCTGGATTTCGATCCATCGAAACTGCCCGCGCTGCGCAAAGGGTTGGACGCGCGATTATTTCTTCGTGGCCAACGGTTACGAAAAAGACATGGACTTCTACGCCTACGACTTCACCAGCGTGGATCCACTTCCGTTCGACAACATGGGCGCATATCCGTATTCTTCGGACAAATCGTTTCCGCTCGATGATACGCACTTGAACTATCTGCTGGAATACAACACGCGGTACATGTCGGGAAATGAGCCACGGGGCTACCGGTTCGATTACCCTCCGCCAAAATAATGCCAGTTTCCCTCAGACGAAATCGTTTTAATAGTTGACAGTTTCGCGGCGGCATAATCCAATACCCGCACATGGCCTCCGCTTCAACCGGCAGTCCTGCGGCCGCGCGTTTACGGCGGACCCTGACTCTTTGGGACCTCATTCTCTATGGCGTCATCGTAATTCAACCGGTCGCGCCTATGTCCGTGTTCGGCGTGCTCAGCGATCGCGGGCGGGGACATGTCGTCACCACTGTCCTGATCGCCATGGTGGCCATGCTGTTTACCGCCATCAGCTATGGCCGCATGGCGCGAGCGTATCCCAGCGCAGGTTCCGCTTTCACCTACGTCGGGCAGGAAATTAATCCCGCGCTGGGATATGTGACCGGATGGAGCATGGTGATGGATTACATGCTGAATCCGATGATCTGCACTGTCTGGTGCAGTCAGCAGGCGCATGTTTTTGCCCCGGGCGTTTCTTACAGTATCTGGGCGGTTTTTTTTGCCCTGGTTTTTACCGGGCTCAATGTCCAGGGAGTAAAAACATCTGCGCGCGTGAATACCGGTTTGGCTGCGGCGATGGGTGTGGTAATCGTGATTTTCTTTGTGGCCGCGGCGCGATACGTCTTTGGGCATCCGCATGGCGACGCTGGTTTCTTCACCCGCCCGTTTTACGATCCGCAGATGTGGAACACGAAAGCCGTGCTGGGCGGCACTTCGATCGCCGTGCTTACTTACATTGGCTTCGATGGCATCTCTACGCTGTCGGAAGAAGCGGAGAACCCGCGGCGCAACATCCTGCTGGCGACCGTGCTCACGTGCCTGGTGATCGGAGTTCTGTCCGCCATCGAAGTGTATGCCGGGCAGTTGATTTGGCCAGCCTCTCAACCGTTTCCCAACGAAGACGCGGCTTTTACCTTCGTGGCTGCGCGCGCTTGGCCGCCGTTGCTTGTGATTGTGGGGTTCACGCTGCTGGTGGCGAATTTCGGATCCGGCATGGGCTCGCAATTGGGCGCGGCCCGCTTGCTATACGGCATGGGACGCAGCAACGCATTGCCCCGATCGTTCTTCGGAGCTGTCGATCCCAAGCATCACGTGCCGCGCAATAACGTGTTGTTTGTCGGCGCGATGGCGTTGGGCGCGGCTCTGCTGGTCAACTATGGGATGTTCAGTTACGGATTGGGCGCGGAAATGTTGAACTTTGGAGCGCTGATCGCTTTCATGGGCGTGAACGCGGCGGCGTTTGTCCGCTACTATCTGCGCAACGAAGAAAAGAAAATGACCAATCTGATTCCGCCGGTTGCGGGATTCTTCATCTGTTTGCTGCTGTGGCTGAACTTGAGCAGCCCGGCCAAGATAGCAGGCACTATCTGGATGGTCGTCGGCATCGCCTTCGGAGCGTGGAAGACGCGCGGGTTCCGCGGGAACTTGGTGGATTTCGAGCTACCGCCGGAAGAGAGCTGACTCAGGAAGCTGAAACATGGTTTTCGTAATCCTGATCTACTACTTTTTTCTGTTCTTGCCGCTGGTATGTTTCCTGGTGGCAGCCGTAGCGGAGATCCGATCTTATAATAGGGAGCTGGGCTTTCCCTTACGAATGCTTGAAATCGTGGCTGGAATCATTTTCGCTTTGGCCATTCCTTCCAAATTTTGGAACGCCCCGATTCTTTCCACCACATTAAGTTGGACGATGGTCTGGACCTCGCTTCTCTTGGGTGGCTTATCGTTAGTCAGCAGATACGGATCACGGGTTGCGTTGTTCTTTGTGCTTCTGGGGAGCGCATCCCTGGCTTTCCTGTGGTACTTCAATGGCGCCTATATGCATTGAATGTGCTTTCTGGCAAATTACCTGCCGGCCGTTGAATAGCTGGAGCCTGCTCCGTCGCTGATCCCGCCTTGGTTTATAATGACTAACTCGCCCTTGTACCCTGGAGTGATAAGACCTGGAGTGATAAGACGATGATTCGATTCTTGCAAACCCCTGGCCCCATCAAGAAGATTGTTCTAGGCGGTCTCCTGACCATTATTTCTGTCTTTATGGTGATCACTTTGGTGCCCGGTTTTGGCAGCACCGACTTTTTTGGCAGCGCGCCGACCCGCGGAGTGGTTGCCAAGGTGGGTGGAACCGATATCACCAGCCAGGAAGTTCAGCGCCAGGCTCGCGAAATGGTGCACCAGCAATTCCCACGAGGAGGGGCGCAAGCCGCCACCTTGCTGCCATTCTTCGCCTCGCAGGCGGCGCAGCAGTTGATTCAGCGGCAAGCTTTGGTTGTGGAAGCGCAGCATCTCGGATTGCGAGCGACCGACGAGGACGTGCGCGATGAATTGCAGCATGGCCGCTACTCGCAAACGTTTTTCCCGGACGGCAACTTCATTGGCGAAGGCGCCTACGAGGATTTGCTGCAACAGCACGACCTCACGGTCCCGCTGTTCGAGGGGGGGGTGAAGGAAGATATCCTGATTGAAAAGCTGCGCAGCCTGGTCGCGGGTAGCGCGATGGTCACGGACGCCGAGATTCAGCAGAAATTCGAGAAGGATAATACCAAAGTCAAGTTTGATTATGCGGTGCTGCGGAAGGATGACATTCTCAAAGGCCTGCATCCTGCCGATGCCGAATTGAGAGCTTTCTACGATCGCAACAAGGCGACTTACAACCACTCGATCCCAGAGAAGCGCAAAATCAAATACGTGCTCATTGAAAACGCCAAACTTCAGACCGAAGCTCAAGTCAGTGCGCAGGATTTGCAGGCTTACTACAATCAGCATCGGGACGAGTTTCGCGTGCCAGAGCAGGTGAATGTTCGCCAGATTCTCGTTAAGACTCCCTTGCCTGGACCCGACGGCAAGGTCGATCAAAAAGGTATCGACGATGCGCGCAAGAAAGCGGACGAGGCGCTCAAGCAACTGAAAGCCGGCGCCAAGTTCGAAGATCTGGCCAAGAAGTATTCGGAAGATCCGAGCAGCAAAAGCGGTGGTTCCATTGGATGGATTAAGCGTGGGGGCTTTCCTGTTCCTGAGGTGGATAAAGCCGCCTTCTCGCTGCCCAAGGGCGGCACCAGCGATGTGATTAATGCGGGCTACGCTTTCGTGATCCTGCGGGTGGACGATAAGCAAGACGCCCACGTGAAGACGCCGGCCGAAGTTAAGGATCAGGTTGAGCCTATCCTCAAGCAACAGAAAGCTCAGCAGGCAGCCGATTCCGAAGCAACCGCACTCCTCTCTCAGGCGAAGACCGCGGGTCTCGACAAAGCGGCCGCTGCCAAAGGTCTGCAGGTCGTTTCGACGGACTTTATCAGCCGCACGGATTCACTGCCGGGCATTGGCAGTTCGCCTCAGTTCACTGAAGCCGTATTCAATGCGGCCGAGAAATCTCCGCCCGACGAAGTTCAAATACCGCAGGGCTTTGCAATATTCGAGTTAGTGGCCGTCAAACCGCCTGCTACGCCCACGTTTGAAGAGATTCGCAGCCGCGTGGAGACGGAATTCAAGAACGAGCGGGCCGGAACTCTGCTGACCCAGAAGACTCAGGAACTCTCCGACCGCGCCAAGGCCGATCACGATTTAAAGAAGGCCGCGAAAGAATTGGGAGCCACCATGAAGTCGAGCGATTTCGTGCTGCCTGACGGACAGGTTCCCGATATTGGCTCGATGACCGGAGCCGCTTCCGTCGCCTTTAGCCTCAAACCGGGGGAAATCAGCGGTCCAGTTGACACCGGCACCACGGGCGCAGTGCTGGCGATTGTCGACAAACAGTCACCGACGGCCTCGGACTTCGCCACCAAGAAGGATCAGATTCGCGATACCCTGGTGCAGAACAAGCAAACCGAATTGTTCGGGCTGTTCATGGCGAACCTGCGCGAACAAATGGAAAAATCAGGCAAGATCAAGATTAACGAGCAAGAAATGAAAACCTTGACCAAGCAACAGGCCGAGGGGGACGAGGGCGAATAGTGAGTACATAGAAAGCCCGTCACTCCTCGTGCCAGAGCGTAATTGCGCCCGATAGATTTCCCCGTGAAAAATTGTCTAAGCGAGAGGCTAAGTCGGAGAAAGCCAAACTCGCTCGGTCCTGATCACAGTCTTCATAATTCAGGTGGAACCGCAGTCCTATGTCATTTCCCCGTTTGACCGGAATTTTGCTTCATCCTACTTCGCTGCCATCGCGCGGGGGCATCGGCGATCTCGGGCCAGCGGCTTACGAGTTCCTTGATTTTCTCGCAGCCGCGCGCCAGGGCCTCTGGCAAGTGCTGCCACTCGGTCCGCCCGCAAATGGCAACTCGCCTTACTCGTCGACCTCGGCCTTTGCCGGCAATCCTGTGCTGATCAGCCTGGAGCGCCTGGCTGAGCGTGGATGGATCGATGCTTCAGAGCTGAAAGGATTGCCCGCTCCCACGGTTCACATCGACTACGGGCAGGTTCATGAACACAAGCTTCCGCTGCTGATGAAAGCAGCTCGCCAGTTTCTTGACGATGCGCCGACAGTCGTACGATCTCGCTTTGAACGATTTTGTGCCGGGAATGAATGGTGGTTGGAAGATTTCGTACTCTACGACGCCTTGAGGAGCCGCTATGGCCAGCGATGCTGGAACGAATGGCCGCGTGAACTGGCGCGCCGCGAGGTCCCCGCTCTGCAATCTGCACGCAAGGAACTAGCTTCTGAAATGGCTGCCCGCAGAGTTATCCAGTTTTTCTTCTATGAGCAATGGCACGCTCTGCGTCTCTACTGCGCGCAAAAATCCATCCGCGTGGTCGGTGATATCGCCATCTTCGTCGATTACGACAGCGCCGACGTTTGGGCGAACAGAGAACTGTTTCGTTTGAAAGACGATCTCAATCCCGAGGCGGTTTCGGGCGTGCCTCCGGACGCATTCAGCGCCACCGGCCAGCGCTGGGGAAACCCTCTTTACGACTGGAACGCGTTGCGCGCACGGGGCTATCGCTGGTGGGTCAATCGGCTGCGTTGGGCTACTCAGACTTGCGACTTCATCCGACTCGATCATTTTCGCGGCTTCGCGCAGTTCTGGGAGATTCCCGCTAGTGAACCCACGGCGATCCACGGCCGTTGGGTGGATGGCCCCAGGGATGAATTGTTTAACAAGCTGCGCGAAGAACTCGGTGGCCTGCCATTCTTCGCCGAAGACTTAGGCTACATTACTCCGGATGTGCACGAACTGCGCGAGCGCCATCAGATTCCTGGCATGGCCGTGCTCCAGTTTGGCTTTGGAGACCCTGGCGCGCATGCATATCTGCCGCATCGTCTCACTTCGGATCGCGTGGTCTACACCGGAACTCACGACAATGACACAGCGCTCGGCTGGTGGAATTCGAGCGCAACCGAGTACGAGCGCCGGGCTGCTCAAGCCTACGTTGGGCAGTGTGAAGACGGAATTAACTGGGGGTTCATTCGCGCGGCCCAGACGTCTGTAGCAAGTTTTTCGGTAATCCCCCTGCAGGATGCCCTCGGGCTGGCCAGCGAAGCCCGCTTAAACACTCCGAGCGTGAAGACCGGCAACTATCACTGGCGATTCCAGCCGGGGGCCTTAACGCGAGATTTGGCCGAACGCCTCGCGAACCTCGCCGAGGTCACCGATCGGCTTCCGCAGCCTGTTTCCGTGCCGCCCGGCGAAGACTTCATCGCCTGATCATCTGCTCCGCACTGTGTATGCAATGTTACTGACTGTCGGTACGCTTGGAGCAGCACGGCGGAATCGTGTATAGATGTAGACGAGGTTGGGAGTGAACGCCGGTGGAAAATCCGATCATTCAGGCGCGCGCGGTCGAGAAGTTCTACGTCCAACCGGACGGGAATCGCATTGAAGTCATTGCGCCCACCACCCTGGAAGTCCGGCCCGGCAAAATTGTTGCGCTCCTCGGGCCGTCCGGTTCAGGGAAGTCCACCCTGTTGCGAATGCTGACTGGCCTGTCCGCTCCTTCCTCGGGTGAAGTGTTCTGGCACGGCGAGCCCATCGCTCATCATCCGCCGAATGTCGCCATCGTCTTCCAGAGCTTCGCCTTATTTCCCTGGCTCAACGTGCTTGAAAATGTGGAAGCGCCTCTCGAAGCGCGAGGAGTCGGCGCCATCGAACGGCGAAAGCGTGCGCTCAAGATGTTGGATACAGTCGGGCTTGATGGCTTTGAAACCGCTTATCCCAAAGAACTTTCCGGCGGAATGAAGCAGCGGGTAGGTTTTGCGCGTGCGTTGGTGGTCGAACCGGAAGTGCTTTTTATGGACGAACCCTTTTCCGCGCTTGATGTTCTTACTGCGGAAACGCTGCGCGGTGAATTGCTCGAGCTGTGGCTGGGTAAGAAAATGCCGACCGCGGCAATCTTTGTCGTCACGCACAATATCGAAGAGGCAGTTCTGCTGGCCGACCGCGTCATTGTTCTAGGGAAAAATCCCGGACACATTCGTTCCGATTTTGAAATTGGATTGGCTTACCCGCGCGACCGCAAGTCAACTCCCTTCGTTGAGTTCGTCGACTATATCTACAAAATCATGACTCAACCGGCCGTTGATCCCGCATCGCCCATCCCCGGCCAAATGCCCACGGCGGCAGCGCGCGCGCCCCGGCAAAAATACCAGATGCTGCCCCATGCTCGAACCGGCGGGATTGCAGGTCTGCTCGAACTCGTGCACGATGGCGGCGGCCAAGCCGATCTTTACCGGCTCGCCGAAAAGTTGGCGATGGATGTGGATGACCTGCTGCCTATCGTGGAGTCCGCAACTCTACTCGGTTTTGCCACCTTGAAAGAGGGCGACGTTCATACCACGCCCGAAGGCGTAGCTTTCGCCGAAGCCGACATTCTTGCCCGAAAAATGCTATTTCGCGAGGCCGCGCTCAAGCACGTGACCATTCTGCAATGCATCAACAGCGTTCTCCGGGCGAAGTCCGATCATTCCATTCCCGATGAATTTTTTCACGATATTCTCGACGAGCATTTCACTCAGGATGAAGTCGAGCGCCAATTCGAAACCGCGATGAACTGGGGACGTTACGCGGAGATTTTCGATCACGATCCGAAGAATGGACGGCTGGTGCTGACCGAACCCGCCTCTGAATCGAATCACCACGTCTCTGCGGCAAAGCCATGAAGAAAGGCACGGCTCTTCGAACCATCTCTCCGTATCGTCTGTGGTCTCTTTTGCCGCCGCTTGAGACGTCACATCTGCCCGACCTGCTGATGTTCGCCACAGCCATCGCGCTGTTTTACGGCGTTTTGTCCGTGGCGCGAACCTGGCTCGGCCCCTTTACGCCCGCCATCGAAATTTCACAAAGTCCCCTGGCGCTTCCTGCCTATGCCGGTTTGTCACTGTTGCGAATAACCCTGGCGTACGTGTTGAGCTTGGCATTCACGCTCGTCTATGGCTACATCGCCGCTTATAACGCCAAAGCTGAGCGTTTCATGATTCCCCTGCTGGATGTTCTGCAGTCGATTCCCGTACTGAGCTTCCTGCCCGGAGTGATGCTCGCAATGGTAGCTCTGTTTCCAAGTCGCCAGTTAGGGGTTGAATTGGGAGCAATCCTTCTGATCTTCACCGGGCAAGTGTGGAACATGGCATTCAGCTTTTACGCTTCGCTAAAAAGCGTTCCCCGCGAGATGCGCGAAGCCGCCCAGATTTACGGATTCAGCTGGTGGCAGCGCTTCACCGAGGTTGAATTGCCTTTCGCCGCAATTGGCCTGGTGTGGAACTCCATGATGTCCGTGGCCGGCGGATGGTTCTCACTGATGGCTTGCGAGATGTTTGTGCTGGGCTCGCGCGATTTCCGCTTGCCAGGTCTTGGCTCCTATCTGCAAACCGCCGCCAGCGCGGGAGACACGCGGTCGATTCTGCTGGGCGTCGTCACCATGATCGCAGTAATCGTACTGCTCGACCAATTCGTCTGGCGGCCGGTCATCGCCTGGGCGGAGAAGTTTAAAGTTGAGCAAGTCGAAAGCGCCGACGTGCCGCATTCGTGGGTGCTAAATTTGCTGCAGCATTCAACTAGCTTGGCACAACTTCAGAAGAAAGCCGTTCTCCCCCTGCGCGAATCTCTGATGTCGCACTTTTCTCGGCGCCACAGGGCAGAGCCGGTGGCCGAAGCTGGACAACGGTGGAAGACCTGGGCACTGGGTATTCTGGGTATCGCCGCTTTGACCCTCACCGGATACGCCGTAGTTCGAGTTGCCATCCTGCTGACAGGACTCAATCACGCAGAAGTGTCGGAATTAGGCTGGGGTCTGGGAGCCACATTCCTTCGCGTGATCGCGGCTTTGTTGATTGGCGCCGCTTGGACCATCCCGGTGGGTGTGAAGATCGGTTTCAGTCCACGCCTGGCTCGCGTCGCGCAACCGCTGGCTCAGATCGCCGCATCGGTCCCGGCCAACGCCTTTTTCCCGGTCATCCTGCTGATCCTGATTCGACTGGGCGGAGGGCTCGGCATTGGCTCCATCCTGCTGCTGCTGCTCGGAACGCAATGGTACATCCTGTTCAACGTAATTGCCGGAGCCATCGCAATTCCTACCGACTTGAAAGAAGTGTGCTCAGTGTGCCGTATCCACGGAGTTGAGCGCTGGCGAAAGCTCATCCTTCCGGGCATTTTCCCCTACCTCTTAACCGGCATGGTCACAGCCTCGGGAGGCGCTTGGAACGCCAGCATCGTCGCCGAGTATTTTCATTTCAAAGGGCAGACATTTTCTACCATCGGCCTGGGTTCGACCATCAGCCGCGCCACTGACAGCGGAAATTTTACCTTGCTGATCGCCGCCACTATCGTGATGGCAGCCATGGTCGTCACTGTGAACCGATTGGTTTGGCGCCGCCTGTATGCGCTCGGCGAGACCCGCTTCCGGCTGGAAAGTTAAAAAAACCGGGACCTTTCGATCCCGGCTGCAGTTGGCTGGTTGCCCGGATAAACTTAATTGAAATGGAGGACGACGCGTCTTCGCCCGTCTTTCGCTCCGACAATCAAAACTGCGTCTACGCGCTTCGCCGCGGACGCACGGTCAAATCCCGCACCTGGGTCAGGATGCTCGACATCTGCATCCCATTCAACTGGTTTACGAACGGCAGCATCTCAGCGACAAACGGATCCTGCATCAGTTCGCGGACTTCCTCCTGCCGATTACGCTCGCCGCCGCTCAACAGATCGGGCACCGTGACTTCCAGCGCCCGTGCCAGCCGCTCCAGCGAGGAAAGGGTCGGAGTGGCCTTTTCGTTTTCGATCTTGGAAACGTAGGTTCGTGGCACGGACATACGCGCCGCGAGTTGCCGTTGGCTGAGTCCATTGCGCAGACGCATCGAGCGGATTGACGCCGCCAGATGCAAATGCCCGCGGCCGTGGCCATTGGTTGGCATCATCTGCGGCGGGGGCGGAGCCGCGATTACTTCCGGCTCCTCCTCGTCCAACGATGCATGGCAGCGGCGGCACAAGTCATTACTGGTACGGAATTGAACCAGCAGGCAGTGATCACAACGAACGACTTCCCTGGAATCTACCGGGGCAAGATTAGTGGCCATCTAAGGTGTGGGAGGGCCAGAGCGGGCTTCTCCGGGAACCAAACTCGATACGGTTCCGACCTGCTGCGTAATTTGGGGCACAACCCCTGTGGATGTCAAGCACAATCTGCAAACCCAAACTCGAAGTATGATAGCGGGAAGAGATTTGAAACTGTGATCGAAGCAGGTCGTCAAAATACTGCTTGGCGGCGCGGCGGGAGGGCATGGCTTCACCTGTGCCGCCAGAAGCCCACTAAAGGCTGAGCTTTAGACGCTGCGGTTCACAGTTGCGGTCATAACCGCAGCCAGTGTTTCATGGAGATCTAAGGAGAAAGATGACGATCGATCGCGAAACCGCTTGGGGTTTACTAACTGAGTTCACTCAATCCGAAAGTTTGCGCAAACACGCATTGTCCGTCGAGGCTTGCATGCGCGCCTACGCTCACAAGTTTGGCGCAAGCTCGGAAGAAGAACTCTGGGGCGTCGTTGGGCTTCTCCACGATTTCGATTACGAAAAATATCCCAGCCTCGAAGACCACCCTTATAAAGGCAACGAAATTCTGAAACAGCGCGGTTACCCCGAAGAGATTCGTAAAGCGATCATGTCTCATGCCGAATACACTGGCGTGATCCGAGACTCCACCCTGGAGAAATCTCTCTTCGCCTGCGACGAACTCGCCGGATTCATCACCGCAGTCGCGCTGATCAAGCCAGGGAAATCGTTAGCCGAGGTCGATACCAAGTCAGTAAGAAAGAGGATGAAAGACAAAGCCTTCGCCCGCAAAGTCAATCGAGACGACATTGTAAACGGGGCTGCTGACCTGGGAGTCGAACTGGATGAACACATCACCTTCTGCATCGAGGCGCTAAAGCCAATCGCCGACAAACTAGGTCTGGACGGAAGCGCGGCGAAAAGCGCCTGAATGTGGGGATAGCCCTCCTGCTTGGCCATCTGACCCGTGTCGGAATGGGTCTCTGACCCGTCCAGCCGAGCCAATCTCGGCCAGCAGTGGCCTTGCACTGATCACCGCAATGCCTCCGCCACTTTCCCGCTCGCAATCAAGTCCGCAATCCGCGCAAAATCTTGATACATCACCCGGTCTTTATCCATGGTCGGACAAACCGACCGAATCGCCGCATAGGCCGCTTGCCCGCGTTTCCCGGTCTTAAGCGGCGCCACGAAGTCCAGTGCCTGTGCGGCAGCCATAGCTTCAATCGCCATCGCATTACGGGTGTTCTCGATGATCCGCTTCAACTTCAGCGATGCCGTCATCCCCATCGAAACGAAATCTTCTTTGTTGCCGGAGGTGGTGATGGAGTCAACCGACGCCGGGTGCGCCAGGATTTTGTTCTCGCTCACCAGCGCTGCTGCCGTGACTTGTGGCATCATGAATCCAGAATTCAGTCCGGCGCCCGCCGCGAGAAACGGCGGCAGACCTTCATTCAGCGCGGGGTTCACCAGCCGCTCTAATCTTCGCTCCGAAATCCCCGCCAGCGCGCTCAGGGCGATTCCGAGAAAGTCCAGGGCGAACGCCACTGGCTCGCCGTGGAAATTTCCTCCCGAAACAACATCGCCTTCGCCGTCCGCGAGTCTCGGACTCTTTACGAAAACCAGCGGATTATCCACCGCCGAATTGACTTCCGTCTCCATTACCTCACGGCAGTGCGCCAGAGTATCGCGCACCGCCCCGTGGACTTGCGGCATGCAGCGCAGGGAATACGCGTCTTGCACACGCCCGCATTCGCGATGCGACTCGCGAATCTGGCTGCCTTCGAGCATGCGCCGCAGGTTCTCTGCCGTTTTCACCTGACCGCGATGCGGACGCGCTCCATGAATGCGTTCATCGAAAGCCGCATCCGTCCCCCGCAAGGCGTCGAGTGTCAACGCGCCAATCACGTCCGCCGAATCGACCAGGGTTTCCGCTGCCAGTAAGGCGAGGGTTCCCACCGCCAACATCCCTTGGGTCCCGTTGATCAGCGAAACCGCTTCTTTCGCTTCGAGCACGATCGGCTTGATTTGAGCTCGGCGCAAAGCGTCGGCACCTGGAATTCGTGCGCCCGCGTCATCCAGACACTCACCTTCGCCAATCAAAGCCAACGCAAGATGCGCCAGGGGCGCCAGATCGCCGCTTGCCCCTACGCTGCCCTGCGAAGGCACAAACGGCGTGACACCGCGGTTCAGCATCTCGCAAAGTCCGTCGATGATCTCGGCGCGCACTCCGGAGAAGCCCTTGGCAAGCGAATTGGCGCGCAGCAGCATCATGGCGCGGACCTCAGCCGTCGACAAAGGATTGCCCACGCCCACGGCATGCGACCGTACCAGGTTGACTTGCATTTCACGAATCTGCTCACCCGCAATGCGCACGTCGCTCAGTTTGCCCACGCCCGTCGTAATTGCATAAGAGAGCTTATTTCCGGCAACCAGCGCGTCGACCACGGCGCGGGCCCGACCCACCGCCGCTCGAGCTTCAGGATCAAGCAGCACAGGGCGCCGCTCGACGGCAACTTCGCGCACTGCGTCCAATGTCAGATCATTGCCGTTGATGTGAAGTGCTTTCACAATGTTTAACCGATCATCCTTCAGACATTCACTTGCCAGTTCCCACAGCGGCGCGGAACGCATCCATGTATTTTTCTGGAATCGGTATTTTTTTCATTTGCCGATCGACCACAATGTGCGTCGTGTCGCCTTCGGCGAGCAGGATTCCATCCGCAACACGCATCAGCTCATATTCGAACTGAATCAGCGATTCGCGAATGTACTTCAAACGAGTGCGCACGATGACTTCATCGTCGTAACGAGCCGGAGCCTTATAGCGGCAGCGGGCGTCGATGACCGCGATGCCGCAACCATCGAGTTCCTCCATGTCGCGATAGGAGAAGCCCATCTGGCGCAGGAGCTCGACTCGGCCGACTTCGAACCACACGAAATAATTAGCATGATAAACCACGCTCATCTGGTCGGTCTCCACGTAGCGCACCCGCAGCCGAGTCTCATTGATTACGGGATGGTGATTTCCTCCCTTGCTCATTGGCCGCTCCAGCGTGGTTTGCGCTTTTCCAGAAATGAAGCGATGCCCTCGCGAAAATCATCTGTAGCGCGAATTGCCGCATTCTCCCGCACGGCAGACCGTAGCTGCGCATCCAGATCACCGCGCGCGAGTTCGCTGAGCAGACGTTTTGTTACCAGAAGCGAGGCCGGACTGTTTTCCATAAGTTGCGAAGCCAGTTCTCGCGCCCGCTCGCTAAGCTTATCCGCGGAAACGATTTCGTTGATCAGGCCGATACGATGGGCCTCCTCCGCGCCGATGATTCGGCCCGTCAGCAGCAGGTCCCGCGCATGTTTTTCTCCGACCTGGCGAAGCAGAAAAGTGGAAACAATTGCCGGCACGAATCCAATCCGCACTTCGGTGTAACCGAACTTGGCTTCCGGCACGGCCAGCGTGAAGTCGCATAGGGTTGCGAGGCCGCAGCCTCCCGCAATCGCGGGCCCATTTACCGCAGCAACGGTCGCCTTAGGGAAGTCATACAGCGAGCGGAATAGGTGGGCCATGGTTTCTGAGTCTTTTACATTCTGCTCCGCGGACCGTCCCACCAGCGCCTTCAGATTATCCAGATCCATCCCCGAACAAAAGGCTTTGCCGGCGCCGGTAAGAATCAGCACCTTTGCAGACGATCTGGAGACCTCGCCCAACATTGTCAGCAAATCTTCGATCAACTCGTAACTGATCGCATTGCGCTTGTCTGGGCGATTAAGCGTGGCCGTCGCGACGCCGTGGTCGGTTGCAAGCTGAATTGTTCCGTGATTGGCCATTGATTGATAAATGCAGAATGTCTCGTTACAGCAGCCTGGAATCGAGGGCGGAAGCGATTCTCAATCCGCTGCCGCAGAATTCGAATACCGTGCTCCGATCTCAGCCGTGGCCCGCAACAGCACATCAAAGGGCTTCAACGATGGCACAACCGCGCCGCGAGCCGTTAGCGCCTCGACCACCACCTCCGTCGCAATATTTCCGACCAGAGCATCCTGCGCGAACGGACATCCACCCAGTCCGCCCAGCGCCGAATCAAAGCGTCGGCACCCCGCATCATAGGCGGCCACTACTTTCTCCATGGCCTGATCGGACCGGCTGTGCAGGTGCACTCCGATCTCGAGGTACTCATACTTGGCAACGACCGCGGAGACTAAATCCCCAATCTGCGCCGGCCCCGCCATGCCAACCGTATCTGCCAGCGAAATCATGCGCACGCCATACGATTCGAGCAGGTCGACCGCGTCGACGACCTCGCCCACATTCCATGGGTCGCCGTATGGATTTCCAAACGCCATCGAGATATAGGCCACCGTATCAAGCCCCGCATCGTCGCCTTTGCCTTTAATTTTTTCCAGTTCGTCAATGGCTTCGTCGAGTGTTTGGTGCTGATTGTTGCGCAAAAATGTCGCCGAAACCGAGTAGGGGAACCCCAGGGTCCTGACCGCGTTCGTATTGATGGCGCGCTGCGCGCCCTTTTCGTTCACGACGATGCCAATAATTTCAACGTCGTCCGGCGGATCGAGTTCGCTCAACACTTCTTCCGAGTCAGCCATCTGAGGCACGGCTGCGGGAGATACGAAGGAGACAGCATCAATATGCTTGAATCCGACGCTGATCAAGGCACGCAAATATTCCAGCTTGATGTGCGCAGGGATTTGCTCTTTCAATCCCTGCCACGCGTCGCGCGGACACTCAACGAGTTTGATGGTTTCAGGCACTTATGTCTTGAGAAATTCCAAGTCTGCATCCACGCTGCGATTTCGTGGCTACGTCTGCAAAACTCCGACTTTGAACTCCGCCACATCCGGATTCAGCGACGCTGCTTCCAAAGCCTGGGTAACGGCATCGCGGGTTTCTACCGGATCTATGATTTTGTCAATCCACAGACGGGCGGCGCCATAGCGCGGATCGGTCTGTTCATCGTAGGTGCGCTTGGTTACTTCGTAAAGTTCCTTTTTTTCCTCTTCGCCTAACTTTTTCCCGCCACGTTCCAACTGCTTGATCTTAATTTCCACCAGCACACTGGCAGCGGAATCGCCGCTCATGACGGCATAGCGCGCCGTCGGCCAGGCAAATAGAAAGCGAGGGTCATAGGCTTTGCCGCACATGGCGTAATGTCCCGCGCCAAACGATCCGCCAATGATCACGGTAATCTTCGGAACAACGGAATTGGACACCGCGTTTACCATCTTCGCGCCCGCTTTAATGATTCCACTCCACTCCGCGTCGCGCCCCACCATGAATCCATTTACATCGTGAAAAAAAACCAGCGGAATCAGATTTTGATTGCAATCCATGATGAAGCGCGCCGCCTTCTCCGCGGATTCGGTATAAATCACGCCCCCAAATTCCATGCGCTTGTGGCCTTCGCGGTCGGTGGCCTGGGCGTGCAACTTCTGATTGGCAACAATTCCTACCGCAAATCCTCCGATGCGCGCGTAACCGCAGAGCACGGTTTTCCCATATTCAGGTTTATATTCGTCGAAGCGGCTGCCGTCTACGATGCGTGCAACAACTTCCTTCATATCGTAAGGCCGCCCAGGGGACGAATCGTAGATTCCGTAAATTTCTTCCGCCGCCAGCGCAGGATCTTCCGGTTTCTTCCGGTCCCACGGGGACTGCCGCCGGTAGCCCCACTTCTCAACAATGGTTCGGATCCGCGCCAGACAAGCTTCGTCGTTCGGTTCACGGAAATCCACGGTCCCGCTGATCGCCGAATGCATGGCCGCGCCACCCAGTTCCTCCGCAGAAACTTTTTGACCAATCGCCGCCTGCACTAAAGCCGGGCCCGCCAGAAAAAGTCCGCTGCCATCCGTCATCAGCACGTGATCGCACATGACTGGAAGGTATCCGCCGCCCGCCACGCACATCCCCATAATGGCCGCGATCTGCGGAATGCCCATAGCCGACATCACGGCGTTATTACGAAATACCCGCCCGAAATCATCGGTGTCAGGAAATACATCCTCTTGCAGAGGCAGAAACACGCCTGCGGAATCGACTAGATACATTGTCGGAATACGGTTCTCGATGGCGATGTTTTGCGCGCGAATGACCTTCTTCGACGTCATAGGAAAAAATGCGCCCGCTTTTACCGTCGCATCGTTCGCGATAATCATCACCAGTCTGGTGTGAATGCGCGCCATTCCCGTGATCACGCCTGCGGATGGCGCTCCGCCCCATTCCTCGTACATTCCGTACGCCGCGAAGGAGCCAAGCTCAAAAAAAGTGCCGGTGTCCACCAATAGGTGGATGCGTTCGCGGGCCGTAAGACGTCCCTTGTTGTGCTGGCTCTCGATGGCTCTTGGCCCACCGCCCTCGCGAATGTTTTCCTCTTCATTGCGTACCTGCGAAACCATGTCGGCCAGAAAACGCATGTTGGCTTCAAAGCGCGGAGAGGTGGCATCCACGTGGGTTTCGAGGACGCTCGAACTGGATGGCGTGCTGGACTCGTATCGGTCGGCCATGAAGGGAACAACCAGGAACCATTTACGGTATAACAGGGCAGCGCCGCGACGCAAACCTGAACAGCGACTATCAGAAACAGGCGAAGGGACTGATTTATGCGACTAACCAGTTTTCTGCATCCACTGCTGCAAACGGCACCCGTCATCTTCCAGCAGGAAAGTTCCTACCCCGAAGCATTCACCGAAGATGCGATGTGACTCGGGATCGCGAGCCGCGCGGGTGATCCACTGCTTGCCCACCTGGTACTGGCTTGCCGTGAACCATCTCTGCGGTAGCACTTCCATCAACCCTGCCTGGAGATAAAACACGTACAAGGCAAACGCCGGATCGTCGTTTCCCTTGGCCGGATAACTGGTGGGAACGACTAACTCATCGACCGACTTCAGTTCAGGCGGAACCTCAATCTTGTGCATGCCCGGTTCGAGGCCGAGAGGGACCTCAAAATCGGCAACCGGCGCGGTTGCCGCGTAAATGCGCTCGCTGGACGCTTTGAACCATCCGGCAATTTCCGCCAGATCAAAGGCTTTGAGCTGATCCGGATTAAAACAGGTAAGACGAATACTGCGTCCTTCGGGGCACCAAATCCCAAGGTAAGATGGCGGCACAAAAAACGGACGGCAATAGGTATTTAAGGCGACGCGCGATTTATCTGCGTCCTGAACCAAACCGAGCGAAACCACGTAGCCCAACGGTCCCTCACTGCCGTGATGGGTCCAGGCGAAGCGCTGCCCGCTGGCGGAATGCACTTGGGGAAAAGTTTTCCAATACCAGGGGGTGGGACCGATCGTACGAGCGAGGACATCGCGCAGACGCGAAGTGCTGATCTCAGTCATCAGCCGGCCGTCGGCACTGTGCGCGGCTTGATGTTGGCGCGAATGAATTGAACGATGGCGTCCATGGCGGTGCCCGGCTGGAAAATCGCGGCCACTCCGATTTGTTTCAAATGGGCCACGTCCTGACCCGGAATAATCCCACCGACCACCACGATCACATCGTCCATCTTGTTTTGTTTGAGCAGGTCCATGACGCGCGGGACGATGGCGTTGTGCGCCCCCGAAAGAATCGAAAGTCCGATGACGTTGACATCTTCCTGCACCGCCGCGCTTACGATCATCTCCGGCGTCTGCCGCAGCCCCGTATAAATGACTTCCATGCCGGCATCACGCAGCGCTCGCGCAATCACTTTGGCGCCGCGATCGTGCCCGTCAAGGCCCGGCTTGGCAACCAGCACGCGGATTTTCTGTTCTGAGGGCATTCGCGCGAAACTCTAGAATACAACAGGGAAGGGACAATCAACCAATCACACGCCTGCGATCAGCACCTGCTTTATGGCCAGTGCGTGCGGCCTTCACATCGTTTTCACATCCAGACTTCGCCACAGATACCAGCAGGCGACGCTGCGATATGGCTCCCAGCATTTTGCGATCTTCTCCATCTGCACGGGCTTGGGCAGTTTGCGTTTCTTGTAGTGCTTTTTTATCGCGGTCTGCACGCCGAAGTCGCCCGTGGGCAAAACGTTCGGCCGCTTCAAGGTGAACATCAGAAACATGTGTGCTGTCCAAACTCCGACGCCTTTAACCTGCGTGAGATGTTTTATGACGTCTTCGTCGGTCATATCCGCCAGACGGGCAAAATCAAGTTCGCCGCGGATGGCGCGCTCCGCCATATCGCGCAGATACGAGGATTTTTGTTTGGAAAGGCCCACCGATCGCATCTCCCCATCCGTGAGCTTCGCGATCCCTTCAGGCGTCACGGGATCGCCAGCAAGCGCCGCGAAGCGCTTAAAAATCGTTTCCGCAGCTCTCCCATTTAACTGCTGATAGACGATGGACTCGGCCAGACTGTGGAACACCGGTTCGCCAAATTCCATACGGTAAGGTCCGACCCGCTCAATAATGGCAGCCAGCACGGGATCAGATTTCTTCAGATGATTGATTGCTTTCCGCATACGAACATTTGACGAAACTTCTACACAGAACGATAGCAGGTATGTCGCGGTGTCGTCCCACCCCGCATTCTGTACGGTGGAATCTGACTAATGTGGAGCGTGTACCCGCGCGAAGCTAGGTGATACTGGCCTCGGTGTACGTTCCATAAACCTCGCGCAGAGCATCGCAAATCTCGCCCACCGTCGCATAGGCTCGCACTGCGTCCACGATGTAGGGCATGGTGTTGGCCGATGAAATGTTTCCGCCCAATCCGACCGCCGGTTCCGCGGCAGCCGCCTTCTTCAGCGCGTCCAGACGGCGCCGGACCTCCTCACTCGATCGCCGCGCCCGCAACTTTTTCAACTTCGCGCTCTGGTGAACAGCCACGCTCTCATCGATATACAGAATGTGCGGCGATTCTTCCTCGATCACGAACTCATTGGCGCCCACGATGATCTTTTCTTTCGCCTCCGCCGCCCGCTGAAATTGATAGGAAGCCTCGGCAACTTCTCTTTGCGGATACCCGCGCTCGATGGCCTTGACCATTCCGCCCATCGCATCCAGTTTGCCAAAATAATCGAATGCGCCCTTCTCCATTTGCAGGGTCAGGTTTTCCAGGAAGTAAGATCCACCCAGAGGATCAACTGTCTGCACCACCCCTGACTCATAACCAATGATTTGCTGCGTGCGCAATGCGATGCGCGCAGCCTCTTCCGTGGGCAAGGCGAGCGCTTCATCGTAACCGTCGACGTGCAGCGACTGCGTTCCGCCCAGCACCGCGGCCATAGCTTGAATGGCAGCGCGCGCGATGTTGTTCATCGGTTGCTGCGCGGTCAGCGAAACGCCCGCGGTCTGTGTATGGAACCGCATCAGCCAGGTGCGCTCATTCTTTGCCCCGAAACGATCTTTCATTACCTGGTACCAGATTTTGCGCGCCGCCCGGTACTTGGCGATCTCTTCGAAGAAATCGTTATGCGCGTTGAAGAAAAAACTGAGTCGCGGACCGAATTCATCCACTTCAAGCCCCCGACGCCGCGCCCATTCCACGTATTCCACGCCGTCATAAAGAGTGAACGCCAGTTCCTGCAGCGCAGTCGAGCCGGCCTCGCGAATGTGGTATCCGCTGATTGAAATGGTGTTGAACCGCGGGGTGAACTTCGAGCCAAACTCAAACGTGTCGACGACCAGCCGCATCGACGGCGCAGGCGGATAAATGTATTCCTTCTGCGCGATGTACTCCTTGAGAATGTCGTTCTGAATCGTGCCGGAGATCTTCTTCCAATCCGCGCCCTGCTGTTCCGCCACTACCAGATACATCGCCCACAGCACCGAAGCGGGCGAGTTGATGGTCATCGAGACGGTTGTGTTCTCGAGATTAATCCCGCCGAAGAGGATCTCCATATCCTCGAGCGAATCAATCGCGACGCCGCACTTACCGACCTCGCCTTCGCTCGCCGGATGATCGGAATCGTAGCCCATCAGCGTGGGCAGGTCGAAAGCGACCGAAAGCCCCCCGCCTCCGTGTTCAAGCAGATATTTGTAGCGCTGGTTAGTTTCTTCCGGCGAGGCAAAGCCGGAGAACTGGCGCATGGTAAAAAGCTTGCCGCGATATCCGGTGGCGTGAATGCCGCGCGTGTAGGGCGGTTTCCCCGGGTAGCCGAGATACTGATCGTAGTTCCAGTCTTCGGGCAGATCAGCCTGCGTGTACAGCCGGCGAATGGGAACGTCGGAAATTGTTGAGAAGCGTGCGTGTCCGTTCTGATCGAGGTTCGTGCCCGTGGCCGCGCCAATCGGCCGCTCCGGAGCCTTCTCCAGAGTCGGCGCCAGGTTTTTTTCCGCCCACTGTTTCTCGGTCTCAGAAGGGTGGCGTCCCTCGAATACATCCGCGATCGGATTCTCTGCGACTGCTGGTTTGGAAGGTTTTTTATCAGCCATGAACACCCCGCTATTTAGATGATAGGGCGAGTCACAGCGGGCGGCAAGGCGGAGAGTTTGCCAGCTATGTCTCCACAGGACAAATCAATTTGTGGAAGCGTTGCTGGCAGCGTTTTTACGCGATATTTCCCACGCCTTGGCATATTTCCACGACACATAAACCGAGTGATACAGGTGCAGCAACAGTCCCTCCCGTCCATCCAGACAGCCTAGCCGCATGAAGTAGTTGTAGACGAAAGTCAACAGGGGGCGAATGACGATATTAGTCGGGCTGAAAGCGCCGTGACCCTTGCCCATTGCGACCTCAGCCCCCATCGAGGAATAGCTGTTCATGTGATCGATATAGCCGCGCAGCGTAGGGTAGGCGTTGTGCACCATGGCATGAGAAAACCTGCCCGTGGGACCAGAAACGTTGATCGTGGGATGCGCTCCGTATTCCTGAAACCGTCCTGCGCCGCGTCGCACCAGGCGGAGTTTGGGATCAGGATAAAAGCCGCCATGCCTGATCCATCGGCCCAGGAAAAAATTCTTGCGCGGAATCCAGAAGCCGGTTAACCCCGAATCAGTTTTTAGTGCGATGTCCATTTCGGCCGCCAGTTCCGGCTCCAGCGCTTCATCCGCATCCAACTGCAGCACCCATTCCATCGACGCTTTATCCATCGCCGAATTCTTCTGAGCAGCAAAACCTTTCCACGGCTCGACAAAAACCTTCGCACCGTACGATTGCGCGATCTCAACCGTGCGATCGGTCGAGCCCGAATCCACCACAATGATGTCTCCCTTGCCATCGCGCACCAGCGGCATCACGCTTTCAAGCGTGTGAGGGAGATTGTGTTCTTCGTTTTGTGTGATCAAAACCACCGACAGCGTCACGCGTGGAAGGATACATCGGAGATCAGGAAGACTGAAAGCGCAAACCGTTCGGCCCTGCCGCCGCTACCTCACACCGGCAGGGCCGAATCAGAACGAACCATTCAATAGCCCGGCGGTTGGGGTTGCTGCGGGGTCGCGCTCGGCTGCACTTCCTGGCGCGGCGCGATGTAGGGAACATTCGGCATATGCGTAACCTCGCCCCGTTCGGCATCGGCCATAACAATTCCCGAGTGGTCCAGCAGAAGGCCGGTGGCGCGGTCCAACTCCACTCGTGCCTTCTCATAAGCGGCCTTGGCGGAAACCAGGTTGGACTCGGACGTGGTCAAGCCCGACTGGTCCTGCAACACCGCTGTCGGATTAGAAACTCCGACCGCCAATTTCTGCTGCTCTGCATTCAGAGTCTGGCGCGCAAAATCAACCGCGGCCTGCGCGGCTTGCACGCTGGCACGATTCTGTTGCAGCGCGAACTGTGCGTTCCGCACCTCAATGCGGACCTGGTTCTGCAGTTGTTGCAGGCGGACTTGCGCTTGCCGATATTCCAATTCGGCGCGTACCTGGTCAGCCTGCGCCTGCCGATTGCGAATCGGAATGGTAAGCGTTACTCCAATTCCCTTGTCAGGCGCGGCTCCGGTGACCAGTTGATTCAACGTCGACCCATAGCTCACCGGCCCGCCATTGCGGAATGGAGGCGCCGCTTGAGCCGGAGTAAAGCATTTTGAAAGGGTATTGCCTGACGTGCAGGTTGGTGGAAGCAGAGCCGAATTCACATCGCCGCCGATTCCCGAGCCCCCGTAATAGGCGAACAGATCCAGTGTAGGCAACATGGCATTGCGAACCGCTTTATTGTTGAGCTCGCGAGTGGTGAGATCAATGCGTGACTCCGCCAGTTCCGCGCGATGACTGAGCGCATCGCCGATCAAGTCTTGCGTAGGCACAACCGGCTCCTGGTCCGGCAATTGCATGGTGGAGGTGGGAATCACTTCGGCTTCAGCCAGCGTCGGATCTTCAAGGTTGCGGCTCAGGGCATTTTTCATCAGCAGTTCCTGCAACTCAAGATTGGTCTGAGCCAGAATTAAAGCCTGTTGATCGGTGGAAACTGTACTTTGCGCGCTCACCACCTGGATGGGAGGCAACGTGCCGAACTGTACCTGCTTCTTGTTATCGGCCAGCGCCCGCTGCGCGAAGGTCAGGGCTTCCTGCTGAACCGTGACGTTCTCGTAAGCGAACACCAGATCCCAATACAGGTTCTCGATCTGGTCGACGGTGGTGATGATTTGCAGGCGGAAGGCCACGTCTGAGATTTCGCGATTATTCTTGGCAATCCGAATGAAGCGGGTATTGGCCAGGAACCCGAATCCTTGAAGCACGTTTTGCGTCAGCCTGAACTGAAGGCCGGAGCTGAGCGACGGTGTGTAAGTGCTCGTCAGGTTGTTAGTGGTGGTGTGAGTGTTGTTGAATCCCACCGACAGGTTCGTGCCCGAATGGAAACCTTGCAAATAGGAAAAATTAGCGGTCCCTGTATTTGTATTGCCGATGCCGTTCGGAACCTGGGTGAAGATGCTCGTCGATTCGATATAGTTTCGGTCCATCTGAAGCGTGCCGCTGACCACGGGATCGAAGCTGGTGATGGGCGAGCCAATCCCCAAGGTCGAGTTGACTAAACCATTGGTGCCCGTGCCGATGCCGCCCGCGGCCACGCTCGTACCGCCGGCTCCAGAGCCGACTGTTCCGCTGAGCCCGCCCACACCGCCGCCGGGCGTGTTTTGCACGATGCCGGTGTTCACGCCGAGAATGTTCGCTCCCGCGTCGGCGCGCAGAACGTCGGTGTCCGCGATGTTCAGGTTGTAACGCGCCAGCACTAGATCAAGATTGTTTTCCAGAGCCAGCGCAACCGCGTCATTCATCGAGAGCATGATTTTGCCGTCATGCAGCAACGGCTGAATGCGGTCGGTGTTATTCAGGTTGGGCGGCGGTACGTACGCTGGTTGATACGGTGCAATGACATTCGGGAATTGGGAGCGTGGTTTCGAGTAATCCACCTGGACGTAATGCTCTGGTTGCAGCGCACGGCCGGGCGCGGGCTGAGGCGCCTGAGGCAACCCGGACTGGGTCGACGTCGCTTGAGGCGACGCTTGGACTGCGGGTTGCGCATCCTGTGTCCACCCGTAGGTCGATAACACTCCAGCCAATACAACCGCAACCATCAAACTGCTAGCGGAATTCACGCGAAGCAAGGGCATTTCTTCATCTCCTTTTACGTCAAGACTGCTGATAAATATTGCAGGGCTTCTCAAGGTCGACTTTTGATGCGTCCCAAGCTTTGAGGACACACCAGAGTAGCTTTGCCTGAGCAAATTATGTCGCAATGAATTGTAAAGATTTTTAGAGAATGCGGCGTGCTATGCAGGTGGGCGGCTTATGCGCCGCCCCTAAGGTCGTTGCGAGCAGAGAGGGCGATTCTATCAAGGCTGCTGTTGTCGAGGCGTCTCCATCACCGACTTCACATCCTTGCGCGGCGCCACATACGGCACATTCGGCATGTGCGTGACCTGGCCCCGCTCAGCGTCCGCCATGACGATTCCAGCATGGTCCAACAGAAGGCCGGTCGCTCGGTCCAACTCGATGCGCGATTTCTCATAGGCTGCCATCGCCGAAACCAGGTTTGATTGGTTGGTCGCCAAGACCGATTGGTTCTGCAAAACCAGCGTGCTGGTCGAAGCGCCGAGGTTCAATTTCTTCTGTTCGGCATCCAGCGATTGATGGCCCAGATCCACCGCTGCCTGAGCGGCTGCAACGGCCGCTCGGTTCTGCACTACTTGGAACTGGGCATTGCGAACCTCGATGCGAATCTGGTTTTCGATCTGTTGCTCCCGCATCTGCGCCTGACGGTATTCCAACTCCGCGCGAACTTGCAGGGCGTCGGCGTTACGATTGCGAATCGGAATATTTACGGTCAAGCCAACGCCTTTGTCCGGTGCTGTCGAATTGACCAACTGATTTAATGCGCTAGTGTAACCAACCGGCGCGACCGGGGGAATTACACTCGTGCCCAGAGTAGGATTGAAACCCGAGCAGAACCCTTCCGCCTGCTCTGCTGGGGGCTGATTCGCGCAGAGGTTGGCAGGGTTTTGTGAACCCGACAACCCCGAGCCGCCATAGTAGGCGAAGACGTCGACCGTGGGCAGCATCGAGTTACGAATTGCTTTGTCGTTGATCTGGCGGTTGGTTAAATCGATCCGCGACTCGGCCAACTCCGCTCGATGACCGAGGGCGTCGTTCACCAAATCCTGGATCGGTACAACCGGCTCCTGCTCGGGCAAGGCGATGGTCGAGGTGGGGATGACTTCGGCATCCGCCAGCACCGGATCCACCAGCGTCCGGCTGAGCGCATTCTTCATCAGCAATTGCTGTAGCTGCAAGTTGTTCTGGGCCTGAATCAAGCTTTGCTGGTCGGTAGAAACCGTGCTCTGGGCGCGAACCACCTCAATCGGAGCCAGGCTGCCGATCTGCACCTGCTTGTTTGTGTCCGAGAGGGTTTTCTGCGCGAAGGTCAGCGACTCCTGCTGTACCCTCACGTTCTCGTAGGCGAACACCAGGTCCCAGTACATGTTTTCGATCTGATCCACGGTCGTTGTAATCTGCAGCCGGAACGCGACGTCCGAGATTTCGCGGTTGTTCTTGGTCAGCCGGATCAAGCGAGTGTTGGGTAAAAAGCCAAATCCCTGCAGCAGATGCTGCGTTAGCCTGAACTGGAAAGCTGGCCCAATCTGTGGGCTATAAGTGTTGAACACATTGTTGGTAGTGATCCGCGAGTTGGTGAATCCCACCGACATGTTCGTGCCCCATTGGAAGCCTTGCGCGTAGTTGAAATTATACGTTCCTGTATTTTGCGCTACCGTCGGCGCTCCAGTGAACACGTTGCTAGAGATGGTGTTGGCATGGTCCTCTTGCAGCGTACTCGTGAGGATCGGGTCGAAGCTCGTAATCGGCGACCCCAGACCGAGGCTGGAACTCACCAATCCATTGGTGCCTGCCCCGATGCCCCCCGGCGCCGCAGTAGTGCCGCCTGCTCCCGAGCCGACGGTTCCACCCAGCCCGCCTACCCCGCTGCCCGGCGTATTTTGCACCACTCCGGAATTCGCTCCCAGGAAGTTGTTGGCTCCGGATTTCGAGCGCAGAACATCGGTATCGGCAATGTTCAAGTTATAACGCGCGATTCCGATATCAAGATTGTTCTCCAGCGCCAACGCAACCGCATCGTCGATCGACAGCATAATCTTGCCGTCATGCATGAGTTGCTCAATCCGCGCCGTATTGCTTAGATTCGGTGGCGGCACATGTTGCGGCGAGTACGGCCGAAATACGTTCGGGAATGCGGAAACCGGCTTGGAATAGTCTTTCAAGACGAACTCCTGCGGTTGCGGGGCCTGGACCGCTCTGGGTTCAGAAGCCCCAGAAGCAGCCGGCGCAGGGGACTGGGCTGAGTCTTGCGCCCAACTGCCAACCGCTAGCGCACCGGTAAAAACCATTACAGCAACCATCCGGCCAACAGATTTCAAAGCAGGCAAAGGCATTCGCTTATCTCCATGCGTTCGTGCTGTTCGTAATGACCACAAGGACTCTTCCAGATCAAGAGTTAATACGCAAAACTGTCTGCCCCGGTTTCATTTTTTGTCTTCTTCGGGCAAGAGGCTGCGTTGGATCCTAAACCGCCACGTGGAATGCAATAGTATAGCTGACCAAACCGTCATCACGCCGAGGCCAGCCGGCTGCCTCAGAATCAGCAAAGACTTGCCAACTGTTACGATGGAAATTGAGGAGAAAAACTCCAGGCAATCCTCATGCGTAATTTCAAAATCGTTCTGGCCTATGACGGCTCGGAATTCTCTGGATGGCAGGTGCAACCGGACGCCGCCACCATCCAGGGCACACTCGCCTCGGCTATTGGACGAGTGACCGGAGAAAAGGTTTTGCCGCAAGGCTCCGGACGCACCGACGCCGGGGTTCACGCCCTCGCCCAGGTCGCCACGTTTGCCACTGGATCGCCCATACCTGCGCAGAATCTGGTGAAGGCGCTCAACGATATTCTTCCACCTTCTATCCGCGTGCTCGAGGCGACCGAGGCCCCGCCTGATTTTCACGCGCGTAAATCTGTCCACGCAAAAACCTACCGCTACCGCATGTATCGCCGGCCCATTTGCCCTCCTTCATTGGCACGCTATGTGTGGCACTATCCGTATCCGCTCGACGAGGACGCCATGCGACAAGCAGCCGCATCCGTGATTGGCGAACATGACTTTACTTCCTTCGCCGCCGTCGATGCCGAGCGCGGACGCGAAGACGAAACCGTTTCCAATGTTCGGGCAATCTTCGCTTCATCCTGGGAACAGGGCGGCCAAGAGGAAGAGCTGGTCTACGTCGTCCGCGGCAGCGGATTCCTGCACCACATGGTGCGAAATCTCGTGGGAACGTTCGTGCTGGTCGGCAAAGGCACAATCAAGCCCGAGCGCGTCGCCGAGATTCTGTCCGCCCGAAACCGCTCCGCCGCAGGAGCCACAGCCCCCGCGAGTGGGCTATATCTGGCAAGTGTGGAATATTGAGTCGCGGTGTGGCGCGGGCGCCCTCGCCCGCGTAAACTTTTACCGGGCATGTCCGCTGATCCTCAAGTCGCAGATCCTCAAGTCGCAGACCTTCAGTCACGGAGCCGCAAGGTCGTCTCGGTGAATCCCGCAACCGGCGAGGCTTTGCGTGAATTTGACCCGGCCAGCGACGCTGACGTTCAAGCTGCCGTGGCTGGGGCTCGGACCGCTCAGCCTTCATGGAACCAACTCGGCGTACGATCGCGCATTGCGGTTCTGCAAAAATTCCAGCGCCTGCTTCACGCCAGGAAATCCGAAGTCGCGGCCCTGATTACACGCGAGGCCGGCAAGCCTCTGGTCGAGGCGCTGCTTACCGAAGTCCTGGTCGTATTGGATGCTACGCGTTTCTGCACAGAGAACGCCTTCGAGTTCCTGCGCGAGCAACCAGTTCCGCACGGCAACCTCGCCATGAAGACCAAGACCGGACGCATCCTGCGTGAACCGCATGGTGTCATCGGGATTATCTCGCCCTGGAATTATCCATTCTCCATTCCCGCGACTGAATCGCTCGCGGCGCTCGTGACCGGAAATGCGGTCGTGCTGAAGCCGTCGGAATTCACATCCCTGACCGCGTTGGAACTCGCATCATTGCTGCACCAAGCCGGAGTGCCCACGAATGTATTTCAAGTCATTGTTGGCGATGACTCCACAGGCTCGGCACTGGTGAATGCGGAAATCAACAAACTGATCTTTACCGGAAGTGTGGCGACGGGCAAGCGCATTGCCCAGGCCGCGGCCGCACGCTTGCTTCCAGTCGTGCTCGAGTTGGGCGGAAAAGATCCCATGCTGGTGCTCGAAGACGCCCACGTTGATGTCGCCTCCAGCGGTGCGGTCTGGGGCGCCTTCATGAATTGTGGACAAGCCTGTCTTTCGGTCGAGCGCTGCTACGTCCACCGCAGTTTGTACGGAGCGTTCGTAGACGCTTGCGTGCGAAAAACCAAACAGTTGAGAGTGGGCAATGGGATCGATCCTCAAACCGACGTGGGACCGTTGATCAGCGAACGGCAGTTACGCATCGTCGAGTCGCACCTCGAAGATGCCCGCACGCGCGGCGCGCGCATACTCACCGGAGGCTTACGGCTTACCCAACTCGGCGCGAACTTCTACGCTCCCACGGTTCTTGCCGACGTTACTCACGCCACGCGCATTATGCGCGAGGAAACTTTCGGCCCCGTTCTCCCGCTCATGCCCTTTGACACCGACGATGAAGCGATCCGACTGGCCAACGATTCCGATTACGGTCTCGCTGCCAGCGTCTGGACGCGTGATCGCGCTCGCGGAGAATTATTGGCCAGGCGCATCCAGGCGGGGACGGTGATGGTGAACGACGCCATCGCTTGCTTCGGCATCAGCGAAGCCCCACACGGCGGAGTAAAAGCAAGTGGCGTCGGCCGCACTCATGGGCGTTTCGGCTTGGAAGAAATGGTGCGAATCAAATATGTCGATTCCGACCGTCTCTCCCGGATGAAAAAAGTCTGGTGGTACGGATACGGCGAAGCGTTTACCCGGCAGATGGAAGCATTTATCGATTTCATGTTCGCACCCGGACTTCGTCAAAAGTTGCACGGCGCAATCCGCTCCGCGAAAGCGTACATGCGTCGGGGGCGGCTGTAGGGTTGTTGCCACAGCTCAACGACTGGCAAAATGCGGAAGCCCGTCCCTGTTCATTCGCGGACACCTTCCGCTGAAACCGGACACACCGTCCTGTTTCCACATCTGTGAGATCCCGCAAACCACTTGGTTTTGATAAAGTTGCAATACGGCGCTTTGGCTCTCGAATTGCCCGTTCTTTGCCTGTAGTCACATCGTCACCCCGAGGCCGACCCGTGAACAGCCTGCTGCAGGACCTGCGATTCGCCCTTCGCCAGATGCGCCGTTCCCCCGGCTTTGCCGTCACCGCGGTCCTCACCCTGGCGCTGGGGATCGCCGCCAACGTCATCGTCTTCGGCGTCCTGCAGGCATTGATCCTGCGACCCCTTGATGTGCCTCATCCTGACCGGGTGATGACGCTGGCGCGACACCGAACCAGGACTATCCATTTTTCTCCTATCCGGAAGTGCGGGATGTGCGCGATGGAAATACGGTGTTTTCTGCGGTTGCCGCGCAGATGATTCAGAATTTTGGCCTGGAAGCGAACGGCGTCACCCGGCCCTGTCTGGGGAGACGAGGTGAGCGGCCAGTACTTCGAGGTCGTCGGCATCAAGCCGTTTCTCGGGCGGCTGCTGCAGCGCGCCGATGACGACCATCCCGGCGCCTCGGAGGCCGCGGTGCTTTCCTGGCCGGCGTGGAAGAGCGATTTTGGCGCCGATCCCAACATCGTGGGAAAGACCGTCCGCATCAACAAGCATCCGTACACCATCGTCGGCGTCACTCCGGAAGGCTTCTACGGGACGGAGAAAATCAGGCAGCCTGATATTTTCGTTCCGATGGCGAATGAAGCGTCGCTGGACGGAGTCAACTGGCTTGAGTCGCGGAGCGAGCAGAACGTCTATTCGATCGTGCGCATCAAGGACGGCGTCACCATGCCCCAGGTGCAGGCTGAACTGAACACGATTGCCGCCCGCATTACCCGGCAGTATCCGAAGGAGGAAGAAAAGCTGACATTCAAGCTGACTCGTCCCGGCCTGATGGGCGACTTTTTCGGCGCGCCGGCGCGCGCTTTTCTGGCCGGCGTGATGGTGCTGGCCGGTATTGTGCTGCTCGCCGCCTGCGCCAACCTCGGCAGCCTGTTCGCAGCGCGAACGGCAGACCGCACCCGCGAGATCGCCATCCGCATGGCGATCGGATCGAGCCGCTGGCGCATCCTCCGCCAGGTCCTGGTCGAGGCCTTCGTGATTTCGATTCTCGGCGGCGCATGCGCCTGCGTTTTGGCGTGGATCGCCCTCACCGGCCTGGCCAACTGGCATCCACCTACCGACTACCCGATGAAGTTCCACGTGTACTGCCGCAGCCGTCGTTGATCCTGATGGCGTTGCTGATCTCGGTGCTGGCCGGCGTGGTGTTCGGAGTGATGCCACTGCGGCAGATATTCAAGACCGATCCGAATGATGCCATTAAGAGCGGCGGAATCCAATCTTCGGCGCCGGACGCCGCTGGGCGCTTCGCGATGTCCTGCTGGCGGCACAGATCGCGCTCTGTTGCGTCACCGTCACGGCTGCCTTTGTCTCGCTGCGCGGCCTGGGCAAAGCGCTGACCATGGACATGGGTTTCAATCCGAAGCATGCTGTGCTGACGAAATTCGAACTGAGCCAGGCCGGCTATTCGAACGACGCTGCCGACCATTTCCAGCGCCAGCTGCTGGAAAAGGTTTCGCAGCTGCCCGGGAGTAGAAGCGGCAGCCTACGCGAACACCACGCCCTCTCTCCATGGATACCGTCTGACTTCCAACGTCTTCTCCCAACAAACCACCGATTTCAGACCCTCAAACAGAGCCTTCAACGCCTACAATTACGACGTCTCGCCCGGATACTTCACCGCCGCTGGAACACCCCTGCTCGCGGGACGCGACGTAAGCTTTGCCGACACGGCGAAGACCCCGGCCGTTGCCGTCGTGAATCGGGAGTTCGCCCGGCGCCTCTTCCACTCCGATGACCGCCGTCGGCCGCTATTTCAAGAACAGTTCCGGCCAGCCGATCCAGATCGTCGGCATCGTGGCCGATGGAAAATACTTTTCCCTCACCGAAGATCAGGAAGCGGCAGCATTCTTTCCGATCTCGCAACACCCCACTGCGCACACCTCGTTCATCGTCCGCATGCGCCCAGATTCCTCCGACATGGCGACCAACGATATGGCAGCCACCATTCGCAAAGTGATCCGCGATCTCGACCCTGCCATTCCTGTCCGAGAATCGAGCGCCTGGAAGAATCAACTCGGGCTGACATTCTTTCTGTCGCAGGTGGCCACCGTCGCCCTCGGCCTGTTTGGCGCGTTCGGATTGCTGCTCTCGATCACCGGCACCTTCGGCCTCGCCTCCTACACCGTCAGCAAACGGTTGCGCGAACTGAGTATTCGCGTCGCGCTGGGTGCGGAAGCCAGGCAGATTCTCGCGGCCGCGCTCGGCCGCATGCTGATCCTGCTGGCCAGCGGCTCCATTGTTGGCATACTGCTCGGCGTCGCCGCCAGCCGGGTACTTTCGGCGATCGTCTACCAGGCTACAGCGCAGGATCCATTCGTACTGGCCGCGGTTGCATTCACTGTGCTGCTCACCGGATCACTTTCTGTCGTCGGTCCCGTGAGACGCGCCCTGCATATCGACCCGGCGAACCTGCTCCGCGAACAATAATCCCTTTGCCTCTCGGAATCAGCAGAGGGAGCGAATCAGAACCGCGCCTCGGACCAGCTCCGCTCCCTTCCTCACCCTAATTATTCATGACGTACAACAAAAAATACGGATGGCTGCCGCTGTAACCGGACGGCACCGTGCCCCCAGCTTTTAGCTGGGTTTGGTCGCCGCTCAGGTACCAGCCGGTAAGGCTCGTGATCGGATATTGCGAATTGGCGGCACCCACCGTCGCGTTGTTTGTGTTGTTCTGCAAATACATCACAAAGTAATAGTCCGACAGAGTGGACAACGTAAGCGAGATCGGATCCAGCCGAATCACACACGGATTGCTCGTGCTTAGGGGTTGCGTGGGACAGACCGTCTTGTTGGTCAGCGAAATGATCGGGTTGGAGACGCCTTTTAACTTCACCGGATAAACTGTCGTGATTTTGTTTTTCCCCCGCTTGGTGGCGTACAGGACCATGTTGCCAATGTCTGCCTCCGTCCCCGCGGTGAAGCCAATGTACAAGGTCGTCGTGGTGACCTGTGCAACCGCCGGGAAGATGAAGGCTCCGGCAATGAGGTTAAGTGCCGAATAATTCGACCATTCGCTGGATGTCGAAACCGGACCACCAACCCCAGCCACCAGGTTGATCGGAGCGGTGGATGGGACCGCCGGACGTTGTTGTGCGACCGCGGTCCCGGCAAAACAACCGGAAACAATCGCCAGCAATAGCAGAGTCGTGGTTGTGGACTTCAGGTGTTCCATGGATTTTTTTCCTCCTGGCAGAAATGGGGGCGTTCTGGCCCCTAACTACAAAAGCGCAAAATCTCGCGAGATCATCTCACAAAATCGGGTTCCGGCTAAGATTTTTGTCTGACCCAGCGCTTTCCGCCCCGCGATAAAAGATTCGAACCCGACCGTTAGTTGGAATTAAGTCTCAATAATCCTCATTCAGCCGAACCTTATTCAGCCGAACCAGACGCTTGCGACCGCCGCCGCTTGATCTCCTCCATCCGCTCCCGAATTCGCTTTTCCACGCCTTCATTGGTGGGATGGTAGTATGTACGGTCGCGCAGATTGTCCGGCAAACATTGCATATCCGCGATTTTGCCTTCAACGTCGTGGGCATATTGATAGCCCTGACCGTATCCCAGTCCCTTCATCAATCCGGTGGGCGCGTTGCGCAAATGCAGTGGGACGGATTCCGCCGCCGTCGCCTCCACATCCTGCTGGACCTCGGCGTACGCGGTGTACAGCGCATTCGATTTGGGCGCCAGCGCCAGATAGACGACCGCCTGCGCCAGCGCCAGATTGCCTTCAGGCATGCCGATGAAATCCACCGCGTCGCGCGCGGCCATGCACAGCGCCAGCGCATTCGGCTCGGCGAGGCCGATGTCTTCGACCGCCATGCGCACCACGCGCCGCGCGATGTAGAGCGGATCTTCGCCCGCTTCCAGCATGCGTCCCAGCCAGTAGAGCGAAGCATCGGCATCGCTGTTGCGCACCGATTTGTGCAGCGCGGAGATCAGGTTGTAATGCTCTTCGCCTGCTTTGTCATAGAGCAGCACGCGTTTCTGCAACGCGTCGTGGACAATGCTATCGGTGATCTCCGCACCGATCTCGACTAGGGCGCGAGCCAGACTCGCTGCCACCTCGAGCACGTTGTAGGCGCTGCGCGCGTCCCCGCTGGAGTAGGCCGCGATCTTTGCCAACACCGCGTCAGACGCGCGGAGCTTCATCATTCCCAGACCGCGTTCTTCGTCAGCCAGCGCTCGCTTGAGCAGCAACACCACTTGCTCCTCGGTCAGCGGTTTGAGCACGTACACGCGGCTGCGCGACAGCAGAGCGGAGATGATCTCGAACGACGGATTCTCCGTAGTCGCGCCGATCAGGCGGATGTTGCCCTTCTCGACGTGAGGCAGGAACGCATCCTGCTGCGCCTTGTTGAAGCGGTGAATCTCGTCGATGAAGACAATCGTGCGCGTGCCATACTGCCGCGCGCGCTCAGCGTCGGCCATGACCTGCTTGATCTCCTTGATGCCGGTCAGCACCGCGGAAAACTCGATGAACTCCGCCTTGCGTCATGCCGGCGATGATCTTGGCCAGGGTAGTCTTACCCGTCCCCGGAGGCCCCCAGAAAATGAGCGAGCCGATATCATCGCGCTCAAGCTGAGTGCGCAGCGGCTTGCCTGGCGCGACCAGATGCTCCTGCCCAACAAATTCATCGAGCGTTCGCGGCCGCATGCGATCAGCCAGCGGCCGCGTGCGATCTCCAGAGTTGTCGCCGCCCGGAATGGCTTGGAAGAGATTCATAAGTCACTTCACCACGGAGGCACGGAGGATTCAAAGTTTAAAGCACCCTGCGCACGATCCCGTTCTTAAGCACGGGAACATTGAAATTGATCAGCAGACCGACTTTCTTTCCGGCTAGGCGCAAGTACGTTAGCAGTTGCGCGTGATGAATTGGGGAGATCTGCTCAATCGATTTTAGTTCAACGATGACAATCGTTCTCGACGACAACATCTAATCGGTAACCACAATCAAGTTTAAGGCCTTTGTAAGCGATTGGGAGTTCAACTTGACCGCTGAAAGCTCAATCCGCGCAAGTGCAATTCGTGGCAGAAGCACTCCTCATATGCGGATTCGAGAAGCCCAGGGCCCAGTTCGCGGTGAACTTCGATTGCAGCCCCGATAATCGATTCTGTAATCTGCTGCTCGTGCAACATGAACAAACCTACTCTTACTCCGTGCCTCCGTGTCTCCGTGAATTGCGTTGCCGGGACGCTTCATACAAGACGATACTCGCGGCCACCCCTGCGTTCAGCGATTCGACGTTTGCCGAGTGGGGAATGGCTACGCTCTCGGTCATCTCCGCGAGCAGTTCGCGCGGCAGTCCCGCGCCTTCACTGCCAATAAAAATGGCCAGCGCTCCGGTCAGGTTGGCCTGGTCCAGCGGCGTGCCCTTATGCGACGAGGTCGCGATCAGGCGCATGCCGAGCTCACGCATCTGGCCGAGAGCTGTCGCCAGCTTGACTTGCACGATCGGCAACCGGAATACCGATCCCGCCGACGCGCGAATCACCTTCGAGTTCAACGGGCTGACCGTGCCTTCGCCGAGCAGCACGCCGGCAGCGCCAAACGCCTCCGCCGAACGCAGGATGGTGCCGAGGTTTCCCGGATCCTGCACTCCGGCGATCGCCAGCAACGGCCCAGCCTGCGCCTTCGCAAGGATATCTTCCAGCTTGAAGACTTTGCAGCGGACCAATGCCGCCACGCCCTGCGGGCTCTCGCTGGGAACGGCGCTGGCGAAGAGTTTGTCGGGAAGCAGCAGAGTTTCGACGTGGGCGGCAAGTTGGGGCAACAGGCGCTCGGCGCGGTTTTCCGCGGAGGCGCGGAAGAACACGGCTTTGAACTTTAGGCCGCTGCGAATGGCCTCTTCCAGGATCCGCATGCCTTCGATGGCGCAGTAACCGTCGGGGGTGAGTTCGGCGTGGGCAAAGGCGGCGCGCAGTTCTTTGACGAGGGCGTTGTGTCGCCCTTCGATACGGCGTAGGCCCCTGTGGTCGTGGCTGATCGCGGTTCTCTTCACGGAAATGCTGGTCCGGACAAAATCATACGCGTTTATCTCTCCTTGCAGTGAAGCCTCGTGATATGTTAGCTTTCGCGGATTCAGAACATTGCCGGGAAGGAAGCGTGTGCGCGCGGAAATCCTCAAAATAAGCAGCGAGAAGCCGGAGGCGTCCCTCATTCGGTACGCAGCTGACCAGATTCGGGCCGGCGAGGTGTTGGGCATGCCCACCGACACTTTTTACGGACTGGCCGCCGATCCCTTTAACTTGCGGGCCGTCGATCGCGTGTATGAAATCAAGTCGCGCTCGCGCCACAAACCGCTTTCACTTTTGATCGAGAACGAAGAGCAGGCGGAAGAACTGGCCAAGCCGCTGCCCGATGAGTTCTACAAACTCGCCCGCCGTTTCTGGCCGGGGCCGCTGACCATCATCGTGAGAGCCGCATCGCGGCTGCCCTTGAAAGTGACCGCCAATACCGGCAACGTGGCATTGCGCATACCGGGCGCGAAAATTCCCCTGGCGGTGGTGCAGGCCGCGGGAATTCCGATCACTGCCACCTCGGCGAACCTGAGCGGCGAATCGGAGTGCACCACGGCGGAAGCGGTGCGCGATCAACTGCAGGAGCGCATCTCCATCATCGTGGACGGCGGCACCTCGCCGCGCGGAACCGCTTCCACCATTGTTGACCTCACCGACGAGGAAGCCCGCTGGCGCATCATGCGGGAAGGCGCCATCCCCGCCCAGGATATTTCCGAATTCTTCGCACAAGGATGAGCCAAGCAGCGCCGAAACGGCATTTGCGACGCCATTGGCTGCTGTGGCTCGAGGCACTGGCCGCAGTAGTGCTCATTTGGCTGGCCGTAATTTGTGTGAAAATCGACGGCGAGGCTTCGCATCAGGAGCTTCATCCCGCGGATGCCATCATCGTGTTCGGCGCCGCCGAATACTCCGGGCGGCCCTCGCCCGTGTATCGTGCGCGCCTCGATCATGCGTTCGATTTGTTCCAGCAAGGCCTCGCTCCAGTCATTATCACCACCGGCGGGTCCGCAGCCGATCCCAGCTTCAGCGAAGGTGGGGTGGGCCACGATTACTTGATGCATCGCGGAGTTCCTGACTCCAACCTGATTGCCGAAACCCTCGGGTCCGACACTGCACAATCCGCGGCGCGAATTGGCGTGATCATGCGGGCGAACCATATGCACAGTTGCGTGGCGGTTAGTGATGCGTACCATGTTTTTCGCATCCGCAAACTGCTGGACCACGAAGGAGTGCAGGTGTTTGTTTCGCCGCGTCCCGACTCGCGTCCCCACTCGCTGTGGCAGCGCGCAGTAGCGGCGCTCCGCGAAGCGGTGAGCTACATGGTATGGCGGCTGCATGTCCCGGTGTAGCGTGCTGCAGGAACTTGGCGACACTGCCCACCACGCGCGATAATACAATCGAACTTCACACGATTCGCATGTCGAAACTGATCTGTCTTGCGATTCTCTGCATTCTGCCGGGCGGGTTCGCGCATGCGCAGGCGTGGAATGCAAATGACTACGTCACTGGAATGACGGTCATAGGAAAGCCGGGCGCAGATTCCTCGTGCCCTCCCATCGTTTGGCTGGTGGAGATCAACACACCCGCTGCAAAGGCCGGAATCCAACCAGGTGACCGCTTGCTCGCGGTCGATGGCCATCGCGGGATAGACATCCTGCAGGCGCGGCCCTTGCTTCGCACCGAGGATCCAAAGCCGAGCACGATTGAACTCGACGGCAAAAACGGTCGGTATACCGTCACCGTAAGTCGCATCAGGGCTTCCGTCCTGTACGAACGAGAAGGTTTGAAAGTTGGCTCCGATGGCAGGGCCTATCCGAAGAACGCAACCAAAGCTGAGATCTACGGCGTCGGCCCGGAACCACCGGCCAACGAGAAGGTTTTTCCGGAACACTATCCGAGCAATCTTGAACTCTACTATCCAGGTTTCGAGGTATTCGTATTTAAAGAACCGAAGCCTATGACAGTCGGCGGCATTGAGGATGGGCCAGCACAAAAAGCCGGAGTGCGCTATGGAGACGCGATCGTTTCTGTCAACGGCGTCAATCCGCGGGGAAAGTCGATGGCAGAACTGGAGCAGCTTTTTAGCAGTCCGAAGCCCGCCACGATGAGGCTAGCCATCGATCGTGAAGGTGTGACAAACACATTCACTTTCGAATTGGCGAAGGCAGCGGACGTGGCGGAGGCTAATCACAAACGAGCGTACGAAGGCAGATTGGTTCCTGCCGCCATCCCGCCAGCCTTCCTGCACTGCTTCGAAGCCTCGCCGGAACCCCACTAAATTAAGAGGTCGCTTGCAATCCCGCGCTTCTGTAGCGACGTAGCTCGCTACGTCCGGGTTGCCAGCCAAGCCGGGAGCACGAACCTCACCACCCCATCCGCTTCCTCAACTCCGTGATATGCGCTACGTGATGCTTGCCGTGCCACGCATAAAGCGCAAGATTCCTTTCCAGAGGCATGACCCCTAACTCCGGATGGCGGAAGGTCCGCTTCCAGTCTGCAGGCTTCAGAGTGCGCAGCAAGCGAACCCATCGGTCGTGCAACGGTTCCAGCATCGCCAGCGAAACTTCCAGTGGCGTCGAGGCGACGTCCGCGGTGCTCGCCCAGCGATCCTCCATGTAGGGTTTGACGGTGGGCTCGTCTTCGGTCAGCGCCAGCTTGAAGCGCACATACGCATTCATATGGCTCTCGGGCACGTGGTGCACAACTTGCCGCACCGTCCAACCGCCGTCACGATAGGGTGTTTCAATTTGCTCTGGCGAGAGGTTCCTGATCGCCGCGCGCAACGCTGCAGGCGTCCGCTCGATGTCATCGATGAATTTGTTTCGTTGAGCTTCGTCGGGTGGGCCGTCAAACTTGAATTTGCCAATCGGATAGCGGGGATCGCTCATATTCACCTCGGTGATGGGACTCAATTATAGAAGTCAAGATGAAGCGGAGCGAAGATTTGCTGCAAAAAGTGTTCAAAGAGTCCTGGATCGCGGAGGGCGTGGAGTAGTTAATGCACCAACGCCAGAATCCGAACCGGACCGCTGGGACCGTTTTCGAGTTTGGTTGGAGCGACTACGGCCATTGCGCCCGTCACCGGGGCGCGATCCAGGTTGGCGACGTTTTCCAACTGGTAGACGCTGTGCTCCAAAGCGTATTGCCGCACGGGGAAGTCTTTCGACGGACCGTAGTCGATGCCGAGCGTATCAATGCCAAGCCCGAGCGCGTTCCGTCCGTCAACCAGAAACTTCGCCGCATCGGGAGAATAGCCGGGGAAGTGCATCAAACCCCGCGAATCTGCATTCCGATAATCCTTTGCGGAGTGCCAGCGCGAATCCCATCCGGTGCGCGCGATCACTACTGATCCCAACGGAATCTGTCCGTGAGCGCGCTCCCACTTGGCAATGTCGTCGACCGAAATCTGGTAATCGGAGTTGTTTTGCATGCTCGCTCTTATGTCGAGCACGACCAGCGGCGCAAGCAGGCGTTCGGCCGGGATCTGATCCACCGTCCACAGCCCACGCGCAAAACGTGCCGGAGCATCGATGCGCGTGTCAAATTGCGCAGGCGATAAAGAAACTTTTTCCGCAGGTTGGTAAGTCAGCGCTTGAGCATCGATAGGATGCGTCAAGTCAACCACAGCGTGGAACCCGGTCGGCGACGCGGAACCCGGATGCCGCTGCGCAAAAAGAAACAGCGCCAGCGCCAGCACGTAACCCACAATCAGCGTACGAGTCTTCATCGGCTCCTGGTATCAGTCAATTAGATGCGAGAATTTGTTTTTGAGGTGCACATCAGATTTTCCACGCTGGGAAAGAAAGCTTCAAGAACCTGCGGGACATGAACTAGTGGGTTGAAGCCTTATTCTCATTCGGATCGGAGATTCATCGACCGCGCGCAACGTTTCTACAGACAACTTAACCAAGCAGGGAAGCAGCGGCTGCCGCGATCAGCGTCCCAAGAAAATTTACTGCGTCGTTGTTCAGCACCTTCCGCCGTTCCAGCAACGCCCCCAAAAAACTGTCCCCAATCATGCCCGCCACGGCGGCGAAAATTGAAATCCCCATCCCCTTCAGGGATACCAGCTTAGCTGCGACACAGACCAGGCTGACAACGGTCGCGGCGGCCACGCCCGCCAAGGTTCCAGCCCAACTCACTCCTCCGTCTGTGCCCGCGGGCACTTTTTCCCAAGTGGTGATCAGTCTGGCGTGGGTGTTTCGAGCCTGGCCCAGTTCGCTCGAAACCGTGTCCGCAGCCGCCTCAGAGAGCGCGGCCGAAATGGCGAGCAAGAAAACGGCTTTCCCTGCGGCGACCGTCGATAGCCCAGCACAACCTGCAGCCACGGCAAGATTTGCCAGAACCTGCCAGGCAGTTCTGCCATCCAGCTTTTCCGCGGTTCCCAACTTTTCTTTCCGACGATACCCGAACCGAGTCGAAATCCAGGTCAGAACGAACACCGAAACCAGAGCCACAAATGCGCCGAATCCTGCTCCCAAATAAAGTACAAGGCAGATTGCCGCTCCGGCGATCGCGCCCCCGAAACTTACTCCCCGCACCCAACGGGCCAGGGAAGCGAATACGATCGTAACCGCGACCGCTGACCAGAGCGGACGCACTTGGTCCAACCCGGCTGACGTCTCTACAGTGCGGCTGAAGTCAAACACCTGCCCTCGCGATCAATGCCGACCCCACAAGCCAAACGCCCGAACCAAGTCCGATACTACTATGGATAGGGTTGCGCCCAGTCGCGCCCCAGTGTATCGTGCTTTCACTCTGGGTTACCCGCGCCACCTTTATGCATCAAAAGGTGGGATGTAGTTTAAACTCACGATCGCAAGCTTGTGCCGCTTCTCCGGCTTGGCGACGCTCGTAGTTACAAGGTGAACCATGGCAGCTTCGGTTTGGTCTGGATATCTGACCTTCGGTTTGATTTCAATGCCGGTGAAGTTATTCTCCGGCGCGCGCAGTTCGGGCATCTCCTTCAACATGCTGCACCGCGACGACCTCTCTCGCCTGAAGCAGCAATATGTTTGTCTCGCTGACGGCAAAGTAGTCGAGCGCAGCGACATCGTCAAGGGCTACGAATACCGCAAGGACGAATACGTCGTCATCGAGCCCGAAGAAATAAAGAAGATCGAGCCCAAAACCGCGAAGACCATGGAGATTCTCGAATTCGTCAAATCCAGCGAAGTCGATCCCGTGTATTTCGAATCCTCCTATTACATGGTTCCCGACGAGGCCGGCCGGCGTCCCTACGCGCTACTCACCAAGGCCATGGAAGAGAGCGAGTACGTCGCCATCGCCAAACTCACCATGCACAACCGCGAGTACACCGTTTTTCTCCGCCCCCACGACGGCGGAATGATGTTGCACACTATGTATTACAAAGAAGAGGTTCGCGAAGTCGAAGGTTTCGGCGCCCCCGAGGTTGAACTCAAAGATGCGGAAGTCAAGGTCGCCCATCAGTTGATCGAAGCCCTCGCCGCCGATTGGGATCCCGAGAAATATCACGACACCTTTCAGGACAATCTCAAAAACCTGATCCAGACGAAACTCGAGGGCGGCAAGATTGCCGAAGTGGAGAAACCGAAGAAGCTGGCTCCGGTCGTGGACTTGATGTCCGCGCTCAAGCAAAGTCTGGCCGAGATGGAAGGAAAGAAAAAGCCTGCAGCCACGGCCCCTCGCGAAGCTGCCGCTTCCGGCAAAAAATCTCGCGCCCGAGGCTGAAATAACTAGCCTACTCTTTCTATAGCCAATTAATCAAAGGGTGCCCCACTCTTGCGTTCTTTGCAAGGGTGGGAGGCAATGCCGCCCATACAACCGGCTCGGCATCCTTTGCTGGCATTCTTACCCCTTCGCCATTGCTACGCAACCGGACGAACGGCTGCAAGGGGTTTACCCGCGTCCCCGCTAAAGCAGTTTGAGACTCAGGGTTTGTGCTTCGCGATCTTCTCAGCCTTTTCAATCGCTTCCCGGAAACGCGCCACTGCCGGCACAATTGGTGAAAGAAGCGCGCCTTGGCCGGAGTAGCGCCATACCGGAACGCTATCCAGAGGATACTCAACCCGGCCGCGATACACTTCGAATGTGTCGTCCGACGGACCAATCTCCGTCCCCACCTGGGGCGGGCTGGCCTGTCGACCGAGGGCAGGATCATTGCTTAGGTCAGGAGGTCCCTGTTGACCACCAATGATCACTGTCCCGCGGCCCGCAGGGGCTACACCTGTGGAGCGGCCATCCGCGGGAACGCCGCTTACCGTCGGAGTTACGGTTCTTCCACTGCCCTTTCGAACCGCTATGACCAAGTCTGCCGACTGCACGTTGTATACAGGCTGCAAACGTCCCCATTGGACAAATGCCTTTTCGACATCCTCTTGAAGGGTTCGATTTTGGATGGGATCAGTCAAAGGGTGGGCCGGTTCCGGAGTAAACACAATAACCATGGTTCGAGCTTTCAAAACATAGTCCGGCAGCAAATTCTTGGTCTTGTCTTTAGTGATTGCTTGCGAACCCAGAAGAATGACGACGAATGCGAGGAGTCCTGGCGTACGAGCTGACATGGCAACCCCCGGATGGATGCGCGGTTCTGGCTCAAATTCTATACCTAAACCATGATGGCCGGATCGCTGGCGAAAAATCGCGATAGCGCTCATTTGCCCCGCGAAGATTCGTCAAACCCCCGCTGCGACAACTCCACCTGAACAAGAATGTCATCCTGAGCGAGCGCGTCCTGCGCGCGAGTCGAAGGACCCCAACAATGCGAATAGTAAAAACGATTCCGCAGGGAATTTGCCCGTCGCATCAGAGAAGCACGGCGAAAAAGCCAGCAACGGCACCACTCCTCCTCTCACCAATCGTCAAACCGAAGCTGGGATGAAATCAAAAACCTGGAACCTTCCATCGAAGGCGCCATGCGCGGCAATCGGCGCGACCTTCGCACCGTCTTCAACGCCGTCGGCCTGACCCCGCCCAAACCTCCGACCACCCCGACTCCTGCCCCGGAAAAAAGTAAAAAATATAGTTCATCGCCAGGCAGCTGAGAAGCTATCGGACCGCGCCCGATAAATGGCTTTGACGGAACAGGAACTCAAACCCTACCGATAAACCTCGGTCTCAAATGCTTTGGGAAAGGGCACGACCTCACAGGCCGCGGAAAAACTCTGACTCGCGTGGGTTTTGGAGGGCGCACGACTTCAGTCGTGCCATCAGGTTTCACAAACGACCGGGCTTCAGCCCATGAGCTTACGTTTCGAATAGGCGGCGCACGGCCGTGGGCAAACTATTAGATAAGCATACCCGCAATCGAGGCCGACATCAGATTCGCCATCGTCCCGGCCAGCATCGCGCGCACTCCCAATCGCGCCAACTCCCCTTTTTTATTTGGGGCCAGCGCGCCAATACCGCCGATTTGAATGCCAATGCAACTCAAATTGGCGAAACCGCACAAAGCGAAGGTAGCAATCGTGAACGAGCGCGGATCAAGCACGGCCTTCTCCGGACCTAGCATGGAGAAGGCGACCAGTTCGTTCAGCACCATGCGCGTGCCCAAAAGGTTGCCGACGAGGGTGCAGTCCTTCCAGGGAATTCCGATCACCCAGGCGACGGGAGCAAAAAGCTTGCCCGAGATAATTTCCAGGCTCGCGGGAAACCAGGGAAACCCGACGTGCGCCAAACCGCTGTGGATTCCGTACAAAATTCCATCCATCAGCGCGATCAAAGCCAAAAACGAAATGAGCATGGCAGCAATGTTTAACGCCAGGTTCAAACCATCGGTCGTGCCGCGAGCCACCGCGCCCAGTACGTTTTCTTTCTTCTCGGTTTCCACTTCCTCTTCATTCATGACGACGCGTCCGGCGGTCTTCGGCTGTTCGGTCTCGGGCACCAGCATCTTCGAAATCAAAATGGTTCCCGGAGCCGTCATAATCACGGCGCTCAAAAGATGCTTAGGCTCGATTCCGAATGCGATGTAAGCCGCCATAATTCCACCCGAAACATGGGCCATCCCGCTGGTCATCACGGTCATGAGTTCGGAGCGGGTGAGGTCGGGCAAAAAAGGCCTTATCGTCAATGGAGCTTCCGTCTGCCCCATAAAAATACTGGCGGCTACGTTCAACGACTCGGCGCCGCTGGCGCCCATGAAGCGGGTCATCACTCGCGCCGCCTGCTTGATAATGAATTGCATGATTCCGTAGTGGTACAAGATGGCAAAAAATGCCGCGATGAAAATGACCGTCGGCAACACCTGAAATGCGAAATAGAAACCAAGACGCGATCCCTGTTTACCCAGATCTCCGAAGACAAACTGCGAACCGACAAATGCATAGCTGAGCAGCTTGTTCACCCCGTCGCCGGCATACTGAAAAATCCGGCGGCCGATGTCTACACGCAACACGAAGACGGCGAACGCAAATTGCAAACCCAATCCCCAGGCAACCGTTTTGCCGCGAATAGCACGGCGGTTGGTGGAAAAGATATAAGCCAGGCTTAACATGGTGAGCAGGCCCAGAATGCCCGTGAATCGCCCCATTACTTTCCTCCCGATTTCTCTGTCCCTCGAATGATCCGATGGACAAGGCTCTTCGTCGTTGCCGGTAGCGCGTCGGTGATCTGATAACTATCCATCAGCATCTTGCTGGCACGAGCGCCGCGCGATTCGGAATTGGCATGCACGGTGCAAAGCGGCTCCCCCGCAACCACTCGATCGCCAACTTTACGATGCAGAATAATTCCGACGGCCGGGTCAACCGCGTCTTCTTTCTTCTCGCGCCCTCCGCCGAGCACTACACACGCGGTGCCAACCGCTTCACAGTTCATTGCCGTGACATAACCAGCCCGCGGGCTGATTACGTCGCTCCTATATTTCGCGCGGGGGAGTTTGTCCGGATGCTCAAGCGCGCTCGCGTCGCCACCTTGCAGAGCAACCATCTGGAGAAACTTCTCAAGCGCCTCGCCTGACGCGATGAGTCGCCCGGCCTCCAACTTGCCGGTTGCCACCGTATCCGCAACTCCGCCCAGATGAAACATCCACCCGGCGAGTTCAAGGCACAGTTCTTTCAGATCGTCCGGCCCGCGTCCTCGCAGGACATCGAGCACCTCGACCACTTCGAGCGAATTCCCCACGTGCGTTCCGAGAGGCTGGTTCATGTCTGTGATCAACGCGACGACTGACTTTCCCATGCGCTCACCGGTTTCGACCATCAGTTCGGCCAGGAAAATGGCGTCTTCTTCCTTCTTCATAAACGCCCCGGAGCCGGTTTTGACGTCGAGGAGGAGACCATCGATACCCTCGGCCAGTTTCTTGCTCATGATTGACGCGCATATCAGATATGGACTCTCGACGGTGGCGGTGACATCGCGCAGGGCATAGAGTTTTCGATCGGCGGGAGCGATCTCGGAAGTCTGGCCGATCATGGCGCAGCCGCAGGCTTTCAGAACGTCGCGAAACTGCGGAACTGACAAGTTCACATTGAAGCCAGGGATGGATTCCAGTTTGTCCAGCGTGCCGCCGGTATGTCCGAGGCCGCGCCCGCTAATCATGGGAACGACCAGTCCGCCCGCCGCCACGAGCGGCGCCAGCACGAGCGACGTTTTGTCCCCCACGCCGCCGGTGGAATGCTTGTCTACTTTTTTCGCGGGGAACTCAGAGAGATCCAGCACGTCGCCCGAGCGCAGCATGGCATCGGTCAATAAGGAAGTTTCGGCCCGCGTGAGTCCGCGCAGGATCACGGCCATGAGCCAGGCGGAAACCTGATAGTCCGGAATATTACCGCTAGTGTAGGCACGAATCAGATATTCGATCTCTGCCCGCGACAACTCTTGCCCGTCACGCTTCTTACGAATTACATCGACGGCACGAAATGTTTGGCTTTCGTTTGACTGGCTCACTTTAGCCTGAACCCTTCCGGCAAGAGTTCTGTGATGTGGCTTTCCTTCCAACCCTTCGAGCTTTGGAAGAAGACCGTCGCCTCCGGACCGAACTCGTAAATCACCTGGCGGCAAGCTCCGCAGGGCGAGCAGGGAACTCCCTGGTCATTCACCACCGCAATGGCGCGAATGTTCAGCCCCGGGCCCGATCGAGCTATGGCGGCAAAGATCGCGGTGCGCTCGGCACAGTTCGACAAACCATAAGATGCGTTCTCTACGTTGCACCCGGTGAAGACTTCACCCGTCGCGGTGAGTAGTGCGGCGCCCACTCTGAATTGCGAATACGGAGCGTAGGCGCGCTTCATGGCTTTTCGCGCTGCTCCTAGCAGTCGCCGGTTCTGCTTGCTGGAGACATTTTTTTTCGTCGTACTCATCAGAGGCCTATGCAAGGCGAAGGAATCGCGCCTGATTCTAAACCTCGATCTGTTTTTGCGCTATGGTTTTCGATGCTGCTGGTTCTAAGTATGACTTGTTTGCTGGCGTCCGCACGGGCGAGGACGCCCGCGCCCACATTCGGATTACTTCTCCATGAGCAGAACTTTTTCGGTGCCGTCGATTTCTTTCAACTTGACTTCGATCACTTCATTCATCGTGGTTTGCACGGTGCGGCCGATGAATGCGGCTTCGATGGGTAGCTCGCGGTGCCCACGGTCAATCAGGACGCAGAGCTGCACGCGGCGAGGACGGCCTTGTGAAAAAAGCGCGTCCAAAGCGGCGCGAATGGTGCGGCCGGTGAAAAGCACATCGTCCACCAGGACGATGTTCTTGTCCTGTATGGAAAAGCCAATCTCCGAGTCGTGCACCACCGGTTTCGGTCCGACGGTGGAGAGGTCATCACGATAGAAAGTAATGTCTAATGCACCCACGGGAACGTGAATATTTTCCATTGGTCCACCGATGTGACCGATCGCCTTGCTCAGTCGCTCTGCCAGTGGTACTCCGCGCCGCCGGACACCAATCAGCCCCAGACCATCCGTACCGTTGTCCTCGACAATCTGGTAGGCAAGACGAATCAAACTGCGGTCCATATCGGAGGCCGACATCAATTGGGCTGTCTGACGAAGGGTGGTTTGAAGAACTACATTCTCAGTTGTCATAACGGTTGCATGATACGCATGCGGTCAGCCTGCTGGCAAGGCTTCGGCATTGGGCATGGAATTCTGGTAGCGCATCCCCCCCGAGATCCCTCGGCCCGCTGAAAAAAGAGGGCTTCGGGATGATGCATTCAGAGCCAGCGCTACGAAAGAATTCTCTTATGCCACGCCACCAGCAGCGCGGAGCCGATGATCATCAGGCCGCCGCACAAGCCGATCCAAATGCCGAGAGCGCCCCATCCGAGCTTGAAACACAAGATGTAGCCGAGCGGCAAGCCCATCAGCCAATAGGCGATGAAGTTGGCGAGCATGGGAGTACGCGTGTCGCCCGCGCCCCGCAAAGCTCCCGTGGCAACGGTCTGCAGGCCATCGAATAATTGGAAGGCGGCAGCGACCAGCAGGAGTTGCGCGCCGACTTGAATCACCGCCGGATTCGGAGTGAACAGACGCGCGATGAATTTTGGAATGGAGACAAACACGGCTCCGGAACATGCCATGAACCCGACGCCAATCACGATCGCGGACCATCCTGCTCGCCGCGCTCCAGCGGGATCGCGTCTGCCTAATTGTTGGCCCACTCGGACAGCTGCGGCGGAACTAATTCCCAGCGGCACCATGAAAGTGAGGGCGGCACAGTTCAAAGCAATCTGATGGCCAGCCAGGGGAATCGGACCGAGCCTAGCACACAACGCGGATGCTGCGGAGAACGCTCCGATCTCGAACAGGATCTGGGTTGCCGCCGGGGCTCCGAGTTTCAGCAATGCTGACATGCGGTGGACGTCAATCCGGACGGCGCCGATCCACCCGGGCCGCAGGCGTTTCGCTTCCACCCAGACCAGCGTAGCTGTGAGGCAGAGCGCCATGTAGATGCGGGCCCAGCAGGTCGACCAACCCGAACCCGTGATGCCCATGGCGCGAAACCCGAGGTGCCCATAGATCAGAACCCAATTTCCAAACGCATTTATGATGTTCGCCGAGACCAGGGCAAACATTATGGGGTGGGCCACGTTTACCGCTTGCAAATATCGGCGGAGGGCGAAGTAGGCGAGCAACGGCAACGAACCCCAGTTCAGGGCGAACAGGTATGGACGCATGGGCCGCACAAGTTCCGCGCTGATTCCGAAGCGCTGCATCAGCGCCGGCCAGAACGACACCGCCAGCATCAGAAGTGGCGTAAGGGCGAGGGCCAGGAACAGTCCGTTCACCAGAGAGTGACGAGCGTCGTCCAAATCCTCGCGCCCATATGCGTGCGCGACGAACGTGTCCATGCCAAGCAACAGGCCACCAGTAAAAATGGCTACACCATGGTAGAGACTCTGGCCCAGGCCGGTGGCGCCAATCGCGATGGCGCTATCGGGCAGGCGTCCGACCATAATGGTGTCGACGATGCCCATGCTCATCCAACCCACCTCGGCAAGGATGAGTGGCAGGGCGAGGCGCAGCGTAAGGCGAAAATCCTGGCGCCACAGGGAAGTATGGTTGAGTTTCACTGACATCGTCGTCGACAGTGAACTATATCAACTTGGCGTGGCCGGTGAGGGTTGGCTGACGTTTCGCAGAATGTGACTGACAACTCGCTTTGTTCTGGAACCGGGCGCGGTCGCGAAGAACGGACAACCCTGAATCGATAAGCAAAGGGTTGTCCGCTCACAGCTTTATTTGGTTAGTGAGAGAGAGGCGTCGAGGTGGCCTGCCTCAAAGCGCGCTTGCCTGTCCGCTGGTTGTAGAGTTTCCAAACGCTGCTTCCGCCGCCTTGAATCCCATTGGTGCAACTCCAGAATCCCTGCCACTGATAGGGATTAGCCCCGCCCAACTTGCCAAAATAATTTCCGATTGTGGTCGGGTCGCCGGTGGGGCAGGGGCCGTTGAAGGTTATGTTATCCGACGCCGTGCCGGATAGTCCCCCTTCTCCGGAGCTGATGCTGCTGATCTGTCCATTGGTGATGAAGACGCATGCGCTGCATGCGGTGTTTTGGCCGTTCACGGTTGGGCTGATCCAATCGTAGGTTCCGTCGTACTTGTTGGTGGCACTGGTGCTGCTTGAAGTGCCAAGTCCGTTGCAGGCTGTACAAATTAGCGCCAGAGTCAGCGCCAGAAACGTAAGCATTCGGTTCTGAAGGACCATTGCTCTCCCTTTTTTGTGGTAGGCCACAACCCCGATTTTGATGGGAAACAATTTGCCGGGGGACTTTAACAGGTGAATCAGCCGGGAAACTTTGAGGCGCGCTGTTGGCTTAATTGCAGCGATTTGGATTCTGTCACGTGGTGGCCCACCTTTGATAGTTACCGTAGTGCTGCCCCGCGTCCCGTTTCTGGGTTTGTCCTGTAAGCGAGCTTCAACGCTTCCGGGCGGCGCTAATTGACTACGGGTTACACGGCGAGCGGCGAAGGGTATCTATTTGTCTCCTATACTGTTGCGGGCCACGCCAGCACGATTGAACTGAGCGGCGGCCCACCCTGACTGACGAATAAAGGACGGATTGAATGCTCGAGCGTTATTTCAGGCTAGCCGAGAATCAGACGACTGTGCGGCGGGAACTGCTAGGGGGTCTGACCACATTCTTGACGATGGCTTACATCGTCGTCGTCAATCCGCAGATTCTTTCGCAGGCGGGAATGCCGGTTGACGGCGTCGTGTTTGCCACGTGCTTCTCGGCCGCGGCCGCCACTCTGGTGATGGGCCTGTATGCGAACTATCCCATCGCGCTGGCGCCTGGAATGTCGCTCAATGCTTACTTCACTTATTCGGTTTGCCTGGGCATGCACGTTCCTTGGCAAACGGCGTTGGGCGTGGTTTTTCTTTCGGGCATTCTCTTTCTTGTGCTGACGGTTACACGAATCCGCGAGCAGATCGTGAATGGTATACCGGATTGCCTCAAGCACTCGACTGCGACTGGCATCGGTTTCTTCATTGCCTTTGTGGGACTGCGGAATGCAAAGCTCGTGGTGGCGAATCCCGCGACCTTCGTCGGCCTGGGTAGTTTTGCTGATCGTGAGGTGCAAACAGCCTGCCTGGGGCTGGTCTTGACACTCGCCTTGATGGTGCGAAAAGTGAATGGCGCAATCCTGATCGGTATCTTCGCAACCACGCTGGTCGGAATTTTCCGCGGTCTGTCGAAATGGCCGGCGGCTGTGGTCTCCATGCCACATCCGTCGTCCACTTTTCTGCAGCTTGATCTGCGCGGCGCGGTTCACCTCGGACTACTGGAGATTTTGTTCGCGTTTCTCTTTGTAGACCTTTTCGACAATGTGGGCACGCTCGTGGGGGTGTGTGAGCAAGGCGGCTTTATCAAGGACGGCAAAATTCCTCGCGTGGGGAGGGTATTGCTGGCCGATGCGGTAGGAACCATTTTCGGATCTCTCGCGGGCACGTCCACGGTCACGAGTTATATCGAAAGCGCCTCGGGCATGGCGGTTGGGGCGCGTACTGGCCTTAGCAATCTGGTGGTTTCCGCGTTGTTCGTCGTGGCCATGTTTTGCTCACCGCTGGCGGCTGCGATTCCTGGCTACGCCACAGCGCCCGCCTTGATTCTGGTGGGCGTACTGATGACGCAAGCGATGGCGTCCATCGAGTGGCGCGACTTCAGCGAAGCATCGCCGGCTTTTATTAACATGCTGGCCATGCCACTCACCTTCAGCATCGCGACCGGCCTCAGCCTGGGGCTGATTTCCTACACAGTCGCGAAAGTAGCGGCGGGGAAGTATCGCGAGATCAATGCGCTGGTTTGGATTCTTACAGTCTTGTTCATCCTGCGCTACGTGTACCTTGCGGCGGCTTGAGGGGAACACTCCGAGGGGGAAGCGGATTCCCTTCGGGAAGCGAAAGCAGTTGAATCTCCGTGATATACTCCCGCACCGTCAGTCAGATTCGTATGCCAAGTTTCGTTCGCACGCCGGAGAAGATGGTGGAGCCTTTGACGAAATTGCCAGAGGCATTTAATGTCGTCACCTATTTTGTGGATCGCAATGTTCTTGAAGGAAAGGGCGGCAAGACTGCGATTGAGTGCGGCGACGAGCGGATCAGTTATCGGCAACTGTTGGAGCGCGCCAATCGAGCCGGCAACGCACTCCGCCAACTCGGCGTGCGCCGTGAAGAACGAGTCGTCCTTTTGCTGCTGGATATGCCCGAATTTCTTTATTCTTTTTTCGGAGCCATCAAGATCGGCGCGGTTCCAGTGCCCACCAATACTTATCTGAAACCGCACGAATACGAATACTTGCTGAACGACACCCGGGCATGCGTGGTGTTAGTCAGCGAGGCTTTGCTTTCGCAACTGCAATCGATACCTCGGGAACGACTCAAATATCTAAGGGAGGTTGTCGTTGTAGGCGGTCCAAAGCAACAGCCTGCTGGCTTAGATCGGTTGATGGACGCTGCTTCGCCGGAACTGGAAGCAGAATCCACCAGCAAAGACGATGCCGCTTTCTGGCTCTACTCTTCGGGAAGCACCGGTCCTCCAAAGGGCTGCGTGCACCTTCATCACGATATGGTGGTGTGCTCGGAGTTGTATGCGAGAAACATTCTGCGAATGAATGAGCGCGATCGTTGCTATAGCGTTGCCCGATTATTTTTCGCCTACGGATTGGGGAACGCGGGGTACTTTCCGTTGGGCTGCGGGGCAACTACGGTCTTGTCCCCGGCGCGTCCAACCCTGGCAAACATTTACGCCGACATCGAACGCTACCGTCCGACGTTATTCTTCTCCGTGCCATCGAATTACGCCGCGTTGCTTGCTCACCGTCGCGAGGACGGGAGGGAATTTGATCTGTCGAGTATCCGTCAAGCCATCTCGGCAGGAGAAGCTTTGCCTGCTCCCCTGTTTGAGCGTTTCAAGCAACGCTTTGGCATTGAGATCCTCGATTCGCTGGGCTCAACCGAAACTCTGCAGATGGTGATCGCCAATCGTCCTGGCGAAGCGAAGCCCGGCTCCAGCGGAAAAATCATTCCCGGATACGAGGCCAGGCTCGTCGATGAAGATGGGCGGCCAGTTGCTCCCGGGGAAATCGGCAATCTATTGATCAAGGGCGATTCGACGTGCTCCGGCTACTGGAACCAACATGAGAAGAGCAAAGAAACTTTTGAAGGTCACTGGTTTCGCACCGGAGACAAATACTACGAGGACGAAGAAGGCTACTTCTGGTACGCGGGCCGCGCTAACGATCTTTTTAAGGTCAACGGCCGCTGGCTGAGTCCGGTTGAAGTCGAGAGCGCATTGATTGCGCATCCAGCGATTCGGGAGGCTGCAGTGATTGCTCGCGATAACCAGAGCGGGCTTACCAAGGTGGCCGCATATGTGGTTTTAAGCGACGGGTTCACCGCCGGCGACGAACTGGTGCGGGAACTGCAGACCTGGGTCGCTGACAGGATCGGCGCCTACAAACGCCCGCGATGGATTGAGTTCTTACCGGAATTGCCTAAAACCGCTACGGGGAAACTGCAGCGCTACAAGCTGCGTGAAGTGCAATCGCAAAACCAGAGTGCGTCGAGTCTCCAGGTCCATGCACTGCCGAAATCAGGCTCGCACACTCCACAATCGTGACCCCCTGGCGAAATTGCGAGTACAATTCGGAGCACTCGATCCGGGCGAAAGGCAGGCGGGGAAACGCCCAGAGAGCGAACTCAGCTGTCCGGACGAAACCGTGCGTAGTTCAGAATTACAAACTTGAGGAGGACGCCATGCAGTTACGTCTGGAGAGCCGCCCGGTGGGCGATGTTCTGGTGATTCAGTGTCAGGGGCGAATTGTGGTCGGGAAAGAAGTCTTTACCTTGCATTCTTACGTTGGGGATTCTTTCGTCAAGTACGGCGACGTCGTGCTGCAACTCGACCAGTTGGAATTCGTCGACAGCAGCGGGTTGGGTGCGATCGTGCGCCTGATGCAGGCCGCACGATCGAAGGGTGGAGACCTTAAGCTCAGCGGAGTGCCGCCCAGAATCCGCAAGACGCTGGAGATGACCAGCCTGCTCTCGCAATTTGAAACCTACGATTCGGTCGAAGAAGCGATTACCGCCGCCTATTTAGGCTCGCGCTATTCGCGGGGAAAAGTCGGCGATGCCAGGCCTCGCATGCTTTGCGTTTACGACTCGACGGATGTGTGCACGTTTCTGCGAGAGGTGCTGTGCAGTGCGGGATACAACGCCCTGACCACGGCGAACGTTGACGACGCCCGAGTCCTGCTCAAGGCAACGAAGGCCAAGCTTGTAGTGATTTCTGCCCGCCTGCAATCCGTGCATGGCAAGCCGACGCGCCAGGCGCTGGAGGAAATTGATCCGGCCGTCTCTCTGCTGATTCTCGAAGAAAACTTTGCCACCCAAGATCCCGGCGAGGCCGCAGAGAAACTCCTGAGCGACGTCGGCAAATGGCTGGCGGGACCGAATTCGAATTAAGGACCGCATAGTTCGGTTGTGTGATTCGGAGTAGAGGATTTCTGATTAAGGTTTGATGGAGCCGCCCCGCCCAGAGAATTTCTGATTAAAGCTCGTTCTGCTCAGCTATCGAAGGGCGCGGCTTCAGCCCACGCCCACTGACACCCGCACGTAGGTGCAGGTCAAGGACTCTTTGGTTGCCGTCCTCCCGGTTGCCCTGTTTGGTTAATTCATCTTCATTCTTCAGCATTCGAGGGGTGTCAGCTAAAGTCTCGGCGAAAGCGACCGAAAGTTAGCGGTAGTGGCAGTCCGATGTAAGGAGAGGGCGCAGCCCCGACGATGGGCGCTTCCGAAGTCGGGATGCAGTCAGCGGTCTGCTAAGTGTCGGGAAGATAGGGCCGATGCGACTCACGATTAAGCGGAAATTGTACGGACTCATGATTTGCAGCCTGCTCTTTGTGGCCGGCGTGAGTGCGGCTGGGTATTGTGGGGCATCACAACCGTCGAGAAAACAACGGTTGAGGTAGCCGCAACCGGCGCGGCCATTCGCAATCACGTAGAAGCCAGCACCTACAACGATATGACCCGGGACGATATTTCCGCGATATTCGCGAAGAAGGGTCAAGAACAGCAAGACAGTCTGGACAACCTCTCCCTGCACGCCAGGATGTTGGAGCAACGCGTCACCCGCGGCTCGGGATGCGGTCACAGAGCCGGTTCTGCGAGCCACGCTGAGCCAAGAAGCTAGCCTGGTGCAACAGTATTCCAGTGCCACCGACGCCTTCTCGAAAGCAATCGCGCATGATCCGGCTTCGGCTGCAACCGAAGCCGAGCGATGCGCCCAACTCTACAAACAACTTGGGGAAAAGATTGAGGATAGCGGAGACCAACTGGAACAAGGTGCGAAACAATCCGAACTGAGCTTCGCCAGAACAATCTGACCGTCACCGACCTGCACGTTTCCAGCACAGACGAAATTGGGCAGACCTTCGAAGCTCTGAACACCATGAAAAACAACCTGCGCGAAATGATTCAGTCCATTGCCGGTTCGGCGATGCAGGTTGGCAGCGCCAGCGAAGAACTGAATGCGACCAGCCAGCAGATTACCGCCAACTCCGCAGAAACTTCAGCCCAGGCCGACGTGGTTTCGAAGGCGGCACAGTCGGTCAGCCAGAACCTGCAGACGGTGGCCACCGGCGCCGAAGAGATGAGCGCCAGCATCAAGGAAATTGCCAAGAACGCGAGTCGCGCGGATGCCCGCTAAAGTCTTTTGACCAAACTACCGAAGTTAAGGAGAAGAGCCAATCTGGGTTCGCGGCGTTGGATGAGCCGGGGGCCACCCTTGAGGTAGACATGAAGACAGCTTCCGCATCATCGCTCCTGAGAGTGCCGCGGATCATTAGTTTGTCCTTAATAATGACGTTTGCAGTTTCAGTTCGCGCACAGCAGGCAAACAGTGGCGCCACCAGTCAAAACGACGTTAATCAGCAATTGCTGCAGCGTATCAACGAACTGGAGGCTAAAGTTAAACAGTTGGAGGAGAAGCAAGCCGCACCAGCCCCTGCACCCGAGCCCGTAGTCGAAGGGCCGAGCGTGAATAGCGTCAACGACCGGCTGAAGCTCAATGTGTTTGGAGATGTGGGCTATGAAGCCAACGATCTGAAACCCAGCCACAATACTTTCGAGATCGGCTCGCTCGATCTGTTCATGACCGCTCATGTGTCGGAGAAGGTGTCGGCCCTGGGAGAAATCCTCTTTATTGCCCAAAGCGACAACAGCATAACCCCGGATGTCGAAAGGTTGCTGCTGCAGTATAGACACAACGATTATTTCACCGCCGGCATTGGGCGCTATCACACCTCGATCGGTTACTACAACACTGCTTATCACCAGGGCGCGTGGTTCCAGACGGCGATTGACCGTCCCTTCATGTACGCGTTCGATGACGAAGGAGGCTTCCTGCCCCTGCAGGAGGTGGGTGTTACCACCAGCGGCCTGATTCCTTCGGGCAAGCTGGGGCTGAGCTATGTGGCCGAGGTGGGAAACGGGCGCAACCATTTGCTCGGTGGCGAGCCCGCCCAGAATGCCCAAGACAGTAACAATGGGAAGGCCGTCAACATCGCCTTGTCCGCGCGTCCGGGATGGCTGCAAGGATTGGACGCCGGCTTCTCCATGTACCACGACTACCTGACATTTTCCGACAACATAAACCACAGCGAGCTGATTTCAACCGTTCATGTGGTGTACGTAAACTCGACTTATGAGTTTCTCAACGAGGCCATGCTGGTCCGGCATGTCGGCAGCAGCAACGGAGGTCCGGGAGTTTTTCACACTCCCGCTTTCTATACGCAACTGTCGCGCAAGTTCGGCGCTTACCACCCTTATTTTCGCTATCAGTACATCAACGCCGGCGTAAACGAGCCGATCTATGGCGATCCCACGGATGGCCCAGTCGTGGGCCGCCGCAACGGGCCTTCGCTTGGCCTGCGATATGACTTCACGGAACACACCGCGTTCAAACTGCAGTACGACCGATTGCAAGAACGGGGAGTGCCGACCAGCAATGGATTAGACACGCAGTTCGCGTTCACGTTCTAGGGAGATCTCCATGAGCAAGGATAGGGCATCAGGTTTAATGCGGTGCACGCTTGGAATACTGGTTCTGTTGCTGGGCGTGGCGCCATTGGCTCGCGCGGGCGACGCCATCGTGGTTATCGTCAACAACGCAAATCCAGTCGACAACTTGAGCGCGGGAGAATTGAAGAAGCTCTTCCTGTCGGACCGCAGCCGCTGGGAAACCGGAAAAGCCGTAGCCCCGGTGATGCTGAGCGCCGGCGCGCCCGAGCGAACGTCCTTTCTGAAGAGTGTCTGCGGAATGAGTGACGGCGATCTGGGCAAGTACTTCATGCAAGCGGCGTTTACCGGCAAATCCGCGACGCCGCCCAAGGAAGTCGGCAGTGCGGGAGCGGTCAAGAGCTTTGTCGCAGCTTCGCCGGGCGCCATCGGTTTCATCAAGGCCAGCGACTTGGCAGCCGGCGATGCGACGGTTAAGGCGGTGAAAGTGGACGGAGTTGCCGCCGGCGATCCCGGTTACAAAATCAGAATGTAAGCCCAGCCAGCTTGGTGGTTCCTAGGAAGGTGTCTGAAATGCATTGGACAATTAAGAGGCGGCTATTCGGACTAACTATCAGCGGACTGATATTCGTGGCTGCCGTCAGCGCTACCGGCTATTGGGGCATCACCTCGGTCGAAAAGACCACGGCCGACGTGGCCGCCACCGGGTCCGCAATCCGAAACCACATCGAAGCGGGCGTGTACAACGACCTCATTCGCGCCGACCTTTCTGCGGTGTTCACGCAAAAGGGTGATGAGCAGCAGAACAAAGTGGAAGAGTTCGCCCAGCATTGCAAACTGCTGCAGGAACGCGTGGCCAAGGCTCGCGAGCTGGCCGTCGACCCTGCCAGCCGTTCCATGCTGGATAAGGAGCGCCAGGTAGTCGAACAGTATCTAAAATCCGGAGACTTGCTGGTCAACGCCATCGTGCATCAGCCCAGCCAGGCTGCCTCCCAACTGGGACCTTTTCTGGAGCTTTACAAAGATCTCCAGGGCGAGATCGAAGAGACCAGTGACCAATTGGAGAAAAGCGCGAAGGAAGCCGAAGCCAGTGCTACCACCAACGGCAACCGCGCCACTCGCGCTACGTTTGTGATGTGCGGGTTGTCGCTATTGCTGCTGCTGGCGGTGGCGACCCGGGTCACGCTCAGTATCACCCGGCCACTGGAGTCATTTTCCGCCCAGTTAGACGCCAATGATCTCACGGCGCGCGTCGACCAGAGCCGCCCGGATGAGATTGGACACTTGGGCGGGTGTTTGAATCGGTTTGTTGACAAAGTGCGAGAAATCATGGGGCAGATCGGGGAAACCGCGCAAGGCGTAGCCGGTGCCAGCGAAACCCTGTCTACAACCAGCCAGCAAATCACCGCCAACTCTACGGAGACCTCGGCGCAGGCCCAGGTGGTTTCGCAAGCCGCCCAGCGCGTGAGTCAGAATCTGCAGACCGTCGCCACCGGCGCCGAGGAGATGGGCGCCAGCATCAAGGAGATCGCCAAGAACGCCACCGAGGCGGCCAAGGTGGCGACCTCCGCGGTCAAGGTGGCCGAGACGACCAACGCCACCGTGCCAAGCTGGGCGAATCATCGACCGAGATCGGCAAGGTCATCAAGGTCATCACTTCCATCGCGCAGCAGACGAACCTGCTCGCGTTGAACGCCACCATCGAGGCCGCGCGTGCCGGCGAGGCAGGCAAGGGCTTCGCCGTCGTCGCCAACGAAGTGAAGGAACTGGCCAAGCAGACCGCCAAGGCCACCGAGGACATCAGCCGCAAAATCGAGGCGATCCAGACCGACACCAAGGCGGCAGTCGAGGCCATCGCGTCAGATCGGCGAAGTCATCAACCAGATCAACGACATCTCCAGCACGATCGCCAGCGCCGTGGAGGAGCAGACCGCCACCACCAACGAGATGGCCGCAACGTGAGCGAAGCGGCGCATGGCAGCAGCGAGATCACCAGTAACATTGCGGGCGTAGCGCAGGCTGCCGAAAGCACTTCGCGCGGCGCCACTGACACCCAAAAGGCGTCGCAGCAACTGGTGGAGACGTCCACGCGACTTCGCCGACTGGTCGAGCAGTTCAAGATCAAGGCTGACGGTAGGGGCTTGGCAGAGAATCAGGCGCAGAGTAGGGCGGCGCGCGCGGGCGCGTAAGCACTCAGCCGTACATTTTGTTGCGGGGACCGACACCTGCATTTAAGGTGCAGATCAAGGACGCCTTGGTTCACCTCCTCTCGTTTGGTCCGGTTTGGTTAATTCATCCTCATTCTTAAGCCCTCGAGGGGATGCCAGCTAAAGTCTGGCCGAAAGCGACCGAAAGTTAGCGGTAGTGGCCGTGCAGTTCAAGGAGACGGCGCAGCGGCAGCCATCCCGGTTACAAAGTAATGTGGCCAACAGGTGGCTGCTCAGGTCAGGAAGGTATGCCGGATGCGACTGACGATTAAGCGGAAATTGTACGGACTCATGATTTGTAGCCTGCTGTTTGTGGCCGGCGTGAGTGCGGCTGGATATTGGGGCATCACGTCGGTCGAGAAAACAACGGTTGAGGTAGCCGCAACCGGCGCGGCCATTCGCAATCACGTAGAAGCCAGCACCTACAACGATATGACCCGGGACGATATTTCCGCGATATTCGCGAAGAAGGGTCAAGAACAGCAAGACAGTCTGGACAACCTCTCCCTGCACGCCAGGATGTTGGAGCAACGCGTCACCGCGGCTCGGGATGCGGTCACAGAGCCGGTTCTGCGAGCCACGCTGAGCCAAGAAGCTAGCCTGGTGCAACAGTATTCCAGTGCCACCGACGCCTTCTCGAAAGCAATCGCGCATGATCCGGCTTCGGCTGCAACCGAAGCCGAGCGATGCGCCCAACTCTACAAACAACTTGGGGAAAAGATTGAGGATAGCGGAGACCAACTGGAACAAGGTGCGAAGCAATCGGAACTTCGCGCGAGCCAGAAGGGGGCTCGGGCCACGCATATCATTATTGTGATCTGTGGGATATCGCTGCTGATGTTATTCCTCGGCAGCTTTGCCCTGGTGCGAACCATCTCCCAGTCACTCAACCGATTGACCCACATGATTCACGATATCGCCGAGGGTGAGGGCGATGTTACCAAGCGGCTGGAGACGGCCGGCGGCATCGGCAACGACGAACTGGGTGAAGTCAGCCGCCTCTTCAATCTATTCATGGACAAACTGCAGGAAATCCTTCGGGGAGTGGCGTCCCACACCTCGAAACTCGCAGCCGCCAGCCAGCAACTGTTGGATGCGGGCGAGCAGATTACCAGCAATTCGAGAGAGACTGCGGTCCAGTCTAAGTCGGCTTCTCGCGCCACCGAGAAGGTGACCGAGAATCTGCAGAGTGTTTCGACGGGCGCCGGCGAGATGACGTTGACCATTCAGAGCATTGCCTCGAACGCCAATGAAGCCGCCAAGGTGGCGGGTTCTGCCGTCAGCGCAGCCCAGGCGGCCAATGCCACCGTCGCTAAGCTCGGCCACTCCAGTGGGGAGATTGGAGTGGTCATCAAGGTCATAACGTCCATCGCCGAACAGACCAACTTGCTGGCCTTGAATGCCACCATTGAAGCGGCCCGCGCCGGAGAAGCCGGAAAGGGCTTTGCCGTAGTCGCGAACGAAGTAAAAGAACTGGCCAAGCAGACGGCCAAAGCCACCGAAGACATCAGCCGCAAAATCACCGCCATTCAGGTGGACACCAAGGGTGCGGCGACGGCGATCGAAACGGTTAGCGATGTGATTCATCAGATCAACAACATTTCCGCGACCATCGCAGCCGCAGTCGAAGAGCAGAGCGCCACCACCAATGAGATGACGCGCAACGCCAGCGAAGCGGCCAGCGGAGCCGGCGACATTTCGGTCAACATCGGGGGCGTGGCTCAGGCCGCCGAGGGCACATTGTCACGCGCGCAAGAATCCCAAAAAGCGGCGCAGGAATTGGCCTCCATCGCGGCGCAGCTGAGCGCTCTGATGCGGCAGTTCAAGATTGAGCGCCGCGACCGGCGAGTAGAAATAGGATTGCCCGTGAAGCTTACGGCCACTGACATCAAGGGCAATCCGTTGGAGCAGGAAGTCAGGACGGTGAACGTGAGCCGTAAGGGATCGCTCTTGACCGGCATCCGTGGCGAGATTCGGCTGGGCAGCCATGTTTCTCTCGCCCGATTGAACAAGGTGGAACCGTTTCTAGTCGCGTGGGTGGGGAAAGAAAAAACTCCCAAAGCTGGGCAAATCGGAGTCTCGGCAGTCGATGCGGCCACCTCTTTTTGGGATGATGTGATTGAGGCACAGTCCGCGACCGAGCTGGACGCCGGGGAAAATGATTCGCAGGAGCTGGCGAGGAAGCCGAAAGCAATGGCGCAAGGAGCGTAGAAAGTGCACGGTTTGCTATGACCCCTATTCGCATCTTGGTAGTGGATGATTCGGTCGTAATTCGCAAACTGCTCTCCGACACTTTGTCGGGAGATCCGGCGCTGGAGGTTGTGGGTGTGGCCAGCGACGGGCGCATTGCTCTGGCTAAGATTCCATTGCTCAAGCCTGATCTGATCACGCTCGATATCGAAATGCCGGTGATGGATGGCCTGCAGACACTGGCTGCGGTACGCCCCTTGTACCCCAAGCTCCCCATCATCATGTTCAGCACGCTGACGGAGCGCGGGGCGGCGGCGACTCTGGATGCGCTGTCGCTGGGAGCGTCGGACTACGCCACCAAACCCAGCAATACCGGCAGCACCGCCGTTGCCCTCGAACGCATTCGCGCCGAGCTCATTCCCAAGATCAAGGCGCTGTGCGGCGTGGTCGCGCCCTTGAAACTTTTCCCGCTGCCTCGGGTTCGTCCGGCGGTGCGGGTTCGAGCGCGCTCCAACCCGCGCATCGAGATTGTGGCCATCGGCACGTCGACCGGCGGTCCCAACGCCTTGGCGGAAGTTTTGCCGCGAATCCCGAGTGACTTCCCCGTGCCCATTGTCGTGGTTCAGCACATGCCACCGATTTTCACTCGCCTCTTGGCGGAGCGGCTGGCCAGTCGCTCGGCCATTCCTGTCGAAGAAGGTGGCGCGGGCATGGTTCTCACTCCCGGGCACGCTTGGATCGCGCCGGGAAACTTTCATATGACGGTGACGCGGGCGGGTATGGCCGGTCGGGTGAACCTGAATCAAGGAGCGCAGGAGAATTCGTGCCGTCCGGCGGTGGACGTGCTCTTTCGCTCGGTAGCGGCGGCTTATGGGGCAAATGTTCTCGGAGTGGTGATGACCGGCATGGGGTCGGACGGCGTGCTCGGAGCCCAGGAAATTCGCGACGCCGGCGGAGACGTCATCATCCAGGACGAGGCCTCCTCGGTGGTTTGGGGGATGCCTGGTCTGGTGCACGCCTCCGGATTGGCCGATGCCGCTTATCCGCTGGATCATCTGGCGACTGAAATTATTCGCCGCGTATCGCAAAGTCGTAATTCTCGCCCTCACCTTGACTTGAAAAGTTATGCCGCTATGGAGCCTCGCGCAAAATGACGATTATTGCCCAACCCGCTACTCCGCTGCCCACCGCCAAAAGTGGGGAAGGTCTCGACCCCGTCTACCGGCAAATCCGCGACCTGGTGTACAAGGTTTCAGGCATCTACAAGGCGGAAGAGAAACTTTACCTTCTGGCCGACGGCTGTGGGCGTCGGATGAAACAGCTGGCAGTGCGGACGCCGCGCGAGTATTGGGACCAGCTCACCGCCCAGCCCGGCCGTGACGGAGAACTCCGGCAACTGCTGAACGAAATCACCATCGGAGAAACCTGCCTGTTCCGCAGCCAGCCGCAGCTCGACGCGCTGCGGAAAGTGATTCTTCCGGAGATCGTGGCGGAAAAAACCAAGCAAATCACCAAGCGGTTGCGCATCTGGAGCGCCGGCTGCTCGACCGGAGAAGAGTCATACACGCTGGCCATGAACATGCTTGAGGAAAGCGAGCGCTTGCTCAAAGGCTGGACGGTGGAGATTCTCGCCACCGACCTGAATGACCGTTCGGTGGAAGCCGCCAAGGCGGGTATTTATGGCGATTACGCGGTACGCAACACCAGCGACTACTACAAGCGCAAATATTTCTCGGTCATTGATGAGAAGAAACTGCAGGTACGCCCGGAAGTGAAAAAGCTGATTACGTTCAGCCGTCTCAACCTGCAGGACGACTCCAAGATGCTTTTCATGAAAGGTATGGACCTGGTGTTCTGCTGCAATGTGCTGATTTATTTTGACGGCGCTTCGAAGTCGAAAGTAATCAACCATTTTTTCAGCAACCTTAATTTTGGCGGCTATTTCTTTCTCGGGACCTCGGAATCACTGATGAAGCTGAATGACCAATTTCACCTGATTCACTTTCCCGGAACTATCGCGTACTGGAAACCATCCCTCAGCAGCGGCAAACTATGATCACATCCGTCGACGCAACTATTCGTGAGCGTGTGCAGCGCATCGAGACCATGCCCGCCATCCCGGCAGTTTTTCTCCCTTTGATGAAGTTGCTGGGCGATTCCGGGCGGGATGTGAAGCTGGATGAAGTGGTGCGCCTGGTGTCTTACGACAACACCATCGCCGCACAATGCCTAAGGGTGGCTGGCTCGCCCTTATTCGGACTGGCGAAGCCACCCGAATCCATCAAAGCCGCAGTGCTTACCCTGGGGCTGCGCCGGGTGGAAACCATATTGCTCACATGTTGCCTGGGACAGGTGTTCCCGGTGAAGAAGTGGGTGCTCGACCCGGTCGTGTTTTGGAGGCATTCGCTGGGATGCGCGTTGGTGTGCCGGAAATTCAGCGAAAAGCTGGCTGCCGCGGATGGAGAGAAAGCATACATGGCGGGGCTGCTGCATGATATCGGGTTTATGGTGAACTGCCTGGTTTTTCCCGACGAATTTGCCACCGCAATGGAGCGCGCTTGCCAGGAGGAGATTCCTCTGGATGAGGCAGAACGCTCTACCATGGGGTTCACGCATTGCGAAACCGGGCGCGCACTGGCTGAAAAATGGAACATGGCTGAAGACAGCATCGAAGTGATCGCGCATCACCATGCCATCGAACAAAGCCGGAAGGCGCAGCCGTTGGTGGCGCTGGTCCATCTGAGCGACCTGCTCTGCCGCACTCGCGGCCTGGGCTACGGGTATTACGAGCGGCGGATGGTGGATCTGATCGCCGACCCCGCGTGGGCCATTCTCCTGCAGGAACATCGCGACCTCGAGGGAGTGGACTTGGTGCGGTTCACCTTTGAGCTTGATGACTCGGTCGAGGAAATTCACGCCCTGGTGGCCACGGTATTCGGCTCGGCCGCAGTTCGCGCCTGAGCTGAGCGTCAGGATCTGAGGACTCGCCTCAGCGTGTGATTGTGCCAGGACGGCCCGCAGCAATTTGAACAGGGCCCGCGGCGAATCGCAATGGAGATGATCGAGAACCGTTCATCCGCGAATTCCACCCGGAACGGGATAGGTCAGGCGATTAGCTGTGGATCTGGAGAGAAATGACGATCGGCATTCTTTCAAACAGCATGCTGGTCTGAAGGCCGGGCGAATCGGCCAGTGAATAAAGGCTGTAATCGCTGCCGGTGATTACCGTAGGTGGAGAGAGCATGCAGCCCTCCGCCAGGCCAGCAATCTTGTTCTTGAAATTGCCTGCCACCATATTGCAAACTTCGCCGAGTGCGTCCGAGACGTCGGGCCCGACTTTGTCCAGTTCGACTCCCAACATTTTGGAGGTCATGAGCGCCGCCGCCTTCTGGCTGCAGCGGACGCTTAACACGCCGCAGAGTTGCCCCGCTAAACCAACCATCGCGGTCACTTCGGCGGCGGGTTCTTCCCCGGCTGTTGCTGGAGTGAGTTGGCAGCCGAGCATAAGCTCGAAGACTTCCCGCGCCGACATTTCGAGCAGCGGCAGCCAGTCTTCGTGGCTGTTGTTGCCGGCAAGCAACTCAGTCACCGATTTCATGATTTGCCTCCGAGAACAGGGATGACATGTTCCTTCACTTGTTCGGGCGTGAAAGGCTTGCGAATGTAGCCGCGCGCACCGCAAGATAAGGCCTGCACCACATGAGATTCGCTACCCTCAGTTGTAATCATGACCACGGGGACGTCTTTCGCATTCGCAACGGTCGGAAGCTGTTTGATAAACTCCAGCCCATCCATGACCGGCATGTTGATGTCACAAAGGATCAGGTCGACGGGGCTATCCTGGAGGATGGCAAGCGCCTCGGCTCCGTTCCCCGCCTCCAATACTTTTGTCAGGTCGATGCCTGCCTGGCGCAGCGAACGCTCCACGATCTTTCGCATCACCGAAGAGTCGTCGATAATCAGAGCACGTATTGACATAAGGCTGTACTCGCTTTCCTCCCGGAAGAAAACTGGCAGTGCTTATTTCTTCCCTTCAGGCGCGCTGTTGGATACATCGGCAGCTGGCGACAGGACTTTAGCGCGGGCCGAACGCCGGAACCCAGAAGGCCGAAACCCTAACCTTGACCGCTGTTGACTATTGAACCAGCATTACGTCTCATGTTCATTGAGTTGTAATCCGTCCGAACGGAGGTAATGGCGATGAATCGCATTTTTTGGGCTCTGTTTTTGCTAGCGTTGACGGTGTCGGTTGTTCAGAGCGCCGGGCAGGTAAATCCCTACAAGGATCCCACCCCAGGCGTTTCCGGGTATCGGGCAGAGGTCCTGGCGGAGGTCAGAGTGCAGGAAGATAAGTTTGCCCGCCTGGCCGAGGCCATTCCCGCCGACAAATACACCTGGCGGCCCGGCCCCGACGTTCGTTCTATAGCAGAAGTGTTTCTGCACGTGGCAGCCGCCAATTACAACCTTCCGAAACTTATCGGCACGCCTCCGCCAGCGAGCGTGGATGTCCCCAAGCTGGAAAAATCCACGACCGACAAGGCCAAGGTCGCCGGCATCTTGAAGGACTCGTTCGCGCATGAACGCGACGCCATCATGAAAATGCCCGATACCGATCTGGAGAAAAATCTCGACTGGTTTGGCGGCAAGAATACCGAGCGAGGAATACTGCTCTTCATGACTCGTCACACCGCTGAACATCTTGGACAGTCGATCGCTTACGCTCGATTCGTCGGCACCGTTCCACCTTGGACCGAGGATCAGCAGCGCGAGAAGGCCCAGCCGCCGAAAAATAAGTGACTTCAGCGGCGGACGGTGACGTTGATTCGACGGGCATTCGAGCGTCGATCAAGCCTCGGTTGCGTGCTCGCCCGGCGCAAACTGGGTGATCGAAACCAGGCTGCTGCCCGGCGCTGTGGTATGCAATCCGCACTCTGTTTTGTCGAACCCGGACCACCGTCCGGCGCGCGCATCTTCTCCAGGCTGCACACTTCTCGTGCAATGCGTGCAGCCAATACTGGGGTAACCGCGATCGTGCAGGGGATTGTAGGGCAGGTCGTGATCACGGATGTAGCGCCAGACGTTTCCCGCGGTCCAATCGGCGAGCGGATTGATCTTGACCAGATGAAATTTCGCGTCCCACTCCACCTTCATCGCTCCAGCACGCGCCGGAGTCTGATCACGACGAATGCTGGTCACCCATGCGCGCAACGGCGCAAGCTTCCTTCGTAGCGGCTCAATTTTTCGGAGATTGCAGCAGGCATCTGGATCACGGCTCCAGAGAGCTCGACCGTGGAGATTCTCCTGATCAGTCGGAGTCAGCGCTGACTTCAGTTTCTCCACCCTGATGCCGTAGTGTTTTTCAACTCGCTCTACCAGATTGTAGGTTTCAGGAAATAAAAAGTCGGTGTCGAGGGTAAAGACGCGGAATTCGGGTTGCACCCTGAGGGCGATGTCAATCAGCACCATGCCCTCGGCGCCGAAGCCCGAAGCGATCTCGACATAACCTCCGAAAGTTACGAAGGCCCAACGTAACAGGTCTTCAGGGCTCCACTGCTCGACCAAGTGATGGATTCTTTGCACAGTCTCTTTCATGCTCCTTGCTCCTCATCTCCGGTTCCGGCGCTCGATTTGGGTGAAAATTCTGATTCCGAATAAAAGGCAAGAGAAGGCGCGCTCGGAGGCCAACAGTTCACAACTCTGGATCCGATTTCTTCTGGCCAGAAGCGACGGTCGGCGTGGCGCAGAACCTCGCCAATTACAAGCAGCGTTGGGGCGGGAAGGTGGGGAGCATCTACCAGGCTCTCTACACTGGTTGAAAAGATCTGCTCATCGGGAGTTGTGGCCCGCGAGATTATCGCGCACGGTGTCTCCGCTCTCAGACCGGCAGCCCGCAACTTGTGGGCGATTTCAGAATAACGGTGGCCGGGCATGTAGATCACAACCGTGGCGCCCAAGGAAACGAGCGCTTGCCAATTGGTGGGATCGGCTCCGCTGGCGGTATGTCCCGCCAGCAAAACCAACCCATGCGAAGACTGACGATGGGTCAAAGGAAGTTGCGCGACCGAGGCGGCGCCCAGCGCGGCTGTAATGCCAGGAACAATTTCAAACTCGATGTTGGCTTTGCGCAAGGCCGCGATTTCTTCGCCGATGCGGCCGAAGATGAGCGGGTCGCCGCCTTTGAGCCGTACGATCTGCAATCCCGACGCAGCCAGAGTCACCATGAGGAAGTCGATCTCTTCCTGGCTGATATTCTTTTTCCCACAACGCTTGCCCACGTTACGGATTTGCGCGTGAGCCGGCGCAAGGCGGAGTATCTCGGCGCTGACCAGATCGTCATGCAACACAACATCTGCGTGCTTCAGCAGGCGAGCAGCTTTGAGAGTCAGCAACTCTGGATCGCCCGGCCCGGCGCCGATGAGGTACACCTTGCCTGTCATAGGGCATCGCTCCTCGCATTGGTGTTAGACCGGTCGGAGATCAGCGCTTCAAATGCTTCTACGCTTGCCAGAGATTGCAGGAGATCGCGTTTGCGTTCGGGATTGAGGCTGCTGGCCAGGACCTTTCGCCGAGTCTCACCCAGTGCCGCAACCCAATGCGCGTATCCCGGCCCGAATTGTCGTTCCAGTTGTTGCCGGATTTTTTGCGCGAGGCTAGGGCTTTGTCCCGAAGTTGAAATTGCAATCTGCAGATCGCCCCGCCGAACCACAGCCGGATAATAAAAATCACACTGTCCGGGAACATCCACAACGTTGCACAGAATGCGGCGGGCCGTAGCCTCTTGAAAGATGAGTTCATTCAGATCCCGCGAAGAGGTCGCGACAACCACCAGGAATGCGCTGTCTAAATCGGATAGAACGAAGGTGCGCTCATCGAGAATGATGTCGCCGTTATCGGCCCACTCCCGCACGGCTTCGCTCGCCTCAAGCGCGATCACACGAATCCTGGCTCCGGTCGTCAGGAACCCGCGAATTTTGGGCTCACCGACTCGTCCGGCGCCGACGACCAGCACCTCGCGGCCGTCCAACTTCACGAACATGGGAAATAAACTCTTCACTGTTGTCCCATTCCTACCTAACCTTCGACTCCGTGGGGGACGCGCCCTGGCGAAAGGTCTCGAGGCACAGCCTCAACCGTTTCTCCAGCCAGGAATGCCCGCAACTCCGCGTCGGCGTGGCGCGCTAAAAACTGCCGCAGGTTCTCACCGAGGGAACGATTAATGAGATAATTACGCAGCAGGCGCTCGATTGCGTCCGGAACTTCGCTGGCGAGGCAGCGATAGCCGACCGGCCTTGCAATCGATTGATGCAAACCAACCGCGCCGCCGAGGCAGAAGTAATACGCGTCCACCATTCGATCCCCGACTTTCAATTTTTTGCCTTCAATCCCAATGTCGGCGATCCAGTGCTGACCGCAGCTGTTAGGGCAGCCGGTAACGTGCAGCTTCAAGTGTTGCTCGAAGCCGGGCAGCCGCTCTTCCAGTTCTTCGACCAGCCAGCGCGAGAAGCCTTTGGTCTCGGTAATGGCGAGTTTGCAGAACTCTGTGCCACTGCAGGCCACGGCTCCGCGCCAGAAAGGCGAGCCGCCCACGGGCAGTCCAATCGCATCCAGTTCTTTGGCCAGCGATTCCGCCTGTAGCTCGGGCACATTCACAACGAGCAGGTTTTGCATGTTCGTAGTTCGCAGTTCGCCGTTTGCGAAACGATCGGCGAGATCAGCGGCGTTGCGCATTTGCTCTGCCGTGATTCGCCCGCGCAACACCGCCGCACCCACGTAACAATAGCCAGGCTGCTTCTGAGGGTGGATTCCGATGTGGTCACGGTAAACGTCAGCAGGAGCATCTTCTGGTGTCCCGGGATCGAGACGGAATCCCATGCGCTGCTCCAGTTCTTTCTGGAAATCGTCTGCGGTCCAGCCGTGCCGAAGGAAGAGAAACTTGAGTCGTGCCCGCTCGCGATGCTCGCGCAATTGGCTTGACTCGCGAAACAATTCGGCGATGTTCTTGATGACGGCCTCGACCTGATTCCAGCGAACGAATGCATTCAGGCGGGCCGCGAGATGGGGTTCGGCCGAAAGGCCGCCAGCAATGCGCAACGAGAAACCGGTTTCCAGGTTTCCGTTGAGCGTGCGCGTGATCGCGGTCAGACCGATATCGTTAATTTCCGGGTAGGCGCACCATGCCCGGCAGCCAGTGATCGAAATTTTGAACTTGCGAGGCAGATTGTAAAAATCAGGATTGCCAGCGAGCAACTGTGTCGCAGCGAGAGCCAGCGGTGATGCATCACAGATTTCGTCGGCGTCCACACCCGCGACCGGGCAGCCGGTGACATTGCGCGCGACATCGCCGCAAGCACCGGTGGTGTTCAGCCCGCATTGCCACAATGCCTCGAGAATCTCCGGAAGCGCCTCGACGGTTATCCAGTGGAGCTGAATGTTCTGCCGCACGGTGAGGTCGGCGATCCCGCGAGCATGCCGCTGGCTCAACTCCGCGACGGTTCGTAGTTGCGAGGAATTCAGAATGCCGTTCGGGATGCGGATACGAAGCATAAAGTACGGCAACGCCTTGCCCTGGCCGCCCGTGCCACCGACTACCCCCGCTCCGTCTCCCTGGGTGTATACGCCCCACCAGCGGAAGTAAGTGCCCAGCCATTCGGGCGGGATAGAACCAAAGCCTGCGCGCGCGAAGCCTCGGATCTCGTCAAGTGCATTCCAGGGATTTTTCTCCCGTTTCAGGCGCTCGACTCGTTGTGCCTTCGTCTCTTTCACTGCTTCAGTTTGTGCCATAAAGAGAAAAACCCACCGCCAGCTTTTACTGGCGGTGGGTTGGATAAGTGCTGGGACTAAAAACTTTCTAAGTCAGCAACCTCCCGGCGCCAGAAGACACGACCGCGCTACAACAAGTACAACAGCACATGCAGTCGAAATTCTTCTGGTACTGGTCTAACATCGTGTCGTCAATTCCAGGGCGCACTCGCGCAACCTGTCAAACCTGCTCTTGTTCAAGAGATGCAGCCGATCGGCGATGCGGTGCAATATTCACAACTTTAATTTCCACCGCGCCGCTCGCCGCACGAACCCTGCCCGAGGATGCGTCTGAGTCACCCGTGTGCTTCCGCGCGACAGCAAGCACATACACTTGATAACATTACAGTCGGTGTTTGTTAGAGGCGCCGGGAGTTGCCCGTATCTTTAGTTCGTGATCTGCGGTTATCTACGAACCGCCCTATGCCATTTGATAATGTTTACAATCAGAGCAGACTGTCCCTTCCTCTCCCTTTTGGTTTCGCCTCTTAAGTTTAAACGGACATCTTAAAGGTTGCGTTGCCGGAACTCGAAAAATCACGGCCTGGTTTGCAGGACATTCTAAACAAGCCCATTCGCGATCTCGGCCTCAAGATCGAGGGGTCGGCGCTGCAGCGTTTGGTGCAGCAGTTGTATCGCGAGTTAGAGCAAAAAGGACTGACAAAGTTCCGGCCGCTGTGTTATCTCACCGATGAATGGGGCTGTCCATCAGGCGAGCCGGTGATCGGCATTCCTTTCTATCTCGCGCACGCGGATCTGTCTCATCTCGAAAAGGAGATGAATGATTTGGAAGATCCACGCGAGATCATGATGTATTTGCGGCATGAGGCCGGGCACGCGTTCAACTATGCGTACAAGCTTCACCAGACACCGGAATGGAAACAACTTTTTGGTCCTTTTCGCCGTCCTTACCACGATAATTATCGCCCGATTCCATTCTCGCGAAACTTTGTGCGGCATTTGGCCGGCTGGTACGCGCAGAAACACCCTGATGAAGATTTCGCTGAAACGTTTGCGGTGTGGCTGACTCCGCGCTCGGCGTGGCGGAAACGTTACCGGGGCTGGGGGGCGATAGCGAAGCTGCAGTACATGAATCGGATCGCCAGGCAGTTGGGAAATGTGGATCCGGTTCGGCGCCGGGGGCGTACGGACATCACGGTCGACGAGATGGAAGCGACCGTCGCCGAGTTCTACAAGCGAACCAGCGATGACGTTCCCCTCGCCGATTTGGCGCTGGATACGGACCTGCGCGACATTTTCGATGCATCCAAGAGGCGCAAGACGGCGAAACCCGCCCACGATTTCCTGCATGCGCAGAGAAAAGCAGTGGTGGACAAAGTTGCGTACTGGACCGGAGCCCAGCGTCCGCTGATCAAGAAATTGATTGAGGTGATCGAGAAGAGAATCGAGGAGCTCGGCCTGTTTGCCGATAGCGAACGGGAGGCCGAACACCTGATTCAAATAACGGTCTATGTGACGGCGTTGGCGATGAATTATATGGCGAGGGGAAAGTTTGTGCATCCGTGATCGTGGACAACCATGAATTTTCTGCACTTCAAGGACGCTTATGACGAAGTATCATTTTATTAGAGGCTGGAGGTCGCAATGACCAGCGCGAAGCTGAAAGTCGCCGTGCTCTATGACGTCTGGGAAGACGAGACGGCGGCAGCGGAGGTCGCCGAGGAAGAAAAGGCGTCCACCCGCAAGCCAAAGTTAAAACCAAAACGCAAGACGCGAACCGAAAAAGAAGATCGCGAAGAAATCTTCGAGGCTCTCGAAAAGCTTGGCCACGAGCCGTTCTACCAGGTGCTGGACGGCCGTCCGCAGTGCCTGACGGCCTTGGCAAAGTGCGATGCCGATTTGGTGTTCAATTTGACCGAGTCTTTTGCGGGCGATGACACCAAAGAGATGAACGTGGCAGCCTATCTGGACCTGCTCGATATGCCGTACACCGGGGGCGGTCCGCATGCACATTTTTTGGCACAAGATAAGGGGACCGCGAAAAAGATGTTCGAGTTCCACGGAATAAAAACGCCATTTTTTGCGACCTCCTATCGCGGCCGGATCGAGCACGCGCACGACATCTCGTTTCCGCTAATTGTGAAGCCGGTGTCGGAGGACGGTTCTATCGGCATCAGCGCTGACGCAGTAGTGAACAGCGTGAAGGAACTCATGGAGCGGGTGGAATACATTCAGAACGAGTTCGATTCACCGGCGTTGATCGAGGAGTACATCGAGGGTCGCGAGATCTATGCCGCCATCCTGGGCAGCTACGAACATGCTCAAACCTTGCCCTTAGTCGAACTCGACCTTTCGCGTCTGCCGAAAGGGACGCCTAAGATCGCCAGCTACGACGTGAAATTTGAAAAGGATACGCAAGCCCACAAGTTAACCAAATCGGACCTGGCCACCGATCTCGATGAAGAGACCGTCGCACGCTTGCAAGAAACCGCGTTGGCGGCCTATCACGCTGTGAAGTTGCGCGATTACGGCCGTATTGATATGCGCCTCACTCCGAAGGGCGAGGTATATGTGATCGAGGCCAACCCCAATCCTTGGCTCTCGAGCAAGCAGGAATTCGCCATGGCCGCCAAGGCCTCCGGCAGGTCCTACGCGCAATTGATAGGGGAAATCGTGGATATGGCGATGCAAAGATATGCACCGCGAAGCGGGTCTGAAACGGTCTCCTGAGAGACTGCTAGGCGATCTTCGTCCGTTTCTGTTTTTGTCTGGCCACCATTTGCACCACAGGCAAGGGAAGCTGTAGCGTCCGCGCTTCGGTTTCGCGCTGGGAAAACGCACGGACAGCAATTCCATCTCCATGCGGAAATGGGTCGGAAATCACTTCAAATTCGTCTCCATAGATGCGTATCCGTTTGTATCGCGCATAGCCCATGCTTTCAAGCCGAGCGCACATTTCGCGGACTTCGATTGAATAGGGGTTGGCGGTCAAACTATTAATCCTCGTGGTGAGCGAATTGTATCGGATAACACTTACTTTGTCCCTACAGCGATTGACGTATGCAGGCGGCACAGGCGGGGCGGTTTCCCACCTCTTGAATTCTGCAACGAAGGCAGGCTTGAGCGGATTTCGCCAGACCGGTCTCACTGATCTGTCATCGAGCTTTGAACTTTTTTCCGGGAGTAGCGGCCTACTTCTCTTGACCGAACCATTTGTCGCGTACGTCTGGCCAGAACTCTTTGAGCACGTTGAAAAACGTGTCCAGCCCAAGCTGTTCGCCCCACTTGCTGGTTGTGTTTCCAAGCGAGCGGTCGGCGGCCGGAGTATAAGCGCTGGAAATCCCCGCCGCTACGGCGTTTCCCGCGATTTCCGATGTATTGAACTGGTTGCGCCCATCATCGCCGCGCGTGATCACCTCGCGGCTAACCGCGTATCCTGTCCTCTTCCAGAAGCCGCCTTTCCCCTTCACAAAATAGCGCGGATCCTGATGCAGAACGACAGGAAATACCGCCTCGGTCATCATGTTGCCTACCGCCTGGTCGGCGAATGCCGCCGCAAAGTACTTGCCCAAAGCTGCGGCTCCATCGCCATAATCGCGGTACTGATTCTGCGCGTCTGCCAGCCCGGCAAGCGCGCCTGCGACCAGAAATGCCGACGGATCGAACGAATCGTCGACCGCGATCTTGAACTTCGCTCCGGACGTCAGCGGTTTGATTTCTCCTGCACTCTCATCGGCGCGGTAGTTGGGAATCACCCAGAAAATGTGGTTCTTACTGGGCTTGGGCGGCTGACCATTTTGTTCCGGATTTGCTTGCTTCGCCTGGTCTTGCGGTTCCGGTGCGTCTGGCAAAGGTAAGTTTTGACCTGGCAGCGCAACAGGTTGGATGGCGAGAAGAAACAGAAATCCGCCCAACCATGCGGAGAGCGATTTTAAATGGGGCATTGTGAAGTGATGCGCTGGCTTTGCGCCCGGTTGCACTAACGGGAGCAAGGGAATATTTCTATTGTCGGAATTGGCAACTGTTGCGAACCGAGGGCTGGTTTAAGGGAATCGAGCGGTTTCCTATTTTTTCAGATTCTTTAAAATCTCTCGCGCTGCATTCGCTCCCGAGCCTCCGGTCAATCCTGCTCCCGGATGAGTTCCCGAACCGCACAAATACAAATTCTGAATGGGCGTGCGGTAACGGGCCCAGTCGAGCAGCGGACGCATGGTGAAAAACTGGTCGAGCGCAAGTTCGCCGTGGAAAATATGTCCGCCTGTGAGCCCGTAAGTGTCTTCCAGATCCTGGGGCGTGATGATCTGGTGCGTCAATATCAACTCTGGAAGCTTGGGGGCATACTGCGAAAGTGTCTTGACCACAGCGTCACCCAGAGCGACACGCTGGCTGTCCCAATCGCCGCCCTTCAACTTATAGGGCGCGTATTGCACATAAATGGACATCACGTGTTTGCCGGCTGGAGCCAGCGATGGATCGGTGACGGAAGGTATCGCAATTTCGAGATAGGGCTGTTTGGAAAAATTGCCATACTTCGATTCGTCAAAGGCGCGCTCGAGGTAATCAATGTCGGGGCCAATGTGGATGCGTCCACTTAACGCGCTGGCATCGCTTGTGCCTCTCAACGCGGTGAATTCAGGCAGGCCGGAAAGCGCGAGGTTAACCTTCGCCACCGTCCCTGGCATGCGGTAGTGTTGCAACTTCATGACGAAATCGGGCGCGAGGTGAATGGGATCGACCAACTTCAACAGCGTCCGCTTGGGATCAGCATTGGAAATAATTGCCTTCGCGCTGATCTCCTCGCCGGTCGAAAGCACTACGCTGACGGCAGCGCCATCCTTGACTCGAACTTCGATGACTTCAGCGCCGCTGCGAATTTCGGCACCGGCGTGCGTGGCGGCGGACGCCATGGCCTGCGCGATTGATCCCATTCCGCCTTGCGCAAAGAAAGCCGAACCTGCGGGATGCGCATCCCCCGCGCCACGAATGAGCAGTACCAGACTTGTGCCCGCCGACCAGGGACCTAGAAACGTTCCAAAGATGCCGCGAGCCGCTACCGTGGCGCGGAGCAATTCGGTCTCAAAGTATTCTGCGACAAGATCGGCAACGGCCATCGGACCCCAACGAAGAAGCCGATACATATCCTTTTTGCCGAGGTTCCGAATGGATCGGCCAGTTTGAAGAATGCCCCACAAATCGCCGCGGTTGGGATGGTCGATGTTAGGCGGCGCCAGCGCGAGTGCTTCTCCGATGACGCTGCCGACTTTCGAAAGCGACGCCTGAAATTCGGGATACTTGGCCGCGTCCTTCTGCGAAAATTTTCCGATCTCCGCTACCGACTTTTTGACGTCGTTGTAAAGCACCAGGGCGCGTCCATCGGGTGATAATGCGACCGTACCTACGTCGGGCGTGATCAGCCTGAACCCGTGCTTCTCGAGTTGCATGTCACGGACAATGTCTGGCCGAAGCGGGCCTGCGGCGTGCGCCAGCGTGGAACAGCGAAAGCCGGGATGAAATTCTTCCGTGATAGCAGCGCCGCCGGGCTGTGCTCGTCGCTCCATGACCAGTGGCTTGTATCCCGCTTTGGCAAGATAAAAAGCCGTGACCAGCCCGTTGTGGCCTCCCCCAATGATGACGACGTCACGCGCGGCTGGCATGGATTAGGCTGCTCCCTTGAAATCTTTGAGAATCTCAAGCGCTGCCAGTCGTCCTGGCCCACCCATAATGCCGCCCCCCGGATGGGTGGCCGATCCGCACATATAGAGATTCTTGATCGGTGTGCGAAACTGCGCGTATCCCGGCACCGGACGAAGAAAGAAAAGCTGTTCGAGCGAAAGCTCGCCCTGAAAAATGTTTCCTTCAGACAATCCCCATTCGCGTTCGAGATCGAGCGGCGTGATCACTTGCTTGTGCAGGATGATATCTTTGATATTGGGCGCGTACTCGGCAATGGTGTTGATCACGTTATCGCCGAATGCTTCTTTCTGATCGTCCCAGTTCAGGCCGGGCCGCAGCTTGTAGGGCGCATACTGCACGAAGCAGGAGAGGATGTGTTTTCCTGGAGGCGCAACCGAGGGATCGGTCAGCGTGGGAATGACCATGTCGATGTATGGGCGGCGCGAAAAGTTGCCGTACTTGGCGTCATCGTACGCCCGCTCCATATATTCAACGCTGGGCGAGATCGAAATCGCTCCCCGTAGATGTGCGCCCGGGCCGGGCATCGCTTTGAAATTGGGCAGGGCATCGAGGGCGAGATTGACTTTGCCGGAGGAACCGCGGAATTTGTAACGATTGATCTCCTCGAGAAAGTCATCTGGCAAATGGCCTTTTTCGATCATCTTCACAAACGTGAGTCGCGGGTCGACGCTCGAAGAAACAATGTTGGCGTAGATCTCATCTCCGCTCGCGAGCACTACCCCTTTCGCTTTACCATTTTTTACCATGATCTGTGCAATCGCAGCCTGGGTGCGGATTTCGACTCCAGCCTCGCGCGCCGCATCCGCGATTGCATTAGAAATGGCGCCGGTGCCGCCGCGGGCAAATCCCCACGAGCGGAATGCACCATCGATTTCTCCCATGTAGTGGTGCAGCAGCACGTACGCCGTTCCAGGTGAGCGCACGCCGAGGAATGTACCGATGATTCCGGAAGCCGACATGGTCGCCTTCAATACGTCGGTTTCGAACCATTGGTCGAGGAAGTCGATGGCGCTCATGGTCATCAACTGCACCTGGTTATATTTGTCTTCGCTGGTGAGGCCCTGAAAGCGGCGGCCAAGGAAAAGAAGCTTCATTAGTTCTTTCGGATTGAGCGTGGCCGGATCAGGCGGCACCATGCTGAGGATCGGCTTTACAAAGCGGCACATTGCCTGCATCGCCTTGCCGAATTCGTCGTAGGCTTCGGCGTCAACCTTGGAGTGACGCGCAATCTCTCGATGTGTTTTTCCATGGTCGTTCACACGCCACAAGTGGTCGCCGTTCGGCATGGGCGTGAACGTGCCGTCGAGTGGCAGAATTTCCAATCCGTGGCGGGGAAGGTCGAGGTCGCGGATGATCTCCGGACGCAGCAACGAGACTACATAAGAGCACACCGAGAACTTGAAGCCGGGAAAAACTTCTTCGGTGCAAGCCGCTCCCCCGAGCACGTAGCGGCGTTCGAGCACGAGAACTTTCTTGCCCGCACGCGCCAGGTAGGCGGCGTTGACCAGGCCGTTGTGGCCGCCACCAATCACGATCACGTCGTATTTACTCGCCATAACTGTTTATTCTTAGTTTTGTACCGCAGGTTGCAGGAAACGCTAATGATACTCGGGAACGGTGGAAGTGGACAGCTGGATTACAGTCCGCTAGGGAGGACCGTCCACTGGAGGAGGCGGTTCATAGATGGATCAGCATAATCGTTTTCTGCGCCGTTGTACATCTTGGGAATTGCATTTACGCAAGCGGCCAGCATTCTATATAAGATTTTTGGCGAAGGAGATCCTTCACTCCGCCTGAAGAAAGGCTGGCTCAGGATGGCGCCGGGCTGACGTATAATTCAGCCAGAAATGTCGAGGAGAGCCTGTGCCCGTTGGAACTGCATTTCACGAAAGAACTTTCCCGCTCTGCCATAGCCTGAATTACCGCGAGTGGTCGGGATACTACACGGTCAGCGTTTACGAAGTGCATCACGAGCACGAGTACAACGCCATCCGCAATGCGGCCGCGCTGATCGACATCTCGCCTTTGTACAAATATCTGATTACGGGAAAAGACGCGACCAAACTCGCCAACCGTGTGATCACGCGCGATATCCGCAAGGTTTCCGTGGGCCAGGTGATTTATTGCTGCTGGTGTGACGAACAGGGCAAGGTCATCGACGATGGGACAATCACCCGCCTCGAAGAAAACAAATATCGCTGGACGGCTGCCGATCCCAGCCTGCGCTGGTTTCGTCAGAACGGAACCAACATGGACGTTCAGATCGAAGACATTTCAGAAAAAGTTGCGGCTCTCGCTCTACAAGGGCCGACCTCGGGCAAGTTGATGAAGTCCGTGGCCGAGGCAGACATTTCCAATCTGAAGTATTTTCGCGTGACCCACGGCAAGATCGCGGGCGTAGCTGTAGACATTTCTCGTACCGGATACACCGGCGACCTCGGCTACGAAATCTGGATGCCGTGGAATGACGCGGTGAAAGTCTGGGACGCGGTGATGGAAACCGGGAAGCGCTTCGACATCCACGCCGCCGGCATGCTGGCACTGGATGTGGCCCGCGTAGAAGCGGGATTGCTGCTGATCGAGGTCGACTACAGCAGCAGCAAGAAGGCGTTGATCGCTTCGCAGAAGTTTTCGCCTTATGAGCTTGGTTTCGCCAAGATGGTGCATCTCAACAAAGAAAACTTCATTGGCAAGGCAGCGTTAGAGCAAGACCAGAAACAGGGAGTGGAAAGGCAGTTCGTTGGGCTCGAAATTGATTGGACTGAAGTTGAGGAGCGCTATGAGAAATTCGGCCTGACGCCGGCCGCGCCCAGCCAGGCCTCGCGAGTGGCGGTTCCCGTGTACTGCGGCGAAACGCAGGTGGGCAAGGCGACGTCGACGACTTGGTCGCCGGTGCTGAAAAAGATGATCGCGCTGGCCAGCATCGAAACTTCGCACGCCAAAGTCGGCACGCGACTGCAAATGGAAATCACCATTGAAGCGATGCGGCAGAAGGTGACCGCAAGAATCGTGAAGATGCCTTTCTTCAATCCCGCGAGGAAGACGGCCGTACCGGTGTAGGTTTATTTCACCACAGAAACTCAGAGTCACAGAGATGATCGGGTAGCGGGCGCCCATCAAAGCACGGTTTCGCAAGCTTGCCATCTTCGGCAGGTAAGATCGGAATTAAGAGGACGAAAGAAATCTTTTCCCGAGAAGAACTGCTCGTGACACTCTTCGCACAGCCAGTTTTTTCCGTTCGTGTGTAACGTTCGAATATTTTTCTACTCCACTGCTGTTGCCTTTTTTCCACTCCGTTTCCAATACAAATATCCCGGCACTCCGATCAGCACAATGGCCGTCCCCCAAAATGCTTCGATTGGGCGAGTGATGATCGTGTTCAACGTCCAGGCAGTGCCGACGAGCACATAGATTGCAGGCAGCCACGGATAACCGGCGCAGCGGTAAGGTCGCGGAATGTCGGGACGTTTCCAGCGGAGGATAAAGAGCGCAATCACGGTCAGCGTGTAGGAAAGCACCATGCCGAAGATCACGTAGGTGTAAAGCTGGTCATAGCGTCCACTCAATGTCAGAACACCAGCCCAGATTCCTTGTCCAATCAGGCTGAACGCCGGGGTGCGCCACTTGGGATGGATGACTGCCATGCGCTTGAAGAAAACGCCGTCCTGCGCCATGGCGAGATAAACTCGCGCACCCGACAGCGTGCAGGTGGCAGCGGCACTGAAACAGGAAATTGCAATCGTGATGGAAAGCCATACCGCGGCGCGCGGCGAAAACAATGCCGCGGCGGCGGCATGGGCGATAGTCTCATGCTTAGCAATTTCACTGAGCGGCATGGCGTAGACGTAAGTCAAGTTCATCGCCAGGTAGATCACTCCGACCACGAGAATGCCCAGCACCATCGCCAACGGAACATTGCGTCGCGGCTCTTTGACTTCGCCGGCAACCCAGGTGATATAGACCCATCCGTCGTAAGCCCAGAAAACTGCGATCAGACCAATCCCCATGGAGGAGATGAATTGTCCGGGGCTTAGACCCATGGTCAAGCCGGCGCCATGCCCGCTGAAGTTCGCCCAATTTCCTTTGCCGATGGCGAATCCCAGAACCACGAAAGCCGCCATCGCAGCGAACTTCGTCCAAGTGGAAACATTCTGCATCAGCGCGCCCCAACGCAGCCCGACCACGTTGACGTAGGTGAGCACAACGATCAAGAGGAGGCCCACGAGATGAGCTCGAGTCAGCGTGATTCCCAACACCGAGAGCACGACATGTTCCTGAGAAATTACGGGGATCACGTTGCCCATATACGCAGCCGAGGCCACAGCCAGAGCGGCGATGGATCCGCCATTCGCGACGCTGAACAGCATCCATCCATAGAGGAATGCGGGCAGGTCGCCGTAGGCTTCACGCAAATAAATGTATTGTCCGCCGGAGTCCGGGAACATCGAACCCAGTTCGGCGAAGGCAACGCAACCAAACAGCGAAATCACACCGCCCAACACCCACACGCCAAGAAAAAGGATGGGCTGAGGCAGCGGCCCGGCGATGTCTTTGGCCGTGAGGAAAATGGAGGAGCCGATGATGCCACTGGCGAGCAGCAGGACGGAGTCGAGCAGGGTAAGGCCGCGAACCAACGTTGGTTGAGCGTTCGATTTCGCAGGCTGCTCCGATAGGACTGGAGTCTGCATGGTTTATCCCATCCCCAATTCATCCGCGGATTCGAGCGGAGTGCCGCAGCGCCGGCAGATGACCGCCGAGCAATCTCCGCAACTCAGAGGGTCGGATACTTCAACCGCGCACTTCGGGCAATAGAGGGGTTCGGGCTCGGGTTCGGGAGTCTGTGGACTTGGAGCCATGAGGAAGGCAAATGTAGCACAGAGCTCTCGCTGACGTCGCCTGGTCCGAGAAAGTTTCTAATCGCGTGCGGCCGCCTGGATTCGCATTACTTCCGTACTCTGAGCTTATTTGAGTTCGCGAATATACTGCACCCATGAGCACGAGCGACCCAGCATGGTTGCCTGCAGCGCGTGAATTCTGCCGCACGACGGGAATCAATATCATGGGATGGGGCCCGAACATGCTTACCCTGGAAGCGAAGTCGCCGGATCGAGCCAGGGAAATTGCCTCCCAACTCGGCCAGTTCGGTTTGAAGATCGTCGAGAACGAGGACGATGCCTACGCGGGATTGTTGAACCTTTCTCCCGACCCAGGGGCAATCCTGAAAATAGAACGAGAATTTCAGAGCCGCTACTCTGATTTTTCGCGGCGGCCGCTGATTGACCTGCTGACACCGGCGTTTGAACTCGCGTTTTCGATTATCTTCTTCTGGGTATGCACGGTGGAGTCGGGATCCAAGTCCGCGAAGTTTGCTGTCATGGGTTCGGTCCTCCTTCTGCTTTTCGTATGGGACGGTCTTCGCATCTGGGGATGGAACCTTCAGATCGGTGCACAGGAGTTGAGAGTGAGGCGCTGGTTCGCCTGGAAAGCCATTCCGTGGACTGACATTCGATCCGTCGAGGTACACGCCGGAGGGCGTTACCAGGAAACAATCACGCTCACGCTGATCTCGAACAAGTCTCTGAATCTGGGTAGGTTCCGTTTTCTGTTTGCCCGCGCCTTGCGCGACCGCTTGCGGCAGCAGATCATGACACAATCCGCCCAATCGAAATAGTCTCAACCAGGCGCATCGCGGGCGAAGGTTGGGCCAACAGAGGACACCTCTAGTCTTTGCCGGTCACTTCAAGCTTCTGTCTGAACATTCTGGTGGCCATTTTTCGCACCGTGTCGGAAACTTCTTTGTTGCCGGACAGATTTCTGAGGTCCGGAGTCAACAGATGCTTAACCAGTCCGAGCGAAACATCGATCGGCGTTCGTGGGTTGAACGTCAGGTTCCGCAAAATTGCGTACTGCTTGATGAAGCGGCGCTTCATCGTAATTCCACGAAGCACGGCCTCAAGCACATTCTTCTGGTTGGCAAACTTCTCCACTTCGCTGTCGGTAATCTTGGGCGATTCAAGCACCGCCAAGGATACAACCTTGGTCCCATCGCGAATGAGGATCGAACGTTCTTCCTTGGTTCCCTTCATCGCCAATTGGATTCGGCCTTTGATGTCGAGCTTAGAAATTTTCTGCAGCGCGCTCCCGCGTTGCTCTTCGGCGCTCAGGTAGACCTTCTTCACGACGGCTCTACGTGCAGCTGTGCCTGCAACCTGGGCTGTGCCCTCCTCCACAACCAGCGCACCTTCGGCCGCAACTTGCGCCGGTGCGGGATTAAGCGCGGGCTCTTGAGCTGTTGGAACGTCTTCTATTCCGCCGATCGGTTGGAATGGCTTGCCGGGGTCGGCGGAGATTTCGGTCGCATGCTCGGTTAAGTATGCGGTAATCACTTCCTCGGGCACCTCATCAGAGCCAGATTCGGTGCTGGCCGCTTCAGCGAGAGGCTTCGCCTCCGAAGATTCCGGGGCCATGCCTTCTTTCGCAACTGGTGCTGTGGTCTCAGGCTGCTTTGAAGGCTGCAATCCGAAAGAAGAAAGCTTCTCCGCGATAGCCGACGTTTGAGCGGGGTTCAAGTGAGGATTGGAACTTAGGGAGCTCAGAATCGTTTTGGACTGGTTGACACGCGCGCTCTTCACCATGGTCTCAACCATGTAGCGGGAAGCGGAAACGGCTAACTCCACCAGCGACTGCTCGGAGACTGAGGAGTTCTCGAGCAACGCAGGAAGAAGTGTTGGCCGCAGATTCCCCGGCGTAATCATATAAGCCAGGACTTCTTTTGAGGTGCGCGGGTCGGCTGCGGCGGCGCGCGAGGAAACTTCGTCCCATCCCGCCAAGGTAAGGCGTGCGCGTTCGGCAAAAAGTTTGTTCTGCGTGGCCAGGTAAACCAGGATTTCGATCATCTCCTGCGGCGGAACGGAGAGCGAGCCTCGGGCGGCAGATTGCATCACGCCCGACGACGCCCCGGAGGAGCGAATGAGTTCGATCATGCGCGGCATAAGTCTGAGTTAGCTCCGAAAATTGCTGGACTCTATAGGATCACGCTCGGGGGGCCGTTTTTCCAGCAATTTGGTGAAGGGGATTGTTACGAAAGTTCGGCGGACGATTATTTGCCTACTTCACATTGTTGATTAGGACGACGTCGCTGTTTACGGCACCGCGTGCCAGGAACAGTTGCTTGCCGTCCGCGGACCAGGCGAAATTGAAGATTGTGCCCTCAGTGAAGTTTGTGATCTGCTTCGGAGGGTGGCCGTCGAGTGGCTGGCTCATCAGGTTGGAAACGCCATTTCGGTTGTCCACGTACAGCACTGCTTTGCTGTCGGGAGACCACCCAAACGCGGCGTCCACCTGGTAGGAGAGCCTGGTGGGCTCGCCGCCCTCTATGGGCACATAGGCGATCTCAAACCGGCCTGATGCTTCGTCGAAAGCGTAAATCGCGATCCACTTGCCGTCGGGAGAGATTGTAGGATTGGTGGCCGTGCGTTCGAGGAGGGGCTGAGGCGTGCCACCAGCGAAAGGCTGCTTCCAAACCCAGATTTTCCCATTGCGCCAAGATTCGTAGAGCAGCGACTTTCCGTCGGATGTGATCCGCGGGCTGACGTCGTTTCCACCGTCAGTAAGCTGTCTTGGGCTACTGCCATCAATATTCATGGTCCAGATATTTCGATGACCGCTGCGGTCGGAAGAAAAAACGACGATTCGGCCGTCCGCAGAAACAGATGGATCGGTGTTATTGCCCGCATTCATCGTCAGTTGCGCAGGGTTGCTGCCGTCAATGCTCATGCTCCAAATATCGCTGTGCCCGCTTGCGTTTGAGGCGTAGAGAACGCCACCGTTCGACAGAGAAGCAACGCCGTTTAGACCTTCGCCGGTCCCGCTTCCGGATGTAAGCCGGCGGGCAGCAGTGGCGTCCCCTTGCGGAGCAACCCAAATCGAGGAGGCGATTTCGCTCTGCACCGTAACCATGGCGCTGGAATCGGCAGTCAGACTAACTCCGAAATACCGGTTCAAGTCATTGGTGATGCGGCGCGCCTCTCCGCTGGGATAAGAGACGTACCAGAGTTGCGACGAGAGGCTGGAGCTTTGATCGGAGGCGTCAAGTACGAGTCCGCTGCCGTCCCCCAGCCAAGCCACGCGGCCGGGGCTGGACCACTTGTTGGACGAAATTGTCTTTTCCGCTCCCCCCGCGACTGGCACGCCCACTAAGCTCCACTGAGCGGCGCCCAGGCCTGCGAGGGCAAGCGTGGCGACGGTCCGGCCGTCCGGCGACCAACTGGGACCGGCACTGGAACCGAACCAGGATGCGGCGTACCTTGCGGGGAGTTTGCGGTTGGCCACCACGTGCTGGTCGGACCCGTCCGCCTTGGCGACTGTAAGATCGTCCGTCCCTTTCGGCGGGTAGAAACGGGCGAAGGCGATCTGGGCACCGTCGGGCGAAAGGGCGATAGGATCGTCCACGTCTTCGACCAACTTTCGTGAAGTGCCTCCGAGCACCGGTACCTGATAGAGAAGCGCCTGGGTCTCATTCTTGCCGGCGGTGACGTAGTAAACATAATTCCCATCGCCAGAGAAGGTCATGCCAAAGTACAGCACCTCGGCGGGAGAAACGATTTGCACGTTGTTCGCGGTCGTGACTTGCCGCACCCAGAGGCTCTGTTTGCCGGCATCTTCGATTACGTGGACGACGTATTTGCCATCGGGTGAGATCGCAGCCATGCGGGACTTCCCCGTGTTCGTCAGGCGGGTAAGGCGAATGGATTGAAACGCCGCCGCTGCTGGCTTGGTGGCGCGTCCGACAAACATTTTGTAGATACCGAAGCCCACAATTGCTGTCAGCATCACTGCCAGACTGATTGCCAGCAGCTTTTTACTCCCGTTTTCACGGACTGGCCGCACTAGCGTGCCTGCCGCAGAAACATGCACCGGATCGGTGGGATGGCTGGGCGGAGGTGCGACGGTGGCTTGACTCGAGGTAAAACCGGCTTCATCCGCGGCTTGATAGGCGGAGCCACGGCCAGAGCTGCTATCTCTCTGCAATCTCTTCAGGTCGCCGCGCATTTCGGACGCATGCTGATAACGGAGATCGCGATCTTTCTCCAGTGCCTTGTTGATGATCTCTTCCAATCGGGGAGGCAGATCGGGATTCAGCCGTGCAGGCGCGGGCGGCATGCGGTTCAGGATGGCGTCGAAGATCATCGCCGAAGTGTCCCCGCGAAAGGGCAGGGTGCCGGTCGCCATCTCATACAAGACTGCTCCGAAGGAAAACAAATCGGTGCGTGCATCCAGTTCTTTTCCCTTGGCCTGCTCTGGCGACATGTAGGCCACGGTGCCGACAGCGGTTCCTGGGCTGGTCAAGTAATCGAGGCTCACCGCGGCTGCGGTGGCTTCAGCCGCCCTCGCTTCGGCCGGCTTGCCCGTTACAGGCGTAAGTTTCGCCAGACCGAAATCCAGGATCTTCGCGTGTCCCCGCTTGGTGACGAACAAGTTGGCTGGCTTGATGTCTCGATGAACGATGCCTTCGCTGTGCGCGGCGTCGAGCGCATCGGCGATTTCGATCGCCAACGACAGCAGAACCTCGGTATCCAGAGGCTGCCCTGCAATGCGGTGTTTTAGCGTGACGCCGTCCAGAAATTCCATCACGATGAACGTCTGGCCGTTCTGCTCATCGATCTCATGAATGGTGCAGATGTTCGGGTGATTCAGGGCCGAGGCGGCTTTGGCCTCGCGCTGGAAACGGCTGAGCGCCTGGGGGTCTTTCGCTACGTCGTCCGGAAGGAACTTGAGGGCTACGAAACGGCCGAGTTTGATGTCCTCAGCCTTGTAGACGACGCCCATGCCTCCGCCGCCTAACTTCTCAAGGATTCGATAGTGCGAAATGGTTTGGTTCAGCAGTGGAAGAGCGCTCCCTCGTTCAAGCATGGAATGTTATCAGCAGGCGAAGATAAACGCGACTACGATGGGGTGGGCTGATGACCTTTGCTCGGCAGGACAACCCCCTTCGAATTCGCTCAGGGCACGTTGGAGTGGCCAACATGTTTAGGCCTGCTTCTCTCCGCGGCGCATTTGCAAATAGGCGCGGATGAAGGGCTGCAGATCACCGTCAATCACGCGGTCTACGTCGCCGACTTCCATCTTGGTGCGATGGTCTTTGATCAGACGATACGGTTGCAGAGTGTACGAGCGTATTTGGGAGCCGAAGTCGATGTCGAGTTTTGAGTCTTCAATTTTCTTGGTTGCTGCGCGCTTTTTCTCCAGTTCATTTTCGTAAAGCTTGGAGCGGAGCATGCTCATGGCGCGATCTTTGTTCTTGTGCTGCGAACGCTCATTCTGGCAGGCTGCCACGATACCCGTGGGAATGTGGGTGATGCGAACCGCTGAGTCGGTTGTGTTCACGTGCTGACCACCCTTGCCGCTGGAACGATAGGTATCGATACGTAAATCTTCGGGCTTGATGACAATGTCAATGCTGTCATCGATTTCCGGCGAAACGTAGACGCTGGCGAACGATGTGTGGCGGCGTTTGGCTTGATCGAACGGCGAGATACGCACCAGTCGATGCACTCCGATTTCGCTGGTCAGCAGACCGAAGGCATATTCTCCATTGACCGCGAAGGTCGCGGATTTCAGGCCCGCTTCCTCGCCCGGCTGATAGTCATAAAGAACCGTTTCAAAGCCCTGCCGCTCGGCCCATCGCAAATACATGCGCAGCAACATGTCGGCCCAGTCCTGGGATTCTGTGCCTCCGGCGCCAGGGTGGATCGTGACGATGGCGTTGCGCGCGTCGTTCTCGCCCGACAACAGAGTCTCGGTCTCAAGGCGATCGACCAGTTGGCGGAGGGAGTCGATCTCGCGGCGCAAGTCTGTGTCAACGCTTTCGCCCTCGCGGGCCAGGTCAAAGTAAGCGGAAATGTCGTCGCTGTGGCGGATGAGGTTGGTTTCGTTGCCCAACATATCTTCCAGGCGCTTTTTCTCGCGCATGACCTGCTGGGATTTTTGCGGATTCGACCAGAGATTAGGATCCGAGGCTTGCTTTTCGATCTCGGTCAGGCGCTGGCGCAGATTGCCCGCGTCAAAGATACTCCCGAAGTTCGCGAACCTTATCTTTTAGCGCTGTGTATTCTTTTTCAAACTCTTCGACCATGTTGCCCTCTTGAAAATTGTCGCTGGAGACGTTGCGAGCAATGTCTTTACTGTAGAAACGTAGCTTGCTACGTTTCTTTCCGGTTACGAACCAGCCGCGTGAACACCGCCACTATCGAAATTATCGCACACAGATACGCGAACCAGTCGCCGTGACCCGTGTAGAACGTTGTCGCACTCGATAGCGCATACGGCGCAAGCAGTGTAGTGCGGGTTTTGCGGGGCGCGCTGGCCACGATTCGTCCGTTGGGATCGATCGCAGCGGTCAGGCCGGTGTTGGTGTCGAGCAGCAGCCAGCGGTTATTCTCGACGGCGCGCATGCGGGACTGTTTGAGATGTTGTGCGTAAGCGCCGCTGTCCCCGTACCAGCCATCGTTGGAAATATTCACCAGCACTTGCGCGCCCTTGTCAGCGAACTGGCGGATGTCATCAGGGAAAATGGATTCGTAGCAAACAAAAACTCCGAGCTTGGTCCCGCCGGCATCGAGGGGTGCGCGGGAAGCGCCTCGCGAAAAATCTCCTACTTCCTTGGTAAGACCTCCCGCGAAAGAAAAAATCTGTCTGAACGGAACGTATTCGCCGAAGGGGACCAGATGAATTTTGTCGTAGCGCGAGGCCCAATCGCCACCCGGGCCCACCAGCGAAGCGGAGTTGTAGATTTCCGTCGGATGGTCGGGTGTCGCGCTTGCATTGCGAATACCGATGCTGCCTGCCAGTACCCACGCGTTCGACTGGCGCGCGACGCTGCTGACGGCGTCGCGGAAAATTGGGTCGCTGCTGTAGAACGGCGCGGGGTTTTCCGGCCAGACAATCAGGTCGGCATGCGATGGTCCGGCGCGTGCGTTGAGACTGATTTGAGTCAAGTCTCGCAGGGTGTCGTTGAAATATTGCTTCGTCCAATCCGAACCTTCGAGGATCGGAACATTGGCCTGAACCAAAAGCGCGTCATGGTCGGCCAGGCTTTGCGGGACACGGACCCAACTTCCTGCCTGTAGAACCAGCGCAGCGATCGCGGTTGCCAATGCGAGCCATGTGCGTTTTTCCCGCCGCGCCAGATAGGCGGCGGCGAACGCCGCATTCACCAGCATGATCTCAAACGAGATTCCGTAAACACCCGTAACCGACGCAATGCGAGACAGCGGGATATTGTCCACTTGGGTGATGCCGAGTAGGCCCCAGGGGAATCCGGTAATGCGGGTTCGAGCGAGTTCAACCGCAACCCAGAGTACGGGCGCAAGCAGTAGCGTTCGCAAGTTGAAGGGACCGCCTGCCATGACCCAACTCGCCAGGAGTCCGAATACGCCGTGGTAAATCGCCAGATAAAGGCAAAACAGAATTAAAATTCCGATGCCGGCCGGAGTGCTCACTCCGCCGTATTGATGCATGACGCTGTAAATCCAATAGCAGGTGCCGGCGTACCACAGAATTCCGCATGCATACGCCAACAGGAACGCTTGCGCTGGGCTGGCTGGTAGCAGTTTGATTCCCGCGCGAAGTTGCAGCGTGCGCGGCTGTCGAGCCCGCAAAACTGCGATCAGTAGCGGCGTGACCGCGACCCAGGAGAGCATGTAGAGATTGGGCAGCGGGAAGATCAGGATCTGCAAGGCTGCCGAAAGCATAACCAGCAACCAGGCATTCTTATGAATTTGTAGCACGTCAGCAGGATAACAAAGGCTGGCCTCGGGCTTCAGGTGTCAGGCTTTAGGTCCCCGTACTTTGTCTCTGACAAATTCGACGATCGCTGGAGTGACGTAATCCGGAGGATGAATCTCGAAGATCGGACGATCTGCAACCGGTCTTAGCGAGATGCCGGTCCACGCAGCTCCACCTCCGTTCGTTGCTTCCTTGGGGGCGTGCAAAATCACGGCGTCGGCTCGGTCGAGGAATTCCTGGGCGGATCGTTTGAAATCCGCCGTGGCTGGGTCAAGAACCGTAACATAAAGATCCGGGCGGACAAATTTCAGAATGCTGTTCGATTCCAGAATTACATTTTGTGATTCAGCGAGCCGGCGACGGATAGTTGGTATCGCTTCCGCCAAGCGGCCTTGCTCGGTGCGAATCCACCAGGCGCGAGCCGCCCCGGCTACGAGAAAGCGCGACGTATCAGAGTCTCCGGAGCGATCCTTCTCTTCTGAGATCGCCCAACTGTGATCTTCGGTAGCACAGTGGCAGGATTCGCCGTTCAGAGAGCACACTCCGTGCCCATATTGCGTAATCTTCAACGCCGTCCAATGATATTCGGGCAGGGCGGCGATCAGGCCTGCGACTACGCTGGTCTTGCCTACGTTGCGTGAGTGTCCGCCGATTGCGACGATTGCCATAGGAACTGAATTCGTGGGCGAGGGTGCCCGCTCCACATCTGTGGTTACTCTTTCTTTGCCAATCGCGCTAACACCGCCAACTCTTTCAAATACTCGCGCACCGGCTTTGCCGGAGTTCCCCAAAACGCGATTCCTTTCCCGCGCAGAATCTTGTGAGGAAGAACGCCTCCTTGTCCTCCGAGCATTACGCCTTCTTCGATGCGGGCATGTTCGCCAATGCCTACCTGGCCCCCGAGAACGACATCTTTCGCGATTGTGATGCTGCCGGAAAGGCCAGTTTGCGCGGCGATCACGACGTCTTCTCCGATCTGACAGTTATGGCCAATGTGCACCAGGTTATCGATTTTCGCGCCTCGTCCAATGCGGGTCGTATCCAATGCTCCGCGGTCGATGGTCGTGTTGGCGCCGATTTCGACATCATCTTCGATTTCCAGCTTTCCGATTTGAGGAAATTTTTCATAACGTCCCGTCGCCCGATCGCGGACGTAGCCAAAACCATCACTCCCCAGCACGGCGCCAGAATGAACGATGACCCGGTCTCCGAGGCGCACGCCTGGATATACCGTGACGTTCGGATATAAATCACAATTGCGTCCCATGCTTGCTTTCGCCCCGATTACGCATCCGGCCCCGATTCGCGTGCTCGCTCCGATATGCACATCCTCCGCGATGACCACACGCTCCCGAAGCGTTACATCGTTAGCAAGTTGTGCGGACGGATGAACGATTGCGCTTGGATGGACGCCTGGCTTGTGCTCTCGCGTTGAACAAAAAAGTTGGGCAGCTCTGGCGAATGCCAGGCGCGGCTGGGTCGCGAGCAGCAGGGTTTTCGAGTCCTTCGCTGGCGCCGCGAAATCGCCCGCAATCACGGCTGAGGCGTGCGATCCGAGGGCCGAGGGAAGATTCTTTTCTTCGCCAACAAAAATCAAGTCTCCCGCTACCGCCGACTCGACGCTTGCGATACCTTTCAACTGCACAGTCTCGTCTCCAAGCACGCGGGCCTGAACAAACTCGGCGACCTCTTTCGCGGTACGCGTTTTGGGCAAAAGCGGCATGGCACCTTTTTATACGTTTGCCGCGGGAAAGGAAAGCTGAGGGATAGAATGTTCGCATGGAGCGCAAGATCTTCTGGATCAGCTTCACCGTGCTCGGACTGATCGCGGATTTCGTTTTGCCACTATGGTGGGCTCTGGGCGCAACCCTGCCAATTATTTATGTCAGTTGGTGGATCGCTTATCGGAGTGACTGGTTCTAAGCAAGCGGAGACCTCGAAGGCGACGTCTGTGCAGTGATTGTCGAGACACAGCTTGCGGCGTCTCTTTCCCCTAGTAAAGCGGTGGCTGGCCTTCTGGCCGCGTCTTCCAGCGGCGATGCACCCATAGCCATTGATCCGGAAATCGCCGCACGTAGTCTTCGATCACTTTCGTGAACAAGGCCGTGTTGGCAATCGCGTCGGCATCGTCATCGCCCGAGCGCACCAGGGCGATTGCGGGATCAAAACGCAGACGGTATTTTCGCAGCACGGGATCCCAGATGGTGAATCCGGGAACCACTGCGGCATCGGTGCGCAAGGCAATTCTCGCCAAGCCGCTCGCCGTGCACGCCGGGATTCCGAAAAAGTCTACAAACACGCCCTGCGGCGGAGTCATATTCGTGTCCATAAGTATTCCCACGGTCTCTCCCGCTTTCATAGCGGAGAGCAGACCGCGAACAAAATCGTCTTTGTCGACCATGGAGTTGCCATGCATGGTGCGGTATTGGCGAGTCAGGCGATCGAGATAAACGTTGTCCAGCGGCCGCATCACGACGTGCAATGGATGTCCGTGCAGTGAGTGAGTAAAGGCTGAGAGTTCCCAGGCTCCCAGATGTGCGGTCAGAAACAACACGCCCTTGCCTCGTGCTAGGGCGCGTTCGAAATTCTCGAATCCGTCGTAGACCACCACCTTGCCGACGTTTTCGCGCGTGTATTTGGGGAAAAGACAGACCTCGGCCAACTGCCGTCCAAAAGAGATAAAGACTCCACGCAAAATATTGGCGCGTTGATGATGGCTCTTTTCCGGAAATGCCAGGGCAAGGTTGTGCATGCCGACGCGCCTCAGCCGGAGGTGCAGCAGGTAAACCTTCCACGCCAGGGTGATGCCCGCAGCGCGGGCGAGTGGGCGAGGCAATGCGCCGATGAATTTAATGATCAGCCAGGCGAGCGCGTACTCGAGTCGCTGACGCATGTGGAGGAAAATGGTGACGCTAGCACCGGGAGCATCCTGCGTCAAACCACTCCCGGCACCCGTGCAGCGGTTATTTGGCTTACTTGCCGGCCCCCTGGGCCCATTTGGCTAGCGTCTGCAGGAACGGATACGCGCCGGCAGGTGGTTCGATCTCCCCTTGCAGCGAAGCTTTCGAAGTGACCATGTGCCCATAAAACTCTCGGGTGCTGTCTTTGTCCTGACGAACCACGGCGCCGTTCAACTCTAACCCGGCAAAGATGCCGCGAGCGCGTGAATAGCTCAGTACCTGTGCGCGCATCTTCCAATCGGTATCGGCTGCAGCATGGCGACCGACGGGTCCGGCGGCAACGCTAGCGTCGGCGCCGAGCTTGAATTGGCTGGAGAGAAGACGATGCATGCCGTCTTTGTTCATGATGAGCATCACCAAATCGACGGCCTGGCCGCCGATCTGCAACCCGAAGCTTCCGCCCTTCACGCTGAAGAATGCGGGCGCGCTCCAACCTTTGGGAGTGCGGCAACTGGCCAAACCACGTCCGTATCGCGCACCGAACACGAAGCCTCCCTTCAGCATGGAAGGAATCACGGCTACACATTCCGCCGAACCCAATACTTCCGCGGGAATGCCTTGGTCCGGGGCAGCCTGGATGTCATTCAGCACGTCGGCAGCGGCTTGGACGCGATCCTGAGCCTTGCTATCTTTACCGGTATTCTCGTCAGCGGCAAGTCCCATGGCCGCCAAACCCACCACGACCCACAAGAGCAGAAGTCTTTTCATGTTTTCTCGGCCTTCCTAGTTTCTGGAAATTCGTTGCAATTGATTCTAAAGGATTCTGGCGGCTGGAAAAGGGTTGTTGCGAAGAAAGCTAGGGGGCTATTGCTGATTCCGGCACGGACAAAAAAATGCGGGGTTGGCAACGGTGACCCTAATCTCCGCTCCCAACCCCGTCTCCCAGGTTCTGTGGTAGGTGAAGCGAGTATGCGTCAACCGAAGAAACCGGACAAGATTACGAGGGTCATTGTACTTTGGTAACCGCTCGTGCTTAGCTTCACAAGTGCACGCCGTTCTTGTTGCTGTCGTCACCGTCGCCATCGCCATCATCGCCGGAGTCGTCGCTCGATTTGTAAAGCTTGTAGTCCATCTTGACCTGGTTCGCTTCTACTTGTCGGCCCATCCGATTTAGGGCATCGATGAGGCATGGCCGCGCCATATTCCAATGTGGGTCCATCTCGAGCATTTCTTGGAACTCATTCACAGCCTGGGAGTAGAGCTGGAATTGGCACATGCAGTAGCCCAGGTTTTGCCGAACTGCCATATTCCGCGGAGCCAGTGCCGTGGCTTTATTGAGAGAGGCTAGGGCTTGCTGGGAGAAGCGCCGTTTCGTATAAAGATTGCCGAGATTGTAGTAATAGAGAGCGACTTGGCGAGGAAAGTCGTCCCCGTTGTCGAGAAGGCCGATCTTCCATGGTACGGTACCCACGCATTCAGAAGTGGCACTGACACAATGCTCACGGAGTTGACGGGCGAGGCGCGGACCTACGCTGCCTGACACTTATCTCGGCCTGTATGTCCTTGGCGAACCCGTGCAGTATGGTTCAACTTCGAACCCTAATAGTACATTCCTTGGGAACTCGCACTTTACCACTAGTCCGAACGCGCCAGCATGGGTTGTGGGAACAAGCACACCGAGCAGCGGGTGTCCGAACAGCGGTTCCGGTTACTCAAACGTAGGTTCTTTATATTCAGTAACCGGCAGCGGCTCGGGGACCACTCTTTGGGAGTGTGAGTCTTCAGGCTGGGCACAGGTCAGGTAGGAAGGAACCGGTTAGGAAAGAACACCATGGGAACAGGTTTCTATGTGGACATTGATGGAAATACGGGATAGCATATGTGGCCGCGTTGTTTCTGCCCCCCATCGGCAACGTTGAAACCTGCGAACGAGGTTGTCCCGAGAGCATGATCCACAAGAAAAATCCCTGTCTGCCCCGCCTTTGCTCATTAGTTGCGATTGCCATAGTTCTGGCATCTCCCGCCTCGGCCGAGTGGAACGAGAAGGTGCTGCACAGCTTCCAGGGAGGAGCAAACGCGGGTTCTGTTCCCGTGGGCGGAGTAGTGTTCGACAAACAAGGGAATTTGTACGGCGTCACCTCCGATGGCGGCGGCGTCTACCAACTGAAGCCGCCAGCCCAGAAAGGCGGGGCTTGGAGTGAAAGCGTGCTTTACGTTTTTCAAGGCAACAGTAAAGGTGACGGCGCCACTCCCGAGGGTGGCCTTGTGATCGATAGCGCTGGCAATCTTTATGGGACAACCGCCTACGGAGGGACGGGAAATTGCGTGCTGTTGGGGAACTCAGTGGGTTGTGGCACGGTGTACGAGCTGTCGCCCCCGGCTCAGAAAGGTGGGGCATGGACGGAAACCATTCTGTACAGCTTCCCTACTGCTAAGCAAGGATACTTTCCCTGGGGTGATCTTGTGTTCGACGGTGCGGGAAATCTTTACGGAGCAACCGCATTTGGCGGAAGCAAGGGTACAACTTGCGACAAGTTCTACGGCGGGCAATGCGGAGTGGTATTCGAGCTGAGCCCGCCGAAGACCAAGGGCGGCAGTTGGGCTCAAAAGGTACTACACAACTTTGCGGGTGTTGCGCAGGGGAAGCAGTACGGCGACGGGGCGAACCCTAACGGAGGGTTGGTTCTGGACAGCAAGGGAAACTTGTATGGCACAACAGTCTTCGGCGGCAATGAGAGCGGGGGATGCGCACCGGCGGGCTGCGGCACGGTGTTCGAGTTTACGCCGCCGATCCAGAAGGGCGGGGCGTGGATCGAGACCGTGCTACACCGATTTATGGGCTCGCCAGACGGCGGAGGCCCTGCTGCTGGGGTTGCCTTCGATGCGAAGGGGCGACTCTATTGCACCACCGTTGGGGGTGGCGGAGGTAATTTCCCATCAGGCACGGTTGTTCAGTTCGTGCCACATTCGAACGGCACATGGACGGAACACGTGTTACACAGCTTCCAGGACAACGGTGATGGATCTCAGCCTCGATCTAGGCTGATATTCGATTCTCTGGGCACACTCTACGGGACAGCTACAGGCGGGGGAACAGATTTCGCAGGTACCTTGTTCCGGCTGAAGAGGAACCCAACGGGCGGGTGGATGTTTACCGTCCTCTACACCTTCACGGGTGTGAATAACGGCGACGGGGCCTACCCTTCAGGTGGCATTCTAATCAACGCAAGCAACATCTTTGGGACGACAGAAGTGGGGGGAATGGGGCAAGAGTGCCAAGGCGGTTGTGGCACTGTGTTTGAGGTCTCGCCGTAGAGAGCCGACTGGATGCCGCGGGTTTAGTTTTGGAATTCATCAGGCACTCTGGCCGAGGAGGAAAAATATGAAAGGCAGAACGAGATTCTTATCCGGGCGGGCGTTCTTCGCAATCGTAGCGGCGATTGCAACCTGGTCTCTTGCTTCTCCACGGGCTGCAGCGCAAACAAGCTTTCAAGGACAAGATGCGGTTTATAACTCCTCTGGGCAGGTGACGAACTCGCCAGCCTTCATCGACGCCAGCATGTTTGCGTTTCAAAACGGCACAATTTGCTCCGTCATCTATACCGTTCTGACGAGCACAAACCCACCGTATCCTGCAACGGGTGCAGTGGTCGATGCGCGCGCTCTTCTCAGTTCCACCCCATCCACGAGCATGACGTGTGCTGCTGGCACGACCCCGTGGAACAACGGCACGACATTCGTGAATGTGCCCTCTACCATCCTGCTGCCCGCCACGGGAGGTACTCCGATCAAAATCTCCACGACGTGGGCCCTGCCCAACAACACGCGGCTGATCGGCGAAGGGGATGGCATTCCTTCCACGAACTTCACGTCCGGCACCACGATTCAGGCGGCAAACAGTTTCTCGGGCAGCATGATCCAGTTTGGTGCGAGCGCAGGCCTGTGCCTCCCGCCCCCGAGTACTCTTTCGGTTTGTAGTGGGATGTCGGTGGAGAAGCTGACCCTCGATGGGCAAGGGCAATCGATCAATGGGATCACAAACCAACTCGCCGGGGTTCAAAGTTATGTCGATCACGTCAGCTTGTATCGGATACTAGGCACCGGGCTGTCGATTTCCCAAGGTGCGAACAATTCCGGACCTTATACCAACATCGCCTTCGATACGGGCGCGTACTCAGGAACGTCGTCTACGGTATGTGCACAGATTAATGGCCTGACCGCGACCAAGGGCATTCAAGGGTTGCGCTGTACGTCGGAGACCAACGATGCTCCCGCTGCCATCCTTCTGGACTCGTCCAATAATTCGATTTCCGATGTGACCATCGTTGGCTTCTACGATGGAGTGAGGGTGGGCGCGAACGCAGCCGCACACAGCAACGTGTTGCGCAACATAGTTGGCAACACTACTAAGCCTGCTTCATTAACGCCCATCAATACCATTCACATTTCCTCGAACAACCCGGTTTCGGATCTCAGCATTATGGGAGCCAGCAACAGCGAGCAAAGTGGCACCTACACGATTGACGACGAACTGACCCAAACAACTCTATCGGACTCCTATGTGGCTATTTATGCTCTTGGAGAATCCACGATGAGCAATGCTTATACGCGGTATACTACCAGCCCGAGTGCGGCAACTTGGGCCGTTGGCACTGGGCTCCGGGCGGGTCTTGCATCCGAGGAGGCCTGTATAGCTGTACCAATGGCTCTGGTGGCAACGTCAATTGCAGCAATGGCACAAACACAGCTGCCCTTTGGGTCTGCGGGCCATCAGGTTGGATTGCGATTAAGTAATTGTCCTCTGCAATGCCGAGAACCGGGCGGCTGCCGTGGGAAATTCGGCAGCCGATACGGATGAGTAGAGCTATTTCGCGGTAACCAGATTGTGCGTAATGGCGTGCACCGAGAGCGCGATCCGATTCTGCACTCCCACTTTCCGCATCAACTTGGCGACGTGCGCTTTCACGGTGCGCTCTTCAATGCCGAGCGCCGAACCAATCTCCTTGTTGGAGCGGCCCGCCACTAGCATTTCCAGAACTTCTTTCTCGCGATCGGTAAAGCTTACCCGGCCCGCCGGGAAGACGCGTCCGGGAGACGACGACACGCGCTCGATGAACATGGAGAGAACGCGTCGAGGCGCCCATACCGAGCCTTCATTCACCACCCGAATGGCCTGTACGAACTCGTTAGGCGAGGCGGCTTCGTCTACGTAGCCTTTCGCGCCCGAGGCGATGGCTTTCAGAATTGTCTCTTCGTCGATCCCTGAACCTGTCACAATAATCCGCAGGTCGGGACGAGTGGCCTTCATGGTGGCCATCAGATCGAAAAGGTTTTGGCCATTGCGATTGCCTAACAGGATCAGATCAATTCCCTGCAAGGCGCCAATATCGGTGAGCGACGCAGAGATCAGTTCAAAGTCTGACTCGTTGTCAAACAGGGCTCTGAATCCTACGAACCGCAGTGGATCGCTTTCCACTACGGCAATGCGGATTGGTGCTTTCTTTACCGGTGCAGCTTTCGCGGCCATTGCTGATTTCATAGCTTTCCTACTCGGGTGAATGGGGCTAGCATAGCTTTATTCTCCCCAGATACAAAGCGCGCTAACGCTTTCGCAATTACGGCGGTAACATAGAAATATCTTAACGAAAAGAGGCCGGAACGCTCATGAAGTTACCTTACCGATTACCTTCCTTGAAACCTGCCGTTCAGATTACGACGTTGCTGGTGGCGGGAATGCTATTTTCAGCGGCTCAGACCGCCTACCAGCCAAAATTCAAGGGGGACCCGGCCCGCTCCGAGTCCGAAGCTAATGCCTTGGGTTATATGCGGACGGTGATCCGGGCGCAACAGCAATACAAGAAAAAGAACGATAAGTACGCCGCTACCCTCGAGGAACTGGTTCATACAGGATCATTTACCCGCCGCATGACCCAGACGGATCGGGGAGACTACACCGTGAGTTTCCACGCCCGCAAAGACGGTTATGAATTGACCCTCACTCCCAAGCAAGTGGACGCTGAGCATCGCGCGTTCTACGCCAACGAGGACGCAACCATGCACGCCGATGAGCAGAAGGCGGCAGATGAAAATTCGCCGATCGTGAAGTGATCCCTGGCTTCCGGTCGAGCCCAGCACGGACACCTCGCCGACACCGGGATTATTCCGAAATGGCGGGTCCGGGCTTGATTGCGATCGCTTTGTCGTCGCGGTACGTAACAGCAAGCGAGTGGCCGCCGTTCGGATAAGTCACGGTCCGATTGCCGGGCTCGCCTGATCTCTCCGGAACCCCCAAACCCGCGGCGAAATCCGCCTGAAGTTCGCTCATCCCGGGTTTAACTTCGTGTTTGTCGATCGCATCCCAAACATCCGCAGGCCAATGGTTGTAAAGCTGATGGGGATCTTGAATGAAGAGCATGTCGTCAGAGTAAAACTTATAATCCGTGCCCTTGATCGACCCGATGGAAAAGGCATAGCTATTACCGTCTTTCTCAAATACTGCCATTACCTGTCGCTCTCCCGGCGCTTGAGGCGCGGTATCACTAATGACCTCCCCGATCTGCAGCTTTTCAATAGGCAGGAGTTTCCCGGCTTCGTGCGCGAAATCCACGTGATGGCGGTTCGGATCGTACGGATAATATGTGTAGGCATAGCCGACCTTGACCCACACCGGTTGTTGCGTCAGTTGACGGGCGGATTTCAGGTCGTACGGATAAAGCTTCTTCGGAATGACATAGTAGTCGGCATTCAGCGGGGGCGCCTGTTTCTTCGCCAGTTCGACTCGACTCTCATGGCGCTGGTAAAGAATGTAAGCCAGCCGAGCCCCTGATATCAGGATAGCCACAGCCATTACAAGTTGAAGCCTCTGTCTAAGTTCAGGGCTGATCTGCATAACGCGTAACCTTACCAGACTATTCGGCCAGCAGCCCATGAATCATGTCTCGCGCTGCCCCCCCGAATCCTGCTTCGATGCGGTAAACTTACTTGGGGGTGACTACTCTGCTTACCCTTGTTGAGGAGAGACTATGGTTGCCGTGACCGAAGGCGATGTTCTAAGCGCGCTAAAGCAATGTTACGACCCTGAAATTCCCGTGAATATCGTGGATCTGGGCTTGATCTATGCGGTCCGCTTCGAACCCGCTGCTGAGGATCGTCAAGATGTCTCGGTAGACCTGACCCTCACCTCTCCCGGCTGCCCATCGCATGTGATGATCGGCGAGCAAGTGAAAGCCCGGCTGGAACAGCTGCCCGGCATCCGCACCGCGACGGTGAACGTAGTATGGACTCCGCCTTGGACGCCCGAGCGTCTGAGCCCCGAAGCCAGGACCCAGTTGGGAATTGAATAACAAACCGTGAAATCGCCGCTCGCCGCGCCTCCGCACTATCGTCAATAGATAGCGTGCCCCGGCGCGGGCGTTCTCTGATCCGGTTTCGACGCCATCAGCAGCAGTGCCCCAACTCGTTTGAACGCACGCAGATCTTCCAGGCTGTGAAATGACTTCGTCTGATAGTCGTCCGGAGTAGGCGTGTCGTCCGGAATTCGCCGGGCTTCGACATTTTCAAAGCCCTGCTGGTTCAGCATCGCGATGTACTCCGCCTCCGAGCGAACGTGTACCGGCACTTTGAGCTTGTCCACCCATTGCAGCGAATAAGGATTGTCCTGGTACAGATTAATCAGAATGAACATGCGCCCGCGCGGTGCCATCACCCGGAACAACTCCGCCAATGCCCGGTCCTGGTTCGGATAGTAATAAAACGATTCGACGGAAAGCATCTTATCGAAGAAATTTTCTTCCCATGGAATCTCTTGCGCTGATCCCCAGACATACAAAATATTTTCGAAATCCTTCGACGCAGCTCGTGCCTGGCGGATCATCTCATCGGAAACATCGACGCCGACCACTTGCCCAAAGCCCTCCGGCCCCTCGGTGACCAGCCGCGCGAGCAGTCGCGTTGCCCAGCCCGAGCCGCAACCCAGATCGAGCACGCGTTCGCCTGGGCGAAGATTCATAAGCCGGATAGTTTTTCCCGTGATGTCGAGGTGATGGCGCTCCATCTTCTCGCCTTCCCCCTGTTCCGCCCAGCGATTGAATTCATGCTGCAGCTTTTCGTCGGGGCTTGGTACGGTCTCTGGCATTGGATCTTCCTTATTAAATAATTCGTAATGTAAGGACGGGCGCTTCGCTGGTCCAGCCAGCGGGACATCCGATCTCCATTGTAGCGCCCGGCATCCGCCGAACGATGAGGTGGATTGCACGCATTGGCGTCGCTCACCGTACAATAGTTTGGTATGTCCTCAGGGCCTGAAGCCGATGCCATTGCAGACCTGCTGAGACGCTCGAAAACTATTGCTGTCGTTGGACTGTCCAACAGTCCTCTCCGCCCAAGCCATGGCGTTTCTGCCTACATGCAGACCAGCGGCTATCGCATCATCCCCGTCAATCCTAATATCAGGGGGGCGCTGGGCGAAAAGGCTTATGCGTCCCTGCTCGATGTTCCCGAGAAAATTGATATCGTGAATATCTTTCGCCGCCCCGAGTTCGTGGAGGAGGCCGTTGATCAGGCCATCCAGATTAAAGTTCCCGCGATTTGGATGCAGGAAGAAGTGATTAACGAACGAGCTGCGGAGAAGGCGCGCAAAGCGGGAATCTTCGTGATCATGGACAGCTGTATCCTGAAAGAGCACAAGGCGCGCTTCGGATAGGCACTGTGCAGTTCTTTCCTCTGTGTACCTTCGTGTCCTTTGTGGTTGATGAAGCGCAAAGCGGGAACCACGAAGCTACACCAGGAACGTACCTGCCGAAACTACGCTTTTACCAAAATCACGGTCGCGTCATCGTGCAATCCGGCGCCGTTGGCAAATGAGCGCACGTCCTTGAGGATGCTCTCGGCGGATGCATTGTCCTCGCGAAAGTGATTTTCGAGACGCTCCGCGCCGTACTCGTCTTCTTCGAGATTGGTTGCTTCAGTAATGCCGTCGCTGTAAAACAAAAGACGCGCGCCTTGGGCCAACTGTACCTGCGCCTCGGAGTAGTCTCCGGATCCGATCCCCAGCGGCATGCCTCGCTCGGTATCCAGGAAACGCGCATGAGAATTCTCGATGAGTAGCGGGCGCAAATGCCCTGCGCTGGCGAAGGTCAACGTTCGGGTCGCGGGATCGAGCACCGCATAGACCATGGTGACAAACCGGCCCGAAGGAAAATCATTGACCAGCAGTTCGTTCAACTTGGTCAGCACTTCGCTCGGACTGCAGGCCGCCTCGGCCAGCGAGCGAAGCATGCCGCGAGTAGCAGACATCAGCAGCGCTGCGGCCGTGCCTTTTCCTGAGACGTCGGCCAGAACCAATCCCCAGCGGCCATCGGCAAAAGGAATGAAGTCGTACCAATCGCCGCCCACCGCGCCCGCCGGAGTGGAGAGACCAGAAATCACGAAGCCGGGAATAAAAGGAGAGCTGCGAGGCAGCAACGCCTGTTGAATCTTGCGCGCCTCGTTGGCCTCGCGGCTCATCTTCTCGCGCTCGTGCAGTTCCTGCTGATAACGGCGCGCATTGTGAACCGCGACCGCCACGTAGTTGCACAACGCCTGGAGAAGCCGAAGTTGCTCGGCGGGGAACGCGTCCAGTTCAGGATGCGACGCAGTGAACACGCCAACCAGTTTGCCCTCAACGTGCAACGGAATCGCAACTTCCGACAGAGTGCACTCTTCACACCCAATGTAGTATGGGTCTTTACGTACATCGGGCGCATAGCGCATCTGGCCGGTGGCCGCGACATAGCCGACCATGCCTTCTTTCCCGATCTTCAGGCTGTGGCCTTTGCCGCAGACATCGCAACCGGCACAACCGTGTGCGCAAGCCAGAACCAATTCACCGCGCTCTTCGTGGTGCAAGTAGACATCTGCCTCGACGCATCCGAACGACCGCGCCACGTCATTCACGACCTTGTCGATCAGCCGATCAAGGTCGAGAATGGAATTGATCTTCTGGGCCGCTTTCTGCAGCTTGAGCAGATCTTCTACCTGAGCAAAGGCCAGTTGATGCTCGGTTGCGTACTCAGCGGTAATCAGTCTCTGTGTGGTCGCCATGGCTTGCCTCTAGGGTGGTCTAACTGTAACTAAATAAGCATACTTACGAATACATATAAGATGCCCGCCGGATGATTTCGATTCATTTTCAGAGCGAATTTGTAACCAATAATTCTAGTGCGGCGATGAATCGAGAGAATCTGTTTGTGCCCCTTTTAAATCGCTAGATTGACAGCTTGATGCGGTGCGTGAGATTGGCCTCTGGCAAAATGCTTCGAGTAGAATAACAGCTGCGCAGACGAATCGGCGGCGTTGACCGCTTGAACGAGGGTGAACCTTTTGGCCACAACTGTAACCTCTGGCGTGCAGACTCCCGCACAACTTCCCAACCACAAAGTAAAAATTAAGAAATCGGGGCAGCGGGCCTGCAACGAGAAGAACGAGAAAGGTAAGTTCTGCGGTGGGCATCTCAAGCACTGGTTCTATGCCACCGATGTACTGGAACAAGCTTGCGGCGATGTGGAGAAGGCGTGGGGGCGCGATGCCGAAGTCTATCGCTGCGAGCATTGCAAGACGCTGTATCTGCCCAACCCGGATGAGTCGGGTGGGTTGAATGTTGCCGGGTCAGGACAGATTTCGATTTTTGGGCTGACTCTGCCGCCGAAAGCAAAATAGCGTCAACGTAATTTAAGGGCATTATTGAGGATGAAATCTTCCGAACTCATTTACGACTGGAACCGGATCCATCCCCCCTCGTTGCGGCCGGTGGGGCATGTTCTGCTGAACGATGAAACCTTGCGGGATGGGTTGCAGTCGCCTTCGGTGCGCGATCCTTCCGTCCAAGAAAAAATTTCAATCCTTCACCTGATGGAGGCGCTGGGTATTAATTCGCTCGATTTAGGATTGCCTGGCGCGGGGCTGCGCGCGGTGGAGCATGTGGAGGCATTGGCACGCGAGATTGTGAACCACAAGATGAAGATTCGCGCCAACTGCGCATGCCGCACTCACCAGAATGACATTCGTCCCATCGCCGAGATTGTGCAGCGAACCGGAATGCCGATCGAGGCTGCGGCGTTTATCGGATCGAGCCCTCTACGTCGCTTCACGGAAAACTGGACGGATGAGTTTCTGCTGCAGACAACGGAGAACGCGGTGAAGTATGCGGTGTCTTTGGGACTGCAAGTGATGTTCGTGACCGAAGACACAACGCGCTGCGATCCGGAAATGGTGAAGCGCTTGTACACCGCAGCGATCAATTGTGGGGCGCGCTCGATTGCCATTTGCGACACCGCTGGACACGCTACGCCCATGGGGACGTTTGCGCTGGTGCAGTTCGTGATCAAAGAAGTAGTGAAGCCGTCGGGCGAGAAGATTCGCGTGGACTGGCATGGGCATTGTGATCGCGGATTAGCCATTGCAAATTCAATGGCGGCGCTATTGGCGGGCGCGGAATGCGTGCATGCGACGGGCCTGGGAATTGGCGAGCGCGTCGGCAACACGCAGATGGATCAGATGCTGTTGAACCTCAAACTAATGGGCATTCCGCCGTGGGCGGACCAGGATCTCACCAAGCTGAAGGATTATTGCCAGGCGATATCGCGGGCTACGGGCGTGCCCATTCCGGCGAATTATCCGGTGGTCGGCGAAGACGCCTTCCGAACTGCTACGGGCGTGCACGCGGCAGCGGTTATCAAGGCATACAAGAAAAACGATATTGAACTGGCCAATGCCGTGTACTCCGGGGTACCGTCGCACGTCTTTGGTCTGGAACAGGTAATCGATATTGGTCCGATGAGCGGAAAGTCGAATGTGCTGTTCTGGCTGGACCGGCGCGGGATTCCGGCTTCCGACGATCTGGTGGAGAGCATTTATCGGCGCGCCAAAGCGTCGGACCATACACTCAGCGAGGCGGAGATTCTGGAGTGCGTGGAGCGGACGGAAGCTCACTGATCAAATCAAAGTACCCCCACAAAGCATCCGAACAAAGTGTGTTACGACCGTCTGAAGCCTGCATGATTTACACTTGCCCCGATCCTCACGGAGGCAAATCATGCGCCGTTTTTTCGGCTTGATTGTGGTCACGTTATTGATTCTTCCTGCTTTGGCTCAAAGCAAACATCCTTTTACTTTCGAAGACATGATGGCGCTCAAGCGGGTTGGGGAGCCGATTGTTTCTCCGGATGGCAAATGGGTACTATTCAGCGCGGTGAATGTGAGTCTGGAAGCGAATACGAAGATGCCGCATGTGTGGGAGGTGCCGACTGCCGGCGGCGAGGCGCGCGAGATTATTTCTGGTCAGGACGCAGACCGTCCCCGCTGGGCGCCGGATGGCAAGCGCTTCTTGTTTCTGTCTTCGAAAGAGGGCGGTTCGCAAATATGGATTGCTGATTTTGATGATACCAAGGGTAGGGTCGCCGGAACCCGCAAGCTGACCTCGATTGCTACCGAAGCGGATAGTCCGATCTGGTCGCCGGATGGGAAGAATATTCTTTTTGTTTCCAATGTCTATCCCGACTGCGCGGACGAAGCTTGCAATGCGAAGAGGTTGGAGCAAGCGGAGAAATCGAAAGTCAAAGCGCTGATCTTCACTCATCTGCTTTATCGTCACTGGAACGCGTACAAGGAAGGCAAACGCAATCATCTATTGATTGTTGCTGCCGAGGGCGGTGTTAGTCGTGACCTCACGCCCGGAGATCACGATGCTCCGCCGTTTGGTTTGGGTGGGCAGGACGACTACGCATTCTCGCCTGACGGGCAGGAAATTTGCTACGCGTCGAATCATGACGAGGTCGAGGCCATCAGCACGAACAATGATTTGTTTACGGTTTCCGTGAATGGGGGAGCGGCCAAAAAGATTACGGACAATCCTGCCAGCGATTCGTCTCCGCTTTATTCGCCGGATGGGAAGTACATCGCGTATCGGGCGCAGGTTCGACCAGGAAACGAGAGCGATCGCTTCCGGCTGATGTTGTACAACCGGCGCAGCGGCCACATCCGCAATCTGACAGAAAGTTTCGACCGTTGGGTGGGAACTTACACGTGGGATCCGGAATCGTCTAAGATTTATTTCGTCGCGGAGGACAAGGGCAATTCACCGATTTATTCGATTTCCCTGGATACGGCGGTCATTGGTGGAGACGCCGGTAGCGATACGACCGCCCATCTGACGAAAAACAACATCAAGATGATTGTGGCGGGTTTTAACGATGATCTGGCCGTGACCCACGACGGAAAGAATCTTTTATTTACGCGCATGTCTGTCAGGTTCCCGAATGAGATTTTTCGCGCTAACTTGTCGCCACCCGGCGCGGTTGGTGGCGCTACTGTGTTCGAGTCTGAAGAGGTGTGTACCGACGCAAGCGGGAAGATCAAACCGGAAGGATGCAAGACCGCGAGTCTGGAGAAGACGGAGGTGCAACTCACCGATGTGAATCATTCCGTGCTCGCACGGGTTGCGATGCCGCCGCTGGAGGCTTACTGGTTCACCGGGGCGGGCAACGACAAAGTGGAAGGCTTCCTGCTCAAACCGCCGAACTTCGATGCCAACAAGAAGTATCCCGTGAAATTCATACTTCATGGCGGCCCCGAGGTTCCTATGGGCGACGAGTGGAGCTACCGCTGGAATGCTGAACTCTTTGCCGCCAGCGGCTACGTCGTCATCATGATCAATTTCCACGGTTCGCCCGGCTATGGTCAGAGATTTATCGATGCGATCAACGGCGACTGGGGTGGGGCACCCTTTGAAGATCTGATGAAAGGGTTGGATGATGCCGAGCGCACTTTTCCTTTTATTGACAAGGACCGTGAGTGCGCCTTGGGGGCGAGTTTCGGCGGATATATGGCCAACTGGATTCTGGGCCATACCAACCGGTTCAAGTGCATCGTGTCTCATGATGGTACGTTCAATAACGAATCGGCATATGGCACCACCGAGGAACTTTGGTTTCCTGAGTGGGAGTTCAAGGGAACACTGTTTAACAACCGGGAGTTGTATCGCAAATGGTCGCCGCATTTGTCGGCGCTGAATTTTAAGACTCCCACGCTGGTTGTCCACGGGCAACTTGATTACCGGCTGGATGTATCGGAAGGGTTTCAACTCTTCACCACATTGCAGCGGCTGAAAGTCCCGTCAAAGATGTTGTATTTCCCGGATGAAGGACACTGGGTGCTCAAGCCGCAGAACAGCCAACTGTGGTACAAGACAGTGAACGACTGGGTCGATCAGTGGGCGAAGAAGTAGCGAGGTTGTTAACGATTACGAATTGGGCAAGCTGACCTGGCTTCCTTGCGCCCCGGAGATTCTGGCTAGTATGAAATTCACGCGGCGGCCACACCGCCCGCGACAACGTTGCTTAGCTATTGCGTCATTGGCCAGAGCGATTGCAACCCAAATGGAAGGCTGGCGGATCCGACCGAGACCGTGCCTAGAATTGCCAAGGCTCCTTGAAAGCCGCTGGTTGAGGGCTGAATCGTGGCCAGACCGTTCGCGTCAGAGGTTACAGAAGCCTGCGACATCCCGAGAATAATCGGCAGCGAATTCCTGGTGATGTTGGTGTCTCCACCCGTCATGATCGGCGCATCGTCGTTTGTGCGACCGAGCAGCGATTGGAATAAAACGCTGACGCCCATTACAGGGTTGGCCGGCACCGACGCGTCGGTCACCCGAACGGTGAGGGGTTGAAAGGCTGGTCCCACCGTAATTACTTGTAGATCTCCAGCCACGGCCTGCAATAGAAGCGATGAAGCGGGCACCGGGAATACGTGGAATCCCAGACAGGGATTGTTGTTTACCCCCACGCAAGCGTTTCCGTCGACCTCCGCAGAAAAGTCGGAAAGCTGCAGGCTCGTGCTGGCGTATCCACTGTTGTTCGTGGTCGCGGAAACAGGATTCAGCGTGCCGCTACCACGATACAGAGAGAAGTTTACTGATTGCCCCGGGAATGGCGATCCATTCGAGAGCACGCGGGCAGTCAAGGTGACGTTGACGGTCGCGCCTTGCGCCACCGATTCATTTTGCGGGACCAAGGCCAAGTCGAGGGCGGACTCGGCCTGATTCACGAGGGTCGTCTGCACCTTCTGTGGTGTGGCATAGGAAGCTGGCGCCAATTGCGCTGTAATGGTACTGACCGCAGGCGTGAGCACGCTCACCAGCGTGGACGCCTGCCCGGATTGATCACTGAGCGTGGTGCAGGTGCTCTGGCCGCAGATCGAGAAACCTACGGCGGGAATCGCGCTAAAGACTACGGTGGCTCCGGCCACAGGAGTGATCCCGTCGGGCGCTAAGACTTGCACGCGAATCGGATTGGGAGCCTGCCCGCCTACGGGTGTGGGAGGATTTGCCCCCGCAATCAGATGGAGAATGTCATTGGGGCCAGCGCCGTAAGTGACGACTGCGCTCATGATCGAACTGGCCGACGTAGGGGGATCGATGAGCGTGATGTCCTGCATGCCGTCCGCCCCCGCGGATGCTGTCACCACGATCTGATTGGCGGAGACCGCCATCGGCGGTGCAATCGCACGTCCGATACCGATGCCGGTGTTTGCCTGGAATCCGAAACCTGCGATGGCGAGAGCCGTGCCGCCCGCGACGCTGGCCCGGGCTGGAATGATGTGGTCACCGTACAGCAGGCGAGCGTGATACCGGTAGTCGGGGCGTCCATCGCCACGGACGTCTGCGATGCCGACGCGGAAATTCATCGCCTGCAGAAGTTGCGCATTTAAAACAGTCGTTCCAAACAGAGAAGAATTGAATGCTGACGGCGTATTCGCTGGCGCCGGGTAAGTTCCGGGATCTGACAATGCCCACATGCCGAGTACCGGCTGAGCTTTACTTTCCGATGGGGCGCTGGCATCATTCAGCGCGGTGACTAAGACTGACAGTGTGCGGTTTGCCTGGCCGGAGAACCAGAAATAGTCGACACTGCCGTAAGGGCCGAGAGACGCTGCCCAGTCGCCCGCAATTGGTAAAGGGGAGGCAGGCGGCAGCGGTCCTTGAGAGTTATAGGTCGTGGGTCCGAACCAGTTTGGTTTCTGGGCTGCGCTTCCCTGCATCACAATATCCTGCGGAACATCAGCGCCCAGAGTCACGTTCACATGGATAGCTTGGGCGGACCCCGATGGCAGCACTTGCCACGGCTGGTAAGGCCCAACGGTGATTGACCAGAAAGGATCGACAGGTTCAACAGTTAGTTGGTATTGCGCGTTGTTGCCGCCGTTGGGAATTTGCAGTCCAGACAGATCAAAAAAACCCTCGACTGTGCCGTCGCTCGATCCGTAGCGGTTGAAAGGTTGCCCGGTGCTATCGTTGAAGCCGGTGACCGTGGTGCCAACATCTCCGGCGAAGAGGAAGCCAGAAACGGAAGAAGCCGCATAAGCTCCCGAGGGTAAGCCGGTACTGGGGTCGATCCAGCGAGCGATGACATTTACACCTTGCATACGCTGACCCGGCTGTCCGGTTGCGTCCGCAAAATATATGTTGCCATGGATACGAGCCGTGCTGGCGGAAAACGATGGTCCAGGATATAAGCGCGACAGCGCCGCCTGATCATCCATTTTGGGCTGGTAAGGATTGACCTTGCCTCCATTCGAGTAGCAAACAGTGATAGGCACGCAATTCGCAAGATCAGTTGCGTGCATGATGGTGAAACCGACGTAGTCGTCGGCCGTTGGCGCGGGGATGCGAGTCTGGACGTTGAGGTTTGTTTGTGACCAGCCGAGGCCCAGAACCTGCCCCAGCACGCGCACCAGTCGGTACTCTACATCGGGATCGGGCAACTGGGCGACGCAGTTTCCGTTCAGAACGACCAGGGCATGAAGAAAGTAGGCGTTGGTGCCGAAGTTGTCGAGTCCACCGAAAACCGCATTGCCAAAGCACTCGGATGGGTCTCCGGCGCCCTGGCCGAGCAGCGCGTCTGTGACCGTGCCGTCCGCGTCGTAAACGATTCCTACAGGCGTACCTGTGGCTGTGGGCAGGATGTCGGCAGGCATGGTGAGGGTGCCATCGCTGTTGCGAAAAACGTTCGCGCCGCTGACATCTTCTGCGAGCTGTCCGGCGCGCGTGGTGGAAAGAGCAACGGTTGAAATGGAAGTCCACTGGCTGAATGCGTCTGCGACCAATGCATCCGCTTGAGGTCCGGGAACGGTCGGACTCAGACTTCCCTGGTCGGTGTAGTAGTTGACCGCGCCTTGCGCCCACGTAAGAGGCGTCCCGGCGGTTCCCTGGTTGAAGTAGCTGATTCCAGCAACGTAGCGCGGCCCACCCGCTCGCGCCAGTGGGATGAGGGTAAGAAGCAGCGCGCTTACCACTGCGCAAGGATGGGGCACTCTTAACCGACGCGACAAGTGCCTTAGGAGCATCGCCTGGGGCGAAGAGTTTCCGTTAAGGAGGCAAGATTGCCCGCGGTCCGCCATTGTTCGCTCACGCGACGAAAACATAGAAGCTGGCATCTGCTTACTCTTCTTCCGCCATACGGAGAAAACGGACAAACTCGAGCGGGCTGACCCGGGTTCTTCCCCGCAACCGGTCTGCGATGTCCGCACGCGGCGCTAAGAACCCGGCTCCCCCTGGACCGAGGACGACCTGGCCATCCGGCCCAATTCGGAAACGGCCGTTTGGTCCGCTCACTGGACTTGTGAGTCCTAATTTGCTGGGGGGATAGAGAAAAAGCAAAACTCGTTCGCCGGGCCGATAACGTTCTCCCGACTGCCACAGGCCAGCCCATTCGCGGATCGTCAGCATCTGGCCGGTGCGAACCCCGCGCATTCCCTGATCCACGTGAAAGTTGATCAGTACGGTAGCCACCCCTTTTCCCTTGAGAACCGAACGCTCCACCGACTTAACCGTACCCGCGAAGATGTAACCTGAGCTTCGGGTCAATGGGTGCAGGGAATAAGGCGAACCTCGAAGGTTAGTTCCTGGGATCTGAAACCGCGTGGGCTGCTCTGCGGCCACCGGCAGAGAAATCGCCGTAAGCATCAGCGCGACGACAAACGACCTCCAAAATGACGACAACATCAGCAAGCCTCGTTTCTGGATCGAGGCCAGCCTTTGACGGGAATACTCGTATACTACGGATCGAGGAAGCACTTGGCTGTGCCGCTCGTCACAAAGCAGAAGAGTTTTCTCTGAGGAAATCGCCACAGAGGAAATTGTCTGCGCCCGAACTTAGAGAACGCGAAGCAACACACGTGGGTGCGGAAGGAAATGTTCACGGCAGAAAAGCGAGCAATCCGGCGCGCGAAATCAGGCCTTGACCGAGCCTCTCAGGGTAGCGAAGGGTAGTTGAAAGATGGCGGGAGTTCAGGTCTCAAACTAAGTTTCTCCAATATCATCAGACAGTTGCGAATTCCAACGAAACGACCAACGTCAATTTCGCAGACGGATCAATCTGCAGCCTCTACCGAGAGAACCGCGGGTCACATCTAAGCGGTTTTATTTTCTCTTGCCAGAAAGAAAATTCCTGAATATTATTCCTGCCGTTGCCGGAATGTCGGCAGCGATGTTCACTAGCTCCGGGTTGATGTTTTGTATATCGTAGTCGAAATTCGGGCCATCACGACAGGCTTCGCAGCTTCGCGCCGTTTTCTTGACGGGCGCGAAACTCCGGAGCCTTTCTTGTTGGAGAGAGTCTCGACGGCCTTAAGGCTAGATTCGTTCGTCCACATGCTTTGAGGGGGAAGTGACGCGCGCGCTTCGCGAAGAATGTGGAATTCTAAAATCAGCAGAGGCGAAAGGAGTACATTGTGAGAGAGAAGGGTACTGTGAAGTGGTTTAACGGGGCTAAAGGATACGGTTTTATCCAGCGGTCCACAGGGGAAGACGTCTTCGTTCATTTCTCCGCCATCCAGGAGAATGGTTACCGCACGCTGAATGAGGGCGAAACCGTGGAGTTTGATCTGCTGAAGGGCCCCAAGGGGTTCCAGGCGGGTAACGTTGTCCGCGCCTGACACAACCTAAGAGTTCGCGATTTGCCAAACCCTCTCATATTTCTCTGGGAGGGTTTCTTGCTTTCAGTTTCCCTTGGCACTTTCTTTGGAATGAGGTTCGATCAATTTCTTTGTCAGCAGTACCAACCCGAAGATCTGCGTCCACTCGGAAACGATATTGCCGACCACCTGGCCCCACTTGGCTTCGGAATTCATGTGGGCGTACAGCAGCACCCAACCAATGCCCGTGATCACCAGAAATATCGTGAGGGAGTGATCGTGCAGCAATTTGTGAAGGGGATTCAGTCCAGCGTCCTTGGGGCGGCGGCTTTCGGCTGATCCTTTCTCATACATATACTTCGTTGCCAGCACGGTGACCACGACTCCTGACCAATCGGCGATTGCGTTTCCGTAGAATGATCCGACGTGCGTGCTCGGGTCAGATACGCTGTACAAGACAATCCAAAGAATGAGAATGACAACGGATGCGACGCCGAGGGAGTGACGGCGAATAAAGCTTGCGTGACTGTTTGACGAGAAGGGCATACGGCGGAGCCTCCGGAACGTTTCAAGGTTAATCGCTCCGGCAGGAATGCCGCAGCCTGCTGCTACTGTACCTCCACCGAAACCAGATCGCCGTCAGCTTTTCCTCCGGCTCGGTAATTGACAGCCACTGCACGGCTCTTCCAGTCGCAGGAGAAATCATCGGCTCCCATAACCATGAGCGATTTGTAGTTCGCAGTGCGCAGCTTGAGCACTTTCGCGCCGACGGATACTGTCAAGACCGCCGACGGAGGCTGAGAGCAATCGACCGAAATTATTTTCCCTTTCGCGAATTGGATGGTGCGCTTATCGGGCTGGGGTTGTGCTGGAAGTTGTTCGGGGTGATCTGCGCTGGGTTCCTCCTCGGGCGGAGGATTTTCCTTTTGAGCTCTTGGCTGCGTCTCCGTTTGTTTCGAGCCTGACGAAGATGAGCCCGCGGAAGAAGTGGCTGGTGTAGGCGATGATGAGGGAGCGGATCCCGCCTGGGTGGACTGCGCTTTGCTTTCCCGCGGTGGCAATAGTCCGTATTTTTTGAGCATTGGCAACCCTTCGAGTTGCTCAGTGGCGGACTTCGCAATCTGCGGCTGCGGACTCTCTTTGAGCCGCTCGAGCAGCGCGGTAGCAGCATCCCAGTTTTTTCCCGCCATGTAGATTTGCGCCATGTTCAACAGATAACTTTGGTTACGCGGTGCGAATTGAAGGATGGCTCGCATAGAATCCATGGCCGCGTGGACGCCCCCGCCCTCCAGTTGCGCCATCGCCAGCATGCTGCGGGCCTCGGCGAATTCGGGATCCCAGTCAGTGACCAGTCGCAGGTCTTGCATAGCGTTAGGAAGCCCTTCGATCTCTTTCCCGGTGGATTGCGCCACCCGAAACCGGACCAACGCCAGATAATAATGGAGCCAGGGATCTTTGGCATCAAGCTGAGCGCTCTTATCCAATTCTTCGACGGCGCGGTTGTATTCCTTCGTCTCCATGTACAACCACCCCAGGGCGCGATGCGCGACTACGTTATCCGCCTTCGGTTGCGCGATGATCGATTCCAGTTCGTGTGTGGCTTGCTCGCGGTGCTCGGGCAGGCGGACACTCATTTCCGCAACTAAGGCTGGCCCCTCGGCACTGGCAAGTTGCTGGGTGCTGCTGCCGATCTGGTCATCCGCGGAAACAGCGAGCACTTGACTGCCCGCGGGATTAGCTTTGCCCCTTTCCGACGCCTGCGCCGGTTGCGCCAGCGAACGGAAGTAATCCTTCACTGCCTGCCCGAACTGGGCAGAGTTCATGCCGTAGGCTTTCTGAATCGCGTCTTCGACCGAAACCTTGTGGTTCTCGACCAGGTCGAAGTATGTTCCGGTTTCGGGGAGTTTGTTCTGAGCGAGCAGGTAGTGCATCACAATCCACGATTGCGCGGAGAACATGGTGCGCCGCGAGTTTTCCTGTCCCGCCGAGGTCTTGGCGAACAAATCAGAGATCGTAAGCCACGCCGAGGCCTTGAGTTGGTCGGCGAGCAAGTCGGGGTCTCCGCCAATCTGCGCTTGCCTGTTTTCGAAACGCAGACTGGAGAAGTATTCCGCGAAGCCTTCGTCGAACCACGCTTGCGTGGGCGGATAGTTGTAGTTCAGGAACACCTTGGCGAATTCGCGTGACACTGCTCGCCAGCTCTCATCTTTCGACAAGTTCAGAACGAAGTAATTGCGGTCGTCGCCGGGGATGAAAAAGCCGGCGGCGATGGACTGCCCCGGGCGGGTAGGCACAGCTTTGCTGTATTCCTCATCGCTCCTCAGGGCGATGATGTCTACCGGTTCCGACATGTTGATCCGGCTTCTGGCCAACAGTTGTCCGAAGACGGCGCGCATCTGCTCGAATCGCACGACGACTTCGCGGCCACGTTTTTCCTCGGCGTCGGTGAGCACGGAAAAATGGCTGGAATTGATGCGGATCCAATGCGGTTCGTCGGAGCGCGCAGGCGCGGGCGAAACACAGCCGAGCAAAAAGATAAGAAATAGGAGCCGTGATGGAAGCGAATGGAGGCGATCCGTCATGGGCGGTTAGGAAGTTCCTGGATAGGAAATGCTACCACGCTGCAGAAGTTGCGGAGCCTAAATCGCAAGGGAGAAGACAAATCCTATGAGCTAGACTCGACATCGGGTGTGGCGAGTCTTGCAAGCGCCCAACGTGCGGCTTCCGCCACCACGGGATCTTGGTCCGCTTCCAATTCCTGCAGAAAGGGCAAGAAACTGCGATCGCCGCTGTTGCCCATTGCGACTACGGCATTTCGTCGCAGGCCGGTGCGCTTGGTGCGGCGGATGGGCGAGCCGCGAAACTTCTCGCGGAATTCTTCCACGCTGATTTCGGCGAGCCACGCCAGCGCAGGATTGACCAATCCTTCCCGCGCTTGAAATTCTGCGGCGCCAGTGGCCGGAGCTTTGCGGTTCCAGGGACAGACATCCTGGCAGATGTCGCAGCCAAATACATGCCGCCCGATGCCTTCACGCATGTCTTCTGGAATGGCGCCGCGTTTCTCGATCGTCAGGTACGAGATGCATTTATTGGAATCGAGCTGATAGGGCGCAATTAGCGCGTCTGTCGGACAAGCATCGATGCAGCGGGTGCAGGTGCCGCAGCGATCCGGCGCGGGCAAGTCCGGCGCGAGTTCGAGCGAAGTCAGAATTACGCCCAGAAACAGCCATGACCCCAGTTTCTGATTCAGGATGCAGGTGTTTTTCCCAATCCATCCCACGCCCGCGTATTTCGCGTAGACACGCTCCACCAGCGGGCCGGTGTCGACGTAGCAGCTGGTTTGCAGTGTAGGTGTATCGGCGGCTGTCACGCGGCCATCCTGCCCTCGCTGGCTGACTTCTGCTCGCAGTTTTTCTTCCACCGCGCGCAGCTTACGCATTACCACTTCGTGATAATCCTCGCGGCTCCATGCGTAACGTGAAATCCAGCCGTGCCCGGGATCGTCGACCTGTGTCGAGTATGGATGCGCGGTGTTGTAGTGGATCGCGCACACGATCACGCTGCGCGCCCACGGTGCGGTCGAGTGAAGCGACGAGCGCTTCAGCTGTCCCGCGTCATCGCAAGCTTCCAGATACTTCATTTCTCCGGCGTGGCCTGCGGCGATCCAGTCGGAAAAGTGATTTAGCTCAGAGAAGTCGCGGACTGGAGCGATGCCAGCTAATTCGAAGCCTGCATCGTAGGCTGTCTGTTTTACCAGCGCGGTAATTTGGCTGATCCGATTCAATAGCGCATCCCTGGCGCCGGTCGTGGGGCTAAGGGTGGCGCCTGGATCGCTTCGTCGGACGCTTGATGCCAGCCGGCGAAGTTCTTCATAAGTGACGCTGAAGAGCTGGTCGAGGGCGCGTCGTTCCTCCAGCGTTTTGCCAGGTTTCGCCCGGCCGGATTTCGCTTCTGGATCGATTATTTCTAAACGACATGACAGTTTTCCCTGCGCTTTTGCCTAATGCGTAGTGAAGGCTGGCTGCGGGGGAACCAACCAGAAGGAAAGGCAGGGGAGTAAAAGCTTTCCTGGGACGGAAATGCTATCAGTACTCGTGGCGCTATGCAACTATTTTGGCGCTCCGGTGGGGCGAATTAGTTGCCTGCGGGGTCGACCATCAAGCGTCCAGCAGCACGGGTCCGTAAAAAGGAGTTGGGCTTTAAGATCTGCTGACTGAAGACTCAGAAGTCGTCTCAGCAGGTGGGTTTAACTACCGGAGGGACTCACTTTGTGTTACAGTTTGTGCCCGACATGGGCTTCCGCAATTCGGTCCAGGCCGCGCGCTTCCCCCGGGGCGCTGACATAACAGGTTTCAGCCAGAGGCATTCCAAAGAGTTGATTTAGAATGCTGCACGCTCCGGGCGAATCCCGGGAGTTGAATTATTCCGTATCTAAGGAGGAATCTAGTGCACGAACTTGAGACACGACCAGATTGTCTTCAGTCACAGGGATGGCGGAGCATTGCAAGCGCTCTTTTGCTGTTGTGTTTGGCAACGGCAACTAACTCGTCAGCCACAACCAAGTTTAAAAGCCTCGTCAGCTTCAACGATACAAATGGTTTCAACCCGAATTTGATGTCCGTCGTTCAAAGCCTCGATGGCAACTTGTATGGAACAACAATTTTTGGCGGGGCCAACAAGACCTGCAACCCAAAACAGGTGGGCTGCGGAACGGTATTCAAGATTACCCCCAGTGGCACGATGACAACGGTCTATAGTTTTTGCTCCAAAACGAACTGCACAGACGGCGCATATCCCGTCGGAGGATTGGTTCTGGCCACCAACGGCGATCTTTATGGAACAACTTCTGGAGGCGGGAGCATCGGCCTGGGAACGGTTTTCAGAATCGCCACCGGCGGTACGATGACTACGCTCTACAATTTTTGTTCCCAGTCCGGATGCGTGGACGGCAGGGACCCGGGTGCCGCGCTGATTCAGGGCACGGACGGCAACCTCTACGGCACGACCATCCTCGGCGGAACCGGCGGTTGCGGAGGGTGCCACGGCGGCGGCGTTGCTTTCAAGCTGACCCTGGGCGGCAAGCTCACCGTCCTTCATAATTTTTGCACCGGCACTTGCACCGACGGCGCCAATCCTTCCAACCCACTGGTGCAAGGCAGCGACGGTAATTTCTATGGAATGATCACAGGGCGATCCGGTTACTTCGACGGAGATCTATTCAAGATGACTCCGAGCGGGACTCTGACCGTGCTCTATGATTTTTGCACTCTCCAGAACTGCGCCGACGGCGCCTTTCCCATCGGAGGCTTGACTCAGGGTGCGGACGGTGACTATTACGGGACTGCCAGCGGAGGCGGGACTTTCGGCGACGGCACATTCTACAAAATCACCCCAGCCGGCAAGTTGACCACTCTGCATAGCTTTGACTACGAGACCACAGGCAACTATGGCGCGGATCCGCAAGCCGGAGTGGTACTCGGTACCGACGGCGTCTTTTACGGATCAACCTTCGAGGGTGGCACCACTTGCGTATTCGGCTGTGGCACCATTTTCAAAATCACCTCGGCGGGCAAGTTGACCACGCTGCACCTCTTTGTCAGCACCGATGGCAACGGTCCGTACGGGGTCTTTCAGCACACGAACGGCATATTCTACGGAGCCACCTACGCAGGTGGCACGGCGAATGAGGGCTCGTTGTTTTATTTGTCGGACGGCCTGGGCCCATTCGTGTCGCTGCTGCCCAGCTACGGCAAGGTTGGAAACACGATCGATATCCTCGGCCAGGGTCTTACGGGCACCACGGCAGTTTCGTTCAACGGAACAGCCGCAACAACTTTTACAGTCGTTTCCGACACCTACCTGACCGCAGTGGTTCCGTCGGGCACGACGCCGGGGTCTGTGACTGTAACTACGCCCGGTGGCGTGCGCACGAGCAGCCGGAAATTCCGCGTTCTGCCATTCGTCGCGAGTTTCAGCCCGACCAGCGGTGCAGTCGGCACACAAGTAACAATCACTGGCACCAGCTTCACCGGCGCGACCAAGGTCGCGTTCGGTGGCGTCAAGGCGACAACGTTCTCTGTGAACTCGGACACGCAAGTCACGGCGACGGTTCCAACCGGCGCACAAACCGGCAAGATCGCAGTAACCACTCCGAGCGGAACGGCGACGAGTTCGGGGATTTTTACCGTAACGCAGTAAGGTCGATTTTGCTGGGAGCAGGCGGCGGTCATCCGTCGGTTTACCGTGATGCCGTCGCCGCGCCTGATCGACGAGATTTTGCCTTCTCCGTTCGAAGCGACAGAAGTTTTACAGCGGCAGGTCTTGTTCTGTGCTATCTTGGGTCCCGGAAAACCGCCTGAGACTGAAGGCAGAGCCGTGCACCCCCGGCACGGGAGGAGTTCCCTTAATCGTCACAACCGAACCATTCCGGAGGTCCGATGAAGAGCACCCGCGTCACCCACTTACGAGTTCTCGCCGTGGTCATTGCTATTCTCGCCGCGAGTGCTACTACTCTCCACGCACAAACCTATACCGATCTCTATAACCTCGGAAGCAACAGCGGAGACCCCGAGACTCCTGCCTGGGTCGGCCTCTTCGCACAGGGCCGCGATGGCAACTTGTACAGCACTTCAACCGATGGAGGATTGAATGCTGTGGGTGCCGCCTTTCGACTTACCCCCTCCGGGACGATGACACCGTGGAGCTTTGACAGCGTAGGCAGCGACGGTTTTTACCCTTACAGCGGTCTCACGCTGGGCACCGACGGCAACTTCTACGGCACCACTTCTGCGGGCGGCTCAAGCGGCGCTGGAACCGTGTTCAAGATCAACGCCAGTGGGAAAATCACGACGCTGCACAGCTTTAACGGCTGCTCCGAAGGCAGTAATGTCTACGCTCCTGTGGTCGAAGGCTTCGACGGGAACTTCTACGGCACAGCCAGTGACGGTGGCTGTGAGGTCTTCGGTACAGTGTACAAAATCACCCCCGCAGGCAAGCTGACAGTCATCTACACGTTTCCTGGCACCAGTGGCCTTGCGTATCCACAAGCCATATCACTAGGGACCGACGGCAACTTCTACGGTACAACTCTAGGCGCCAAAGGCGGATACGGCGGTGTGTTCAAGATCACACCTCAGGGCAAACTCACGGTACTCTACACCTTCACCGACTTTGGGGGCGACCCTAAAGGTATGATCATTCAAGCCAAGGACGGAAATTTCTATGGCACAACCGCGAAGGGCGGAGTAAACGCTGAGGGCTCGGTTTACAAGATGACCCCGGCGGGAGCTGTCACCACTCTCCGCAGTTTTAGCGAGAGCGACGGGATGGGGCTTTTTCCGGAGGCTGGCCTGGTACAGGCGACCGATGGCAAGTTCTATGGCGCGACCGCAAGCAATGAGTCATCCGGAGTGCTCTTCCAGATCACCTCGACAGGTACGTTCACCGTTCTTCTGAACCTCACCAACACCACTGGCGACTTTCCAGGCGCGAATCCGCAAGTGGCCCTGTTCCAGCACACCAGCGGCACTCTCTATGGAGACACTTACGGCGGCGGTTCCGGAAAGCTGTGTTTTTGCGGCGTGCTTTACAGCTTGGGTATGAAGCTTGGTCCGTTCGTCAGTTTCGTGGGTCCACTATTTGAAGGCAAAGTCGGCAAGACCATCGAAATCCTCGGTCAAGGCTTCACCGGGACGACCAAGGTCTCGTTTCATGGAGTCGCAGCCACGTTCGCGGTGGTATCCGACACCTATCTGACCGCGGTTGTTCCGACCGGTGCGACCACCGGCTCCGTGACCGTAACCACGCCCGCAAAAACGTTGACCAGCAATAGAGTGTTTCGTGTCGACCCCGCCATCCTGAGTTTTAATCCGACCAGTGGGACAGTGGGAACCCAGGTGACAATTACAGGGAACAGCTTTACCGGCGCGACCAAGGTGACGTTCGGGGGCGTGAAGGCGACTACGTTCTCGGTTGATTCCTATACCCAGATCGCGGCCACGGTTCCGACTGGCGCCAAGACTGGAAGGATTCAAGTCACGACTCCCGGCGGGACGGCGACCAGCGCAACCAACTTCACCGTAACTCAGTAGGGAAGTTTTGTTAGAGGCACGTCGGACGGAGGCAACCGCGATCCGGTTCGATCGCGGTTAAGGCCTGGTTGCGAGCGACTCCGGTTTAAAGATCATTCCCCGGCTGGTTTTGCCGTTCATCACCACGACAAGGGGCTGATCAAATCGCAGGTGTCGCACGCAGCCTCGCTCTTCGGCCGCCGCCGCCGCGCCCAGCCACTGCCAATCCACAAAGCCCTCTCCAGCATCCGGATTGACGGTGAAGTAGCCCACCTGAAAGGCCGTGAGGTTCTGAAAGAAATGGCTGCCTTGCGATGGGGTCACGCGGAAGTCGCGGAACCCCGCCTCGACAATCACGCGGGCGCCTGAAATCTCGTCCCACTCCACCGGAATTCCCAGCCATGGATCATTCGATCCCCAGCGTCCCACTCCGATCAAAAGATACGGCGTCCCATTTTCATTCAGCTTTGCATTAAGGTGGGCCACCCCTTCGGCTACTTCCTGGCTTCGAGCCCGCTCGAAGCGGTGAAGATCGACTACTACGACGTCATGCAAATCCCGGATGCGCCCATTGCCCAGCACCTTGGAACTTTGGCATACCAGCCGTTCTGGGTTGACGTCCTCCATGCGTAGTTCTTCGCCTTCGTGCGATAGCACGAGCGGACGTATCTGCAGGAATCCGAACTCGGCCTCTTCGTGTGGCTTTTGTGGCAGGCGCACGGCAAACTCTATCTCGACCGGGCGCCCGAACGCCTCGTCCCCGATTTTCGTGAGCCGTTCAAGAATCGAAGCCAGCGGGAACACTCCGTGTTTGAGGATGGGAGCGAAACTCACAATGCGCGTGCCGGGCCGGCTCAGCCCGTCAGAGATGACGTGGTTGTCGGCGGAGTAAGTCGATCCCAGGTTGTTTAAGGTACCGTCGCCTTCGGCCACGTCCAGTCCGAAGCGCGCCTCTCGAAGTTCGAGCAGCGGATCCGATACATCGCGACGCTCCGTGTGATCCAACTCCAGGGCCCAGAACTCCCGCTGCGAGTTCGCCAGAAACGTCCTCCACCGAAGAAAACTGCACGATGTTCCGGGGATAGCGCGGACAGAACGCGAGACATTTTCCACCATCCACCACGGCCCGCCCCAGGCCCAATGCCACGGCGGCGATTCCATCCTCATAACTCATGGGTGGAACCGGATAGAAGTTGTGCGATCGCACCACGCCGGAGAAATCCGGATAGAAGCGCTGTCCATCACGCGAGGAGTGAATTGTGCCCACGACCTGCTGCAGAATGACCGCCATCTTCTCTTCTTCCAGCCGATAGGGCGTGGCCCGCACATATGCTTTTGCATGCTGGCTGAAAGTGGAAGCGTAAACGCGCTTGATCGCCTCCATCAACTGCTCAAGGCGAACGGACAGATCGGGATGCTGGTTGGCCAGCATGAAAGTTTCGTAGACGCCAGTGAAGGGCTGGTATTGCGAATCCTCGAGCAAGCTGGAAGAACGCACCGCCAATGGGTAGTGAACCTCGGCGAGAAAAGCCAGCAGATCGTCGCGCAGCGAGGCAGGCAGCGAGGCCTGCAGGAACCGTCGCTCAGTTTCGGTATCGGTTGAGCTATTGATGGCAAAGTCGAGCAGATTGTTTTCGCTGAGGAAGCGGTCGAAGACATCGGTCGCGAGAACCACGCTAGGCGGCACCGCGATGCGGACCTCCGCGAAGCGGCGCGCGATGTGGTACTTGTGCAGCACATGGCGGATGAAAGCTAAGCCCCGCGCCTTTCCCCCCAGCGAACCACCGCCAATGCGGAGAAAGAAGCCTTCGGTCGGCTTGAAAGTGGAGGCGTTGAAATCGCCAATCAGGACCTGGCTTTGCTCGTTGCGATACTCGGCAATGGAATCGATCAAATCGCGCCGCAAGTCTTCGAGCGTGGGGAAATCGGAGACCTTGCGCGGCCTCAGTTTCTGCGCCAGCGCGAACTCGGTTCGCGCCCGCAGCCAGCGCGAGAAATGGTTCCGCTCGCTGTGGTATGCGATGCTCTCCGCCGGAACTTCACCCAGCCGCGCTTCGAGTTCGTTCAGGTCACTAGCCCGCGCTACTTCGCCGCCGTCGGGCAGACGGAATGCGAAGTCGCCAAACCCGAACTGCTCGGTAAGAAAACGCCGCAGGTCGCGCAACAAGGTCGGGGAGCGTTTGCGCAGAAACGAATATCCCTCGGCGTGCGCTCGCGCCCGGAATTCGGTCCGGCTCGTCTGCAGGACGATGGGAGCGTCGGGCACCTCTTCACGAACCATGCGGGCCAACGCGAATCCAGAGTCGGGGCTCAACTCACCATCGCGCGGAAATTCCACGTCCGACACCACTCCCAGCAGATACTCGCGATACTTCATCACTTGTTGCGCCGCGTCTTCATAGTTCGATGCCAGCAGAATCTTGGGCCGCGCGCGCATCCGCACCAGCTTATGCGCGACATTCAATCCTTCGCTGAGCAGGCGGCGGGACTGGGTAATAAGCTCGGTATAAATCATCGGAAGAAACGAGGAGTAATAACGAATGTTGTCTTCGACCACCAGGATCACGGGCACGCCGATGGCGTGGGTGTCGTGTCGACGTTGCGCTTGTCTTCGATGTATTTGACGATCGAAATCAGAATGCGGACATTGCCCTGCCACAGGAATATCTGCTGCGATGTCGGTGATGCGGGTTACGAGCCACGAAATTCTTGATCTCGCGGTAGTCATAGGCCAACACAACTACGGGCACGTCGAGCCCCGCCGCTTTGACCTCGCGAGCCAGCTGCGCCGGCGTCCATGTCTTCGACTTCGAGGTTGGTGACGATCAGGTTGAACCGCGGCTGAGATCGCGCCAGCGCCAGCGCTTCCGCGCCGCTTGAAACGTGGGTGATCCCGGGAATCTGCTGTTGCTCGAGTTCGAGAGATTCGCCAATCAGCAACTCGTTCAGCCGGCCGTCTTCACGCAGAATGAAAGAGTCGTAGAGGCTGGAGACCAGCAGGATGTCCTGGACGCGAAAGGGCATCAGGTTCTCGAAGCCCTCGAAGAGCCGCTCGGGGTCGACGATGGAGTCGGGGGTGTGCAACAGGGACATGAGCAACTCCTCGAATGCCCGACGGTTCAGCAGATCATGGCGTCATGGCGCATGTATTTCTTCGACATGCCGACGGCGAACCTTGATCTTGCTTTCGTTCTTGCGCGCTGCCGCGAGATCATAGGCAATGCATGCGCAGCCACGTTTTCCGCCGTGCTGCCAAACGCTTTGGTCAGACGGATAGCCATCTCTGGGCTGATGCCAGACTTGCCGTTGACAATGTTGCTGAGCGCCTGCCGGATGACGCCGAGCACTCTCGCGCCTTCAGTAACAGACATACCCAGAGGCTCAAGGCAGTCGCACCGGACGATTCGACCGGGGTGCACGGGGTCAACGAAGGCTTCCCCTCCAACCGACGGAGCGGCCCGTTTCGCGTTTCATGGCGTGATCTCGTAAACTACGCCCTGATTGTAGGTGCCGCCGAAGATGGCGGTGCCGTAGAGATGCTTGCCGGTTTTGTCGAAGATTACGGCTCCGGCGGGTTCGGCTCCGTCGCCCTTGTCGGTGAAGCGGTGCAGAACGCTGTACGTCCATTTGCCACTTGAACCCGGGGCTAACTTGTAAACTACCCCACAGCCGCCGCTGCACGGACCAGTACCGCCGGCCGCCGTGCCGTAGAGGTTGCCTGCTTGATCGAATGCCAGAGTGCTGACCGGCCCGCCTCCGTTCTGGAATTTAGGAAAGTCGTAGAGAATGGTGTGCTTCCAGCGACCGGTCGCGGTGGGTGCGAGTTGGAACACGGTTCCCGAATTGTGTCCGCCGCCTTCCTGGGTTGTGCCGTAGAGGCTGCCTTTCGCGTCGAAGACCAAGCCGGTGATTGGTTGGCTTCCGTCAAGCCCCTGAAAAGAATGCAGCAGTGCTTCCTTCCAGCCCGATACGGGTATGAGGAGCTCGAAAACCGTCCCGTCGCCATTGCCCGTCCCTCCGCCGGATGTCGTGCCGTAGAGGTTGCCGGATGATCTATCTTGGACCAGTTCGGCATAGGACGAGCCGCCATCGTAGGGCGTAGCAGGAAAGTTGTGAAGGATGGTCTCGCTCCACGTGCCCCCGTTCCGGGTGCCAACTTGAAGACGATGCCTCCGCCATCAGCGCCCATGTCGCGCGTGGTCCCGTAGAGGTTGCCGCCTCGTCGAGGATGACTTTGTCCCACGGGCCCGACCCGTCGTTCACGAAGGGGTCAAAGCTGTGCAGCACCATCAGCGTCCACCCCGCGACTGTGGCCGGATCGGGTGAGAGCTCGAAGACGGTGCCGAAATCGTAAGTACCGCCGTTGTTAGAAGTTCCGTAGAGATTGCCTGAGTTGTCAAGCGTCAGTGACGAAACGAGGGACGACCCTTGCTTAATTGTGAGGGTGTACAGCAGACTGTAGGTCCAATGACCGCCAGACGATGGCGCGAATTTGAAAATCGTGGCCTCCGCGTTGCCTCCACCGGGTGTCGTTCCATATAGGTTTCCGGCGGCGTCGAGGGCCATGCCGCCGTAGGGATAGCAGCCCGAAGGATTGCAGTGGAAGCTGCGCAGCACTTTGAACGTGCTGCCGGCCTGGGCGTTGCTTGCTAGCATTAGGGTCGCGGCGAACGCCAGGAACCGATTCAGGTAGAACATCGCCTTCTTACCTTGCATCGGATTCACCTTCCTAAAGAGGGCGTCCAAGATGAGTGGCGGGGGCAAGGACGACCACTGCGGCTCATGACTGTATCACAGAAAGCCTCCTCAGGAGCCGGATTCCTCGTGAATCCGGCTCCTGAGGAGGGTGAGCTTCGTGCTTCAGTTGCTAGGTTCGATCCCGTCATCATCGGGATCCACTGGTCCCGTGTAGTTGGGAATACATCCTTGGTTCCCTGGGTTGATAAAGCAGCCTGGAGGAACCGGGGTCAGAATCGGCTGAAACGTGCGGGCCGTCGTCAGGTTGTAGAAACCAGTATCCAGAGGCTTAGCGAAAGCGTCGGCGTACTGGCTGTTCCCCGCAATCTTGCTCAGCCCAAAATTCGACTCGATGAACTGCAGAATACTGCCGAAGTCGTAGCAGAATGCCGCTCCTTGGGGGCAAGTGTTGCCGTTGCCGGATACCGTGCCCGAGACGAATCCTTTTGAAGTATAGGCTGAGACGAACATGAACGGCACACGGAAGCCGTAGGTGTAGCCACAGCCCCACACGTTGCATGGATTATTTTGGGTGTTGAGCCTGATCGACGCCGCCGTCGTTGTACATCTTTACGAACGAGACGTTCTCATGGTCGGGATCGAGGTCGTCGTACAGCGGGTCCGGGGTGAGCGCGATCGGTGCACGGCACTACGCCGTTGGGGGAAATGTTATAGGGGCTGGGGCATGCGCCATAAGGCGGCGCGCACAGGCCTTGGAAAAGATTATCGGGCGTGCGATTTTCCTGGGCGATTACGATGATGTGTTGGAAGGGTGTTTGGGCATAGGCGAAGGTTGCGACGAGAGAAGTGAACAGCAGAATCCTGGCGGCGAATTTCATGGAAAAGCCCTCCCCGTGATTGCGAAATTGATTTTCGAGACGGTCTCCCCTGGGTTGGCTGCGGTGTGGTGCATGCGCAGTTGCGCAACTATGATCCGGGAATTTTCTTTGTCAAGAAGATTTGAGACTTCGGGTTGAAATTGTGTCTCGCTATTGGACAGACTGCCGAAAGAATTGAGGCGTTGCCAGGGGCCGGCGTTTCACTACCGCCCTACGGCCGCGTATCCAGCGGATGCCTGGCTTTCTCGAAGAATTCATTCTGCAGCTTCAAGCTTTCCTGGTCCGCCTTGACTGCGCGAATGGCGGTCACGATCGCGTCCCGCCAGGCTTTCATTTCGAACTCGCCGCGCTCGTGGGTGGCGGCCGCGCCGTCACCCGAATAATGATTGGGGAAGCGCGCATACCACCAGATGCCGGTGTACAGAGTGTCGGGCAGTTTCAACCGGGCCTGATCGGCTCCCGATTCTTGGTTGGCCCGATCCAGGTGCACCAGATCCGGATTCGAAATCAGCATCTTCGAGGTTTCTGATTCGCCCGCGTGCATGTCGACCGATGTCTTCTTGGCTGGCCCTCCGGCAGGAGGTTCCACCAGGCCCATTACATAAACTACGTAATCGTGCGGCTTCTCCAGTTGCGTCTGGGCGAAGAAGGGCAGCAGGTTTTCATTCCCACCGTGTCCATTCACGATGATGATCTTCTTGCAGCCATTGCGCGCCATCTCGTCGGTGGTTTCCTGCAGCAGCTCCAGTTGCAGATGCGCGCTGTATGCGATGGTGCCGGGTTCATGTCGCGCTTCGAAAATCTGTCCGAAGTAATACTCGGGAAATACGATCGCGTACTCCTGTTCGGCTGCGCGCAGAACTTCGTAGCGAACTTTCAGCAAGTCGGTCCCCAGGGGCAAGTGGGGGCCATGCTTTTCGAGAATCCCGAAAGGCAAGAGACAAGTGCCCTTGGATTGTTCGATTGCCGACTGAAATTCGGCGGCAGTGAGTTCTTCCCAGTGCACAGAGAGTCTGGCTTGCGGCGATCCCAGGCTTGTGCAAAACATGACAATTGCCAATGTAATCCCTGCCCTGCGCATGAAGTTTGCTCCGGTTATGGCGCATTCTAGCACCCGCGACCATAGTTACCGTGGTCACCGTGACCCGGCACCGGGGGCGCGATATGATCAAGCAGCGGGCCGGTTGCCATGAAGAAATTGAAGTTCGTTCTCTCCCTCACCAATAACGACAATGACTACCAGATCGAGCAGGCGGCCGTCGCTGAACATGCCGCTCGGCGGCTGGATGCGGAGTTGCAGGTCATTCATGCTGAAAATGATTCGGTCACCCAGAGCCAGCAACTGCTGAAGATTATTCAGTCGCGCAAAGACTCACTTCCGGATGGAATCATTTTTGAACCAGTGGGTGGGACAGCATTGCCGCAGGTGGCGCGCGCCGCCGCGATTGCCGGAGTGGGCTGGGTGGTTCTGAATCGTGAGGTGGATTACCTCTCCGAGTTGCGCCAAGCCTACCGGGTTCCGGCTTTCTGCATTACTTCGGACCACGAAGAAATCGGACGCATCCAGGGCCAGCAATTTGCCGCCATCCTGCCTCGGGGTGGAACCGTTTTATACATCCAGGGCCCGTCAGAAAATCTGGCAGCCAAGCAGCGGACGTTAGGCATGTACGAAACCAAGCCGGCTGAGGTGCAGGTCAAACTGATGAAGGCGCAGTGGACGGAAGCCAGCGCGCACCGCACGGTGAGTTCGTGGTTGCGCTTGTCCACTTCTCAGCAAGCTCAACTGGACCTGATTGCAGCTCAGGACGATTCCATGGCTTTGGGCGCAAGAAAGGCATTCCAGGAAGAACTGAACCTGCCGGCCCGCGAGCGCTGGTTGAAACTGCCTTACATCGGCTGTGACGGTCTTCCGAAGAGCGGGCAGACCTGGGTGCGTCGAGGACTGCTGACAGCCACGGTCTTCGTGCCTCCGAATGCCGGAATGGCTTTGGAGATGCTGGTGGAAGCTATCCAAAACGGCACGCTACCGGTTGAGAGCTCCAAGACGGCGCCCGTGTCGATTCCCGCACTCGACGCCCTGACCGAGGCGTTCGCCGACAAGACTCGCGCACATTCCACCGGCGGGGCGTAGGCCGCGCGCCAAATAAGAGCGTGTTCCGAATCGCCGCCTCTCTTATTTTGGTAGAGTAATCCTTCTTGCAGGAGCACCCATGCCCACGCTGGTAGCACAGCCCACTCGCATTTCCGCAGCTGGAACCAAGCCCAAGTTAATCGACGAATACATTGGACGAGTCAACAGCAAGTCTGCTGGCGTCAGCGTCGCCCACATGCGCAGCCCGCAGGGTTGGGAAGAACCCGGGCAGACTCCGGAATTCGACGAGTTCACCGTGGTTCTCAAGGGCACGCTGCGGGTACGGCACAAGAGCGGTCAGATGGATGTCACGGCAGGCCAGGCGGTCATTGTCCATGGAGGCGAATGGATTCAGTATTCCACTCCAGCCGAAGGCGGCGCGGAATATATTGCCGTATGTCTCCCGGCGTTCTCTATGGAGACGGTTCACCGCGATCAGGAGCGTCCAGCCGAAAATGTTCTCTGAGCCTCTCCAGCGAGGTATATCGGCGTCACACCATCGCTCGATTGTGCTGGTTATAAGCGAAGCGTTCGTGCCTGCGGGCCTCGTACCAGAGCGCCAGTTCCACTCGGTTCCATAGTCCAAGCTTGTCGTAGATCACGCGCAAGTGGTTTTTTACCACGTGCTCGGTGGTGCCGAGGATCTCGCCGACTTCGCTGTTTTTGAATCCCTGAGCTACGAGTTCGATGACCTGCTGTTGCCGCGGGCTTGGGGTGCGGGTTCCGTAGAGACCACCCGTGGCCGCGACTCCGACCGCATTTGAAGGCTGCATGTGAACTCCTGAATTCGCGGGTCCTCGGACCTTGCGTGCTTGGCGGGGACGCGCTTTGAGCAGATTGTCGAAGCAGCGCTCACACAGGTTCAGCGCAAGTTGTCACAAGCGCCTGTGATGGTTATCACAATGGTTAGAACCGGGATGGTAAGGGCATGAATCGAAGAGGGCTACACGATTCCCTTTATGGTCGGTCGAGTAATTAATTTTTCCGTTGGTTCGCAATGAGATGTTCATTGAGACGCACAAACGTAATCGATTGAATATTAAGGCCGTGAGGACACGGGCGCGCGAAGGTTTTGGAACGCGGGGTTAGTGCTAAAGCGTCGAGGGAAGCTGGCTTCGTAGGACGCCAGGCTGGGACAGATGAGGTGGTGAGATGAGGAAAAGCCGTAGGCCTCCATCTCCTTCATTGCTTCTTGCGCGGTCCATCCCTGTTCGGCCATGCGATATGCAGCAATGGTCATTCCGGCACGGTCGTCACCCAGGCGGCAGTGAACGAAAACTTTCTTGCCGGGATTTTGGCGAAGCACCGCCAGGAAACGCGCGAACGCTTCATCTCGAGGCCAGGGACAGTGCCAGGGAATGGCGACATACTGCATTCCAAGTTGGTTTACTCTTTCACGCTCACTTTTGCGTGACCCGCGCAAGTCCACGACAATATTGATACCCATGCGCGCCAACGCTTCGAAGCCTTGGGCGTTTGGCTGGGCGCCGCGATATAGATCCGGGGTTACCTCGCCGGCGTTCGGCACACCTATGATCGTCAACTTGTGTGCGAAGGAGCGTTTCGGGGCGCCACCAGAGGTTATTGGAATGGTGTTCGGCGCCACGTGAGATGTAGCGCACATGGTCGAGACGAAAACCGCACTAATAGCTAGCGCGTGGGAGTACTGCCAGAGTCGTGGCCTCATTGTACATCGGCACGATGGGGCTTGAACGGTGCCGATGTCCCCGGAGTTGCAGGCTGAGTACCGCGGGTGCCCAAACCGATCACCATCGACATATCTTTTGGATAAACCACATCGCGTCCTCGGGCGAGGAAGTGTGAGTATACCGAGACGGCGGCTCCATAAACTCCGAATCCGGAAGCCACCACCCGCGAATGGGCAAGCGCTCCAACGATGGTGCCAATAAAGCCAAATCCGGAGGCGCCGTTGGCGGCTCCCGCGCCGGGATCGCCACCGCCATCGGCTCCGTGAAAGCGAGCATCATGATCGGGGGACATGGAAGAACTGGCCAGCGCCACCGCAATGGCCGTTGTCAGATATCGCGTCCGGGGCGTGGTGACCTGCGCGCCGCCTTCGGCATCCAGGCTGAGATGTTCGCCTTTGGATACTTCTACGCCCTCCAGGCTAGCTTCTACTTTCTGTTCGATTCCATCCGGAGGCACGACCTGGTGAAAAACAATTCGCAAGTGGCCATTGCGATTCAGCCTGCGGGCCGGGCGCACTTGCAGCACCGAGCCTTTGATGTGGCTCCCCTGGGGGAGAAATAGCTGATCGGAAACGACCAGCGGTTGGCTGATGACGGCCTCGACTGGCTCACCCTTTTTCGCAGTCGCAGAATTCAGCGGCGTAATCAACAGGGCATGGACAACACTGCCGGTTGGAGGCGTATTGCCGATGGCGGTCAGCGCCTGCGCTCTTAACGGCTCGGTTCCAAAATCGAGGGGCGATTGGAGGTCCGCATTGAAGCTGGTTCCGGCATCCATATATTGCGGATGATAGGGAAGCTGAGCCACGCCGAGTCTTTCCAGGCGATGAATCTTTCCCGGCTGATGCAGTTGCTGCATCGCGGCATCCCATTGCCGGTGGGCCTCCTGGCGAGCCTCGGCGATCTTTCGCGATGCCGCATTCTTCGCCTCTGCGGCGGCTCCCGTATTCTCTTTGGCATTGGCAGGGACGAACTGCAAAACTCCCTGGGATGCGGGAGAGACAACGGTATGCAGCGGCAGATGCCGGCCGTCGGCCAGCAGTAATTCGTCGAACTCGATGTGAATTTGCCGGTATGGAGAGAAGTTCGCATTCACCGCGGCTTCGGTGCGCCTCATTTTCGAGACGCCGTCGATGCCGGCGATTTTGCCCGTAACTTCACTGCCCGCCGGGACCACGATTTTGTCGAAGGAGTAGACCGGCTCCACGATCTTTCCATGAACCGGCTGCCCGACTTCCCGGATACGCACTTCCTGATCCAGAGCGACTTTCAGCGGAGTGCCTGCAGGCACCGTCAAAGGAATTGAATTAGAAGCTTCGGGCAGGCTCGGCGCGGGCAGCGGAAGTGCAGGCACCGTGGGCTTCGGCTCTGCCGGCCGGATGGAAAGAGTTTGCCCCCAGGAACCGCTGCTGCAGATACCGCTCAAAAGGATAGCCCACAAAATACGAAGCACGGGACTTTTCCTTTTCATAGATGGGCACCCTGGAGTTATCTGCGGCTTAAGCAAATGATACAGCAAAAGCTGGCGGGAGCCTCCGTTAAGTTGAGCCGATGGATCGTCAGCGGCCTGTATCCGGCTGGGCTGTCTGGGCGGAGACCCGGCCCGCTGCGGTGATATTGAGATCCACGTTGTCGCTCACGTGCAGAAACGCCGTACTTGGGTTTTTCAGCCCCCATGCAATGTAGGGAATGACGATGTGAGTCCTGACGCTCAGATTCTGTCCCTTGCTTTGCACGGGAAGAGTGAGAGCCATGGGATGATCCGTTCCGTGCAGTCTGAGGATGCCGTCCACTTCGACGCTCGAATTCGCTTGCAGTTCGACTTTGCCGGACAACTTTTTGGGAGTGAAAGTAATCTCGGGAAAGCGCTGGCTTTCGAGAATTTCCCGATGCATTTTGTGATCGCGCCCTTTGTTTCCGCTGTCGCCGCTGGTAGCATCGGCGATCACAATACCGCTAGCCGAGCCAGTCGATGGGTTGAAGTGAATCGTCCCACGTTTGAGGGCGAAGGTTCCGTGGACAGTATGCAGGGTTGCCCCCAACGTGAACTCAATCCGGGTTTTTGCCGGATCGAGTTCTAGCGTCATCTCCTGCGCCCGGAGCGTCGTGGCGCCTGGCCCGATGGCGAGGAGCAGGAGTGCGCCAGCTAGCCAACGAGTGAAATGGATTCGTGGGATAGAAGGTTTCATGATGGCGGCGTTTGAAATGTCTTCAGCGTGGGAAATGATAATAGACATCCTGCTTGGAAGGAATTGGAGATCCATTCTTCGATGCCGGACTGAAATGCCACTTCTCCAGGGCCGCGAGCACCCTTTGGTCGATCGCAGGGCCAAGACTTTGGAGCACGACTTTTTGCACAATGGTGCCTTGGTCGTCGATCGTGATTTCGACGATGACATCGCCTTGAATCGCGGCGAAGTCTGATCCGAACACGGGATCAGGGGAAACAATCGGCAAAGCCGGGCGGACTTCGGGGCCGGTCGACGTCCCGTAGGAAAGGGAGCCATAGAGAGAGCCAGTCGCGGGACCGCCGGGCCGGATGGATGCAGTCTCGTTGCCCGCCTCGAACTTCGCGGGAGGTAGTTCTAACTGATGTGCGTTCGCGTTTTTCGCAGGCCGATGCCAGGTAAGGCGCGGCTTCGGCTGTTCTTGCTGAACGCCAGAGTCGGCTCCGAAATAAATGCGCGTCAACATACTGCCGGATTGGCCTCTCACTACGGAAGAGGGAGCCACGAAGATTGGCGCTGGGCTGTGAAGCAGCCAGCCCAGAAATGCGAAATGTACCGCCAACGAAATGCTCAATGACGCGGTACGGCGCTTGGGTGCTGCGGGATGGAGTTGTGTGAACATGGACGACGAAATGCTTTTGGTTGTCTATTCTACTCTTTCACCAAATGGATGCGCGCGCACCGAGCCGACAATCGAGGTCGCTAAATTTGTCCCGAGGACGATGTCGAAACCATTGAGGCGGACGCTCCGCGGGTTGCCCTGCACAGCCTTCGGCAGATGTGTCGGGCCGGGTGATCCCCAGGCCGCGCGCCCTAGGCTCGATGTGCCCTTGCCTTTGCCTTCGCCGGAAGCTTCTCCGAATGATTTTCCTTTGCTCCGCCCAGTTGGGCTGGGGAGTTCGTCCCGAGCGCATCGTCCCAAAAAGAACTGTTGGAGTTGACCGAGGAGACCCCGATCTCACCTGCGTCACCACCATTTCCTCCCTTTGCCCACTGGACCTCGAATTCTTCCTGCTTGTCTTGGTGGGACAGGGAAACTTTGCTGCCCGGCCGAAGTTTCCCCCGGACGCCTTTCAATAGAGCCCCGTGCTGGCTGACATTGCCGGTGATCACTTGCTGGTCGATGGGGGCTCCGGAGATGTCGGCTGCCGTTAACCGGACCGGCAACGCTACCCCGATCCGCGGATCGCGGCGCTCGATTTTGAACTGCGCCATGAGTTTGCTGAGTTCGGCCGCTATCGAGGACAAGTCCTGCGCCGCCTTCTCTGACTCTTGCGCCCGCGTCGAAGTGCCACTGGCGGCCTGCGCCACCCCGCCGATGCTGGTCGAGATTTCACCCGCTCCCGTGGCCGCTTCGCCGGCGTTGCGCGTCATCTCATTGGTAGTCGCGCTTTGCTCTTCGACCGCGGCTGCGATGGTCGCCGAAATATCGTTGATCTGCTGAATGACGCCGCTAACCGTCCCGATCGCCGCCTCCGCCCCTTTGGTGTCAGTCTGAATGGCTGTGATTTTATGGCTGATGTCTTCGGTGGCTTTGGCGGTTTGCTTGGCCAGTTCCTTTACTTCGTTGGCGACTACGGCAAAACCCTTGCCGGCTTCTCCGGCACGGGCGGCTTCGATAGTGGCATTCAGGGCCAGCAAATTGGTCTGCTGTGCGATCGAAGTAATGACCTTGATGACTAAGCCGATCTCCGCGCTGGACTGGCCCAGCTTGGTCACGGTGGCGTTGGCGGCCTGGGCTGCGTTCACAGCAGTGGAGGCCACTTTGGACGCCTCATGGGTGTTGGCCGCGATACTCTGTATGGTCGACGTCATCTCCCCGGCGCCGGCAGAAAGACTCTGCAGATTCTGGCTGACCTGCTGTGTGACCCGGGAAACTGCGTTGGCCTGGGCGGCGGTTTCGCCGGAATTGGTACTAATCTGCTGACTGGCCGCCAGCAGTTGATCGCTGGCTGCTGTCAGTCGATGGGTATGGGCCGCAACCCCCCGTAGGAGGTCCTGCAGTTTGTCCATGAACAGGTTGAACAGGCGGCTGACTTCGCCCAGTTCGTCGTTGGCAAAACCGGTGGCGATCTCCAGTCGCTTGCTGACGTCGCCTTCGCCCTCGGCGATGTCCTGAATCATTTGGGTCAAGTGCTGGAGTGACCGCGAGATCCGCCGCACCAGAAAAAATGCAACCGTTACCCCGAGTCCCAGACCCGCAATTCCCAGACCAATTACCAGGTTCCGCAACCGGGCTTCGACCGCCCGCGATTCTTCCTGCACCTGCGCATGCCGCTTCTCCTGGAACGACGCCTGCTCGGTGATCGCGTCATGCAGTTGGCTCCTCAGTTGCGCAACTTGCGGGCTGAAGTACAGATCGACTGCCTCCTGCTGATGGTTGCCGGCACGCAGTTCCGCTACCCGGTCCGTTGCAGCAGCGTAGTCTTGCGACAGTTTCTGACCTTTGTCCCATAGCTGCTTCCCCTCTTCCAGGACCAGCATGCTCCGCAGTTCCTCCATCGTGCTGGAAAAATCCTGCTTAGCTTTTTCGTAAGAGTCGCGTTCCTTATCCTTACCAGTCAGCAGGAATCCACGAATCGCGGAGATTCTGCGGTCCAGGCCGTCCTCAAGTTTTGCGCTGAGGGTGGTTTTCTTGGACGTCGCTTCGACAACTGCAGAGATTTCCCCAAGCTGCACCACCGAGTAATACGTCGCACCGCTGGAAATCATCAAAATCAAAAGGACGATTCCGAAGCCCGAGAACACTTTCGTGCCTATACGCATCCCGTTCAGCATGATTCTTCTCCTCAAGCGCCTATCCCAGCCGCCTTCTGGTTACGATTTGCGAGGCTGCGCGGCGCTTGTGTGCGACACCCATCCCGTGCGGGGCAGAGCACTTCGGCGAACGGCAATCGCCCAGACAAACTCTTCATCGGCATGGAAAGCGCCGACTTTAAACCCGAAGTAAGGCGTTCGACAGCGAGCAGACAATTGGGGTCGTTAGATTTGTCCTAAGGACGATGGCGGAAACGATCGAGGCGGAGGCATGCGCGGTGGTTACGCGCCTGCGCGCGCCGCCTTGCTCTGCGCTGGAGTCGTTGCCGCGCCGTTCCCGCTGGCGTTGATCTTGAATTGCTCGACCAGCCGGCGCAGTTCGGTGGAGGTCTCGACCAGTTGCTGGGCCGCTTTCTGCGTGTCGGTGGCGCCGTGCGAGGTGCTCTCTGCGCGGCTTCGGCCACGCCGGCGATGTTGCTGGTGATCTCGCCGCTGCCGTGCGCCGCTTCGCTCACGTTGCGCGCCATCTCGTTGGTGGTCGCGTTCTGTTCTTCGACCGCGGTGGCGATGGTGCTGGAGATGTCGTTGATCTGGTTGATGACTTCGCTGATCGATGCGATGGCGTCGACCGCGGCCTTGGTGTCGGTCTGAATGGCTTCGATCTTGCGGCTGATGTCTTCGGTGGCTTTGGCGGTTTCCTTGGCCAGCTCTTTCACTTCGTTGGCCACCACGGCGAAACCTTTGCCCGCTTCGCCGGCGCGGGCGGCTTCGATGGTGGCGTTGAGCGCCAGCAGGTTGGTCTGCTGGGCGATCGAAGTGATCACCTTGATGACCTGTCCGATCTCGGTCGGAGGATTCGCCCAGTTTGGAGACGGTAATGGTGGTCGTTTCGGCCACTTTGACGGCGGAGGTTGCGACCTTGGCGGCTTCGGTGGCGTTCTTGGCGATTTCCTTGATGCTGGCGCCCATCTCTTCGGCGCCGGTGGCGACGGTCTGCAGATTCTGGCTCACCTGACTGCGCCGCTTTGGAAACCACGTTGGCCTGAGCCGACGTTTCCTCGGAGTTGGCGGTGATCTGCTGGCTGGTGGCATTCAATTCTTCACTCGCGCTGGCTACCTGCATCGCCGAACCCGAGATGGACTGAATCATTTCGTGCAGGTTGTTTTTCATGCCGTTTAAGGCAATGCCGGCCTGCCCGATTTCATCTTCCGAGGTGATCTTCATATCCTGGACGGTCAGGTTGTTGGCGGCCACTTCCTGAATCATGGCCAGCATCTTGCTGGCGGATGAGGCGATCGAGCGCGCCAGACTGAGAGCGACAACGAAACCGAGCGCAACCGCGCCGATCAATATGCCAATCACCCAGTACCGGGCGGACGAATAGACCGCCGCCGCCTGCTTGGTAGCGTCCGCCGCACCCTTATCGTTGAGATCGATATCGTCCTGCAGATACTTTGCCGCAGCCTCAAACACTTGGCTGCCTTCCGACTGTGCGAGGCTTACCGCCTCTGCATTCTTATTCTGTCTCGCTAATTCCCTTATCTGTGTATTCACGAGCACATACTTGTCCCATTGGTCGCGGAATCCCTGATAGAGCTTGCGTTCCTCGTCGGATGAGATCAGCGGTTCGTATTTTTTCTCATCGTTGGCGATCATACCCATCTCACCGTTTATCTTCTCCTCGTAGTGCTGCTTCTTGTCGGTAGCGATCATGTAATTCAATGTGTCACGCCTGAGGGCCGCGGCATCGAATCTCAGATCCGCGATAGTTCGCACGCTCGGCAGCCAGTTGGTTGCCATGTCCACAGTGCTGCCGTTTATCTTGGTAAGTTGAAGCAACGAGAAAACTCCCAGGATGACCACTAACACCAGGACCGCCCCAAATCCCAGCCCCAGTTTCGGAGCGATTTTCATCTTTCTGAACCAAGTCATAAAGCACCCACCTTTCGGCGATATATTTTGAAGTAAGTTGCGCAGGCTAGTTGCGTACGACCAGCGAACCTGCGCCTGCTGCAGCTACAGAGTTTTCATCGGCGCACGGCCAGCAGACTTTAGCGGAAGTAACCACCCGGCCGCACCATTCTCTGAATTGTTTTTAAATGTGGAGGCCGGATGCTGCCCGCAAAAGACGCGAAATCAACGTGGCGGCCGCATCCACGAATACACGTTGTCGACGGCGTAGGTGATGCCAATGAAAACTCGCTTCCGCGGAGCGCCAGCCGTGATTCCTACGTCCAGACCGCTATCCAGATACAAGCGCGGTTGCACTTTGTAATTGAACCCAACCATGGCCGAAGCAAAGGCCGGACTGCTCTGGTTGAGAGAGGTATACCCGTAGGGTTCGACGACCACGCTCAAGCGATGCGTAACTGGTAACCAGGTCGCCAGCGCGAATCCTGTGTCATGATCGAATCCGGATGCGCCCGCGCGGCCAGCCAGCAGTTCAATGGCATTGAAGTCGAAGTGGAGCCGGTGAACATCTTTGCTGGCTAAAAAAGAGATGGAGTGGTCGACCTGGCCCGACCCTAGTCCGAGCACCGCGCTCGCCGAGGGCACCTTCGCCGCATAAAACAGACCCAAACTGGGACGGTGTTTGGTTTGTTTCAGGAAACGGTATTTCAGGCCCAGCCAGGTATCGCCAAAGCCAGTCCGATCCCCAGCCCCGTCCATGACGTGCAGAAAATCGGTAGAAGACCAATGAAAGTCCAGGTTGGGAGTAAGACCAAGCCGTAGTCCGCCCGAAAGATCATCGCGATTCGCCCCGCTGCCCGGCCACTGCCGCTCCAGGCCATACTCGAGTTCGACCACGCCGCACTGGGTCGTGTCCGTGGCGTTGGTCACGGTAGGCCGGCTGGTCACTGAAGAGATAGTTTCGCTAGTGCAGGACGTTTCAGAGGAGCTCGATGCCTCCTGCGCCCAGGTCAGTGAGGTCGCAAAAATCAGAGCTGCCAAGGTAGGCCCGATGAATAGTCTTTGAAATAACATACATTCCCCTAAGACCATCAGTCGGCAAAAAATGCCCCGGAGATGAGCTCTCTCCGAGGCATTCGTCTTCCGAAGACCTACGCTTCTCCCAGAACGGAACAAGTTGAATTGTGGACTTCCGACTTTTGGGCATGGTCAAGCCCAGGCGAACGCCCAGCTCTTCCCGAAACTATCGACCAGCCACCACGGGTTCCGCGACATCCGTCATCTGGCAGGCTTTCTCGATGTCGAGCACATGCATCAGGCGGTCGCTCAGTTTGTGGACTCCGAGGATCATGGTTCGCACCGAGCCGCGTAGAGTTTCAGGGGGCGGCTCGAAGCTGGTTTCCTCGACTTCGACCACGTCGCCGATTTCATCCACCAGCAGACTGACCGCTCCGTCTTCGGAACGCACCACCACGTTCATTGCCACCATGCCCGGGGCCGCCGGCTCCAACTCCAGACGCCGGCGCAGATCGACCGCGGTCACGATCTGTCCACGCAGGTTAATCAGGCCGCTGACCACGCCCGGCGCCAGCGGAACCTTCGTCATATCCAGAGAGCGCATGACTTCCTGAACGCCTTTCAATTCCACGCCGAACAGCAGTTTGTCCAGATAGAACGTGCAAAACTGTGAAGTTTGAGCCATGTTTTAATTCGCAACCTCCACCGACTTCGCAGCCAATCCAGGACGCGAAAGGTTCACATCCGCACTGCGCAGAATGGCCGGGATATCGAGCATTTCCGTGACCCGGTCGCCAATCAATACCGAATAAAGAACCGCCGGTCGAGTGGCCGGCGACCTGACATCCGCCCGGTCTTCGACAATGTCCAGAATCCGTTCGACTACCAAGCCGAACGAGCGTCCATCATGATTCAACACCAGCACCTGGATCGGTCCGGAATCGGCTGAGGGGGGAGCTTGCAAGGCGCGCAGTTTATTGCGCCGCTCCTCCAGCACTACATTGAGACGAACCAGGGGCAGGATCTGGCCGCGATACTGCGTCACCCACTGACTGCCGGACATTTCCACCTGCGCGACCGGAAACTCCTCCAGCCGTGCCAGCGTGCTCAGGGGAATGGCCATGCGCGAATCGCCTGGACCGGCAAACAAAAGGAAGGTTTGTTTTTCTGCAGCGGTCGCCGCCACTTCCGCGGCTTTTTCCGTCAGAGCGCGGTCTCGGGTTTCCGTAACCACGCTGGCGCGCTGGGCCAGCCCGAGCACGTCCAGGATCAGGGCCACTTTGCCGTCGCCCATAATGCTTGATCCGGCAAAGGTCTTTACCGTCTTGAGCTGTTTGCGTAAGGGCTTCACCACGATTTCTTCGGTGTCGTTGATCTCGTCGACGATCAGCCCGAACTGCCGTTCGTCGGCCTGCAACACAACGATGTTGACCGCACCGTCGCCTTCGCTCTTGTCGTTCGCATCGCTTGCCAGTTTCAGCTCCCGGCTGAGATACACCAGGGGCAGCAAACGTCCGCGCAGCCGGTACACCGGAGAACCATGCACCAATTCGATTCCTTTGGCTACTTCGTCCGCTTCCAGCCGCACCAGTTCGAGCAGACTTACCTGCGGAATGGCGTAGCGATCTCCGCCGCAGGTGACCACCAGCGCAGGGATGATCGCCAGGGTCAGCGGAATCTTCACCCGCACTGTCGTGCCTCGGCCCAGGGTCGACTGAACATCCACCGTACCGCCGATTTTTTCGACATTGGTTTTCACCACGTCCATGCCTACGCCGCGGCCGGACACGTTGGTCACCTTTTCCGCCGTGGAAAATCCCGGCAGAAAAATCAGGTTGAATATTTCCCGCTCGGTCATCCTTGCCGCCTGTTCGGCGGTGATCACCCCGCGTTCGACCGCCTTCTTGCGGATGCGTTCCACGTTCAATCCCGCGCCGTCGTCGGTGATTTCGATGTTGACTTGTCCGCCTTCGTGAAACGCGCGCAGCATCAGGCGGCCGGTTCGGTCCTTGCCGGCCCTCACCCGCTCTTCGGGAAGTTCGATGCCGTGGTCCACGGAATTGCGTACGAGATGGGTGAGCGGATCCTTGATCGCCTCGATGATGGTTTTGTCCAGTTCGGTCTCCTTGCCTTCCATCTCGATGCCCACTTCCTTGCCGCAACCGAGGGCCACGTCGCGCACCGTCCGGGGAAACTTGCTCCAGATGTTGCCAATCGGCTGCATGCGGGTCTTCATCACCTCTTCCTGCAGTTCGGTGGCGATCAGGTTCATGCGTTGGGAGACCGCCTGCAGACCAGCGTCCTCCAGCGTGTTCGCGAATCTGCAGCAACTGGTTGCGCGCCAGCACCAGCTCGCCGACCAGGTTCATCAGCTTGTCCAGCAAGGTGCACATCCACTCGGATGGTTTCGGCGGCCGCATCACGAGGCCGTGATTCCGGACTTGGCTGGGCGGCGGGAATGTCGTCCGGCCGGGCGACCGCCGGCTCCTCAGCGTGCCCCGCCACCGCTTCTGCCGGAGTGCCCCGATCGGTTCCCCGGGCTGGCTCAAGCCGGACTGCCGGAGCCTCGGTTGGCTTGGCTTTTGTTCCCGCAGCCTTCGCCGCTTGAGGCAAAGCATTGTCATTCGACCTTATCGCCGTCATCTCTTTACCTGGCTCTTTACCGGGCAGATCCGCCGGAACCTTCGCCTGCCCCGGCGATTTCGTTGTGCCTGCTTGCTTGACCGCGCCCGTGCCCACCTGTTGTAGGCGCGTCAGGGTTTCCCGCAACTCCGGATAATCGTTCTCACCGTCCTGTCCGGTCGATTGAATTTCCTTGAGCATCTGCCGCACCGCGTCCACCATGCCCAGAAGCGCCGTGGTAAGGTCCGGATTGAGCGTAAGTTGCCCATCCCGAAGCCGCGTCAGCAGATTCTCGCCGACATGGGCCACCTTTTCCAGCTTGTTGAATCCCAGAAATCCGCAGGTGCCCTTGATGGTGTGAATGGTGCGAAACACGCTTCCCAGTGCCTCGCGATCGTGGGGGTTTTTCTCCAATCCCACCAGTTCCCGGTCCAATCGGTCCAGGTTCTCGTAGCTTTCGACCAGAAAATCTTGGACGATGTCGCTGTCGCTCATGACTGCCTTTCCTCCAACTGGGAGTGCTTTTCCAACCCGCGAAGCCGTCGGTTGCGGGCTGCCTTCCTGCGAAGTATCCTTCCTCGGGTCTGCGCCGTTCCACGTCGCAGAGGAGAAGTTTCGGGTCCCTTCTAACTCCTTATCGTCCATTCCGCCATTTCCATTAGGAAGCCGATCCGCTCAGGGATGGCCGAACGAGCCTATCGCAGCTCAAAGGCGATGAAAGCATTCAAATGATGCCAGCCAGGCAGAAATTGCAGAGCGTAAACAGCAGGTAAATAGGCAGGAACGTCTACCGAAGCAGGCCAAGGGCTAAACGTTAAAGAAGCTAGGGGTTTAGGTCAGGGAGGTCGTCTGCCTACGTCCCGTTTCTTGAAAAACTGTGCCGCGACCATTTTGCGACCAGCTTCTTACAAACTCTCCGAAGCGATCGAGCGCCCGGGTGAAATTGTCTCCGGCTGCGGCAAAGCCCAAGCGGAAGTGCGACGGCACCTCGAAGCAGTCGCCGGGCGCGAGCAGAATTCCGCGTTCGGCGGCAGCCTGACAGAAGGGGCGGGTATCGTCTCCGCTCACCAGCCAGGGGAAGGCCGTCATGCCACCCCGCGGCGGAATCCAGCCGAGCACGTCGCCATGTTCGGACATCGCTCGCTCCAGCAGTTTCAGATTGCGGGCGGCGGCTTCCTGCGTCCTCTTCAGCACAATGGCGCGTTTCCGGATCGCGATTTCCGAAAGAATCTCCCCCGTCGTCGTGTTGCAGATCGAGAAGTAGGCGCGGGCCGTCCAGTATTGCTGCCGGCGCTTGGCATCGTGCTCGATCATCCACCCGGTACGCACCCCGGCAATCGAAAATGCTTTCGACAGGTCGCTGATCACGGTGGCGTGCGGAAGACGCGCGGCGGACTTGGTTTGGCGTCCGTGATAAATGGGGTGATAAACCTCGTCGCTGACCAACTGAATTCCGCGCTCGGCGGTGAACCCGTGCAAGGCTTCCATGTCGGCGTCGCTGATGGTTGCGCCGGTAGGGCTGTGCGGGCTGTTGACCAGAATCAGTTTGGTCTTCGCGTCCGCCAGTTGCTTGATCTCGTCCACGTCGATGCGGAAACCGTTTTCCCGGTTCACCCGGTAGAAACGGGTTTCGAGACCGAGAGATTCAGGCAGCGCGGAGAAGGTCGTGAAACCGGGCAGCGGCAGAATGACGTTGGCGCCCGCTTCGGCGGCCAGCCACATCAGGGCGACCAGCGCCTCAGACGCGCCAGTCACGACTTGAACAGACTCCATGGGGACGCCTTGCATCTCGCCAATGGCTTCGCGCAAGCTGTCCGCCCCCGCGGGCCGGCCGTATACAAGCCTGTGATTTAGAAAACGATGCCGCACTTCGTCGTCGCCCAAAGCCAGAATGTCATTCACCGTCCAGCTAGGCCCAGTACTCGCGCCGAGATTGAACTCGATGTCATGTTCGTACTGATCGAGCCAGGCGTCCAGCAGGAAAGGCTTGAAGCGCATGCAGTCACCTCGGAGTGGAGTCGTGAGCCTGTTTGGATGCTTTTGTAGGCGCTTTTGATTCCGGGTTAGAAATGCAGCGGCATTCGTGACGGCTGGGCCGAGCAATCCACGTGTGGGGCGGAAACTCTTGTCCGCCGACCTTGAAGTGCACAGGTCGGACACTCCTTGTCCGGCGAAGTCTGCGATGTGCGAGCCCAGCGCCGCCGCCACACAGCCCGCTCAGTCTCATCTCAGCAAATCCCACGCTTCCCTGTACACCGCTTGCCCGATGCCGAAAATAGAGGACATTGCGGGCGATCTCTACGATTTCCTGCAGCAGCAACGTTCCAACTGGCAAAGTGAAGCTGCGGAATCGGTTACGCCATTCAACTCGCTTGCCAGCGCTTCGATTCGCGGTGATGCGGGATGCTCTCAACCGGAGTGTCGCGCGCTGAAACTCGGGGTGCTTGCTCGGTACGCAGCCACATACGCGGACCATGTATACCTTCCGGTTCCGTTGAGCCGGCCCACTGGTGAGTCGGTTCCGGAGCAGTTTCGAGAGGCGAATACAAGAGATGGGCTCGAAAATCAATGGCGACGGCTGCCCTGACAATGGGGATCGTCGCCCTAGGAGCAACCGGTATGCTTCAAACTCCCCAGGTTCTCGGGATGCTCGGCGGAGCCGCTACCATGAAGCTGCTTGATCAACTAACCGAGACCCCAAAAACGGAAAACGTGAAAAGCAGCAACCTGTGGTTTTTGCTCCGCCTTGAGCAGGAAGCAAAGTACCGTACAAGGCCACATAAACGAAAACGGCCTTGAATCACCGCAAGCAATGTCCCTCGACGCCTGGCGACTACTGAATCAGCGTCCCCCCATTGGTCGGCTCTTCTTCTGGCGGGATCACCACCGCCGCCGCTACCCGATCTCCTGCTTCGATGTTCAGCAGGCGGACGCCTTGCGCTGACCGTCCTGACTCGCGGATGAATTTGGATTCGATGCGGATGATTTTGCCGTACTGGCTGATCAGCATGACCTCGGCGTTTTCCGTCACCTGGGCGATGCCTACGACTTTGCCGTTGCGCTCGGTCGTCTTCACGTTGATTACGCCTTTGCCGCCGCGGTTGGTGAGGCGGTATTCGTCGGCGGCGGTGCGCTTGCCGTATCCGTTTTCGGTGACGGAGAGAATCAGCGAACCTTTCTTGCCGACGTCTTCGACTACGTCGGTCGACGGCGTGGTCGCGTCGGCCGCTACCGCACTGGGTTTGGTTTCGGCTTCCGTGCCTGGTTTTACCGTGGTGGCCATGCCGACGATGTAGTCTTTTTCCCCGAGGTTCATGCCGCGCACTCCGGTGGCGTTGCGGCCCATGGAGCGGACGTCGGTCTCTTCGAAGCGGATGGCTTGGCCGTCGTGCGAGGCAAGGAAGACGATCTGCACGCCGTCGGTCAGGCGGGCGGCTACCAGTTCGTCGCCCTTTTCGATGTTGATGGCGATGATGCCTCCCGCGCGGACATGGGAGAAATCTTTCAAGCTCGGTCTTCTTGACTGTGCCGTTGCGGGTGGCGAAGAAAACGTACTTGCCTTCTTCTTCGAGATTGCGGACAGCGAGAATCGTGCGAACCGTTTCGCCGGGTTGCAGCGCGAGCAGGCTGCCGACATGCTTGCCCTTGCCGGCGGCGCCCACGTCGGGGATTTCGTAGACCTTCAGCCAGTAGACGCGTCCGGTATTGGTGAAGATCAGAATATAGGCGTGGGTGGAGGCGATGAAGAGATGTTCGACGAAATCCTCGTCGCGCGTCTTCATGCCCATGCGGCCCGTGACCTCCGCGGCGCTGATTGCGGTAGGTGGAGATCGCGGTGCGCTTCATGTAGCCGGAATGGCTGACGGTCACCGCCATCTGCTCGTCGGCGATCAGGTCTTCGAGATGAATCTCGGCGGCTTCGTCTTCAATGACGGTGCGGCGCTCGTCGCCGTAGAGTTTTTTGACTTCTTCGAGCTCTTTGATGATCACGCCGCGCAGTTTCTTTTCTGAACCTAAGATCGATTCGAAGTCGGCAATGTTGTCGCGGGTCGACTTCAGCTCTTTATTGATTTCGTCGATCGAGAGCCGGGTCAAACGATGCAATTGCAGTTCGAGAATGGCGTCGGCTTGAATGCCGGTAAATGGCTTTTCAGGATCGAGTTTGGGCGCGCGGCCGGTGGTGTTGATGTCGATCTTCTTGCCGCCGAAATAGGCGATCAGGTTTTCCCGCGCGTCGGCACGGTTGGCGCTGGCCCGAATGATGGTGATCACGTTGTCGAGGTGATCGAGTGCGGTGAGATAGCCTTCGAGGATGTGCTCGCGGTCTTTCGCTTTCCGCAAAAGATAAGCAGTGCGCCGCCGAACCACATCCACGCGATGGTCGATAAAAAGCTGGATGGCTTGAATTAAGCCAAGTTCCTTGGGCTGGCCGTTTACGACGGCCAGGAAAATCATGGAAAAACCTTCCTGCATCGAGGTGTGCTTGAACAGCTGATTGAGCACGATTTGCGGTTCGCCGCCGCGCTTGAGTTCGACCACGATGCGCATCCCGTCGCGATCGCTCTCATCGCGGATATCGCTTATGCCGTCGATGATCTTGTCGTTGACTAACTGGGCCATTCTTTCGATCAGGCGGGCTTTGTTTACCTGGTAGGGGATTTCGGTGACGACGATGGCCTGGCGATCTTTGTTGAAGGTTTCGATGGCGGCTTTGGCGCGCATCATGAAACGGCCACGGCCGTGTTTGTAGGCATCGAGAATTCCACTCTTGCCGTGAATAATTCCGGCGGTGGGGAAGTCCGGGCCTTTTACGATTTGCAGAATCTCGGCTAATTGCGCGGCGGGGTTGTTCACCAGCGTAATCGTGGCATCGACGATTTCGGTCAGGTTGTGCGGGGGAATTTTCGTGGCCATGCCGACGGCGATTCCGTCGGAGCCGTTGACCAACAAATTCGGGATACGGGTGGGAAGAACATCGGGTTCGATTTCATTGCCGTCGTAATTCGGGCGGAAGTCGACGGTCTCTTTATCCAGATCTTCAAGCAGGGCGGAGGCTACTCGCGTCAGGCGTGCTTCCGTGTACCGGTCGGCGGCGGGCGGATCTCCGTCCACGGAACCGAAGTTGCCCTGGCCGTCCACTAGCGGATAACGCATCGCAAACGGCTGCGCCAGATCGTACTAATGCATCGTAAACCGCAAGGTTGCCGTGCGGATGGTACTTGCCCATGACTTCGCCGACGATACGCGCGCATTTGCGGGTCGAGCGATTAGGCTGCAGACCCATCTGCTGCATGGTGTACAGAATGCGGCGATGCACCGGCTTCAACCCGTCGCGCACATCAGGCAGCGCCCGCCCAATGATGACGGACATCGAGTAGTCGAGATACGACCTGCGCATTTCTTCCTCGATGTTGACTGGTTGAATATTGAGCGCGCCGGGATTGCCGCCTTCGCCCGGAGGGGGCGGAGTCAAAGGAAGTTCTGGATTTTGATCGTCAGGCATAGAGAAGATGTCAGCTTTCAGCTCTCGGTTATCAGCTCACCCGCCATTCGGTAAACTGTTGCATTCACAGGAGCTTAGTGATTATTCGGATACCTTGAATTATATCATGCCGCAAGTGTTTTCGGGGCGGTTGCGGTTGCTATTTCAGGTCCCCGACTTGATTGGTGATGTCAAGCCTTATGCGTCAATCGGTCCGGACTTTTGCGGACAGACTTTTGCCTTCGATCAGCAACCAGGCCTGAATTGCGCTGGCGACGGCGAGTCCGGCGCAGATCAACATTACCAAGCGGAAGCCGTGAACGAAGGCGTGGTCAACTGCGGCTTTGATTTGATCGGATACATCGCGCCCCACGCTCGCAGGTATTTCGATTGCTCCAAGTTTGATGTAATTGGCTTCGAGATCTTTCATAACCTCAGGAGACATCGGAAGATTCGCGAGGCCGCGATCGAGGTGAGTGCTGAAGGAGCGAACCATTACACTTCCCAGAACTGCGATGGCAAGTAAGCCGGCGACGCGGGCGACGGCATTGTTGATCCCTGACGCAGTGCCGGCGCGGTCTTGGTCCACGGATCCCATGACTACAGTAGTGAGTGGAGCAACACTTATGGCCATCCCCAATCCGAGCACGACGAACGCGGGGAAGAATGTGCGCCAGTAGTTGCCACCGACGGCGGGAAGCGCGAACAGAATGAAGCCAGTCGTCGTGATGAGCGGGCCGATGATCAAGGGCAGTTTGGGTCCGTAACGCGCTACCAGGCCTCCCGACCAGCGGGACAGAAAAAACAGCAGCAGGATGGAAGGAAGAGCAGCGGCGCCGGTGGCGGTTGGGGAATAGCCTTGCACCTGAATGAGGTTCAAGGGAAAGAGAAAGAAAAAGATTCCGATGGCGGCATAAAGGAATAAGGTCAAAAGATTCGCGCCGGTGAACGATCGCGACTGAAACAGTTCCAGCGGAACCATGGGTGTGGCGACCCTGGCCTCGACCAAAGAAAAAACCAGCAAACATGTCGCGCCGATGATCATGGGTCCGAATACCAGCGGGTTACTCCAACCGAGGGGAGCCGATTCGACAAGAGCGAAGACCAAGCCCCCTAAGCCGATGGTGACGATAACGGCTCCAAGCCAGTCCACGCGTTTCGCAGTGGTGCTTCGGCTTTCGGGAACATGGCGTAGCGAAATCGCGATGACGGCGGCGGCGAGTGGAAGGTTGATGAAAAATGCCCATCGCCAGGAAGCGTGCTGGATCAGCCAACCGCCGAGAACCGGACCGAAGGCCGTAGTCATGGCGGTAGCACCGGACCATGTGCCGATGGCTCGACCGCGTTCCGCCTCGTCAAATGACGCGCTGATAATGGCGAGACTTCCGGGCACCAGGAACGCCGCTCCCAATCCCTGGACGGCACGGGCGATCACGAGTTGATCAATGTTTGGGGCCAATCCGCACCATGCCGACGCAATGGCAAACACGGTGACGCCTGCCACAAAGACTCGACGGCGTCCCAGCAAATCCCCAACCGAGCCGCCGGCCAGGATGAGCGCTCCCAGGAGCAGGCCATAAGACTCAACCACCCACTGCGCGTCAGTCACGGTGGCATTCAAGCTGGATTGGAGAGCGGGCAGCGCCACATTGACAACTGTGCTGTCGATGAACGCCAGGCTAGACCCGAGAATTGCGGCTGCGAGAATCCATGCCCCACTCTTCGGCTGGCATGGAGCGATCGCGGGCATGGAGCGGATCGCGGCTTCGTCGCAGGGCGATTTCATGACAGCTATGATCGCAAGGGGAGAGCAGGCGATTCAACTATTGAGAATTGAATAATATGAGTCCCCGGCGACAAGGTAGAGGAGGCGTATACTCAGACAAGAAGTGTCTTTCGGGAAGAGTTGCTCCATTGGAAAAGCAAGCGGTTGGCGTCCTGAGCAGATTTGTCGTGGCCAATGAGATGGATGCCGAGGTCAAGCGAGCTTTCATTCTTCGTCCCCACCTTGTCGACGGCGCCGCAGGATTTGTCCGCATGGATGTCCTCAGTCCAGAGGACATGCCGAATGAAATCTGGCTGATGACATATTGGGCCGATATTGCGAGCTATCGGACATGGCATAAAAGCCACGCTTATCATGAATCGCATGCGGGAATACCGAAGGGGTTGAAGCTGGTGCCGGGCAGCGCTGCCTTGCGTATATTCAATCTCATTGCCTCCTGAGGCAAATGATGTCCGAAAGACGGGGGCACGGGCGTAAGAGTTGTTGGTGCGTCGTGTCCCGGTCGGTTTATCTGAGCGATTCAGTCTTCAATTCACCGAACCAGGCGCAGTCTAACGACACGGCGATATGGGCTGGCCGCCAGTCTATGCAGTCAACACTATGGGGTCATGGAATCGATGTCAGACCTACTTCAACCTACGTGCGATTTCATTATTGAACGGCAAGAGGATCTCGCTCGCGAAATTGTTGAGCGCCACTGGAGACTCAGGCCCGCTCTGGAACAATTGTACGGAAAACAAGGGAGGGCGAGGTGTTTGGAAGATGCCCGTTACCACCTCCGATATCTCTCCGAAGCCGTAGGGGCGCGAGAGCCGGCTCTGTTCGTCCACTACGCCATGTGGGCCAAAACCATGCTTCTAGCGCGCAATATCCCGGTTGAGGATTTGGTGGCGAATCTCGAGGTAATGTTGGATGTCTTGGGCAAAGAACTTCCTGCATCGATGCAAATGCCCGCGGTGGATTATGTGAAATCCGCCATTAGGAGTCTGACGCTCGCAAGTGATAACGCATCATTTCTCGACCCTGGACAACCGCTGGCCGAACTTGCGAACCGATACCTAAGCGCGCTTCTTGGCTACGACCGACACTCGGCGGCGGCTCTCATTTTGGCAGCCGTGAAAAACAAAGTTAGCATCAGGGAAATCTATTGCCACGTTTTTGAGCCTTGCCAGTACGAGATTGGCCGCCTTTGGCAATCGAACGTGGTCAGCATTGCTCAGGAGCACTATTGCACGGCTTCGACGCAGTTCATTATGTCGCAGCTCTATCCGTACATTTTTCGTTCAGATCGAACATGCAGAGGCACGATTGTGGCTGCCTGCGTGAGTGGGGAGTTGCATGAAATTGGAGCCCGCATGCTTTGCGACCTGCTTGAGATGGAAGGCTGGAACACAATCTACCTGGGTGCGAATGTGCCGACAGCCGGCATTGTCGATGTGCTTCGTGACAATCATTCGAATATTCTCGCCGTCTCTGCGTCCATGACTTTCCACATCCCTGCGGTGCGGGAGGTAATTGCGGCGGTGCGTTTGGCAAGACCGGAGACGAGAATTCTGGTCGGCGGTTACGCATTTAAAATCGCGCCCAATCTCTGGCGCGATGTTGGAGCCGATTATTGGGCCAGGAATGCCTCCGAAGCAGTATCTCTGATAGGCGGGCTCGACCGTCAGGTGGCTAGGTCCCAGTAGGATAGTGGCTTAAAAAGACGATGGATCGATTAAGCTGGAGCCTGATCGTAAGGGCTCGGAATGGATGTTATGAACGCAAATTCTTTGGGTGACGTGGACAGCGACGATCATCTGTATACCGAACTGTCCCGGGTGAACAATGAGCTGATCAATGCGCAGAGGGAGGCTGTGCAAAGAAATGTTCGACTGGAGCGCGCGGAGGAGGCACTGCGCAAGGCTCACGGCGAGCTGGAGCGCCAGGTCCAGGATCGCACGAGCGAACTGGAAAATACCTTGTCCGCTTTTCGAGAAGAAGTCGGCGTTCACCAGAAGACAGAGGAAAAATTACGAAAGCTTTCCTTGAGCGTACTTCACATTCAGGACGATGAACGACGTCGGGTGGCGCGGGACTTGCACGATACCGTCGGCCAAACGCTGACGGCGTTAAAAATCACCCTGAGTACGCTGGAAAATGCGGTGGCGCGATACCCTCAAACAGCCGACTTTTTTACCGAACTAAATGGGCTCGCCGATCAAGCCCTTCGGGAAATCCGGACCACATCTTATCTTCTGCATCCTCCGCTCCTTGACGAGGCGGGCTTTGCCTGCCGCCGCTTCCTGGTACGTCGACGGATTCAACAAGCGCAGTCCTATTCAGGTAAGGCTCCAACTGCCGGAGGGTGTTCGGCTTCCCGGTTCGGTTGAAATTGTTTTATTCAGGGTCTTGCAGGAGAGTCTGACGAACATCACCAAACATGCGGGATCTGCGACGGTCGATGTGCTTCTGCAACTCGATCAAGACGTAATATCCCTTTCAGTCAGGGACTATGGCGAGGGAATATCAGCCGAGCGGCTGGCGAAAATGAATGGCAGTGGATCGGATGTCGGAGTCGGGATCGCGGGTATGCGCGAAAGGCTGAAGGAGTTGGGAGGCGGACTCGAAATCGAGTCCGATTCCACCGGTACTCTGTTGAAAGCCTCTATTCCGCTGCCTAGAGCTGTTTAGGCGATCAAAACAAAGTCTATGCGAAACCAATGCCAGGTGTCGGACAAGCTGCAGCAAAAGTGAGCGTCATTTTTCGTCATCGACCGACGCCTGGATGTTTTCCCAATCTTCGCGCAGAATGCAGCCTCCGTCACGGGCAAGAGACATCGATGTTCGGCCGCTGAAAACGATTTTTTCCAATCTCAGTTCATCTGAAGCGATGCCGATATTCGTCGTTTTTTCCGAACCTGAAGCAACGACGATTTGCTCCACCCTCAGGTTAGCTGGCTTCCCGGCTGTTTCGTGCGTGCGCGTGCAATCCGGCAAAGTCACGCCAGGAACTGCACTCTGGTTCTGGCAGATACCCAACTGCGTGAACCAGCCGACCAGAACAAAAACAACGGAGCCGAATAGAATGTGGTTTTTCATTCCACCACCGCGCCCACCGATCATAACTCTTCCTGCACAAGACTGCTATGCGAACTTTGCGAGTGGTTGGGGCGGAAAAGGATCAAAAGCAGGTCAGGGAAATTCTCTCGCTGAAGCACGAGCTAGGGCCTGGTGACGACTTCGTTGGGAGCTGATGGCAGAATGAAGTTGACACCGTTGTCGCGATTCGCGCTCACAGTTGCGGGAACATTGAGAGCGGAAACTTGAATGTTGTTTGTCCACTGGCCGTTCTGCCAGTAATTTCCGTTCGCGTAAAGAGTGCTGCCGACAATCGCGTAATCGGACACCTGTTCGCGATGGCCGTCCTTGAAGATGAGCACTGCTGGCGGGAGTTCGGGCCGAGGGGGACTTTGAGCGATTCGCGGCGAGTTGTTCTCCTGGGCTTCGGCGTAGTCAGGCACGGCATTCGTTCCACGTTGCTCCGATTGTCTTCCTCCGAAGCGAACGTAACGGTTGCCTTGCAACTCGATCATTAAGGGTTCGGGTTTTGCTTCGGGCGGCGCGTCCACGATGGGCATCGGCTGAGTTGCAACGTACTGCGGAGGGATGGTTACGGGTGCAACTGGATAGTCCGCGTAAAACGGGTCGCCGAGGAAAATTGCGCCGGGGCCGAATGAATGCCAATGAGGTCGTCCGCTAAAAGAGGCGCTGACACCGCGCCCGAAGCCAGAGTGGGAAGCGCCACGCATTTGTGCGTTCGCAACCGGCGCGATGGTCGCAGTTCCGAGCACTGCGGAGATCAGCGCGACGATCAGCGGCCTGGGCATGGGCTAGTTTGCTTCAGGAGTGCCGGGGACCTGGAAGTCGACGCCGCGGTCGTCATTCTGCCTGGAGGTGGCAGTCAAGTCGAGATCGGCGAGAGCAATTTTCTGGCGGCGTCCGCCGGTCAGGTCGTAGAGCGTGCTGCCCACGATGGCGTAGTTTGCAACTTCGAGTTGATGGCCGTCTTTAAATACAAGCACTGTTTGAGGCTGATCCGGTGTTGCCGCTTCTGATTGCTCGACCTCATCCGACGCTTCGGGCTGCGGGTTATCGTTGCGCGCCCGACTGCGGTGCGGCGCTGAAGGAGGAGTCGTGCCTGATCCGCGGCGGTCAAAAATTGTAGGTCCGCCGTTGTATTGTTCGCCGGCGGGATCAGCAGAAGGGTCGTCGCCGGAATCGTAATATCCATAATATGGGGCTGCGTAAACGCCGCCCCACGGGAGGGTTCCGTTGTGATGATGGTGGTAAAAGTTCGGCGCGGTATTCGGGTTCGCGGGGAATCCGCTGCGGAAGCAGCAGGTGCGAGAGCCCGGAGTATAACCGCGTGGTCCTAGAGAAGTGACGCTCGGCGCGACTCCGTTGACCTGGCGACCGCCGAATCCAGGCGAGGTAACGGAGGCAGGCATGCCGTTAATTTGGGCGGCTGCTCTGGTAATCGGCAACAATCCCAAAAAGCCAAGCGCGAGCAATGCCAAGGCAAAACCCGCTACGGTAGCTCGATACAGCCGTTGCACGAAGAAATCATACTCTAGTTTTCGACGCATGGCGCACGCTCTCCTTAAATATTAGAACATGGGAACGGAGGCGGAGTTGCGTACCTAAAGAGAATTACTTTCGTGCTATGCGGTTTCCGCTAAGTGGCTGAAAAATCAATGAAGACAGAACGGCACATCGAGTTGCTCGACCGTTGCAGGTCAGCGAACCTTAACCAACCAGGAGCCATTTCTTTTCTAGTCGCAAGCCTTTGGCACTGCCGTCAACCCAGAGGGAGCAGAACCGTTTGATATCACCTGGAACGGGGAGCCAATAACTTCCTTTAGGGTGCCGCCGCTTGCTGCCAGAACGCCAATCGCTTCCGGGTTATTTTCCTCCGATACGAAAATGTCACCACCACTTGTGCCGGTTGCCAGCCCCAATGCGAACACCCCGGGCTTATTCAGTTTGACCGTGCTGTCGTAGGTCAGAGTCCCAGTGGAGCCCACGGAAAGGGTGGTGATCTGGTTTGACATGGTGTTGCTTACGTACAAATGTTTCCCGTCAGCGCTGAGCATCACATTGTTGGAACTTTGGCCATTGCTGTTGGTGAAGTTGTGCAACTCTTTCAGTTCTCCGCTCGAGCTGATGCTGAACGATTCCACCTGGGTGTTGGTCGCTGCATCACCAAAATATGCAGTTGTGCCATCACAACTGATATCGACGCCCGCGGCAGCCCCCCGCGGCGTGAAAGGACCTAACTCGGTAAGATCCCCGGTGCTGGAATCAACCTTGAAAGAATCGACCTTACCAATGTAGGCGGTCACCAGAAACTCTCCATTGGGCGTGACTCTCATACCGGCCGGAGAACCGGGGACGGTGAACATCTTTAGAAATTTGAGCGAGCAGTTGGAATTGATTCGCAACACCGAAATGCTGTTGTTGTCGGTGTTGCCAGCGAAAAGATAATGGCTGCTCGCCGCGAGCCCCACGCCAAAGCTCTGCGCACCCGTGAATCCGTCTGAAAAAGGAGAACCCTGAACGGCAGTCAAAGTTCCATTGAACAAATTCATCTGAAACGAGGCGATAGTGCTGTCTCCGCCATTGGAAACAAAAAGACAGTCTCCCAGCCGGGTTTTCCCCGACGTCACCGGCGAGAGCGCGAAGTAACCATTGCCCGCGCTCTTCCCGCCCGTCGCGTACGTCTTGAGCACTTTCACCACACCCTTCGCGCTCACGGTCAGCGCGGTTGTGCTGTTACCGGAGTTGGCGACGTTGTTGTTGGTGAAAATATACTGTTGAGCGAGGGCGTTTCCGCAGCACAACACAAAGACGCCGACCAGAGAAAGTACCCACGACGGTTTTAGCAAGCTTCTCATTTTCTCCTCACTGGCTTACTTTCTTGATGCTCGGCTTCCAGGCCGACACAAACGTTCTGCCAGCGTTTGGTCCGACAAAGGCTCACACCCGACGGGGCAGGCAATTGCCTTCAGCTACAGGCAAAACGAAAAAGGAATATCGTTTAATAGTTAAAAGGGGAGGATTATGCGATACAAGTCAAACTAAACAGGTGCCACTTCCAGAACGTATTACAGACCGTGAGCCCTGTCAATGGTGCTATTTGCGGGAGAAGAAAGTCCTGAAAAAACAAGGGGCGGCTAGGGATGGCCGCCCCCGGGTGCGAAGATTTATAAGTGGTTTATGCCGGCTTTACATTCTCGGCTTGCCACCCCTTGGGGCCCTTGACCACGTCAAACTGTACTTGCTGACCTTCTTGGAGGCTGCGGAATCCGCCCGCCTGAATCGCGGAGAAGTGTACGAACACGTCCTCGCCACTCTGACGGCTGATAAAACCGTAGCCCTTGGCATCGTTAAACCACTTTACTGTTCCTGTTTCCATGGTGTTGCTCGATTCCTTTTTGTTAGATATGCGCTGTGTCAATGGCAGAGATTCTTCAGGCAGGTCACGCTGATGTCGCGGGAGTTGCTGAAAACTTGCAAAGATCAAACGCAGCAGGATTGTACCTCAGATGTTTCGAGAATTGCCAAGTTATTTCGCGGCCTTTGTCGTAAATAGCTATTTATCAGCGACTTGCCGCTGACGTGCTAACGGGAGTCCCAGGGTCGCTGGAACTTTCCCTTACTTCGCTGCATCATGGAGACATGCATCTCCGTCGTCTTGCGATTTTGCTTTTGCTCTCATCCTTCGCCTTCGCCGACATCGTCGAGGACGTTCGCACTGCGCTGACCCAGCGGAATTTCACCGCAGCGGATTCCGAACTGCAGGCTTACCGCGCCCATCACGGCGTCGATCCGGCATACCTCGAAGCTCTCTCCTGGACCGCGCGCGAAGCACTGGCCGCCAATCAACTTCAGCAGGCTGACAATGCAGCCAAGCAGACCGAGACACTTGCCCGCGAACTGCTCCGCAAGCGAGCACTCGATGCTGAGCCCCACCTGCCCATCGCTCTAGGCGCTGCTTTTGAAGTTGAAGCTCAAGTGCTGGCCGCCCACGGCCAAAACGCCCAAGCTGCCGCATTGCTCCGGCATGCTTTGGTCGCGTATGGAAGTACTTCGATCGGCCCGCGCCTGCACAAGAACCTGAATTTGCTCGGCCTCACCGCGCAGCCCGCCCCGCCGCTCAGTACCTCGGAGTATCTCGGTTCACGCCCCACTCCGCTGAGCCAACTCAAAGGTTCGCCGGTACTTTTATTCTTCTGGGCGCATTGGTGTGGAGATTGCAAATACGAAGGGCCCATCATCACTCGTCTCAGTTCTGAGTTCGGTCCCAAGGGACTGACCGTTCTCGCTCCGACCCAACTCTACGGATACGCGGCCCGAGGAGAGGATGCGAAGCCCAAAGATGAGATCGCCTACATCGGGCAGGTCTGGACGCACTACTATCCCGGACTGCAAAGCGTTCCGGTGCCCATCAGCAAAACCAACTTCACCAACTATGGCGCCAGCACGACGCCCACGCTGGTGTTGGTCGACCGCAAAGGCCGCGTGGCCTTATACCATCCTGGCCTGATGGAATACGATGCTCTGCGTGCCGCCATCGAAAAAACGTTGTCCAACTGACGATCGATTGTCGGGACGCGACGCGCTAGCCGGACCTCGGGCGGCGCTCCGTCCACCGTTGCTGCTTGCCCGACAACTTTTCGTTCAGTAAGATCGAGGGCCATGAAACAGAAACTGTCGGCCCAAATTGTCACGGTTGTAATCGCTTGCTGCTGGTCTCTCTCGGCGCAACAGTTGCCGAAGCCGGTCGAAGGCGACTATCGGGTCCACGATTTTCGCTTCCGTTCCGGAGAAACGCTACCTGAACTGAATCTGCATTACACGACCTACGGCAAGCCGGTTACCGACGCCAATGGCAACCTGAACAATGCGGTCCTGGTTCTGCACGGAACGACCGGTTCGGGCCAGCAATTCACGAGCGCGAACTTTGCCGGAGTTCTTTTCGGGCCCGGCCAACTTCTCGATGCCGAGCATTACTTCATTATTCTTCCTGACGCAATAGGAAGCGGACATTCGACAAAGCCGAGCGACGGTCTGCGCGCCCGGTTTCCGCATTTTGACTACGACGACATGGTCGAAGCGCAGCACCGCCTGCTTACGGAAGGATTGAAGGTCAATCATCTGCGCCTGCTGATGGGCACTTCGATGGGCTGCATGCATTCCTGGATCTGGCTCGAGTCCTATCCCGACTTCGCGGATGCCGCCATGCCGCTGGCCTGCCTGCCGGTGCAGATCGCAGGACGAAATCGCATGATGCGCAAAATGATTATGGATTCAATTCGCACCGATCCCGAATGGATGGACGGCGACTACAAACAGCAACCAGCCGGCTTGCGCTCGGCGCTTAACATTTTCCTGATCTTAACCAGCAGCCCCTTGCAGATGCAGAAAAACTATCCCACGCGCGATCAGGCGGACGCTTACGTTGATCAATTTCTCAAGGCACGCATGGCAACGATGGACGCCAACGACACGCTGTATGCCTTCGACGCGTCGCGGGACTACGACCCATCGTCCAGGCTGGACCGGATCAAAATTCCCGTGATGTTCGTCAACTCTGCCGACGATCTGATTAATCCGCCGGAACTCGGGATTGCTGAAGAGCAAATCAAGAAGGTGAAAAAGGGACGCTTTGTGCTGCTGCCCATCACCGAGCAAACGCGTGGCCACGGAACTCATAGTCTCCCGGCGGTGTGGAAACAATACTTGGCTGAATTGTTGGCCGAGAGCGGCCACTAGCGTTCCGTTGAATTGGAGGTTTCATTTTCCGATGCAGAACTTGCTGAAGATCAGATTCAGGATGTCGTCGGCGGTGGTGGCTCCAGTGATCTCATCGAGTGGTCGCAGCGCGTTGTAGAGATCGAGAAGGAGCATTTCGTGGGGAACTTTATTCTCGACCGCCGTTCTGGCCGCTGCCAGCGCGGCAAGTGATTCTCGCACTCGTTCCTGATGGCGAAGGTTGGTGAGGAATCCATTTTCGGCCTGGGTTCCGGCTTCTCCTCCGACGTGGCGCAGAATTTCATTTCGCAATTCAGGAATTCCTTCCAGGGTGATCGCGGAGGTTCGCACGGTCACCAACTCATCCCCAGCCGTGGAAAAGTTCTTGCCAGCGAGGTCAGCCTTATTGGCAACGGCAATCGCTGGTCGTCCTGCCACTTGGTCTAACAATTCATAGTCTTCGTTCGCGAGTGGCTGAGAAGAATCGAAGACGACCAAAACCAGATCCGCGTCGGCGAGAGCTTCCATGGATTTTCGGATACCGATGCTCTCCGCTTCATCGAGGGCGCGGCGAATGCCGGCGGTGTCGACCAGTTTGACGGGAATGCCGCCAATGGCAACCGTTTCGCTGACCAAGTCGCGAGTAGTGCCGGGCGTCGCGGTCACGATGGCCCGCTCGCGCTCGACCAGGCGATTGAACAAACTCGATTTGCCGACGTTGGGCCGGCCCACGATCGCCAGCGTGAGGCCTTCGTGAACAAACCTTCCGTAAGCGAACGAGGCGGCGAGTTCTTCAAGCGGATCCCGAACTACGGCGATCCGTTCAAGAATCTGACTAGCGGGGAGAACCGAGATGTCATCTTCCGCGAAGTCAATGCCAGCTTCGAGCGTTGCGATCAGCTCAACCAGTTTTTGTTTGATCGGCTGCAGGCGGCGCGAGAGCGCGCCATCGAGTTGCTGGGCTGCGATCTTCGCCTGGTAGAGCGTTTGGGAGTCGATGAGATCGCGGACCGCTTCTGCCTGGGTGAGATCGATTCGTCCATTGAGGAAGGCGCGCATGGTGAATTCGCCGGGCTCGGCGAGGCGCGCGCCGCGAGCCATGGCGAGTTCGACGATGTGATGCAACACCACGGGCGATCCGTGGGCAGAGATTTCTACGATGTCGTCGGTGGTGTAGGAATGGGGCTTGGCGAAGTAAGTGACGACGACTTCGTCAATTCGAGGTGCAGAACTTTGCTCGGCCGGACTGCCCCTTCGACTTCGCTCAGGGCAGGCTCCGGATGTCCTTACGTGTTCATCGGGATCGATCAATTCCCCGAAAACTGCGCGTCCGGGATCGAGATCGTGTTTCAGACGCAGCATTGGTAGAGCAATTGCCTTAGCGTCAGGGCCAGCCAGACGGACCACTCCGATGCCGCCGCGTCCCGGTGGCGTGGCGATGGCGACGATGGTGTCGTCAAGGTTCATCGGAAGATTGTAGCGGTTCTATTCCGGCTAACTGTAATCGACGAAAGCACGCCTTAGGGAAGACTTCGAGGGGCGGGCTTGCTGGCGGGCTTGTAGTCCTTGGGATAGACAACCAGGCAACGTCGGCCGCCTTCTCCCTGACTCTCGGTGTGCAGATCGGCGTGATCGCGCAACGCCAGGTGCACAATGCGACGCTCGCGCGAAGACATGGGCGCGAATTCGTACGGCATGCTGGTCTTGCGAACTCTATCCGCTGCCACGCCCGCCGCCAGTCGAAGCTCTTCCAGGCGCATGGCGCGCTGATTCATGCAGTCGAACGAGATTTTCTCGTGCTCGTTTCCGGGCAGACGAAGCATTTCGATCGCCAGCAGTTCGATCGCGCGCAGCAGTTCGCCTCCGCGTTCCAGGACTAGAGGAGAATCCGGCCCGGAAAGTTCGACCAGAATCTCCGGCCGTTCCCAATCGCGTTCCTCGGGAAGCGGCGGATCTACGGTGATCCGGTATTTCAGATGAAGACCGCCGTGAGTGACAACTCCACGCAGACAGTGCATCGATTTTTTTGGCGGCTGCGATTTTGTCAGGAATGGGCATAAAACAGCTCTCAGCTTTTCAGCTCTCAGCTCAGCTTATCGCGGGGCCGAAAGCTGATCGCTTCACTTGTCTTTCTTTCTTGCTCGCTTCTCCATCATCTCGCGCATTTCGCGGCCCAGACTGGTGCGGTTCATGATGGATTGTTGCACGATGGCGATCAAGTTTCCCTCCGACCAATAAAGACACAAGCCGGACGCAAGGTTCCAACTGATGACGCCCATCATCACCGGCATCATGAGGTTCATCATCTTCTGCTGGGACGGATCCATGCCAGCCTGCGGCGTCATGCGCTGCGTGAACAGCATGGTAATAAAGATGCCGATCGGCAATATATGCAGCGGATCCGGCGACGACAGATCGTGAATCCACAGCCAGGATGCGTGGCGCAGATCGAGGGCCGAGCCGAGCATGCTGTAGTAGGCGATCAGGAACGGCATCTGGATGACCAGCGGCAGGCAGCCGCCGATCGGGCTGACGCCTTCCTTCTTCATCAGTTCGCCGATTTCCGTGTTCATCTCCTGGCGCCGCGGATCGCGCATGCTGTACTTCTTGTACTTCTCCTTGATCGAGTTCATCTGCGGCTGAATTTTCTGCATCTTCAACGCCGACTTCATGCTGGAGATACGCAGCGGCATCAGCGCCAGATTGATGATCAAGGTCTGTATGCAAATTGCCCAACCCCAGTTGTGAATGAATTCGTAGGTCCAGCGCAGCCAGAGGAACAGCGGGCGGGCGATCACGCCCCAAAAACCAAAGTTAATCAGTGTGCGCAGGTCCGGCTCTGCGCCCACGATTGTCGGCACGGGCACCGATTCCAACGTCGCCAGCGCTTTAGGTCCCACGTACATCCGCGCAACCGTTGGGCCGCTCGGATTGCCCACTGCCGCTCCCAGCACTTCCACGGCAGTGGTGTCTTGCGGGTTCGGATTTTTTGGATTCTTAGGTACGTTGAGCGAATTGCGCAACGTGACCAGAGCGGAGTTCTGCGAATCCTCCGGCAGGAAAACCGCAGCGAAATACTGATCGGTCACTCCTGCCCAGTTAAAGGGCATGTGAACCGTGCTGCCGCCGCTGACCTTCTTTATTGCGAGCCGTTCGGTAGTGCCGTTGTACTGATGCTCGATCTGACTCGCGTGGTACGACGAGACCGTGGTTTCGTCCCCGAAACCCGCAGGCCACGCGGGGTAAGCTGCGACCTGACTTCCCTTGGAAACAACTGAGGTTTCGACATGTACCACATAGGTGTGATCGAAACTGAAAGCTCTTGCGAACAGCCATGTCGCCGTCGGCGTATTCAAACGTAATGTTGCCTGAGGCTCACCACTCCCGTATTCGAGGCCAGGTAAAGCGCGGAATTCAGTTTGTTCCGTTGCGTCTCATCGTACGTCCACAGTGAGAGAGGATAGCCATATTTTTCCGCGGCGAGATTGTTTACCAGGTCGAGCGGCTGTTCTTTATCGTCGGTAAATTTCTTCAGGATCCAGGACTTGACCTGCGCTCCGCGGTTGGTGAATGTGATGCGGTAGAGATCGTTCTCGACTACCGTTTCTGATTCCGATGCCGCCTGTTTGGTGGCGCCTGGGTTGAGCCCGGGGGTTACCGGTTGGGCTGCCTTGGCTTGGACCGCAGCGGCATTGAGCGGCGCAGCCTGCGGGACTGCCTGAGCCTGCTTCTGGTTTTGCGGCGCAGGAGTTGTGGCCTGCGGAAAATACTTCTTCAGAATTGGTTGAAACAACACGATGACCACGAAGGTCAGCGCGAAGACAAGGAGCAGCCTGCGCTCCATGCCCGGTTCCTGCTGGGGATTTTGAAATTCTGCCAAATTTACTTTCTCAATGACTGCAAAGCTGGGTTTCGCCTTGTTCCGGCGCACTGCAATTCTTTTCGCGGGCGATTCTTGTCCTGACCACGGGATCCAATCCGCCCTTTGAAAAGGGATGGCATCGCAACACTCGCCAGATCGCCATCCGACCGCCGCGGAGGACGCCATAGCGATCGACCGCATCCATCGCGTACTCGGAGCACGATGGCACGTAACGGCAGGCAGGCGAAAGCATGGGTGAAATCATCCACTTATATCCTCGAAGCAGAACCAGCACGACGGTTTTGGGAACCTGATTCATTTGAGTTCTAGCCAGCCAACCTAGTGAAGGAATGCTGCCGAGCTTCAGCGCTCCGGTTCGCCCAGGGCTCTCTATTCCTAGGCTCGTTTCTTCAGCGACCTTTGAATCACTTCAAAAGCCCGGTCAATCACGTTGCCCAATTCGGCGAACTCAAGTTTGATCACCGACTTCTTGGGATTGATGACCACATCGACCGGAAGACCAACTCCCGGCCACCGCAAGCGGACCGACTCTCGCAATCGACGTTTTATGCGATTGCGTTCGACCGCTCCGCCCAGCACCTTCCCTACCGTGAATCCGACGCGAAGCCCCTCGCCTTGCTCGCGCACTAGATAAAACACAGTCAGGTGAGCGGCGAAGTGGCGGCGACCTTTCTTGTAAACCCGCTCAAAATCGGCGTGCCGGAGCAGGCGCATGCTGCCGGTAAATCTAGCCCGCTTGCCAGCGCTGGGCAGATTGAGACCGCCGTTCGGAGCGAGATCGCTCACACAATTCACGATCCAGACTCAGCTTGCGGAATTGCCGCCAATTCCGGAAAAGGAAATTTACTCACGGAAGCCGGGCTTCACCGACACCCGCTTGCGTCCCTTGGCGCGCCGGCGCGAGATCACCGCTTGGCCGCTCTTGGTTTTCATCCGGGTACGAAATCCGTGCGTCTTCGAGCGGTGACGTCGGTTAGGTTGGAATGTGCGCTTGGGCATGAAACTTAGCTGCTCCTGATTCAGTTAGTCGGTGCAATAATAGCTGTAGGACGAATGAGAAGTATAAATGACCCAGAGCAGACGGGCAAACCGCGAGCCCGCGCCGAAGCGCTCCCGTTCGCCAGTCGAAGTTGATTTTCGAGCGCTTGTCGAACCATTCGAATTCGCCGATTGCTGCACCATGCCCGCGGCAGTTACAAAGTCGCTACTTGACAGACTTTTTTTTTCGCGTTTTGAATTGTAGAACTGAAAGAAAATCTTTGTCGAAGAGTTCCACCAAGACAATTTTTTTGTGCTAGTATGCGGACCGTTCCTGCTCATTGAAAATTTTTCTCGCTCCAGCGAAAGTGCCCCGCCTTGCGGAGCTTGCTGCGCTGGAAAATGAGCGCTTTCTTGCTACGATCGTTAAATGTCAGACCGCTTGCTTTAGCGGAGCACCATCTAAGAATTTCTTATGTCCGTTCCGAGTCCAACTCTTGCTCCTAATCCGTGGTTGCGCATCCTTGACGCGCTGGAAAAAAAGATCAACCGCCACTCCTACGACACCTGGCTGAAGCCCACCCGCTACAGTCACTCCAGCGGAGGCATGCTCTTCGTGCGCGTGCCCACGGCAGAGTTCCGCCACGTGGGCGACAAGTACGCCGACCTGATTCAGGAGGCCATCGACAATCTCGGCCTCGAGTACGAGGACGTGAAGTTCGTGACACCCGAGCGACGACCCGGCAGCTACCCCGGTGCGCCACGACGGCGGCCTCTCGTGCTCACGGCGGTTCCCGTCACTCAATCCTCGCAGGCGCGTTTCGATTGGGACGGCGCGGCACAACTGAACCCACGCTACACCTTCGACGCCTTCGTCATCGGCAGCGGCAATCAGTTTGCCCACGCCGCCTGCCAGGCGGTCGCGGAGCGTCCCTCGAAGGCCTACAACCCGCTCTTCCTCTACGGCGGCGTCGGTATGGGCAAGACCCATCTCATGCAGGCCATCGGCCACGAGATCAAGCAAACGGCAGCCGCAGGCGGCCATCTGCTACGTCTCCAGCGAGAAGTTCACCAACGAGATGATCAACTCGCTGCGCTACGACAAGATGACCAGCTTCCGCGACAAGTTCCGCAACGTCGACGTGCTGCTGGTGGACGACATCCAGTTCCTGGCCCAGAAAGAGCGCACCCAGGAAGAGTTCTTCCACACCTTCAACGCGTTGCACGAGTCGATGAAACAGATCGTCATCGCCAGCGACCGTCCGCCCAAGGAACTGGCCGAGATCGAAGACCGGCTGCGCAGCCGTTTTGAGTGGGGCCTGATCGCCGACATCCAGCCGCCCGACCTGGAAACCAAGGTCGCCATTCTGCAGAAAAAGGCGGAGCAGGAAAAAGTTACGCTGCCCACCGACGTGGCTCTATACATCGCCTCCAACATTCGCTCCAATGTTCGCGAGTTGGAAGGAGCGCTGATTCGGCTGGTCGCGCACTCTTCGCTGATCGGCGCCGAGATCACGCTCCCTTACACCCAGCAGGTGCTCAAGAATTTCATCGACTCGCAGGCGCGCAAGGTCACCATCGAGTCGATCCAGAAATCGGTCGCCGAGCAGTTCGGATTGCGCCTGGTCGAGATCAAGGCCAAGAACAACTCGCGCGCCATCGTCTATCCCCGGCAGATCGCCATGTACCTGGCCAAGCATCTGACCGAAGCATCGCTGCCCGAGATCGGACGGCAGTTCGGCGGCAAGCACCACACCACCGTCTTGCACTCGGTCGAGAAAATCGATGAGGCCGCAAGACGACAAGGATTTGAACAGGCTGCAATAAACTGACCGAGCAGTTAGGCGGATAACGCGGTTTGCTGTTTTCCACTAGACAGTCTTCCTTCGATCCTGTGGAGCAGTGTGGAAGCTGTGCGGAGTGGAAATCAGGTCGAGTTCGGCCCGCCGCACGGGACCGATTTTACACGAACGGTGTTGCGGTGAATTCCGATTTCCATAGCTCCTGCTGTTACTGCTGGTTTTATAGGTTTTTATTTTGATATAAGGGAAGTATTCAGAAGTAGCGCCACTTGGCCGGGGGACTTCGGTTATGCCGGTAGAAGCGATGGCATCCGCCGCGGGAACCACCACGATGGAGATCACGGTCAGCAAGTTTGAACTCTTGCGCGAACTCACGGCCACCCAGGGCGTGGTCGAACGCAAGACCACGATCCCCATTCTCTCCAACTATCTCTTTGAAGCTGCCGGCGACAAACTGTCGCTCACCGCCACCGACCTGGATCTTGAGCCTGCGCACTTCCTGCAGACGCCAAGGTGAAGAAAGAAGGCTCCTGCACCATCCCCGCGCGCAAGCTGTACGACTACGTAAAGCTGCTGCCCGACGCCGATATCACCATCAAGCTGCTGGAGAACCATTGGGTCAGCATCCGCTGCGGCCGCTCGAACACCAAGATGGTTGGCATGGCGAGGTCGAACTTTCCCAGCCTGCCCCGTTTCCCGACCGCCGGCGTGGTGAAGATCCCGGCACAGGTTCTGCGCTCGATGATCGCCAAGACCGGCTTCGCCATCGCCAACGAAGAATCGCGCTACACGCTGAACGGCGCGCTGATGGTGCTGAAGCCTGAGTCGATCACCATGGTCGCGACCGACGGCCATCGCCTGGCGCACATCGAGCGCAGCGGAGAAAAGTTCGAAGGCGTTTCCGGCGAGATGAAGACGCTCGTTCCCAAAAAAGCCATGGACGAACTGAAGTCTTTGCTCGATTCCACCGATGCCGAGACAATCGACTTCGCCAAAGACGAGTCCACGCTCTTCTTCCGCATCGGCCCGCGCCTGCTGACCTCGCGCCAACTCACCGGCCAGTTCCCCAACTTCGAAGCCGTGCTGCCCAAGGACAACAACAAGAGCATTACAGCTGCACGGCGACGATTTCAGCGCCGCCATCTCGCGCGTCGCCCAGTTCGCCGACGAGCGCTCGCGCGCCGTCCGCATGCGCCTGGAAAAAGGCGAGTTGAAACTTTCCGCATCCTCCACCGAAACCGGCGAATCGGAAGATTCGATCGAAATCGACTACAACGGCGACCCTCGACCATCGGCTTCAACGCGCAATATCTTCTGGACTTCCTGAAGGCAGCGGGCACCGGCGACGTGAAGCTGGAACTCAAAGACGCCCAGTCCGCCGGCCAGCTACGCCCCGCCGAGAGCGACGACTACAAGTACCGCTACATCGTGATGCCCATGCGGATCTGAGGATGGAATGACAGTGGAAGACGGACCTCCTCGCCCGTCTGGTCTGCTTCTCGGTCTACTGTTAGTTTCTCGAAACATCCTCGCCAAACGGGGGACGCCCGTTTTCCCTTACTCCGCGCTTGACGAGAGCGCTTTCTCCGCTTAAAGTGGCCGCCACACGTGCGGAGGTTTATTCCCATGCTTAGCGGATTCAAGCAATTCATCCTTCGTGGCAACGTGGTCGACATGGCAGTCGGCGTGGTCATCGGTGCGGCCTTCGCCACCGTGGTCACGGCATTCACCAAAGACCTGCTCACGCCGCTGATCGCCGCCATCGTCGGCAAGCCGGACTTCTCCGCCATCAAGTTCACCATCCACGGCAGCATGTTTCCCATCGGCGATTTCATCAATGCGGCTCGTCTCGTTCCTACTGGTCGCGGCGGCGGTGTATTTCTTCGTGGTGACGCCGGTCAATGCGTCTGATGGCCCGCATGCGCAAGGCGCCCGCGCCTGCCGATCCCACGACCAAGAAGTGCCCGGAGTGCCTGAGCGAGATTCCCATCGACGCCCGGCGCTGCGCCCACTGCACTCAACCGGTTCCTTCGGCAGCGGCCGCATAGCTGACGGTAGAAACATTGCTGGCAATGTTTCCGCTGGCAATGCCCAAACTTCCCCCTGGGTAACATTGAACGGATGATTTTCCGCGTGCCCGCGCTCTGCTTGCATTTCTTGCAGTCGTCCTGCTCGACTGCTCTTCGAAGGCTCAGCAGGTCAACAAACCAGCGCAACCGCAACAATATCCACGTCCGACCAAGGCGCTACTGCCGATGGCGTCTACCGCAATCGCGCGTTCGGGTTCTCCTACAAGATTCCCTTCGCCTGGGTCGATCGCACCAACGAAATGAGCAGGACTCGACCGCAGATTCAAGCCCGGATTCGCCCGTCTCGAAATCAATCCTGCTTCTCGCCGTTTTCGAACATCCTCCGGAGGCCACCGGAGACTACCGTGAATTCTGCCGTCGTGATCGCGGCCGAGAACCCGCGTCTTCGTACCCGGCCTGCAAAAGCCGGCAGCGACTATTTCGGTCCGCTCACCGACCTGACTAAGTCCAAGGGCTTCAACCGTTGTCAACGAGCCCTTACCAGTTCGCTCGTGGGAACCATGCAGCTGGTGCGCGCCGATTTCAGCAAACACTCTCGGCAATCTGACCATGCACCAGAGCTCTCTGGTCATGCTTAAAAAGGGCTACGTCATCTCCTTCACGTTCATTGGAGGAAGCGAAGACGAGATGGACGACCTGGTTGAAGGTCTAAGCTTTGCCAGAAGCAGCGCCGACCTCTCACAAATAACGGCGCCAATGATGGTCTGAATCGCCCCTAGTTTGTGCTCTGGAGGAGCGTTCCCTAAACGACACAATAAGCAGGGTTTACCGACCCGATTCCGGGCTCGAAAAAGCGGGCTTGTCTGTGCTAGAATTTGTTATCAATATCTGTTGCTCGTAAGTGTTAATAATTTCAGTAATTTGACCTCATTTCAGGGCACCGGAAATGCGCACCGGCCAGAGCTCAAATCCGGCTTTTTCACGGAGCTGAATGGCGACAAAAGAAATCGATAGCGCAGCAATCGTCGACACCAAGAATCGAAGACTGGCGGGCCCAACCCCGTCAACGGCAACGGCGATTACACCGCCGACTCCATCAAAGTGCTGGGCGGCATGGAAGCCGTCCGCAAACGTCCCGCCATGTACATCGGCTCGACCGGCGAGATGGGACTGCATCATCTGGTCTACGAAGTCGTCGACAACTCCGTGGACGAAGCGCTCGCCGGCTACGCCGACAAGATCGAAGTCACGATTCACATCGACAACTCCATCACCGTCGTCGACAACGGCCGCGGCATTCCCGTCGACACGATGGACATCGATGGCGAAAAAGTTCCCGCCGCGCAGGTCGTGATGACCACGCTGCACGCCGGCGGAAAGTTCGATTCCTCCTCCTACAAAGTTTCCGGCGGATTGCACGGCGTCGGCGTCTCCTGCGTGAACGCGCTGAGCGAAGAGCTCGATCTCGAAATCTGGCGCGACGGCTTCACCTGGGAGCAGACGTATTCGAAGGGCGAGCCCACCAGCAAGCTGAAGAAAGCCGGCGCCACCAAGAAGCGCGGAACCAAGGTTCACTTCCTGCCCGACAAGAGCATCTTCACCGCCACCGAATACAACTACGACACGCTGGCGCAGCGCCTGCGCGAGCTCGCCTTCCTGAACAAAGGCTTGCTGATCACGCTCACCGACGAGCGCACCACCGACGCGAAGACCGGCGAGCCCAAGACCGCGGAGTTCAAGTACAACGGCGGCATCGCGGAATTCATCAAGCACCTGAATCGCGGCAAGCAGGTGCTGCACGACAAGCCGATCTACATGGAAGCCGAGCGCGACGGCGTGGTCATGGAGATCGGGCTGCAATACAACGACGCCTACTCCGAAACCGTTTTCAGCTTCGCCAACAACATCAACACCGTCGACGGCGGCACGCATCTCTCCGGCTTCCGCACCTCGCTGACCCGCACCATCAACTACGCCGGCCAGCAGATGGGTCTGTTCAAAGACGTGAAAGAAAATCTGACCGGCGACGACGTCCGCGAAGGCCTGGTCGCCGTGATCAGCGTGAAGCTGCCGCAGCCGCAGTTTGAAGGGCAGACCAAGGGCAAGCTGAATTCCGATATCGCCGGCATCGTGCAGGCATTCGTCAACGAACGCCTGGGCGCATTCTTCGAGCAGAACCCGACGGTCGCGACGCAAGATCATCAACAAGGCGATCGACGCCGCCCGCGCCCGCGAAGCCGCACGCAAGGCTCGCGACCTGACGCGCCGCAAAGGCGCGCTCGATGGCGGAGGCCTGCCCGGCAAGCTGGCCGACTGCTCCGAGCGCAGCCGGAGCGCTGCGAACTGTTCCTGGTCGAGGGCGAGTCCGCAGGCGGCACCGCCAAGCAGGGACGCGACCGCCGCTTCCAGGCCATCCTGCCGCTGAAGGGCAAAATTCTCAACGTCGAAAAAGCGCGCTACGACAAGATGCTGGCGCACGAAGAAATTCGCGCCATGATCACCGCGCTCGGCACCGGCATCTCCAAAGATGATTTCGATCCCAGCAAGCTGCGCTACGGCAAAATCATCCTGATGACCGACGCCGACGTGGACGGAAGCCACATCCGCACGCTGCTGCTGACGTTCTTCTTCCGCCACATGCAGGAGCTGATCAAGCGCGGCAACGTCTACATCGCGCAGCCGCCGCTCTACTCGATCAAGAAGGGCAAGTCGCAGCAGTACATCAAAGACGATCGCGAGTTCGTGAAAGTCATGGTGAAGCGCGCGTCCGAAGGTCTGATCGTGCGCTACGGCGAGGGCGCGGCCAAGCTCGAAGGCGCGAACCTGTCGCGCTTCATGAACGTGCTCGAACGAATATCTCGAGCTTCTTCGACAAAGTCGACAAGCGCCTGCGCGACGAGCAAGTCACCGAACTGCTGCCCAAACTCGATCTCTCCAAGCGCGTCGATTTCGAAGGCGACAAGAAAGCTGCGCCCAAGAAAATCGAGAAGCTGGAAAGAGAACTGAAGAAGCTGCAGAAAGAACGCAGCTTCAAGGAAGTCGAGAGCCGCTTCGACGAAGAGCACAACCTCTGGGAAGTGCGCTTCGTCAACTCGCAGGGCGCCGAGCACCTGATCAACTGGGAACTGGCTTCCACCCCCGAGTACCGCCAGCTGCTCTCGAAGTTCAAGCAGATCGAGCAATACATGGAGCCGCCCTTCGTGGTCGAGACCGTCGCCAAAGGTGCGGCCGCCAACGCAATGCCGAAGAACTGAGCGACGCTGAGCCCGAGAACGGCGACAAAACGCAGAAGAAAACCGCGCCCGAAGCGCCCGCAAAAACTGTCGTCAAGAAAAAGCCGAGCCGGTGATTAGTGGAAAAGTCCACCGCCGCGCGATCTGTTCGACTACGTTCTCGCCGAAGGCCGCAAGGACTACACCGTGCAGCGCTACAAAGGCCTGGGCGAAATGACCGCGCCGCAGCTCTGGGAAACCACCATGGATCCCGAGCGCCGCACGCTGCTTGTCCGTGAAGCTCGAAGACATCGCCGAGTGCGAAACCATCTTCACCACGCTCATGGGCGAAGACGTCGAAGCGCGCCGCAAGTTCATCGAAGACAACGCGCTCGACGTGAAGAACCTGGATATCTGATCCACTCACGGCGGCTGAAGCGAACGCATTGGGAGCTTGAATCGCAGCGCTACTTCTTAACCTGTATCCCCAAATCTTTCAGCTGCGATTCGCTTACCGGAGTCGGCGCATCCACCATCAAGTCCACCGCCCGCGCCGTCTTCGGGAACGGGATGACTTCGCGCAAGCTGTCCGCCCCCGCAAGGATCATCACAATGCGGTCCAGTCCCAAAGCAATGCCACCATGCGGAGGCGTCCCATATTCGAGCGCTTCCAAAAAGAATCCGAAGCGGGACCGGGCTTCATCTTCCGTCATGCCCAGAGCGCGAAAGATTTTGCTCTGAATGTCCTGACGATGAATACGGATCGATCCCGATCCCAACTCCGTGCCGTTGAGCACCACATCGTAAGCCAGCGCCCGCACCGATGCCGGATCCGACTCCAGCTTGTCCATATCATGCTCGTGCGGCGAGGTGAAGGGATGATGAGCTGCCGCCCAGCGCTTGCCCTCTTCGTCCCACTCGAACATGGGAAAATCGGTGACCCAGAGAAAGCGAAAATCTTTGCCGGGATCGCCGCTCTTTTTGAACGCGCCATGACGCTCCGTATATTTCTGCGCCAGCGCCAGACGCAGCAGGCCCGCCGCAGTGTATACCGCGTGGTCGTGCTGCTTGACCTCAGGTTTCACCCCGCCTTCGGACTTGTGCTCGGCCGGTTTACTGTCGCCAGCCACAACCACCATCAGGTCGTCGGCTTCTGCCGCGGTTTGCTGGCGAATCTTTGCCGAGGCTTCGGGAAAGTTTTTCTCCAAGCGCTTGAAGTCCTCAAACAATTTCGCTGCACCCCGCGCGCTGAACATCGGTTTGATTTCGTCGCGCTCCTTACGGGAAAGCTCACCGACCTTCGGAATCCGAATCGCGACCACGGGCAGACTCGGATTCACCGCAAGAGTCGCCAGGTTTTCATCGGAGAACGCCTCCCGCACATCGGTCAGCGCTGGCAGGCGCATGTCGGGCTTGTCGCTGCCGTAAAGGCGAATCGCCTGGTCATAGCTCATGCGCGGAAACTGAGACTTGATCTCGTGTCCCGCAGCCTTGAATGCCGCAGTCAGAAATCCCTCGACCACTTCCCACACCCGCTCGGGCTGCGGATAGGACATTTCCAGATCGATCTGGGTGAACTCCGGTTGCCGGTCGGCGCGCAGGTCTTCATCGCGGAAACAGCGCACGATCTGGAAGTAGCGGTCGAAGCCCGAGATCATCAGAATCTGCTTGAACAGTTGCGGCGACTGCGGCAACGCGTAGAACGAACCCGGTTGCACCCGGCTGGGAACAAGATAATCGCGCGCGCCCTCGGGCGTGGACCGCGTCATGAACGGAGTTTCGATTTCGAAGAATCCCTGCGCCGAAAGATAGCTGCGAATCGCGATCGCGACCTTGTGCCGCAGCTCGATATTTTGCTGCATGGCATCGCGGCGCAGGTCTATATAGCGATACTTCAGGCGCATTTCCTCGTTGGGCAGAACCGTGTCGCCGGGAAGAAATGGCGGCTGCTTGGCTTCGTTGAGAATGCGCAACTCCTCGGCGATCAATTCGACTTCGCCGGTGGGAATGCTTTTATTGAAAGTATCACCGGTGCGCTGCTTAACTTTGCCAATCACCGCGACCACGTATTCGCTGCGCAGTTGGCTGGCCTTCTCGTGCGCCGCCGGGTCGCGCTCTTTGTTGAACACCACCTGCGTCATTCCGGTACGGTCGCGGACGTCCACAAAGATCAGGTTGCCCAGATCGCGCCGGCGGTTCACCCATCCCATGAGCACCGCCCGTTGGCCGGAGTCGGAGGCGCGCAGAGCGCCACAGCGGTGAGTGCGTTGCAGGTCGCCTAAAAAGTCGAGCAAGTTGTGCCTTTCCGAGAAAATAGGGAATCTAAAATTATAAATGCGCCACGCAGATTCTGCCCGTTTGGACACCACGATCGAACCCATTAACCACAAAAAACACGAAGATACACAAAGGTTTCTCGAGTAGTTTTCCTTTGTGTTCCTTCGTGTCCTTTGTGGTTATTGCATTTCGCTAATTGCCCGATTGAATCCTCTGCGCCAGCTCGGCGCGCGGGACGGAAACCTGCTCTCCGCTTTCCAGATTCTTCAGCGCGAAGGCTCCGGCTTTGACTTCGTTCTCCCCCACGATCAGAATAAATCGCGCGCCCAACTTGGCTCGCCGTCTCAAAAGATTTCTTCAGACGAAAAGTCTCGTCGCCCAGATCAACGACGACATCGTGACGGCGCAACTCGCGCGCCAGGCGGGCCGCCTCGCGATCCATCCCTGCGCCGAGCGGAGCGATGTAAACATCCGGCTTGCGCAGCACCGCTTCCGCCGATTGTTTCAGCGCCAGCACCAGCCGATCTTCGCCAATGGCAAATCCGATCCCCGGAGCGCTCGGCCCGCCGAGCGATTCCGAAAGACCATCGTAGCGACCGCCCCCAAGAATCGCATTCTGCGCACCCAAAGCTCCGTGCGTAAACTCAAACGCCGTGCGGGTGTAATAATCCAGGCCGCGCACCAGGCGGTCGTTCCAATGAAACTCGACGCCCACGGACTTTAAGATTTCTTGCACCTGCTCGAAATGCTGGCGGCAAGGCTCGTCGAGGATACTGGCTGATGCGCGGCAGCGTTTCGATAATCGGCTGGTCGGCGGGAACTTTGCAGTCGAACACGCGCAGCGGATTCGTGACGGCGCGGCGCTGGCAGTCGGCGCACATTTTCCCGACGACTGGCTCCAGCGCCTTGCGCAGGGCTTCGTTATAGGCGGCGCGATCGTTCGGGCAGCCGACCGAGTTCAATTCGAGCGTCCAGTTGTCGATGCCAATGCGGTCGAGCAGCGTGGCCAGCAGTTCGAGAATTTCGGCATCGCGCGCGGGCGACTCGCTGCCCGCGCTGGCCGGACCGATGACCTCCGCGCCAATCTGATAGAACTGGCGGTAGCGTCCCTTCTGCGGACGCTCGCGGCGGAATTGCGGCCCGATGTAGTACAGCTTGTTGAGCCCGCGATCCCAGAGCTTGTGCTCGATGTACGCGCGCACGACTCCGGCCGTGTTCTCGGGGCGCAGGGTTAGCGACTGGCCCTTCTCGCTCTCTGCGCGCGCCGCGATCTTCCCACGTGAACATTTCTTTCGAGACGATGTCCGTCTCTTCGCCCACGCTGCGCGCGAACAGTTGCGTCTCCTCGAAGATCGGCGTGCGTATCTCGTGGAAGTTGTAGGCGCGAAACACATCGCGCACCGTGGCTTCGACGAAGTTCCACAGCGCCGTCTCCGGCGGAAGCAGGTCGCGCGTTCCTCGTACGGCTTTGATCATTAGTCTCTGCTGCTAGCGTACTAGCTGCTGGCTTCTGGCGCAAAACGTTTTGTCATCCTGAGTGTAGCGAACGATCTATGTATTTCGTTTGTACCAGCGAGTACATGAGATCCTTCGCTACGCTCAGGATGACACGAAGCTAGTCAACGCTCCCGCAAATACGATTCTTTGTATCCCAGATAATTATTGGCGTAGCGCAGGATCGTCTGCTGATCTTTTTGCTCCAGCTTGCGGCGAAATTTGCCCGGCGAGCCCATCCACAACGATCCCGGCTCGACAATGGTCTTCTCTGGAATCAGCGTCCCCGCCGCGATGATCGAACCTGCGCCGATGCGCGCGCCATTCAAAATGATCGATGCCCATCCCGATCAGACAGCGATCTTCAATGACGCAGCCGTGCAGCGTGACCGAATGGCCCACGGTGACGTATTCGCCGACGAACACTCCGTACTGCTCCTTCATGCCGTGCAGCACGCTGCAGTCCTGCACGTTCGAGTGCGCGCCCACGCGGATGGAATGCACATCGCCGCGCAGCACCGCGTTCATCCAGATGCTGGCGTGCTCGCCAAGGACCACATCGCCGATCAACTGCGCCGAATCGTCCACATAGCACGAGGCGGGAACGGTCGGCGTGATGCCTTTGTAAGAACGGATCATCTTTCAGATTTTCCCTTTACCCATGCTTCCAACGGGAAGGAATTAAACATAACACGGGCGCGGGTTTCGACGCTGGATCTACTCCCTCAACGCTTCGTCTGTTTGAGCAGTGCCCACGCCTCCATGTAAGCTTCATACTTGTGTCCCTTGAGATGCGGCGATAACCAGATGTTCCCCAACGCAGTGGCTACCCGCGCAGGCAGGATGTACCAAACGTCGTCGGGAATGACGTACGCCGCCATAAAATCGATTTGACCCATCGTGTAAGGCTGATCATCGTTATCGGGCCGAGTATTGCAGACGTACGATTTCCCCACCTTATAAATCGTCGACTTGACCTGGACTCGCAGAAAACGTCCTTCGTACTCCACGCCAACATCGTAGCGCGCCGATTCGCCCCACGGCTTCGATACCCCGAGCCCTTGCTCCGCCGCCCGTGCCATGAAGCGAAGTTCCGCCCACTCGCCTCTCAGTTTGTGATTCTTGATATTCGCGCCACAATCCCTCATCAGCTCAGCCTCCTAATGAAAAAGCGCGACCCGGAGGGATCGCGCTTTCAGTTATTCTCTATACTTCAATTATATCTATCGACAATAGGGAACTGAGACATGTTCGCCGAAAATATATTTCCTAGGGCTGCAGGAGGATAGCTGCATTCGTGTAGATTCTGCCTATTGACAACATTTTCCCATTTCGGGAATCCGAACATAATCCATCGCTTCGATGTGAATCCTGCTCATCCGTGGGTAGTGTCTTAACGCTGGCGCAGAAATAATCTCGTACAAGCGTGTCCCTTCGCTGCTAACCTTCCCGCTGCAATCGCCACAGGATAGTGATTGGGTCCAATCCTGAAATTGAAGTATTCCTGGACATGAGCGAAAGATGAAGACCTTCTCGCTTGCCTTCCTCGCACTCTCGGTTTATTCGGCATCTGCCCAACTCAAGACCGGCACGATTGTCGTGGTCGGTTTCCTGAACAATAAATTGGTCATCGCTGCGGACGCTTTCGATGGCACCACGTTTAGCCGAGAACCAATACATTTTCCCGCTTGCGAACCATTCTGCGCTTTCGGCGAAGTCGGCGTGTTCAACAAACTCATGGACGCAAATAGTGTTCTCAGCAAGGAAGATGCCCACGATTGGACGATTGCTCACACTGTCATGCAAAGGCTGGTCTTGTCCTAAAGCTGCGTTGAGCCAAACAGCAAGCGGTTGCAATTGCATCGGCCTGGTGTTACGGTTTCGGCATGGGACGCAGAAATGATCTGAATGCGCTTCGCAATATGATAAGTGAAGCGCATGACATTCTCCGCACAACTAACCTGCCAGAGCGCAGAGCGGAAAGGGCATACGAACTACTGACCACTGCGCTGCATCTGGCCGATGATCTTCTTGAGGTCTCTCCTGCCGCTGCACTCGGCGCAAAGGGCGGTAAGACTACGGCAAAACGTGGTTCCGAGTATTTCCGGAAGATCGCCGCAATGAGAAAGGAACATAAAGGGGGACGCCCCGTTAAAGCCAATTGATTCAGCTTCCTTGTGCAAAACCGGGCCACAATAGAGCCACCCCACTGTAAGTCGATGAATCTACAACGCAAATAGTAACGCATAAAAAACATTGTGTTTTGCTAAATCTGGTCGTAAACTCCTTCCAATCAAAACCTTGCCGGAAAGGAGTTTTCTTGACTATCGAGGAAGATGAAGTTTTAAGCCTAGTTCAACCGCACTTCTCAAGACTCTGGAGATGTGTTTCTGAGGCAAATGCAGCCTATTTGGTGAAGTACCCAAACAGAACCATTCATCGGCCAGCCACCCGTGCTGCGATAACGAATGATGAAATCCTGGCGCGGGTGATTACGGAGTTTGATGAAGTCACCGATTGCCGCTTTGACATGGATCGCAGAAGGAATCTGCGGTTCTTAGTAATAAACGAGAGGATTCTTCTGTGGTTCAAGAAAGTCACCCTCTTTCGTCGCCCATCAATTTATCTGACAGCACACGCCCGTCGCGTGCTGTCGGGTGGCCAATTAGAAATGTTCCCGCGCAAGGCGGTCGTTTTAGTTGGATACCTCTTGAACCGCGAAGAGACGGCTATTCAGCGACTCAGCTTTTCTCCGCCGTTCCTGATTAAGCCAGCATGGTGGTTCGATATTGAAGATCATGGTATGGCTCAAGCTGCGGCAATGCCCGGACCGAAAAAGGTTCCACCAAGACAAGGAACTAAGATCGTGGTCATACGCAGCCCCAAACAAGACAAACTGTACGGGGATTAGATGCCTTTCAATCCAGAGATGTTGATTTTGGCGCGAGAGTCGCGTGGTCACTCCCAAGCGGAACTCTCCCGCCTTATCGGTGTTCACCAAGGGACTGTCTCTCGGGTAGAGAGCGCACTGATGCATCCTTCCGATGAACTACTGCGGAGGCTTGCAGCCGCTCTTATCTATCCCGAAGAATTTTTCCTTCAACCTGATCGGGTTTACGGATTCAACTCAAGCGTGTTTTATCATCGCAAGCGACAGAGCCTCTCCGACCGTGTTCTCCGCAGACTCCATGCCCAAATGAATTTGACGAGAATGAGGGTTGCACGATTACTGCGCTCCCTCGGCATGAAATCGTCATTCAAGTTTCGCCCTATGGATGCTGCGGAGTACGGCGGGGTGGCTCTTGTGGGCTCGGATGCTACGCTCAACCTGGCAGATGCCTACTGGCCCGGTTCGCGGAGTGATCGAAGCAATCGAAGATGCTGGCGGAATCGTTGTAGCGTTCGATTTTGGCACAAAACAAGCGGACGCTATCAGTGAGTGGGTAAGTGGATATCCACCCATATTTCTTTTGAACTCAGACCCTGAAATACCAGGAGATCGTATCCGGTTGACGCTTTCACATGAAGTTGCCCATGTTGTACTACACAGGTTTCCTACGACTGAAATGGAGGACGAGGCGAATGAGTTTGCTGGCGAATTTTTGATGCCACGCCGCGAGATTAAGCCATCTCTATACGGCCTCACAATGGCAAAGTTGGCCGAACTGAAGAAACATTGGAAGGTGTCTATGCAGGCCCTCATTATGAGAGCCTTTGAACTTAAAACTATTACGGATTCGCAGCGGCGCTACCTGTTCATTAACGTGGCGAAACGAAGTGGCGGTCGCATCCATGAGCCGCTGGAATCTGAAGTACCACGTGAGAGCCCTGAACTATTCGGTAACCTCATTCGCACACACATGCAAGACCTTGGCTACTCAGTACCAGACTTACTCCGACTCCTATTTATGGAGGAAGAAGAATTGAAAGCAGACTACCTTGGAGAGCAGCGATTGCGAATCGTGTGAAGCGGCGGAGGGCGCCTAGCTGGTGCTAGGAGCCGTCTTATAAACGGCGCATACCTTGCCGGGTATGGAGTTCAATTCTCCCGCCCTCCGCTCAGTCTTGGAGTGATTATAACGCATGTGTCCAGTTTTCCCTTGACAAACAGCAAGCGCTTGCTGTAATGTACTCGCATGAATTGCAGGCAATGCAGCATTGAATGCAGGAACTTCGGGAAACACCGAAACGGTCTCAAGCGCTTTCGGTGTCCGCAGTGCGGGAAAACCTACACGGAAGGCCACGTCCGCTTGTTTGGCGCAATGACAGTGCCGGAAGACAAAGCGCTGCTGGCAATTCAACTTCTGGTAGAAGGCACCAGTATCCGCAGTATTGAACGCATCACGCAATTGCACCGCGACACAATTCTTCGCTTGCTGGTTCTCGCCGGAGAGCGCTGCATAGCTGTGATGGAATCGAAGATGAAGAATCTTCAATGCAAGCGGATTCAGAGCGACGAAATCTGGACGTTCATCGCCAAGAAGCAGCGCCACGTTAAAGCTGAGGATTCGCCAGAAGTTGGCGATGCTTGGGTGTTTGTGGCCATTGACGCTGAAACGAAATTGATTCCCGCCTACACTGTGGGCAAGCGTGACCGTGAAACTACCTACCGCTTTCTAGGCTTCGCTTCGCGACCGCCTTGCTGCAGAGCATCGCTTTCAGATCACGACCGATGGATTCCACTTCTACCAAAAGGGGGTGGAGGATGTTTTTGCAGGACAGGCCGACTTCGCGCAGATGAGCCAGCAACACACTGTTAAGACACTACCCATCCGTGGCCGCCTTTGCTTTGTCCGCGCGCATCTGCGAAACTTTTACTAAATCATCATGGGACGCATCCACGTACTGTCCGAGTCCGTTGCCAACAAGATCGCCGCCGGCGAAGTGGTGGAGCGGCCCGCCTCCGTGGTCAAAGAACTGCTGGAAAACTCGCTTGATGCCGGTTCGACTCGCATCAAGATTCAGGTCGAGGCCGGAGGCAAAAAGCTCATCCAGGTTTCTGACAACGGATGTGGCATGGTTCGTGACGACGCTTTGCTGGCCTTCGAGCGTCACGCGACCTCGAAGATAAAGAACGCCGAAGACCTGCTCAGCATCGCCACTCTGGGATTTCGCGGCGAGGCATTGCCGACCATCGCTTCGGTCTCGCGCCTGCATCTGGAGACGCGCGCCGCGGAAGAAGACTCCGGGACCGTGATCGAAATCAACGGCGGCAAAATATTCAAGGTCGAAGAAGCCGGGCTGCCGGCGGGGACTTCGATCACCGTTCGCGACCTGTTTTTCAATACCCCGGCACGCAAGAAATTCCTGAAAGCCGAGTCCACTGAGCTTTCACATATCGCGTCGCTGGTCACGCATTATGCGCTGGCGCATCCCGATAAACATTTCGAGTTGCACTCGGCCACCAACGCCATCCTGGTTGCGCCGCCGGTCGCGGGTTCGAGCGAACGCGTGTATCAGGTATTTGGCAAAGATGTGCTCGATCAACTCATCGCCGTCGCTGCAGTGCAACCCTTGGTGCACGTGGGCTTGCCCCAACCGCCGCCCTGGCGCCGCCAGGCGGTAGAGGAAGACGAGCAGGGCGGACGAGATGCTTCTCTCACCACACCCGGCGAGATGCGCGTCCATGGCTTCGTCTCGAAACCCGAGATTCAAAAGCTCAACCGCAATTCGATTTATGTGTTCGTGAATGGACGTCTGATTCGCGACCGTCTCATCCAGCATGCCCTGACCGAGGCTTACCGCAACATTCTGCCGCCAACGGTTTATCCCGTGGTGCTGCTGTTTCTCGAGTTGCCGAACGGCGAAGTGGATGTGAATGTGCATCCGTCGAAGACCGAGGTGAGATTTCGGCAGCAGTCGGTCATGCATGACTTTGTGCGCGATTCGGTGCGGGCGGCGCTGATGAAGGCCCGCCCGGTGCCGCAATTCATGACCGAGATCAGGGCGCATCCGACGGCCAGCCCATCGCTCACGCCCGGGGCACGCCCCGGTTCCGTGGATTCTATAGGGTGGCGCACCCTTTATGCGCCGAACGAATCGCAAGCCTTCGCGCTGCAGGCGCCGGTCGTGCCAGTCGTCACCGAGCGATTTCACTTTGGCGCCGAGGGAATCGCCATCGATGGCAACGCGGCGCTGTCTCTGGTTCGCGCCCCGGAAATCGTTCCCGAGATTATCGAAGGTGACAGTTGCGCTCCGCCGCTGCCCGATGATCCCGAGGCTGCTTATGATCCTGCGAATACGACGCCATCGCTGGCATCGCTCAAGCCGTTGGGGCAGATTCGCGAATCGTTTATTCTGGCCGTGAATCACGAGGGCCTGTGGATCGTCGACCAGCACGTTGCCCACGAGCGCGTGCTGTTTGAAAAAATACTGAAGCAGCGGGCGGCGCGGAAAGTAGAAAGCCAGCGCCTGCTTATGCCGCTGGTGCTCGAACTCACGCCCGCCCAGCAAGCCGTGTTTGCCGAGATCTCCGAAGAGCTCAACCAGAACGGCTTCGAAGCCGAACCATTCGGAGCGCGAAGCGTGGCCATCAAAGTCGCTCCGGCTGGAGTCGAGGCTGCGCAGATCGAACACATGCTGCACGAACTGCTCGACCAGTTTTCCCGCGAAGAGCAAGCGCTGAACATGGAAAAAGTTCGCGCCCGGATTGCCGCGTCCATCGCCTGCCACGCCGCCATCAAAGTCAACATGCCCCTGCAGCAGAATAAAATGGAGTGGCTGCTGGCCGAGCTCGCCAAGACCGACTGCCCAATGTCTTGCCCTCACGGCCGGCCGGTGGTGCTGCGATACTCGATGAAGGACATTCAGAAGGCGTTTAAGAGAATCTAGGTCGCCGTAGAAATGCTGTGACGGGAATCGTCTGCGCGTCAATTTTGATCCAGGTTGTTTGCGCATACCCTCAAAAAAAACGCTCTGTTCTTCGCAAAATATAGAAAACAAAGGACTGTAATTTTTGTTGAAGAAAGCGGGCGGGCTGCGGACGGGTTCCAGATTGGGAATTCGGGGCTTCGGTGAAAGGGCCTGGAATATCCTTGAGTTCGTGCTTCTTGCAGTCTTGCCTCCCACCCTTTCCGCAAAGAACGCGGAAAGAATGGGGCACCCCACATTTATATGTGATTTAGCGGGCACCTGGAATGGGTGGGCCACCCGGCGAATGTCTAGGTAGCGAAACCAGGCCTTAGCACAAGTTTGCGCGTCTGTTCGCCTTGGCTTGGGGGTGTTGAGCGCAATAGAGATGTTACGACAGCAATTCGCGCCCTGGCGCACGGGATTGGTAAGCCGAGTGAACCAGCTAAGGTTTCATCTCAAACACCGAGCCGAAAGTCCCTGTAAAATCACCGCTAGTTGTGCCGTAGATATTCCCCGCCGCATCGAAGATCACCCCTGCCGCCGGAAATGCTCCCGGACCATCTGTGAAGCTATGCACCACGGTCTCTCTCCACTTGCCGTCGGATTGTTCCTCCAGCCTGAAAACGAGGCCACAGCCGCAACCGGGAATGCCGCCCGACGCCGCGGTCGTACCGTAGAGGTTTCCCGCCCGGTCGGAGATGACGCCAGCCAGAGGATTTGCCCCATTAGGGCCATTGAAAGTATGGATAACGCTCTCCTTCCAGCTACCGCCCGAGTTCGGAGTGAGCCTGAAGACGGTGCCTTGATTGAGGGCGCCACCGACGACCGTGGTGCCGTAGAGGTTGCCTGATTGATCGAAAGTTAGCACTGATTCGGGCAGTGATCCGTCATGGCTTCCATAAAATTGGTGGAGTATTGTCTCCTTCCATTGCCCGTCCGAACTCGGGGTTAGTTGGAACACCACACCGTTTCCAAAAATGCCAGCACCGAATTCGGTTATGCCGTAGAGATTCCCTGCGCTATCAAAGATCAGACCGGCGCCGGGGTTCTCCCCATCAATATCAATGGCGAAGGTGTGCAGAACCGTTTCTTTCCATTCGCCGTTTGTCGAAGCGAGTTCGAAAACGACGCCACAGCCGAAGGGGGCTTCGCAGCTGAGATCACCGCCCGACCGGGTGGTGCCGTAGAGGTTCGCGGCTGAGTCAAAGATCAGGCTCGAAATCGGAATTGTCCCGTCTTTGCCATCTATGAACCGATATAGCACGACCTCTTTCCAAGTTCCATCGTGGTTTGGCGTCAGCCGAAAAACGATGCCGCATCCCACCGTTTTATTAAACATGCAGCCCATGCCGCCGCCGACGGTCGTAGTGCCGTAGAGATTGCCGTCAGCGCCGAAGATAAGGCTCGATAACGGATTTTGTCCGTCGCTGCCGCCTCTGAAGCTGTAGAGCACGCTCTCGGTCCAACGTCCTTTCGTGTCCGCTGTCAGCTTGAAGACGGTGCCCGCGTTAAACTCTCCTCCCGTGTACGTAGTGCCATAAAGGTTGCCACGTGCGTCGAATATCAGGCCCGCATACGGCTCTGAGCCGTCCTTGCCGCCCGAAAACCGGTAGAGCGTTTTGAAGTTGCTGCCAGCCCAAGCGTCGAGCGACACAAGTTGAGTTACTACAATGACCAGGAGGAGAGCCGAGGACAGCTTCCTGATGCTATCTTTGCGCTTCATAAACGCCTCCTCTTGAGCGGCTATTGCTCGGCGAGCATGACGCGCTCTCACGCCAACTTGCGCCGAGGCGGAAAACATCTTACACCCCAAAGGTGACGGTGAGTTCGCGAAAAAAGGCACTCCTCTTCTCCTGCGCTTTGCTATAGCTTCCCTACAACATTCTCCTCGTATTTCCCTACCCAGATATTGGCTCCGTCGAAGGCGATACCAGCACTTCCGACCGTGTAGACGACAGCCAGCGTAGCGCCGTCGCTGGCGCGCAGCTCCACCGCATTGGTGAAACCGGACACCCAGATGTTGACTCCGTCGAAAGCCACACCGTAGGGCACCGTCCGCACCGTGAATGTACCCAGAACCTTGCCGTCACTGGCCCGCAGCTTGCTCACCGTGCCGTCACCCCGGTTCGCGATCCACATGTTCGTGCCGTCAAACGCTATACCGATTGGGGCGGTTCCGACAGAAAACGTACCCAAAGTTTTGCCGTCGCTGGCCCGCAACTTGCTGACGCTTCCGGCCGAGACGCCACCCCCGTTCACCACCCACACGTTGGCACCGTCAAAGGCGACCGCTATGGGCGAATAGCCCACCGTGAAAGTCCCTAGAATCTTGCCGTCGCTGACCCGAACCTTGCTAACGCTCCCGTTGCCTTGGCTGGGAGCGGTCGGCACCCAGACATGGGCGCCATCAAATGCCATCCACCCCGGGTTAGGCCCTACCGAGAAGGTACCCAGAGCCTTCCCGTCGCTGGCCCGAAGTTTGACTATCGCGTCGCCGATATCCGACACCCAGACATTAGCTCCGTCGAAGGTCACGCCGTACGGTGCACCCCCAACGCTGAAGGTGCCCAACACTTCGCCATCGTTCGCCCGCAGCTTGGTCACCGTGCCATCGCCAAAGTTCGCCGTCCAAATGTTCGCTCCGTCAAAGGCCACGCCGTAGGGCTGCGAGCCAACTTTGAAGCTGGTCGTCGTGTTGGCCCTGTACCAGCGCAGCAATGCCACCCGGAGCGGATTCACTGGCGGCGCGCCGTTGTTCGGGGGTTGTTGTTGCACCGTGCCCGCTTCTTGCGCCCGGCCCGGAAACAAATTCGCGGTCGCGGCGATCAGCAGACTTAAACAGATTCCGATTACCACGCGTTTCATGATTCTTACCCCCGAAGGGTTCGGCCCCATGACGCAACCGCACCGAAATATGGAAGAGCCCCGACGTGTTCTCCTGAACTATCTTACGAATGGGGCACGATCTGAAGCAACGTTCGTCCAGCAACTAGAACCGCTCCTTAGCGGCGCCAACCTCCGAAGCGGCTGAACGGCTGAACTTGACAGCAATCGCGGCACCTAGGGAGTATGCAATCGAGTTCAGCATTGGCGTTGTTCCGAGAAGCTGCCCTAAGCACTCCTGGGTGCAGTTCCAGTAGCTGAAGTAGCTGTACCATAAGTACTGCGAAAGGGAACAGCCGTTGCACCAGCGAGGGTCGTAATCTCTGACATTACTGGCACCGACGAGGATTAGCCACGATACCCCAACTATCCACACCCACCTGGCTGAACGGTTCGGCATCACTCGGTTCACGAACAGCCCCAAAAGGAACGCGAAACCCCAGAGTAGTGGACTATAGGGAACATCGAACCAAGGATTCTTGACTTTGCCCAACCAAGAGTTCACTGCGACACACATCAGTCCGCCCGCAACCACCGTGGCTAGCATGGCGAGCAGAGCGTGAGCTGCAAAGACGACTGCCCCCTTCATCGCAATCTCCCTCGTGTCCAAGAGTCGTCATCTGACGGATCAGTAGGTAATTATGGCGTAAACACTAAGTCGTAGTAGGTAATTGCGTGCGTTACCGATTCGTGGCTAGCCATGAGATCCAAAATTCCGAAGACATCCAACCGGCCATTTCCTCCATACAACTGAGTGCCCGCGCCGCTCCGAAGGGCAATCTGTATGGCACCACAGCCGAAGGCGGCAAGAACGGATCGGGAACTGTTTTCAAACTGACGCCCGCCGCCAGCGGCCCTTGGAAAGAAACCATCCTCTACGACTTCCCCCAGTTCAAGAACGGAGGCGGCCCGTCTAGCACTTTGACGTTCGACAAAGCAGGCAACCTCTATGGCACGGCGGTGGGCGGCATCGGTCCGTGCCCGAGCGGTTGTGGAGTGATCTTCAAGCTGTCGCTCGGCTCCAACCCCAAATGGCAATACAGCGTTCTGCACCGCTTCACCGACGCCACCAACGACGGCGCCGAACCCTTCTCCGGCCTGGTTTTCGACAAAACAGAAAAGCACCTCTACGGGACCACCGCCTTCGGTGGAACTTACAACCAAGGCGTCGTATACGAAATCACGCCATGAAAGCTTGCGCGGTTGTGGCCATGGTCCTGCTCGCGACAAGCGGCCCCGCAGCCGCACAAAATCTCAAGATCCTTCGGTGTCCCTCTCGAAGGGCTGTTTTGCGACAAAGGACCTCCGTCCGAATGGGTCTTATTATCCGTCTTTTGAGAAAATGGAGTCACGCTGCGATTTGTTAGGTGACGTAAACAGGTTAATAGCGCTCATTGACCCCCCTTGGTCCAAATTGAGGTGGGAAGAACTTACCATGCTCTAGAATCTCTCAAGCCTGTTACTGAGGTGTCACTCCGAGTAGCCGTCATCACTTTCGTCATCGTCATCGTCGTCCTCTTTCGAACTACCCTCGTCTTCCTCTTCATCTTCTTCCTCATCTGGCTCTTGTCGCAGAAGAACATCGACAGCTACCAAGAGGTCAGGAGGGCCTGAGTCGGGGCTTTGCGGACGTATTCCGTGCACACCCAAATGATACGCTTCGTAGCCTCAGTAAGAAGATGGACCCTCACCGATGGGGTGTAGCCGAATTTTTCCCGAAGTGTACTACCCCCTCAATGCATTGAGACGACGGTTCCCCGCGCCGGGTGCCCCATTTCTCGCGTTCTTTGCGAGAATTCGGGGCTTCGTTGCGAGGGCCTGGAATCCTTGAGTTCGTGCTTCTTGCAGTCTTGCCTCCCACCCTTTCCGCAAAGGACGCGGAAAGAATGGGGCACCCCACCCGGTAGCAGCTCCACGTGATGAAATGGAGGCTTAGGGTGCCGTAATAACGCTTCCGGCCCCAGGGCATAAAGAAACCCTATGCAACCATGCGAGGTCATGTCTGTGACTGACGAACATTGGCTGGGCTTAGTGGGGGGTCAAGTCAAAAGCCCCACTTCTCGCAAAGAACGCGAGAAATGGGGCACCCGGCACACTCTGAAGGTTTTTCATCTCTGTTCTGTGTGGTCTAATGCTTTTATGAGCGATCTCGAGCAGTTGCGGCGGGAGAAGTGGCGTCTCGATGGTAAGCCCGTCCGCACGTTCGAGGAGGCTCGTTCGTTTCTCGAGTCGGTTGGGTTTTGCATGATGTATCCCATGCGGCAGCAGGTGTTGCTGCCGACGTTTATTGGAGCTTGGGTTGGTTCGGATCAGCGGTTGCCGGACTGGCAGCATGCTTTTGCCGACTCGCGGGCGCAGGATGCGACCGAGGTGATGGTTCGGTTGTTGCGGGAGCGCGCGGCTTACGAGGCCAATCGGTTCGACGAGAACAATGCGTTTCTGATTGCGGCTTCCATCTTTCCTTATTTCTATGCGCTGGTGGGCGAGCGCAATCCCAAGTCCACGCCGAGGCCGAAGCCGCATTCGGATTACTCGCAGCTGGCTTGCGATGCGTTTGAGCTGATCCGGCGCGATGGGCCGATATCCAAACAGAAGATGCGCGATGTGTTGGGGGGCAGCGTGTCGTTTGTGGCGCTCGATCATGCGTTGGGCGAGTTGTGGTCGCGGCTGCGGATTACGCGGGTGGATTACAATCCGGCGGAAGGCGCGTTCTGGGATGTGCTCTATCGCTGGTCGCCGGATGCGGTGCGCGAGGGGATGAACCTTTCGGTGGGCGAGTCGCTGTCGGCGCTGGTGTCGAAATATCTGGATTGCGTGGTTGCCGCCGATCAGCAGGAGCTGGAATCATTTTTTGGCAACTTCGTTCCGCGCTCGCGGGTGAAAGAGGCGATTAACGCGCTGCTGGCGGCGCGGGAGTTAAGCTTTATCCGCGTGGGCAACCGGTCGTTGATTCAAATCACTCCGGCGAAAGCGGAGCCGGTTCCGCACGCGCCGGGACCGCGAGAGAGACTCCGGCCGCGCAAAGCTACGCCGCCGCGCGTTTGATGCGCCAGGGTTTCCTGCGTTCATCCTGCATTCGGACGCTGCGCATCCACGTCCACTATCTGGTGACGGCTCCCACCCTCCGCACAGAACGCGGAAGGGTGGGGCACCCTCGTTGTGGCGGCGCGGCGCCCCCTCTTTCTCAGAAACCGTACTTCAGCGAGAACTGAATCAGTCTTGGCGTGCCCACGACTGAGGTGATCTGGGTGAATGAGCTTGGACTTTCAACATCCGTGGCCGATGGATTGGCGAACGACGGGTGGTTGAAGATGTTGAAAAAGTCGGTGCGGAAGCGCAGACTCTGGCGCTCCGTCAGCTTGAAGGTCTTGCCGATGGTGAAGTCCACGTTCTTCTGAGGCGGTCCGATGATGCAGTTGCGGGGAGCATTGCCATAGCCGGTGGCGTCTCCGGGCGCGCCGCTGGCTAACGGGACGACTGCATCCGGCAGGTAGGCGGCGGGGTTGGCCCAGTGATTCAGACGTGACTCCACGCTGCCCGAGGTGGCGGCGTTGGCGCAACTGAAGCCGGGAGCGAACGTCGGCGTCGCCAGGTTCGGGCTGCTGAGAGCATAGGCGCTGCCTCCCGCCGAATCGATCGGCGTAAATGGCAGGCCCGATTGCAACGTGATCACGCCGCTGAGTTGCCAGCCGCCCAGCGCGCCGCCGGTAAGGCCGTCGGCATGGGCGAAGAAAGGCAACTGGTAGGTGGCGCTGGTGACGAAGCGCTGGCGGCGGTCGAAATCGGAGAGACCACGAGAATCGCGCGCGTTGTTCTGATCGTTGAAGCGGGTATCAAAGGCCACAGTGGCCGTCGATACATCATCGATCGCTTTGGAATAGGTGTAGGCGCTCTGCCAATAGAGTCCCTGGCCGAAGCGGTGCGAAAGCGTCGCCTGCAGCGAGTGATAGTGCGAATCGGAGTTCGGAGAGAACGACTCGAATGCAGCGGGGGCAAGTCCGAGAAATGGAGCGCGGGCGTTGGCGTTCTCCGCGGTTGTATCCACGATCTGACATGAATTCCCCGCGGCTCTTACGCCGGCGCAACTAACTCCTGGAATTGTCACCGGTGTCTGCGGAGTGGCAAGCGTGGCCTGGTCGGGATCGAAAGTCGAGCGCAGATGGGTGCCCTTGGTTCCGACATAGCCCAGTTCAAAGAACCAATTGCCGCCGAGCTCATGTTGTATGGAGAAATTCCACTGCTGCGTGGTGGCGGCGATCCAGTGGAGCGGAACCTGCAGGCCGATGAAGCTGTTGACGTTGCCGGTGAAGCCGGGGCCGCATTGATCGGGATTGGTCGAGGCGTTTCCGTTGCCCAGCGTGCAACTGGGTGCGAAGCCGGTAAAGAGCGCAGCCTGGGGAACGAACGCGGGACTCAGCACACCCAGCGGCGGGATTCCGGTGAAGCTGCCCTTGGGCTGGAAGAGGTTGGTCAAGCTGCCTGCTCCCGGCAGGAAGTTCACCGCGATGGGGAAGAATGGCGCGGAGAAAGACAAGTTGTCGACGGCGCCCAAGTCCTCGCGCACGCTGTAGATGCCATACCCGCCGCGGATGGTGGTGGTGTGATGGCCAAATAAATCGTAGGCAAAGCCGATGCGCGGCTCCCAGACGGTGGCGTATTCATTCTTGAGAGCGGCTTGATTGAGAGTTCCACTGAGGCCGGGAAGCTTGAATCGACTTACGCAGGTCGGATACTCGAAGGGTTGCCCGGTGGTGTTGGCGAGTGCGGGATCCAAATTTCCGAGGTGGCAAAGTTCATCGTAGGGCGCGCCCACAAACTCATTGCGAAACCCGATATTCAGGGTCAGTGTCTTGCTCACGCGATAGTCGTCCTGGGCGAACCATGAATACGCGGGAATGCGGTAGTCGTGATTGCCGACGCCGCCCCCAGCCTCGCCAAAGAGCGGCGCGCCCGCCAGGAAGCTCTGAAAGTCGGTAGGGAAGCCGGTGGGGCCGGCAAAGAACAGCAGTCCGTTATCGGCGACAGGCAGAGTCCGGCGGATGGTGGTGCGGTCGAGTTCGCCGCCGAAGCGGAACTGATGCGCGCCGTGGCTCCAGCCCAGAGTATCGAGCAATACGAAGCTATCGGAAAGAGCGCTTTGCAATTGCTGCGGAAAGGGACCGAAGGCCCAGCTGCCAAAGGTGAAGCGGTAGATGTTAGGGTCACCATTTGCGGTGGGGAGATTGATTCCCACTTGTGAATTTGTGACCGGAGGTTCGTTGTTCAATTTGTCGCTGATGATGTTTATGCCGAATCTGAGCTCGTTCACGATGGTGTTGGAGAACAGATGAGTCTCGGTGAGGCTGCCGACGCGGTTATGCAGCGGGATGTCTAAAGGGAAATTCAGATTGTTGGGCGTGGGCGCGCCGCCAGTCTGGATCTGGAAGGAATCGGCGCCGAAGGGTTGAAAGGTGTCGGAATCAGCCCAGAAGAAGCGGAAGGCGAGACGATCTTTGCCGCCGCGGAACTCGCGATCCCAGTTGGTGGTGAACTGATCGTCGCTGAACTTTCCGGCGCTGCTGAGGATGAGCGGACCGAAGTTGAGTTGGCCGTTGGTAAAGGCGGGCGTCCCCGGCACCGTCGGAAGAAGCCAGCCGCCGCCTCCTCCGCCAAACTGGTTGCTCTTGACATTCAGCAGGGCGAGAGCTACGGGATCAATATTGGCGAGGCCTCCGTTGGGGAAGAATGTGCTGAGCAGGTTGGCCGCGGAGCGGTCGGAGGGAATCACGGGAATGCTGGTATTAATAAAGGTGCCGGGCGAGGCGCCGCTGCGCTGCCGCGTGCCTTGGTAGTTCACGTAAAAGTAGCCGAACTTCGCCTTGGACCCGACGGGTCCGCCTAAATCGCCGCCAAAGATGTTCTGCTGAATGACGGGGCGCGGGAGGCCGGCGCGGTTGAGGAAGAAGTCATTGGCATCGAGCACGGTGTTGCGGAAGTATTCCCAAAGATCGCCATGGAAATTGGCGGTGCCCGTCTTTAGCGTGGCGTTGATGTTGCCGCCTCCATTGCGGCCCTGACTCGCGTCATAGAGGCTGGTACTGACTTTGAACTCCTGGATGGAATCGGGATTGGGAAGAGGCGTGTAGGTCAGTTCGCCAAAGGAATAATCGGCGACGGAAATGCCTTCGATCAAATAGTTGTTGTTGTCTTCGCGCCCGCCGTTGACGTGGATGTACACTTGGCCGCGGCCTAGCTGCGACGCGTTGTTCAAGTCGGACGATGCGCCGGCCGAGAGGGTCAGCAGCTGTTGGAAGTTTCTGGTCGCCAGGGGTAGTTCGGTAATGGTGTTGCTCGACAGCGACTGGCCCGTGGTGGCGTCGGTCGTATCCACCTGGGCGACCTGAGACTGAACCTGGATGACCTCGTTGACGGAAGTGACTTTCAGCGACGCCGTCAGGCGCGTGGTTTCCGTGATGTTTACAACCACGCCGGGAAATTTGGTGGTGGCAAATCCCGAGGCGCTGACCTCGACCCGATAGCTGCCCACGGGCAACAGGTTGGCGGTGAAGACTCCGGACGAATCGGTGATGAGGTGGCGCTCGACCTCGCCGGTGGCTTCGCGCACGATGTCAACCTTGGCGCCGGAAACGACGGCGCCGGACGCGTCTTGAACGGTGCCGGTAATGGCTCCAGTCGCGCCGCCTTGTGCCCAAATCAGCCCGCAGAAGCAGGCAATGAACACGCCCACAGCCATCAACTTTCGGATGCTGAACATGTCTTCACCTCGTTCGATTTATTGGGAGCCAGCCAGTATATTCTCAACCGTGCAGCTCCAGCCATTTAATTTTGGCTTGCGGTCTGGTGGGTGGAGACGTAGCCAGCTAGGTCTCTACAACCTCGTTCTTGGCATTACCGCAGTATCTCCCAGCGAGCGTGTAAAATCATTCGTTCACAATGAACCCGCCCCGCAGACTCATCATTGCCATTGACGGACCCGCGGGCGTGGGCAAGAGCACCATCGCCTCCCGCCTTGCGCGGAAGCTCGGCTACGCCAACCTGGAAAGCGGCGCCATGTATCGCGCCCTGGCGCTGAAAGCCATCGAATGGGATATCTCCTTCGATGACGAACCAGCGCTAACGAAACTGGCGCTCGATTCGCGCATTCAACTCGACCCAACCTCGAGCGGCACTCGGGTTCTGCTGGATGGGCGCGACGTAACCCAGCGCGTGCGTGAGACCGATGTAACCGCCGGGGCCTCGCGAGTTTCCGTTCATCCCAAGGTGCGCGAGTGGATGGTCGCCCGTCAGCAGGAGTTGGGCGCGGGCGGCGGCGTGGTAATGGAAGGCCGCGACATTGGAACCAAAGTCTTTCCTAACGCCGATGTGAAGATCTTTCTCGATGCCGATCCCGTGGTCCGCGAGCAGCGGCGTTTGCAGCAACGGAATCTGCGGGGAAGCGCAGCCGAGGCCACTGCCGCCGAACTACGAGAACGCGACCGCCGCGATCGGACGCGAGCAGCATCGCCGCTGGCGCCGGCGGCCGATGCGCTGATGATTGATTCCTCGACATTATCGGAAGACGAGGTGCTGCGCCGGGTGGAGGAACTGGTGCAGCAAAAACTAGCGCCCTAATAAACTTAATGGAGGATGGGCGTCCTCGCCGGTCAAACCTACTCACATTCCCGTCTCGGAACCAATTTCAAAAGAAAACAGAGACCTCACAGACTTCGCACACTGGGCGGTGATATACAGAAAACTGTCTCCCGTCTGATCTGGACTCACCTTCATCCTTACTTTTTTCAGGTGACGTCCTATGCCGCGTCGGTGGTCTTTGTGTGTTTGGCTTCATGGCTGCTTTATTTTTCTGCTGACTATTTGTGCCCTCGGGCAGGACGCCTCCACTGGCGCGATTCGCGGCACGGTAGCCGATTCTACGGGTCGCCGCATAGTCGACGCTTCGATCGCCCTGGTGGATTCTGCCAAGGGCTTCCGCTACTTTGTCACCAGTGATTCCGAGGGGAAATTTGTATTTGAATCTCTGCCACCCGGGGAATACGCCGCGCGCGCCGTTGCTCCGGACATGTCCCCGCAAGTCACGCCCCCGTTGCATGTGGACGCGGGCGCCACCACCGAACTCGAATTCAAACTGCTGGTCGGTGGCGCCAAGGAGATGGTGACGGTCGCGGGCGAGCCTCCTTTGGTCGAAAGCCAATCCAGCGCCGTGTCGTCGCTGGTCGACAAACGAGCGATCGAGGAATTGCCCCTCGACGGGCGCCGCTTCACTGATCTCGCGCTCTTAACCCCGGGAGTTACTCAAGACCCTCGCGGCCTGACCTCGGGATCGAATGGCGATCTGGCCTTTGGGGGAATCCGCGGGTACCAGTCCAGCTATCTCGTGGACGGCGCGGACAACAACAACGCCTTTTTTGCCCAGGCCCGGGGCCGCTATCGAGCGCCCTATCAATTCTCCGACGAAGTGGTGCAGGAGTTCCGCGTCTCGTCGAATACCTACGGCGCGGAGTTGGGACGAGCCGGAGGCGCGGTGATCAATGTAGTTACGAAGTCGGGGTCGAATCAGCTCCACGGAAGTGATTTCTATTTTCTTCGCGACAGCGCGTTCGGCGCCACCCAGCCCTTGCTCGACTTCAAACCGCACGCCCAGCAGCAGCAATTCGGCTTCACTCTCGGGGGGCCCATCCATCGAAACCGCGCGTTTTTCTTTGGCGGATTCGACCAGCACATTTTTCACGTTCCTACGGTCGTGCGCTTCCTCGATGGGAGCGCGCAGGTTGTCCCGCAATTAGGCCAAGGCCCGCTGCACGACGGCGATTATGAGGCCAGCGATCAGGCCATAGTGATGGCTGCGGCTGCGCGGCTGTCCACCGTGGCCGGACAATTCCCTTCAACGATGTTGGGCAATGCCGGTTTCTTCAAGCTGGATTTCACCCTGACCCAGCACGAAATGCTTTCGGCGCGCATCAGCACCTCGCGCTATTACGGCATGAACAATGTGTTTCTCGATCCCTCCAGCCCGCTCACCACCAATGCCATCAGCGAAAACGGGCAGGAACAAGTGTCAACGGAAACCGGATCGCTGGCTTTGACCAGTACGCTTTCCTGGCGGCTGATCAGCCATTTGCGCGCCCAGTTCTCGCGCGATCTGCAGGCCTCCAGCACGAACACGACCGATCCGCTCACCAAGATCAGCAGCATCGTCGACGGCTTCGGGCGCTCGAATATTTTGCCACGCCAGACTCGCGAACATCGCCTGCAAGTGTCGGAGACCATCAGCCTCGAAGGACGGCGAAATTCCTGGAAAGTTGGCGGAGATATGCTGCGCACCTGGATCTATAACTATTTCCCGGCGCAGGCCGGTGGGGAATACATCTTCGATCCGGTTAAGGTGGATCCTTTTACCTTCGAACCTCGGGAGGCGGGTTTGTTGCTGACGCCGTTGCGCGCGTACGCACACGATGTTCCGAAATATTACATCCAGAATTTTGGCTCGCAAACCAGCCATCCGGATAGCAATGAATATTCCGGATTTCTGCAGGATACAATCCGCGCCACCACGCACCTTGCGGTCAGTCTCGGCGCGCGTTATGACTTGCAAACCTTCACTAAAAAAGGGCTGCTCACCAATCCGCTGTGGCCCGATTCCGGCAAGATTCCCTTCAACCCGAATAATTTTGCTCCCCGCGTGGGCCTGGCGTACTCATTCGGCGACGAACGGCCTCTGGTCGTGCGTGCGGGATACGGCTGGTTCTACACTCGCATTCCGCAGATCTACACTTCCACCATCGCCACGGACAACGGATTTACCTCGGTCAATCTTTTTCTGAACAACTCCAATTACTACGATCATCAGGTTTTCCCGCAGTATCCGAATGCGCTGGTGAATTGCCCGCTCAAGGCCACGTCGTGCACCTTGCCGCCGAGCCTGGAGCAGTATTCGCAAGGCGGAGTCTCCGCATTCTCGCCCAACTTCAAGACGCCAAAGGTGGAGCAGGCGAGCCTCGGCATCGAGCGGGAAGTGGCACACCGCCTGGCTGTCGGAGTTTCGTACATGTACGTGCACGGCGTCGATCTGATCCGCGCCCGCGACGTGAATCTTCCCCCGCCGGTGAACGTCGAGTACCCGGTGTATGACAGCACGGGTACCAACTTTCTTGGCACGTTTTACAACGTGCAGTCGTTCTCTACCTGGCAGATGACTTCGTCGTTTACTTGCCCGTTTCCTCCATGCATTAATCCGCTGGCGCGCCCCATCCCGCAACTGGGTGCGATCGACGTTTTCGAGAGTGCAGCGTCCAGTGTCTATAACGGCATGACCGTCTCCATTCATCGCCAGATGACCAGCGGGCTTTATTTTCGGCTCGCCTATACACTCGCCAAAGCCATCGACGACGGCCAGGACGCCCTGGTGGCAGGGCAACCCGCGCTAGTGCAGAATTCCTATAACACCAGCGCGGAAAAAGGTCTCAGCGTGACCGACCAGCGTCACCGCCTGATGTTCGCCTGGATCGCCGATCCTAAACCCTTCGGCCGCGAGCAGCCGCTGCTGGCGCGGGCGTTCAATGACTGGAAGCTTTCCGGAGTTCTCACTTTTGGCAGTGGACGTCCGGAGAACGTGATGGTTTCGGGCGACCCGAACCAAGATGGCAACGGCACCAACGACCGGCTACCGGGAGCGGGGCGCGATTCGTTTATTGGACCCGATTACGCGACCACCGACGCCCGCCTGACCCGGCGCCTGTTCGTTCGCAACCGCATGAAGCTGGACATGGTCGTGGAATCCTTCAATCTGCTGAATCGCGACAACAAACGCGTCCTGATCACCCAAAACGGATTGCAAACGAATACGGCGTACTTCGTCAAAATCAGCAATGAGCTAGGAATTAATTTCTATCCCGGTCATTTCCAGATTCCGCGAAACCCACTGCAGACCACGAATTCCTATTCTCCCAGGCAGATACAACTGGCCCTGAAAATGACTTTCTAGTGCGCTGCATGTTTTCACTACGGCGAAGCCCACGACGAATTCGTGAAGTCCACGGCCGCGGAACAGCTTGGATCTGGAAAAAGTTCCTGAACACATTCCCGTAGCGGCCGAGAATAGAGTGGCCCATTCTTTAATAATTAAACGCTGGCCTAACCAATGCCGGGACAGAGGAAAACCGTGGCCGCCTTTTTGCTTGAGGCTAGTTCGCAATGCTGACCCTGCGGAACTTTGCTCCGCTGGAAGCTGGGGGTGGCTGTCTCTGCCGGGCCGTTAACTGGCGACTCCACACAGTTACTAAAGTCCCAAAATGGGCGAGAAAAATGCCTTCCGGCGTTTGACGCTGCTCTCCTTCTGTCTTTACACTCAAGACTGTACGCCGGTGGCGTCGGGCTGCTCCGAATTGGGCATGGGCTCCGGACACCGCGGGCGGAGAGCGAAAGGCAAACGTGAGCCCCACTGAGACCAGTAGCGGCACCAAGCGGGAAATCCAGGTGGAGGTCCCCGCGGCTGAGGTGGCCCGCGAAACTGAGACTCTAATCCAGAAATATCAGAAGCTCGCCCGCATCCCTGGTTTCCGCACTGGCCACGCCCCCGCTTCGATTATTAAGCAGCGTTTCGCCGAAGGCATCAAGAGCGATGTAGTCGAGGCCCTGGTACCGCGATATTTCCGCAAAGAGGCCGACAAGCTGGGGTTGACCCCGGTTTCACAGCCGCAGGTTACCGATCTGCATGTGCACGACGGCGAACCGTTGCGCTTCAAAGCCAGCTTTGAAGTCATGCCCGCCATTCGGGTCGAAGATTATAAGGGGCTGCGCGCGGATAAGCCGGCTATTGCGGTCACCGACGAAGAAGTCGAGCAAGCGCTGAAAAGTGTGCAGGAGCAGCGCGCCACCTTCACCTCGGTGGAGGGAAGTCCGCTGGCGGATGGTGACTTTGCCCAGGTTTCGCTCGATGGCAAGCCGAAAGATGGTGAAGTCGCGTCCTCGGCTGCCAGCCCGGGTCCCACCGGTTCCAACCCCGTACATATGGATGACATTCTGGTCGAAATCGGGGGCCAGGGAACCATGCCTGAATTTACCGAGAATCTGCGGGGCGCGTCCGCCGGCGACGAGCGGACATTCGATGTGCGCTATCCCCAGGACTTTTCCGATCAGCGGCTCGCGGGCAAGACCTTTACCTACACGGTACAGGTGAAGGCCATCAAGCAGAAGAGTCTGCCTGAACTGAATGATGAATTCGCTAAGGAATTAGGCGAGTTTGCCAGCCTTGAGGACGTGCGGAAGCGCATCCGCGAAGACATGGAGGCGGAGAAAAAACGCAATGCTGAGCGCGAAGCTAAAGACAAGCTGGTCACGGAACTGGTGAAGCGCAACGACTTTGAAGTGCCCGAAGCTTTGGTGGAGAATCAGATTGATCTTCGCCTGGAGCGCGGGTTGCGGGCGCTCGCAGCTCGGGGGATGAAGTCGGAAGATATGAAGAAGATGGATCTCAACCGCTTGCGGGGCGGCCAGAGGGATCAGGCTGTACAGGAAGTAAAAGCCGCGCTGTTGCTGGAAAAAATCGCCGAGGAGGAAAAGATCGAGGTCAGCGATGCGGAAATCGATCGCGAAGTCGAAGCTCTGGCTGAGCAGTCGAAACAGTCGCTCGAAATCATCCGGTCGCGTTTGACACGCGAAGGAGCGCTGGATAGAATCCGGAATAGAATCCGCAACGAAAAGACCCTCGACTTTCTATATCATCAGTCCGCGTAAGTCGCTTCCGAACTCCCACAGAAGCCCAGGTTGTAGGGGCAGGAGTGTGAAAGGTGAACGTGAAAGATCCGCAAATGATGTTAGTGCCCATGGTCATCGAACAGACCGGTCGAGGTGAGCGGGCGTACGACATTTACTCCCGGCTGCTGCGGGACAACATCATTTTTATTGGCACCCCCATTGACGACAATATCGCCAACCTGGTGATCGCTCAAATGCTGTTCCTGGCGCAGGAAGACCCGGAAAAAGACATTCAGCTGTACGTGAATTCACCGGGAGGTTCGATCACCGCCGGCATGGCGATTTACGACACCATGCAGTACGTCAAAAACGATGTCACCACCATCTGCATCGGTCAGGCGGCAAGTATGGCCGCGCTGTTGCTGGCGGCGGGAGAAAACAAAAAACGGCTGGCGCTGCCCAATTCGCGCATCCTCATTCATCAGCCGTCCATGGGTGGCCTTTCGGGACAAGCCACCGATATTGATATTCACGCCCGCGAAATCCTGCGTATGCGCGAGATTACAAACCAGTTGCTGGCAAAACATACGGGACAAAAGCTGGAGAAAGTGGAGAAGGACGTGGAGCGCGACTTCATCATGAACGCGCAGCAGGCTAAGGAATATGGAATCATAGACGATATCATCTATAAGACCAGATAAGGGTATGATCGGCATTCGCCGGTCCTACTCGGTTTGGGCGGTCTCGGCGCGAGATGATTGTCTATCCGCTTCCCAGGGTTACGGAGCCCTGAGGATCCGGGAGGTTAAAGCGCAACCATGTTAGGCGCAACCATGTTAGGCGAAACAAGGTTAGGCGAAACAAGGAGTCAAGCCGAGTGAAAAATAGAACAGGCACTGAGGAAATCCTACGTTGTTCGTTCTGCCATAAGTCGCAGGACGCTGTAGCCAAGCTGATTTCGTCCCCCAGCGACTATCCCCGGGCCTACATTTGCGATGAGTGCGTGGCCGTCTGTAATTCGATTCTGGAAGACGACCGCGCCGCAACCCCTGCCGCCGCCGCACCCAACACCCTTCCCAAGCCCCAGGAAGTCAAAGCTTTTCTCGATGAGTACGTCATCGGGCAGGAGCAGACAAAAAAGAAGCTGGCTGTGGCTGTCTACAACCACTATAAGCGCATCTATATGAACCGGCAGCGCGCCAGCGACGGTATCGAACTGACCAAATCGAACATCATGCTGATCGGTCCGACGGGTACGGGCAAGACCCTGCTGGCGCAAACTCTGGCCCGAATGCTCGACGTGCCCTTCGCTATCGTCGATGCCACGACCTTGACGGAGGCTGGCTATGTCGGCGAGGACGTAGAAAACATTATCCTTAAGCTGCTGCAGGCAGCCGACGGCGACGTGGGTCGGGCTCAAACCGGGATCATTTACATCGATGAAGTCGACAAGATTGGCCGCAAGGACGAGAACCCCTCCATCACCCGCGACGTTTCCGGGGAAGGCGTGCAGCAGGCCTTGCTGAAGATTCTCGAAGGGACGGTCGCAAATGTTCCGCCCCAAGGCGGTCGCAAGCACCCGCATCAGGAGTTCACTCCGGTCGATACGACCAACATTCTGTTCATTTGTGGCGGCGCGTTTGTCGGCCTGGAGAAGATCATCGGCCGCCGGGCAGGCAAGAAGTCGCTTGGCTTCAAACTCGGCGAAGAGGGTGAAACCGAAGAGCCGGCAGTCGCGCGCAAGCGGAATTTCGAGATGCTCAGCGATGTGCAGCCCGAGGACTTGATCAAATTTGGCCTGATTCCTGAGTTCGTCGGACGCTTGCCGGTGGTGGGCGTGCTCGAAGATCTCGACGAGTTTGCGCTGATTGAGATCCTTACCCGTCCCAAGAACGCCATCGTCAAGCAATATCAGCGGCTGTTCGAGTTTGAGAATGTTCGCCTGAAGTTCAGCGACGATGCCCTCCGGGCGGTCTCGCGCCAGGCCATGGCCCGTAAAGTGGGGGCGCGCGGTTTGCGCATGATTTTAGAAGAACTAATGCTCGATCTGATGTACCATCTGCCCAGTCAGAAGAAGGTAAAGGAGTTTGAAGTAACTCAGCAGATGGTGGAAAAGCACACCGCGTCGTTCGTGATGGAGAAGGCAGGATAGCTGTCAGCCATCCGCTTTAAGCTGTCGGTAAGAACGGGACAGCCGAAGAAAAGCTGAGAGCTGACGGCTGAAAGCTGTTTTTTTGGGAGAATCAGTGACCACATCCAAGGAAAAATTCGAAACCAAGAAGTTGCCCATGATGCCCATTCGGGATGTGGTCATCTTCCCGTACATGATGACGCCGTTCGTAGTTGGGCGGGAGTCGAGCGTGCACGCGCTTGAAGAAGCGCTGGCGGCGGACAAAAAGATTTTTCTGGCCACGCAGCACGACGCCAGCATCGACGAACCCAAGCCCAACGAGATTTATCAGGTGGGCACGGTGGTCAATATCGTGCAAAGCCTCAAGCTGCCCGACGGCAACATCAAAGTTCTGGTCGAGGGCATTGAGCGCGGCAAGATTCTTCAGGTCACGGAAACCGAAGGCTTCATGCAGGCGTCGGTTCGTCTGGCGCGCTATGCGACCGAGACCAATCCGCAGATCGAAGCTGGCATGCAGCGCGTTACTGGCCTGTTCGAGCAGTATGTAAAACTCTGCCAGTCGTTGAACTACGAGACCATGATCGCGGCCGTGCGCATGGAAGATCCGGCCAAGCTCACCGACACTATCGCCGCCAACCTGCAACTTTCCATCGAGGAAAAGCAGGAACTGCTCGAGATCTTCGATCCCGCCGAGCGCCTGAGCCGCATCGGCGACGTGCTCGACATCGAAATCGAAAAGCTGAACATGGATCGCACTATTCAGTCGCGAGTAAAGCGGCAGATGGAGCGGGCGCAAAAAGAGTATTACCTTAACGAGAAAATTAAAGCCATCCAGAAAGAACTGGGCCGCGGCGAAAAGAGCGAATTCGACGAACTGAAAAAGAAGATCGACGCCGCTGGCATGTCAAAAGACGTGCGCGACAAAGCGATCCAGGAACTCAAGAAGCTCGAAGCCATGCCGCCCATGTCGGCCGAGTCCACCGTTTCCCGCAACTATCTGGATTGGCTACTGGCCGTGCCGTGGAAGAAACGGTCGAAAGAAATCCGCAATATCAGCCGCGCGGAAAAGGTTCTCAACGAAGATCATTATGGCTTGGAGAAAATCAAGGAACGCATTCTTGAATTCCTCGCCGTCCGCCAGTTGGTGAAAAATCCCAAAGGCTCCATCCTTTGTTTCGTCGGGCCTCCGGGTGTCGGCAAGACTTCGCTCGGCATGTCCATTGCCAAGGCCACCGGCCGCAAGTTCGTGCGCATGTCGCTGGGCGGCGTGCGCGACGAGGCCGAAATTCGCGGCCATCGCCGCACCTACATCGGCGCCTTGCCGGGACAAATCATTCAGATGATGAAAAAGGCGGGAACAAAAAATCCCGTCTTCATGCTCGACGAAGTCGACAAGATGTCCATGGATTTTCGTGGCGACCCATCCGCCGCGCTGCTCGAAGTCCTCGATCCCGAACAGAATTTCATGTTCGTCGATCATTATCTTGACGTCGAGTACGATCTCTCCCAGGTATTTTTCATCGCCACCGCCAACGTCATCCACACCATTCCTCCCGCCCTGCAAGACCGCATGGAAGTGTCTGCGTCTGCACGGCTACACCGAGCAGGAAAAGGTTGAAATCGCCAAACAATTCCTGGTGAAGAAGCAGATGGTGCAGGCCGGACTCACCGACAAGAACATCAAATTCTCCGACGATGCCATCGCCGGGCTCATTCGCTCTTACACGCGCGAGGCCGGCGTCCGCAATCTGGAACGCGAAATCGGCAACATCTGTCGCAAGATCGCGCGCAAAGTGGTCAAGGAAGGCGTGGATTACAACATCGCCATCGCCCAGGACAACGTCAACGATTACCTCGGCGTGATCAAGTTCCGCGACACCCCGGCCCACGAACGCAGCGAAGTGGGATTGGTCACTGGTTTGGCTTGGACGGAAGTTGGCGGTTCGATCCTCAGCACCGAAGCCACGGTCGTCGATGGCAAAGGCAAACTCACGCTGACCGGCAAACTGGGTGACGTGATGCAGGAATCAGCTCAGGCAGCGATGTCTTACGTGCGCTCACGCGCCGGGCGGCTGGGATTGCCGCGAGACTTCTATCGCACGATCGACATTCACGTACATGTGCCGGAAGGCGCGATTCCCAAGGATGGCCCATCCGCCGGCATCACCATCGCGACCGCAATTTCAAGCGCGCTAAGCAAGATTCCGGTTCGCCGCGATCTCGCCATGACGGGCGAGATCACGCTTCGCGGCAAGGTATTGCCCATTGGCGGACTGAAGGAAAAACTTCTCGCCGCCCATCGTGCAGGCCTCTTCGAGGTCATTCTGCCCCAGGACAACGAAAAAGATCTCGCCGAAGTCCCGGAAAATCTCCGCACCGCCATGAAGATGCACTTTGTCGATACCATGGACCAGGTGCTGGCCGTGGCCTTGGAGCGCCCACTACCTGAGCCTGTGCCTCAAGTAGGGGAAGGCGAGCAACCGATCACGCCTCTGGCGCCTCCCGCGGAAGGGTCAACGGCGCACCAGTAAAACACGGGTGTTGACGGCGCGCTACAAACTTCGTAGATTGACAGAACTTTCCAGCCTAAAATGAACCTAGGGGCGAACTGCCTCTCGGAACCATCACCAAGCGCTACCAGGAGTCTTGAACTATGTCCATTTCCGACTTGAAGAACGGTGAAGTCGGTTTGTTTCCCGAGATGGGCGCTGCCGCCAATGAAGAGCGCACCACCGGCATTCTTCCATCGCAAGCGATCCGCGAACTGATTGCGAAGCAGCGCATCATCGGCACCCGCGCCATCACCGAGGAGCAGATTCAACCGGCAAGCCTCGACTTGCGCCTTGGCGACATCGCCCACCGCGTGCAGGCAAGTTTCCTTCCCGGCCCCGGCGGCAAAGTCGAAACCAAAGTTAAAGAACTCCGCATGGCCCGCGTCGATCTGACCAGCGCCGCCGTCTTCGAAAAGGGATGCGTTTACATTGTTCCCCTGGTGGAAGAACTCGATTTGCCCCGCGACATTTCCGGCAAGGCCAATCCGAAAAGCACCACCGGGCGCCTGGACGTTTTCATTCGCCTCATCACCGACGATGGCGTCGAATTCGAGCGCGTGCCGCCAGGTTACAAAGGCCGGCTCTACGCGGAAATTGTTTCCCGCACTTTTACCGTCGCGGTGCGTGCGGGAATGCGCCTTAACCAACTGCGCTTCGTGCGCGGCAATCCGGTTTCTTCCGACAGCCGCATTCGCCGCCTGGACGAGGAACTGCAGCTTACGTACATGGACGAAGATAATCCCGTCAAAGCGTCGGTCGATCGCGGCCTCAGAATCACCGTAAATCTCGAAGGCTCCTCGCCCGATGAAGTCATCGCCTACAAAGCGCGGAAGCACGCGCCTTCCATCGAACTGGATCGGATCAATTACTACGCGCCCGAGGAGTTCTGGGAGGCTCGCCACCACGGCAGCAATCAGCGTTTGATTCTCGAGCCCGGCGATTTCTATATTCTTGCTTCCAAGGAAAGAGTCCGCGTGCCTCCTGAGTTTGCCGCCGAGATGGTGCCCTTTGACCCTTCCGTGGGCGAGTTTCGCATTCACTACGCGGGTTTCTTCGATCCCGGCTTTGGCTACGGTTCGAGTGACATCAAAGGGACGCGAGCGGTGCTGGAAGTCCGGGCGCACGAAGTGCCATTCCTGATCGAACACGAGCAGTTTGTCGGACGGTTGACCTACATGCCGCTGCTCTCGAAACCGGAAAAAATCTATGGCTTGCAGATTGGCTCGTCGTACCAGCAGCAGGCGCTGACGCTCAGCAAACAATTCCGCCGGTAGAGGTGTTGCCAGCTAACGCTACAGAACTCGTTTTAGAATAGCCGTGGTATGGAATCGAACTTTCAGCCCACCCAGCCCAAAGCATCCTTCAAGGGGCCCATCGGCTTGATCGTTGCCGTCGCTACCGTGGCGGTCGTGCTTATCGCCTTCCCCGCATACCGCTGGTTTTTCCTGATCAGTCTGGGAATCGGTTTGATGGTCGCCGCGATTCTCTTTCTCTGGCATAAGCTCAGGCCCATCCGCGAAGAAGACGTCGAAAACAAACACCCGCTTGGGTTAGGCTAAAATCGCGCCCCGTCCGCTTGCATCTTTGCCCCGCGAAACTGCACACTAGGCCATGCGCGTCTTAGCTCGATTCATGATGTCGGCGATGGACGCCAATCATTTTCCTCCTGCCTTGCTTCCCGAGGTCGCCTTCCTGGGGCGCTCGAACGTGGGCAAGTCCAGCGTGATTAATTCACTGCTGGGAGCGAAGCTGGCGAAAACCAGTTCCACGCCCGGGCGCACTCGAAGCATCAATTTTTTCGAGCTGCGCTGGGCAGGGAAGCCGCGGCCCGAATTAATCTTCACCGATCTGCCCGGCTACGGTTACGCCAAAATCTCGCGCGAAATCTCCAGCCAGTGGCCCAGCTTCATCGAACCTTATCTGCAGCAACGGCCGTCGCTGGCGCTGTGCCTGGTTCTGGTAGATGTCAACGTGCCTCCCCAGGAAAGCGATCGCCAGTTGCTCGACTTTCTCAGCGCCAGCGGACGTCCATTTCTGATTGTTGGCACGAAAAGTGACCGTTTGTCCGGGAACCAGTTGCGCAATTCTCTAGAAACTCTGACTCGGGATTTCCCCCAAGCCAGGATCGTTCCGTTCTCTGCTAAAAGCAGCACCGGACGCGAGGAGCTATGGCGCGAAATCCGCGCTGCCGTCGATAGCCATCGCCCTTCATGAGCTTGGAAGAAAATGACAACACGCTCGATTTCTCAATCGTGCTCAATCCGCTATTATTTAAAAATCTATGTCCACCTATCTGATTACCGGAATTGCGGGCTTTATCGGCTCCTCCCTGGCGCGGGCGGTTCTGGCGCAGGGTGACAACGTGCGCGGAGTCGACAATTTCTCCACTGGGAAACGAAATAACATTGCCGAACTGCTCGATCACATTGACGTTCGACCAGCCGACTTGCTCGACCTTGAAGCCATGTTGTCGGCTTGCCAGGGCGTCGATTACGTTCTGCACGAAGCCGCCATTCCATCCGTTCCCCGCTCGGTGCAGAATCCCCTCGAAAGCAATCAGGCCAACATCGACGGCACCGTCAACATCCTGATCGCGGCTCGCGATGCGAAAGTAAAACGCGTAATCTATGCGGCTTCCTCGTCGGCCTACGGAGACACGCCCACGCTGCCCAAGCGCGAAGACATGTGCCCCAATCCGATTTCGCCCTACGCGGTCGCCAAACTGGCCAGCGAATATTACATGGCGTCTTTTTTTCGCTGCTACGGTCTGGAGACGGTGGCGCTGCGCTATTTCAATATCTTCGGCCCGCGCCAGGATCCGACCTCTCCATATTCCGGAGTTCTCGCCAAATTCATCACCCAGATGCTCAAGGCTGAGCAACCGACCATCCATGGCGACGGCACTCAGAGCCGCGACTTCACTTATGTAGACAACGTCGTGCACGCGAATTTGCTGGCCTGCAAAGCGCCCGCCAGCGAAGTGGCGGGACGCGTATTCAACGTGGCCACCGGCGTCCGCATCGATCTCAATGAAATGTTCCGCGTGCTCAAAAAACTCACCGGATATCCCGGCGAGGTGAAATACGGACCCGACCGCGCCGGAGATGTGAAGCACTCCCTGGCCGATCTGTCGCGCGCGGAAAAATATCTGGGATACAGACCCCAGGTAAATTTCGAAGAAGGCCTGCGCCGCACCGTAGAGTGGTACCGAGCCCAGGAAAAATCGGCAAGAGCGTGAAGGGCGAGATGCAGGCTTCGGGCTCAGACAAGAATATAGACCCGAATCCCCAAGCCCCGCCCTTCATTACCTTCGTTATCTATAGCCGGAATCCGCCCCAGACTAAAGTTACGGTATGACACTGTCGTCGATGGTGGTTTCGCGGGATTGGGCTGAAGTCAGCGTGCTCGAGTGCATTCTTGGCGGTTTGCACATCGGCGTGGATGTGGAACCAGAACCGGCGCGGGCGCGCGCCAAGCTGGCGAAAACAAAAGTCGACGCTTTGATCGTCGACTGCGACCTCGAAGGCAGCACCAGTTTTCTGCGCGGCCTGGGCACTGGACTGAATGCCGTGCCTCTGGTCATCGTCAGCGGTTCGAACGGAAGCACAAAACTTCAAGACACGCCCGCCACCTTCGTTTTCAAAAAACCGATCTCGGTGGAGCAAGCCGTGCGCACTCTTTCCGCGGCCCGCAACATGATCCTCGACGGCAGGCTTCGCTACAACCGCCATGCTCTCGACCTGACGGTGTCGCTCGCCTACGGATCGCGAAAGAAGGTCGAGGCTCATCTCATGAACCTCAGTCAGGGAGGCGTCGGAATCCGCCTGCCACACCCCGTAGCTCTACCCGGCGCGGTGCGAGTCAGACTTCCAACTCCCGGAAAGCAAAATTCAGCTGAAAGTCCAGGGAGAAGTTGCCTGGACCGACAAGATGGGCAATGCTGGAATCCGCTTCCTCGACATCAACCCCGAAGTGAAGCGCGACTTGCAACTCTGGCTCGCCCAGCAGTACCTCAGCCACTAGTACAGGCTTCGGGCATCAGGCTCAGTGTCCTAGCGGAATCGGGCTTCGACTTCCCGGTCGCCCGGTATTGCATTTCCAGACTCGGCGCACGCCAGCCGCGCCAGATGTTGGCCCGGCGTAGAGCCGATCCAGAACGCAAACAGAAACCAGTACACAGCGCCAAACACGGCGGTGACCGCCACCGTCAAAGCCAACACGACCGGCCAGGAGGGAAGAGCGCTGGTCATCAGGATCGACATCACGGCAAAAAGTAAAACCGCACAAGACAAGATGAGGCCGTCGACCGTCTTAGCGAGTGCGCTCGCCGAAATTGGAAACGGGCACCACAAAAGCCGCAACCGTTGCGGCTGAGCCTCCGGGGCATCTGGAACCGGTAGCAGCCGCGAACGCACGGGCACAGGTTCAACCCGAATGGCTGGCCGGGAAGCAGGAGAAAACAGCAGTTCGGCGGCGCCCTCAGCACGATTGCCTTTTACCACCGCCGACTCGCACGGCGAAAACAGATACGCGGACGAGAGAATCTGGCCGAAGATCCACTCCTTCAGCAACCGCTCGGAACCCTTGGAAAGATTCAGAAACTGAACTCCCGCTTGTCCCCAGGAATCCGTCCAGGCAATTCGGCCTGCGGCTTCAATGCGCACCTTCGGAGCCGGCAATTCAAAACGAAGATGAACTTGTTGGTCAGGCTTCAGAGGAGCGACGGTTTGTATCGCGATCCCAAATTCGCTGAGGTCGCGAAGAATGGCTCCATTCGCGGCATCCAGGTTCACATCCACCAGAGTGTGAATCTTCTGCCGATAAGGACGCCGCGCATGGCGCGCGAGCACGCCCGCTAGCGCCGTCCCTCGGGCTTCTATCAGATTCGACACAGACTCCATGACTAAATGTTAAGCCTTGACTGCTGGCTTGCCTCAGTAACCGTGGTGGTTCTGGCTTTCAGAACCGGGCTTCAGGAAGCCGTGCGGTGAGCGGGATGAAGCTCTTTGCTTCGCGTCTGGTCCCGGGCAATCAGGCTATTCAGATCGTAGCTGTAGGGTCCGTAGGCGCGGAACGCCTGCTCATCAAACAGACGCTTGATGCCGCATCCCAGGCAAACCTGATAGGAATGATCCTGAAAGCGTACCGGCCAACTCATCCTGCGGTGCCAGCAGCCGCGAAGTATCACTACGCCCGCCGCCCCCAGACCGGTCGCAACTACACCCAAAGGCCACAGCCAACCCGACTTCTTGTTCTTATCCCTCACCCTCATACTACCTGTAAGTCCTTCCACTGACACAGGATATGCTGAATTGAAGGGGTACGCAACGGTTTTCGGAAAGCTCTGAATCGGAAAGGTTTCCTGCGCTTACGAAAGAGCATGGTGCCGCTCCTTACCTTCGTGCGCGGGAAATAATTGCGAGAACCCCTAAACCGCTGTAACTTACGAGTAAGCCACGGCCGAGGCAAAGTACTCCACAAAAGATCACATTCTGGAGTACAAATAAATGAATTGAAAAGTCTTTATCCCCCGGGAGATTGACAATCTCCAAATTGACGATCTCGAATTGACGATCTTGAACCGTTTTCCGTTTCCATGAGCGCGACTCTGAACAATGCGGGCCTGGAGTTGATCAAGCAAGAGTTGATCAAGCAAGAAGACACACCACTGCCCGCTCCCACGCCTCGAATTCCTTCCCCCGCCAGCAGCTTCGGTCATGAAGCTTTGCAAGCGTTGCTCGCCTTTTCCGCCTTGCACGAACAGATCCGCGCCAGCCGCGTCCGGCAGAGGCGCGATGGCGGACCCACCAGCCCGCAGGATGATCTGCAGGTCGAGCAATTCGTCCTCGATGAAGTGCTGCAACTGGTCGCCGATCGTGCGCTGGCAATTACCGGCGCTGATGGAATGGCCATCGCCCTGGCCGAGGGCCAGGCCATCGTTTGCCGCGCCTCAGCCGGAAGCATCGCGCCGGATGTCGGCATGCGGCTCGATCCGAACTCCGGCTTCTCGGGAGAATGCCTGGTGTCTGGCCGTGTCGTGCGCTGCGACGATGCCGACACCGATCCGCGAGTAGACCTGCTCGCCTGCAATTGCCTCGGCGTTCGCTCCCTCCTCGCCGTGCCCCTCGCGGCGAAAGAAACTGTCATCGGTTTAGTGGAAGCTTTCTCCAGCGAGCCTCATGGATTCAACGACAGCGACGTTCGCAGTCTCAGCCTGCTGGCTGAGTTGATACTGTCGGCCATGAAGCCGGAAGAAGAAGATCGGCTGACCGAGATTTCGCGGCGTGTGGTCCACTCAGCCCCGCTTGACCGGAACCCGATCCCTACCCATGCGTCTCCGTCTGAAGTTGCGAAGCCCGAACTCGAACCACTGATCGAACCACCGATCGAACCGTCGGGGGAGAACTTCGATGCCAGCCCATCCGGAGAAAGTTCTCCGGCAAGTTCAGCGAAAAATCCACAATTACTTTTACCAACGACGCCGGAGCCGCCCGACCGTTCGCTCGTCCTCGCAAAACCCGCAGCGCTTGATCCATCCAGGCCCGGCCTCGGCGTGGTGGCCGCGCTGGTATTGTTCGCGGCCGCTTTAGGCGCGGGAGTATGGTGGACCCTTGGTCATCACGCTCCCTCGATAAAAGCCACAACTCGCTCAGTCGCGCCAGTCCTGGCGCGACAACCCGATCAGCCGATTGCCTCACCGTCGGCCGTACCCGCGGCGACCGCTGCGGCAGAACCGGTTACAACCGAAACCAAAACAAACGAGGATGCGATCGATCCGTCTCCCGCGACTGCGCAATCAACCGGCTTGCTGCCTCAGATCACCGCTATCCGGCATTGGTCCTCCGATGATTCCAGCACGGTCGTAATCGAAATACAGGATCAGGTCCAGTACGAAGCTCATCGCCTCCCCAATCCCGAGCGAATTTATCTCGACTTGCACGACACTGCCCTGGCCGCAACCTTTTCCAGCCGCAACATTGCCGTGAACGACGCCCTGCTGCAACGAGTCCGCGTCGCTCAACCCGTAGCTGGAGTGACTCGCGTCGTGCTCGAAACCAACGGCGCATCCGATTTCTCGGTGAGCCTCGAACCCAATCCATACCGTCTGGTAATCGAGATACGGAAGCTTGGAACCAAGCCGCGCGCCGGGGCGAAGCTCGATCTTTTCGCCCCCATGAACTCCGCCGATCAGGCGGCGATCAAGCAGTCTGCAACCAGCCACGCCTCGGCCAATTCAATTCCCACCATTCCGCAAAATTCTCCGGCAGCGATCAGCAACCAGAACCAGCCCTTGGCTACATCTGCAAAACCCCTTGCGGCTGGCGAAATACCCGCGCTTCTCTACACCCCCAAACTTCGCATCGTGCTCGATGCCGGCCACGGCGGTTGGGATCTGGGAACGGTCGGACGTAAGGGATTACTGGAAAAAGATCTGGTCCTCGATATCGTGGAACGCCTCGGGAATCTTGTCCAGAGCCGCCTCGGGGCGGATGTCATCTACACCCGAAAAGATGACAGCTATCTCGCGCTCGAAAAACGCGCTGAAATCGCGAACCTGGCGCAAGCCAACCTCTTCATTTCCGTCCACGCCAATTACAGCGATTATCCGTCGGCTCGTGGCGTCGAAACCTATTACACGAACACGTATTCTTCGGTAAAAGCCAGAACCGACGACGCCGATGATTCCGCCTCAGGCGCGCTCAAGACAATCAACTGGACGAATGTCGATATTCGCGAAAAGGTACGAGACTCCCGCCGAATCGCAGCCAGCGTGCAGCACGCGTTATACGCCATGCTCGCCGCCAACAATCCCGGCCTGCGCAACCGCGGCGTCAAAGAAGCTCACTACGTGGTGCTGACCGGCACCTCGATGCCCGCGATCCTGGCCGAAGTCTCCTTCGTCAGCAGCCCTAGCGACGAAAACAATCTGCAGAGTTCCGCCTACCGCCAGCAAATTGCCGAAGCGCTCTACAGCGGAATCGCCCACTACCAGGCCTCCAATCGAAATATAAAGATGGCCAGCGCGTCCGCAAAACCAACGGGAAGATGATCCGTGGAAACGTAGCTCCGCTACGTTTAAGGCCTCAGATACAGATCTCCCAAGCCATTTGCAAAATACGGGATCGCTCCTACCGGCCCCCACCCATCCCCCCATATTTCTCCAGCCACTTCAACTCTTCCCGCACTTTGATCTTCCCGTGCCACGGATTTTTATCCAGTTCGTGCCCTTCCCCAGGAAAAATCAGCAGCGTGCTGGGTACTCCAAGGGCATGCAAAGCATGATCAAGCAGATAACCCTCTGCCACCGCCACTCGAATGTCATTCGCCCCGGCCACGATATGCGTGGGCGTGTGAACTTTATTCATCTGATAAATGGCGGCTTCGTCCTGATAGCGCTGCGGCGTCTCCCAGGGAAATCCTCCCAGAAAATAGACATCGTCAAAACTGGTATCGTCGTTTCCCCAGTTGGCAACATTTTCCACCGCGCCCGCTCCTGTCACTGCGGCCTTGAAGCGAGTCGTCTGAGTAATCAGCCAGTTGGCCATGTAGCCGCCATAACTGTAGCCGCCCACGGTAAGACGGTCGGGATCCGCGATGCCGTCTTTCACCAGCGCATCTACACCCTCGAGAATATCCTTGCCCGGACGTGAAACGATTTCAGGGACGATGCCCGCGAGAAACTTATCCCCGTATCCGGTGGACCCGCGATAGTTAGGCTCAAACACCAGCCATCCTTGCGTCGCCGCCATGCGGTCCCACACGTACCAGTCCGCCTCGAAGTGGTTCCCGTCCGCATCATCCGGGCCTCCATGCGGAAACACCAACATGGGCAGACGTTTCGCTTCAAACTTTCCCGGCGGATACATCAGCATGCCTTCAATCGCCGTGCCATCGTCCGCCGTCCAGTGATACGGCCGGGCTTTGGGCAAATCGCGCTCGGCCAATGATTCATTGAACGACGTGATGCGCCGGGCTGACCCCAGCGCGTCTATGCCGTCTGCCAGGTAAACCTCGGTCGGCTCTTCAATCGCCGAGTGCACGAATGCGACCCGCTGCGAATGCGAAGCCGCGGCCAGAAACGCGTAGGTGCCCGCTCGGCCCGGCTGTTCGGAAAACGCCGCAGTCGCCGACGGCTGCAGATAGGTTTGACTTTCGGTGCCTCCGCTGCCCCACCGCGAACACTCCGCCCTCCGCAGTTACCGCATATTGCCCCACCGCGCCATCGAACTCCGCCGCCCACCGCCGCACCTCGCCGGTTTCCGCATCCACCCAATAAAGCCGGCTCTGCGTGTCCTGGTATTTCCCTTCGACCGAGCCATATTGAACCTCGAAGAAAATGTGCTGGCTGTCTTTAGCCCAGTGCAGGCGTTGCTCCTGGGCTTCGTTGTGCGTGATCTGCCGGGGTGGACGATTGATACTGGCATCCGCCAGATCAACCACATAAATTTCGTACTCGCCTATTTTTTCCTCACGCTCTGAAACCGCTTCCGTCACGAATGCCAGTCTGCGTCCGTCCGGCGAAGCTTCTAATTCGGATACGCGCCACTGCGTTTTGCCCAGCGCACGCGAACCCGGGGTCGCGTCCGATTCATCTTCAGCCTCGCTGTCCGGCTTGCTTCCTTGTGCCCCCTGCCGCGCCATCGCCTCTGACACTTCCACACTGAAAATCACGTCGCCGCGCTCCGCCGTCCTATACTGCAAAACATCTTTCCACTCTTTCTCGTACGCATCCTTCTGACTTTTAGTCCAAGGTGCACGCGTCGCCCAGTACAGGGTCCGGGAATTTGCCGACCACGCAAATGCGTGCACTTCCTCTGCGCCTCGCGTCACCGGGAATGCTTCGCCGCCTCCCGGCGCAATCACATAGAGCTGCGCGGTTGCTTCTTCTTTCGATTCTTCTTCCGTCGCCCGTCCCGAAAGAAACGCAATCCAGCGCCCATCCGGAGACCACTGCGGCTTGGTGTTGTCCCCCGATTGCGTGAGCTGCGTCAGCCCGCTTCCACCGTGCCCGTCGTCACGATAAAGCCACAAGTCATGCCGAAAAATGCTGTGATCCCAATCCGCCCGCTCGGTATTGATGACCACCGAATTCCCATCCGGTGAAATCGCCACCCCCAGGATGTCAACGTAGTTGAAAAAATCGTCCAGCGTGAGTTTGGGTTTGTCAGCAGCGCGAGCAAAAGTGAGAGAGGAGACCGCAAGAATAGAAAGGACAAAGCTAAGGAAACGTCTTCTGATTGTCATGGGCCCGGAACGAGGTATATCGCGAGCACGCAGCGCTTGTAAACCCCAATCGCAGTCGAGAAACCACAAGTCACATTGATCTCAGACTGAAGATCGCCGAAAATCATCTGAACTGAATTTAGTTTCCCATCGCGTGAGCCATGATCGCTCCCCACTTTACCGGATCCGTCAAGCCGCCGGGCAGCGTATTGAAGTACTCCCAATCCGCTACGCCTCCAAAGTTCGGATACTTGGCAACCAGTTCGCTCACCGTCTTCGCCGCCGCGGTCACCGGCACATACCCGCTGCAGTTCGCCGGGTTGCCCACCATGCCAGCCACTATTTTGTCCGGAGGGTAACCGTTGTTGATGATCATCTCGTAATTCGTCGGCGTCGCCATGCTCGCCCAGCCGCAATAAAACTGCCCATTGAACCAGTTGACGCGCTTGCCCGCAACGCTGTGATAGAGATCTTTGTAGTTAAATCCGGAGAAGCCCACGTAACCCCAAAGATCCGGCGCAACCGGCGACATCGTGATGATGAACTGCTTGCCGAAATCAGTGTTCAGCCGGTTAATCAGCTTTTGCGCGTCCGCCAGCGTGACCTGTTCCTCAATATCCAGATCGATCCCGTTCAGCTTGTACTGTTGCAGAGTCGCTTTCAATATCGGATAAAACGTGGACCAGTGGCTGAATAGATCCGCATAGCTCCCCTGCGCCGCTCCTCCCAGCATCATGCGCACGCTGACCCCGTTTTTCTGCAGCGTTGCCACCTGTTGCCACATGATTTTGAACATCGGATCGCCCGGCACATTGTCGTTGAGATGGATGTACGGCTTGTTGTTCGAGTCGTAGCCGAGATGAAAGGCCGCCACCATCACATCCGTCGTGATCGGTTTGTTCGTCTTCGAACTGATCTGCTTCCAGATCTTCGCCAGCGAAACATAATTTCCCTGGTAATACTGGGTTTGATAATAGTAGATGACTCGCTTGCTGCTCACGTCCGGCGCCGATTGAGCGGATGCACTCCCCACCGCCAGCACCCCGGCCAGAGCCAAACCACAAAAACCGCGAAGCCTTCGCATTAAATTCATAAGCTCACCGCCACACAAAATACTAGCGCCCATCGCCTGTGTCAACTTCAGGGCGCGGGTTCGGAGTTCTTTAACGCATCGTCGAGGTTCTGATTGCTCTTCGCCGGACTGCTCTCCATGAGGCGCCAGCCGTCATCGTACTTGCGGAACCCCACCGTCGATCGATACTGCACCCCGCCCGCATAAAGCGCCGCCCCCACTTCATTCAGCGGAATCCACTTCCACAAGAAGTCAACGTCCGCCTCCGTCCCGCTTCTGCTGATCCCAGTTATTTCAATCAATTGTCTCCGGGCTGCGGGCACGCTGAAGTAATGCGCATCCGTCGTGCCGCTCGGAATCAGATCGTGAAACGTCTCCACTCCAATCGGTGTCAGCGCCACCTGCCAACATGGCGGAGGCGTCACGTCTGCCGGACACCGCTCGCTCGCCCCCGTAATCCACCCCCGCCGCTGCAACACCAGATACTCCGGAGAAATATAGTCTTTGTTCGAGATCACTCCCGTCCGCAGCCAGAACTGCTGCACCCCCCGGAACGTGTCCGAGCCCACAATCAGATCCGAAGCCAGCCGCCGGGTGAGAAAGTCGCCCGGCGAACACCCGCCTGTCATCAACAAAAGTCCGAGGCTCAGCGCGATTCGCAGCTTCTGCATGGGATTGAGTGGGTGCGTCTAGTTGACGATTGTAACCAAACGCGAGCCGCCTCGCGGCAAGAAAGGATGATCAGTAATTTGTCCGTCAAACTTGGGCGCCCACCGGCCCGGTATTGCCGCCTTGCACGATGGGCAACGGCCATCCGCAGTCAAGCGGTACTCCTCGACGAAGTAACTGCGCCGCCGGATCAGCGTCTCCCCGCACAGATGGCATCGCGTGTTCTCGTAATCGCTCACCATGCCCGGTAAGTTTCCCGCGTAAACATGGTGCAGGCCCGCTTGCTTGCCAATCTCGACCGCCCGCAGCAAATCCTTCGGCTGCGTATTCTCTGGATCGTCCATTTTGTAATCTTTGTGGAACGCAGTCACATGCCAGGGAATTTCCGGGGAAACTCCGGCCAGAAACTCCGTCAGCCCGCGCAGCTCTTTTTCCGAGTCGTTGAAGCCGGGAATCAGCAGCGTCACAATCTCCAGCCAAACGCCCATCTGATGCAAGGCGCGAATGGTTTCCAGAATCGGCCCAATCCGTCCGCCCAGTTCGTGATAATGCCGGTCGTCAAAACTCTTGAGATCAACTTTATACAGATCGATCCACGGACGCAGGTACTCCAGCACTTGCGGCGTCCCATTCCCGTTCGATACGAATCCCGTAATCAAACCCGCAGCCTTGGCTTCTTTGAACACCGCCACTGCCCACTCGCTGGTGATCAACGGTTCGTTATAGGTGCTGACCAGAACTTTTGCGCCCTGGCGAAGCGCATCGCGCACCAGCGTTTCTGGCGACGCCTCCAGCGGCGACGAAACCGCATTCGGATCGCGCAACGCCTGCGACGTAACCCAGTTCTGACAGTAGCCGCAGTGCAGATCGCATCCCAGCATGCCAAAACTGTAAGCCAACGCCCCCGGGTACGCGTGAAAAAACGGCTTCTTCTCAATCGGATCGCACTGCACCCCGCCCACATATCCCCAGGGCACATACAGCGTGCCGCCGCGGTTATACCGCACCTTGCAGACGCCCGGCTGTCCCTCCGCAATGGGACAACAATGCCCGCACGCATAACAGCGAACCCGATTGCGGTCTAGCTTTTCGTAAAGCTCGCCTTCGCGCACGTGTTCGTAAACAATCTCGCGAAGCGTAGCCACCGTAGAATTCTCCTAACTCCATATTCTAATCCCCGCATAGGGCCTTGAGCGTTTTCTTGGGCAAGCGTAACCAAGCGAACCGAGGAGGACTTGGCAACGCAATGTTGGGAAGATGGACGAGTCACCCGGCTCAGACTGTCGCGGCGCGCCCCGCAACGAATCGCTACTGCGTGATCTTAAAAACTACGCCACAACCGTTGGCGCAATTGTTCAAGTTTCCGCCCCAAAACGTCGTCCCGTACACATTACCGGCCGCATCTAGAATTGGGGCAGCTTGCGGTGAATTGCCGTTGTTGCCGTTGAAGAAATGCAATATTTCGAAGTTCGATTTCCCACCTGAAATGCCACTGAGCTCATAGACGGTGCCATCCCCGACGTTGGACACTGCCGTCGTGCCATACAGATTTCCCGCTACGTCGAGGGTTACTCCTGTAGGATATTCAGCGGTGTTGCCGGAAAAGACATGCAGTATCGTCAGCGTCCACTCCGCACCAGGGGAAAGCTTGAACACCATTCCGTAGCTCTCTCCGATGTAACTAGTCGCGCCGTATAGGTTCCCCGCACCATCGAACACCAAGGTGCCAACCGGGGCAACGCCGTCCTTGCCGCTGAACGCGTGCAACACAGTCTCGGTCCACTGACCTTGTCCTCCGGGTGATAGTTCGAACACAACGCCACAACCGATGCTAGTGCAAGCCTTGAAATTCCCCCCCTGCGAGGTTACTCCATAGAGGTTCCCTGAACCATCAAAGGCCAACGGGCCGTTGGGCTGAGATCCATCACTGCCGGTAAACGCGTGCAGCACAGTCTCGCTCCATTGACCCTTTCCTCCCGGTGTCAACTTAAAGACGACGCCACAGCCATTCTGAGGACAACTCTGGGAATTACCACCCTGCCAGGTTGTGCCATACAAATTCCCTGCTGAATCCAAGGTCAGGCCGCCAAGCGGGTATGCACCGTCCTGCCCGCTGAAGGAATGAAGTACGGTCTTAATCCATTTCCCGCCGATGCCGGGCGCGAGCTTGTATACAGTACCGCAACCCGTAGAGCAAGACTCGTTGCCACCGTGGGAGGTTACGCCATACAGGTTGCCCGCCGCGTCAAAGATCAACCTGCCATTGGGCTCAAAGCCATCGCTGCCACCCTGAAAGCCATGTAGCACGGTGCGTGTCCACTTGCCGTTTGAACCAGGAATGAGCTCGAAAACGGTGCCACAGCCTTCCCCACATGCAGGGTTATGACCAAAGGCGGTCGTTCCGTATAAATTCCCCTTCGAGTCAAAGACCAAACTGCCGGCAAACGGTTGGGCTCCGTCGAAGTAGTCAAAGGCGTGCAAGACTTGTTCAGTGCTGCCTGCCCAAGCGCGTGCGCTCTGGAGTCCGAAGATTCCTGCGCAAGCGAACAATGCGATCCAAAACCTCTTGCTCAGCATTCTTTCCCTCCAAGTCAACGCTCTGCCTCCAGTCCGTGCATGATTATAACAATGTGGCTAGTTGGACCAAAGCCCAGTGGCACCGATGCCACGCAATTCTTTAATTTTCGAATCGATACGATCCTCCTTATGCAAGTACTTGCATCTTGACCAGCCACGAGCAAATCCCGGATTACTTCGTTCTGCGATATGTGATTGCCTTTCTGAAAGGTGACAAGGTGAGGACGGAGCGTGAAGCTGCGATGGCTCGGAAACGGCCCGGAACGGACGACTGACGGTCGCGACGGCGTTAGTTCATATGCCGGGCTGGTCGCCGCCAGCCATGATTGCAACTTGTGTCATGGTTGACCGGCTCGCAATCGTTCGATCGAAGTCCGCGCCGCATCGAGATCGGGTCGGGCCCGCAGCACGGCTTCATATTCGGCGATAGCCTGCTGGCTCTGCCCGGGAACCTTCGACAGCGCATCCGCCAGGCTCATGTGCGTATCCACGTCATCCGGTTGAATTCGCAGTGCGGCCCGGTACTCGTCAATCGCCTCCGGCAATCGGCCCGGCACTTGCGCCAACGCGTCTCCCAGCAACTCGTGGTTCCGCGCGTCATCCGGTTCACTCTGCAGCGCAGCCCGGTACTCGTCAATCGCCTCCGGCAACCGGCCTGGCATTTGCGACAACAGAATGCCTTGATTGGTGTGTGCCTGCGCCTTGTTGGGTTCAATGCGCAGCGCGGCCTGGTACTCGGCAAGCGCGTCCGCTTGCCGGCCTGGCAACTGTGCTAAGGCATTCGCCAGGTTCATGTGCGCGTTCGCATAGCGCGGTCTAATCCGCAGTGCGGACCGGAATTCCGCAATCGCTTCCGGCATCCGACCCGGTGTTTGAGCCAGAGCAATTCCCAGGTTGTTGTGCGCCAGCGCGTAGCCCGGATCAATCCGCAGCGCCGCCCGATATTCGGCAATTGCGTCGAGCAACCGGTCTGGCTGTTTCGCCAGGAGGTACCCGAGACTGTTGTGGGCTAAGGCGTAGTCCGGTCGGATTCGCAATGCGGTCCGGAACTCTTCCATCGCCTCCGGTTCGCGGCCCGGGACTTGTGCCAGCACGCCTCCCAGATTGTAGTGGGTTAGCCAACTGGCGGGATTGCCTGCCAGCGTGGCCCGGTACAGCGTCTCTGCATCGCTGTAGAGGCGAGTTTGCCGCCAAGTCAAGATTCCGAGGACTGCGAGCAACACCACCAGAACTGCTGTCTGGGCCGATCTCTCCGGTAAGATCCGCGTCGTCACAAAGGTGAGGGCGTACGCCATGGGCACAATGATTCCCAGGCTGGCCAGGTACTGGAAATGGTCGGCGACGTAGGAGAATTGGAAGGGAAAAACATGGAGAAACCCGAGCACCGGGAAAAGCGTTCCCACGAAAATCAGAAAACCCGCCAACGGACCGCGGCGGCGAGGCAACCGCCAAAGGCAGATCCCCACAGCGGCGACGCCGAGAGGATAAAGATATTGCCTCCACACCGCGGGATCCACTTGCCAGCGCGGGTAGGAGAACATCAGATCGGAAGCCCACACAAGCTTGCCGGCGTAAAAACAGATAACGCGGCCTGCCAGAAGAATGTGCTGAACCGGGCTTAGATTGTAAGTTGCGCCCTCGGCACCGATGACCATCCGCTCGACCCACGCCGTGAAAATGCCGTACGTTGCTCCGAGCACGAGCCACGGCAGCAATGGCCGCACATCGCGCCGCCATTCGAGGCTGCCCCGCTTCCACCAAAAGACTACCAGCAGCGCGGCGGGAAGCGTCGCCGTCACAGTCTTGCTAAGCAGGGCCAGGACGAACAGGCCGAGCGCCCAATAATAAAGTGATCTGCGCCGAGTCTCGTCGAAGTGCAGATAAGTTAGCGCCGAGGCCAGGTAGAAGACTCCGGAAAGCGTGCTCTTTTGCTCGGAGATCCAGGCCACCGATTCCACGCATACCGGATGCAAGGCAAAAATCAAACCCGCCAGCCAGGCGCCGGGCAGACTGAGACGGCGGACGATCAGCACCACCAGGAATGCCCCGGCGGTGTGCAGCAAGAGGTTGAGCAGATGGTAGCCCAGCACGGAGTCGCCCCACAGGCGATGCTCGAGCCAAAAAGCGCTGTGGAGTAGCGGATAGTATTGCGCAGTAGCGCCAAGACGGAACCAGATGTCCCAAAGACCGTGGAGCGACTGCAGTCCTGGACGAGTAACGTGGTCTGTATCATCCCAAATTAACCCGCCGCGAAGCGCCGGACCATACGCCAACAGAGTGGCGATGAAAATGGACGCCCAGACTGCCAGGTCCCGAAAGGAAATGAGCGCGGATACCGGCGGTCCGGCGAATTGAGCCCGATTCACAGTTGGGCGTACTTGACTCTTTCGCCCTTTACGCTGACCCAATCGGATCTCCTCCCGAGACCGAAAATTTAACCGAGCCACAGCTTAACAGACCCAGGGGGTTGGCAATTGGCGGGAAATCTCAGTTTCACTCATTCAGTCGGGGGTGACTATTCTCCGGCTTGGTCCGCATATACCCCGACTCGCTAGCTCATCTGGTTTAGAGCCTTTGCGAGTCTCATCGGCGTTGGGGACGCGGAATCTCCAAACTGCGTTAGATACACAAGATCGGTCTCCAGTGACCCGTCAACTAGTGGTAGCTTGAGGTATTCCCCTCAAGGCAATTCCAAATCCAGCGCCTAAATCTCGTCGGTGCTGATGTCGCGGCTGAAGATCGGGGAATTATCCGGAGTAATGCTGCTCCACCAGGAACGATGCAGATCTTTTAAATCAACCATGAGCTCGGAATGGCGTTCGCCCAACTTCACGCGGCGACAGCTCGGATGCTCTTCGTTCATATTGTCGAAATAGAGATATTTCCCGTCGCGCGACCATATGGGCGTACCAACATGGCCTATTCATGAGATCGGCAAGCACGATAATCAATCCTTCATCGTGATGGAGTATCTGGAAGGATTGACGTTGAAGCGCAAAATTGCCGGCAAGCGGTTGGAGATGGAAATTGTGCTGAGTCTCGGCATGCAGATCGCAGACGCGCTCGATGCCGCCCACGCCAAAGGAATCTTTCATCCGCGCTATTGTCCTGGAATTCGTCTTGGTCAGTTCCGATCGCTGTGCTAACTGATCTAGCACGCTACCCTTATGTGTCAGATCGGACAGCTCGCGCGCTCTTTGTACTCTGCGCTCTTGGCATCGACTTTTCGGTGGTAGCTTTATCCAATCGCGCTGCTAGTGGGTCGAAGTCAGGCGTGGGCCCCCTCCATTTCAACTCCTCCACGTCATCGAAGAGAGCGATGTCTGCGCGAAGAGTTGCGAGCGTCCGAAAAAGGATCGCTCGATCCCACTCGCGGACGAGAGTGCCCGCTAAGGCGCTCGCGTTGGCGACATTTACGTGCCAATCCCGGCAGTCTTTCGGGATGGACTCAAGATGAAGGAACTTCGCCACTACCGCAGCCGAAGACTTTGCGCCCCAGCCACGTAGTCCGGGATAACCATCTGCTGAGTCTCCGACGAGTGCCAGATAGTCAGGAATCGACGCAGGTGTCACTCCGAACTTCTGGACGACAGCCGTCTCATCCATGCTGACGCGCGTCCGACGATTCAATTGGACGACGCGCGAGCCGGTAACGCACTGTGCCAGGTCTTTGTCCGGCGTGCAGATGATTACTTGTTCGACTCGCTCGTCCGCAGCAGCCAGCTTCGCCCCAGCGGCGAGTGCGTCGTCGGCCTCGAATTCGATCATAGGCCAGACAACAATGCCCGCCGCCGTGAGGACTTCTTCCAATAACAGAAACTGTGCGAGCAGCTCTGGTTCGACGCCTTCGCTCGTTTTGTATTCCGGCCACAGGTCGTTACGGAACGACTCGATAACGTGATCGGTCGCGACCGCGACGTGCGTAGCCCCAGCTTTCACCATTCCGAGCACGGACGCAAGCACGCCCCGGACTGCCGCGACCTCACGGCCATCCTCGTCGCGAGCGGAGGGCAACGCGTAGTAGTGCCGGAACAATTCGTATGTTCCGTCGATCAAGTAGGCATTCAAGTAATGTCCCTCAAAGAGGCCGGTCAGACGCGGCTCGACATAGCTCGGGACCAGCGATGCAATCCGTACCGCTTAATAGTAATGGACGAGAGCTGCATTTAAGCTCTGATCGGGCATAATCTCCTAGCCATGGGCGGGCGCTATTGACTTTCGCGGAGGAAGCAGCTCAAGCTGGAAACGGAAACCACTTATGTGAAAAGTGTTTCGCGTCGAACGTCTGGGGAAGCGCCAACTGACGCTGCTTTTTCAGCTCTTCCAGTGTCAGTTTGGCGAGAGAGACCTCACTACCATCGTGCGAAGGGGTGCGCTGCCACTTCTATACAAAACCTAGCGTCACGATGGCTTCGGAAGTTGCCGCCCTAGGTGTTCTCCGTGAGCCAGGAAATTTCGTCCCCCGGAAACCGGGCAGTTGAGCTTAGGAGGTAAGCCGCGTCCTCGACGCGATCTGGCGGTGACGCGGCGAGCAGACGCTGTTCAATGAATCTTGACTCGGGGTGCTAGAACCCCATCGTGTCGTCCGCCGAAGGGCCGTAGGTGGCTGGCACCGGTTTCCCGTTCAAGCGCAGGTACACGCCGAGTTGGGCGCGGTGGTGCACCAGGTGATTGAGGAACATTTGGCGGTAGGCTAGAAAGCGCGAGCCGCTGAAGATGGGTTTGCCGCCGAAACTCAGCTTCCAGGGCTGGGTCCAGGCTTCCTCGGGGGTGTTCTTCAGCGCGGTACGAACTTGGGCGGCGCCTTCATCGAAAGCCTTGACCAGTTGCGCGGCGGATTCAAAGGGCAGAGGTTTGATGCTGCCCTTCGAGAAATCAAGTTCCGGCGTGGTCAGGATGATAAGGCCAAAGCTGGCCAACTGCGCCACGTGAGGCGCAAGCTTGTTCAGCGGCATCGATTTTGGGTGGGGCGCGAAGTCTTTCTTGTCTTCGGGGACGCGTTCGAGCGTGGCACGGGTTTTCTTTATTTCTTCATCGAATTCGAGCAGCAGCAGTTCGTTGATAGGCATGTTTTCTCCGCGAGATGATTATAAGCGCTAAGGCTTTTCCAATCGCTCACTACGTCTTCTGTCCGATGGTGCTTACGACAGAAGGGGCTAGCATGTGATTTAGGTTAATCAATTCTTGCAATCAAAGGGAGTTTTATAGTGGAAAACAAAGTTCAACGTGGACAAGTGATTGAGGACCAAATTACAGGTGCAATTGAGAGCCAAACATCGAAGGCACCCTCGAGCCTGTTCTTGGGACTAGCGCTTGGGTCAATGGCAATCTCAGCCGTGCTGAAAATCTCAGGTAAGAATCATTGGGCGCTGTTCGTGGGGCAGTGGGCAGCACCATTTCTGATTCTGGGAACCTATAACAAGATGGTGAAGCAGCACGGCTCGGACGCGACAAGCCGTCTTGAAGCAGCCTAACAAGGCCGCCTTTAGAGAGTCGCGGTTCGCTGCTGGATGGAAAATCCGGCGTCGTTGACGTCGAGAAGGATTCCACCGTTTTCTTCGCCGAGACTCACGTAGACGAGTGAATCGACCAAAGTACGAGTCTGAGCGCGGCGCTCCGTTGAGGATTTTGCCGATGCGGGCGCGGCTGGGCTGGGTGCCTCACTTATCCGCAGAGGTGGTTCGACGGTTTCTGTCGACGACTCAGCCGAGGAAACGGTTGGCTCGGGGATTGGAGGATCCGGCTTCCGTACGGCTGCCGTCGCCGTTTGCAGCGCGGCCACGGGCGGGCTAACCGGCGATTCAATGCGCGCCGGTTCGCGGCCTGACTGCTGGCGCCGCGCCGCAGACGAGACAATTGCTCCTCCCGGTCGCAGAAACTCACTTTCGCTCCCGAAAACCGCAGCAGGAACGGACAGTGGAGCGTCGCTTTTTTTCGCCAGCCGGGATTGCGAAAGCGCCTGCCCTACCAGGCTCGCCATGAATAAGAAGCTCTGAGAACGGGAAAAATACCATCAAGCCGCGTTCCCTGCGAAAGCTGACAATGGCTATCCATGACCTGCAAAACAATGAAGATGAGGTCTTGAAATTGAAGCTACCCAAGTTACTCGAGGAGAACAACGCCATCGGATTTCCGCTCGGGAAACGTTTTCGAATCTTGACCCGTCAAAGTATCCTCCGCCAGGGCCTATGAAATAAATTCAGCCTTAACAAACAAAATGTTAGTTTCGCTCGACTGCAATGGAATATAGTAAAAAGGAAGCCGTGGAAAATTTCGCCGAGTTGATGCAAAAGGCTGCTTGAAATCCAAAGGGGCGGAGGACAAAGAGACCCCAAAGCTGATCACGGAAGATGAGCGATTGACCGATCGTCTAGAGTAACGAATTCTGCCGTAATGTCGCGCATAGCCGCCTCAGTTTTCCACGACCGAGATGGCGATAATCAAGGAAGTAATGAAGCTACTTGCTCTTCAACTCTTGCTGGCTGCGCAATTGTTGGCCCAGAATCGTATTCAGCACATCGTGTTCATCGTCAAAGAGAACCGAAGTTTTGACCACATGTTCGGTCAGTATCCCGGCGCCAACGGAGCGACCGAAGGGATGTGCGGATCGAAACGGGTTCGCCTCGCTCACGCGCACGATTTCACTCCCAATCTCAATCACGAGTGGGGGCCGGCTCGGCAAGCGATTAACGGCGGTCAGATGAATGGCTTCTGCTGGGTGAAGCAACCCCCGCCGGCAACGAACCCTTACGTGCAGTACCAGGCTGAGGACATTCCGAACTACTGGAGCTACGCCCAACATTTTGAATTGGCGGACGATTTCTTCAGTTCGCTGACCGGAGCTTCCTTCGGCAATCATCTCTACCTGGCTGCGGCGACCTCGAACCAGTTCATCACCGTCCCTTCCTTTCGCGACCGACACAAGAATGACAACATCGACTGGGGATGCGATGCTCCGCCGGATACTCGCTCGGCGAGAGTTCCAGACCCGGAAAAAGATCGCAAGCCAATCTACCAGTACCCCTGCCTCGACGCCCAGACGATCGCCGATCTGTTGGAGAACCAAGGCTTCAGTTGGCACTATTACGCGGGCGCGAAAGGCAGCTCTGGCTACGTCTACAGCGTTCTCGACAGCGTGCCGCACATCCGCTTTGGCGATGAGTGGGTCTCGAACGTAACTCCGCCCGAAAATTTCGCTGCCGATATTGCTGGTGGAACCCTGGCGAACTTCACCTGGATCACTCCGCTCTTCGCGACCTCCGACCATCCGCCGGAAAACATCTGCAAGGGCGAGAACTGGACGGTCGAAATGATCAACGCCGTGATGCGCTCTGAGTTTTGGTCTTCGACGGCAATTTTCCTGACCTGGGATGACTGGGGAGGTTTTTATGATCACGTGGCTCCGCCGCGGGTCGACTATTTCGGCTTGGGAATTCGCGTGCCGACGATCGTCATTTCCCCTTGGGCGAAGCCGGGAGTGATCCATACCCAGTACGACTTTGCCAGTGTGCTCAAGTTTGCCGAGATCACATTTGGCTTGCCCTCGCTGACCGAGCGCGATGCTCACGCCAACGACATGATGGACGCCTTCGACTTCGCCCAGAAGCCGTTGAAGCCCCTGATCCTGCATGCCCGCATTTGCAAACAATCGAAGCAGCGGATTAGTCCGGAGGATATGGACGATCCCGACTAATGCTTCAACGACGGCACGGGGAAGTTCTTAGATTGGCTCATGACAATGTGAAAAATGCGCCTTCGGTCGCCACGCCAAGTGCATGCCCAGTCCCTCCACTAGTTTCACCTTGAACATTTGTGGCACCAGATATGCAAGAGTCAAGCGTTTTCGCTTTTGTGTGCATACCCGAAGGCGGGATTCACCGAAGACCCATTGAAATTGTTGGAAGTGATCCGTGCCGCGCACTCTAGGATCCTTTGACCAAAGACGACACGTTGCAAACGAGTAAGCGTTCCGTGTCTTACTGACCGCTGTGGCTGTGGCTCCAATACTCCTCAGTTGGCACTCCACCTGTTGGAAACTGGGACAATGCAAAAACGCAATCTCCGAGTGCTCAAATGGCTTGGTCAGGTTCCCGCAATCGGAGTCTGCACTTGTCACGCGGAGAACTGTGGGGCGAGAGTCGGTATTTTGCTTTTTCGCAACGCGTCCGATAATATCTCGGTGCTTTCCGAAAAGGAGGAAACATGCCGATGAAGCGAATTGTAGGCTGGGGATTCGTCCTGATGTTGTGCGCAGTGGTTTCGATCCCGGCACTGGCTGCTGACAAGTCGGACGTTGCGGCTCGCGCCGCGACTTGGGAGAAGGAATATAACGCGGGAAACCTTGCGGCTGTTGTGGCGCTTTATGCGCCCGATGGCTGCCGGATGCCCCCCAACCAGGAAGCCGTCCATGGCAGAGATGCGATCCAGGCACAGCTCAAGGCTGGGAAGGATCGTGGCTTCGCCCAGGTCAAGATCGCCGTCACTGCCGCAGACAGCAGCGGCGACATCGGCTACGGCACCGGGACGTATGTGGTCACGGGCGCTGACGGTTCCCATGTTGACCATGGCAAATGGATGCTGGCCTCGAAGAAGGTGAACGGGAAGTGGGTGACCCAGTGCGACATTTTTAATTCGGACATGCCCATGCCGAGCGGAGCGATGAAATAGTTTTGACTGGGGCACACTCGCCATGCCCCAAAAAAGGTTCGCGGGTGTGCCGCTTCACCCAATCATTGAGCCCGCGCGTCGAGCTGCTGGTCTGTGATCGCCTCGGGACTTACTTTTTCAGCCCTTCCAGTGTCAGTTTGCTGTTCAATAACATGGAACGCAACTCGTCTAATTGGGCCAGCGCTGAAGCAGCCAGTTGAGTCCGTTCGGGCCTTGGAAGGGTAGCTGGCGATGCGGCTTCGCTGGGCATTTCAGTTGTCCTTCCGAGTCCGACAGTTTCTGGCGAAGATTTCGACGAGTGGCTGGGGGACTTGCGGATCTTGTTTCTGCGCACCGACTACCGGCTTTCGTAATGGAGTAGGGGCTAGGCCGATTGCTTCATGATGCTTCGATTGCCGGAATTGGAAGAGGGGGCCTGCCCTGACCTCCGTTGACTTGTCTCATCGCGCACCCTAAGATGTGCAGTCAGTCGCACGTCACGCGGGGTCCACAAAATGCCGGAATCTTCCTCACTCGTCGGACAAAGCATCTCTCACTATCGCGTGATCGAGATGCTCGGCGGCGGCGGCATGGGGGTGGTCTACAAAGCCGAGGACACTCGCCTCGATCGCTTCGTCGCTCTAAAATTTCTTCCCGACGATCGTTGCTCAGGATCCGCAGTCCCTCGCCCGCTTTCGCCGCGAGGCCCAAGCCGCCTCCGCTCTCAATCATCCCAACATCTGCACCATCCACGACATCGGCGAAGAGAACGGCCAGGCCTTCATCGCCATGGAATGTCTCGAAGGCCAAACCCTCAAGCACCGGATCGCCGGCCGCCCTATGGAGGTGGACCGCTCCTCGACACTCGCCATCGAAATTGCCGACGCCCTCGACGCCGCCCACGCCGAAGGCATCGTCCACCGCGACATCAAGCCCGCTAACATCTTCATCACCAAACGCGGCCACGCCAAAATCCTCGACTTTGGCCTGGCCAAGGTCACGCCCACCGCGCGCCCAGAGCCAGAACGCCGCCACCACGCTCGCCACCGTCGGCGTCGATTCCGAACATCTCACCAGCCCCGGCCCAGCTCTCGGCACGGTCGCTTATATGTCTCCCGAGCAGGTTCGCGGCAAGGAACTCGACGCCCGCACTGACCTCTTCTCCTTCGGCGCGGTCCTCTACGAAATGGCTACCGGATCGCTCCCGTTCCGCGGCGAAACGTCCGGCGTGATCTTCGAAGGCATCCTCAATCGTTCGCCGCTTCCGGCCGCACGATTGCATCCCGATGTTCCTGCCGAGCTTGAAGCGCATCATTGGCAAAGCTCTCGAAAAAGATCGCGACCTACGTTACCAGAACGCCGCCGAACTCCGCGCCGACCTCAAGCGCCTCCGTCGCGACACCGGTTCCGGACGCCTGCTGGCACCTTCCGAAACTCCCGCTCCAACCTCCAACTCAGGTTTCTATTCGCCGCCGGCCGCTCCTTCAAGTCCAGCAGCGTCAGCCCCCGCCGTTCATCCTTCAAGCAGTTCCGCTTTCGCGGCTGCCGCGTCGCGCAATAAAGGAAAAGCGCTCTCCATCGGACTCTTGATCGTCATCATCGTTGTCGCCGCTGGTTATGGCGTCTACCATTTAGTTTTCAGTCGCCGCGCCCCAGAAGGTCCCGCCAAAATCGCCAAGATCAGCCAGTGGAACAAGTCCATGGACTTCCCAGCTATCTCCCCCGACGGTCGCACCATCGCCTTTACGTCTCCTGTCGAGGGCTACGATCAGGTCTTCGTCATGCTGACCTCCGGCGGCGAGCCCCTTCAGCTCACTCGCGATGAAAGCAACAAGACTGTTCTGAATTTCTCTTCAGACGGCAATGAAATCTACTTTGCTCAAACTTTGGGCAACTTCGAAATCTGGACTATCCCCACCTTGGGGGGCACTCCCAAGCATCTCGTCGCCGGCAGGGATGTCATCCCTTCGGTCGACGGCCAGTTCTTATTTATCGTAAAGGAGGATATGCGTCTGGTCCGTACTCCAAAATCTGGTTCGGGGGAACAGTTGCTCTATGCTTTGCTGAGTAGTGTTCTGTATGGCATTGATCTGAAGACCTACCCGGATGGAAAGGGCCTCCTCATTGTTACTGGCAATGCCAACAAAGTATCTTTTCAACGGCTGGATATCTCCACTCGCCAACTCAAAGACTTGGCCGACCTGCCCGACACTTCTGTATTCACGTCGTGGGCTATGCCCGGCAAGAGCATCTACGTGAGCCGCCGGGTGAACGGCATAACTAATCTTTGGGAATTCTCTCTCGACGATCGTACCCTTAAGCAAATCACTTTTGGCACTGGCCCAGACAAAGTCCCCATGTCCGACCCCGGAGGTAAGGGTCTCTACTTCATCAACGGCAGAAGCGCCGGGACGCTCACGCTCTATCGCGTCTTCTCAAAACAGTTTTCCGATATCGTCACCGAGGATGCAACTCAGCCCACTCTTTCCAATGACGGACTCCACCTCGCTTACATTACTACGCCGGAAAGAGATAAGAGCGAACTTTGGATTTCCGACCTCACCGGCAATAATCGGTTGAGGCTCGCATCGAGCTCACGTATGGAAACCTTGGCATGGTCGAATGACGCGAGCAAATTTCTTTTTGCGGCTGATTCTGACCAGGGTTGGAAACTCTTTGTCATTAACACCGACGGCACGCATCTTCACGAGTTGCCCTGGTTTGGTAATTTTGTTGGGTTCGCGATCTGGGAACCGGGCGATCAATCCATCATTCTCGGCGGCGCCGACAAAAACGGTAACGACCCGCTGAACTGGAAAATTTCTTTGAATGATTCGCCGGCCGTTCCCTTCTTCGACCACTGCGGTATGGCCGTCGATTCCTCTCCCGACCACAAATTCATCATCGGCACTGTGCTGTGGGGTGAAAATCCGGGTCTGTTCCAATACTCCATCGCCGACAAGAAATGCACCACCCTAAAGTCGGGAATCACCACTTTCCTAGCCATGTACTCGCCAGATGGCAAGTCCTATCTCTATTCCCTCGCCTCGCACGGCGAGACCACCATCTTCCGCCAGCCCTGGCGCAACGGCACACCCATCGGTTCACCGGTCCCCGCCCTCAAGCTCCCGTTCGCCTTGCGCGAAGACTACGACGGCAACGCCTTCGCGGTTTCTCGCGATCTTTCCTCCCTCGTTTACGCGCGCCCGGCCGCCCACGATGACCTCTACTTCCTCTCGCAAAAGTAATGGACGGCTTGGCATCGATTCCGGGCGCGCAGGGCTGGATGCCGAGAAACAATCTCGCTCTCCGGTGTTTCGCGTCGAACGCGGGAGAAACGCCCCGGACACTACTTCTTCTGCCCTTCCAGTGTCAGTTTGCTATTCAATAACATGGAGCGCAACTCGTCTAATTGGGCCAGTGCTGAGGCAGCGAGTTGGGTCCGTTCGGGCTTTGGCACGGTCGCTGACGGTGGCGACACCGCAATGCCATTTGCGGCAATCCAGGCGCGCAGCCTCCCTTGCATATCGGCGGAAATACTTGGGAATCGGAAGCCGGCTTGTCCGGACTGATCCCATGCCAACTCGCAATCGATTTCAAAATCCCCGTTGCCGGAGAAGCGGGCTCGCCGCAGATGCGGGTTGCCGGGATCCAGCGGAAAGGCCGTCTGCATGGAAAATCCGGCGTCGTTGACGTCGAGCAGGATTCCACCGTTCTCTTCGCCGAGACGCTTCTTTCCCACATGGGTTGTGGACACTGGTGGAAAAAAGCACTCTCGAGCGCAGTTTTCAGCCATATCGCTCGAATAGGACTCGTTCCTGGTACAGATGTCTCCTTGTTGAACATTCTGAATTTCATTGATCCGCTGTTAGCCGCGTGAATAAAGGGCCGACCCAGAATCAACAGGTGCATCAAACTCGTTGCAAGCAACTTGCTGATCCTCGAATTCCCGGGCCGGTAGAACTGTCTTGCCTGTGACCAAGGATTACCCCAAACAACAAGTAAACATCGGAAGGGGTGAAAACTGACGTTGGATAGGGTCGAAAAATAAGGATTCGTTCGCTTTTTGTTCGTCAACAGTGTTCCCACCGAGAGCCCGCCTGCCACCACGTGATCTTCTTCGCCATCGCCTGCAACATCACATCCTGCACTCTCATCGCCCGCTCCATCGCGGCCCTCGGATAAGCTTCCATGCTCCGCATGGTCTCCTATCCTCACCGCCTGCAAAAGCGGACATATCACTTGCTATCTCACCCGGACATATCATGTGCTACCGACACGAAACCAGCTTCTGGCTTGTCGTTTAGCCGATTTTGGAGTAACCTTTGGCGGGCAAAAACAGGGACTCACGAATCAAGTGCCCTCAGGGAGACAGCCATGAGCCACAATCGTATGAAGAGAATTCGTGTCCGGAAGTTGGTGGTCACGCTAACCGTGGTGCTGGGAATGATGCAGGGCGCGGTACAGGCCAGCGCACAAACCTACACCGACATTCACGATTTTGACGGAGTTCACGGCAGCGCTCCCGCTACCCCGCAGTTATTCGCGCAAGGCCGCGACGGCAACCTGTACAGCACCACTCCGTACGGAGGCACTTCCGGCGTGGTGTTCAAGATCACTCCGACCGGGACATTGAGCGTGATCTACAATTTCGACGGCACCAACCACGGTTCACGTCCGCAGTCGGGACTGGCGATAGGGATTGACGGGAACTTCTATGGCACCACAGTTAATGGAGGGCCCGCGAACGTTGGAACGATTTTCCAGGTTACTCCAGGCGGAGCTATCAAAACACTCTACGTGTTCACGGGAGGCAGCGATGGCGCCTACCCATATGCCACGCCGACTTTGGGCGCAGACGGAAATTTTTACGGTGTGACCCAATATGCGACTGCTTACAAAATCACTCCTACTGGAACCTTCAAATTGTTGGGAACTATCCCTGATCGCTCTTTTGCGCCGCTGCTGCTGGCCAGCGATAACAATTTTTATGGCACGACGCAGCACGGGGGAAAGTTGAATCTGGGTACGGTCTTCAAAATGACTGCGGCGGGGAAGGTGACGACAATCTACAATTTTGACGGCACCCACGGAGGCGTTCCTATCGGCGGTTTGGTTCAGGGGTCCGACGGCGCTTTTTACGGGACCACCGGCGGAGGTGGGAGCGCGAGTGGCGGAGTCGTCTTCCGGTTGACAAAGGGCGGGAGCTACAAGGTACTGCACAACTTTCCCACGAATAACAGCAGCGACGGCAATAACCCGATCGCGGGCGTGGTTGCGGCCACCGACGGCAATTTCTATGGCGCCACGTTCGCTGGCGGGACAAATGGTTTGGGGATCGTTTTCCAGACCACGCCAAGCGGAAAGCACACCGTGCTGTTCAACATGGACAACACTCATGGCTCGGAGCCTGGAACCACGCAAGTGCAACACACCAACGGGATCATCTACGGCATGACTGGCGCGGGAGGACCGAGCCACAATGGCGTGGTCTACAGTTTGAAGTTTTCTGCAAGCCAGTTTGTGAAGTTAGTGCTGTCTTCGGGCAAAGTCGGTAGCACGGCGGAGATCCTCGGCGCTGGATTTAACGGAACCACCAAGGTGAAGTTCAACGGCACGTCCGCCAGTTTCACCGTAACCAGCGACACTTACCTGACCGCCAAAGTGCCGGCGGGAGCCACGACCGGACCCGTCACGGTCACAACGTCCGCTGGCACGCTCACTAGCAGCACGAAATTCAGTGTTATTCCCAAGGTTCTCAGCTTCAGCCCGACGAGTGGACCGGTAGGAACGCAGGTGGTGATCAAAGGCAACAGCTTCACTGGAACCACTGCGGTGACGTTTGGCGGAGTGAAGGCGACAACGTTTACGGTGAACTCCGATTCGCAGATAACGGCAACCGTTCCGACGGGCGCGAAGACCGGAAAGATTGGCGTTACGACTCCGGGCGGTACCGGAAGCAGTTCCAGTGTGTTCACGGTTACATAGTAGTTGGAGTCGGCAGCTTGGAATTCGCTCCAGAGGGCCGCGACTTTAGAGACCCGCGGCTGTTTGTTAGTTTGAATGGTCGAGATGCACTCTCGACCGCTGCACCTCGTAGTGCAGCTGAACGACGCCGTCCGGAAATTGTTGTACACCGAGCAAGCGGAGCGTCACCTCGCGATGCCTCGGTGCAAGGAGTGGAATGCCTTCCCCGATGAAGGTTGGCACGACGGTGATGATGAACTCGTCAATCGCGCCCTCGTCCAGGAAGGACCCGATGATCTCGCCTCCGCCCATCATCCAGACGTTCTTGCCAGCTTGCGTGCGGAGGCGTTCGGCAAAGGCACCGATCGACTCGGTGACGAAGTGGACGCCGGCGGGCACGGAAGCAGGCGGCGGCCGCCGAGAGAACACATAGTGCACGGCAGCCGCACTGAAGCGCGCCCATCTGCAGACTCCGGTCAAAGGTCTTACGGCCGAGGATCTTGGCATCGGTGGAGCGCTCGAATTCCGGGAGACCGTAGAAGCCCTTTGGAGCCGGCCGTTCCGTCAGCCAATCGAGATTGCCCTCTGGTCGAGCCACGTGATGAATTGGGTGCGGCGTGCGGAGATATCCATCGTGGCGGCGCTTATTCGCGCGAGGCACACAGGTAGTAAAGTTCCGACAAGTGGGATGGAATGAAAAGCGCTGCCAGGCGGCAAGCGGAAGAATTTGTCAGTAGCTCGTCGAGGCCGCGAAGCTAAGGGGATAGCTAAAATTCTACGCCAGCGATTGGCCGCTTACCGAGGGCTGCCAAGGAATGCAAATTGTTTCGCGATTCGCCGGTATTGCGTCGTGCACGAACGAATCGAATTCATCAGCTGCGAGAAGAAACAAATTCTTTTGCTTGAGACGCCCTCGGGACTTACTTTTTCAGCCCTTCCAGTGTCAGTTTGCTGTTCAATAACATGGAACGCAACTCGTCTAATTGGGCCAGCGCTGAAGCAGCCAGTTGAGTCCGTTCGGGCTTTGGCACGGTCGCCGACGATGGCGACACCGCAATGCCATTTGCGGCAATCCAGGCGCGCAGCCTTCCTTGCATATCGGCGGAAATATTTGGGAACCGGAAGCCGGCTTGTCCGGTCTGATCCCATGCCAACTCGCAATCGATTTCAAAATCCCCGTTCCCGGAGAACCGAGCGCGCCGCAGATGCGGCTCCCCATCGGTCACTGCTTCTTTCCCCACATGGGTTGTGGACACTCGCGGAAAAAAGCACTCTCGAGAGCAGTTATCAACCATATCGCTCGAATGGGACTCGTTTCTGGCACAGATGTCCCCTTGTTGAACATTCTGAATTCATTGATCCGCTGTTAACCGCGTGAATAAAGGGCCGGACCGAATTAACCGGTCCATCAAACTCGATACAAGCAACTTGCTGATCCTCGAATTCCGCCAGTAGAACTGCCTTGCCCTGTGACCAAGGATTACCCCAAACAACTAGTAAACAAAGCGAGGGGGGAAATGAGGTCGAAAAACAAAGATATGTTCGCTTTTTGTTCGTCAATAGTGTGCCCACCAAGAGCCCGACATAGGAGACTAAGGCTAGAAGCGGTAACGGAACGCGAACTGGAAGGTCCGCGGACCGTTAAGCTGGTTTATGGATTCGAGCGTCCGGAAACCTGAGTTCGGCACTAAGAAGCAGGTCTGGTTGAGAGTGGCTCCGTCGCCGCAACTGGCACCGACTGGGTTGTACTGAGTCTGATTAATTCCAGCGCCGGCTTGCACGAAATAGTTGGGATGCTTGAAGAGATTGAAAGCCTGCGCTTGAATCTCGATGATGTGGTGTTCGGTGATGTGGAACGCGCGGGTCAATCCGAGATCGATTTCATCAATCCAGGGACCGTAGAAGGAATTGAAATCGGGCCCGGGGACGGAGCCGGCGCCCACAATTCCGGCGGCGGTGTTGCCCGTGGATTCGTTAATGGCACTGTCGTTGATGGTGTTGTTTCCGCTGGAGCCGCAACTCGCGAGATTCGGGCCAGTGCAAGAGCTCGCCAGCAGTCCGGTGTATGGCCGGCCGGAATTGAACTGCATGACCGTGCTGACTGTCCAGCTGGAAAATAGATGCCGTGCGAAAAGGTTTCGCAGTCCCGAAGCATCCGGAGCATAAACGGCGGCGACAGACAAACGGTGGCGCTGATCAAGCAGGGTCGGCCCGTAGGTGTTGCTCAAATCGAACTGATTATTGAAGTCCGCCCCAGTCTGCACTCCCTTAGAAAAAGTGTAGGACGTCATCAGAGACAGTCCATGCGCGACTCGCCTCTGCATTTGCACGTAAAGCGAATTGTAATTATTCACACCGGGGCTGATGAGCGCGTCGATCTGACTTACGGCAGATGTGATGCGGCCCTCGGCAAGCAAGCCTGCGTCAAGATTGGGGCCGGTTATGGGCGATCCCGGGCATACCGCCAGCGAAGGATCAGGCGAACCTGGCGTGCCCTGGCCGACCCCGGCGGGGCAGACGTAGTATGTCGTGGTGCCAGTTGGCGGCGATAGATTCCTGTCGTAAGCGCTCGAGGCCAGCAGGTGGTGGAAATTGCGTTCTGCGCGAAGGCGGTGAGCGAAAGAGCGGCAGGAAAAACACACAATACTGTCCAAAGAGCTGCGGTTTTCATTTTTGGCTCCAAGTGGTCGGTTAAAAGTGAGTATGGATTGGGCACCGAGGCACCGCCGAAATGAATGTCGTCTGCTTGGAACGTGGCCATTTTACACCGCGGGATAGTCAGGGACAAAGTGTCTGTCGGCGGTTTTTTATTTGGAGAGTTTGCACGCCCCAAAGCATCACTTCATCACCCGGAAGCTGACCTGGTGCGCAACGCGAAAGCCCCGCTGATCTAAAGTTTTGAAACTGTTCCCGCACCGTCGTTCGCGACCCAGATACTGGCCCCGTCAAAAGCCATCCCAGCAGGGTTTGCACCGACGGGAAAAGTTCCGAGTACTGTGCCGTCGTTTGCGCGAATCTGAGTGACGGTGCTGCTGCCATAGTTCGCGACCCAGATGTTGGCCCCGTCAAAGACCGCTCCCGTCGGACCGGTTCCAACGTTGAAAGTACCAAGCACCGTGCCGTCACTCGCGCGGAACTCGGTGATATTGTTGCTTCCGTAATTCGCGATCCAGACGTTCTTTCCATCGAAGGCCACTCCGTCGGGTTGCGAACCCGCGGCGAACGTTCCAAGTACCTTGCCATCGCCGGCGCGTAATTTTGTGACGTTATTGCTCTCAGAGTTTGTCACCCAGATACTGGCGCCGTCAAACGCCAGGCGGTAGGGTTCTTTGCCAACCGCAAACGTCCCCAATTTTTTGCCGTCTTTGGCTCGCAGTTTCGTCACCGTATCACTGCCGTAGTCCGTATCCCAGATATTGGCTCCATCAAACGCCACGTCGTAAGGATTCAGCCCCACGTTGAACGTTCCGACTACTTTGCCATCCTTCGCCCGTAACTCTGTCATGTTGTTGCCGTTGCGGTTGGCTACCCAGATGTTGGCTCCGTCAAACGCCACGCCATAGGGGTTGGTTCCCACAGGGAAAATTCCGATCAGACTGCCATTGTTTGCCCGCAGCTCGCTCACTGTATTGTCGCCGTAATTCGTGATCCAGATGTTAGCACCATCGAAGGCCATCCCGGTTGGATTCGAGCCGACAGTAAATATGGTTGTCAGGTTCGCTGGGTACCAACGGAGGAGCGCCACTTGAAGAGGGTTGAAGAATGTGCCCGAGGTGCCTGAGTAGCGCGAGATCGGACTGGCGGGAATGGTTCCTACTGCACTCAGAGTGGCGAAAACAATGACGGTTAGTACCACAGCTACGAGACAGCCCTTGAAACGTCCAATCCCTTGGTCATTCATAAGACTCCCCAATTTGAGATTCACCGAACGAGGTCGCAGCAACGCCGCTCTTATCATGAGAATCCTGGAATGCCGCGCGGAACGTAATCATATAACGGAAGTCCGCATAGAACCGATCGTGAGCGGTGACTGCCCAAGCACGTGCCTCGGTGCTGCTGCTCGCGGATTTCAGCGGAGCATCGTTTGACTATACGCCTGGAAAGACGCAACGAGTGGAATCAGGTCGCAGTCAGGGTCCTGTCGCAGCCCGCCGTCTCGCCGAAGCCAGTTTCAGGCTTGCTACTTTTAGCACCCAGGCTGACTGCGTTTCCTGCGTTGACCCACGGTACCGACCCCCGCACCGTGAGGTCATACCAGTAGAATTTGGACTTTTTCGAAAGAGCTTCACGAGTTTCCTCCTTGCTGCCGGCACGGAAGCAACTCGCATGTTCTGCAAAGCGCAACTCTGAGAACGGCTACACATAGCTCACCCGTTCCCGAATAAATGCTGGTTCTATGCGAATATCGTGGCACGGACTGAAATTGGATGAGCGCCTGGTTTTTCGCTATGCATTCCGGCCTGAAAACATTGAGAGCCACTTGCTTCCTGAAGTAGCGGATGCATCCCCGATAGCTGTGCGAGAACTGAAGGACGAAACAATGGTGGAGGGAACTGCGAGTGTAACCGTTAAATCTCGCGGTTATCGCGTCCCAGCTAACGAGGCGTGCACTTGCTTGCGGTGGTTCAGGAAATTTAGCTGGCACTGCGTGCCAGCTTGCCGCAGTTCTGCGAACTCTGACCTCTGGCGAAGGGAATCGAAAAGAGGGTCATTGTCCATCGCGGGATACGAGCAGTAGTTCCCTTTAATCGCTTTGCCTAATTGTCTAAGAGCCGCGTCCGGCTGCCCACAGAAGGCCAGGGCCTCGGCATTTCTGTACAAGAGTTCAGGATCTCGCGCCGAAACTGAATCAGCTTCCACTTCCGCTACTGCTTTAGCTAGGTCGCTCCCAGAGGGATGGCTCAAGTAAACTCGGGCCAGTTCGGCATTCACATTACGATACCCGAGCCGTGCCGTCGAGCTTGCCTCGGCTAAGACCGCTGTCGTATCCCGCATTCTCAGCGCAATCTCCATGCGCGAAAGCGCCGCGAACCCGGACCCTTCGTCAACCTTGATGTACTTCTCCGCGTGGTCGTAATCCCCAGCCAGACCAAATGTGGTCGCGCAGGAACGAAGCACGCTGAAGCCGGGGTCGAGGGCGAGCGCCACGTCGCATTGCTTTCCGGCTTCGTCCAGCAGTCCGGCGTAGCGCAGGACGTAACTCATCCAGAAATGGGCCATGGAGGAATCCGGGCGTCTGCCCAGAAACTCCGCCGCCTGATCGTAGGCCCCATTCAGGTCGCCCTGCTCCGTTCGCAGAGTGGTCGAGATTGGGGGAGCATTCGGATCCAGTTCTCTTTGCCTCTCATAAGCTTGGGCCGCTTTGGCAGCCGCGCCTGCGCCTCCATTTCCGTAGCGTCCGTCAATGTAGTAGCGCCAACTCAATTGATCCCAGGCAGGTGCATATGCGCTATCCAGCGCAACCGAGTCCTCCAGCGCCTTAATCGCCATTAGATTGGGCCCCGGATCAAGCGGATAACCAAGGCTATGAAGGAAGAGATCGAAGGCCTCTTCATTGTTCGGCTTCGGAATTTGGTTCGCCGCAGCGTTGGTGATTTTCATCGCCGCGAGCAGGCGCTGGCTTGTAGAAACCTCCAGTTTGTCATGCAGAGTGACCAGTTCCCGCGGCGCGACGGTAACCTCGTCGCTCCAGACCGTTTGGTTGTGCGCCACGTCGATCAACTCCAGGTTTACTCGCAGAGTCTTCTCGTCTCTGAAGAAACCACCTCCCAGGACATGAGTGACTCCTAGCTCCCTTCCGACCGCCACCGGATCCTTCGCTTGCGTTCCATATCTGCTGGTCGAACTGAAAGGACGAACCGCAATCGACTGCGCGTAGGTCAGATCGGTCACAAGATCATTGGCGATGGCGTAGCGCAGGTAATCAAAATCCGGACCTGCTCCTTCATTCGAAAATGGAAGAACTGCGATGACTTTTGGGGCCGCGTGCACGGCAGAACCATGACGCAGGAGATACCAGCCAGTGCTAGCGAACAGAATTAAGGGTCCTAGGACAGCGTATTTCAGCCCCAATTTTATTTTTCGCGCGGGATGCGAACGACCAGTGCTCGCAGGAGGAGAAGAGATTGCCACCGCTGTCGGCTTCGCCGGGTCACAAGGCGGCTCGTGCTGATCGACGGAAACCGGGGCGATAAACCGATATCCTCGCCGAGGGACAGTTTCGACGAAGCGTGGGTTGTCGGAATCGTCGTCGATCGCGGCGCGCAACTTCTTCAGAATGACATTGAGACCCGTGTCGAAGTCAACGTAGGTTCCTTCTGGCCAAAGTGCCCGGTGCAATTCTTCACGCGTGATGGTTTTACCGGGATTCTTCAATAAAAGGATAAGGACGCAGAAAGCTTTGTTTTGGATTCTGACGCGCACACCTTTTCGAGTGAGCGTGTGTGCAGCAACATCCGCCTCAAAAAGACCAAATCGAAAGACTGGCTCGGAAGAGATTGCTGAATCCATACCCAGGACCTGCAGAGTGCTTGGAATCATAGCACGAATCACCGCGAGTTCAGATATCTCGCTAAGTACATGATCCCGTAGTAGTTGCCGGTTTAGGCAAGGGTTAAGAATCAGTTCCCTTGAGTCTTGTGGCTAAATCAAGCATTCTGCTCCGCGTACCGCATGTGCCCGGGGAGGGCCGAGCTTTAAGGGAACAGGCTGGAAGAAAGCGTGGAGTCATCCAGGTTGTTCGGCTGCCCCAGCAGAGGTGATTTAGACCGAACTGACCTTGATGTGGGCTGCTTCTGAAAGCTGAATGGAGTCCCTTTAAGCCTTGGATAGCGGTTGATGGTTGTAGTCGAGCGAGAACTTAACGTGGTGATCGCAAACTGGCAGATAAGTACGACGAAGGCCCACTTTCGGAATGGTTTAGAGACGTGAGGGATTTGAGCAAATGATCACAAGAGAAACAAGGACCGTGCTGACCGTTGCTGCGCTTGCGGCGTGCAGCGTGGTGGTCTGCCGGATATCGCTGGCACAGCACGCGCCAAAACAGCTCAGCAATGACGGAGTGATCCAGATGGTCCAGGCCGGGCTCTCCGAATCGGTGATTGTTGCCGCGATTCAGTCGAGCCCGGCGCGCTATGACGTCTCGACAGACGGATTGATCAAGTTGAAGAAGGCTGGCGTCACGCCGGATGAGATAAAGGCCATCATTGCGGCGCAACAGGCTAGCGATGCAAGGAGAACAACCGCTGCAACTTCAGAAATGGCGAACTCTACTGTGGTGAGGACGACATCGCCTACAGTACCTGCTTCCCGATGGGAGATGCCGACGGTTTACGTCCTTACGATGCGATCGGCGCAGGAACTGCCGCGGGAGAAAACGCAACTGGCCGAAACGAAAACCAAACCGCACTCGCTGGCCAGCCTCACCGAGGATTCCGCAGTAACCCAAGGAATTCAAGCGGGGGTCAACGACGTGGCGTGGGATGCAGCGACACACACCCACTCCGGGGTCGGTGGCTCGGCGGTTATGCAAGGCGGAAACATTTTCGGCGGAATGATGGCACACAGGCAGCCGACGGTTACATACGTCTGGGGCACGCCGGGTCCATCATCAGCAAATGTCCTGCAGACCAGCACGCCGAAGTTTGAAGTGAACTTCGCAAAGGCGCCGGGCGTGAATCCGGATGAGTTCGCACCGGAAATTGTTAAGCTGACGCCCGCGCAAAATACGTGCCGCCTGGTAGGAGCAACGCAAGGGAAAGAAGATGCGCGTTCTGACAACGCCGCAGACTGGGAGATTTACTCCAACTTCCTCGAAGATCGCGTCCCCGTAAACCTCGAAAAGATTTCTAGCGGGGATTACAACGTCTCGCCACAAACGCCGCTTTTGCCGGGGGAATATGCGGTAGTGCTGCGGCCAATCGCGAAAGATAAGAAGTTTTCAGGAGGAGATATGGCGCGAGGGCAAGGCGCAGGACTGATGTTCAACGCGGTGTGGACGTTTCAGATAGCGGATACCGCAGAGTAATCGGGCAAGCGGAGGGGCACCGAGAGGATCCGATGAAGTGGTTCTTTTCGCGACAAAAGATGAGCGCCATCGAGCAAGTGGAACAGTCACTCGCGCGCCTGCACAAGTTGGTGGAATTTGTGCCTACCCCGTGGGAGATCGCGCGCCGGATGCTCGAACTTGCCGCGATCGGACCGGAGGACACACTGTACGACCTGGGATCGGGAGATGGAAGAATCCCGATTCTGGCTGCCCAGGAATTCGGCTGCACGGCGGTGGGAATTGAAAGAGACCGCGATCTCTGCCGGTACTCAGACCCGGAGAGTTCGAGAACTCACGTTGCAGAAGCAAGTGCAATTTCAGTGCGCAGATTTTTTTGAGGCTGATCTGCGGCCCGCAACCGTGGTGACACTGTATCTGCTGAGCGCGGTGAACGGGCAACTTCAATCCCGACTGGCTAGTCATTTGCGGCCAGGAAGCCGAGTGGTCGCACTGGATTTTGAAGTACCAGGCTGGCGGCCCATGCGTACGACGAAATTAGTTTCCGAGGCAAGTATCGAGTACACGCTGTTTCTGTATCTGCGACCGGCGCCCAAGACAGTTGCTGAAAGTGGCGGGCATGAGATTCGGGCGACCGATTCTCAAGATTATTTGGTGAGGGAGTGAGACATGAATTCGAAATTCAAGGTACTGTTTGCGGCAGTTTTGCTGTTCATCGCATGCGGTGTACCAATGGCGCGTGCAACGGCAGACACCTCCGATGAGTGTCAGACGCTCACTCCGGAGCAGGACCAGAAAATTCTTGGGCGACCCTTGAAGCGCCAACGAAAACTCCATTACTTCCACCCTTTGGCAACAAATGGGGCACACATTGCACCTACAGATCACAAAATGGCGGGAATGTCGCTATCGACTTTTTTATTTATGTGACCGCGTCGCAAGCGCAAGCCAAGCAGTGGTTTGACATGGGAATGGCAGCGGGTAGGCCGGGAGTTCAGAGTTGCCAGATTGGGGACGCCGCGTACGTTGAATCCCACGGCCATGAGGTTCACGTGCTGAAAGGCAAAGTTCTCTACTGGATCATCGTTTCGGGAGCACATGACGCGAAAACGGCCGAGCTTGCTGCATCCGTGGCGGCGCACATTTAAGCGTGATGAATGCTCGTAATCTTGGGGACTGAAAAATGTGCTGACGCAACAGCGTAAGTTTGTGGGGCCGCGGTGTATGAGCAAAATTAGGAGGATGGTATGCAAAAGATACTTCTCATCGGTTGTTTGACAGTATGCGTAGCGGTTCTGTTCGCGGCGGATGAACAGCAATTGAACGTCAAACCGGGACTCTGGCAGTTCGACTACAAAGTCAAATACAGCGGTCTGCCTCCGCAAACACAAGCCATGATGAAGCTGTGCGTCAGGGACAAAGATCTGACTAAGGGTTGGACGCAGGGACACGAGAACTGCCCCTGGAAAGTGGTGAAGTCCACAACCAGCGACCTTGAACTTCACAGCACATCGTGCAGGGCCGGGGATGGCTCCGAAGTAGACCTGAAGTTTCACGCTGTTGATTCCGAGCATGTGGTGTCGACCATGCATGGGACCCAGAGCGGAGCCACCCTCGATGGCAATTACACCGGCAAGTGGCTGGGCTCCACCTGTCCAGCCGACCTGAAGTGAAGACCAAAGCTGTGTATGACCTCAAGCACGCGGACAAGACGGTTCGAATTGATTTTCAGACGGAGCAGAAACGGCGGCGATTGCATTAAGACAGCTAAACAGCTCCATGTGGGGTGAATGATGAACCGACAAAGCGCGGGCACGACGGTGTTGATGGCGTTGATAGTTGTGTTAGGCGGATGCTCGCGAAAACCGGCGGGTCTCGAATCGGCCACGGCCTCCGCTCCAAAGGGCTCCGGGGACGTCGCGGCGTGGGGCATCGACTTGAGCAGCGCACCGGGAACGAAGTTCCAGGCAACACTTGCCGATGGCGTGGTTCAAATTGATGCCGGGACCGTGACGCGTACCCTCCGGGGCGTCACGCGCGATCACGACATCCTGTTCTTCGAAAACGCCCCTGAAGTGCGCGACAAACTTGTTCCGGGCAAAGTGGTCTTTTTCCAAGGGTTCACGTTCAAGAGAGTACAAGCGATTGCGAGCGATGGCGCGCAACTGATTGTCGCAGCAGAACCAGCTGCGCTCACGGATCTGTTCAAAGACGCCAACATCCGTTGGCGCACCTCCATCAACTTCCGCAACGTCTACAGCCAGAAACACGGCATGCGAGCCGCTTCGAACGAGCGCGGCTTTTTCGACTGGCTCAATGAACTGGAGCCGCGGGTTTTACGCCGGAGGAGCAGAAAACTCGGAAAGTGTCGAAGAGGACGACGAGGAAGGCTGGAAAATCAAGAGCAATGCTACGTTTAACCCGGACCGTGTTGATTTCGAAGTCGGTGTTGCCCGGCATGGCGATATCGATGCCGATATCAAAGGCAATGGTTACCTCAAGAATTTTGAAACTTCGATGGCACTCGTGGTGAACAACAGCAATGTGAGCCAATTCGACTTTAGTAATGCGAATGTAAACGGAGCAATAGATTTCAATTGGACGGTAGGCAGTGGTTCGGAAAAAACTCCTGACATGGGCGAAGAAAAACTCAAGCTACCTAAAATGATGTCGGTGCCCTTGTTTGTCGGGGGCGTACCGTTCACGCTGGAGATCGGTGAAGCGCTGCTGTTCCACCCAGCATTCACCACCAAGCAAGAAATCGCGAAAGGCGCGTTCCATGTCGATTACAACGGCGTGACCGGCCTCAGTCTGACTCCCGGCGGTTCTCAGGATACCAGCCAAGCCAGCGCTGGAAGTTCCATTCAGACTTCGACTGCATTTTCCCCTTATGCAGCTTTTGGATTGGTGGTGGCGGTGGCCATGCCACGCTTCGAGCTAAAAACAGGAGGCGAAATCGCAAACGAAGTTCCAGCCTCCGTTGCCGAGTCCGCGATTGCGCTGCTGGAGAAGACCACCATCGGTCATTACGTTCGCAAAGCGGTGCAGAATGTTCTGAAGAGCGAGGCAGCGGCGACGTTTCAGGTAATCCTGTCCAGCACCGCATCGCACTCCGGCATGCAGAGCCTGGTGCCCTGTCAGAGATTCACCTTGCACGTCGAGGGGCAGGTTGGCGCTGACGCCCAAGTGCTCGGAATGAAGGTTCCAAACCTGCCAAAAGTTCCCTTCGAGCAGCCATACAAGATCTTCGAGAAAGACATCGATTTACCGAATCCGCCCGGAAAGATTTGCACGGGATAGAGATGGCTTTAGCGCTTTGCAAACACTTACAGCATTGCTGGCCAAATACCGCTTCAGTGGGTGAAAGCTATCGATGAGCACAATATGCGAAAAGTGCAGCGCTGCACTGGCCGAAACAAATGGCGGATGCGGGGAGCCGGCGAGACGGGAGGCTGGATGAGATCAAGCAAGAAAGCAATTACAGCGTCATTGTGCTCTGGCCTTGTTGTCTTGATAGTGGTAGCCATTGTCTTCGCGGGCTTCAGGACTGACATGCGGACGCGTCAATCAGGGGTCGGTTCCAGTTCGAACACCGCTGGGAGCGTGCCCGATCAGACGCGTGTGGCACAAACCCAGCCAGACCAGCGCACTTTCGCCGAAGTCGGCGCCCTGCTGAAACGCATCGCTGATGCGCCTGAACCGTCGATATTCAATGTAGACAAAACCGCCGATGAGATCGGAAAAGATCCCGCGGCCTTGTTCGCCTATGTCCATGATCATGTGCGCACGCAAATCTACAGCGGCGTCCTGCGCGGCGCTCGCGGCACGTTGATCAGCGGCGCCGGCAATTCCTGGGATCAGGCCCTGTTGCTCGCTGCAATGCTGCGCCATCACGGGAGGGAAGTGCGATTCGCGCGCGTGCACCTCACGCCTGAAATGGCTACAAAGGTCGTGGACCGGATGTTCACCGACGCCGCCCGGCCACGTGCACCGGCTGGGAAGCCGCTGCAGGTTCCCGATTCGGTGCAGGCGGGGAGCCGGGCAATGCTCGCGCAGATTCAGGCGGATTGGCAAGCTGCGCAGGGCGACATCTTGCAAGCTCTCGATCGCGCAAATGTTTCTCTCGGCGACGCCGCCACCTCCGCACAGCAACTGGAATCTGAGGCGGCGGATCACGCCTTCGTCGAATACCACGAAGGCGATCGATGGATTCCGCTGGATCCGATTGCTGAGGACGCGCCCGGCGCATCTGTCTCGTCTGCCATAGAGCACGCTCCTGACGTCCCAGACTCCTTCTACCACCATATAACCATTCGTGTATGGATCGAGCAGCGCCAGGGTCAGACACTGCAACAGCAGGAAGCCCTCCGATTCCCCTCGACCGCTTCGGCCCTCAGTAGTGCGCAGGTTCTGCTTTGGCATAGGCTTGATCATGACATCACAGGCCGATGGCGCGCGACTCCTGTGCTGCAAATCGACGGGCAGGCATACGCCGCGCGGACATTTAGCGATGCTGGCCTCATAGCCGCCAAAGCAAACAGCAAAGAGGATGCCGTTAATCAGGCGCAGCAAGCTATATCGCAGGCCGGCGAGGCAGCAGCCCTGTTCGGTGACAACAAGAAACCGGCAGCAACACGAGGAGCGGCACCCCAAGATGGGTTCACCGGCGAGTGGGTGGAAGTCGAGTTCACAGATCCGGCCAAGCATTCCGACGTAGTGCGGCGAGAGATGATCGACCGCATCGGACCGGTCGCGAGGGACAACAAGACGGCCGCAAATGCCCCCCTGACCTCGATAGAGCTTGCGAACGGCATCCCTCTTGAATTGGCAGGCATCTACGCCTTGGCTTTCGCGGCAGGACCGCTTGACCCGGCATTGCTGGCCCGCCGGCTCTCATCGGCTGCCGGCATAGTCGAAGACGTTCACGCGCTCCGGGATGCGCGTGCACCGCAGAACGGATCGCTTTCGCCTGAAGATCGGGAGCGGCTCGCGCGCGTCCTGGACAAATATCCGGCACTGCTGCAGGCCTCCGCCGAGGGCATTATCGCTCTTTCACAGCATCTCGCGCGGAGCCTGCGCGCGGGCAACTCCCCCGCGCTGTTCTATGAGGCCACGCCCCGGCTGGTCATCGCCAGCTTCGACTTGAGATCCGGGCTAGCGCTGGACCTGCGCCGTAACACGGTCCGAGTTTTCGCGCGCACGTCTTCTCGATCGGATCTGGTGCGCGCAAATTTGGCGCGAGGCGTAGGCGACGCCGCCATCGAGGGCGATGTCCTCATGCCCAAAGCGCAAGCGAGACGGATCGCCGCCATTGACATCTTCGACCGGGCACGGACGCAAGGTATTCCGTTTGTCGCGGTTCGCGGAGGCGCGCCCCTGGCGAAAATTCAAGCATCCGATCTGATCCGCGCGCGAATGGCCAACGCAGAGCCCGGCAGCCTCCTGATTGCTCCTGAGCGCACGCCCTCCGCCCCGTCTCACTTCGCGTGGTGGAAGCTCGATCCATCGACTGGCGAGGCAATTAGCGTGCTGGATACTGGGCTTAACGGCTTTCAGGGGGACCTTGTCGAAGAGGCCGTAGAAACCCAAGAGGTCGATTCGTTAGCGTATCAGGAGACATTGCCAGAGGGCTGGCAACAAACATTGCCAGAGCCCGAACTAATGTCCGCCGACGATATTATCAGGGAAATGGCAAATATCTTGGCATTTGCGGGCGCGATATAAGAGTACAAGTCGTGCGAAGGCAGATGAATTCGAAAAAGTAATCGAAGTGGAGGAACGCTCGTGAACAGTTCCTGCAGACAATGCGGCGCGGCACTGACGGAGTCCGGCCCGTTCTGCACGAAGTGCGGCGCGCGCAGAGACAATGCAATCGCAACCGGCCCGGTGTCGCGGTTTTGCACGAAATGCGGGACGGAAGTGGTGGGCGGGGTAAAGTTCTGCGACAAATGCGGAGCGCCGGTTGCGGTAGGCGCGACGATTTCGCCAGCCGCGTCAGGTTCCGCCTCAGTCGCGGCTGCTGTTCCGCCATCAACAACAGCAACTCCCAACCGGGATGCTGCACCGCGATCTTCCACCGCAGCGCCAGATACGCCAGTTCCTGTCATTGCCACGCTCGCAGTTCCCGCGGAGGCCACGCCTGTCCTCACGCGGACTTCGTCGGGCGTTCCGAAAGTCGCCATTGCTGTCGTAGCGATCTTGTTGTTGCTCGTCGTGGCCGGTATTGCGGGTGTCACCTATGCCGTGCATCGCGCAAGACAAAAGGCGGCCCAACTCGAGGCACAGGCTGAGGCCGAAAAAGCTCGTCTGGCCAGCCTTATCTCAGGCGCAACGAGCCCACAGAACGGAAAGAATCCCGCGGCAGCGAGCGATGTGGCGAAAGCTCTGGCCGGTTTGGCGGCAGCGGCACAAAACGGAAGCGATCCCGCAGCGGCAGAGCGGTTGAAGAAGCAAGTGGCTCAGCTCGCTGCTGCGGCGCAGGACCCGAAAACTCAAGCGGCGTTGCAGGACGTCAACAACAAACTAGCCGGGCTCGCGGCGACAGTACAAAATCCAAGCAATGGCTCAGGGAAGGATATAAATAAAGGTCTCGCGGCAATTGCGGCGGGCGCAAGCGCCCTCGGGCAAGGACAAGCGGGTGGCTCAGATGGAGCTCCTGCAATGCCTGGCGGCGCATCGACTCCTTCTTCCCCGGCCTCTGTTCCAAACGTCGGCTCTGCGGCGAACAATGCTGGTATACCAACAGCGGACACCGCACTCAATCCTCCGCCCGTTCCGAGCGGACCTCCAATGGTGCCCGTAGCTGCAACTGGAAACCAGGCACACGACTGGGCCCTGGCGTACGAACGTACCGTGGGCGGTCCGGAAGCGGATCTCGTTGTCCGAACTGGCGACATCAACAATCTGGGATTTGGCTGGCCGCCGGGATTCGATCCGTTCTCCGGGCAATCGACTCCGGTTCATCCCGGCCCCAACATTTATCGCATACCGTCCAACGCGCCGCCGGGAACGGACCGAATCATGTTGGGCACTGGTCTCACCCCGGTCCACATGATCGTTCAGCGTGCGGCAGGAAAGCCAGATCAGATCGCGATCGATGGCGTAATTAAGACGGTCGGTGGGGACGGCTATAGTTGGTCGCTCGGATCTTGCTTCATGTTAGCGGACCGGGTTCTGTCTAAAACGGGCGACCAAATCCTGAATGGCATGCAACTGCCTCCGAGCGTCTCTAAGGATGTCCTTAAGGTGGCCCCCGACGACGCAGCGAAATGCACGCGTGACCGGCAGTTGACCATACCCGCGCCGATTGTCCTGATGCTGGGAGCATTGCCAACAGAGATCAACGAAGTGGTGTTTCAAATCTTTGCGGATGACTTTCAGTCGCCGGACTATGGCTCGCACTTCCAGGTCAGCTTGAACGGTACACGCATTCCTACTTTCGAGTACGCCATCAACTCGCTCAACCAGTCGGGACCCATCGGTAAATTGGTGACGCTGAAGCTGCTGCCGGAGTACTGGTCATTACTGAAATCCGGTACGGTGAAGCTTCTTATCGACGACCCGACAACTCACAGGCAGGACGGTTACGCGGTTGACTTCGTCCGAATTCTGGTGAACCCGCACAATTTCAAGTACCAGGTCTCGCTCACCGCGACGGTTACCGATGCGAGCACCAACAAACCCATTGCTGGAGCGATGGTCGGAGCGGGATTCGCATCGACGGTCACAGATCAGCAGGGCAAATGCGAGTTGAAAGGTATTCCTGCGGGATTGGTTGTCGCTACGGCAAACGCTCCGGGATACGACGAAAACTCTGTTCCAGTGGATTTGCCGGCGGGACAGACTGGGCACGCGGATATTCAGCTCCATCCGCACCAGGAAAGCACGGCGGCGCTCGAACAATCCATCGCGAAGACCGGTACTGCTGCAGTCTACGGCATTCACTTTGATACTGGCTCGGCGAAGCTGCGTGCCGACAGCATGCCCGCATTGAACGCTGTCCTTGGGCTTATCAACGGCCGGCCCGGCTCGAAGTGGACCATGGCGGGTCATACCGACAATCAGGGATCGGATGCGCTCAATATCCCCCTTTCGAAAGCGCGTGCGGCATCGGTGATTGCCTGGCTGACAACTCAAGGGATCGCTTCAGACCGGCTTGAGCCTCAGGGTTTCGGTTCGACGCGTCCCGTTGCAGACAACGCAACCGCCAGCGGCAGGGCCTTGAATCGTCGAGTAGAAGTTTCGCTGGCGGAATAACGAATTCACGGAGGATCCGACAAACTTTGCTACTTCCGGCTTTGATGTTCTGGGCATTTAGCATTGGAACTGCGTATAAGCACCGCCCGACGATGCCTGCTCTCTGCTGACGCAAGCGCAGGTAACCGCCGTCCTCGGCGTGTCTGTCGGGGCAGTTTCACGAGTTCGAATGTCTCCCCGGTATGGCCCGCCGCAGGAATCGCGGTTGCGGCGGTTCTGATTTGGGGCGCTGAGGTTGCGCCTGCAATCGCAGCCTCCGCCTTTTTTCTGAACTTCTCTCATTCAATTCCTTTTTTACCAGCGTTGGGCATGGGTTTCGCTAACGGGTCGAGTGCGCTGCTGGCGGGCTACATGCTGAGTCGATTCGGCGATTTCAAACCGTCGCTGCCGACGCTCAAAGATGTACTTCTGTTGATCGTGGTCGCTGCAGTTGTCTCCCCAACGATTGCGGCATTGGTAGGGGTCAGTTCTCTGGTGCTGGCACACAGGAGCGCATGGTCCGGATTTGCTTCCGCTTGGAGCATCTGGTGGATTGGGGATGCAATGGGTGTTTTGATTGTGGCTCCATTTCTCCTCGCGAAAGACAACTTAATTAAGCGTTGTCGAGGGCGGGCTTGGCTTGAACTTACTTCGTTGTCACTAACCTTGCTAGCGAGTTCGCTACTGGTTTTCGGTCATTGGATTGCGATTCGAGATGATGTTCTCGCTTTCTTGGTATTCCCATTCATGATCGGGGCAGCGATTCGATTCAGAGTCGGGGGTGCGGCTCTCGCATCTCTCTTCCTTACGGGAGTTGCGGTCTGGGGCACGGCGCATGGGTTTGGTCCTTTCGTGAATCACGCTCCGATGCGAAATGCAGAACTGCTTCAGATGTACATCGCTGTTACAACTTTGACCGGACTGATATTGGCTGCGGTCATCAATGGGAAGGAACAAATCGCAGAAGCCGACACGATGAGGCAAAGGCTGCTTGTTAACGCAGAAGCCGAAAACGACGTTCTCGAGGCCAAAGTGATGCAGCGCACACGCGAGCTTGAGGACAAAACGGAAAAATTGACACAGCAAGCCAGATTGCTCGATTTGGCAAACGATGGAATTTTCGTTCGCGATGCCGACAGCAGGATCAGCTATTGGACGAGGGAGCAGAGCGGCTATACGGTTGGACAGCGGCGGAAGCTCTCGGTCGATCCATACACGCGCTACTTCAGACCGAGTTCCCAATCGCCCTTTCGGATATACAGGCAATGGACCGTTGGAGCGGAGAACTCAGACACCGCCGAAAGGACGGTAGCCAGATTGTTGTTGAAAGCCGCTGGACGAATGTCTGCGACGGTAGCGGAGCTATCTTAGGTTGGCTTGAGGTGAACACAGACATTAGTGCTCGCAAACAAGCTGAAGAGTCCGCCCGAAGTCTGACTGGAAGGATTCTCACATTACAGGATGAGGAACATCGCAAGATCGCGAGAGGACTCCACGACAGCCTTGGTCAGTACCTTGCTGCCGTCAAAATGAGTCTTGATCTCATTTCGCGTAAGGAGGCTCATCAACGTGCACTGATCGGCGAATGTTCAGAGCTTGTAGACAAGTGCATCAGCGAAACGCGCACCATTTCTCATTTGCTCCATCCGCCGCTCTTGGACGAGGCTGGATTTAGTTCTGCGGCTCAGTGGTATGTGGATGGTTTCGCGAAACGGAGTGGGGTGAAAGTCAGTTTGCAGCTACCCTCCGGGCCCCTTCGTATGCACAGGGACGTGAAGGTTGCGCTGTTCCGCGCCCTGCAAGAGGGATTGACGAACATACACAAGCATTCGGGAGCTTCAAAGGTTCGGATTCGATTGGCGACAGACCCGAAACAGGTCCAACTGGAAATTGCGGACAACGGTCGGGGAATCCCGAGAACACGCCTCGGAAATGTAATCAATGGCAATCGAGATGTTGGCGTGGGCATCGCTGGTATGCGCGAGCGAGTTCGCGAACTAGGCGGATCGCTTGAGATTCTATCCGCTGCGGCGGGCACGACTTTGACGGTCAGCATCCCCAAGACGGGCGCGTACAGTAACCAAGTTCGGAGTTTCAACGACACTCCTGCAAGCTAGTTTCAGTTTGTCATTGTCCTGGTGGCCTCAGAAGGTATAGATGCAGCTGTGGGCTGTTTTGTCCATATGATCAGAGTGCAAGACTGTCATGCGGTGAACCTAGGCAGTTGGAAGGAAAAGCCACAAGTCGCAGCAGCCAGTCTTACGTGCTGCATTCTCCTACGTTTTGGGCCGTTGCAATCATCGGCTTTGGCATAGGGTTCTTCGTGTAGGGTGATGATTGAGAGGAGCCTCGAGAGTCGAGACTCGCAACTCGCAAGGGAAATAGACTTCGGCCAGAAATCTCGGGACCGAGCGCTGCTGAGTGCGGTCGACGAGGCATTGAAACGGATCACCGAGGGCGGGTTCGGCCAATGCCTTAACTGCGAGCAGGAGATCAACGTCAAGCGTCTGGAGGCTATTCCCTGGGTTCGCTACTGCATTTCGTGCCAGGAGTTGATTGACCGTACAAAGTAAAAAGCCGGGGAACGCTGGATCCACGGCGCCCCGGCTCTTGGGCCGAAATCAATTTCAGCCACCTTTGATTGCGGCTCTGTAACTCGGGTTGCCTAGATCGAACCGACCAACATCGAACGATTTCGGCGGTGCAGGCCCGGATTCCGGTCCGGTCAGGAGCGGTCCGTATGAAAACTGTTTTCAGACTCGGCGAACAGCGGGATGACCATATAACCAGCGCCGTTTGTGGGAAATAAGTTTCAAACTGGGTGCTCAATTCCGGGTGCGTGCTGGCTTTAAAACCGCCGCTTGGACTAGCTAGGCGGATGTTTAACTGGGTTTGTGAGCAAAATGGGTCCGACGGACCTCAGTCAGTAATCGTGACTATAGCAGTTTCGGCCAATGGGATGGCGCGTTTGCTTTCGATGGCCACGACTGAAAATACTGCACGCTGTGGATAACCGGCAGTATATTGTGTCGTGCATCGAACAGTTGCTGGACGTCTGCCTACCGTACACTGCGCATGAGTCCAGCAATGGCTGATGGCGTAACAGATCGCCTGAAGAGCGTGGAAGACCTTGCGGCCCGCTGGGGAGCCTACGAACAGAGGAGGGCGGAAAGAGCGTAAATGAAGGGCCAAACGAAAGAACGATGGATGGAATTGGCGGCGCAGGCCGCCGACGAACAAGACCCTGAAAAACTAATGACTCTCGTGAAGGAAATCAACGATTTACTGGAGGCAAAGGAACGGCGGCTAGGAATCATTCCACCGAAAGGATTCAAAGTAGCCCACTACCCAGGTTCCGAACCCTGATAGCCGTAAGCCGCGTGGGTGCTATGCTGTCCTGAGCTCCTCCAGCCTCGGGTACGCGAGCAACACGTGCCCCTTTGTTAGTTCCAGACGACGGATTTTCTCGGCTTGCAATTTTATGATCTTTGCTTGGGCTCGCAGAGTTATTAACGTCGCCGCGAGATCATCCCGGCTAGGCTGTTTCTTAATTGGTTTCATCACGCCCTCGTTTCTGATTTGGATAGGTGGGCGCTGAATGCGGTTGCCCCTCGATCGACAAAATAGTCACGAATCGTGACTACGGCAGTTTGGGCTCGGGCCTAAGCGCTGGAAGGAGAGTCGAAAAAGGGCAGGCGGTACGTACACAGACTTTTTTGTCCTCTGGAAAGACGCTGGCCGGGAAATTCCCATTCTCAAGCAAGCAAGGGCGGAGTATGCAAAGCTCCAGTAATTTGATGCTCAAGCCGGAACGCATCGTATTCGGCAATCTCTAATGCCGACAAGTTCCTGTTGGTGTAGCGGCTGCTTGTCGCCTTGGACGGACAGCCTGAGCCTCCGCGAAGATTCCTTTTTGCACGTAAGTAGCGGAAATCATTTGGAGCGGGCGTGCGGCAAATGCTCGCCAGCAACATGCCGAAAGAGGCCACGGCAACCGCCGTGCAGACGCCCATCACTACCCGGTATGCGGTTATCTGAAATGCATGATTTGGTGCTCCGACACGCAGATTCAAAGTGGCATCACGGTCAGGATGGCTGAAGTCACATCGGGCCAACAGGTTTCTGGACAACTGAGTTTTCTCGCGATGCCTTGCGCGCAATTAATCCGAAGCCTTTGGAAGCGGCCGATTTCTGCAAGGAATGCAGCTCGATTGAGGCTTGGGAACCGCGGTTAGTTATTTTCGCGAGTTCTGCAAGTGCAAGCTCGCCCGCAAACTCGAGACCGACGAATCCATTGCGGCGCGCATCGTCCGCAACTCGTTGAAATATTTGGCCTGATGCGTCCGGATGATCGGAAGCTAGAGAGACTCGGCCCGAAGCCAACTCGAACTGCAAACGAAGAAAGCGGTTCTGACTCTTGTTCCCAAGCGGTTGAGCTGCTTCCATTTCTTCTTGAGCTTTGCTTTGTTTGCCCTGTGAGAGTAGCGAATCAATCAGTGTAATGCTGGCACTGAGTTCATCGTCAGCTTGTTGCTCCCTGTGAAACTGTTCTTTGCACTCACGTACCGATGATTCGGCATCCGACGCCTGGCCTTCTTCGATCGCTAGTTTAGCCAACGAAACGCGGCTTTCAGCTGCGCTCTGCTTTTCTCCGGCTTGACTCCTAAGCGCAAGAGCTTCTTCGTATCGCTTTCGCGCCAACGCAAGATCACCCCGATCCAAAGCAAGATCTCCCATTCCGTTTAGCACATATGCAGTTGCATTCTTGTCTTCAATTTTCCGGGCAATCACTTCCGCTTGCTGGTACGCTGCCTCCGCTTTGTCGAGCTCGCCATTTTGTCTCCAGACGTCTCCAAGGCTGTCAAGATTCAGGACTACGCCTTCCTTGTCATCGACGGCTTGATACTCTGGAATTGACTGCTCCAGCAGTTTCTTCGCTTCCATCAGATCACCTTGAGAAAAACGAGTGTCAGCGAAGTTGCTGAGCGCCGTGGCAACGCCGTCCCGGTTGCCGACCTGCTTAAACTTCCTCACTGCTTGCTGGAACATTTCTGCAGATTGTGTGAGATCCCCCCGGTAATAATAGATCGCGGCGAGATCGGTGCTCATCATTGCTTCGCCATTCGGATCTTTGGCGGCAAGAGCCGCATTAAGGGCGTTTCGGCAGATATCGATCGCTTCTGTGGACGCGCCTATTGAGGGTTCTTGCTGGCAGAGAATGCCGTACGTTCGACTGACAATGACCGGCGATCCTTGTGCAGTCGCCTTTTCGATGGCGAGCGTCGCCGCGGCACGTGCCTTGGTGAAGTCCCTGTTGATCCACGCGGAAGCCTCTGCCATATCAATTCGTGCATCGCTGCCAAGGGGTGCTGGAAGGCGCCGCAAAACTGCCAGGGTCTGGAGCGAATCCGCCGCATCGAGATGCATTTGCGCGGAGGCGAACAACAGACCATAATCCAGATTGTCGGGGAAGAGGTGGAACAGGGTGCGATAGGTCTCGACGGCTTTGGGCCATCCCTGGACTGTCCTCAGGTATTGGCCTTCCACCAGAAGGTGCTGTTCTTGGGAAAGATGATTCGACAGTTCCAGCGCCCGTTGTGCCTCGGCGCGAGCTTTGGCGTCATAACCGGTGTGCCACCACACGTCAGATAGAGCCGCATGGGCGAGCGGGAAATCCGGATCCGCAGCAATCGCTCCCTTCAGTAAATCGCGGGCTCCGAAAAAGTCGAATGCCCACAATCTGGCTCGTCCCTCGGCATAGAGGCGGGCTGCCTTTTCATTGGATGGAAGCGCTGCTCGTGTTGCGATTTCGGTCCCCTCGGACGGCGGAGGCACACCGAGACTTCGCCGCAGCCTTCCACCCAATTCCGAGGCTAAGTTGAAGAGATTGTTCTCCTCGCCCGATACAGACTCCTCCGCAATGATGTCCCCGTCAGCAGTATCTTGGACTCGCACATCGAGCCGAATCCTCCGCTTAGGATCACTCGGAAGCATCATGTATGAGCCCATGATGACCACGTCGGCGCCCGGATTAACCCGCCAACGCTGCAAGGTGGATTTGCTCAGAGAATCTTCGTCGCTGAGCGGGAATTCACCCTTCGCGCGCGCCACATCTTCGCCTGGGATCATGCGGAGCTCTCCGCCGGCGGCAAGTTCTGTATTTACCATTTCGCTGAAAGCAGAGGAAAGCCAATTGTCCTCTGTCCGGCCAGGCAAATTGCGGAAGCCAAGTACCGCTACCGAACGACGAACGTGTATTCGCGGAATTGAGGTTCCGGCCTGGGCTGTTGAAAGTGGAGATCTATGTCTCGGGCGGGAAACATAGAACACCATGCCGACCAGAAGCAATACGAGGGTCGTGATGATCAACCAGTGCTTCGTCGCGTGCAGATTGGGTTGGGCGGAGACCGTTGGTGGTGCAGCGAGTTGGAGTGGGGCGGAGTCAGCAACGTGTGCGGTGTCGACCTTAACAGGTGCGATGAACCGGTAGCCGCGCCGAGGAATGGTTTCGATAAACCTTGGATTACTCGCATCATCCCCAAGAGCTTCCCGGACCTTGAGTACCGCCACTCCCAGGCTCTTGTCGAATTCGACGAAGGTATTTTGCCGCCAAAGTCGATTCCGAATCTCTTCCCGCGAAACAATCTGTCCGGCGCGTTCGACAAGTAACAGCAATAGCTGGAAAGGCTGTTCTTGCACGCGCACCCGCACCGAATCGCGCGTCAGTGTGCCATTGCCCGGGTCAAGCACGTAAAGTCCAAAACTGTAGCTTATTTCCGGGGCGGGAGAATTATCTGTAGCCGAGGCCTTCATACGCCAAGCGAGAGTTTAAAGCGTCGAGTTTAGCACGGAAAATGGGCTAAAAACGAGTTAACCAATCTTCGCAAGTCTCTAGAAAACAATGAATTAGCGGTTAAAGCACAATTTGCCCACAGTTGGTTTGCGAATTCTTCCAGTCGGGAGCAAATTCCCGTCGTTGCAGCCCATCCACCAAATTCAATTCTGAGGAGGGAGAGATGAGCGCTTGCCAATCTTGCGGTGCCGCGTTAGCCGATGACACTCGCTTCTGTCAGTCGTGTGGGTCACCGACAGAACTCAGCGCAGATGTCTCTGTGCCGGCGGTCGGGAATTCGGCTGCAGTCGCTGTCATGTCTCCGCCCGGAGAGACTGGATCAAAAACGATGGATACGAATGTCGTGGGAGCGCTCACATACCTCGCTGGATTCCTGACCGGGATCATTTTTCTTGTCCTGGATCCGTACAAGTCGAACTCCTTCGTTCGCTTTCACGCTTTCCAGTCGATTTTCTTCAATGTCGCCTGGATCGCCTTTTGGATTATCTGGATGATTCTCTCGGCGGTGCTGACACCTTTGACGGCCGGAGTCTTTGGCTTAATTGCTCTGCCGTTGATGCTGATTTTCACCCTCGCAGGATTTGGAATCTGGATCTTTCTGATGTACCAGGCGTACCAGCAAAAGCTTTTCAGGCTGCCGATCGTGGGTAAATTCGCCGCGGAGCAGGCGGGCGTAAGACTGTGACTTGACGTTCGGTTCGCAGGGATAAAGAGGAGAGAAAATGACTCATTGTTTCAAAGTGGCGGCAGTGTTCGTCCTTTTGTCACCCATTGCCTTCGGGCAGTCTTCTGGCAAAACGCGTACCTATTACATCGCTGCTGACGAAGTGGACTGGGACTACGGTCCCGACGGCATTAACAAGATGATGGGCATGAATTTCGACGGCTATGCCGCCACCTTCATGCAGCGCGGGCCCCACAGCATCGGCAGGGTGTATCGAAAGGCGATTTATCGTGAGTACACCGATGCCTCCTTCACCCAACTCAAGCCTCGCGCTCCGGAGTGGGAACATCTCGGAATTCTCGGGCCGGTGCTGCGCGCGGAGGTCGGAGATACGATCGGGGTCGTTTTCCGCAACCATGCCACGCGGCCTTACAGCATGCATCCGCATGGAGTGTTCTACGAGAAGGCCTCGGAAGGCTCGGTCTATCAGGACGGTTCTTCCGCCTCCGACAAGGCCAACAGCATTGTTCCGCCCGGCGAGACTCACACCTATAACTGGAAAGTCACCGAACGCGCCGGTCCCGGGCCCGCCGACGGCAGCTCCGTCGTGTGGCTCTATCACTCTCACGTGAACGAGCAGCGCGACGTAGCCAGCGGCCTGATCGGGGCTATCATCATTTCCGCGCGAGGCATGACCGGCCCCGAACGGCCGCCCCAAGGATGTGGACCGTGAATTCATCTGTCTTTTCCTGATCTTCGACGAGAACGCCAGCTGGTACCTCGACCACAACATCCAGACTTTCACCAAGGATCCCAAGGGCGTGAACAAGTATGAAGGCAAGCCTATGGACAGCGATGGAGTGTTCTCGTTCTTCGGAACCGGCTTTACCTCTCAGAACTTCCGCTCCACCATCAATGGTTACATGTACGGCAACGGTCCCATGATGACGATGAAAAAAGGAGAGCACGTGCGCTGGTACATGATGTCAATCGGCGGCATCATTCAGGGCCACACGCCCCACTGGCACGGGAACGTCGTCCTGGCCAAAGGACACCGCACGGATGTGGTCACCCTCGCGCAGGCGGAGATGATCACCGCCGACATGATTCCGGACAACCCCGGTATCTGGATGTACCACTGCCACGTCGACGAGCACATGGTGACCGGCATGGCCACGCTGTACAAGGTCGAGCCGTAAATGCGATGGCAGCACCGAGAAGAGTAAACAGGGTCAGTTTCGATTAAGGAGAACTTCATGTTTAGCAATTCCGTTTTTGCGTTTTCCGTTCTTTCACTACTGGTGATGGGACAGCCAGGGACAGTACACGCTGCTGATTCCTGCCAGCCTGTCTTTGATGCCATCACCAAGCTTGTCACGGCTCCTAGCCACAGCTATTCCACCGGGGTCGTAAATGGCAAGCCAAGCAGTACCGAGACCATCTACGTCCAGGGAAAGACCTACATGCTCGCAAAAGGTAAATGGATGCTGAGCCCCGTAACTCCGAGTGATGTCTTGCAACAAGAGTTGGAGAACGAAAAACAAGGGAAATCAACCTGTCAATTCGTGCGCAATGAATTCGCCAACGGAGAAGCCGCGGCTGTCTATTCCATGCGCCGTGAAACCGAAACCGTGAAAGAGGACGGTCAGGTGTGGATTTCCAAGGCGAATGGCCGCGCCTTACGGGAAGAGGTTGATATCGACTACGGTGGTGCGATAGGGAAAGGCCACCTTTCGGCACGCTACGAGTACAGCAATGTGAAAGCACCGATATGAGCCCATCGTGCCCTTCAAATTCAGAATGGATTGGGAAGGAGTTGGCGTTATGCCGAACTTTTGCGTGAAATGTGGATCACCCCTGAGTGGCGGCGGCCCTTTCTGCGTGAAATGCGGAGCAGACAGGCGCAATCTGGTTTCGCCTGCACAGGTTCAGCCATCGCAACCCTTATCAGAGCAGGTACAGGTGCCGCAACCCACGCAGATAACGCCCGCGACGGTTGGGCCTTCAACATCGGTTCCCCCGAAGCAAGGTATGAGCGCTCTAGCCAAGCTTGGCATTGCGGCAGTCGCGATCATCTTTGTGGGCGGCGCGGCGGGCGCCGTTGGCGTGTACTACGTCGCTCATCGAGTCAGCCAGAAGATCCATCAAGGTACGGACGGAATTCTCGGATCAGATTCCACTTCAGGCACAACTCCCCATGGGGATGGCTCCGGTCTGGGGAGATCGGAGTCTCGGCGCTCAGCAGAAGGCGGCACCATGGGCGGATGTGTGCCGCTTGCTGAGCAAACAAGATGTGAGCAAAGCCGTTGGCGTCGAGATCGTTCGGACGGAGTCCAAAGACAACGGCTGTTCATACATGGCCAAAGGCACACAGCAGGAAATGACCGCGAAACACGTAAAGGCGATGATAGCGGACAAGGGAGCCGACAAAAAGACGCAGGAAATCGCGGAGAAGTTCGCCGGCGGGATGTTCAACGCATTTCAGGCCGAGAAGCCTGCGTCCGAGCAGGACACCTCGAACGAAGTTCCTGTATTCGTTTTCTCGCTCGATCAGCACGGGGCCGAGGAACAGATGCGGCTCAACGCAAAAGTCTTTGGCAACCTGGGTAATGAGGAAGGCCTTCCCGGCATTGGCGACCAGGCGTTTGTCTCAGCGGACGGAATGATCATGGTTCGCAAAGGGGAAACACTCGTTCGGATCATGTACCTCGTCTGCCCCTGCGGTATAGAGCAGGTGAAACCGCTGGCAAAGGAGATCGCCGACGCTTTGTAGTCACCTAGAGGAGTGACCATGTCCGAACTTATTCGTCCACCACAACGATTCGGAAAGTGCCGGGTCTTCGGCGCGTATCTAAAAAGATGCTCGGTTTTTATCGTGCCAGGAATGGGGGCGTCACTGACGAGGATGGCATTCTGCACCGATTGACACGAACTACACACTTGAGGCCGCGCACGAATCCGCCGTGTGGAACTGACACTCGCCTGGACGTTGCCTGAAAAAGCGCAGCGGTGGGGTAGGCATTTCGGCCAGATAAAGGAAATTTATCGTGCACATTTCAGCAATGGAGAAATTAATGAAGGACGCACTCGTAGTCGCGGCGATCGTTGTTCTCAGGTGGCATAGTATGCGTCGCATCTGACCGGGTTCAAGACAGCTCAAGGCTACGAATCCGGCAGCATTCGCAAGATTGCTTTTTACAACTCCGAACCGAACCTTCGGTGATTTTCGTGACCGGATCAGCCAGGGGCGAAGGACGAGAACACGGAACGCGTACTGCGGTCGCGTACCAACGCTACCAGCCCGGAATTTCACAGCAGACGATCACCGGCTGACGCAGGGGAAAATCGTGTGCCAATAATTGAATCCAGCACATCCAGTGCTTACTTCGCCAGGACTTTGGATCGTCAGGTTACGAATCTCAGCAACAAGCTTCGCTTACGATGAGGAGCCACACATGAAGAAAGTTTTCAGAGCCGCATTGATTTCACTCGGCCTTCTGATTGTTTACGGAATGTCCATCGCCACCGCAAACGCACAGTCACTAACATCTGTCCTGAAGCCACCCGCTGAAATTGTGGGACTCACCAAAGCCCTCGAAGGAGAATGGTCGCTGAGTGTGAAGTTTGAGCCCAGCGCGTCGGCACCGAATGGCCTGGTCAATACCGGAGAAGAAACCTGGCGACCAGGGCCCGGAGGATTCACGTTGTTGGAAGAGGAGCACCTGCGCATGCCTGAGGGCGATCTCTTTCTTCTCGGGATCGTCTGGTGGAATACAGAGACCAAGGGTTTCCACGGGATGGAATGTCAAAACCTGCTGCCGTACACCTGTGATGTCAAGGGTGCGCAGAATGACATAACGATGAACTGGGATGGCAAACAGTTCGTCATCGATGAAATGGAAACATCGAACAGCGGCAAGAAATCAGTGTGGCACGAGGTCTGGTCAGACATCACGCCCACCTCATTTGTTCAGACTGGCGAATATGGGGACCCCGGAGGACCCAGGAAACGGTTGTTCACGATTCATGCCACGAGAGTTACGGGGGCGCGCAGTGAGAGCGACATTCACGCGACGAACTCCGGGGACCATCGAGCGTCGAGTGCCGCAGATCCAGCGCCGGAACTGCAGAATCTCGAAAAAGCGCTCGCCGGTAACTGGACCACATCTTATGACTTTGCGCCCGGCGGCATGTCTCCAAACGGCGGCACTGGAACGGGCGAAGAAAACTGGCGGACCGGGCCGGGTGGATACGTTTTGATGGAGGAAGAGCATGTACGTCGGGCCCGCGGGGGAGATGTTTCTTATCGCGCTGCACTGGTGGGACAACACCACGCAAGAGTCTCCGCGGGATGCTCTGCAACAATTCCGGTCCTGCAGCTTGCGATTTCAATACCTACTCCAACAGTTCTCTGAACTGGGATGGAAAACAACTAACGATCGACATGGGCTTCCCCCAGAACGGTAAAAAGATGACGTGGCATGAAGTGTGGTCCGGCATCACTGCCACTTCCTTCACGCAGACCGGCGAAATGGGAGAGGTTGGCGGCCCGCTAAAGCTGGCGGTCACAATTCACGGCACTAAGCTCGCTCCTGAGGCTGCCTCAAAAAGGAAAGTTCAATGATCCATTTTGCATACTGGAAACCAAGTCTGATTCTGTTTGCTGTCGCTACCGTCGGGACTGCGGTATGGACAAGAGCGATGGCGATTGATCAATCGGCGATCGCGGAAACTATCAAGGCGGTCGTCGCTCAAGTCGTCGCCGGGATCAACGCTCACGATCCAATAAAAACAACTGCGTATGACTCGCCGGATATTATCTCTATGGAGTGTGGTAGCCCTTCAACTGTTGGGATCGAAGCCGACAGAGAGGGCTTCAGGCTGGGCTTTCAGCATGACCCGCTTTGGAAAGTCAGTCTCATCGACGAGGCGGTCGATGTTGCAGGTGGGGGAGACTTGGCTGTCTACCGTGGCACCTATAACGAAGACAACGGTCTCGATGGCGTGTTGATGACCCATAGAACAAACTTCCTTGCGGAGTTCAAACGTCAGAGCGATGGCTCTTGGAGGATGGTATGGTACAGCGTTTCCAATATGGAACGATCGCATCCGAAGTAGTTGTCGGATTCGGGTAATGATCAGGCGAGGAGCGAACGCTATGGGGATCACAATACTACTTTCTGACTGTGCCTGCTCTCGTATGGATGGAATTGGCGGCGCAGGCCGCCGACGAACAAGACCCCGAAAAACTAATTACTCTCGTGAAGGAAATCAACGATTTACTGGAGGCAAAGGAACGGCGGCTAGGAATCATTCCACCAAAGGAGTCAAAGGAGTCAAAGTAGCCCATTACCCAGTTTCCGAACCATGATATCCGTAAGCCATGTGGGTGCTGGCAATCTCCAATGCCATACCGACAAGTTCCTGTTGGTGTAGTTGCTGCTTGTCGCCTGGACGAACAGCCGGCCATGGAGCAGCAGAAACAAGAGGCGAACAAGCTGAACGAGAGTGCGATCGAGTACTCGGTCTTGAAACGGGATGCCGACTCGAATCATCAACTCTACGACAATCTGTTGCAAAAGCTAAAGGAAGCCGGAATTGCGGCTGGCCTGCGCTCCAGCAGCATCCGTGTCGTTGACGTCGCGCAAATCCCGGACCTTCCGGTCAGTCCGCACGTGCCCAGAAATCTTGCGTTTGGCTTTCTCTTGAGTTTGGGTGGGGGCATCGCGCTGGCACTCGTCTTGGAGAATCTTGACACAACGGTAAGAGACATGGAGGAAGCAAAGGCCATCTGCACTCTGCCAGCGTTGGGAATGATTCCCATCCAAGATTCTCTTACCAACGGTCATCGAAGCAAAATGTTGGGTGTTATTCCGGACTCGAACCGCAACGGCAATTCTCTTTCCTTGATTGCCTACGCCCAACCCCGGTCGCCAGCGGCGGAATCATTCCGAGCGCTACGAACATCCATCATTCTTTCAAGTTTTGGGACGCCTCCGCGTGTGATCTTAGTGACCAGTTCACTGCCGAAGGAAGGAACAACTACAGTCAGCGCGAATTCGGCGATTGTGCTGGCTCAACGCGGAAGCCGAGTTCTCCTGGTCGATGGCGACCTGCGCGAGCCCGCGATCGCCAACATGTTCGGAATCACCGCTAACGCTGGCCTCAGCACGATTATTGATGGCCGCTATCGTTTCGAAGATGTCGTGGTGCGGATTCCTCACATTCCGAACTTGAGTATCTTGTCCTCGGGACCGGTGACTTCGCAGCCAGCCGAACTGTTGGGCTCGAGTAAGATGAAGGAATGCATCGCACGGTGGCGTAGCGAATTCGATTACGTGGTTATCGACACTCCCCCGTGCCTGTCCTTCACCGATGCCGTGCTCTTGTCCCGGGAAGCCGATGGGGTGATTCTGGTGGCGCGCTGGGGACAAACGGCCAAGACCGCCCTACGAGCGGCTTCCGATCTGCTACTGCAAGTAAATGCCAACATGATCGGACTCGTTTTGAACGCCTACGATCTTAACGCGGTGCCATTCGACCGCGCATTCCGCTCGGAATACTACGCGAGAACAGCATAAGGGGCCGGGTGCTCTGCAACTTGCGTCAGGTTGTACAGTCACCGCAGGCCGAGTGGTGTGGGAATTGGCTGACTGTCGGCTCCCTATTTTGGTTCCAACTAGCCGTCAAATGGCACGCCAACACTTCCAACCACTGCCCTTCTCTGATTTCGAACTTCTCTAGAGGCCCTACTGTGGTTTGCGTTTCAGCGGCTTGCCAATCGCGAGCAGGAAAGATGGCACTCTTGCCTTTCGCGTGCGGCGAAAAGAAGTTAATCACGTCATCGTCGAAGAAGGTCAGCCCGGTCGCACCCAGGCGCTGGGCATACGCAGCCAGGTACATCCTGCCGCCGATGGCACCCGCCTCCAGCTGGACGGCCCGGTAGCCGCGGTTCCCGTATCGCTCCAGGATGCGTTTCAAATCGGCGAGAAAGAAGATGTCCACGCAGGCGTCCGCCGGCAGCTCCTGCTCCAGACCAAGATGATGGGCCTCGGCGCGGAATTCCCCTGCCTTCAAAAGCTCCAGGGTGTTCTGCTCACGCCCGAAGAAGTATGCGCCCGGCTTGAGCCCCTGCACCGAATGCACGATCAGGTAAAGATCGTTGAGCTGCGCGCCGGGAGGCTCAAGGAAGTCAGCCGGAAGACCTCGCGTGGCGCAGTCGAGAATGGTAGAAAGTTGTGCCAGTGTAATGGATGCCGTCTTATCGAACGTTCGGGTAGAGCCGCGGCGCAGGATCACCTGCTCGATCGTGTCCTTCGGTTGTTCTTCTTCCGGCAGGCGCGGGAGGCGAACTGCCTCGCCCGCCGGAGCGGAAGATGGAAGGACCGGTTGCTTCCCGCGCCACTGAGCTACTTCCTCTTCGGACTCAAGCGAAGACGCGTCGTGCATCTCAAGCATGGCGGGATATTCGACCTCGTGCTGTGAAAGCGGGATCGTCTCCAGGCCGAGCGCCGGAGCCTCTCTCGGGGCTGGCAGCGAACTCTCCGATGTGCGCCCGATCGGTACGAGGCACAAGGAAACCTCACGCCGCGTATCGAGATCGAGCAGGCGGTTCACCTCGGCGTCCACGAACCCGAGCACGATCTCGGCCGGCAGCCCCGAAGCCGCAGAAACGGCCAGCATATTTGCCAGCAGGGTGCCGTTGTCCCAACCGAAATGGCGATAGGTGCGCGCCTGGTACTTCCAGGCGTTCCGCCAGTACGTTCCGGTGCAGATGATCGTCGCGGGCGCGTGAGCCACCGCGGGTTCCATCGCCGTCGCCTGAGCCAGGTTTCCGCGAAAATCACCTTTTCGCAGAAGCCGTAGCGATACATCCGCCGGATTGAAGTGATACACGCCGGCATCCAAGCCCGGGAGATCGCCAGTCACGACGTACAGTTCGATCTCGTAGAGAGCTCCGGTGCAGGCTGCGGCGCGAAAGTAGATTTCTCCGCCTGGATATGCGCGCTGTTTGGTAATCCCCGCCGAGAAATAGAGGATGCGCGCCAGATCCTGAAGGTCAGGGACCGAATCGGCCCGCGACGAGGGCACTGGCTCTGAGATCGCGGAGAGCGCGGCCACCCCTGTTTGCGGCACGTCCCGCGGCAGTGGAAGCGGCTCTATCTTCGGATAGATTTTGAAAGGCAGCGGCCGATTCGCCCAGTCCAGGAAGTGAGGATTGTTACGAATACTCCAGTAGGAGTGCTTCGTGCCATCGTGATACTTCCAAGTCGCCTGGATGTCGCGGTTGTTCATCGGTTACTACGTCAGACTAGCACCTGCAGGGGATCACGGGCGCAAGCAATGAATCTGCGACTGCGGACGATGCCTGGATCACGGGCAAACCGGAAGGACCCGAATCACTACTCGGTTCCCGACAATCCGACTGGAGTCCCGCCCTAACCAACGGCCAGACATTTGTGATGCTCGCTCTCACTCCGAAACCATCGTTTTCCTATTGGGCGAATTCCTGTAAGATGCGCCAGTAACAATGATCCGGAGGAATATGCCCATGAATAAGGCCGCTTTGTTTGCTGTAGTGATCTTTGTTGCCGGCATGATGCTTACGACAGCGCACACCCAGGAGATGCCGAAAAAAGACGCGGCACCAAAGCCGGCGTTGAGTCGGTCGGAGGGCGTGCTCCAGCAGTGGAATGACATCGGTCGCAAACTGATCGCGATGGCGGAAGATTTCCCTGAGGACAAGTACGACTTCAAGCCCACTCCCGCGGTGCGCAGCTTTGCCGAGCGGCTAATCCACGCTGCCCATGCCAACCAGTTCTTCATCAATGCACTGCTCGGCCAGAAGATGCCCGAGATGGATGATCCCAAACGTGACCAGTTCAAAACCAAAGCTGAGGTGGTCGGATTCGTGAAGAAGTCATTCTCAAACGGTGCCGGAGCAATCAAGGCGAAGGGAGATAAGGGCATGTCTGATCTTGTCGTGGACCCATTCAGTAATCAGCAAACCCCGATCAGCGATTTCGCTTACGGCTTCGTCGAGCATTCAGGGGAGATTTACGGCCAGCTGACGGTCTACTACCGCGTGGCAGGTCTGGTTCCTCCGGAGTCACGTCCGAAGAAATAGTGCGACAAACCGCCCGGGTCCAGTTAGCGCCCCGCCGATTGTTGGCAAACCAGGGGGTGGGCAATTCCGGGAGGCCGACTGGGGAATTCGGCACAGTTTGACTGCAAAGTTCTGGCAATGACGCAAGTATGACTCAGATTTGGCCATTTGAGTCACGCAACCTTGCGGACTTTCGTCGCCGTCTGTCGCGCGATGCGTGACTTTTTCCGAGATACTGCTTTAGCGTGGGGTTCTTCGTGTTCCGTGATGGTTAAGAGAAGCTGGAAAATCGGAATCCTCGGCACACTGCGGTGTCGGAGGGCTGGAAAGTCAGAAGCGAATCGAAGATGAACTTTTCCGGAAAAGTTGCACTTGTCACAGGCGCGGGCAGCCCGCGCGGCATAGGGTTTGCCACCGCTCGATTGCTTGCACAACAAGGAGCAAAAGTTGCGATCACTTCCACTACGCGACGAATCGAGGAGCGTGGTCATGAACTCTCGACACAAAGTCCCGACGTCCTTCCGCTCGTCGCCGATCTGTGCGAGTACAGCCTCGCTCAGGCGCCTGTTCAGGACGTTCTCGCTCGCTTCGGCCGCATCGACATCCTCGTGAACAATGCGGGCATGACCCAGATCGGCCATCCCGAAGCGACCGCCTCGTTGCCCCTCGCCGAACTCCCCGAACAGGAATGGGATTACGCTATCGCTATCAATCTGAAAACCACTTTCAACATCACTCGAGCGGTCCTGCCCAGCATGCTGGAAGCGAATTACGGGCGCGTTGTCAACATCTCCTCTACCACCGGTCCGGTCGTGAGTAATCCGCGCGAAACTGCGTACAGCGCTGCTAAAGCCGCCATGGTCGGATTTGCGCGTAGCCTTGCTCTCGAGGTCGCGCGCCGGCAAATCACGGTCAATGCGATCGCTCCCGGCTGGATTGAAACCGCTTCTTCCACAGATCACGAAATCATCGCAGGCAGAAATACTCCCCTGGGTCGGCCGGGCCATCCTGACGAAGTCGCGGCTGCTGTCGCGTTTCTTGCTTCGGAAGCAGCTTCCTACATCACCGGTCAGCTCATCGTTATCGACGGCGGCAATTCCATCCAGGAATACAAAGGACCGCCCGATCTTTACTACTGAAAAAGCACTACCGAGCAATTCCGTGAGCGGTCACAATCGACAGCCAATTCGCTGAACGTTTCAAGAACCCCAAGATTCGGTCCGCATGTTTCTTGTTCAGCACGTTCTTCAGTAATCGCCTTTCGCCTCTGTGTGGAAATTAGGATTGCAGTCGTTCCCTACTAATCGCCGAACTGGAGAAGGGGTTCGAGAGCGGTTGCTCTTGATTCGATGAATTTACCTGGTATTGCTCGCCAGGTTTCCGCGGTCTTCCGGTCGCTGCGGCAAGTTTGATCGGTCCCACCCTCCGCCGAGGGCCTGTATCAGCAACACTGTGTTTGCCATGCGGCGCCCCAGAATGTTGACCGCTGTCACGTCATCCGCGAGCGCGGCACTTTGCGCGGTGATTACCGCGGAAGATCGAAGTTTTCCTGAAACGAATCCGATAACCAACCTGTCGTCAATCATTCGTACCGTCGATAGTGAAGCTGCGGCTAGGGTCAATGCATTATTATGTATCTGTCCGATTCAGGAAAAGCCTGGATTGGATCGTTAGAGGTGGAGAATGATTGCCAATCAGATCTCCTTGGCATCGAAGCCGGTGAGCAGCGCCGCCTCTCTCAGCTTTCGGTCGGCGGTGAGAAAGACACGTCCTTGGGGCGCGTCTTCGCACCAACCGAGCGCAGCCGCTAATTGCAGGGCATCAGCCTTACATGTTCGGCGTTGGCGTCGAATTCCCACTCCACGCCATTGCCGGAGATGGAGCGGATCGCCTTGTCCCGTGCTCCAATCACGATCCCCTTTGGCTGGTATTCCATCGCACTCGATCGTTTTGGCGCGATCCCCTATTTCATCTCGGTGGCGGAAAGGGAGCGGAGATCAATCGTCTGCAGCACCGTTGCTCCGGGCGCGGCCTCGGGTCCGAAGATATCCTGCGGCAAGTACAAGTAAGAGGTGTCGACCGGCCCGTTGTAAAATGCGCTCGAAGGCGCCGGTTGCGAGGGCGCATCCTTCTTCTTGCAGGCGACGGCGAAAGCAAGCGTGAAAATCACAGATGTTGAGAGTGCGCCGGGCAGTCAGCAGAATGCAGTTAGGTTTTCGGTGGAGTGGTTTCGTGTGGCGCATTTTCGCCCTCACGCGGGTTCTACAGCTCGTCTGCGATTTCCTTGGCCAGAGGTTTCACCGCCTCTGTATTGCAGGGGCATGTGATGAACATGATCCGGACTAACTTCTTCCCTTTGCGCAGCATGATCATACCGTCCCCCGACACAAACGCCTGGTCGCCGATACCGGGAAGGTCTTGCTGGTCTCCCAAAATGGATAGTCCTTTGGCGTTCAGGCGCATCTGCTCCTCGGCGGCATTCAGATCTACCGAAAAAGAGAACACCGGCACTTCACCCAAAGTGTCTTGCTTGGAGGCAGGCTTCTCGCTCTGAAATACGTTGAACATTCCTCCCGCAATCTTCTGGATCGTCTGTTGGGTCTTTTTGTCAGCACCGCGTGCGGCCATCATCGCGGTGACGTGTTTCGCGCTCATATCCGCCTGTGTGCCCTTTGCGATGTAGGTGCAGCCATTGTCCACAGTCTGTGTGTGGACGATCTCGACTCCGATGGCGTGGCTGACATCTTCTTTGCTCAACAAGCGGCATACGTCGCCCATGATCCCACTTTCGGAACTGGGGCGCGCGGTCCTCGAACTTTCGTCTCTGGAATCCGAACTCGATCCAATGACTCGATCCGCGGTCTGGTGAATCTTTTGGCTGACACGATGGGCGACATAATAAAGTCCGCCAGCGACAGCGGCACCGCCGACAAAGATGGTTACAATGGCCGCAATGCCAAGCTTCGCCGCCGCGCTCATCTTCTTCTGGGCGACTGGGGGTGGCAGAACTGAGGCTGTTGAAGGGACAGCTTCCGGCGCTGCGGCAGCCACGTTCTGCTGTACTGGTTGCGGCTGTGCGGGAGCAGCCGACTGATGCATATCGGTGCCGCATTTCACGCAGAATGGACCCGTGAGCGGCGATCCGCATTCCGTACAAAAATTAGCCGTGCTCGCCTCCCTATCGTCATCGCTAGCTCTTGCAGAGAAATCGTTGGAAAATACTCCCGCTCACATCGGCGGTTTCACGTTGCTGTACGCGTAGCGTGCAGACAGGTGGCTCTTCCCCGTCGCACCACCGCTGTCCACATCAACCTCTTTTCGCAGCGCTCGCCCGGTTACCTTAGAGATCCAAATCTGCCCATCTTCCTTTGCATTTTCGGTTTCACGGCGCATGGAATACACGGCTGCGGCTTCGCCATCGACGGATTCGTTGCGCAAGAATTGGCAAGTGGTTTTGCTGTTTGTTTGGTTCTCCTTCTCCTGCTCCAACACATCATTCGGGGTTACGGGGCTAAGCATCCACTTGCCCTTTACGATCATGTAAATCTTCCCCTGGAGGTAGATGGTCTCGGTGCTGCGTATCGTGCCATTCAGGACTCCAGTGGAATAACTATGGCTGGGGGTCGTGGCAATTTTTGTGATGGCGTCGAACACCGGCCGGCAGGCGTCTGCCACAGCCGGTGGGGCAGCAAACCCCATCACGATCACTGATGAAAAGAGAGACAATGCTAAGATTCGATTGCGAATCATTTCAGTCGCCTTGCCGTGCTTGATACACCTGCCCAGTTACTTCCTGTATTGGAAGATAAGAGATTCGTGTCCCTTCTCGCCCTTGCCGTCGTTTGTGCGGCGGCATTCGCTGCGGACGACAGACGCGCCCCGCCGCCAGCATGCGCCGCTTCCAGGACTCCCACCGTATCGTTCAGGCGGACAATTTGTCGTTGCTGTGCCTGGATTTGCCTTTGCTGCGTGCGGATCTGTCGTTGTTGTTGCTTGACTGCTTCGATCAGCAACGCGGTCAGCCGAGTGTAGTCCACGCCGCGAGCGTCTCTTCCGTTCTCCTCATAGCTGACCACCTCTGGCACCACCTGACCCACTTCTTCCGCGATCACGCCAATCTCGTGCTTCCCCGACTCCTTCAGATCATAGGACACACCTCGCAATTGCTCGACTTTAGCCAAGGCGTTGTCGAGAGTGCGGATGCGGGTTTTCCAGCGGCGGGAGCTATAGGTTGTCCAACCGTCACCGATCGCTACGCCAGTACCCCTGCCCAGGGTGAGGCGGTTGGTGGGCGAAGCCGTTCCGATGCCGACGAATCCGGAATATTGGTTGATCTGTACCGCGGCGGGCTGCTCGAACACGCCTAGGGTAATTCCGGTGCCGAATGTTGACTGAATGAAGTTGTTGGTATCGCCTAGAAAGAGATTGGCGGTGTCACCGTTTTTCTGGAAATTGTTGGTGCCACGAAAGAGTGCATTTCCTAAATCGACTTCCAGGCTTTGGGTGGGGGCTGTTGTTCCGATACCCACCAGAGAATTAGCGGTGCCACCATTGATTCCAGTGATGCTCCCCAACACCAGGGCATTGTTCTCGGTGACCTCAGAGTTAGCCCCGATGGCGGTCGTGTTAGTCAGACTATTTTGCGACGAGTTTTGCCCAGCTAAATAGCCCAACGCGGTATTAGAACTGCCGGTAGTGTTGTAGTAAAGCGCATCAACGCCGATGGCCGTGTTGTTCGACCCGGTCGCGTTAAATGCTAGCGCTTGTATGCCGCTGGCAACGTTAAAGCTGCCGTTCACGTTAGAGAATAGAGAACTCATCCCAATGGCTGTGTTATAGGTGCCCGTGGTCGTCGGCGTCCCCGCCCCCGCAAACCCCAGAAGGGCATTTCCGTTACCCGCAGATCCGAACGCGAAAGGAACGCCGCCCAGATTGAAGTTCGTCGCGGTGTTCACTATTCCTCCGTTTATGGTCCCGCTCGCGGTCAGGCTGGCGGTACTGACGTTGCCTTCCAGAAAGATCGTGCTCTTGCCGGTGAAGTCCGTGATGCCAAGATTTCCTGCGCCTTCCGAGTTGCCACTGCCGGCGGAGAGAATATTCCAGATATGGCCTCCGGTGCTGGTATTGTTGAGCGTCAGCCAAGTCCCGAAAGTGTTCGCACCCCCGATGGCCAGCGGCGTATAGGTGTTCGTGGCCGGAGGGGCGCCAAGGCCGACGTTGCCAGAGAATCCTTGGGTACCGGTGAAGGAATTGTTAGATCCCAATTGTGGAACCTTGGTTGTGTCAACATTCACGGTGACGTTGCCGCCGGTGCCACCTCCAGTCAGGTCGGTGCCCGCGGTTACTCCCGTGATTGTGCCGTTCCCAGTCCCCGGGAAAATCTGACCTGCGGCGAAGGTAATCTGCCCACTGCTCGCGATGTTCAGACCGGTCTCGGCGAGTCTGTTAGTGCCCTGTCCGAACAGCAGATTCAGAGATCCGGTTGCACTACCGGTATTGTTTCCCACCGGTTCGGCTTGCCACTGAAAGTTCTGGCTGACTGCGGTCCCGGTCCCGCTATTGAATGCCGATGCGGCTATATTCAATGGTTGGGAGTTCTTGCCCGCGGTCGCAGTCGCAGTGCCCGTAGTTGGCAAGCTCAGCGACCCACGGATCGTGCTGCTGCCTTTTACATCCAGAGTGGATGAGGGCGTGGTGGTGCCAATTCCAACTTTCGGCTTCTGCGCCGTACCTCCCTGGAACAAGGCCGAGTTCCCCAGAGTCCCGTTGCTGTCCAGCCACAGAGGAACGTAATCAGTTGTGCCAGAACCGCTGAGAGGCGGCGAATTTGCACCAGCATTCGATCGTGAGCCCGGCGCGCGAGAACTATCGGAGCTTCGTGGCGCCGCCAGCACGAAGGCTGAGGCGGGCAAGCCTCCCACGGTCTGCGCATCTACCGCCTTCAACGCATAAGGAACGCTGACTAGCAACGCGCGCGGCTGCTCGGGCTGTCCCTGCACCTGGACTCCTAGCCAGCGAGCGTCCCCCGCGAAAAAAAGTTCGGCGGGCAGCCCATGGGTTGTAGTGGCACCGAGCATGAGGGTGTAATGTCCGTATCTGTCTGGGTGCACATTCTGGGTCTCCATCCATAGCGGAGCCCCGCCCTCTTGGTTTTTGTAAAGATAGAAAGTGATGCCAACCGAGGCGGTGAGCGGTTTGTTGTCTGCGCCCATCACGGTACCGCTGAAATTCACTAGGCCGGGAACAACTGCACCGTATGACACCGCCGCTGTCTGCGCGGCCAGCGTGGAAACAGCGCAACAAATCGCCAACAAAAACGGGATGACCCGAATCCAGTTGCGGAACATAGCTTCTCCTTAATTTCTTTAGAGCTTGGCACCGCTCCCGAAAGAGGGCGCTTGACGCATGCGCGAATGTGGACGAAACCGCAGTGGGGGTCAATGAAACAGTGTTTTAACCCTGCTTTAACAGCTAAGTTTTGGTGTGACAGCAATTTAGGCGCTCTTCTTAACTGCCATCACTGAGATCCGGCGTGGTAAGATTCGTTCGCCAACATCATCCGGGCAAAGATGATGCCAACTTCGTCCCCACGACCATTCAAATACCGCTTCGGCCCTTTCGAACTGGACCCTACAGAGGGACACCTCCTTCGCCATGGCATCCCAGTGCGGCTACAAGACTTGCCGTATCGGCTGCTGCTCATGTTGGCGGAAAGACCAGAAAAAATTGTCACGCGAGAAGAGATGCGCCAGCATTTGTGGCCGCGGGATACCTTCGTGGAGTTCGACAACAGCTTGGGAGTGGCCATCCGCAAAGTTCGGGATGCCCTGAACGACAACACCGAAGCCCCCAGGTACGTGGAAACGATTCCACGGCGAGGCTACAGGTTTCTGGCTCCTGTTGAGGTGCTGCTAGCCCCAAAAGAAACCGAAGCTAGTCCAACGCCTCAAGGTCAGCCAACCGGCACAGCGGCAGAGCAACGGCCTGGAGCAATGGTGAGGATCCCTGTCCGGCAGCGCCATCTCTGGATTGTCGTCATCTTGGTATTGCTGGTGACAAGTGCTGGGACGTACTGGTTCCGTTCGCTGCGGCCTCGTGTTGCGGCTAGCGGTCGCGGGGTGGCGTCCACCATCCACGTCCGCCGTTCGGTGGCCGTGCTGGGTTTCCGCAACCTTCTCGGGCGTCCTCAGGACAAATGGCTCTCGCCGGCTTTCTGCGAGATGTTGAACACCGATCTTGCAGCCGGAGGTGAGCTGCGCCTGGTTTCAGGTGAAGACGTTGCTCGGGCAAAGAGCGAGATTCCTCTGCCCGACGAAGATACCCTGGCCAAATCCACCCTGCAGCGCTTGCGGGTTGATCCTGGTGCGGACGTGGTGGTACTTGGCTCCTACACTGTTCTCGCGAGCAAGGGGACAAATCAGATCCGCCTCGATCTGCGGCTGCAGGATACCGCACGCGGAGAAACCATCGCGGAGCAATCATTCACAGGTAACGAAGAAAATCTTTTTGAACTGGCCACGCAGGCAGGTCAGGCGCTTCGGAAAAGTCTGGGAGTTGGCTCGGCCTCGACCCAAGCCAGCGTTCAGGCGAGTGCGGCTCTTCCATCCAACCAAGACGCAATCCGATTCTATACAGCGGGCCGGGAGCGGTTGTGGGCCTTCGATTATATGAACGCCCGCGATCTGCTGCTCAAAGCCGTGGCCGCCGACCCTACCTTTCCCTTGGCTCATGCTGCCTTGTCCGAAGTTTGGGATCGCCTGGACTACAGCGCGAAAGCTAAGGTCGAGGCCGAGCGTGCCCTGCAACTATCGGGGCATCTCTCGCAGGAAGAACGCCTGCTTATCGAGGGACAGTACAGGGACACCATCGAGGAATATCCCAAGGCTATCGGAGCTTATCAAGCGCTCTTCGATCTCTTCCCGGACAATCTAGAGTACGGACTGCGCCTGGCATCGGCCCAGCGCTGGGTGAAACCGGCAGACTCCTTGCGGACTCTGGATATTCTTCGTCATCTTCCTGCTCCTGCAGGCGAAGATCCGCGCATCGATAGCAGCGAGGCATCCGCCTGGATCAACCAGGACTTCGCAAAAGCACACGCTGCTGCGGAACGCGCCATCGCGAAAGGCACTGCTCAGGGATCACGCCTGCTTGTGGCTCACGTTCACGGAATCCTCTGTCAACAAGGCGCCAACGGAGGAGTATCAATCACGGACGCCATGGCCGCTTGCGAAATCTCGCGGCAGTGGTCTGCCGCAATAGGAGACCGTAATGGCGAAGCTCGAACCATGAATGACTTCGCGGGCCTCTACTTCTTTCAGGGTGATCTGGCGCGGGCAGAGGCAATGTGGCGTGAAGCAATCCCAAAGTTTCACGAGATTGGCGATAGACAGGGTGTCGCAGCCGCCACGAATAATCTGGGGGATGTCCTTCTTATGCGTGGACGTTTGGGGGAAGCGAAGAAATCTCTGCAGCAGGCGATCCCCAATTATCGGGCGGTCGAGGATAAGGATGGATTAGCGCGCGTCTTGAACGATCTCGGCGATCTGTCGTGGCAGGAGGGGGATCTCGATGCGGCATTTACCACCTACCAGAAGGCTAAGGCGACCGGCGAGGAGATCGACGATAAGAGCGCGATCGCTTACGTACTGACGGGAATGGGTAATGTATACCTGGATCGCGGCGATCTCGTGGCTGCACGGAGAGCCTACGAAGAATCGCTGACACTGCGTAAACAGACTGGAGAAAAACAAACAGTCGCGGAAACGGAGCTCGCACTGGCGCGAGTGTCGCTCGAGGAGGGGCACGCCGCCGATGCTGAGAGCGTGATCCGCAAGTGCAAGGCGCAGTTTCAGCAGGATCACGAGGCTGATGATGAGCTATCTGCGAGTACGGTGCTGATCGATGCCCTCGTGGCCGAGGGTAAGTACGCAGACGCGACACGAGAAGTGGATGCGGAGAAGACCCTGGCCGCCAAAAGCGTCAACGAACTCTTCCGGCTCCGGCTTGATCTTGCGTCTGCCCGCCTCGAACTCGTGACCGACCATCGCGAGTCTTCACGTGCGGGCCTTACGAGCACAATACAGAGCGCGCAAGCACGCGGTCTGCTGGGGACTGAGTTTGAAGCGCGCTTAACCCTGGCGGAGCTGAAAGAGAAGTCGGGGCAGAGGAGTGCAGCACAAGCAGACCTTCTTGCTTTAGAAGAAGAAGCGCGCGGCAAGGGATTCGGTCTTATAGTCAGCAAAGCCCTGTCGATTCGGCACAATGGCAAAAAGCAAGTGCTGTAAACTGACTCGGGCCATGACACGGCGTGCCCGAAGACCATCTGATTACCGTGCGTCGCGGAAAGGACTACCAGTTCGGATCCTTTTCCATTCCCAGTATTCACAGCCCTCTCGACCAAAAACGCTATTTCAGTAGTCGATCTAGTCCTTTCTGGACCATAGCGGCGAAAATCAAATCGGATCGCGGCTGCAGATGTTGATCGCGCGATCAGATCTCCTCGGCGTCGAAGCCGGTGAGCAGCGCCGCCTCTCTCAGCTTTCGGTCGGCGGTGAGAAAGACACGTCCTTGTGTAATCACGAGTGCGACAGCAGTGCTATGGTCAGGTGGTGCGTATAAGGTGTAATCGGATACAATTCCGCAGCCACCGCATGCGGCCGGACTGGGGACACGAGGTCCTCTCATACTTCAAAGGAGCAACCCTTTGATATCACGTCGCCGTTTTCTGGAGCAGACAAGCCTGATGGCAGGTTCCGTCGTTGTCGCTAACTCTCTGCTCGCTGAAGTTAGCATCGCAATGGAGGACTCCCCGGTTCCCGATCCAAGCCTGCTAGACCGAGCCAAGGCGCTTCTGAAGCAGGCTCCGCTCATCGATACGCACAATGACCTGCCATCAATGTTCCTCGAAACCAAGGCAGGCGACCTGACATCGTTCGATATGGGCAAGATTCAGCCGACGCTTTGTGCTGACATTCCGCGGTTGCGCGAGGGATGCGTTGGAGCACAATACTGGTCAGTCTTCGTTGAGTCTGCCACTCAGAGGACGCACACGTCGTTGCATGAAGCGCTCCGCGAATTTGATGTGGCGTTGCGCTTCATCCGCAGCCGGCCTGAACTGGAACAAGCACGAACTGCAGACGACATCGACCGTATCCACCAGTCGGGACGCATCGCTTGTCTACTGGGAGTTGAAGGCGGCCACATGATCGAGAATTCTCCGGCGGCGCTGCGCATCTTCCACGACTTGGGCGCGCGTTACATGACCCTAACGCACTGGGACAACATTGACTGGGCCGATTCCGCCACGGATCGTCCAGAACACTACGGCCTGACCGAGTTCGGGGAGCGCGTAGTCAAAGAGATGAACCGTTTGGGTATGTTCGCAGATATCTCTCACGTCAGCGCAGACACGATGCGGGACACACTGCGGGTGAGCCGCGCTCCCGTAATTTTCTCGCACTCCAATGCCTTCGCCATTGACCCCCACCCGCGCTGCGTCCCCGATGATGTACTTCGCATGATGCCAAACAATGGTGGGGTGGTCCACATCAACTTCATCGGGGATTTCGTGTCGCCCAAGAACCCCGAATGGCAAGAGAGACACACGGCGGCAATCAAAGACCTGCACGCACGTCTCGATACCGACGAAGCGATTGCAAAAGCGATCGCCGCTTGGGAAAAGGCGAATTTAGTTCCTCGTGGCACCGTCATCGACGTTGCTGACCACATCGATCACATTCGCAATGTCGCGGGCATTGACCACATCGGCATTGGCGCTGACTTTTACCAGGCCGTCCCCGATTCGATGGTGGTCGGCCTGGAGAACATCACCCGCTATCCCTATCTCTTCGCCGAACTTCTGCGCCGTGGATATTCCGACGACGACGTCCTCAAGATTGCCGGACGAAACCATCTCCGCGCGATGCGCCAAATGGAAAAAGTGGCTGCAGCACTGCAGAAGTCAGAGCCCCCTCTCATAACGGAAAGTGTGAAGGAGAAGTGACATCCCTGCCAGACGCAGTGCCCCATACTAGTTGACCTTCGCGCGCGCGAACTTGCTTCCTTTACTACATAGAGGATGATTCCGGCGAAGAATAATGAGACTTTTCTGGGCGAATAGTCGGCAACCCTTTCCTTACCGGATTATGGAAGGGTTGCCCGTCGACTTGCAGACGAGGCGGCAAAAGAAAAGCGCTCGGTTACCAACTACCTCGAAGCCACGTTAACCAAGATATGGGAGCACCTCGCATGGTCTACCTGAAACCGATCTTGGCGGGACTTCGCGCTTCCGCACTCACCTACCTTTGCTTCCTCGCTTGGGTGTACTCGAAGGCCGTATCCCGCGATTTTGCGCCAACAAGCCTGTAGCTGTGGCCGTTCTTCACGTCGCGGGACCGAAGGTGCTATGGTGGCGTGGATCGCCAACAAAGGAGGTCATCGGGATGATGAAGACGAGAGTCGTGGTGTGCTTGCTCTGGCTCGCTGGTTCTCTAGCCAACGCTCAGAAGCCCACTGCATCGTCACACGGGAGCGAGAGCTTGTTGATTGCGCTGGAGAATGCCTGGAACCAGGCACAGTTGCATCATGACTCGAAGGCTTTGGACGGGTTGGTGGCCGACACCTTCATCAATACAGACAATTATGGCACTTTCATGACGAAGGCACAGTTCCTGGCCGACAATAGAGATCTTTCCTACGCTCCCAGTCTTATGACAAATAGTGACGAGCGGATCTTCCTATATGAGAACGCAGCCGTGGTTGCCGGAATCTACCACGCAAAAGGGCTTAACAAAGGTAAACCGTTTGATCATTATGGGCGATTCACGGACACGTGGGTTTATTTGAATGGAAAGTGGCTGTGCGTCGCCAGTCACACAAGCCCGCTCAAGAAGTAGCGGGGAGTGGATTTTGGTCCATATCTGCGGAGCGTACTCCAGAAGATGCATACGAACTGGTGTCCTGCCTCAGCTGGAAATGGAGAAAGCATACCGCTGGCAAAAGGAGTTGTTCGAGAACGGAGCGGCAGCTCGTCTGGGTGCCGATGGCAGGCGGGCGGTGGGCACGCTCTCGATGCCACCGTACTCTCTTTGGTTTCAGGGCCCAGAGGCAATTCGGAACTGGATGCTGGGCCTGGGGCGTGGTTGTCGTGGATCACGATTGGTGCGGACTAGGGCCTGCGGGTCTCCGGCGTTCGCGCAATACCGCGCCAACCCCGAAGGTGGACACAGAGCTTGAACGTTGATCGTTCTCGACCTCTCGGGGGATCGGATCGCCGCTATCAATTCATTTCTCGATGTCGAAGCCTTGTTTCCCCGCTTCGATCTACCACTTTTATTGCCGGCGGATTAAGCAAATTTTTCCTTCGGCCCGCGATGATTTTCCGCGCTCGCGCCAGTCTCTACTGGTGAAGGAGGAAAAACATGACCACTGCAAAACCAATCGCAACCCAACAGCCGGAAAGCCTCGCGCCTACACAACCAAGCCAATATTCCCGAAAGCGCCTTTGGACTGGACGTGTCCTAAGCGGGCTTTCAGTCGCATTTCTTGTATTTTGACGGCGGGATGAAGCTCGTCAAACCGCCCGTAGTCGTCGAAGCAACCGTCTGGGCTTCGCAAAACCGGGCCGGAATTACCCGCCCAGACGATCATTTAGCCAGGCTTTCATCCTCAAATTGGGAGAGTTTGACGAGAAAGCTGGTGGCGGCGTTCAGGTTGTACCCTGCGAGGTCCTTCATGAGCCGCTGAATGAAAGGAGACCGACCCATATGGTCGCTGAATTTCTTCGAAAACCAGATCGCCAGCGGGATGATGGCCAGTCCGACCAACAGTTGGCAACCAGGTAAGCGGCGCCGAACAATCTGTAGGCGTCCAGTCCCCAAAAGCCCTTGAGCGCAACAATCTGGAGGGGCGTCCAACGCTAGCGTCGCTATCAAGAAAATCCCCTGGATGTACCGGATACGAAGCACCCGCAGCTCTGCAAGCTGCTTCTGGATGGCCGCGATCGGCTGGTCATCGTCAATCCGTAAAGCGCCCGTAATCTGCCGTATCAGGCCGATCAAGATCGCAATCGCGAACACGTCCAGGGCGGCAGCAGGTAGCGCAAAGCGCATCAGGGCGATGTGTTCCGTAGATAAACGAGCCAAGTGCGACGACGACTGCAAGTTGAATAACGGCCTCCAAACCCAGAAATGCGACCAGGCGCTGCATCGCAGACCGTGCCGTGTTCAGTTTCGTCGCGCTCAGCAGTTGTCGGTTCAGACGGATGCTCTCATCGAGCTTCCGATCGTGTTCGGCCCATTGCTTGCTTCATTTCATCCAGGTCCAACATGTTTCACTCCTTCCTCAAGTTCGTGCTGCTCCTCAAAATTCCTGCTTCATGGATTGCTTCAATCGGTTTATCTTGGTTGCAACATTGGTTTCACTGATGCCCAGCACCTCCGCAATCTCCAGGTAGCTGTTGCCGTCCAGATAAAGCAGGACAAGTGCCTTGTTCAGTGGGTCCAGTCCATCAATGAATTGAAAAAGAATCTGTATCTCTTCGGACTGGTTTGCGGTCTCATCGATCGCGTTCAGAAGATGCTCTTCGTCCGACAGTACATATCGTGTTCTCTACGTCCTCTCGGCGGTAGAAGGAAATGGCGACGTTAAGCGCGATCCGGTACATCCAAGTGGAGAACCGGCAGCGCTCGTCGAAGGACCCAAACGACCGCCATAGCTGGATGATGATCTCCTGCGCAAGATCCTCGCGGTCGTCCCGGTTCCTGCAATAAGAGTTGCAGACCTTGTAGAGGATCTTCTTGTGCTCATCCACCAAGGTTTGAAATCGTTCCTGGAGTGCTGGCCTAGTCATCGGTTTGGTTTATATCCTTGGTTATAAGCGCCATCTGGATTTCACCTTCCACACTGTTATTCGCACAAGGGTCCTGGAAAATCACAGGCGCCAGGAAAATATTTTGTGTACCGAGAGCAATACTCCAACTGTCGAGTCTACCGGCACGGCTGTTAGGATGGTGTGCAAAGAGGAAGATTGACATATTGTCCTTACCAACCAGTACGAACTGTAATTCATCCCCGCCGTTGCGCATCGACGCCCTAGTCAAGTGCTTCGGCCAGGTGAAGGCTGTTGACGGTATCTCGCTCGAACTACGCAGCGGAGAATGTCTGGGTCTGCTTGGCCCAAACGGCGCCGGCAAGAGCACTCTCATCCGCAGCATCGTAGGCCGCGTGATTCCCGACGCCGGCACGATCTTAATTTTCGGTGCGAAAGCCGATTCGACAGCCGCACGCTCAACGCTGGGATGGGTCCCGCAGGAACTGGCGCTCTATCCCAGGCTCACCTGCTGCGAAAACCTCCGGGCGTTCGGTCGCTATCACGGGCTAGACGGCACTGTGCTTGAGCAGGCCGTGGCCCGATGCCTCGATTGGTCCACCCTGACCGACCGCGCGCGTGAGCTGGTCAAGAATCTTTCGGGAGGCATGAAGCGCCGCCTTAACATGGCAGCCGGCCTTATTCATCAGCCCAAGCTGGTTCTGATGGATGAACCAACCGTGGGCGTAGACCCGCAATCGCGCCACCATATCTTCGAAATGATCGAGAAACTACGGGGCGAGGGCATGTCGCTCATCTACACGACACACTATATGGAAGAAGCCGAGCGTCTGTGCCACCGCATCGCCATCGTCGATCATGGCAAGATCATCGCGCTCGGCACGAGCGACGACCTCGTTCGCAATGCGTTCGGCACGCGCAGTCAAGTGCTGGCGCATTTTGGTGGTTCGCCCGACCACATCGCCCCATGGGTTGCCGCGCATGGCGGCCAAACGATCGATGGCATTGCGCAGTTCACGATCGCGCATCCGGTCGAGATTGCAGGCCTGCTTGAGGATTCGGCAAAGGCCGGACTTGAATTGGTTGATGTGTCACTGCGCAAGCCGAATCTCGAATCCGTCTTTCTTCATTTGACAGGAAGGGAGTTACGCGATTGATGTTCGCCATTATTCGCACTGCCATGGTTTCCCTGCGCCGCGACAGGGGCGCGCTCTCCTTAAGTTTCATTTTGCCTGTTGTCTTCTTCAGCATTTTCGCTGTTATCTTTGGCGGACGCCGCGATGCGACGCCCAAGATCCATGTGCTCGTTGTGGATGAAGACCACAGCCGCGCTTCCGGGCGGCTGGTTCAGGGTTTGCAGCAAGAAGGCTCCCTGGTGGTGGGGACTCGCCCTGAGCCCGTCAAGGGCGCCGAACAACCTGAATACACGGCGGCGACTGCTGAGACAGCAGTCAAAGAGGGAGCTGCGCCAATTGCCATAATCATTCCCCACGGTTTCGGCGAGAATCCAATTTCGTTTGGCCCCTCAGATACAAATCGCCCGACTATCCAACTGCTTGAGGACAGCAGCGACATAGTTGCGCCGCAGATGGTCACCGGGCTGCTCGAGAAAGTTGCCATGACCTCAATGCCCGACCTCATGGCCGAGCAGGGATCTAAATACTTCGATCAATTTGCCGGCGGCCTCACGCCCGAACAGCGCGACCACCTGAACGAAGGCATCCGTAGCTTGCGTGAGCGGCAAGAGAGCGGCGCGACCACTTTCACCTCCAACAGCGGGGGCGGCGGAATTATTGCGGCCAACGCCCGTGCGGTTGTCGGCGAAAACAAGAACAATCCCATGGTCTCGTTCTATGCTGCTGCAATTGGGGTCATGTTCCTGCTCTTCACTGCGAGTGGCGCGGCGGGAGCATTGCTTGACGAGGCCGAGAGCGGCACGCTCGACCGCGTGCTCAGTTCGCGCGTCACGATGACCGCGCTGCTGTTGGGCAAGCTCACTTACAATTCGGTGCTGGCCTTCTCGCAACTCGTAGTGATGTTTCTTTGGGGGTGGGCGGTGTTCAAGCTCGACCTTTGGTCGCACATTCCGGGATTCATCGTGATGGGCGTCTGCACTGCGGTGGCCGTGGCCGCTTTCGGCATGTTGCTGGCGAGCATCTGCCGCACGCGCGCTCAATTGGGCGCACTCTCAACGCTGGTTATTCTAATTATGTCATCCATTGGGGGCAGCATGTTTCCACGCTTCCTCATGCCGGAAGCGATGCAGAAGGCGGGCTTGCTGACCATCAATGCTTGGGCAATTGACGGATTTACCAAAATCTTCTGGCGGGACGAGCCGGTCTCTCATCTCTGGCCACAGGTCCTGGTTCTCATAACGATTGCCATCGTGCTCTTCGCAATCGCCCGGAGAGTGGCCCGGCGATGGGAAGTCGCATAGTTTGTTGCTTCGTGCGTGTACTCGCCAACTGCATTCGGCGGGACAAGCGAAGAGCTGTGGAGCGCGCTCTCGGTCACACAATGATGGGTGTTTATCGCTCCGTTGAGAACGGAGAGGTGGCCTTCTATGAGATTATGTCGCTCGTCGAGACCGAGCGTTCGATAGAGATGCGGTTAAGGCACTTCCATGCCGACCTCATACGCTGGAAGAAAAAGACAGTGTGTTCAAGTTTCCCTTGGTTAAGATTGCCGAAGGCGAGATATGCTTTGACGGAATGACCTACAAACGAGCCGGCTCAGATTCGGTAACGGTGTATCTCGCAGATAAAGGTAAGGATGGCAAGTTGACCGAAACTGTTTTCCAATATCGGCAGCGGAAGCGAATGTAGGTTCCCGTGTCCTGTCACCCTGCGGGGGATTTTTGAGCGGTTGGAGGTTGAACTTATGCCGAGAGAAGCCAAGCTCTTTGCGTCAAGCGCCGGTTCCGCTGTCCGCGGCTACCTCAAGTTTCGGGCGAACATTCCGCCGCGCTGGATCGGAAACGCGCGAACTTCGCGTAAGCGCATCGAACCGGAGATTGCCGCCGCATTCCGTTCATCCATGCGTTTAAAGAAGGATCGGCCTCGGGCACGAGTTGCCATACGAAATGCCGAGAAGGAATTACGAGCGGTCTTGAATCGCTGGGAGATGGCCTACAACAAGGAGAATTTTTATCGGGGCATACGCATCCTCCTGGAGTTACAACGGAATGGGTTCTCGAAGCTGTAGGCATCGTCTGCGGGATTTCTAACGTTGGGCCTTAAACTCCACGCAGGAGGCGGGGCCACGAAATGAGAAGGCGAGCCGAAAGCAGCTCGCCGGTTGTGTTGATATTGCGCTAGGGTCAGGCGGCTTTGCCGGCCGCGATCTTGTGCGTGGTTGACGTGTGTACATTGAATGTCCGGATGACGGGGGTACTCTCCAGGAGGGGCGAGAGTATCTCGCTGACTTTGGGATACCCTTCCCGCTGATACCGCTCTGCATCCTCTTTCCTATTCCAGAAGCTGAGACCGATGATGCGATTCGGCTCAGTGTCGGAGGTTAGGACGGTCTCGTCCACGAAGCCTGCCTGCTTTCTCAAAATGGGCAGGACTTTCTCATGGATGGTGTTGGCGAGATCGCTTGCTTTGCCGGACTTGGCGTTGATTTCGACTACCCGTGTAAACATCGGATTGCTCCTTTCGTCGGTTAGAGGTCGAAAGGAACCTTCGCCGCAGGGCGCGGCGAAGGACTTGTTGCTGTATGTGTTAGCCACGGTACGCCTCTTCGGACGGACGGGTCAATTGCCCAAATATGGTGCAGGTCGAGTGCTCTCGCTGTGCCGACGGTGGTTTGCGCGGCGGGGAAGCAGGTCGTGAGGCAAACAATAAACATCGCGAACAAGCGGGTTTTCATGGCGGCAGAGAGTATAGGAGCAATGTTGAGAAAAGTCGAACAAAGCCGTAGGATTTCAGGGTCAATGCATTATGAACAATTCCTCTCGCGTATAGTTTGCGACGTGACTGCGGCTGCGTAGGTCGTAAACTATTATTAGTTTTAGATTCGAAAACGTTTTGATCTCATCCACTTCCGGCTATGCGGCGGAACGTCGTTCCTGAGTTAGGGCGCATGCGCTATCTGAAACCGATTTTTGCTGGACTTTGCGCTTCCGCACTCACCTACCTTTGCTTCCTCGCTTGGGTGCACTCGAAGGCCACATCCCTCGCTGAAAAACGTGGCACAATTGACTTGATTCCCATAGCCAGCAGCCAGTCTTACGTGCTGCGTTCGCCTACGTTTTGGGCTCTTGCAATCATCGGCTTTGGCGTAGGGTTCTTCGTGTTCCGTGATGGTTAAGAGAAGCTGGAAAATCGGAATCTTCGGCGCACTGCGGCGTCGGAGGCTGGAAAGTCAGAAGTGAAGCGCTGTCGGAAGCGGCCTTGGCCGCCAAAACCATGAAGCCTCGCTCGCTTAGGACACTCGCGTTCCGGTAGAGGACCTCAGGGTCAGGCTGCGACACGCGATCAGACTGCACCGCCGCGACGGCTTTTCGCCAACTCTGGTTGTGCGGCACGGTTTACGCAGGCGCGCGCCAGTGTAGCGTCAGCATAGGAATAGCACGCCTCTATCGCGGCGTTGGCCTCAGCCAGCGCCGAATTCCTGTTCCCAGTACAAAGCGCAAATCCGTACGCGATAGCGCCGCGAAGCTGGAATTTTCGTACGGCGTCACTCGACTGCAATCCGAGGAAATGGCACCCGCAGTACCCGACGGCGTTCTCTGAGTAGGAGGGCGAATGATCACTCGCTGAGAAAGAGAACCACCGGTAGGAAGCGTCCAATCCCGGACGACCGCGACCTCATTCTTTGACATTGCGGACAGCCGAGCATAGAGTTTCGCCGATAGAGAATCTCGCTACAGGAGCATGCCATGCGAATCCCAATAGCGGGTTTGGTTGTGAGCTGTCTTTACGTAGCTTCGACGCTGGCCCAAACCGGTTCCGGTGCAGGATCGAACACGCAAGAAATCAATGCGCAGAACGCCAACAATGTGTGCCGCGTTTACTTCTCCATGCCAAAGCCCGGTATGGATCAACAGTATGAAGCCGGACGAAAAAAACATATGCACTCCGATTCGAGCCGAGCGCAGCGCATTCGATGAAGCTGGATCAAGGACCACGAATCAGCCAGCTTGTTCGCAAGCGTGCGCGCCGCCGACCAATCACCCGCGTTTGTCTCCAGGAAACCGACTTCCTCGGATCGAGTCGGGCTCGTTTGGCGAAATAAAAAAAACATGTAGAAATCGTCGGCCGAGACGCCATCGAGCGCAGCCAGGCCGCACGGCGTTTGAGAACTCCGAGACGCGCCAATTGGAATGGCAGAATTTCGCCCGCAAGGCGTTGAAACGCGCGGTGAAATTGCTGAAAGAATTTTTATGGGATCAGCGAATGTACCATTTCGAGGCGCGTCTTAATGGAATAGCGGCCCAGTGCACCGCGCTTCGGGTCCTCCCGGAAGCCGGCGTCAATCGGTTCAGCCGCTACGAAAACCATCTTACGCGGAAAATATTAAATCTTCTGCACGAGCTCGAGAGAATGCAACGACTTCGCCGGGGGGAGAAGTTACCTCCGCCATCCGCGCGGGTCAGCTAAATTTCTGGGTCAGCGCAGATGGTAGCACGTTAATCGCGCAACAAACGGAACATCTTCACGATCTCGCGCGGAACTGGGAGCAAAGGATGTCTGCAGGAGCTCGGACTGCAGGCACTCTGGATTTTGCTCCCCGTTATTACACCACTGCCAGTCGGGATTTGCAGCGTGCGGTGGAATGGTACGCGCATTTGAAGAAAACGAAGCTCTAGCCATCGATGAATGTTGCGTGTGACGTGGCGGACGGGGGAGCTGAAATTCGTTGCGGGCGGTAGCACCCAGGCCATAAGGCTTGTACGGCATTGAATGTGAGTCGGACATTGGTGCTCCTAATTGCGAGCGGAGTACTTCAGTGGTTGCGCGATTTGCTCAGCTGCTCGCAGTTTACTTCCGGCGCTTGAGTGCGCAAGGTCACGGTGGGCCGCTTCCCGCGGGCAGCCGGTCGCTTCCCGCGCTGAACCATCCGAATATCTGCACGATCCATGGAATGCTCTTAGGACCCACCGCCTAGGTTTTAATTTACCCTCAGCTCCTCCAGCCTCGGGTACGCCAGCAACACGTGCCCCATTGTTAGTTCCAGACGACGGATTTTATCGGCTTGCAATTTTATGATCTTTGCTTGGGCTCGCAGAGTAATTAACGTCGCCGCGAAATCATCCCGGCTAGGCTGTTTTTTAATTGGTTTCATCACGCCCTCGTTATTGATTTGGATAGGTGGACGCTGAATGCAGTTGCCCTCGATTCGACAAAATAGTCACGGATTGTGACCCTTGCCTTCCGTAGTCGCGACTGAAAACAGTGCACGCTTCGGATACGGGCACTATGTTGTGTACTGCATCGAACAGTTGCTGGACGCCTCCCGACGCGCCTACATTCGGCGCAGGCTGACAGATGAAAACCCAACACAGATCAAAAGATTGGCTGGCACGTTATTACCGCCCATGTTCAGGATGGATACGACGGTGCGAAACTCGCGTCCCTGGTTTACAACGGCGAGTTGAGACTTTATGCCGAGACTTCTGCATCGCGCCAGCGGATCCAAATTGCTGCAGGCACAACGGTACAAAGCGGGGGTGCGCCCAACGATTTGTAGGAAGGAAAAGGCAGCGGGCGCGGACCTGATCAAAATCTTCGCGTCCGAGTCCATCCGCAAAGGCGGCGGGATGACGTCTTTCGCCACGAACCCGTCGACTTCCCAACGGGTTGGCAAGCCGGAAAGCGTAATCCCGATTCGCGGCTTGTCATTCCCGTTAGCGGCCTTAACGAATGGGTAACCGTTCGATTCGGCTTCGCGGTGTTTCCCCGAATACCTCTTTCAGTACTTTCGCAGTCGTGCTCAGCCTTTGTTCCAGAATCACTTCACCCGCTTCATCAGCACGCAACACCAACTCGATCGATCCCCGGATCCAAGGCGATCGTTAATTGGTGTCCAGCGAGACGTGGGCGTCCGCAACGCGGACGTCGGTCCCGACGGCGATGCCGAATGTGTTCTTCTGGGTGACGACTAACTCCACCATCCTAACCTCAATGTAGCTGCGTGTCCGGATCACGCGGTGCAACCACAGGGTACCGATGCCGGAAATCTCTACCTTGGTATTTGGAGGCACGTTGTCGTGGATTTCTGGATGACCACTTACTTTCAGCCTCAGGAACTTCGATCCGTCATCGCTAAAGGTGAATTTCCCGCCGTCCGTAGTGGTAGCGTTCGCGTCTGCCTTGATCACCTTTGCCGTTAAAAGCCCCTTCACCAGATCGGACCCATTCACGGTGGAAGTCGTTTGGCCCACGCTGGAAGCCGTCGAGATTGTGCCTTGAACCGTATCCTTTATGGTTCCGGTGCTCAGAATCTTTGGCACCTTCACGCCCGCTGTGGTGTTCTCCAGAATTTTGCCATCGGTGCCGAGACAAGGAATGATCTCGAGCGCACTGCGACCTGAAATGATCGTTTTCCCCAGGTGTGCGCTGCTACCGTAGGAAAAACCGTCCAATGCCGCATTTTGAGCGAGCTGCAGCTCGCTGACAGCGTCGGCCACGATGATCTGTGCACCCTTCGGGATCTTCAAAATATTTTCTTCGGTAACGAATACATGGATCATATTCACGGTCAGCTTCGCCCTGGAGCCGGTGACGTGGGATCGTTGCTCATTCAGGATCACGTAGCCAAACCCGGACAGGTCGACCCTGGTGTTGGGAGGTGGCGTCCCTTGGATTTTGCTGCCGGCGACCACCAGGTTCGTGAAAGTCGATCCAATTGCACTGACCTGTAACTTTCCATTCTGATCCACGGTCATACTGACCGCCATGATGTTATCCGCGGTAATAAGTCCCGACAGCGCACTGGCCTGTTGCACTCGGGAAGTCGTTTGTGACATGGTGGCGCTGGTCATGGCGGCTGTGTTGATCGCCCCCGTTGTAAAAATAGGAGGGACGTTCACCGATGCAACGTTGTTGGTAACGTTCGCGCCGACCGTGGTGGAGCAATCGCCCAGAGTCACGTAGGCGGTTTTTCCGGAAAGGACCGCTCGTCCCTACGTATGCGTCGGTGCCGAAGGCATTCCCGCCGAAGACTAGAGTACTGGATTGAGCCACAGCTACTTGCGGCGTGACGCCCACACAAAAAAGGAGCGCCAGAAACGTTAGAAATGTTACGAAAACTATCTTCATTGAAGATTCTCCTGACTGTCTCCTTCGACATAATTCAAGCCGACTTATGCTAGCGGAGGGAGATGAGCAGGGCAATCGGGCAAATCCCCTGGACAGGGCGTGCGGATAGCGTAGCCGGCCTTACGGGGTTGAGGTATTTTTCGGCACCCTAGGCGACGCCGACCCGCACCACCGAATCGGCGTGGAACACAGACTTTGAATTTCGGGACAACTGTTTCCCTAGATGCGTACCAGGGCTGTTCAAATCGGCCAACCGCCCAGTATGAGTGGCGGGCAATCGCCGGCCTGACGGAAGGCACTTTTTGTTTTAAGTCGCTAAAATACCGACATCTTCCACCCTGCTGACGCAGCTCTCCAAACCCCGGCCTGCGCCATCACAAGACTTTCCGAGCTTTTGTGATTCGGCATTGCAACCCAATGAAGCCTCGAGTGTCGGCAGCTTGATAGCTCGTCGATATTTGGACGGCGCAGACGTGCCATCTTTTTCTGATCGAAAATAAAGATCCAAGTGAATTCGTCGGGTGCCCAGCTTTAAGTGAATGATCCATTTGCCAGTTACCGTCCGCCAGTGGTTCGATCGAAAGCAAGGCCTATACCGCCTCGATTTGGCACTTGCCATCAGGAGATTAACGCCAAGCGTCGGGAGGCCATTCCCTGGTGCTACTACATTTCGTGCCAGGAGTTGATTGACCGTACAAAGTAAAAAGCCGGGGAACGCTGGATCCACGGCGCCCCGGCTCTTGGCCGAAAAATCAATTTCAGCCATCTTTGATTGCGGCTCTATAACTCGGGTTGCCTAGATCGAACCCACCATAGAGGTCGTGAGGTTTCTCCATGGTCTGCGTGGCAGGATAAGGGATGTTGGAAAGCGCCCCTCCCAGCTGCCGCACTGCGACGCGAATTATGGAGTATGGTGGACAAGGCCAGAGGATAGACTTGGTCATAATCCGAGTCGTCAAAGCCTGATCGAATCAGGCACTCATCGGTTCCACCAGCCACCGCCAAGAGCCTGAAACAATGCTTCAGTATCGGCATACGACTGGCAACACCTTGGCTCGCCCAGCAGCCAAGCTACAGAATTCTCTGTATAGACGTGAACTTACTGCTCCGGGATGATAACGAGGGTATTCCCCTGATCAGTCTTCGCGGAGAAAACTAACGTGAGCCTTTCGATGTCAAACCCTAGCGTACAAATGGTGCCTTCCCTGGCGCACACTCCAAATCACGATCACGACGGACATATCGTCCAACTGTATACGGACGACGGGTTCCTGATCGATGTTCTGAGTCGATTCATCGGCGGTGCGCTTGCCGTAGGAGATGCCGCCATCGTCGTTGCGACGGCTGCGCACCGAATCGAACTTGAACGACGGCTTGTCCGGGCGAGGGGTGGACACAGCCAAGGCGGCAGCGCAAGGACGCTATATCGACACTCGATGCGAGCGACACTTTACCGCGATTCATGGTGGACGGTGCAGTCGACGAATCTCGCTTCAACGCGATCATCGGCGGCGTCTTGAATCAAGCTAAGAAGGTCGTCGATGGGAAAGACTGCCGCATCGCGGTGTTCGGGGAACTGGTCGCGTTGTTGTGGGCCCAAGGAAAGCCACAGGAGGCGATTCGAGTCGAGCAACTCTGGAACGACCTAGCCAAAACGCACTCGTTCTCGCTTCTTTGTGCATATCCGATCACTGGTTTCGACAACGAGCGGCACATTGAGCCATTCCTGAAAATGTGCAGCACGCACTCAGGCGTTGTCCCCAGCGAAAGCTACTTGGGATTAAGCAGCGATGAGGATCGCCTTCGCAGCATCGCGGAACTTCAGCAGAAAGCCGAAGTACTCGAAAAAGAACTGGCAGCGCGACAGCGTGAGGAACAGTTCCGATTGTTGGTGGCAGCAGTTCAGGACTATGCCATCTTCATGCTCGATCCTGCGGGAAACGTTAGCAGCTGGAATGCTGGAGCTGAACGGATCAAGCAATACAAAGTCCGAAGAAATTATCGGGAAACATTTTTCGCAGTTCTATCCCGAAGAAGACATACGAAACGGAAAGCCGGATTGGGAATTGACTGTCGCCCAGAAAGAAGGTCGGTTCGAGGATGAAGGCTGGCGAATAAGGAAAGACGGATCACGGTTTTGGGCGAATGTGATCATCACCGCAGTAAGGGATGAGTTCAGGCAAGCTCGTCGGTTTCGCCAAAGTTACAAGAGACGTCACCTGCCAAGATGCAGGCGCAGCAGGCATTGCAGAAAGAGGTTGCCGAAAGACGAGAGGCGCAAAAGCAACTACACCTGTCGGAAAAATCTCTACGGGAATTGTCACTCCACCTTCTGGCTACTCAAGATGAGGAGCGACGACGCATCGGACGGGATCTTCATGACAGTCTGGGGCAGTATCTTGCGGTGCTGAAGATGAAGTTGGACTCTATTGCTTCCGTCCTCGGAAAGAAAGAGCAGATCGCCGAAGACGTCTCGCAATGTATTCGCTTGACGGAAGACTCGATCAAGGAGGTCCGAACAGTCTCTTATCTTCTTTATCCTCCGATGCTGGAAGAGATGGGTCTGAAATCCGCCATTCCCTGGTACCTCGATGGATTCTCGTCGCGCAGCGGGATCAAGACGACGTTCGCGGTCGAGGCCAATTTTGCTCGCCTGCCTCGCGACCGTGAACTGGCATTGTTTCGTGTCCTTCAAGAGAGCCTCACCAATGTTCACCGCCATTCGGGAAGCAAGACCGCAACCGTTCGATTGTCGACGCAAGACGGCATGGGTATTCTCGAAGTCGAAGATACGGGAAAAGGTGTTTCTCAGCAGCTTCTGGAACAGGCTGGACAAGACTGGATGGGCGCTCTTGGCGTCGGAGTTCGCGGCATGAACGAACGTATGCGGCAATTGGGAGGCACACTCGAACTGACTTCGAACCAAAGCGGCACGACAGTGCGGGCTAAAATGCCCCTTAAACCATCGCCTTCTGTGCCATCATCTTAGGTCTCCGGGCTGTAGGCATCCCCGTACAACCTGCTAAGAAAACCATGGAGAGTATGTGCCTGCAAGAATTGCGATTGTCGATGATCATGAGATTGTGCGTGAAGGTATCAGAACGCTGATTGCCAGATCAAGGCCAGAATGGAACATCGTGGGAGAGGGAAGCAGTGGCGCGGAGGCGATCGGGATATGTGAAACATTAAAGCCGGACGTCCTCGTCCTGGATATAACCATGCCCGGCATGAGTGGGCTTGAGGCCGCGGTAAAGATTGGCAAATCGAAATTGAGTTGCCGTGTTTTGATGTTCACTATGCATGAGTCGGAAAGACTGGCAGCCGACGTTCGCCAAGCTGGTGCTCAGGGTCTGGTTTTAAAATCTCAGGCCGCGCGAGACCTTATTGGGGCTATAGAGTGCCTTCTTGCCGGTGGTACATTCTTCGGCCGTGAGCCTGATCCTAAAAAGAGTACGCCGACAAACCCGCCGCCTTCGGGTTCTGCGACCGACCAATCTATTCGGGATTGTCGGGAGCCGCGCCTGCGACGTGTCCGATGGGGTTCGGAGCAGAGATGAGAATCGTTGAAGCCCTGATACTTGCCGCGGGCCAACTGGAGGATGGTGCGCCGCAGGCTGGCGGGTAGAGCCCAGGGCATGGGCCGTCCGCGATTGCCATGATGCACCCAATCGACGCTGTCGGGACGATAGCGCCGCTTGAGCCGTTGCACCTGCCGTTCACTTAATTGCAGCAGACACCCGAGAGATTACGTCCCCGCTTGACGGGTCTAGAATCAATTTGTCCGCTCGGTTGTGAAAGTCGAACAGCCCATCCAGTTTGCCCGCCTTCACATCATTCGAATCGCCGCCAATCCGTCCAAGATCCCAGTTGTCTTCGATGAAGCGAAGGATGGAGGATTGATCAGTGATGGCATGATCTACGTAATTCTGGCGGGCGTAGGGAGAAATGACAATCAGCGGCAGCCGGGGGCCATAACCGCAACGGCCGGGGACAGCTCCCGTCGGAGTGGCTCCGCAAGAGCCGGGATTGGTCAAGGCATCTTCGTGGGCGTTCGATTGATTGACGACTGGGTTCATCGCGTGGTCGTACCAGCCGTCGGAGTCGTCATAGGTTAGGACGATCGCCATGTCAGTCCACTGCGGACTGTTTTCCAGCGTGTTGATGATTTGGACCAAGAACGACTGCTCATCGAGCGGGTCGGAGTAACCCGCGTGCCCGTCATTCACGGCCTTGGCCTTCACGAAGCTGATAGCAGGCAGATGTCCCTGGTCCAAGGCCGTAAAGAAGTCCGACAAGTCATACTGATGGTTGGCGGCGTCCGTCTGGCCGATTAATCGGGGATCGCTAGGCCGCGCGTGATGATAGTTCGCAGTCGAAGAGAAGTATTGAAAGGGTTGATGGTGAGGAACATAATCTTCTGTCGTTCCTGCAGCATTTGTGCTTTTTGCTCCGCAGATCGCCTTTCCGCCGCTGAAACTGGTGGCCGCGAAGCCACCTTCGAACCACCCCCAAGTGACTTTCTTGCTGTTTAACAAGTCCCCGACGTTCTTTCCGTGCATGGTTACCTGCGTGGCTGCAGGATCCGAGCAATCATCACCGGCGGGATCTGCGTCGTCTATAAGAGCGCCCGCGATGGCGCCGTTTGCGATGTACCCGGATGCGCTTCCGCCAGCCAGAACAGCGCCGGACGTGGTCCCGGTAACCAGATTGATTGCTCCCGGAGTTGACGGCCCGAACGACGTCCCGAAGAAGTTATCGCTCATGGCGAAGTGCTGCGCGTAGTTCCAAATTGCCGTGACGGTGTTGCCATCGAAATAGCCCATCACGATGCCGTTGCCCTTGCCCAAATCATGGCAAGGATATTGCGCTGAGTTGCCTTGTCCGGTGCTCTCGGGAAACTTATTCATCAGGCCGTGAGCGAAGGCATTTTGCTCGGCGGTATATCCATGATTCTGGTCGCACGTGACTGCGGTGGATCGGTCGATGCGAAACGGCTGAGTAGAATTTGGATTCTGGTCGAGAAGCCCCGCGCTCAAAAGATTGTTCACGCGTGGAGTCTCGTGGCTGGCATGGAAAGGCCGCTCACCCTTTGGATTCGATGCAAATGGATAAGTGGCGAAATAGTGGTCGAAGGAGACATTCTCCTGGTAGAGCACGACGATGTACTTAATGGGGGGACTGGTTGCGACATTGTTAGTGTCGCTGTTTACGTCATTGGTGGCATGCGTGTTTGCAGGGAGGGCCACAGCCACACCCAGGTACACAAGACTTGCCATGAGGCAATGGTAAAGTTTCTGGTTCATCCGTCTCCTCTCGCTGCGCCTGCGAACTTTGTAACACAAGCTCGCATCACAAGCCCGTAGCTACATTTTCGGCAGAAAAGCACCGTCGGGCAACGAAACTTATCTTGCGACCCATCCGCCGTCAACCAGAAGGTCAGTACCGGTAATAAAGGAAGCTTCATCGCTGGCCAGGAAAGCGATGGCCGCCGCGATTTCGTGAGGCTGGGCCCATCGCCCCAAGGCCTGCTCAGCTTCGCGAATCTTCCGAACTTCGGCAAAGGGCTTGGCGGTTGCTTTGGATTCAATCTCGATGTCCCCGCGAAGCATCGGCGTATCCACGGAGCCTGGACTCACCGAATTGATGCGGATATTGTAGGGAGCCATTTCCCAGGCGAGCCCGCGGCAAAGGCCGATTACCGCGGCTTTGGTCGCGCCGTACAGACCGTGATCGACCTGCCCGACGTGTCCCGACACAGAACCCATATTCACCACGGCGCCGTGTTTCTGCTTCTGCATGACTGGCAATACATGCTTGAGTGTTAAAAAAATTCCGCCCAGGTTAACGTTTACGATTCGCTGAAATTCACTCCACTCCGTCTGAATAAGAGGTTTGACCAGAACAATACCCGCAACATTCGCAAGCACATCGATTTGCCCGTGTTCAGCAACAACCTGATCCACTAACCTTTTGACCGACACCTCCTCTGCAACGTCGCAGCGAATGAAGTCGTAACGGTTCCCGCCGCTTGATTGAGCAGGCTCCAGAATGTCGACGGCGACCACCTGATATCCATCCGCGTGAAACCGCTGAGCGGTTGCTTGGCCGATCCCTCGGGCGGCTCCAGTCACAATCGCAATCTTCTTTCTTACAAGTTCCATGTCAATCCCCCGAACATAGCGGTCACCCATTCAGTGCTTACGAGTCCCTAACGCTGCTGTCACTCGCGCAAGAACTCCAACCGCTTTCCGGAGTCGGCGTCAAACAAGTGAATCAAGGATTCTAGTGGCAAGAGTTTGACTTCCTCTCCCCGCTGAAAACGCTGTCGGCCGGGAAAAACGACCACCAACCCCTTCGTCTCGGCCACAACGTGAAGCTGAGTTGATTCTCCGGTCGGCTCCACAGTATCAATCCGCGCGCTGATCGCGTTGGCTTGATTGCTCAGCACGACGGCGGCTGGTCTGAAACCGTAAATCACCTTCGCTCCGCTTACTGCGATCGTGTTCGAAGGCAATGGCATTTGTCCACAGGCGCTTTCAACCCATACCCGATCGTCGGCGCGTCGAACCGATCCCTCCACCAGATTCATGGTGGGAGAACCGATAAAGCTGGCAACAAAGACATTCGCCGGCCGATCGAAAACGTCCAGAGGCGTACCGGTTTGCTCGACCACGCCATCGCGCATGACAACAATCAGATCTCCCATCGTCATCGCTTCCAGTTGGTCGTGAGTTACGTAGACAGTAGTGATGCGAAGGCGAAGTTGGAGAGAACGAATTTCGGCCCGAAGCTGGGCCCGCAGGTTGGCATCGATGTTGGAGAGAGGTTCGTCGAATAAAAAAACTCTGGGCTGACGCACCAGCGCCCGCCCCATGGCCACACGCTGGCGCTGCCCGCCAGACAAATGTCGCGGATACCGTCGTAGGGAGGGGACCAGTCCAAGGGTTTCCGCAACTTCCTGGACCTTGGCGTCTATTTCTTTCCGCGGACGCCCCTTGACCTTCATCTGGAAAGCAATATTTTCATACACCGTCATGTGGGGATAGAGGGCATAGTTCTGAAACACCATCGCGATGTCACGGTCTTTGGCCGGGACGTTGTTGATTATTTCCCCGCCGATGGCAATCGTGCCATGGGTAATGTCTTCAAGCCCGGCGATCAGGCGCAGCAAGGTCGATTTGCCACAACCAGACGGGCCGACGAGCACGACGAACGCCTGATCGGGAACTTCGAGGCTTACCCCGTGAATCACCTCTAATGAACCGAACGCCTTGCTGACGTTTTGAATGCTCACCGATGCCATGTGTGCTCTCGCGGGCTTGTCTTCTGGCGTCGTTCTGTTTAAACCGGAATCGCTCCACCGAATTTGGCTATGGATTCGTACGCTTTCTCCGCGACCAGCAGCACGTAGTATCCATCCATCGGATCCACGCGGGGCGGGCGATTATCCCGCACAGCGTCTACAAAGTCACGAACTCCACTGGCGATCGATTTGATCTTCCAGTTCTTGGGATCATAGGCGACGGCTTCAACCGGCGCGCCGGTTATATCAGTGCGGCTTCGAAAATGAATGACTGGCGGATTGGATATTTGGTCGACAATCAATGAGCCGGTGCTGCCGTATATCTCCAGGCGCTCTCCCCACGGAATCTCAGCGGTAAAAGTGTACTCGGTAGAAAATATTGCGCCGTTTTTCATTCTCCCGGTGACGATGGCATGATCTTCGACTTCGCTCTCTTCGACGAGTTTGGCGCTGCTGGCCTGAACCGAGGCAATCTCACCAAAAAGCCACTTCAACAAAAAGAACGAATGAGGACCTGCATCGATGATCACGCCACCGCAGGAGCCGGCGGTGCGCCCCTTCCAGTTGGAAACATCGCGAAGGCGCTCGACCTCGCTGCCGTAGATCAAAGTCCGAATCAACCGAGGCGTACCAATGGCATTCTGGCGGATGAGTTCTTCAACCTGGCGGTACGCGGAAACAAAGGGAGTATTTTCGGCGACGGTAAACTTGACACCCAGTTCTTTGGCGAGCTGAACAAGTTCCAAACTCTGTTGAGCTGTCGACGCCATCGGTTTCTCAACGATGACGTGCTTGCGGGCTTGGATGGCCGCATTCGCGACCTCATAGTGAAGATTGTGCGGAAGCGTTATATCCACCAACTGTACTTCGGGATCGGCCAGGAGCTCACGGTAGCGCGTATATGCCCGGGCACTGAAGTTCTGGGCGACGGAGTCGGCAATCGATCCGTTGCTGTCGCAGACCGCGACAACGCTGGCGTCCTCTTTTGCTTCTTCATATCCCCGCATGTGGGCCCGGCTGATCAAACCCAGTCCAATAAGTCCAACGCCAATTTTCTTATGCTCCATTTTGTTTAGATCCTCGCTCTTTTAACAACATTTCGTTATCCAATTTCGCGTATCTCCCGCGGAAGCTGGGAAATCCGGGTAGGCCCCGATTTGCCAATCACGTAGGTGTCTTCGTTGCCAATCTGTTCGCCGGTGTCGGCAGTTGAGTACAGTTCAATGTTGATGACCATTCCACGCTTGACGAGGTAAGCGGAATCATCCAGCCAGCGTTCTTCCGTTTCGAGTCCAATGTTGTGGCCGACGTGATTGAACCGGGCGAGTTGTTTGATCCCGTGGCGGGCATATTGGTCCAGGGCGACTTGGAAGATTTCTTTGAAACTCCTGCCTGGCAGCAGCGCTTCGCCAACCGCATCCACAATCTCAACCATCTGCTGGTAGCGCTCACGAAGCGCCTCGGGAACCGGCCCCGAGTAGGCGTATCGCCGCGTATCCGAACAGTACCCGTGATAAACGCCACCGATATCGATGGTCACGAGGCGATTTTTTTCGAGCGGCTCATCAATGTCGATTTCAGGATTTGCCTGCGTGAAAGATAAAGTCGCGTGGCTGATACCGGTGGCTCCGTTTTTGATGAGGCGAGACTTAGCTTCTCTGGCCAGTTCACTGCGCCCCATGCCGACGCGAAGCAGAGCGAATACTTCGCGGTACGCCTGTTCGGTAATTTCAGTGCTGCGGCGCAGCCGCGCGATTTCTTCGTCGGACTTGACCAGGCGCAGTTCTTCCATAAGGTCGTCGACAACATCCAGTTGGCCACGGAGGGCGCACTGTTCGAGGGCTTGCAGCACGAAATAAGGGCAGGACGAAGTGATACCAATTAGTTTTGCAGACTGGTGCTCGCGTATCAACACGGTCTTGAGCGCCTCCAGTCCGCCCGCGAAGTGATTGAATCCCACAATCTCGTCCGCTCCCAATTCGACTCCTTCCGCGGAAAAACCCCAGCACAATAAGGTGACGCGGCCATCCGCATCGATAACGGAAAACGACGGAAGCCGGTTTCTTAGTGTGTACAGGATTGGGTTTCCGCTGCTGGGCAGTGCCGTGTATCCAGTGGTGTAAAAAACATCCTCGGGAGAGGTCAGCACCAGTACACCAATTCCTCGATCTTTCATCAGAGGAGTGAGTTTGGTTTTGTCGAATCCGATGGACAAGAAACTATTAATAGACATCAATGCGATGTTCCTCAGTATCAAGAATTTGCAAGGTAAATTGCGCTAACTCTTCACCGACCCGGCATAAATGCCCTGCGTAATCCATTGGTACGCCAGGATAAAAAGCAGAATGATGGGAAGCTGCGCCATCATCACCGCGGCTGCCGGAATATTCACCGCTCGAAAATAACGATCATCTGTGACCCGGATGATGCCCAACGTCACCGGCATAAGCTTTTCGGTCGAGAGAAAGATGAGTGAAAAGAAATATTCCTTCCAGATGTCGATCACGTTCAGAGTGAATCCGACCGCGATCGCTGGAATGCTCAGGGGGATCACCACATGCCAGAGCACTCCTGCATCCGTGCACCCGTCGATGCGGGCTGCATGCTCGAGTTCTTTCGGGATATTGCTGATGAAACCAGTCAGCACCAGTATTTCCAGGGGCATGCCGAAAGCCGCGTGAATCAGAATCAATCCGAGGCGAGTATCGATCAGCCCTTGGGAACGGAAAAGATTGAAGAGCGGAATGATCACGGTCTGTTGCGGTAGCATGATCGGAGTAAGCAGGAGCACGAGAATGAAGACTCGCGCTCGGATTGGAAATCGGCTAAGAGCGTACGCAGGAACCAGCGCCAGTAAAATTGCCAGGACCGTGCCAGCGACCGAGTACAGCACGCTATTCCAAAGCAGGTCGCCGTAACCCAAAGCCGTCCAGGCGTACCGGTAGGCGTCCACCGACCATACTCGCGGCCAGGCAAACGGGCTGGTCAGGGCTTCAAGGTCGGTCTTGAACGACGTCATCGCCATCATCAACAATGGGAGGGTCCAGAGCAGGACGAAGACTGTCATGCCCGCGGTCCACGCGATTCGGCCCCAGTGGACCCGAGTTTTATTGTTTTGATATGTGGAGTGCATTGTGGGCGACGCTACGCAAGTAAATCCAGGCAAAGCCACTGCTGAGAATTAAAATGACGACGCTGATGGCTGCGCCATAACCAAACCGGTTATTCCAGAAAGTCTCGCTGTACATGAAATAGCCCAACACCTTGGTCGCGCCCGCTGGTCCGCCTTGAGTCATGGTTGCGACGAGGTCAAAGGTTTTGAGTGACTGAATTACGGAGAGCACCGCGACGATAACGAAAACCGGCTTGAGTGCGGGAAGGATGATGTAGCGCGCGACTTGAAAGTCGCTGGCACCATCCAACCTGGCCGCGTCCAGTAAATCCCGGTCAAGCTCACTTAATGCAGCATGAAACAGCATCAAGGGAATCCCAGCGTACCCCCACACTCCAATCACAATCAGAAGATAGAGCGCGGTGTGGTAATCGCCCAGCCAGGGATGAATTAACCAATTCAACCGCAGAGTGTGGAGAGCTTGGTCCAATAAACCGAAGTCGGGACTCAGGATCAGGGAGAAAATTATCCCTGTGGCGACCATGGACATAGTCACGGGTACAAAAATTAATGAGCGGAAGCAGGCCGGGAAATAAACTTTCCCGAGAAACAGAATAATCGACAGAAACAATCCCAGCCCGAGGCAGGCGATAAGGGTTAAAACGATCCACTTTAGTGTGTTCCCGAGCGACAGCAGGAAAACTGGATCTCTGACTAACTCCAAATAATTATGAAATCCGATATATTTCACTTCCGGCGAGAGTCCGTTCCAGCGGGTAAAACTTAGAAACAGGTTGTAAAGGATTGGGTATCCGGCAAAGACCACGAAGACGATCAGGGGAGCGGCCAGGCCCAAAAGAAAAATAAAGGTGTGCTTGCGGAATATTTCCCAGAAACGCAAAGATAGTTCTCCCTTGTTTCCAACTGTCCCCAACTAATTGCGCAACCTGAGGAGTCCATCGACTACTCAGTTCAAGGCCTGAGATCTCGTTCCTCGGGAGTAAACTCGAATTCCCGCCAATGCTGGCTCACTGCCGCGCTGAGGGCGAGCCCGCCAAGAAGTGTCTTCAACGCCCTCCGCGGCTTTTTCAGTCTGCTCGGCTGCCTGTTGAGGACTCATGGCTCCCGCCAGAACCGCCTGGAGAAAGTCCAAGAATGGATTGGAAATCGCCGGGCTAAGCGCATGATCCAGATGCATGAAAGTGGCGGTGGATTGCGAGGCGATGAGTTGTCCCAATTTTTGCGGCACTCCAGACAGCCCTTTCAGATCAACATTGATATTGGCCGGGTAGGGCATACCGAGCTCCAACTGTTTCTCTTGAGCCTCCCGGCAAAGTGCCCAATCCAAGAATGCAGCCGCTTCGTCCGGGTGAGTGCTATGCCGGTTGATCATTAATCCGTCCTCAACGAAAACGCTGACTGTAGGCGGCTTATCGTTGACCGGAGGGAATTGAAAAAAATCAAAGGGGAAAAGCGGCCGGCCCTTATCGTCCATGAATCGCGTCAGAAGAAATGAACCCTGGTACCACATTGCCGTCCGGCCCGTGGCAAACAAAGAGACCGCAGGGAGCACGTCGAGGGCGTTTGTTCCCGGCTCAAACATCCCTTCGTCAGCCAGGCTCTTCATCACAGCGAAAATATCGGCGACCCTGGGGTCCGTCCACAATATCTTGCGAGCGAGCAACTGGTTGTATGTCTGGAGACCATGTTTATTGACAAACAGCGCGGTCCACATAAACTGTGCCGGCCAGCGCTTTTGATCGGCCAATAGGAACGGAATGGTGCCTCCGGCTTTAAGTTCCCTGGCTGCGACCAGCATTTCAGACCATGACCGGGGAACAGACAAGCCGTAGCGTGCAAAAATATCTGTCCGGTACCAAACCACCGAAGCCGCCATGCGGGTTGGAACGAAATACCTCTGGGTCCCGGACCATGCGAGAGAAGCGCCGGCCCGGTTCAATTCTTGTTGCCAGCCATACTTCTCGTAATAACGGTCCAGTGGCTCGGCGTAGCCGGAGTCGACCATATACTTTGCCCAACCACCTTCCCAGGTAAAGAAAACATCTGGCGCCGCCGGCGTCCTTAGAACGACGTTGACCTTGGGCTTAAACATTTCATCTTCAATTCCCGACCAGGTGACGTGAATCCTGCCCCGGTTGCGCTCGTTAAACGATGAAACCAACCACTGGCTATATTCGGCGCCCTTCACCGTGGTGATGCGGTCGAATATGCGGAGTTCGACAGCGTCATTTTCCCTGGCCGTCTGGGGAGCCGTACATCCGGTGGCAAGCACGACCAAAGCGGTTGCGCCCAGCGCTCGAGTCACCGTCTTCCAAAACATGCTGGCCCTAACTTTCGCGACTCGATAATTGCTGGTTGGACAAACCGGCTCTGTTTGCGCCGCCGGCCATAATGCGCCGTGCTTCGTCGGGCGAGGCTATGTCCCGGCCTAGCTCTGTGGCAATTCTGACAACCTTCTCGACCAATTCCGCATTGCTTCGCGCGTACTGTCCAGGAGCCAGGAATGGATTGTCTTCCATCCCCACTCTGACATGGCCTCCCAGCGAGATCGCCATGGTCAGCATGATCCACGCTTGCTGCGGATCCATCACGCTGGTGTTGAAGATAAAGCCTTCGGGCAGATGGTCAACCATGTATTGCAGGGCCTTAGGCGTCGGCGGCGTCCAACAACCGCCTTTCCAGCCCAGAAATAGAGTTATCCAGGTGGGATGCTGTAAGAGTCCCTTCTCGACCATGCGCATAGCGTTCCACACCGCACCGAAATGGAAAGCTTCAACTTCGATTCGTACGCCGAACTCCCGGCTGCGAGTGCAATAGGCCGCCAGTTCATCGCGATCATGAATGCCATAAAGCTCGACCGGTTCTTGACCGGGCTCATAATCAAAACATTCGTCATGCGCGTTAAAACATACCGAGACCATGTCCGGCTTCTGGGTCCGCATGAGTTCGATCCGCTGGGCGAAGCGACCGTTTGCGATGCCGTATTGCACGATGGGAGAACACTTCGCCAAAATCGCTTCACGCAACGCCTTCCAGCCTGGCAGATCGAGATCGGATAGCTTGGTGTTGTCGGCTTGCATCTTTTGGTCGACCGTGTAAGGCCCGTGGAGATGGCAAATCGCTGCCCCGGCATTCACGCTTTTTACATATTCCGCTGCGACAGCATCTTTGCCCTGCGGGGTGGGATTGTACGGGTTGTGTGGAAACGACATCGAGGAGTCGCATGTCACGGTGATGATCAGCTTATCCATTTCCTCTTCTTCCTCGGCATTGTTACCGAGTGCTTTCGACTGCCGGGTCGATTTCCAGACTCTCGAAGCTTGAAGGTCACGCTTTCCACGATGCTGGCCAGAAGCTACTCCGCGCAGGGCAGCTAAAGCCTCTACGGTGGGCACGCGAACACAAAATCGCACCGGGCAAAACAGGCTGAAACGGCCCGGGATGTCTGAGCGTCTATGCGGTTATCTCAGAACGCTGGAATATCACAGCGGCAAGATCGCTGTCAACCCCGGCGACTGCGAGAAAAAAGGCGAGAACTGGGATAATATACGCGATATACAGGGTTTTTATCCTTGACATGGCTAAAGCGGACATGATATTGAAGCGTAATCTAACCGCTTTGATAGACGGTGCAACACGCACAAACCGCACGGGGCCGGGGGGCCGATCACAAGTGCCAGCTAGAAAACCAGTTTTGTATTCATGGGGAGCCGCAAAGAGGCTCGAACTTCTTGAAGCGTGTCGTTGAATAACGTGAATGTTTTCGTATTGGCGAGAACCGAACAACCTGCTTTTCGAATGCGGTGACTCGATGGGAGCCACGCCTAACTTAACAAGCATGAGTGCCGAGGAAAAGGAGACAAACATGGGGCCGAATAGAAATTCGACGGGTGGCGTGCGCTGGCTGTGTCTCATACGCGTGATCTTGGCTGGGCTGTTTGTGTTTGTCGTCATGGGCGCGGAAAGCGGCAACGCGCAGGTGGATCGGGGCAGCATAGCCGGCACGATCTCAGATGCAACGGGTGGAACCTTGCGCGACGCCAAGGTGACGATTCGAAATGTGGGCACGGGTCAGGAGATGCAGATTTCGACCGACGAGCAAGGGAACTACATCGCCAGATCGCTGGTCGGCGGAGTTTATTCGGTCAAGGTAGAAAAAGAAGGTTTCAGAACGCTTACCACCGAGGGCGTTGAGGCACACGTAAATCAGATTACCACCGAAAATTTCACCCTGCAGGTCGGGTCCGTCACGGAAAAAATAGACGTTCAGGCGGTTCCGTCTTTAGTTGATGCCGAGACTTCTTCGGTGGGCACCCTGGAAACTGAGAAACGCATCCAGCAACTGCCGCTGAATGGAAGAAATTTTATCCAACTGGCATATCTTGGTCCGGGAGTGGATCAGGGGCCGCAAAGCAACGGGGCCCTGCGGGGCACCACCGATAACAACCGCCCCGGCATTCAGGTCGCCGTGGACGGCCTGACCAGCTTCGATAACAACTTCCTGTTGGACGGAGTCGACAACAACGAATACGGCCAAGGGACGATCGTCATTCAGCCTCCCCCAGATGCGATTCAGGAATTCCGCGTGGAACAAAACTCCATGAAGGCGGAGTTCGGCCGTGGCGGCGCTTCCATCAACATCGTACTGAAGTCAGGATCAAACAAGTTGCACGGCGGAGCTTACGAGTATCTGCGCAACTCCGCGCTGGACGCGGATAACTATTTTGATCAGCCTTTGCCGGGACAAACCAAACCATTCAAGCCGCCCTTCCAGCGCAATCAGTTCGGATTCTTCTTTGGCGGTCCCATCAGAAAAGATCGGACTTTCTTTTTCGCTGATTATGAGGGCACGCGAATCCACGTGGGAGAAACCTACCTGAGTACGCTCCCGACAGCGGCCGAACGCGGGGGAGATTTCTCTCAGACCGGCGCAACTATCTACGATCCCTACACCACGAATCCTGCAACCGGCGCTCGCCAGCCGATCAATCCGGCGACTCCATCGGTGATTCCCAGCAACCGCATCGATCCCGTGGGCCAAAAGATCGTTAATCTTCTTCCTTTACCAAATTTGCCGGGACTGCAAAGCAACTATCTTTCGAATCCCAAGAATATTACCAGCGGAAATCAATTTGATGCGCGCATCGATCACCAGCTATCGCCGCACGACCAACTTTTCGCGCATGGATCGCTGCAGAACGTTGATTTCTTAAAAGCTGCTCCGCTGGGCAATGCCGGCGGTTGTTGTCAGGGCTTTGGCAGCAACATCAACGGACGGGAACAAAGCTACGCTGTTGGGTGGACACACGCCTTTAGTAGCAACGTGCTGAATGATGCCCGGATTGCCTTCATCCGTTGGCGCATCGATACCAACCACGTGAATGCCAATCAGAATATTTCCGACAGCCTCGGCATTCCCAATGCCAATCGGAACGATGGCGTCTCCGGCGGCCTGTCGCTCTTCTTTGTGAACGGCTATGGCTTCAATAATGGCTCGTTTGGCGATTCGCAGTTCGTTCCAGAACTTGCGGTCGACAACACCCGCCAGATTGCGGATACGATCAGTTGGGTCCATGGAAAGCATGCCTTCAAGTTCGGCGGGGACTTCCGCTATCTCAATCGAAATTTCTTCCAGGCACAGGCACCGTTCGGTCTGTTCAATGTGACCGGGCAATTTACCAGCAACCTGCAAACCAGTTCGGGCGGAAATGCGATTGCTGACATTCTCCTCGGCCTGCCCACCTCTCGTTCGCAGGACAGCTTATCCACTCGCGACCGTACCAATCAGAAGGAAATCGATGCGTTCTTTCAGGATGATTGGCGGGTGAAGCACAACCTCACATTGAACCTCGGACTCCGTTACGAGATTTTTTCTCCGGTTGGCGGCCATGTGGGCAACTTTGATCTGAATACGGGAAAGGTAATCGATAATTTTGGACCGAACGCCGTGTCCAATGCAGGGGTGGCGTACGATCTGCACAACTTTGGGCCGCGAGTGGGTTTTGCCTGGTCGCCTTTCTCCAACGACCGAACAGTCGTGCACAGTGCCTTTGGCATCTTCTATGGGCCGGAAGGCAACGTTTTCAATGACCTTGGCGAAAACCCTCCGGTGCTCGAGTCATTTGCGCAACGCTCAAATCCACTAGACATTCCCACTGCGGCATCCCTTTTCTCTGCCGGATTCCCCGCACAGCAGCAGCCCTCCAACCCTCTTCAACCTTCTGGCAACCAAGTGAAGACAACTGGTCCCGAGCGCAAGATCCCGTATTTCATGGAATGGAATCTCGGAATTCAACAGCAGCTTGCCAAGGACTGGGTGCTCGAAATCGGCTACGTTGGGACCCGCGGGGTGCATATCTGGGACAACGAATCCAGCAACTTCGATCAGGCACACGCACCCCTCGATACCAATTTTAAGAATGGCACCAACTTCGGCACGCCGTACTTTAACGTCGATCCAAATCTTTCCGTGGTTCTTCCCATCGACTACCCGCATTTCGATATTTTCTACAATGGCCTGCAAACTAAACTTGTCAAACGCTTCTCCAGCGGTCTCAACCTGCAAGCCAGTTACACCTGGGCCAAGGACATCGGAAATAGTTGCGGAGACCCGGGCTGCGCCATTCAAAATACCTATAACATCGCGCCTGAGCGCGGATTGGAAGAGCCTGACTTCCGCCATCGTTTCACATTTAGCGGCCTCTATGAACTTCCCTTCGGCAAAGGTCGGCAGTTTGGCAACGAGTGGGGAAGCTTGGCCAATGGCGTGATTGGCGGCTGGCAATTAAGCAGCATCGTCACAATTCGCAGCGGAGAAGCGGAGACGGCATACCTGGGCGCGGGCGATCTAAGCAACACTGGGAGCTTTGGCTATCGGCCCAATCAGGTGGGCAATCCCGAGGACTTCTCCTTTGGTCTGGCAGAGCAGGCGGCGCTCGGGTGCCCCACGCCGGGGCACCAGTCTCTGCAGTGCTTTTACAATCCTGCCGCCTTTGCGATTCCAGCACTCGCGCCCGGCCAGGTGAGTGCGCATTTGTTCGGCAACTCCGGCCAGGGAGATTTGCGCGGACCGGATCAGGTCAACTTCGACTTCGGTATCATGAAGCAGTTCAGCATCACGGAGCGCCAGAAACTAGACTTCCGCGCTGAGCTTTTCAATGCATTCAACCACCCTCAGTTCCAGTTGGAAAACAGTAATCCGGATTCACCGGGAGGCGCGGCCATCACTTCCACTCTTCCGGATAATCAGCGCGAGATCCAGTTCAGCCTAAGGTGGAGTTTCTAAGTCAGAGTTAGAACAGTCCGAGATGATGAAGTATTTTTGACGGCATGTGGATTGACAAGAAACGGATGCTCTCCATGACGGATCGACCGTTGCCCCGCCGCATCAACCTTGCGGCGTGGGTGCTGGTAGTTCTCTGGGTTGCCACGGCACAGAGTCAAAATCCCAAGAAACAGATTGTGCTGCCCTCCAGCAAGATATTGCTGGAACCTGTTCCGGGCATGCCCCGGCCAATCAACAGTTTTCCCGCAACCCTGGCGCTGCACCCAAGTGGCCGCTACGTTGCAATTCTCAACAATGGATACGGCACTGAAGAGTCGCGCTTTCAGCAATCCATCGCAGTCTTAAATCTCGACACGAATCAGCTACAGGATTTTCCCGACCCGCGCTTTGTTGTAGACGCCCATCAGACATATTTTCTCGGGCTAGCCTTTAGTTCGGACGGATCACGGCTGTACGTATCTGTCGCATCGTTTACTGATCCCGCCGGCGCAACCGCCGGAGACCTGGGCAACGGGATCGCCATCTACACTTTTAATGATGGCATGATTTCACCGCACAGCTTTCTTAAAATACCGCTGCAACCGGTGCCCCAGGGGATGCAAAATAACCCCGGTCTTTCCACCTTGCCACTTGGGAAGGCAATTCCATATCCAGCTGGCTTGGCGGTCATAAGAAGTTCCAAGGGCGATAACATCCTCGTCGCCGACGATTTGTCTGACAATGCCTTGCTGCTCGATGCCAACAATGGTGCGGTACTTCGCACATTTGATCTAACCACCGGCCAGCACATTCCGACTTCGTATCCTTATGCGGTCGTCGCAACCCGGGATGGATTGCGTGCTTACTGCTCTCTGTGGAATGACTCGTCGATCGCAGAGCTGAATCTGAAGACTGGCCAAGTAGTGAAACGCATTCCTCTGCTGCGGCCGGCATCGCCAACGGCGTCCGGATCGCATCCCACGGCACTGTTGCTCAGCGCTGACGAACGGCGTCTTTACGTAGCGCTCGCAAACGCGGACAAAATCGCGCTGCTGGATACTGCCAGTGGGAGCTTGAACGGAATGCTCTCGACCCTCTTGCCCGGACAAGAATATAGCGGAAGTTATCCCACCGCGCTGGTGGAAAGTTCGGATGGAAAAAAACTATTCGTCGCCAATTCCGGTTCCGATGCGGTCGCTGTGTTCGATACAACTCCAAATGATTCGCCGGTTCCGCGTCCCGCCCTCGGATTTATTCCTACCGAATGGTACCCAACCGCCCTGGCAGTGCACGGAGACGATTTGGTCATCGCCTCAGGTAAAGGCACCAGCAGCACCGCCAACGCTGGCTATATGCCTGATTGGGCTTCAATGAACGGACACCGGATGCATCCCTATGTGGTCCCTTTGCTTCATGGCTCGATCGCCCGCGTGAAGATCCAGCAAATGCAATCGGACTTGGCAAGTCTCACCGCCGAGGTTGAGCAGAGCAATCTCATGCAGGAAAACCGATTTTCGATCCCATTTGCCGGCGGCACTAATCCCATTCGCCATGTGATTTACATCATCAAGGAAAATCGGACTTACGACCAAATTTTTGGTGACTTGAAACCAGGCGATGCCGATCCCAGTTTGACCATGTACGGTCAGGACATTACACCCAATCAGCACGCTCTCGCCAGGCAGTTCGGGATTCTCGACAATTTTTATGACAGCGGCAATGTCTCCGGCGATGGACACGTCTGGTCGACGGCGGCAATCTCGAGTGACTACACTGAACGCACCTGGCAAGTGATGCAGCACGGAGACGAACGGCCCTACGATTACGAAGGTGACGTTGATCACGACTATCCGTTGCTGGAAGGAATTCCGGATGCCGATGAGCCCGCAACCGGATACATCTGGACGAACCTGGCGCGCCATGGCCTCACTCATCGGAATTACGCGGAATATGTCGAAAGCCAATGGTGCGATTCGGGATTCGAAGTTACGGATGCGAAAGAAAACCATCCCCTTCCGCCTGGCGCGACTTGCCCAAGACAATTTATCCGTCCGGGCGACCCGTTGCCGGCCGACGTTGGAACGCCGCCGGGCTCGCCAAGCCCGTACCCATGGCCGATTCCCGTGCTATTTCGCAACGTTGCCACTAAGCCGGAGATCGTAGAGAACGTGGACCCGCAGTTTCCTGATTTTCGCATCACCTATCCCGACCAACTACGCGCCGATGAATTCCTGCGAGAGTTCGACGCTTTCGTGCAGGCCCGTAAAACGGGACAGGGCCAACAGTTGCCCCAATTCGTCGTCATGCGTTTGCCTAACGATCACACCGGAGGGACAAAGCCCGGTTATCCGACTCCGTCAGCCCTGGTGGCCGATAACGACCTAGCAGTCGGCCGAGTCGTCGAATCCATCTCGCATAGCCCGTACTGGGATGACACTGCGATCATGATTCTTGAAGACGACGCGCAAGACGGCCCGGATCACGTTGACGCTCACCGAAGCACTGCCTTCGAAATAAGTAAATACTCGCCCAGTTCTATCGACCATCCTTTTGTAGATCACAACTTTTACACTACAGTCAGCATGATTCACAGCATGGAGGTTTTGCTCGGCCTGCCGCCTATGAACAACAATGACGCTCATGCCGCGGTCATGGGCCCTCTGTTCTCGGGTCCGGGCAATCAGCCACCGTTCACAGCGGATTTCGCGAACCTCAACAACAAACTGATTTACAAGACGAATTCAGAGAATGCCACCGGGGCTAAGGAATCCGCGAAAATGGACTTGTCGCACGCGGACGCGGCTGACGCCGGAAAGCTGAACCTCATCCTGTGGCAGGATCGCAAAGGGACCATTCCGATGCCGCCGGCGCGACACACCGCTTTCCCTGGCAGCAATTAGGCGAGGCCGCACACCGCAACAAGGTAATCTGACAACCTGGCGACGCCCTCGCGCGGAGCAGTGACGGCAACCAGAAAGGGATCGAAGGCTCCATTTCCCAGTTGCTCAAGGCCCAGGTTGCCGGAATGTTGCTCTCCTTCGGACAAACCATGGAGGAACTGGCGCACGATTCCGTGGGATGGTGGCGGCAGGCACTTGCCAAGTATTCGAGTTCCTTGGCAAACACACTTGGCAGGCAATTTCGACCGGACGGCGCGCCCAAAAACCAGGAAACTCAATATGCGTCAGGCGAATGACTGCCACATCCTAACTTAATACGTCGAGATCACCTCATTAATGCAGGGGAAACAGCATGACTCCGCCATTGTTAACGCCCTTCTCAGCGATGTTTTTTTGCCGCCATCAATTTTCGTGGCCACATACTGGAGCCCGAGGCCAGGACTATCAGGTCTGTCTCGTTTGCGGGACAGCCTACGGATTCGACTGCACAACCATGCGCCGAACCGGCCGACTGGCGACAATCGACGGTATACGGTCGGCACCCTCACGCGATAATCTCTCGGTAAATGGAAAAACCGCCGGCTGAACGGACTTGTCCGTGCGAAAGCTCGACAAGACCCTTCGCTATGAAACTACCATCGAGCGCCAACTCGGCCGCACTGTTGATCGACTGGAGCGCATGCAGAGGCACCGCCAAGGGGAAATGATTCCTGCTCCGGTCAGCGTACGTTTGACGCGATGAAGAATTACCGTGAAAGTACTTTTTGCAAAACGAAGCCAAGAAGCGCTTAATTACAACTAGTTTATGTTTTGCAAGCTTCGCGAAAGCCAGAGTTTAGTGGCGCGCTCAATACAAATTATCCGTTCGTCGAGCCTGCGGCGACGCCGGAACGGAGAACTGGTTCCACCGACCGTAAAAATGCGCGTATGACGGAACGAAAGCGCACGCAGACCACGGCGTACAGGAAATGAGTTTTCGATGCGTCGCGAATCTCGATCTTGTTCGGATCTGCGGAGCCGAAGTCGATTAATCTGTCGAGCGCCTGCTCAGTCGGAGTGACTATCCCCGAGCTTGGACCGCATACAGGCACCGGCTCGCTAGCTCATCTGATTGAGAGCCTTGCGAATCTCATCGGCGTTGGGAGACTTGGGATTGATTTGCAGAGCGCGCTCCAGGTGCTTTCTCGCATCCGCGGTGTTCTTTTGCTTTTGATACACCATCCCAAGATGAAAATGGTAAGTGGCATTATCCGGCGACTTCTGCAAAGCCTCTTGCAGCAGGCCGGCGGCCAAGCCATAGATGCCCTTCTCCGCAAACTGTGACGCTTTGTGAAGACTCGTCACCTGAACAGCGCGGTCAATGGCTGCAGCGCAACGCTAAGTCGCGCGAGAGCGCTCACGATCTCGAACCTGACACACCCGGCGTGATGACGTGGGGCGCACGGCGCTACGAGATTAAGCGTTGCTGTCGAGAAGCTTTTTATGATCCGAGATGCCATCGTAAGAAGGCCAGTTGCAGGTAGACAGCTGGCCTCGTGTTTTTGAAAGGTTCTGGCCCTGGAGTCAGACCAAGGCCAGCCGCTCACGGGTGTATCGGCTTTGGTGTTAGAGCTTGCTTCTCGCTGTGCTGGCCCGGCGGATTCGTGCATGTGGGTCCGGTGGCGATGGTATTGGTCACATTGTGAAATAGGTTGGATCCAACCGTATTGGTCGTGCTGGGATCCTCCAGAATTCCTGCACATGAGTCGTTGATCACATTGTTTGTAACGGTGTTACTGTTGCCAGTGCTGCCGCAAGAACTGTCCAGATGGACGGCGGATTCGTCGCTCCCGATGATGGTATTGCTGTGCACGGTGTTGCTGTTGCTGCACAGATCGATGCCATCAAAGAGGTGCGTCGCTGAGACTTTGTTCGAAACAATAGTCCCATTGTCGGCCACACCGAAGTTGGAATCGGAATCGAATGAAATTCCCAACTGGCTATTGCCTACCGTGTTTGACCTTACCGTAACACTCGCCGAGGCATAGACCAGAATACCGGTAGCTGCCGCAGTGCCTGGGGAATAGACGTTGTCCATTACTGTGTTGAGATTTGCCAATCCAGTGGCGCCAAAGCCAAACTGGATCCCGTTTTCCGCAGCGCCCGTGGTCGGACCTTGGCCGAAAACTGTATTTGACGTCGACGTAAGAGTGGTTCCGGTCTCATTGCCGGTAATGCCATTTTTCTGGTAGTTGGCGACGTAGCTGTTCTGAACCGTTACCATTGAACTAAGCGAATTCCCGCTCTGCACGAAGATGCCAAGACCACTCTGGCAGCCATTCAAAGCGGCGCTCAGTGCCTGGTTGATGGCGCTAACCTCAGCGACCGTGCCTGAGGCATTGCGATAGTAAATGCCAATCAGATCGGGAGCGCAGCCACTAATCAGGTTGTTATTACCATCGACAGTGATGTTGTTGATGTTTACAGTCCCTCCGGGTGTGTCCACTACCAACTGGGCGGCGATAGGGGCGTTGGTAGTCAGACTCGAGGTGTTGGCGACAATTCCCCCACTCGGAGCTGCGATCACCGCTGCGTCGGCGGTGGAACTCGGATCCTTTACTCCGCGAATGGTGATGGGTTGCGTGACTATTACCTGTTCCTGATAAACCCCTGGACAGACGTCTAAGGTGCTATTCGGCGGCAGGGCGTTCACTGCGTTCTGAATGCTGGGTCCGAGTTTCGTGACACCGCTGAGGCAGGTACCGACTTGACCGGTAGCGCCCATTACGTGGCTGCTAAGAGCCACTGCAAAAACCAACCCGAGGATCACTGGTCGAATTCTTGTCATTAGGTTCTCCTTATCTAAAGTTTTATTTTCTGCGTTTCCAGGTAGAGGAAGGTTACTTGGCCAAACTTATACAAATCTGGTCATTATTGACCAATAAACGGTTCACGATGGGAAAGGTATGAGTGCGCTGTCCACCTCTCGCGGAAATTAGGAAGGCGGAGGCAACCGCCTTCTCGTGTGGAAAGCGCACACTCCTACACTGTTGCGTGTACGGCGATCTCGTGGAGAGTCGAGCTGACAACATCAGAGGTCTGAACCTTGGGCGTTCCCTCGATAAATCTTGCCATCGTCTTCAACACTTGCGGATAGGCATTGGTGTTGTAAACTTCGGCATCGGCTTTGTTTTCCCACAGACTGATTGCAGTCACATCAATTCCGCCGGGGCCCGCGAATGTGATTTCGTCCTTGAAGCCCTTTTGTTTACGAAGCAAAGGAAGAATGTCAGTGTCAAAAGTTCGGGTGTAATCGGACAGCACATTGGATTTCAGATGAATTGAGACATTGCGTGCAAACATGGCAACCTCCTTAGGGTTGGGGTTGCTAAGAAAGACGACTTCAGATGGCTGACTTAGTTCAGGAAACCTGAAAGAGGAGAAGGAATGCTCACTCCACCTAAGCATTGCATTTAAGTGGCCTTCTGCATCAATCCGCGCAACCTGTTGTTTCGACGCATCACATCGCTGATCCGGCACCCGCAGAGTCTGGGTTCCGTCGTGTACCTTTGGCGGAAACCAAGCACAAACAGCGACGTCTCAACACTGAGGATGAGAACGATCCCTTCATGGGCGGGTCTTAAAATTGCTAACGCGTACGTGGCGGAAGGGGGCTACACCAGGCCGAGGGGGCTGATCCCAATCAACAGGTCGGCAATTCGGGCGTACGCGTACACGCGCTGGCTGCGGCCGGCGGCGAGCTTCGCCGGCCACGTAGTTCCTAAGTTTCTGGCAGCTTCGCAACTCGGCGTCCAGGGAGCGTGCCACCGCGCCCCCCGGAGGCAACCTGACCGGTTGCACAAAGGTTACTTCTACAACTTTCGCCGGTGGGAAGTCACACTGCGGCGCTTCGAGGAAAGTCCCGGGACCTCGGGAACTGGTTCGCCGAGCCTGCTGGCACCGACCAGGAACTGAATCCTGGAGAACCCGTCGAGGGTGTGGGCAATTTCGGGAGGCCGACTGGGGAATTCGGCACAGTTTGACTGCACTGTTCTGGCAATGACGCAAATATGACTCAGATTTGGCCATTTGAGTCACGCCACCTTGCGGGCTTTCGTCGCCGTCTTTCGTGCGATGCGTGACTTTTTCCGAGATACTGCCGAAGTCTTTCTCGCTTTGGGTGCGGCTTCAACCGCAGATGGCAATTCCAGCTTGGGCTGTTTCGCAATGCGATGGTGGCCATGCTGCAGCGGCTGAATGCGTGCAGCTTCTTCTTCTATCCGCAGCTGAGCGTCTCTATCTTTTTGGCGCTCGTCCTCAAGGTATGCCGGAATCGTTTTCGTTGTCATAGCCAGAGTCTGGCAGAACTATCCCTGTCAAGCTGTTCAATTTTGGCCACTGGCTGAATGCTGCGACTTCGCCACGGGGAGAAGGTACCTCTCTTCGATTCGGTTCGCGTTGCCATGCCGGCCTTCGGCGAATGATAGCCACGCGCTAAAGTACCCCACTTTTTTTTCACATGGTGAGCTATCTTTCCTCCGTTTTGCGCTTTGAAGGATAGGGCACGGTCTAAACGCGCCACGGAGGATGCAATGCGAAAAGCGATTTGCTGGGTAGTTTGCATGTCTCTGGTGGGATGGGCGTGGGGTCAACAAGCTGTTTCGAATCCGGGCACGGTTCCGGCCGTGGTCTCATTTAGCGGGAACCTGACTGAGGTCAATGGCAAACCGCTGAGCGGGATGGTTGGCGTCACCTTCTCGCTCTACGCCGAGCAGCAAGGCGGGGCGCCGCTGTGGGTGGAAACCCAGAACGTATCGGCTGATAAGAGCGGACACTACGCCGTGACGCTCGGTTCCACGACTACGCAAGGGCTGCCACAAGCAATCTTCGCGTCGGGGCAAGCCCGCTGGCTAGAGGTGCAGCCGCAAGGACAAGCGGACCTGCCGCGCGTATTGCTCATGAGTGTCCCCTACGCGCTTAAAGCGGCGGACGCGCAAACGGTGGGCGGCCTTCCGCCGTCGGCTTTCGTTCTGGCCGCGCCATCTTCTCAATCCTCTAGCTCCGTCGATGCGGGTTCTCCGCCCACCAGCGGCACCGGCACCACGAACTACATCCCCATCTGGACGGACAGCACCGGCGATCTGGGTAATTCGGTCCTGTTTCAGTCGGGCTCTGGAAGCACGGCGAAGGTCGGAATCAACACCATCAAGCCGGCCGCCGCTTTGGATGTCAAAGGCGGCGCCTTCGTTCGCGGCGCGCTGCAGTTGCCCAGCGCGGGCACGGCCACGGCAACTTCAGGATTCAACTCGGACCCGTTCAACATGCTGGCATCGTCGTTCAACAGCGGAACGGGGAAGGCTGTGAGCCAGAACTTCCAGTGGCAGAGCGAGCCGACGGGCAACAACACCAGCACGCCTTCGGGCACGCTAAATCTGCTATTCGGTGCGGGAACAAAGCCTACCGAAACCGGACTGAATATTGCCAGCAACGGACAGATCAAGTTCGCAGCTGGCCAGACATTCCCCGGCACGGGGAACGGCACCATCACGGGCGTAACGGCAGGCACGGGATCTCACCGGCGGAGGTACCACCGGCAGCGTCACCCTCAACCTCGATACCACTAAAGTTCCCCAACTCGCGACCGCTAACAGTTTCACCGGCAATCAGACAGTGAATGGAAATGTCAGTGGCACGCAATTGATCTCGACGGTTGCGATCGGCACCAGTCCTTTGCAAGTGGCCTCGACCACGCAGGTACCCAACCTGAATGCCAGTTTTCTCGATGGATTTCCCGCCAGCGCGTTTCAAGGTGCAGGCTCGTACGCCACTCTCAGAGCAAACACGT